>CAVSUK010000011.1:0-37112 GCA_963731095.1 uncultured Gaiellaceae bacterium
AGTTCGCGGTCGGGCAGTGTGAGAAGGTCGCGACCCTCGAAGTGAGCGGTGCCTTGGGTGGCCTTGCCGGCGCGCGGCAGGATGCCGAGGATCGCGAGCGACGTGACGCTTTCTACTTGCCGCAGCCGGACTCACCCACGATCCCGAGCGTCTCCCCGGCGGCAATCTCGAACGAGACGCCGTTGACCGCATGGATCGTTCCGCGATCGGTCCAAACCGGCACTTGGAGATCCTCGACCGAGAGCAGATGCCCGGCCATCAGATGCGCCCGCGCAGCTTCGGGTCGAGCGCCTCCCGGAGCCCGTCGCCGATCAGGTTGAACCCGAGCACGACGAGCACGATCGCGAGACCGGGAACAGCGCCAGGAACGGGGCCGTCGAAAGGTACGCGTTCGCGTTGGTGAGCATCGTCCCCCACTCCGGGGTCGACGGATCCTGCGGGCCCAACCCGAGAAACCCGAGCCCGGCTACGTCGATGATGGCGGTCGCCATCGCGAGCGTGCCGGCACGATCACCGGTGAGATCGAGTTCGGGAGGATGTGCGTGTGAGGATGCTTCGGCGACGAACGCCGACCGACCGGGCCGCGAGCACGTAGTCGGTCTCCTTCTGACCGAGGATCGTTCCGCGCAGCGAGCCGCGAGAAGATGGGGACGTTTGCCACGCCCACGGCGATCATCACGGGCACGAGCCCTGGCCCCAGCAGCGCCACGATCCCGATCGCGAGCAGGAGGCCCGGGATCGCGAGCATGATGTCCATCATGCGCATGACGATGGAGTCGGCAGCCCCGCCGATTCCACCGGCGATCGCCCCGAGCAGCATGCCCGATCGAGAGGCCCACCGCGACCGATACGACGCCGATGACGAGCGAGTAGCGGGCGCCGTAGAGAACACGTGAGAGCTCGTCGCGGCCGAGCTCGTCCACCCCCATCGGATGGCTCCACGACGGGCCCGGGCAGCAGCCGTTCGCGAGCAGCGCAAGGTTCTGGTCGGTCGGCGAGTACGGCGCGAGCAGCGGCGCGAAGATCGCCGACGAAGACGAAGAGCACCACGACCGAGAACCCGACGATCGCCCCCGGGTTGCGGCGTACGCGCCGCGCCGCCTCCGCGCCACAGCCCGCTCGGCAGGTGCTGCGTGCTCGATCGCCCTGTCTTCGATCTCGGCGAGAGACATCAGCTCACCCGGATCCTCGGGTTGATCATCCCGTACGCGATGTCGACGAGCAGGTTCACGATCACGAACACGAACGCGAGGAAGAGGATCCCGCCCTGCAACACCGGGTAGTCGTGGTTGAAGATCGCCTCCTTGAGCCACGATCCCATGCCCGGGATGGCGAACACGGTCTCGGTGAGCACGGCTCCGCCGAGCAGGATCCCGACCTGGAGGCCGATGATCGTCGTCGACCGGCAGGAGCGCGTTCCGGAGTACGTGGCGACGGTCGACGATGCGCGGCGGGAGCCCTTTCGCCCGGGCGGTGCGCACGTAGTCCTCGTTCTGGACGTCGAGCGTCGACGCCCGCGTGATCCGGGCGATGATCGCGAGCGGGATCGAGCCGAGTGCGATCGCCGGCAGGATCAGGTGCCTGATCGCGTCCCAGGTCGCCGCCAGTTGCCGGTGACGATCCCGTCGAGGACGTAGAAGTTCGTCGGGTGCTCGGCATCGATCAGGACGTCCTGCCGGCCGATGCTCGGCAGCCAGCCGAGCCGCACCGAGAAGACGTACTTGAGGATGATGCGCGAGGAAGAAGATCGGGATCGAGATCCCGATCAGCGACCGGAACAGGCTCGAGTGGTCGAAGGCCTGTCCGTACTTCTTCGCGGCGAAGAACCCGAGCGGGAGCCCCACGAGGATCGCGAACGATCATCGCGGCGAGCGCGAGCTCGACCGTCGCCGGGAACCGCTCCTTGATCTCGTACGTGACCGGGCGCCGGCTCGCATGCTCGTTCCGAGATCGCCGTGCACGACCGTGGTCTCGAGGTACGCCCAGTACTGGACGTAGAGCGGCCGGTCGAGCCCGTACTGGCGGTTGAAGCGCTCGATCGCCGCCGGAGTGGCCCGCTCGCCGAGGAGCGCCTGCGCCGGCGACCCCGGCAGCGCCCGGATCCAGACGAAGACGAGAATCGAGACGCCCGAGCAGGATCGGTACGAGGAGCAGCAACCGGCGGACGACGAAGCGGAGCATGCTGTCGTCCGCCGGCTGCTCTCGCCTTGCCTATCCGACCGAGACGGTCGCGAACGTACTCGATGCTCGACCGGGCTCGGGACGTAGCCCTTGACGTTCTTCTCGAAGCCGAGCGCCGGCCGGCTGTTCGACGTACGGCACCATCGGCAGGAACTTCATCACGTCGACGCTCGCCTTCTGGTACAGGCGCGTGCGCGCTTGTCGAGGTTCGTCTCCGCGTCCGCCTTCTGGAGCAGGCTGAACAGCGCCGGGTTGTTGAACCCGAACATGCGCGTTCTCGGCACCGAAGTGCACGTTGAGGAAGTTGGCCGGGTCACCGAAGTCGCCCGTCCAGCCGAACAGGAACAGAGCCGCGTTACCCGCCTGAACGCCCTGGACGTAGTCCGGCACGCCACGGAGCCGGATGTGGGACGATCTTGAAGCCCGACTTCTCGAGGCTGGCAGCGAACGCCTGGAAGTTGCGCGGCGGATCCGGCATGTACGGCCGGGAGACCTGTCCGTCGGATACCAGAACTCGACCGTCACCGGCAGCGTCAGGCCCGCCTGCGGAGGAGCGACTTCGCCTTCGCCGGGTTGTACGGGTACTCCGGCACGCCCTTCGTTGGCGAAGCCCTCGACGAGTCGGCGGCAGGAACTGGTTCGCCACCTGGCCGCGTCCGCCGTAGAACGCGCCTGACCACGGACGTTCCGGTCGAGGCCGTAGGCGACCGCCTGCCGCACCGAGCAGGTTGTTCATCGGCGGCGATCTTCTGGTTGATCCCGACGTAGCCGACGTTGAACGCCGGCCGGCTCAGCACCTTCAGGCTCGAGTTGCCCGGAGACCGCCGGGACGTCCTGCGGCGCGACGCAGGTCATAGCCGTCGATCTCGCCCGACTGGAGCGCCTGCAGGCGGGCGGCGTCGAGTCGGAGATCGGGCGGATGATCACCCGCTTGAGCTTCGCCTTCGTGCCCCAGTAGCTCGTCGTTGCGGACGAGCGACGAGCTTGTCGCCGACTCTCCACGACTCGAGCATGAACGGCCCCGGTGCCGATCGGGTGCTGCGGTCCCGAACGTTCCCGTGCGGGTGGAACACGCCGTCAGAGTCCGACCGTGCGCGCGTCGGCCTGGTACTTGACGAGCGCGGTCGGGCTCGCGATCCCGAAGTTCGGCAGCGCGAGCGCGCCGAGGAACGACGACGACGGGCGGTTGAGGATGATCCGCGCGGTCGATGCGTTCACGACCTTGCAGCCCTGGTACAGGCTCTTGTCCGGTCCCGGGTTGCCCGGTGCCGGGTTCGCGAACCCGCCGAAGACGGTGAACCAGTAGTAGTTCGACGTTCGTCGCTCTGCAGCGGCGCCGGGCAGCGTGTACCAGCGGGTGAAGTTGAAGCAGACGGCCGCCGCGTTGAACGGCGTGCCGTCGTGGAACTTGACGCCCTGCCGGAGCTTGAACGTCCAGCTGAGGCCGTTCTTCGAGGCCGTCCAGCTCGTCGCGAGCTGCGGCACGACCTTGGTCGTGCCGGGCTTGCAGCGCCGACGAGTCCCTCGAAGATCTGAGCGATCACGCGCAGCGACTCGCCGTCCGAGACGAGCGCCCCGTCGAGGAGCACCGGATCGCCTTCCGACGCCGCATCGACGAACGTGTCGCTCGCATGCGTTCGGTTCGCCGCCGCGAACGCCGCCGTCGCTGGCGACCAGCGCGACGACCGCAAGCGCAAGCGCGACCTTGAGCCCCTTACCCATCGTGCTCCTTTCCCTCCTGAGTCCCGCTCCGCACGTGCGAGCGGTCGCCACAGTATGACCCGCTCGGCGCGAAAAGTTTGGAGATCGTAACGCCGAACGGGCCAGGCTCCGGGCGCCCCGGTGTCGGCGGCAGGCCGAGTCGCGCTACGCGGCGAGCGACGCGAGCTCGCGCAGCGCGGCGAGCCGCGACAGGGCCTGGCCCTCGAGCTGGCGCACGCGCTCGCGCGTCAGGTCGAGCTCGTGCCCGATCGCCTCGAGCGTCCACGGCTCGCCCTCGAAGCCGAAGCGCAGCTCGAGGATCCGCCGCTCGCGCTCGGGCAGCGCGTCGAGCGCCCGGCGCACGCCCTGGCGGCGCAGCGACTCCTCCGCCTCGTCGAACGGATCCGGCGCCTCGCGGTCGGCGAACAGGTCGCCGAGCTCGCCCTCGTCGTCGGCGCCGACGGTCTGGTTCAGCGAGACCGACGCGTGGGCGGCGCCGAGCGCCTCGTCGACGTGCTGGATCGGCAGCCCGGTCGCCTCGGCGAGCTCCTGCTTCGTCGCCTCGCGGCCGAGCTCGACCTCGAGCCGGCGGGCGGCGCGCGACAGCTTCTGCTGGCGCTCGACGACGTGCACCGGCACGCGGATCGTGCGCGCGTGGTTGGCGACGGCGCGCTGCACCGACTGGCGGATCCACCAGGTCGCGTACGTCGAGAACTTGTAGCCGCGACGCCAGTCGAACTTCTCGACCGCGCGGTTCAGGCCGAGCGTGCCCTCCTGGATCAGGTCGAGGAACGGCACGCCGAGACCGCGGTAGCCCTTCGCGATCGACACGACGAGCCGCAGGTTCGACTCGATCATCCGGCGCTTGGCGACCGGGTCGCCGCGCTCGATCCGCTTCGCGAGGGTGACCTCGTCGGCGGCGGTCAGCAGCTTGTGGCGGCCGACGTCGGCGAGGAAGAGCTGCAGCGAGTCGGCGGCGCCGGAGAGCGTCTCGGCGCCCAGACCGCCGCCTCGGCCTCCTCGCGCTTCCGCTCCTCCGCGCTCCTCTTCTCGTCCTCCTCCTCGGTGCGCTGGCCGACCTCGAGCCCGATCGTCTCGAGCTCGCGCGTCAGCTGCTCGACCTCCTCGTCGTTCGAGCTCGTGCTCGAGCACGAACGCCTCGAGCTCGGCGGGCTCGACGAAGCCGCGCTCCTCGGAGCGCTCGATCAGGCCTTGATCTGCTCGGACTCGAGCAGTTCGGTGCAGCTGGTTCTGCGTCAAGTGGGTGTTTCAGTCCTTTCGCGTGCCTCGGCGGCTCACAATCTCTGTTGACTCTAGGTTGATTCGTCTCGCTTTTCCAGGGTTCCAGCCGGATCTCGGGTGTCACAAGCCCGTAACGTGCGGTGCGTGCGTGATATTCCGCGACAGGAGGAGCGCGCACCTCGGCCGCGCCGCGCGCCTACCGGGCCTCGGATCGTAGGACGTCCGCGCGGACGTAAAAGGCTAGCTGAAGCGCACTCGTGTGCGCAAACGGCGCGTGCCGGGAGGCTCAGCGCTTGCCGGCGCCCGCTTGCGCGGCTGCGACGGGCCCTTGGCGCGCCGCTCGGCGAGGAGCTCGACCGCCCGCTCGATCGTGAGCGCCTCGACGTCGTCGCCGCGGCGCAGGCTGGCGTTCGTCTCGCCGTCGGTGACGTACGGGCCGAAGCGGCCGTCCTTGACGACGAGCGGCTTCCCGGAGCCGGGGTCGGGCCCCAGCTCCTGCAGCGGCGGCTTCGGCCGCACCGCGCCCGCGCCGCGCCTTCGGCGTGCGCGAGCAGCGCCAGCGCCTCGTCCGAGCGTGATCGTGAAGAGCTGCTCCTCGCGTCTCGAGCGACCGGGTCTCGGCGCCCTTCTTGATGAACGGCCCGTAGCGGCCGTTCGACACGAGGATCTCCTCGCCGTCGGGCGCCGTCAGCGTCCGCGGCAGCGACAGCAGCCGCAGCGCCTCGTCGAGCGTGACCGTGTCGAGCGACATCGTCGAGAGGAGCGACCCGGTGCGCGGCTTCTCGGTCGAGCCCTCGTCCAGGATCCTCGGTCACGTACGGGCCGTACCGGCCGTCGCGTGCCACGATCTGGCGGCCCGTCTCCGGGTCGACGCCGAGCGCGCGGTCGCCCGACGGCTTCGCGAGCAGCTCCTCCGCCCGCTCGCGCGTCAGCTCGTCCGGCGCCATGTCCTCCGGCACGCTCGCCCGCTCGTCGCCGCGCTCCAGGTACGGGCCGTACCGGCCGACGCGCACGACGATGTCCGTGCGCGGGATCTCGATCGAGTTGACCTCGCGCGCGTCGATCTCGTCGAGGTGGTCGGTGACGAGCGCGTGCAAGCCCTCCTCGTCGCCGCTTCCGCGGTAGAAGCGGCTGAGCCAGTCGACCCGGTTCTCGTCGCCCTCGGCGATCCGGTCGAGGTCGTCCTCCATGCGCGCCGTGAAGTCGTAGTCGACGAGGCGGCCGAAGTGCTGCTCGAGCAGCTTCGTGACGGCGAACGCGAGGAACGTCGGCACGAGCGCCGTGCCCTTCTTGAACACGTAGCCACGGTCGAGGATCGTCCCCAGGATCGACGCGTACGTCGACGGGCGCCCGATGCCCCGGTCCTCGAGCGCCTTCACGAGCGACGCCTCGGTGTAGCGGGGCGGCGGGTTCGTCGCGTGCCCCTCGGGGACGAGCGCGGTCGCCGCGAGCGTCTCTCCGGCGGTCAGGGGCGGCAGGCGGCGCTCGTCCTCTGCGGCCGCCGGCGCCTCCTCGTCGCGGCCCTCCTCGTACGCGGCGAGGAAGCCGCGGAACGTGATCACCGTGCCCGACGCCGCGAACTCGGCGTCCCGGCCGTCGGCTGACGTCGCGCCGAGCCGCAGCGACACCGTCTGGCCGCGCGCGTCCTCCATCTGCGACGCGATCGTGCGCTTCCAGATCAGCTCGTAGAGCGCCTGCTCGTCGCGGGACAGCTCGCGCTGCGACCTCCGCGGGCAGCCGGAACGTGTCGCCCGCGGGCCGGATCGCCTCGTGCGCCTCCTGTGCGTTCTTCACCTTGCGCTCGTAGCGTCGCGGCGCCTGCGGCACGAACTCGGCGCCGTAGAGCTGTGCCGCCTGGGCGCGCGCCGCGGTCAGCGCCGACTCGGACAGCGTCGTCGAGTCGGTGCGCATGTAGGTGATGTAGCCGCTCTCGTACAGGCGCTGGGCGACGCGCATCGTCGTCTGCGACGAGAAGCGCAGCTTCCGGCTCGCCTCCTGCTGCAGCGTCGAGGTCATGAACGGCGCCGCCGGGCGGCGCGTGTACGGCTTCTCCTCGACCGATCGAACGGCGAACGTCGCTCCCTCGAGGCTCGTCCGCGAGACCGCGCGCACCGTCCTCGTCGAGTGCCAGCACCTCCTCGCTCTTCAGCCGGCCGTCGTCGGCGAAGTCGCGGCCCTGCGCGACCCGCTTGCCGTCGACGGCATGAGCCGCGCCTCGAAGCTCCCGGGCTCGAACGTGCCGGCGATGTCCCAGTACGAGGCGGAGACGAACAGCATGCGCTCTCGCTCGCGCTCGACCACGAGCCGGGTCGCCACGGACTGCACGCGGCCGGCCGACAGACGCGGCATCACCTTCTTCCAGAGCACGGGCGAGACCTCGTAGCCGTACAGCCGGTCGAGGATGCGGCGCGTCTCCTGCGCGTCGACGAGTCGCTCGTCGATCTCGCGGGTCTCGCCCGAGCGCTCTCTGGATCGCGTCGCGCGTGATCTCGTGGAAGACCATCCGCTTGACCGGCACCTTCGGCTTCAGCACCTCGAGGAGATGCCAGGCGATCGCCTCGCCCTCGCGGTCCTCGTCCGTCGCGAGCAGCAGCTCGTCGGCGTTCTTGAGCTCGCGCTTCAGCTCGTCGACCTTTCTCTTCTTGTCCGGGTCGACGACGTAGAACGGCTCGAATCCTTCGTCCACGTTCACGCCAAGCCGTGCCCACGGCTCCTTCTTGACCGCGGCGGGATCTCGGCCGCGCGGTTCGGGAGGTCGCGGATGTGGCCGATGCTCGACTCCACGACGTAGCCCTCGCCGAGGTAGCCGGCGATGGTCTTCGCCTTGGCAGGCGACTCGACGATGACGAGACGGCGTTCGGCCACAGCTTCGGTGTTCGGGGTCTCCAGCTCGATCCATGCCGGCCGAGCGGCCGGTCAGCGCGTCACCATAGCGGCCACGCGCCGCACCGCAAGTGGTCGGAACGGGCGATACTTGCCGCAGCCATGTCCGCACCGCACCGCCCGAGCTGGCTCTACCTCCTCGTCGGAGGGCTCAGCTGGCCCGTCCTTCGCATCGTCTACCGGGAGCGCTGGCGCGGGATCGAGAACCTTCCGCCCGAGGGCGGCTACGTCCTCGCCGCCAACCACTGGTCGAACTTCGACCCCTGGCCGCTCGGCATCCCTCTCTATCCCCGGCGCTTCCTCCGCTTCATGGCCAAGTCGGAGCTCTTCTGGTTCCCGCTCGGGCTGATCGTCAAGGCGGGAGGCGGCTTCAAGGTACGTCGTGGCCAGCGCGACCAGGAGGCGATCGACACGGCCGTGCGCCTCTGCCGCGAAGGGCACGTCGTCGTCATGTTCCCCGAGGGGACGCGACGGCAGAAGGGGCTGCGCAAGAAGCACGAGGCGCGCTGGCGCTCGGGCGCGGCCCGCATCGCGCTCGAGGCCGGCGTGCCGCTCGTGCCGGCGGCGATCGCGGGGACCGACGGGCTGCTGCGGCTCGAGCGAATCCGGGTCGCCTACGGGCCTCCGGTACCGACCGCCGACCTCGCCGCGCGCTCGCTCGACGAGGCGGCGGCGGAGGCGACGGATCGCCTGCGGGAGGCCATCACCGAGCTCGAAGCGTCTCTGTGAGCGGGGCGCGCAGGCCTCTCCTCGTCGTCGACGGCGACTCGTTCGCGCATCGTGCCTACCACGCGCTGCCGTCGTCGATGCGCCGCGCCGACGGCCGGCCGGGGAACGCTCTGATCGGCTTCATGACGATGCTGCTGCGTCTCTGGCAGGCGGAGCGGCCGCGCGCCGTCGTCGTCGGCTGGGACACGCTCTTCGCGCCCACCTACCGCAACGAGCTGCTCGACAGCTACCAGTCCGGCCGTGAGTTCGACGACGAGATCGTCGAGCAGCTCGACCTGCTGCCCGGCCTCGTCGCCTCGACGGGGATCGTGTGCGGCAAGGCTGCGGGGTACGAGGCCGACGACTTCCTCGCCGCCGCCGTCAGACGGGAGGAGCAGTCCGGCGGCACCGCGCTCGTCGCGACCTCCGACCGCGACGCATTCCAGCTCGCGAGCGATCACACGACGATCCTGCAGCCGCAGCGGGGCGTCAGCGAGCTCGCCCGGATCGGGCCGGCGCGAGGTGCGCGAGCGATACGGCGTCGACCCGGCGCAGGTCGCCGACTTCATCGCGCTCCGCGGCGATCCGTCCGACCGCATCCCGGGCGCGCGCGGCGTCGGCGAGAAGACCGCGGCTCGGCTGCTCGCGCGAGCACGGCTCGCTCGACGCGCTGCTCGCCGCCGGGCGCTTCGAGGCGGAGGCGGCGCGGCTACGCGATTACCGCAGCATCGCCACCCTCGACGCGTCCGCCCCGCTGCCCGAGATCGACGACCTCGACCCCGACTGGGCCGCCGGCGCCGCCGCTGCGCGCGAGCTCGGGCTGGACGGGCTCGCGGCACGTCTGGAGGCGGGCTAGTGGGGCTTGCCGCAACGGTAGACCCGAAATGATCGTTGCAACAAGCCCCACTAGATGCTTGCCTCTAGAGTGGCTCCGCTTCGCGGACGGAAGCTTTCAGGTGCACGTTGTCTCAAGGGCCACTAGGTGGAGGTGATCAGCCACCCGGCGATGGCGCACCTGCACCCGACGGGCAGGCACCACCACCCCGAGCGTCAGGAGCGGCTGCAGCGGCTGCAGGAGGTGTTCCCGCACGAGCTGGAGGGAGGACGGGCGAGCCGTGAGGCGATCGAGCGGGTGCACGATCCGGCCTACGTCGAGCTGGTGGCCCACCTCGCCGAGGAGCTCTGGCTCGACGGCGACACGATCGGCAGCCCGACGACGTGGGAGGCGGCGCGGCTCGCGGCCGGGTGCGCGATCCGCGCCGTCGAGCTCGGCGGCTTCGCGCTCGTTCGCCCGCCCGGCCACCACGCGATGCCCGCGCACGCGATGGGCTTCTGCGTCTTCGGCAACGCCGCCGTCGCCGCGCGGCACGCCCAGGTGGAGATGGGCATCGAGCGGATCGCGATCGTCGACTGGGACGTGCACCACGGCAACGGCACCGAGGCGATCTTCCGCGGCGACGACACCGTCCTCTGCGTGTCGCTGCACCAGTGGCCGTTCTACCCCGGCACGGGAGGCCCCGGCACGAACGACGCCACGACCCTGAACGTGCCGCTCGCCGCCGGCTCGGGAGACGACGCCTATCTCGCGGCCTTCGACGAGCTCGTCGAGCCCGCCGTGCGGGCGTTCGACCCGGGGCTCGTGATCGTGTCCGCCGGCTTCGACGCGCACGTCGACGACCCGCTCGCCGACATGGCCGTGACGGCAGACGGGTTCCGGGAGCTGGCCGCCCGGTGCACCGGCCTCGCACCCCGGGTCGCAGCCGTGCTCGAGGGCGGCTACAACCTCGCCACCCTGCCCGGGCTGGTCGAGGCCGCGCTGGACGGCTTCTCCTGAGGGAACGGGAGACGGCCGGGGTGCGGCCCGGCCGTCTCTGGGTGCGGTCTCACCGCCGAAGCTCCTGGGAGGAACCTGCGACTGAGAGTGATATCGGCTCTCCGCGGCAGCACGACATCGCCCGTGCAGGACGAATCGTGTCCCCCGGAAAGGGGTACTCGCGGGCTACCCGCGGGCGACGGACAGGCGCTCGAGCGCCTCGCGGCGGGACGAGACGCCGAGCTTCCGCAGCAGGCTCTTCACGTGGGAGCGCACCGTGTGCTCGGAGATGAACAGGCGTGACGCGATCTCGTCCGTGCCGAGGTGCTCGTCGAGCAGCAGCAGCACCTCGACCTCGCGCGCCGAGAGCCTTCCCGCGATGTTGTCGGGGACGCCGCCGCCGAGCCGGCCTCCTTCGCGTACCCGCTCCAGCAGGCGCCGGGCGACCGATCCGGACAGGGCCGCCTCGCCCCCTGCGACTCCGCGCAGGAACGCCGCGATCCGCTCGGGCGGCTCGCTCTTGAGCAGGTAGCCGGCAGCGCCGGCCCTGATCGCCTCGAGCAGGTTGTCCTCCGTCCCCGATGCCGTCAGGACGACGACCTCGCACGACGGCGCTGCGTGGCGGATCTGCGGCAGCGCCACGAGACCGTCCATGCCGGGCATCGTGAGATCGAGCAGGACGAGCTGCGGCTGCAGCTCCCCGGCGCGCGCGATCGCCTCTTCGCCGTCCGCCGCCTGTCCGACGACGTCGAAGTCGTGGCGTCGCAGGAGCGACGCGAGCGCCTCGCGGGTGAGGGGGTGATCGTCGACGATCAGGATGCGTTCCTGGCTCATGACGCACTTATCGGCAGGAAGGCGCCTGCCGACAAGAGGGATGTGAACCCTGCACGTCCCGACACCTATCGCTCGTGGTTGTGGGGTGAGCTGGCGCTCGTCGCCGTGCTCGGCCTTGCGACGCTGCTGCTCGCGCTGACCGGGCGACTCGACGGCTACGCACTGCCAGAAGGTCGCGTCGCGCTCGACACCGGCGTCGCGGTCGTCGCCACGATCGTCGCCATCCTGGCCGCGATCCGGTTCCTCGTCGAGGGTCGCGGCATGGACCTGCTGCTCGCGGCGGGGTTCCTGGCGATCGGCGCGGGCTCGTTCGCCTTCAGAGTCGTGCCGGCGATCGACGGCGGGGAGCTCTCCCCGGTCGAGGCGTGGGCGGCGATCGGCGCCGACCTCTTCGGCGCCGTTCTCATCGCCGCGGCGCCGTTCGTCACGCGACGCGTGTCAGGGCGCCCGCGCGCCCTCGCCGTCGCGGTCGCCATCACCGTCGTCGTCCTCTTCGGCACGTGGCTGGACGCACGCGTGCTCGGGCTCGACCTCCGGGTCGGAGCTCTCGAGGGCGAACGCTCGATCGCGGTCGTACTCGTGTACGCCCTGCTGGCGGTGCTGGGCCTGACGGCCGCGATCGGGTTCGGGCTCCGCTTCCGCCGCCACGGGCGCGACCTCGACAGCTGGCTCGCGCTCGCGCTCACGCTGGTCGTCTTCGCCGATCTCCACTACGTCCTCGCGCCGCCCGTTCCAGCGAGTACGTGCTCCAGGGCGACTTCCTGAGGCTGCTCTCGTTCGTCGTGCTGCTCGTCGGCGTGTGGCGCGCGATCGGCCAGGCCGAGTTCGGCCGCGCCGTCGCCGAGGAGCGCGCGCGCGTCGCGCGGGAGATCCACGACGGCCTCGCGCAGTACCTGTTCGCGCTCTCCACGCAGGTCAGCATGCTCGAGTCGGGCGCCCCGCTGGACGAGATCCTGCCCCAGCTCAAGCACGCCTCCGAGGCGGCCCAGCAGGAGGCGCGCTTCGCGGTGCTGGCGCTCTCGTCGGCGTCGGGGACGGCGCCGTTCGACGCGGCCCTGAAGCGGTACGTCGACTTCCTCGCCGCCGACGGCGTGCTGGACGTCGAGGTCGAGATCGACCCCACGGTGACGCTCGCGCCCGACGAGCAGATCGAGATCTTCCGCATCGTGCAGGAGGGCCTCGCGAACGCGCGCCGGCACGCAGGGCGCGCGCCGGGCCGAAGTGACGATCGGGCAGCGGGCCGGCAGGCGCGTCGTCATCGTCCGGGACGACGGCACCGGGTTCGACGGCGAGGCGTCAGGCGCCGGCCAGGGGCTGAAGAACATGCGCGCCAGGGCAGCTTCGATCCAGGGCGGCTTCGCGCTGCGGTCGACGCCCGGCCGAGGGACGGCGATCGAGGTCGTTCTGCGTTCGGTCTAGAGCTCACGCCGGCTCCGGAGACCGCTTCCCGCTTGACGATCGGTCCGGGCGGTCGGCATGTTCCCTCGCATGGCAGCGAGCGACGTCATCGTCCGCAGGCTCGAAGCGCGAGACGTCGCGGACGCAGACAGTGTCTTTCGGCTCGCCTTCGGAACACGAGTGGGCCTCGCCGACCCGTCCAGGTTCGCCGAGGGGGCAAGCTCGATCAGCAGCCGCTTCGCCCTCACTCCCGAAGGCGCGTTCGTCGCCGAGCGCGACGGAGAGATCGTCGGCTCCGCGTTCTTCACCTGCTGGGGCAGCGTTGCGGTCTTCGGGCCGCTCTCCGTCCATCCCGGCAACGCCGACCGGGGGATCGGGCAGCTCCTGTGGGCAGCCGGCCAGCCGCTGCTCGACGAGTGGGGCGTCACCCACACGATCCTCTACACCATGCCCGAGAGTACGAAGCACGTGCATCTCTATCGCAAGCTCGGCTTCTGGCCGCATTACCTCACCGCGCTCACTGCACGGCCGGTGCCCCAGGCCCGAGGCATCCCGGTGCGAGCGGTGCTCGCACCTTCGCGAGGCCGAGCGGTCGGCGTCGTCGAGGGTTGCCGCGTACTCGCCGACGCGATCCATCCGGGGCTCGACCTCAGCTGCGAGATTCGCCTGGTTGTCGAGCGCGGCTTCGGCGAGACCGTGGTCGTCGGCGACTCGGAGGGCCTGGCGGGTTTCGCCGTGTGTCACGGCGGCGCCGGGTCGGAGGCGGTGCCGGGAACGTGCTACGTCAAGTTCGCGGCGGCGCGCCCGGGCGCGGGCGCCGGCGGTCGCTTCGAGCAGCTGCTCGATGCGGTAGAGGAGCATTCGGCGCAGGCAGGCTTCTCCCGCATCGAGGCCGGCGTCAATCTCGCGCGCCGCGGCGCGTCCCGCGCGCTCGCCGCCCGCGGCTACACCACGTTCACCCTCGGGGTTGCGATGCACCGCCCCGACGAAGCCGGCTACGACCGGCCCGACGCCTTCGTCCTCGACGACCGGCGCTGAGACTGGCGCACGGGAAGCGGATCAGTTACTCTCCGCCCGCAATGCAGTCCCGTCCGTCGAGCACGTCTGCCTAGCCCGCCCAACGCGCGGGCCAGACGCACAACTCGAACGGCAAGCCGATAGTCGGTGACGGCACTTTCTCGAGTGCAGCCGAGGGCGCGCGCCCTCGCACGCCCGATCGCCTCGCCCCCCGTCGGCCAGTCGAGTGAAATCCCGCGGGTTCGAGCCCCGCTCGAAAGGTGGCCAAGCATGATCGAGCCAAGCAGGAGAAGCGTCAGCGGAACGCGGTCCATGCGCTCCGCTTCGCCCAGAAGAAGTGCAAGGACTGCGGACATCGCTCCGCCCGCCGCGGCAGGTGCCGCCTCTGCGGCGGACAGATGAGGTAGTCCACTCCTTCCGTCCGGCCGCGAGACCAGGAGAGCGCGGGACGGGCACAAGATGGTCGCGCGCCCGTCGAGGGCGCACGTCCAACGGGGACGACGACCAGTGTCCTCGCTGTCATCATCTCGAGGCCCTGCCGGTGGCTGAAGACCGGTCGACGATGACACGAGCACCAGGCCCAGCTCGCGCGGGCCGTGAAGCGGGCCCGGTTCATGGCCCTGCTCCCGCAGGCTGAGCCGCACAGGATGGTCGAGTGGCCCCCGAAGGAGCGGAAACGCCGATGAAGGCCAGGGAAGCGTTGACGCTGCGTGCCGACATCCAGACCCGCATCGAGCAGCTCCGTGGGTGGATGATGGCGAGCGCACTGGTGCAAGGAGAGAAGCCACCGGAGGATCCTGATGCTCTTCTCTCCGAGTTCGCCGACCTGACCGACCGTATTCGAGATCCCTCCGCCGCACCGTCAGCGTCCAGCGCCGGGTATGCGGGCGACCGGGACACAGCACCGAGCACAACCACGTGCAGAGCTCGTCTCACCGGTGAGCGGTGGGAGACGGGCGCTCACACGTTGGAGTCGCCGGCGAATCGGCAGGCATAGAAAAAGCCCTGTTTCCAGGGCTTTTTCCGTAGCAGGCCTGTAAGCCGGATCCTGTCGTGGGTGACCATCTCTCTGGGCCGGCAGTTGCCTGACGGCTCGAGCGGCGTACCCGGTTCCTCGGCGGGCCGCGTCGACGGAACCTGCTTCGCCTTGCACCGGACGGGGTTTGGCGAGCCGCCGTGTCGCCACGGCGCTGGTGGGCTCTTACCCCACCCTTTCACCCTTACCGGGGCGTGAGCCCCGGCGGTCTCCTTTCTGTGCCACTTTCCATCGGCTTTCGCCGTCTGGGGTTTCCCCAGCGTCCTGCCCTGTGGTGTCCGGACTTTCCTCGAGCGCCGCCGAAACGACGCCCGCGGTCACCCGGCCTGCACGATGGACGGTAGCTCCAGCTCGGGGATCTCGCCACCATCGGCCAGGATCGACCGGCACTCCGGGCAGGCGATCGCAAGACCGTGCGCGCCCCGCGCGTGCAGGACGAACTCGCCGCACACCGGGCACTCCAGGCTGACGCCCCGCGTCAGCGCGACGAGCTCCTGGTCGAGCGTGCGTGCGAGTGACGTCACGTTCATCGCAGGCTCCTGAACACCCCCACGACCTTGCCCAGAACCTGCACGTGATCGGCGTAGATCGGCTCGAGCGCGCTGTTCTCCGGTTGCAGCCGGATGCGGCCGCCGTCACGGTAGAACGTCTTCACGGTCGCCTCGTTCGGCCGCCTTCGTCGTCGCCGACGAGCGCCACCACGATGTCGCCGTTGGCCGCATCCTCCTGCTTGCGGACGACCAGGGTGTCGCCCTCGAGGATGCCCGCCTCGATCATCGAGTCGCCTCGCACCGTCAGCAGGAAGTCCGCGCTGCGCCCGAGCGGCTCCGGCACCGCGATCGTCTCCTCCACGTTCTCCTCCGCGAGCAGCGGCGAGCCGGCCGCGATCTGGCCGAGCAGCGGCAGGCGCGGGATATCGTCGACGGTGCTCGACGATACGAGGGCCTCGACTCTGCGGTGGCCGACGAGGTCGAGCGCGCGCGGCTTGGACGGGTCGCGCTTCAACAGTCCCGCGCGCTCCAGGTTCGCGAGGTGCGCGTGCACGGTCGACGGAGACGCCAGGCCCACCGCCTCGCCGATCTCACGCACGGTCGGCGGGTACCCGTGGCCGTCCGTGTACTCCACGAGGAACTGCCAGATCTCCTGTTGCCGTGCCGTGAGCATCATGCCTCCGGGGTCGTCGTGACGAACATGTGTTCGTCACCCAGGGTACGGCTCCTTCCGGACGGCGTCAAATCGGGCCGGGAACGGATGCCCGGCGCAGCGAAGGGCCCCGTCCGGGGCCCTTCACACATGCGCTGGAGAGGACTTGAACCTCCACGGCCCTAAGGCCACAAGGCCCTCAACCTTGCGCGTCTACCAATTCCGCCACCAGCGCGCGGCGATCAGTGTACCCGGGCTACGCGAGCAGGCGGTACAGCACGATCGTGTTGACGAAGAAGAGCACCCCGATCACCGCCGTCAGGCGTGTCAGGTTGCGCTCGACGATGTGCGTCCCACCCTGCGACTGCGGCGTGAAGCCGATGCCGCCGAAGCCGGCGTCGCGGCCGGAATGCATCAGCACCAGCGTCACGAGCGCCGCCGAGATGAGAACCTGCAGGACTGCAAAGACCGGGACCATCGCCGCGGGATGGTACCAGCGCTACCCTGCGCACATGGCGGCCGGTGACGAGGCGCGGGCGAAGATCCAGCGACTCCTCGTCACGGGCGACAACCGCCTCAAGCAGGGCGTCGACCCGGACAAGGTGCGCGAGAGCTACGAGCAGGCTCTCGCGGTCGCGCGCGAAGCAGGGCTCGAGGATGCGGTCGCGACCTCTCGTGGAGATCAGGCTGAGCGACCTGCGGCGCGCAGCAGAAGAGCCTCCACCCGCTCCGCCTGCAGCCTGACGTCGTGCAACTCGGCGGCCGCCCGCGCGGCCACGTTCGGTCGCGGCAGGCCCGTTGCCCGTTCCAGCCCCGAGACGAGGGCGTCGTCGCTCGCCGGGTCGACGAGCACGCCCGCCCCGGCGGGGACGAACTCCGGAGGGCCGCCGACCGAGGTCGCGATCACCGATCGTCCGCACGCCATCCCCTCGAGCGTCGACAGGCCGAACGGCTCCACGAGGCTCGGCTGGCAGACCACGTCCGCCGCCGCCATGAAGCGCGGCACGCGCTCGTGCGTCACCGGGCCGAGCACCTCGATGCTCGGCCGCCCCTCGAGGGCAGGGCGCAGCGGGCCGTCGCCGAGGAACGCCAGGCCGCCCTCGCCGCGCCGCTCGAAGGCCCGCGCGAGCCGCAGCACGTTCTTCCGCTCGGTGAGCGAGCCCACGCACAGGAACCCGGTGCCTCCCGGCGTCCAACCGACCTCGGCCCGAGCAGCCTCCCGGTCGGCGAGGGCGAACCGCTGCAGGTCGACCCCGCAGTCGATCACCGAGACCTTCGCGGCGGCCTCCGGGATCGCGGCGACGAGCCGGTCGCGCAGCCACGACGACACCGCCACGACGCCGTGCGCGCGGCGGATCGTCAGCCGCGTCGCCTCGCGCACTGCCCGGTTGGAGTGGGCGTTCTCCACGTCCTGCCCGTGTGCGGTCACGACGAGCGGTGCCCGTCCTGCCAGCGCGGCGAGCAGCCCGGCCGGGACGAGGAAATGCGCGTATGCCACGTCGGGCCGGAACGCCCTCGCCGTCCGCATCACGTCCAGTGCCAGCGCCGCGTGGCGTGATCGTCCTCCTCGCCGGTCGACCACCGCGCGGGCCAGCTCGTGACCGCGCGCTGCCAGCTCTCGCTCGAGCTCGGCCACGAACGAGCCGAGGTACGGGGCGTCCGGGCCCGGGTACATCTGCGAGACGAGCAGGATGCGCAGTGGACGGGCGTCGCCGGGATCCACGCCGTCTCCGGACGGGCGAGACATGACCTTGCCCCTACGACCCTGTCGGTGGTCGGCGGCTGCTGCTGGTCGGGCGAGGCACGGCCCCGCCCCTACTGCGACCAGGAGGTCGGCGTGCGGTCCCAACGGTGGGCGCGCAGCGCTTCGAGCAGGTCGGGCGCGAGCGGCCCCGCCTCGGCGGCGGCGACGTTCGCCTCGACGTTTGCGACGCGCCGCATGCCGGGGATCACCGTGGCCACGTCGGGGGACGAGAGCACGAAGCGCAACGCCAGCTCCGCCATCGTCATCCCTTCCGGCACGAGCGGCCGCAGCCGCTCCACCCGCTCGACCGTCGCGGCGAGGTTCTCCGGAACGAAGTACGTGTTCCGCCAGTCGCCCTCCGGCCAGCGGGTGTCGGCCGTGAGCACCCCGGTCAGCGATCCCTCGTCGAACGGGACCCGCGCGATCACCGCCACGTCGAGCTCCCTGCAGGCGGGGAAGAGCTCGTCCTCCGGCGCCTGGTCGAAGACGTTGTAGATCACCTGCACGGCGTCGACCAGGCCGGTCTCCAGCGTGCGCAGGACGTTCCACGGCTCCCAGCGGTTGACGCTGACACCGACGCCGTCGATCACTCCCTCGTCCAGCAGGGACGTCACCGCGCCCTGCCACGTCGGGTCGCCGGCCCAGGCGTCCTCCCACACGTGGAACTGCAGCAGGCCGATGGTCTCCACGCCGAGGTTCTCGCGGCTCGTCAACGCGTACTCGCGGATGTACTCCGGCGGGAACACCTCCTCGAGCCGGTCGCCGCGCCCGGTCGGCCAGCGACGGTTCCTGGGCGGCACCTTCGTCGCGGCGAGCAGGCCACGCTCCGGGTTGGCGCGAATCAGCTCGCCGAGGATCCTCTCGCTCTGCCCGTCCCCGTAGGCCCACGCCGTGTCGTAGAACGTGCAGCCCAGGTCGACCGAGAGCTGCAGGGCTGAGCGGGCCTCGTCCTCGTCCGTCCCGGTCCAGCCGGCCACTCCCCACATGCCGACGCCGAGCTCCGACACCTGGCGACCCATGCGCCCGAACCGCCTCGTCCTCATCCGCCGGCCCTCCTCTGGTCGAATGTCCCCCAGAGCGCCCGGAGCTCGCCGCAGATCTCGCCGACGGTGCAGTGGGCGTGGAGGGCGGTCCGGATGGGGTGGAGGAGGTTGTCGTCGGTCTGCGCGGTGGCGCGCACGGCCGCGAGGGCGGCTGCTGCCGCGTCGGGGTCGCGTTGCGTGCGCACCCGGGCGGTGCGCTCGCGCTGCCGCTTCTCGGAGGCTGGGTCGACGTGGTGGAGCTCGACGCGCTCCTCGCTCTCCTCGGTGAAGTCGTTGACGCCGACGATGATGCGCTCGCCGCTCTCGATCTCGGCCTGGTAGCGGTAGGCGGCGTCCTCGATCTCGGACTGCACGAAGCCCTGCTCGATCGCGGCAACGGCGCCGCCTTGCTCGTCGATGCGCTCGATCAGCTCGGTCGC
Organism: uncultured Gaiellaceae bacterium; assembly: GCA_963731095.1. Classification (GTDB taxonomy): domain Bacteria; phylum Actinomycetota; class Thermoleophilia; order Gaiellales; family Gaiellaceae; genus Gaiella. The sequence continues at coordinate 19,163 of CAVSUK010000011.1, forward strand.
GCGCCGCTCGAGCTCGGTGGTGAGCGCCTCGATGTAGTAGCTGCCGCCGAGTGGGTCGGCGGTGTTGGTGGTGCCTGCTTCCTGCATGAGGATCTGCTGGGTGCGTAGCGCGATCGTGGCGGCGTGCTCGGTGGGCAAGGCGAGCGCCTCGTCGAAGCTGTTCGTGTGCAGCGACTGGGCGCCGCCGCAGACGGCGGCGAGCGCCTGCACGGCGACGCGGACGACGTTGTTCTCGGGTTGCTGCGCGGTCAGGGTGGAGCCGCCGGTCTGGGCGTGGAAGCGGAGCGCCTGCGCCTTCGCGTTCTCGGCGCCGAAGCGCTCCTTCATGATCTTCGCCCACATCCGCCGTGCCGCCCGGTACTTGGCGACCTCCTGGAAGAAGTCGTTGTGGGCGTTGAAGAAGAAGGAGAGGCGCTCCCCGAAGCGGTCGGGGGAGAGGCCGGCGCCGATTGCGGCCTCGCAGTAGGCGATCCCGTTCGCCAATGTGAAGGCGAGCTCCTGCGCGGCGGTGGAGCCCGCCTCGCGGATGTGGTAGCCGGAGATCGAGATCGTGTTCCAGTGCGGGATCCGCTCGGCGCAGTAGGCGAACAGGTCGGTCGTCAGCCGCATCGAGGGGCGGGGCGGGAAGATGTAGTTCCCGCGGGCCACGTATTCCTTGAGGATGTCGTTCTGCACCGTCCCCCGCAGCGCGTCGGCCGCGACGCCCTGCTTCTCGGCCACCAGCTCGTACAGGAGCAGCAGCAGCGCGGCGGGGGCGTTGATCGTCATCGAGGTCGAGACGCGGTCGAGCGGGATCCCCTCCAGCAGCACCTCCATGTCGGCCAGCGAGTCGATCGCCACCCCCGTGCGGCCCACCTCTCCCTCCGCCAGCGGGTCGTCCGAGTCGTAGCCCAGCTGCGTCGGCAGGTCGAACGCGATCGACAAACCGGTCTGCCCGCGCTCCAGCAGATAGCGGTAGCGCGCGTTCGACTCCTCCGCTGATGCGAAGCCCGCGTACTGGCGGATCGTCCAGGGCCGACCCCGGTACATGTCCGGATACGGCCCCCGCGTGAACGGAAACACCCCCGGCGCCTCGACGTCTGCGGGCGCCTCGCCCGGCCCGTATACCGGCGACACCTCGATCCCCGAATCGAGCATGCGGCGGTCGGGCATCAGGGCCATGCCTCGCATCCTACGCCCGCTCCGAGCGGGCCGAGCGCGCTACAGGACGCCGCCGGAGCGCTCGATCGCCTCGAGCGCGATCCGCTTGCCCGAGTCGATATGCGTCCGGATCGCGGCCTGCGCGCGGGCGAGATCGGCGGCGTCGAACGCGTCGACGATCGCTCTGTGCTCGCGCGCGAGGTACTCGCCGCCCTCGAGCTTGCCGCCGCGGATCACCTGCATCATCAGGTTCACCGAGAGCTCCCGGTAGTAGTGCGAGAGCGTCGCGTTCGCCGCCATGTCGACCTGGAACTCGTGGAAGGCGGCGTTCGCGGCATCCCATTCCTCGTGCGAGATGGCCGCTTCCGAGATCTCCATCAGCTCGCGGAAGCGGGCCAGCTGCTCCTCGTCGGCCGAGCCAACGGTGCGCTCGGCGGCGTGCAGCTCGAGCGCGAGGCGCACGTCGTAGCCGTCGCCGACCGTCTCCGGCGTCACCGGGGTGACGTAGTAGCCGCGGCGCGCCTTCACCGAGAGCAGCCCTTCGGAGACGAGCCGGGTCAGCGCGTGGTGGACGGGGCTGCGCGAGACGCCGAGCTCCGAGGCGAGCTCGTGCAGCGACAGCTTTGCTCCCGGTCCCGGGTCGCGGCGAAGCACCCGCTGGCGCAGGGTCTCGTACACCTGCTCGTTGAGGTTCGTCCGCGGGAGAGTGATGGCCATGCCCAGATGTAACATGACAGACCCGGTCGAGGGCAACCCCCCGGGTACGCTTCACCGGATGAGGATCGCGGTGAAGCTGTTCGCCGTCCTGCGCGAGCGAGCGGGCGCACGCACGCTCGAGCTCGAGCTCCCCGACGGTGCGTGCGTCACCGACGTGTGGCCGGCGCTCGAGCTCGGGGAGGAGCCGGCAGGGCTGCTGCTCGCCGTCAACCGCGCGTACGTCGCGCGTGACGCCCTGCTCCACGACGGCGACGAGGTGGCGCTGATCCCGCCGGTCTCGGGCGGCTCCTTCCGGCTTTCCGGCGAGCCGCTGTCGCTCGACGAGGCGGTGCGAGAGGTTGCATCGGCCGACGCCGGCGCCGTCGCCACCTTCTCCGGCACGACCCGGGCGCACTCCCGCGGCCGCGAGGTCGTGCGCCTCGAGTACGAGGCGTACGAGGGGATGGCCGAGCAGGAGATGGAGCGCATCGGCGCCGGGCTGAAGGAACGCTACGCGCTCGTCGACGTGGCCATCCACCACCGTGTCGGGGTCGTCGGGATCGGCGAGACGAGCGTCGTCATCGCCGTCTCGGCTGCGCACCGGGGTGACGCGCTCGCCGCGTGCCGGGATGCGATCGACACCCTCAAGGAGACGGTGCCGTTGTGGAAGAAGGAAATCTATGGGGACGGCTCCATATGGGTCGGAAGCGAGGCGCAGTATCAAGCGGAGGCTGGAGCCCAGAGCGACACGCCCTAGCCGGTACATCCCAGTGGTTCAGCTTCTGCGGGGACGCGTCACCCCACGACTTCGGCCACCCCACGGGCCAGCCCGTAAGGCAGCCCAGCTCGACACGTCCCGCAGCGCGATCGGCACACGAGAATCGGTCTGGCGTTCTCAGTCGTTCTCGGTCTTGCGGCGGGGAGCGGCGCGGACGTGCATTCGTTCGCCGTGGCTTCCGTGAACGCTCAGAATCTCGACCGGCATATCGTCGGATGGCCCGAACCAGTGCGGCAGTTGGGTGTCGAACTCGGCGACCTCGCCGGGCCCCATCGTGATGTCGTGTTCGCCAAGGATCAGTCGCAGGCTTCCCGACAGGACGTACAGCCATTCGTAGCCGTCGTGCTTGCGGAGCTTGCGGTCGGGCTCTGGCGGGATGATCACTTTCCATACGTGAACGCTGCTCGACGGCTGCGTGAGCGGGAAGACCATGCGGCCGTTGCGGACTCGCGGCTTGAGACGGATGCGAGGATCGCCGACCTCGGGCGCGCCGACGAGCTCGTCGAGTGGTACCCGGTGAGCTTCCGCGAGCGGTAGGAGTAGCTCGAGGCTGGGTTTCCGTTGGCCGCTCTCCAGTCGGGACAGCGTGCTCTTCGAGATCCCCGTCTTCGCAGCGAGCGCCGTCAGGGTGACGCCGCGTCTCTGCCGAAGCCGCTTCAGCCGGGGGCCGACCTCGGCGAGGACGCCTGGGATCGTTGGTGACTCCTCCATGACACCCACGCTAATCCACCTTTCCCGGAAACAGCAACGAAACTGGCCGCCGGCGGCTGTGGTCGGCACTGTCGGTGCCATGAAGACGAACAGATACGACGTGGTCGTGGTCGGCGGCGGCGCGGCCGGCCTGAGCGCCGCTCTGGTGCTCGGCCGGGCGCGGCGTCGAGTCGCTGTCATCGACGCTGGAGAGCCGCGCAACGCCCCAGCGGCCCACATGCAGGGGTTCCTGTCACGCGATGGCATGCCGCCCTCTGACCTTCTCGCAGTGGCGCGCGCGGAAATCCTGGGATACGGCGTCGAGATCATCGACGACCGCGTGCTCGAGATCACCGAGGGCTTCACGCTCAGCCTCGCCGGAGGCCGCGCCGTGACAGCGCGACGGCTCCTCATCGCGACCGGAGCGATCGACCAGCTACCCGACATACCCGGCGCCCGGGAGCGCTGGGGTCGAGATTTCCTCCACTGCCCCTACTGCCATGGCTGGGAGGTTCGTGACCAGCCAATCGGTGTCATCGGGACCGGCGCCGGCTCGGTCGACTACGCGCACCTGCTCCGCCAATGGTCTGACGACGTCATGTTCTTCACGCACACCTATCCCGTCACTGACACTGAGCGGGAAGTGCTGGATGCACGTGGCATCCAGGTCGTCGACGGTGTCATCGAACGGCTATCCGTCGTCAACGATCGCCTCGATGCCGTCCAGCTAACCGACGGCGGCACCATCCCGCGCGCCGCGCTCTTCATCAGGCCAGCCCTCCAAGGGCGCGACGACAGCCTGGTCGGGTCGCTCGGCTTCGAAGTCGACCAAAGCGGGCTCGCCAAGGTCGACGCAACCGGCCGAACGACCGTGTCCGGCGTCTGGGCGGCAGGCAACGCAAGCAACCCACGCGCACAGGTCATCACCGCAGCAGGCGAAGGATCAGCAGCCGCCATCGACATCAACAACGACCTCGTCGAGGAAGACGTCCGTGAAGCGCGTCCGAGCGTCATCGCCTCAGGACGACCGGCAACAACATCAACCAACCGACTCCAAAGGACATCCCAATGAGCAACACGACCGACAACACCCCAGTACGGGTCCCACCGCCCACGAAGCATCAGCTTGCTCTCATGATCTGGCTCTGCGTCTTCCCGACGCTCACCGTGATCAACCTGGCCTTCGGAGACTGGCTCGGATCGATGACACCGGTGCTCCGCACCTTCGTTCTCGCAACCATCGCCGTACCGATCGTCATCTACGGATTGATGCCCCACCTCCACGGGCTTCGCATCCGATTGCTGAACCGAGACCGTCAGGTTCCTCGATGATTCTCGAGAGCTGTCTCGAGGGTTGAAACAGTGCGAAATCGTCTACTAGGCTCGTCGAACTCGACAGCGAAGGGAGAGTGTCCCCGTATGGAAGCCGACCAGAGGAATGCGCGGATCTTCGGCGTGCTGTTCCTCATCACGTTCGTCACCTCGATACCGGCGCTCGCTCTCTACCAGCCCGTTCTCGACGACCCGGCCGCGTACATCGCCGGTGGGGGCAACGACAGCCAGATCTATCTCGGCGTGCTGCTCGAGCTCCTGCTCATCATCGCGAACGTCGGGACAGCCGTCGTCGTGTATCCGATCTTGAGGCGGCAGAACGAGATCCTCTCGCTCGGCTATGTCACCGCTCGCCTCGTCGAGTGCACGTTCATCGCGGCCGGCATCATCTTCGTGCTCGGGATCGTGACCCTGCGCCAGGACGATCCTGGCGCCTCGTCCCTGGCCGTTTCGCTTGCCGCGCTCAAGGACTGGACGTTCCTCCTCGGCCCCGGCTTCATCGTCGGCTGGGGGAACGGACTGATCCTGGGCTACCTGATGTACAGCTCCCGCCTGGTGCCACGGTGGATGGCGTGGCTGGGGCTCATCGGTGGGCCACTGATCATCCTCTCGGGGATCGGCACGCTATTCGACGCCTGGGACGCAGGCAGCACGGTGCCGGCCATCACGGTGATCCCGGAGTTTCTCTGGGAGCTCTCGCTCGGCGTCTACTGCGCCGTGAAGGGCTTCAGGCGAGACTCTCCGATCCTCTCGCGGGCCACCAGTTGACGTAGCACGAAGGTGCCTGAACCTAGGCTCTCGCGCACCGTCTCCCGGGAGAAGTCCCTATGGCTCGCGATCTTGGCGATGTCGTCTCCGTAGGAGGGGATAACCGTCAACCGTTGCGTCGAAGAGCTGCCGGCTACGTCCCGTTCCGTGGCGCGTTCCAGCGGTTGTCGGTGCGCGGCAGTTGAGATCGGCGTGCTCCCGGCTACGCTGAGACGAACGTGATCGAGCATCCCCCGACCCACCGCCGGGCGGCGCATCCGAGCGCATCCGCGGGCCTTGGCCCGGGCGAGCAGGAGATCAACGTCGGCTGCGAGCGATGGATCGGGCCGGGCTCGTGACGACCCCGGCTGGAGAGCTGCCGCCGGCGCCCGACCCCGAGACCCGTCGTGCCGGCTCCGTGTCTCGCTTCATCGTCCCGTTCGTCGTCGCCGGCGGGGTGCTGCTGAAGGTCGCGGGCTCGCTCAAGTTTGCGGGCATCTTCCTCTCCGTCGGCGGCTACGCGCTCCTCTTCGGCTGGCGCTTCGGCATCGGCTTCGTGCTGCTCATCCTCGTGCACGAGCTCGGCCACTACGTGGAGGCGAGGCGGCAGGGGCTCTCGCCCGCGTTGCCCGTGTTCATTCCATTCCTGGGGGCATACGTCGCGCTCAAGGGACAGCTGTTCGATCCGTGGCGTAACGCTCTCGTCTCCATCGCCGGGCCGATCGCGGGCGGCCTCGCCGCCCTCGCCTGCCTGATCTACGGCGAGGCGACGGGCTCCGACCTGATGCTCGCGCTCGCCTATGCAGGCTTCTTCCTCAACCTGATCAACCTGCTCCCGGTCGGATTCCTCGACGGCGGGCATGTGCTGCGCTCGTGGCGGGTGCTGCGCCACGGGGGCGGACGCCCGAGCCCCGCGGACGCCCGGCGGCTCGGCGGGATGGTCGCCGCCATATCCCTCGCGACGGCCGCCGCGCTCGCGCTGGGCATGGTCGCGTCCCACATCCCGCAGGACCGGCTGTGAAGCCGAACGGCAACGGCGAGCTCGACCGACGCCTGCTGCGGCGCAAGCACGAGGCGCTCGCGAGCGACGTCTCGCTGATCGCGTCGGAGTTCCTGGCCGGGTTCCAGGCCGTCACCGAGATCGACCGCCCGGCTGCGTCGATCTTCGGATCGGCCCGTGTCCGCGAAGGCTCGGCGGCCTACGGGCTCGCGCGCGAGACGGGCTCCCTGCTCGCCGCCGCGGGCTTCGCCGTCGTCACCGGCGGAGGCCCTGGCGTGATGGAGGCCGCCAACCGCGGCGCACAGGAGGCAGGCGGCCTCTCGGTCGGCTTCAACATCGCGCTCCCGCACGAGCAGTCGCTCAATCCGTATTGCGACCTGGCGCTCACCTTCAAGCACTTCTACGCGCGCAAGGTGATGTTCGTGAAGGCTGCCGAGGGCTTCATCATCTTCCCGGGCGGCTTCGGCACCCTCGACGAGCTGTTCGAGTCGCTCACGCTGATCCAGACCGGCAAGATCGGCAGCTTCCCCGTCGTACTCTGCGACGGTGCCTACTGGGGGCGCATGCTCGACTGGATCCGCTCGGAGATGCTCGAGAACGGGCTCATCTCGACCGGTGATCTCGAGCTCTTGCGTGTGGCCGACTCGCCGGCCGAGGCAGTCGACTACGTCGTCTCGCACTACGACGCCCGGGTGGGTGAGGGCTCGGCGTGATCGGCGACGCGGTCGCTGCGATACGGGAGCGGACGTCGCTCGAGCCGTCCGTCGGCGTCGTGCTCGGCTCCGGCCTCGGCGGCTTCGCCGACGAGCTCGACGGCGCGGTCGAGATTCCCTACGGGGAGATCCCCGGCTGGCCCGTGGCGACGGCGCTCGGGCATGCCGGCACGCTGGTGGTGGGGACGTTCCGCGGCGTGCCGGTGGCGTGTCATGAAGGGGCGCGCCCATCTGTACGAGGGCCACCCCGCCGAAAGGGTCGTCTTCGGCGTGCGCGTGCTCGGCGCCCTGGGCGTGCGCACGCTGGTGATCACGAACGCCTGCGGCGGGATCCGCGAGGGCCTGGCGCCCGGCGACCTCGTCGTGGTCTCCGACCACATCAACCTGCAGGGCACCTCACCCCTCGTCGGTCCGAACGACGACTCGCTCGGTCCGCGCTTCCCGGACATGACGGACGCATACGACCCGGCGTTGCGCGCGGCCGCGCACGAGGCTGCCGACCGGCTCGGCGAGTCGCTCTCCGAGGGCGTCTACGCCGCCTGGCTCGGGCCCGCGTTCGAGACGCCGGCCGAGATCCGCATGATCCGCACCCTCGGCGGCGACCTCGTCGGCATGTCGACCGTGCCCGAGGTGCTGGCCGCACGACACATGGGCCTCCGCTGCCTGGCCGTCTCGTGCGTGACGAACATGGCGGCGGGCATCCTGCCCGAGCCGCTCGACGCCGAGCACGTGCTCGCAGTCGGCGCGGCCGCCCAGGGCCGCCTCACGGCACTGCTCGGCGAGCTGCTCCCGCGCTCTCCGGCGCCATAGGACGCCGCCGACCTACACTTCGGCAATGTCCTCTCTGCGGGACCTGCCCTCCGTCGACCGCATGCTGGCCGACCCGCGCCTGGCCGGCGAGCCGCGCGCGCTCGTCGTCGAGGCGGCACGCACCGTGCTCGACCGCGCCCGCGAGGCGATCCGGGCCGGACGCGATCCGGGCGACCCGGTCGAGGCATGCCTGGCCGAATTGCGTGCCGCACGCCGCCCGTCGCTGCGGCGCGTGCTCAACGCTACGGGCGTGATCGTGCACACGAACCTCGGCCGGGCGCCCCTCGCGTCGGCCGCGCTCGAGCGCGCGGTGGAGGTGGGGGGCGGCTACTCGAACCTCGAGTACGACCTCGAGCGCGGCGCACGCGGATCGCGGCAGGACCATCTGGCAGCGCTCGTGCGAAGGCTCACCGGTGCCGAGGCGGCACTCGTCGTCAACAACAACGCCGCGGCGGTGCTGCTCGCCCTGGCGGCGCTCGCCGAGGGTCGCGAGGTGATCGTGTCGCGGGGCGAGCTCGTGGAGATCGGCGACGGCTTCCGCATCCCCGACGTGCTCGCGCGCTCGGGCGCGCGTCTCGTCGAGGTCGGCACGACGAACCGCACGCGCGCGACCGACTACGAGCAGGCGATCGGGCCCGGACACCGCGGCGATCCTGCGCGTGCACCAGTCGAACTTCCGCGTTGTCGGCTTCACCGAGTTGCCGGACCTCTCGGCGCTGGCGGAGCTCGCCGGGCGGCACGGGCTGCCGCTCGTCGACGACCTCGGCTCCGGCGCTCTCTCCGACCTCGGCGACGAGCCGACCGCGTCGGCGAGCCTCGCTGCCGGAGCCGACCTCGTCTGCTTCTCCGGGGACAAGCTGCTCGGCGGGCCTCAGGCCGGGATCGTGGTCGGGCGGGCCGACCTCGTCGAGAGGCTCCGCCGGCATCCGCTGCAGCGCGCGCTCCGCGCGGACAAGCTCGACGCTGGCGGCGCTCGAGGGGACGCTCGCCCTTGCCCTCGACCCGGAGCGCGCGCGCCGCGAGATCCCGGTGCTGCGCATGCTCGACGAGCCGGTGGCGACGGTGCGGGGCCGGGCCGACCGCCTCGCCTCTCTCGTCGGCGGCGAGGTGGAGGAGACGGTCGCCCGGGTCGGCGGGGGCGCGCTTCCGCTCGCTCGAGCTGCCCTCGTTCGCGTGCGCCGTCGAGGAGGAGCTTCAGGCGCCGCTGCGGCTCGGGGAGCCGCCGGTCGTCGGCATCGTTCGCGACGGCAGGCTGCTGCTCGACGTGCGCGCGCTCCGCGACGACGAGATCGACGCCGTCGCGGGCGCCGTGGCGGCCGCGCGCTCGAACCGCTGACGGCATGGCGTTGACGGTCGGCACGGCCGGGCACATCGACCACGGCAAGACCTGGCTCGTTCGGGCGCTGACCGGGAAAGGACACGGACCGCCTGCCGGAGGAGCAGCGGCGCGGCATCTCGATCGACCTCGGCTACGCGCCGCTCGACCTGCCGGACGGCCGCCGTCTCTCCCTCGTCGACGTGCCGGGGCACGAGCGCTTCGTGCGCACGATGGTGGCCGGCGCGACCGGCATCGATCTCTTCCTGCTCGTGATCGACGCGGCGGAGGGATCACGCCCGCAGACGCTCGAGCACCTGTCGATCCTGCGGCTGCTCGGCGTCGAGCACGGCGTGGTCGCGGTCACGAAGGCCGACGCGGTCGACGAGGAGACCCTCGAGCTCGCCGTCCTGGAAGCGCGGGAGCTCGTGCCCGGAGCCGAGGTCGTGGCGGTGAGCGCGAAGACCGGTAGCGGCCTCGACGAGCTGCGGGCGGCTCTCGCGCGCGCGGCCGACTCGATCGAGGACCGCCGCTCGGGCGGCGCGGCGCGGCTCTATGTCGACCGGGTGTTCACGCTGCGCGGGATCGGCACCGTCGTCACCGGCACCCTGTGGTCGGGAACGCTCGCCGAGGGGGACGTGCTCCGGGTCGAGCCCGCCGGCCGTGAGGTGCGCGTCCGCAGCGTTCAGGTCCACGACGCTTCCGTGGACCGCGCAGAGGCCGGGCAGCGGGTCGCGGTCAGCCTGCCTGGCGTCGAGCGGCACGATCTGCGCCGTGGCGACGCCCTCGTCGCTCCCGGAGCGTTCCCGCTCTCGTACCGCCTCGACGTCGTCCTCGAGGAGCTGGCCGAGATCGGCGACGGTGCCCGTGTGTCCGTGCACCACGGCACGAGCCGGATCCCGGCACGGGTCGTTCGTACCGGCGAGCGCTACGCTCAGCTTCGCCTGGCCGAGCCCGTCGTGGCGGCGCGCGGCGACCGGGCCGTCCTTCGCCGCGACACGACGGTCGGCGGAGCCACGGTGCTCGACCCGGCACCGCCGCGCCGGCTCGACCCCGAGCGGCTGGCGCTGCTCGAGCAAGGCGACCCCGTCTCGATCGTGCGCGCGCTCGTGCACGAGCCGGTGCAGGTCGGACGGCTGGCCGCCCGCGCCCTGCTCGAGGCGGACGCGCTCGAGCAGGGGCTTGCAGCCGTGCGGCGCTCGGGCGACTGGGCCTTCTCGCAGGAGTGGCTCGACGAGACGGCGGCAGTCGTCGAGGAACGGCTCCGCCGGCGGGCCGAGAGCTCGCCGCTCGACCCGGGGATCGCGCTCGCGGAGCTGCTCCCCGCGGAGCCTTGGGCCGGTGCCGTCCTGCCGCTTCTGCCGGTGGAGCGCCGCGGCCCGACCGCCTACCTGCCGGGTGCCGCCGCCGCGCTCGGCGAGCGGGCGGAAGCCGCGGCGGCGCTCGAGCGCGAGCTTGCCGCCGCCGGCGTTGCTGCCGTCCGCTGCACCGATGCGGAGCTGGCGCGCTTCCTCGAAGGCGAGGGACGGCTCGTACGGCTCGGGGACGGCTTCGTCGTCGACCCGGGCGGCTACGCGGTCGCGCGCGACCTGGTGGTGCAGGAGTGCCGTGCCGCGGGCGAGATCGCGCTCGCGCGCTTTCGCGACCTCTCGGGCGTGGGCCGGCGCGACGCGCAGCTCCTGCTCGAGCGGCTCGACCAGGACGGCGTGACGCGCCGGATCGGCGACCGCCGCGTGCTGCGCCGGGCGGGGCTGGAGGGCTGACTGCGGCCGGGCATGGCCCGGCCCTACACGCGCGGGCGCGGAGTGACCGTCAGCTGCAGCACGTCGGGCCGGTGGTAGTGCCCGGCGGGGTCGAAGCGCTGCCGCTCCTCGGCCAGGCGCGACGGGTCGAGCTCGGCGTAGAGGATCCCTTCCTCCCCGTAGAGGGGGCCGGCCAGGTAGGAGCCGTCGGGCGCGAGCACGGCGCTGCCGCCGCGGCCGATCACGTCCATGCCGGCGATCTCGTCCGCGAGCGGGAAGTCGGCCGGGTACGACCCGGCGCGCTGGAAGTGGGAGGGGGCGACGACGAATGCGCGCGACTCGCGCGCGATGTGCACGAGCGTGGCCTGCCAGGCGTCGCCGTCGTCGGCGGTCGACGCGATGTAGATCTCGACGCCCGACGCGTACAGGGAGAAGCGCGCGAGCGGCATGTAGTTCTCCCAGCAGATGAGGCCGCCGATGCGTCCGAGCGGCGTCTCGAGCGCTTCCAGGCCCCCGCCGTCTCCCTGCCCCCAGATCAGCCGCTCGTGGTTCGTCGGCACGAGCTTGCGGTGCTGGAGGGCGAGCGATCCGTCGGGAGAGTGGTAGAGGAGGCTGTTGTAGAGGGTTCCCGGCCGGGAGGGGTCGAGCTCGTTGACGCCCGTGACGAGCCAGACGCCGTTCGTACGGGCGATCTCGCCGAGCCGGTCGGCCGCGGGCCCGGGCACTTCGACCGACTCGCGCACGAGCAGGGCGAACGCCGCCTTGGCGCGCGGGTCGGCCCAGCCCGCGAAGGCCCGCGCCCAGGCGGACGACGGGTACGCGGGGATGAACGTCTCCGGGAAGACGACGAGCTGAGCGCCCTGGCCTGCGGCCTCGGCGGTGAGCGCCGCCAGCTTGTCGAGGGTCTTCTCCCGGTCGAGCACGACGGGCTCTGCCTGCACGCACGCGACCGTGACCGTGGAGCGCATGGCCGGGAGGCTACTCCTCGGATCCGCGCTTCGCCCACTCCGGCTCGTCCTCGGTTCCGACGGCCTCGGCGATGCGGTTGATGTAGTTGAAGTAGGCGATCACCTGGATCGCGTCGTGGATCGTCGCGTCGTCGAGGCCGTGGGCGCGGAGGGCGTCGGCGTCCTCGCGACCGACCGAGGTGGGCGCCGCGGTCAGCTTCACGGCGAAGTCGCAGAGGGCGCGCACGCGCGGCTCGAGGTCTGCGCGCCGGTAGTCGTGTGCCGCGTGCTCTGCGAGCTCTCTGTCTGCGCCCTCTGCACGGAGGTCGTCTGCGTGGGATTGCGTTCAGTAGTGGCAGTCGTTGTGCCGCGAGACGACGGTCGCGAGCAGCTCGCGCTCGGCGCGTGAGAGCCCGGACGGACCGAACATGATCGCCTTGTAGAGCTCCATCGACCGGTGCAGCACGTCCGGCCGCAGGCTCATCGACTTGACGATGTTGAAGACCTTGCCCGCACGTCCGATCGCGGCGTCGTATTCGTCCCGCAGCGGCCCGGTGGCGTCGTCGACCTCGATCAGGCGGATGTGCGGCACGGCCCGATCGTCCCACACTGCGGCGGTCCTCTCAAACGGCTCGAGCGCCTCCGTGGAAGCGAGCACGGAAATCGGTGGACGCACCGATGCGGCGTGCCGGAGCCGGATGAAGCATGGGGGTCGCAATGGGCGCCACCGCCCCCTTGTCCCCTTCTGAGTCGCACACCGCGGCGGCGGCGGACCAGCGGACGTCGCGAGTGGTCGTGATCGGCAATCCCACGCGGACGACCGATCTGCTCGTCGGCGCCTGGCAGGCGGCGGGTATGGACGTCTCCGTGCTGACGCCCGCCTTCGCGCTCGCGACGCTCGAAGCGGGGGACGTGGCGCTCTTCCGGCTCGACGTGCTGCCGACGCTCGACGGGGTCGAGCCCGGCTTCGACGTGTTCCCGCGCTCGAGGAGCGACGGCGTGCGCGTGCTGAACCGCCCCGAGGCGATGCTCGCGGCGCACGACAAGCTGCGCACGGCGGCCCTGCTCGGCGCCGCCGGCGTGCGGCATCCCCGCACGTTCCATGTGACCGACGGAGCTTCGCCCTGCGCACCTGCCGCTGCCGTGCGTGGTGAAGCCGCGCTTCGGCAGCTGGGGCACGGACGTCGTCCTGTGCAGGACGCACGCGGAGCTGGAGGCGACGCTGGCCAGGTGTCTCGTCGAGGACCTGGTGGAAGCGTCACGGGGCGCTCGTGCAGGAGCTCGTGCCTCCTGCCGGCAGGGACCTGCGCCTGCTCGTTGCGGGCGGCGAGGTCGTCGGCGGCGCCATGCGCGTCGCCGCGCCCGGTGAGTGGCGCACGAACGTGTCGGTGGGAGGGCGGCTCGAGCCGACGGATCCGCCGGCCGAGGCCGTGGCGCAGGCCGAGCGCGCGGCCCGTGCGCTCGAGATCGACCTCGCGGGGGTCGACCTGCTGCCGGTGGACGACGGCTTCGTGGTGCTGGAGCTGAACGGCGCCGTCGACTTCGACGAGCGCTACACGCTCGAGGGCCGCGACCTGTACGAGGCGATCGCCCGGGCGCTCGCGCTCCCGCGAACGCCGCAGCCGGGATCAGCGTTCGCCCGGATGGCGGCCCCGGACGCTGCTGGAACGATGGGGTCGACGCCGAGGAAGGAGACAATCATGGTCAAGACGCTTCACGGACTGCCCGCCAAGGTGGGCGACCTGATCCAGATCACCGGTCATGTCGTCGGAGACGCGCCGCGCAACGCCGAGATCCTCGAGGTGCTGGGCGGGCCCGGCCACGAGCACTTCCGTGTTCGCTGGGAGGACGGCCACGAGTCGATCTACTTCCCGGCCGACGACGCGGTGATCACGCGGCCGAAGAAGGCGTAAGGGCCGGGCCATGCCCGGCCCACGCCGGGCCGGCAGCCGCCGTCCCGGGGCCGCCCGGTAGCCTCTTTCCCGGAGTGGCATGGGCCCGGTGGCCCAGCAGGTCTTCAAAACCTGTGCGGTGTGGTAACCCCACGCTCGGTCGGTTCGACTCCGGCGCCGCTCCGTTGGGCCGTTTGGATCCTGGCCGGGAGGCTTTCGTCGACGCCGGACGCCGGTAGTTGCCCGCGAGCAGCTCGTGGGTTACACCCGATGCGGTTCCCCTCGGTGACGGAGAGGCTCACGGAAGGGAGAACATCTGAAGCCGAACGTCCGCCTCGTCGCACTGATCGCAGGGGTCATGGTCATCCTCGCACTCGTCGTGGTGGCCCTGGACTAGATCGTCCACGACTCTCAGCGATCAGCCGTTAGGCCCTCAACATGAACGGGAGCAGTGATGCGTACTACGTCGATGATGTCGAAGCTCGCCGCCGCTGCGTTGGTCGGCGGCCTGTCCATTGTGGTGGGCGCACCAGGCGCAGGCTCATACGCCGAACAGGCAGGCGCAGCTCCCCAGATTGGCGAGATCGAGACGTTCGCCGCGCCAGGAGGACGGCTACTCGTGCACGCCGAAGTACTCCGCGGTCGCACGGCGAAACCATCCGTCGTCTGGTTCACAGTGCTCGGGCGAACAGCCCAGGCACAGAGAGAGTCGCTCGACGGCAGCGAAGGCCCACGCTACCGCGTCGACTACAACACCCGGTTTGCAACCTCGGGAACAGCATTCCGGGTCGGCAACAGAGTGCGAATGACCGTCCGGGCATGCACGGCGACCTGCATAACCATCTCGAAACGCGTCCCCATCGAGCCGTTCGCCGACCGGTAAGCCAACCGCATCCGGATGGCATGACCGGCCTCGTGCAACACCGGTGCGTCGGGTGGTCCGGCGGCCGTCACTGGGCCGTCTCCTCGTTCTCTAACTGATCGATCCCTAGCTGCTCGATCCTCGCGGTCGTGTCGACCCGCCTTGTTCAGGAACGCACTGTTCCTGGTCAGGCTGTTGCTCGAAGACGTGATCAAGAAACCAGAACCACCGTTGCCGATCGCGGAATTCCCATCGAGAACATTGCCCTTCGAGTTGTCTCCGATCACGAAGCCGTCCGATCCGTTCCCGACGGCTTCGAGAGCGACGACGGGCCAGAGGCGAGAGTAGCGGCGGCGATCCATTCCGTGCACGACCCCGAGGACAGCGAGCCGCAATGGCAGTTCCACAGACTTCGATCTCGCGAGCAGGCACAACGATTCGCTGACGAAGCACTGACTGCGCTCGAATATCTCGGCTGCACCATCACGGAAATCGAGGAACGCAGATTTCGGGTGTGGGCCGACGTAGCCTCCCCGTGCTTTAAGCGAGGTCAAAGTCGTAGAACCTCGCCCGTGAAGGGTTTCGTGCCGCGACCGGGCGACACCCGGCTGAGGGGTCTCGTCGGCTATCACCGCCGCCGTTGTCTACACAACGTCGGGTACTACCGTCCGCCCTCACCCATATGGCTCTCTACGTCTGCATCGAACTGAGCAACGCAACGAAGGAGTTCATCGGTCCATACGACGGCGACAAGGGCGCCGTTGTCCGCAAGGCTGTGTTGGATATCGGACGCAACAGGACGGTTGAGACTTACGACGGAAAGACGGTCTTCACGTCGCACATCGTCTCGCTGTACGCAACACCACGCCGATCGTCATCCTCCTGACGGTTCGCCGTCTCCCCTCCCCACCGGCCCCGAACGGACCCCAGCGGACAGCGGTTCCTTACCACGGTCTTACCGCGCAGGACGTCGATTTCTCGCAACTACGGATGGCGAGACGCCGCCATGGGAGTAGCGTCCCGTCGCGGGGAGAGGTGGGTGCCTGGGCCGCTCCCCCCGACCTTGCACCCGCCCCCCTCACAGCAGGCTCCCGAAGGCTGCATCCAGCGCAGCCGTCGCCCGCTCGTCATGCCGCGCCCGGTCAAACAGATCGGCGTACACGTCCAGCGTGATCGACGGAGAGGAGTGCCCCAGCACCCGCGACACGTACACCACGTCCATGCCCTCCGCGATCAGCAGAGACGCCGCCGTATGCCGCAGGTCGTGGAAAACCGGCAGTGGCTCCGCCAGGCCTGCCGCCTTTCTGATCCTTGCCCAGAAGCCCCCCGGCGTCCGTGCCGCCGCTGAACCCGCCTACCCGCAACTACCGAGCGGTCAGGTGCCGTGCCGTGCCACCGTGTCGTTCCACGATCGACTGCATCGCTTCGAAGTAGCGGGCAAGAAGTGTCCGCAGCCGCTCCGGATCGAGCGTCTCGCCCAGGGCGGTCGAACCGGCCAGGTCGCAGAACAACACCGTCACCGTCTTGCGTTGCTCCCCCGTCCGCGCGGAGTCATCCGCGAGCGAGACGCCGCACGCCTCGCAGAACCTTGCGCCCTCGCGGTTGTCGTGCTTGCAGCTCGGACAAACCAACACGCCACGAGGCTAGACCTCATCCCCACCCACAACAAGCGTGCCACGGCCGCATCGATGCGTTCCTCAGACCGTCTCGCAGGATCAGCCCTCGAGCCGCCCTTGCGGAGGATTGCGCACGTTGCGTCCGGAGCTGGGAAGGGCTCGTTGGCCCTTCCCAGCTCCGCGACGTGGGGTTGTCGTTAGCCGGCGTCCAACACGTCGCGGCCGACCGCCGCGAGCGC
This sequence comes from uncultured Gaiellaceae bacterium, assembly GCA_963731095.1. Classification (GTDB taxonomy): domain Bacteria; phylum Actinomycetota; class Thermoleophilia; order Gaiellales; family Gaiellaceae; genus Gaiella. The sequence goes on from CAVSUK010000011.1 coordinate 35,682, forward strand.
GTCGACGATCCCGTGTCCGTAGAACCCGTTGTAGACGGGCGTTCCCTCGCAGAACGCCGTGAACGAGTCCGGACGCCCCTTGTTCGTGTAGGTGAAGGGATTCGGCGTCGGGCACGGTGTGTCGGTCGCCGAAGCCTGGAGGTACGCCTGTGTGAGGAACGGGTGCAGGCCGATCCCGTCACGGCCCCGCTTGCCGTACTTCGAGATGATCAGGGCGGCAACGCCCACGGCATGCGGCGAGGCCATCGACGTGCCCTGGATCCACTGGTAGTACGCGCACGTACTACCACGGCAGTCGCGGACCACGAACGGGGTGTTCGGCGTTCCGTCAGGTTCGAGCTCGTCGAACTCCTCCGCCACGTTCTTCGGATAGGCCGCGAGGATCAGGTTGGGGACGCCGGCGGCGACTTTCTCGGCGTCCGTCATCGACAGGCTCCACGGGTCGTCGCGGTAGTAGCCGCCGGGGGCGGCGACGGTGATCTTGCTGTAGCCGTAGTTCGAATAGTCGGCCTTCGCCTTCGTCGGCCCGACCGACGAGACCCCGATGACGTTGTTGCCCTGCGATGGCAGCGAGAGGCAGTTGTTGTCGACGGTGCGGGAGTGCTCGGTTTCCGGCGGGAAGTCCGGGCTGATCTCGTCCGAGGTCACCTGGGCGAGATTGGTGTTCTCCGTTCCCTGCCGCGCTGATCAGGGTGACGCCGTGCAGGTGCGCATAGTCGAGCGCGCGTTGCGTTGCCTCGATGATCGTTCGCTGCTCCAGTTGCTACCGTTAGTGAGTCGGCCGGATTGTTCCGGCAGTTGAAGAGCCAGGGATCGATGAAGTAGCTCATGTTCACGACGTCGATCCCGTTGTCACCTGCGTATGTCAGCGCATCGACGGTCGGCTGGACGAAGAAGTAGCCCGAGTCCTGACCCGCGCGGAGGTTGACCAGCGTGACTTCGGGCGCGACGCCGGCCATGCCGAGATCGTTGATCGGCGAGCCGATCGTGCTGGCGACGTGCGTGCCGTGCGAGTTCTCGTCCACGTCGGCGGCGTCGGAGCACGAGTGATCGGGCTCGTCTTCGCACGGACCGTCGATGAGCGGGATGTCCGTCGTGAAGTTGCGGCTCAGCGACTGCGAGAAGTTCGGCGCGATATCCGGATGGTTGCCGTCGACGCCGGTGTCGATGATGCCGACGAGCACGTGCTTGTTGCCCCTCTTTGGCGTAGGACCGTCGGCTGTCGCGTGGATCATCTTCATGTCCCACTGCAGCGGCGCGAGCGGCTCCACCCCGTTGCCCCCGCGGCGGTTCTTGTCGGATGCGTTTCCCCGCTTCTGACCCTTGGTGGCATCGCGCAGCGACCGCATCATCTCTACCGAGAATCTCGGCGCAGGCTTGGGCGCCGCTCCAATCGACTTGTTCCGCGCGACGCCCTTGATCGCGGCCGAG
>CAVSUK010000012.1:0-19433 GCA_963731095.1 uncultured Gaiellaceae bacterium
CGCCGCAGCGCAGGTTCGCGTGAAGCAGATAAACGGCAAGGGCGGCGTCAAGGGCCGGCAGCTGAAGATCGTCACCTTGCCGGACGCGCAGGGCGACAAGCCGGCGATCGCGAAGGCGTGTGCGGCGAAGCTGGTCGGCCAGGGCGCCGACATCATCTTCACCACGTGCGACGTCGACTACGCCGCGCCCGTCGTGCAGACGGCGATCAACGCGGGCAAGCTCACGATCGCCCCCTGTATCGGCACCGACCAGATGGGGCCGAAGCGGTTCGGCGAGAAGGGCACGCTCGCGTTCTCGTTCGGCAACGTGGCCCAGGACGAAGGGTCGGCGATGGCGCAGTACGCCTGGACAAAGGGCTGGAAGTCGGCCTCGCTCGCGACCGACACCGTGATCGTGTACTTCAGGGACGTCGTGAAGGCGTTCAAGGCCCGGTTCGAGCAGCTCGGCGGCAAGATCGTGACCGAGGAGAGCTACCAGTCGATCGGCAGCACGAACCAGCAGAACCTCATCACCCGCCTCAACGGCGAGCAGGCGGACGTGATCGTGACCGCGACGGCCGGCTCGTTTGGCGCGCTGCCGCAGATCGTCTCGGGCCTGCGCTCGCTCGGCAACGACACGCCGATCCTCAACTCGTGGGCCGGCGACGGCACCTACTGGGTCACCAAGGACCCGCAGGTGACGAACTACTACTACGTCACCTACGCGTCCGCGTTCGGCGACGACCCCAACCCGGCCGTCAACAAGCTGGCCAAGCAACTCGGTAAGGCGACGTACGGGATCGGCGGCTTCGTCACAGGCTCCGCCGCCATCGACGGCGTCGTCCGGGCCGTCAACCAGACCGGTGGATCGACGACCGGCTCGGCCCTGGCCGCGAAGATGGAGAAGTTCCAGAAGGTCCCGACCCTCTCGGGCCTCGTGAGCTTCAGCGCCGACCTGCACACGGTCTACGGCCGGCAGTACAGGGTCATCCGGATCCAGAACAACGCCGCAAAGGTGATCGGTACGGTCCGCGCGAGGGTCGTCCCGAAGATCTAGAACGGCACGTGACCGACACGCAGCACCAGCAGGACGGCCGACGGCCCGGAGGAGCGCTCCGGGCCGTCGGCGTGTCCCGCTCCTTCGAGGGTGTGCACGCGCTGCAGGGCGTCACGCTCGAGCTGCACCGGCATGAGGTGGTGGGCCTGATCGGCCCGAACGGCGCCGGCAAGTCGACGCTCGTGAACGTGCTCACCGGCTTCGACTTCCCCACCACCGGGACGGTGGAGCTCCACGGCCGGGACGTGACCCGTTGGAGCGCCCACCGGCGCGGCCGAGCCGGTCTCGCCCGCACGTTCCAGCACAGCCGCTCGTTCCGCTCGCTCCCCGTCCGCGAGAACGTCGAGATCGCCGCGCTGGGCGTCGGCGCGGGGGCACGCGAGGCGCGTCGCCGCGCCGACGAGCTGCTCGGCGTGCTCGGCCTCGCCTCGTACGCCGACGCTCCGGCCGGCTCTCTCGCACACGGTGACGAACGCCGCCTCGGCGTCGCACGAGCCCTCGCGACCGAGCCGGCCTTCGTGCTCATGGACGAGCCCGCCGCCGGCTTGCCCGAGGCGGAGGTGCCGGAGTTCGCGGCCGTCGTGCGATCCGTGCGCGACGACCACGACGCCGGCGTGCTCCTGATCGACCACAACATGGCGCTGATCATGGATGTCTGCGACCGGATTCAGGTGCTCGACCAGGGCATGACGCTCGCGGAGGGGAACCCGGAGTCCATCCGGGCCAACCTCGACGTGGCGGCTGCGTACCTCGGCGAGAGCGCCGTGCACGAGGCGGACGCGTGAGCACAGAGGTTCCGATGCTCGAGCTGCAGAGCCTCGACGTCTCCTACGGCGGCGTGGCGGCCGTGCGCGGCCTGTCGCTTGAGGTGCGTCGCGGAGAGATCGTCGGCCTGATCGGGCCGAACGGCGCCGGGAAGTCGTCGACGCTGCACGCCGTCATGGGCCTCGTCCCCGCCCGCGAGGGGAACATCCTGCTCGCCGGCACCTCGCTCGTCGGGCGGAGTCCGGAGGCCGTCGCACAGAGCGGTGTTGCGCTCGTGCCCGAAGGGCGCCGTATCTTCGCGGAGCTCAGCGTCGAGGAGAACCTCCGCCTCGGCTTGGCCGGACGCCGCAGCAAGGAGGGGGCTGAGGACGACATCGATGCCATCCACCAGCTGTTCCCGATCGTGAAGGAGTTCCGGCGCCGCCACGCGGGGGCGCTGTCGGGCGGACAGCAGCAGCAGCTCGCGATTGCCCGGGCGCTCCTCGCCGCTCCCGACGTCCTGCTCCTCGACGAGCCGTCGCTCGGGCTCTCGCCGACGGTTGTCGACATCGTCTTCGAGGCGCTGACCGCGATCCGCGAGCGCGGCCTCACGGTGCTGCTCGTCGAGCAGCGCGCGCAGCGCACCGTCGCCCTCGCCGACCGCACTTACGTGATCGCGAACGGCGAGCTGCGCCTGACCCTGTCCCCCGACCAGGCCGGCGACACGGAGCGGATCGTCGCCGCCTATCTCTCGTGACGATCGTCGCCGCGTTCGACCTCTCGCAGTTCCTGCACGATGTGCACGACCCGCAGGTGCTCGTCGACGCCGTCGGCCTCGGCGCCGTCTACGCGCTGATGGCGGTCGGCATCGGCCTCGTCTTCGGCGTGCTCAGGCTCGTCAACTTCGCCTACGGGCAGCTCGTGATGGCCGGCGCGTATGCGCTCGCGCTGGCGTCGCAATGGGACTGGCCGGCCTGGGCGGGGATCCTGCTCTGCGTCGCGGTGGTGATCGCGCTCTCCATGGCGATGGACCGGGTGGTGTTCCGGCCCCTGCGCACGCAGTCGCCCGCGGTGATGCTGGTCGCGACCTTTGCCGTTGCGTTCCTCCTGCAGAGCATCGCCCTGCTGGTGTTCGGCTCGCTCGGCAAGCCGGCGTCGTCGCTCGGCTACCTGAACCGGCCGGTCACCGTGGGCAGCGTCGACGTCCGCAAGATCACGATCATCGCGATCGTCGTCGCCGCCGCCTGCCTCGTCGCCGTCGTGCTCCTGCTCGAGCGCACGACCGTCGGGCTGCACATGCGCGCTGCGTCGATGGACTTCCGTACAGCACGGCTCCTCGGCGTCAAGGCGAACCGCGTGATCGGCTCGGCGGTGCTCGTCTCGGCGCTGCTCGCCGCGGCGGTCTCAGTCATCCTCACCGTTCAGAACCCGCTCGTCACGCCGAACTTCGCATTGCGCGAGACGATCGTCGTGCTTGCCGGCGTCGTGGTCGGCGGCATGAACCGGCTCCTCTCGGCCACACTGGGCGGCTTCGCGATCGGCTTCGTCTCCGGCCTGCTCGGCGGCGCGCTTCCGAGCGAGCAGAGCCAGTACCTGCCTTCGTTCCTGTTCGGGCTCGTGATCCTTGTCCTCATCGTCCGGCCGGGTGGCCTCTTCACCCGTGGCCGGGGACCGGTCGAGCGCGTATGAGGGATTTGCGCGGCGGAATCCAGCTCGGTGGGCCGGCCGCCCTCGTGCTCGGCGCGATGGCGCTCGGCTCGCTCGCATCGAGCTCGACCGAGATCTACTTCATCAACGCGCTCGTCGCCGTCTCCGTCGTCGTCGCGCTGTACGTGTTCGTCGGCAACTCCGGCGTCGTCTCCTTCGGCCACATCAGCTTCGTCGCCGTCGGAGCCTGGGCGGCGGGAGTCCTCTCCGTGCCGGTCTCGGAGAAGCCGGCCACGATGCCGTACCTGTTCGGGTTCCTCAAGGACGCCGAGGTGGGTAACGTCGCTTCGCTCGCGATCGCCGCAGCCGTCGGGTGCATATTCGCCCTGCTCGCAGGCCTGCCGCTGATGCGGCTCTCCGGTCTCGCCGCCGGCATCGCGACCTTCGCGGTGCTCGAGATCACGAGCAACATCCTCCGCTACTACGAGAAGATCGGCCCCGGTCTGAACGTGTTCTCCTCGGTGCCCGAGACGACCGACATCGTCCAGGCGGGGATCGCCGCCCTGATCGCGATCGCTGTCGCGTTCGCCTACCAGCGCAGCCGCTACGGACGGCAGCTGCGCGCCACCCGCGAGGACGCGGCGGCGGCCCGCGCCGTCGGCATCTCCGTGTACCGACAGCGGCTGATCGCCTTCGGGCTCTCCGGCGCCGTGGCCGGGCTCGCCGGCGGGCTCTACGTCCACCTGCTGCCGCTGAACGTCGACTTCGTCTACCTCGACCTGACGTTCATCACGCTTGCCATGCTCGTCGTCGGCGGCATGACGAGCCTCTGGGGCGCGGTCGTCGGCGCGCTCGCGGTCTCGGGCCTCGACTCGCTGCTCGCCGAGGCCGAGAACGGCCTCACCGTCGCCGGCGTCACGATCGACCTGCCGGCAGGGACACGGCTCGTGGTCGTCGGCGTGCTCATGGCTGCAGTGCTCATCATCAGGCCCGGCGGGCTCACCGGAGGGCGCGAGCTGTCGCTTCCCGGGCTGCGCCGTCGCGGCACCGGCACGACGGAAGGAACGGGCTCGTGAGGATCTGCATCGTCGGCTGCGGCGCCGTGGGGTCGCTCTTCGCCGCCAACCTGGCCACGCTCGACGACGTCGAGGTGTGGGCCTTCGACCTCTACCAGGCGCACGTCGAGGCGATCGAGCGCGACGGCCTGCGGCTCTCCGGCGCGGGCGAGGTGCACGCGCGCCTGCACGCCACGAGTGACGCGTCGGCCCTGCCGGCGTGCGACTTCGGCATCGTCGCCACCAAGGCGATGCACGCGGAGCAGGCGATCGAGGCGACCGCCCACGCGTTCGCGAACGGCGCCGTCGCGTCCGTGATGAACGGCGTCGGCAACGAGGAGGCGCTCGCGCGCCACGTGAGCCGCGTCATCCGCGGCACCACCTTCCCAGCGGGCAAGCTGCTCGAGCCTGGCCACGTCCAGTGGGACGTGAAGGGCGACACGACCTTCTCCCCGTTCGAGCCGGCTCCTGCCTCGATGGAGCAGGTCGAACAGCTCGCCGACGCGTGCACGCGGGGCGGCATGCCGTCCCACGCCGTCCCCGACGCGCGGCCCGCGCAGTGGCGCAAGGTCATCTTCAACGCGTCCAGCAACCCGATCGGCGCCCTCACGGGCCTCACGCACGGCCGGGTGTGCGAGCGCCCTGACCTGCGCGCCCTCGTCAGCGGCCTCATCACCGAGGGCAAGGCCGTCGCCGCCGCCCAGGGGATCACGCTCGACGCCGACCCGGAGGAGCTGATCGACCACGCCGCCCGGCCCGAAGTGGCCTACGACCACAAGGCCTCGATGCTGCAGGACGTCGAGGCGCGGCGGCGCACGGAAATCGACTTCCTCAACGGGGGGATCGCTCGCTTCGGCCGCGAGCTCGGCGTCCCGACCCCGCTCAACGACACCATCACCGCCCTGATCAAAGGAGTTGAAGCCTCGTGGACCTAGCAGCGGAGCTCGAGCGACGCTACGCCAACATACGCACTGCCATGGGCGAGCACGCGCTCGACGCCCTGATCGTCTCCGGCAGCGAGTACTCCGGGTTCGAAGGGGCGGTGACCTACCTCTCCGGCTTCCAGATCGTCCACCGCTACGCCTACGTCGTCGTCCCCGCCGGCGGCGAGCCGTTCGTGGTGTTTCCGACGGAGGCGCGCTACGTCGGCGAGCACGGCACGACACCGCTCGAGCAGGTGTTCCACGCGCGCCCGGGCGAGGCGATCGCTCAGAAGGCGCGGGACGCCGGGTGGCACCGCATCGGCGTCTACGGGCTCGACTACGTCATGACCGTGCGCGACTACACCGCGCTCGACGGCTTCGACCTCGTCCCCTTCGACGTCGAGTACGACCTCGCCCGCGCCGTGAAGAGCGAGGCGGAGCTCGTCAGTGTGCGCGACTCCGTCCGCATCAACAAGCGCGGCTTCGAGATCTGGCACGAGCACTACGCCCCGGGCAAGACCGCCGCCGAGGTGATGGCCGCCGCCGAGGAGTGGTTCGTAGCCGAGGGGTGCGGCCGGCTGACGATGAACATGGTGCTGACGGCGCCGGGACGCACCGGCCTCTCGCTGCCCGAGTTCAAGATCGCCCGCAGGGAAGAGGTGCTGGGCGACTTCGTGCTGCCGTCGCTCGAGGTGGCCGGCCCGGGGATGCACTGGGTGGAGGTCTCGCGAGCCGTCGCCGCACAGGGCACCGCGCTCTCCGACGACACGAAGGCGATGATGGATGCGTACACCGAGTACTACGAGGCGGCGAAGACCGCCATGCGGGCCGGAGCCACGTGCCACGACGTCCACATGGCGGTCTCGAAGGGCTTCGCCGACCGCGGCTACCGCCTCGGCCACGTCACCGGCCACTCCATCGGCATGACGATGATCGAGTTCCCCAAGGTGGGGGAAGGCGTGGAGACGGAGCTGGCCGAGAACATGGTGCTCTCCATGCACCCGCACGCGATCGCCCGAAACGGCGAGGACTGCCTCTACATGCAGGACACCTGGCTCGTGACGGCCGACGGCGGCGTGCCGCTCGCCGACCTGCGGCTCGCGATCTGGGAGCGGTAGAAGGCCGGCGCACCCCGATGCGCATGTCGAGCATCCTCGTCCGTGGGGCTACACTGTGCCGGTGAGCTGGCCGTGGATCGTGCTGCTCGTGGTTGCCGTCGCCGTCGTGGTGGCAGCGGAATGGCCACGCTTCGGCCGCGTCGTCGGGGCGGATGCCCGGCGGCAGCGAGAGCGCGCGAAGCAGAAGGCGAAGCTCCGCGTCGTCTCGAGCGACGACGACGAGTTCGTGCGCAGCGTGCAGGCCGACCTCGAGGCGCTGCCCACGATCGAGGAGCGAGAGACCCCGCGCTGACGACGCAGGGCGGGGTACGCCCCGCTACGGGGTCGTGACGACGATCGTGGTGCGCAGCACCCGGGTGTTCGGGAGGATGGGTGGCACGTTCTCCATGTTGCGGGACTCCTGGTAGTCGGAGACCTGCAGCCGGAGAACGTGGCTGCCAGGGCGAAGGCCCTTCGTCGTGACGGAGGCGACCCCGCGGCGGAGCGTCGCCTCGTACGCCTTGCCGTCGAAGGTCGCGGCGAGGGTGGCCGGGTCGATGCCCGACCCCGCGTCGGACACGCTGACGCGTACGGGCGTCCCGGCGCGTACGCGGCGGGTCAGCAGCGATGCCGACGGCCGTGTCACGTCGTTCAGCCAGTAGCGGAACGTGAAGGCGCCGGCGCCCTTGGCGCCCGGGCTGTCGAACACGACGTCATAGCTACCGGGGGCGGGGCGGACGGCCCCGGCAGCGAGCACGGGCTCGAGGAACTGGTCGAGGTACGGATTGAGGTTGAGCGGCAGCGCGGCGTACCCGGTGAGCCGGTTCTCGTCCCCGGCCGAGACGACGCGCGGCTCCACCCGCACGCCCTTGTCGCGCCGGGTGACGACGACGCCGAGGTTTGCCACCGGCTTGCGCAGGGTGATGCGGAAGAGCTGCTCGGGGCCTGCGAGCGTGCTCGAGACACCCGAGCCGGCCCGCACCTCCGGGTACCGGTACCTCGACACGAGCGCGGGCCTGCCCCGCGTGTCGCCCTGGAACGTGCCGGGACGTGTAAGCGGGGTCGTGGCCGCTCCCTCGAGCGCCGGCTGGGTGACGCGGAGCCAGAACGGGATGCGTCGTACGACGGCGTCCTTCGTCAGCGTCACCCACCCGGTCAGGTCGCCCTGCGCCGCTCCTACGGGTACGGCCGGTGCGAGCATGAGCGTGCCCGGGACGTCGACGGTCGCGGGCAGGGTGAGCCCCGTGCCGGCGGGGGCATGGGCAGTCACGACCGAGACCGCCCACGTGCCCGCGCCGAGGCCCGCGTCGGCGAGACTGACCGTCGCGGTGGGGGCGGCGCCGGGGCGGACGAGGCCGAGCGAGACCGACGAGGGCGAGGCGAGCACGAGCGGCTGGTCGGCCGCGGGGAGGTCGACGACGCCGCTGCCCGAGCGGACGGGCATCGCGGTCAGCGTCGTCTCGGTGGACGCCCGCACCGGGTCGGCGGTGCCGACGAGGGCGGCCTTCACCTGCTCGGTCGTCCAATCCGGGTGCCGCTCGAGCAGGAGGGCGGCGGCGCCGGCCACGTGCGGGCTCGCCATGCTCGTGCCCGAGATCGACGCCCAGCCGTCGGGGACGGACGAGAGGATGCCGACGCCCGGCGCGCTCACGTCGGGCTTCAGCCGCAGCGACAGTGCGGTAGGGCCTGCGGAGCTGAAGTCCGCGACGGTGTCCTCCCGCGCTCCGATGCCGACGGCGGCGACCGTGATCGCCTTCGCGGACGAGCCGGGCGAAGACACCGAGCCGCGACCGAACTGGCCGTAGTCGTTTCCGGCGGCGACGACGGGGACGACGCCGAGGTCGGCGGCCGCATCGAGTGCCATGGCGACGATGTCCCGGGACGGCTCGACCTCGGGCTCGCCGATCGAGAGATTGATCACGTCCATGCCGTCGGCGACGGCAGCCTCGATCGCCGCGACGATCTCGGCGGCGTTGCCGTCGAGCCCCACGCCAGGGGTCGGGACCGTCAGGGCCTTGTAGTTGCCGATGAACGCACGTGGCGCGACTCCCGACACCCGGCGGTTCTCCGAGGCCGGCGTGTCGGGGTTGCCGGCGGCGATGCCCGCGACGTGGGTGCCGTGCTCCGAGTTGACCGCGTCGAACGGCTTGCCCGCGTTCTTCCAGGTCGCTCCTGCAGGCGGGAACGCGCGTGCCACGATTACCTTGGCGGTGGTGTACGCCTTCTGTCCCCTGGGGTAGCCGGGCGGCATCGCATATCCCGACGGATCGAAGAAACGGTGGCTCTGGTCGACGCCGTCGTCGATGATCGCGATCTTCATGCCCTGCCCCGCGTTCTCGAGCGCGGGAGCCCAGAGCGCCGGCGCGCCGATGTGCTGCGGGCTCTTGTCGAGGGTGGGCTCGTAGCGCACGCCCGCCACGACGTCGCGGACGGCGGCGAGCGAGCGAAGCGCGGCGACGGCGGAGCGCGGGACGACGACGGCGAGCCCGTTGGCGACGAGCCGGTAGCGCCAGCGGACGGTCGACTGCGGGACGGCTGCGCGGAGTGCGCGGACGAACCGGCGCTGCTCGGCGTCGACACGCGCGGCCGCGCGTGCAGGCGGGCCGGATGCTTCCGCGAGCGACGGAGCGCGAAGGAGCACCACGACCTCGACGCGCCCGCTGCCGGGGGTCGGGCTCCGGGCCTGTGCGCCCGCGGCGAGCGCGAGCACGCACAGCAGCCCGCAGATGAGGGGAAGCCGTCGCTGCATGTCAAGTGAGACGCCGGGAAGGGGGAAGCGTTGCGCCAAGCATGCCCGAAGCGGCGCCGCTCGCCGCGGTCGACCCAGCGGCGGGCCGCTAGAATCCCTCCGCCGCGCGGATGTGGCGGAATTGGTAGACGCGCACGGTTCAGGTCCGTGTGCCCGTAAGGGCGTGGAGGTTCAAGTCCTCTCATCCGCATGTGCAGAAGAGGCTCCCGCGGGGGCCTCTTCTGCACATATGGCTGCACACATGGGCGGCAAGGACACGCTGAAGGCCGAGGCCATGCCTCGCCCTCGGAAGCCATTGGACCACGGGTGACTACCCCTTCAGGGGGAGGGCAGCGCCAACTCCTGCGCCGACGTCCCTCATATGGGCCTTCACGCAGGCGAGGTTGCCCCTGTCTTCGTCGCCTCGGTGCTGCTGTGGCTCGGCCTCGTGCTCGCCATGGTCGTCGGGCGGGCGGGCTACGACCGTCGCCGGCGCTCGGGCCCGGGAGCGCCGCCGCGGCGCGGCAGCAGGGCCGAGCGGCGGCTGCTCCGGCAAGCGTCGCGCAGCGGCCGCGGCGAGGCGGGAAGGTGGCGGCGCATCCGCGCCCTGCGCGCGCTCGCGCGCCTGAACCACCCCGCCTGCCGGACGCTGCTGCCGGTGGCGCTCGAGGACGGCGACGTCGAGGTCGCCGGTGCTGCCGTACGCTCGCTCGGCGACGTCGGAGCGCCGTGGGCGGTGGAGGAGCTCGTGTCCGCCCTGCGGCAGAACGTCTACTACCGCTCCCGCGTGGCCGCCCAGCTCGAGCGCCTGGCGCCGCTGCCGGGGCCACTGCTCGTGCCGCTGCTCGACGACGCCGACGCCGGCGTGCGCTTCTGGGCGGCGACGCTGCTCGCGCCGTATCGGGCGCTCGCCACGCCCGCGCTGGTGGCGCGCACGGCGGACGCGGACGCGAACGTGCGCGCGGCGGCCGTCGAGACGCTGGCGGGCCGGAAGGGAAAGCGTCCGCTGGCGGCGGCGCTCAGGCTGCTCGACGACCCGGAGTGGTTCGTCCGCGTCCACGCGGCGCGCGCGGTGGGGCGGCTGGGAGCTCCGGCCGACGTGGCGCGGGTGGTGCCGCTGCTCGGTGACGAGCGCTGGTGGGTGCGCTCCGCTGCGAAGGACGCACTGCGCTCACTGGGCCTCGGGGCGGTGGACGTGCTGCGACAGACGCTTGACGACGGCGATGCGTTCGCGCGAAACGGGGCGGCCGAGGTGCTGCAGGACGTCGGCTATGTCGACGCGCTGATCGCGAGCGGCCGCGACGGTGCGCTGCTCGACTCGATCTTCGAAGCGGGCGGGGACCGCATGCGGCGCCTCGCGCTGACACGCGCTGCCGATGCTCCCGCGGTCACCGAGCGGGAGGTCGCGTGAGATGACCATCGAACAGGCACTGCTCGCGGCGGTCATCGTGAGCGTCGTCTATCTCGCCGTCGTCTACACGGCGTACATCGTGCTCGTCGTCGTGGGCGCGTTTGAGAACCGCCTCAGACGCGACGAGAGCGCGGCGGAGGACTACGACACGATTGCGGCCTCTCGCTTCACGATTCCGGTGAGCGTGATCGCACCCGCGTATAACGAGGAGACTGCGATCCTCGACAGCGTCCAGTCGCTGCTCGCATTCGACTACCCCGAGTTCGAGGTGATCGTCGTCAACGACGGGTCGAGCGACCGCACTCTGGGGGTCCTGCAGGACGAGTACGCGCTCGAGCCGTACGAGCTGTTCACGCGAAGCCTGTTCCCGAGCGCCGAGGTGCACGGGGTCTACCGCAGCTCGGTCGAGCCGAGGCTGCTCGTCGTCGACAAGGAGAACGGCGGCAAGGCCGACGGGCTCAACGCCGGCCTGAACGTCGCACGCAGCCGCTACGTCTGCTGCGTCGACTCCGACACGATCTTCGAGCCCGACGCCCTGCTGAAAGCCATGCGCCTCGTGGTGGAGGATCCGGCGCGGGTCATCGGCGTGGCCAGCTTCCTGACGGTGTCGGAGAACGCGCTGGAGACGATGTCGGAGCCCGTGGGGAGTCGCAGGATCGGCTGGAAGCCCCTGATCGCGTTCCAGCAGCTCGACTTCATGCGCGCGTTCTTCAACAACAGGCTCGCGTGGTCGCGCCTCGACTTCATGCTGTGCGCGCCCGGCGCCTTCCAGGTGTGGCGGAAGGACGTGCTGGAGGAGGTCGGCGGGTACGAATCGCGCTTCTCGTGCGAGGACATCGAGCTCACCTACAGGGTGCACGAGCGCATGCGGAGGGAGCGGCGCGACTACAAGATCATCTGCCTGCCCGACAACGTGGCCACGACCGAGGGGCCGGACACCGTGCGCAAGCTCGTCTCGCAGCGCGAGCGGTGGCAGCGCGTCATCATCGAGACCGTCGTCCACTACCGGAGGCTTCTGTTCAACCCGCGCTACGGGGCCGTCGGCCTCGTGGGCGCGCCCTTCTACCTGGTCTCTGAGGTGCTGGCGCCGTTCTTCGAGGTGCTGGCCCTCGTCACCATCCCCGTGGCCGCGTTCCTCGGGGTGCTCGACTGGGGTGTCTTCCTGCTCGTCGTCGGAACGCTCGGCTTCCTCAACGCGGCACTGACGGCAGCCGCGATCCTGGCGAGCGACGTTCAGTCCCGCACCTACCGGCTGCGCGACCTCGTGTGGCTGAGCCTGCTCGCTCCGCTCGACCTCGTCGTGTACCGGCCGGTGATGGCCTGGGCGCGCCTGAAGGGAACCTGGCGGTACCTGCGCGGCGACAAGGGGTGGCACAAGTTCGAGCGGAACCAGCGGGCTGCCTGAAACGGAAAGCGGGTGTCTCCTGAACGAGCAGGGGAGACACCCTCTTGCTGCTTCCGTGGGGAGAAGCGGGCTCCGCGATCAGCCGAGAGCGGCGAGGACGTCGTCCGCGTGCGAATCGGGCTTTACTCTTCGCATCACCTTGGCGACGTTGCCGTCGCCGTCGATGACGAAGGTGGACCGCTCGATCCCCATGTACGTCTTCCCGTAGTTCTTCTTCTCGACCCAGACGCCGTACGCCTCGGCGGTGGCGTGGTCCGGGTCGGCGAGGAGCGGAAACGGGAGGTCGTACTTCTCCCTGAACTTCGCATGGGAAGCTTCTGCGTCGGGGCTGACGCCCAGCACGACGGCGCCCCGGCGCTCGAACTCGCCCCAGGCGTCGCGGATCCCGCACGCCTGCGTCGTGCATCCGGGCGTGTCGTCCTTGGGGTAGAAGTAGAGGACGACGGGTTTGCCTCTGAGCGACGAGAGCGAGACGGTCTCGCCGCTGTCGGAGGTGAGGGTGAACTCGGGGGCGGCGGCGCCGGCTTCGACGGGCACGGGAACCTCCAGGTGAGGGTTGGCGACCTCAGCGTATCGGCGGAGCAGAGAGGCGTGACGCGCCCCTCAGCGCTCCAGCCGGGCCACCCAGAGGTCCTCGACCGGCCAGCGTGACGCCCAGCCGGGGGTCGCGATCTCGTAGTACTCGTGGGTGCCGGCACCCGGAGCCGCGTAGAGCTCGTGCAGCGCCTCGACCGTGAGCCCGCTGCGGGTGAGCACGGCGACCCAGTCGCCGTGTCCCGGGTGGAACTCGATGCCGCCGTCGGGCCAGTGGACGACGGCCACGTCGTTGTGTGACCGGAGGAGCCGCTCCTCGGCGTGCCCGCCGTCCGCCGGCACGCACAGGGCGACGAGGACGCTGTTCGTGAGGAACACGAGACGGCCGCGCGGCCTGAGCAGCCGCGCTGCCTCGGCCACCCAGGCGGACGGCTCGCACCACACGCTCGCGCCGTACTCGCTGACCACCAGGTCGAAGGAGCGGTCGGGCAGGGGAACGGCCTCGGCGTTCGCCTCGAGCAGGGGAAACACGATCCCGGTCGCCGCCTGGCAGCGGGCCGCCGTGGCGAGCTGCGCCGGGGAGACGTCGACCGCGACGGGACGCGCGCCGCGGCGGGCGAGCCAGGCCGAGAAGTACGCGCTGCCGCAACCCAGCTCGAGCACGTCCAGGCCACGTACGTCGCCGAGCGCCCGAAGATCGTCCTCGCGGTTGCCGAAGAGGCCCCACTCGACCGTGTCGCTCTGCCAGCGCTGGAGCGCGTCCTCGTCGGTGAACTGCTCGTTGACCACGTCCCACAAAGCTCTGTTGAGCGCGATCCGGTCGGCGTCGAGCACCCCGCGAGACTAGACCCTCGGAGGGTAGGCTCGCCGGGATGGTCGACGCCCACCGCTACCTCGCGATCGCCGTGATCGCCGGCTGCGTGCTTGCCGGCATGGTCGGTATCGTCGGCTATCGCCGCGGCGCCGCCGTCGGCGGCCTCACGATCCACCTGCTCTCGCTCCCGCAGACGCTGCTGGTCGCCCAGGCGGCCCTCGGCCTGCTGCTCCTGTCGGGCGACTACCGGGCGCCGGACAAGCTGCACTACGTGTACGGGGCGGTCGCGCTCGGCATCGTCCTGTCGCCCTGGTTCTACGCGCCGGCCGACCCACGCCGGCGGCTCCTGTGGTTCTCGTGCTCGGCGCTCGTCGCCGGGGCTCTCGGCGTCCGTGGGTTCATGACCGGCGCATGAGGCGGCTCCTCGAGAACCGGCTGGTGCGCGGACTCGCGATCGTGGCAGCGGCTTCGGTGGTGGTGGTCGCATTCTCGCTCGAGCCGGTGCTGGCCACGACGGGAGGCCTGCTGAGGATCGCCTTTTTCCTCGCCGTGGCGTTCTTCCTCTTCCTCGTGTGGCGTGAGCGGCGGGGAGACCTGGAAGCGTGGTCGGAGCACAACAGGCGGGTGTTCTACGTTGCGGTCGGCGTCGCCGTCGTCGACGTCGGCGCCGCGATAGGGCTCGGCCCGTCCGGTCTCGACGCACTCGCCTTCTTCCTCGTGCTCGGCGCCTGCGCGTGGGTCGTCGTGCGAGTATGGCGCGCTGAGCACAGGCTCTCGTGATCCGCGGAACCGCCGGCACGATCCGGACGCGCCGGGATGCCGCGCCCGCGTGCCAGTGTGAAAGCACGTCGGCCGCCGGGATCGCCGTCACCGCGCGCCGGGACGTGCCGTAGGACCTTGGCCCGCGAGGGGTCTAGCTAGGAGGTCGTGACCGAGGCCGCCGCGCCGTCCAGGGCGGCGAGCACGGCGCGGATGTCGGCCAGCGCGCCCACGAAGATGGGCGTGTCGCGCTCCGTCCAGCGTGACGCCTCAGTCTCGCGGAGCGTCATCATCAGGTGCATGAAGTCGGCGGGCTCCTCGCACTCGAACGCCGGCATGAACTCCTGGTCGTCGATCCCGAAGGAGTACGTCGTGTGGTTCGTCACGGTGACGAACTTGCCGCCCACCTCGGCGTGCTCTCGCATCGCGTTCGCCCGCTCCTCGAACGTGAGGAAATACCAGGGCCGGCGCTTCACGAACGGGTAGACGACGAGGTACGGCGCCTCGCGCGGGATCACCTTGCCCTGGCGGACACGCTTCTTGTCGGTGTACACGGACGGCTTCGTGGTGGCGAGGTACGAGTACGGCGTCGTCAGCCAGCCGGCGAGCGCGGTGCCGTTGAGCGCGGCGCCGAGCTCGAGCAGGTCGTCGTAGCGCTCGGTGATCTGCCAGAGGAAGAAGTCCGCCTCGGGCCGGACGCCCGACACGTTGTAGGCGCGCAGTCCCTCCATCCTTCCGGCCCAGTCCTCGACGACGTCGGCGAACGCGTCCTTGTGTGCGGCCCGCTCCTCGATCGGAAGCCGCCGCCAGGCCGGGTCGACCCGGAAGAAGCGATACGACACGTACTGGCCCACCTGGACGCTCTCGATGCGCTCGTAGGAGGGCCTCGCGGCCTGATCGCTCATGCGCTCATGGTACGCGTCAGCGGAGGCCGAGGACGCGGCTCTCGCGGGTGACGGGAGCACCCGGGTTGACCGGATGGGTGAGCGTGAGCGAGAAGCGAACGGCGCCGGTGCCGAGCCTGCGACCGCGCAACGAGGCGACGACGGGGACGCCCGCGCGACCGTAGCCCCGGAGGCGGGCCGCGGTGACGCCGCCTGTCACCCGCGTGACCCGCAACTCCCACGCGCAGTCGAGCGCGCACGTGAACGCCGCGTCGCGCTTCCCCTTCGCCAGCTCCGCCTGCGTCGGGAAGCGCACCTTGGTCGCAGGGACGTCGAGAGCGAGCCCGTCGCAGCGGGCGATCGACCCTCCGCGGGCGCGGGCGAGCGCGTCACGGACGGCGTACAGGCTCGACTTCGGCGTCCCGTCCGCGTAGTAGACGCCCGACTGCCAGCTGGCGAGCGCCGGCTCGTCCTGCGAGTGGAAGAAGAGGATGCCGACGACGTTCGGCTGGCAGAAGGCCAGCTGCAGGGCGCGTCCGTAGAACTGTCCCTGGGTCGTCTCGGGCACCGGCCTCGTCGTCGCCGGCTCCTTGCCCGTGTATGCCTTCGCCTTGCCCGCCGGGATGGCCGACTCGACTCCGAACTCGGAGTACAGGATCGGCAGCGACGACCCGAGCTGCTGTGTCCCGTCGAACGCCTGCCCCAGCGTCGCCGTGAGCCGGCTGTAGTCCGCGAGGCCGATCGTCGTCGACTTCGGGTGCGGCGTGTCGGGCGACTGGCCCGAGGAGTCGGCGTACGGATGGAATGCCAGACCGTCCATGATCGGCTCGGCCCGGTCGCTTGCCCGGTAGGCGGCGCCCATGTCGCGGAGGAACTTGACCGGTGAATGGGTGTCGCGTGCGCTGCCGGCCCGGTCGATACCCCGGGGGGCGAGGGCGCCGCCCCACACGCGGATCTCCGGGTCGACCGCTTTCAGCGCGTCGTAGGAGCGGGCGAGCAGCGCGAGATAGGCGGGGGCCGCGGCGTTGGAGCCGTCGGGGTTGAATTGTGGCATCCAGAACCGGTTCAGGTTCGGCTCGTTGCCCACGATCACGTCCTTCAACGACGGGAGCTGCTGGGCGAGCACGGTCACGTAGGCGGCGAACTGCTCTCGTGCCTCCGGCGTGAGCGGCGTCGAGCGCGACCCGGGCGGGTACACCGACAGGTACAGCGACACGCCGGTCAACCGGGCAGCGACGGCGACGTTGCGCAGGATCTGCAGCTCCGCCTCCGGCGGCGCCACCTGTCCGGGCAGCCACTGCGAGGTGACCCGTACGGACGTGAAGCCCGCCAGGCGAAGCAGCGTCATCCGCCCTCGCGCGGTGACGAGGTCGGGCGTGCGGACGGCGTCCTCGGTCGCGCCGAACGCCATGGCCGGCCCGCCCGCATGAGCGGCGGGAGCGAGCACGAGCAGCATCGCGGCGACGGCAAGAAGGCGGCGTGTCATGCGACGGATACGCTAGCCGCCATGGAGGAACAGCTTCGCGAGCAGCTCGGATCGCTGCCGCGCGGGCCGGGCGTGTACCTCTTCCGCGACGCCGGAGACGACGTCCTCTACGTGGGCAAGGCGAAGTCGCTGCGGGCCCGCGTCCGCAGCTACTTCAGCAAGGGCGACGGCCGCGTGGGCATCGACCGCATGGTCGGGCGGATAGCCCGCGTCGAGGTGATCGTCACCTCGACGGAGGCGGAGGCGTTGCATCTCGAGCAGAACCTCGTGAAGCGCCATCGTCCTCCGTTCAACGTGCGCCTGCGGGACGACAAATCGTTCCCCTACATCGCGGTGACCGTCGCGGACGAGTACCCGCGCGTCATGTTCACGCGCGAGCGCCACCGACGCGGCACCGTCTACTTCGGGCCCTATGCGAACGCGAAGAAGGTGCGGGAGACGCTCGACGTGCTCAACCGCGTGTTCCAGTTCCGCCCCTGCGAGGGGCCGAGGCCCGGGCGGCACTCCGGCATCCCGTGCCTCGACTTCCACATCGAGCGTTGCACGGCCCCCTGTATCGGGGCGATCTCCCGCAACGAGTACGGGACGTTGATCGACGGCGTGATCGGCTTCCTCTCCGGCGACACGCGCACGATCGTGCGGGAGCTGGAGGCGAAGATGAGGGACGCCGCCGCCTGCGAGCGCTTCGAGGAGGCGGCCCGCCACCGCAACCGTCTGTTCGCGATCGAGAGCCTGGCGGCACGCCAGGCGGCCGACAAGCGTGCCGTGGGCACCGTCGACGTGATCGGGATCGCTGCGGACGGCGACCGCGCAGTAGTGCAGGTGTTCCCACTGCGCGACGGGAAGCTGATCGACCGTTACTCGTTCCACCTCGAAAACGTGGAAGGGCACGACCGGGCCACGATCCTCGAGTCGTTCTGCCTCGAGTACTACACGGCAGCGCCGACCGTGCCGCCGCAGGTGATCGTGCCCGCGGACATCGCGGAGACGGACGCGCTCGAGGGGTTCCTCACCGAGCTCCGCGGCGCAGCCGTCGAGGTGCGTGCCCCGATGCGCGGCGAGAAGCGTCGCCTGGCCCGGCTCGCCGACGAGAACGCGCTCCTCGCGCTCGGGCACGAGGCGACCGCCGGCGAGCAGAAGCGGCTGCGGCGCATCCAGGCGCTCGAGAGCCTGAGAGAATCCCTCAACCTCGAAAGCCTGCCCGTGCG
This sequence comes from uncultured Gaiellaceae bacterium, assembly GCA_963731095.1. GTDB lineage: Bacteria > Actinomycetota > Thermoleophilia > Gaiellales > Gaiellaceae > Gaiella. Next base: position 17,732 of record CAVSUK010000012.1, read on the forward strand.
CATCGAGTGCTTCGACATCTCGAACATCCAGGGGCGCGACATCGTCGCCTCGATGACCGTGTTCGTCGACGCCCAGGCCAGGAGGGCGCACTACCGCACCTTCTCCGTGCGCGGGCTCGACGGACAGGACGATTTCGCCTCGATCGGGCAGGTGGTGGGGAGGCGGTTCGCGCGCCTTCGCGACGCGTCCGATCCCGGCCGCTACGACGAGAGCTTCGCATCCGTACCGAACCTCGTCGTGATCGACGGCGGCAAGGGCCAGCTGGCCGCTGCGCTCGAAGCGATCCACGCCACGTCCGACCTGCCACGCGTGGCCGTGATCGCCCTCGCGAAGCGGGACGAGGAGGTGTTCGTGCCGGGCCGGCCCGCCCCGATCCGCCTCGAACGCCGCGATCCGGGGCTGCAGCTGCTGCAGGCGATCAGGGACGAGGCGCACCGCTTCGCCGTCACCTACCACCGCCAGCGCCGTGACACGCGCGCCTTCGCGTCGATCTTCGACACGATCGAAGGGATCGGGCCGGCGCGGCGGCGGGCGATCCTGCGCCACTTCGGCTCGGCCGACCGCTTTCTGGAGGCCTCCCAGGAGGAGCTCGAGGCCGTTCCCGGGCTGCCGGCCAAGACGGCGCGCGCGGTGTACGCGCAGCTGCATCGCGCGGGGCCGGGTTAGACGGTTGATCTACGTGTGTTGATCGGCCGCCGGCGCGGTCGCCTGCCGGAAGCGCAGCGTCCGCAGCGTGGCCAGGATGGCGGTGAAGCCGACGACCACGTTGACCGCGGTGAGCGTGAGCTTCATCCCGACGCTGAACGCGAGCAGCGTCGTGCGGGCTGCCTGGCCACGGAGGACGTAGACGAGGAACGCCTGCTCGGTGCCGATGCCGCCGGGACTGACGGGGACGAGCGTCGCGAGGCTCGCCGTGGCCTGGACGAGCAGGACGTTGCGGAGGCTCTGCTCGATGCCGAACGCGTCCAGGAAGAACCAGATCGTCGCGAGCCGCAGCCCCCAGTCGCAGAGCTGCCAGGAGACGACGGTGCGGAGGTAGCGGGCGGGAGTGCGGACGACCGCGAACGCCTGGGCGACGCGCTCGCGCAGCTCGCGCACCCGCTGGTGGAGCCAGAGGCCTGCGACGACGAGGCCGACGACGAGGAGCGCGAGCAGAAACTCGGAGACGAGCGGGTGGCGCAGGAACCAGGCGAAGTCGAAGCTCGGCAGCGAGGGGAGGACGTCGAGGCCCGGCAGCACGCCCTGGGTCAGAGCCCAGGCGAAGAGGCCGAGGGCGAGCATGAAGTCGACGATCGTGAGCACGAGCGTCGAGGCGAGAAGCGTGGTGTAGGTCGCGCCCGGGATGGCCCGGTGGGCGAGGTACAACCTCACGACGTCTCCGGCCCGGGCGGGGAAGACGGCGTTGACGCCCACGCCCGCGGCGTACGCGGCGAAGATCGAGCGCCAGCGCACGCGCTCGGCCGGATAGGCGGCGACGAGGACGTTCCTCCACGCGCGGCTCGTGCAGGCGAGCTTGACGACGTGGCAGGCGATCCCGAGCGCGAGCGGGAGCAGCTGGACGGCGGCCAGCGTGTCCCAGAAGGCCTGGATCGCGTCGAGCACCCGGTCCACGAGGGCACGGTAGCCCCAGCGGAACGGTTACAGGGAGCTCACTCGGGGCGCTGATCCCAGCGGGCGCGCGAGCGAGGGCGAGGCGAGCCT
>CAVSUK010000013.1:0-45801 GCA_963731095.1 uncultured Gaiellaceae bacterium
GCACAGGGGCGAGGTCGGCCACCGCCGCGGGCCCTGCGGGCCGGCCCGGCCCTTACAGCCCCAGGCCGGCGGCGATCGCTTCGGGCGATACGCCGGCACCGGCGTCGAGGAGAGCCCTGTCGGCGGTTGCAAGCGCTGCACCCCGCGAGCGGGCAGCCGCTGCGTAGGCGGCGTCATAGAAGGTGAGGGCGTGCTCTTCCGCCAGATGCGCGGCCAGCCGCAGCTCGGCGGTGCTGGGGGTGAGTGCGGAGCAGACTGTGCCCAGATCGTCGAGCTGAGCAGCGACGTCTGCAGCGGGCCAGCCGAGAGCGCGTAGGAGGACGTTGCCGACCTCGTAGAGGGTCAGGTCGAGAATCCATGCCGTGATCAGGCCGGCCTGGTGGGCGGACAGCAGTACCCGGGCCTCGTCGACTTCCTGCTCGCCCTCGTCGTGGAACCACTTGAGGACGATCGACGCGTCACAGACGACGTCGGTCACGGGCATCGCGCTCCGCGCGAATCAGTGCCGTCGAGTCGAAACGACCTGCAGACGCAAACCGTGAGCGTGAGCGCTCGATCGCGGCCATGACGAGCGCAGGGTCGGGTCGGTCGAGTTCGCGCAGAGCGGCTTCGCGAAGCAGCGCGCTACGCGTTGTGCCGCGCCGCCGCGCCTCACCGTCGATCCGCGCCAGAACCTCGTCAGGCAGAGACACCATCACCTTGGCCATACTCGGAGTATAGCCTAAGGCAATACCAGCATCGACGCCCAGGGGGAGGCGTACTCGCTCAACCGGCGGCAGCCGTGTGCCCGTGTTGCGTGTCAGCCTGGGATTGCGTAATGCGGACAGCATTATCTGCGTGAAGTGGTTATTATCCAATGCGCAAGATGGCTGCTGGAAGTTCCATCCGCTATCGACGACGCCTCGTCGACAGGCTTCTCGACGAGCTCTTGCTCGAGTTGCCCGCGGTGATGGTCGTTGGGCCACGCGCCGCGGGCAAGACGACGACGATCGGTCGTCGGGCGGCGACCGTTATCCACCTCGACATCGAACGGGAGGCCGCTGCCTTCGCTGCCGATCCCGACGCGGCGCTACGTGGCCTCGACGAGCCGGTGCTCCTGGACGAATGGCAGGAGGTTCCAGGCGTGCTCGGCGCGGTGAGGCGTGCTGTGGATGCCGATCCGCGACCGAATCGGTTCATGGTCACGGGGTCGGTGCGCGCGGAGCTCGACAACGACGTGTGGCCCGGCACGGGGCGGCTCGTTCGCCTCTCGATGTATCCGATGACGGTCCGCGAGCTGAGAGGCGGCGTCGGCTCCGCGTCCTTCTTCGACAGGATCGTCAGTGCGGCAGAGCTCACGGTTCCCCGCGACTCGCCCGACCTGCGCGGCTATGTGGACCTCGCGTTTGCCAGCGGCTTCCCGTACGCGGCGCTCCACCTGACCGGGCGAGCCCGCGAGGCGTGGCTCACGAGCTACGTCGGCGACCTGCTTACGCACGATGTCGAACTGGTGGAAGAGCGGGTGACGCGGGGGCGAGACCCCCAGCGTCTGCGTCGCTACTTCGAGGCATATGCCCTGGGCTCCGCTGGCGTTTCCGATCACAAGACGATCTACGAGGCCGCGCAGATCAACAAGGTGACGGCCGTCGCGTACGAGCAACTTCTGGCGAGTCTCCTGATCGTCGAGCACGTCCCCGCGTGGATGTCGAACCGGCTGAAGCGGCTTGTCCATCAGCCGAAGCGCTACCTGCTCGACCCGGCTCTGGGCGCAGCGGCTCTTCGTGTCGACGAACGCGGGATCATGCTCGACGGCGACCTCCTCGGTCGCTTCCTCGAGACGTTCGTGGCGGCCCAGCTACGGCCGGAGGTGGCTGTGTCAGCCACCCGTCCCCGGCTGTACCACCTCCGGACAGAGCAGGGCCGGCGCGAGATCGACCTCGTGGCCGAGCTCGGCGGTCAGCGGGTGATCGGGATCGAGATCAAGGCGTCCGCGGCGCCTGGCGCCGCAGACGCGAGGCACCTCGCGTGGCTACGGGACGAGCTCGGTGACCGCTTCGTCGGCGGTGTCGTCCTGCACACCGGGCCGCGGCTGTACGAGCTGGGACGAAAGATCCTCGCGGCGCCGATCTCCGTCCTCTGGGGCTGACGCGGGCCGCACGGGCCGGGCACGGCTTGCGGGCCTCCGGTGGGTGCGGTCCGGGCGCGCGACAGCCTCTACGAGTGCTCGTTGACCAGGCAGTTCTGGTACTCGAGCGCGGTGAGCAGGTCCTCGGTGAAGCGGCGCGCCTTGTCGGCCGTCGGGAAGCTGAACGTCCGTCGCAGCGGCGGCTCCTCCGGCTGGTGGCCCACCGGGTACGCCTCCGTCTCGACGTCGAGACCCCCGTCGGGGGCCTCGACACCATGGAGGACGACGATCGTACGGCCCTCGTGCCGCACTTCCCAGCGGAAGACGTCGGGAGGCGGCGCTTTCTTGGCCACGGTCGGGCTAGCGGCCGGCGCCGGCGTTGTGCGCGGCCTGCGCGACGACCTTGCTGTCGACGGCGCCCGTGAACTGCGTCACGATCTTGCCCGGGCGGCGGACGACCATCACCGACGGCGAGTCGACCGGGCCGCCGAACTTGGCCACGGCACGCGCCTGCTTCTCGTCGAGGACGTTGATCGCGGTGAAGCCGGCTCCGACCTCGCGGGCGCCGGTCTTGCGCTCTGCGACCGCGGACTGGTCACCGGCGCCGGTGCTCGTGTAGAGCGAGACGACGACGACCTTCGAGTAGCGGAGCTTCGACGCGATCTGCGCCGGCAGCCCCGGCAGGAGGACGACGGTCGGCTTGGCCGGCGTGGTGTTGGCTTCGAGGCGTCGACGGGGAGCTCTGCGACGGGGTCGCGATCGGGGTGGAGTCGGACGGAGCCGCCGATCACGCCGGCTCGCACGACCATGAGGGCCGCGAAAGCGGCGATGAGCGCGACGATGCCGATGATGGCGGCACGCGGCACTCGACGGGTTGAGGCGGCGATGGTATTCACAGATCCCCTATCGGCACGAACGACCGCGACCTTTACTCCTTGCCACGACGGACGCAATCGTGTGTGGCGCGGTGACAGAAACGAGCGAGGGGCGCGGTCTCCCGCGCCCCTCGCCGCCACAGGTTCGGTAGGACTGCCCTACCAGCTCCAGTGCGGCTAGCAGCCGGCTCCGAGCGTCGGGTCGGCCCCCGGGCCAGCCTCGGTCACGACACAACCGCCCTTGGTGGCAACGATCGAGTAGGTGTTGAGGCCAGCGGTGATCGTGGACAGCGTGTTGGCGTTGATGCTCGGGTCGATCGCCTGCAGCGCAGCGAGCGGCGTGGCCGCGGCGGTAACGCCGTCAGGCATCAGGTTGAAGCGTAGTTGCCGTTGTCGGCGTAGTACGCCTCGACGGCCGGGACACCGAGCGGACGTTGGCCTGGGCGGCCGACTTCTCGGCGCGCTCCTTGAAGCCGAGGTAGGACGGGACGGCGATCGCGAGCAGGATGCCGATGATCACGAGCACGATCAGGAGCTCGATGAGCGTGAAGCCCGACTCCTCCTGATTGACCCGCTTCTGCAGCTTGCTGAGCATGTGACTCCCTTTCCGGAGACTTGGGGGTGGAACCGACACGCTCCTTATCGGAGACCTCGTCCCTGCCCGCCATCCCCATTCGGGTGATTTGCGGGGGATCGCATCCCTCGTTGTGGGGGATTGAGCGTCGCCCGCCTCACGCGAGGTGAAAGAGACGTGCTCCGAGCCAGATCGGGCGGTACTGCAACACAGGCTCAAGGTGCGGCGAGGTCGTGCCGATACGTGCCACCGTGGAACGCTCAGAGCACCCCAACCCCGCCCTGCTGTCGGTCGACGCCCTGCTCGAGCAGGCAGTCTCGCTCGGGGCATCCGATCTGCACCTCACGTCCGGCTCGCTGCCGGCCGTCCGCCTGCACGGGCACATCGAGCTCCTCTCCGACTTCCCGGAGCTCGACCCCGACCTCGTGCGGCAGCTGATCTACCGCATCACCACCACCGAGCAGCAGAAGATGCTCGAGCTCAATCGCCAGCTCGACTTCGCCTACGGCATTCGCGGGCTCGCCCGCTTCCGCGTCAACGCCTACTACCAGCGCGAGAGCCTGGCGGCGGCGTTCCGCACCATCCCCACCGACATCAAGTCGCTCGAGGAACTGAAGCTGCCGTCCTCCCTGCACGAGTTCACCACGAAGCCCCGCGGGCTCGTGCTCGTGACCGGGCCGACCGGCTCGGGCAAGTCGACCACGCTCGCGTCCCTGATCGACGAGATCAACCGCACCCGCACCGACCACATCATCACGATCGAGGATCCGATCGAGTTCCTGCACCACCACAAGCGCTGCATCGTCAACCAGCGCGAGATCGGGCAGGACGCAGTCGGCTTCAGCGAGGCGCTGCGCGCCGCCCTGCGTCAGGACCCTGACGTGATCCTCCTCGGCGAGATGCGCGACCTCGAGACGATCGCGACCGCGCTCACCGCGGCCGAGACCGGCCACCTCGTCTTCGCGACGCTCCACACGCAGAGCGCCCCCAGCACGATCGACCGCATCATCGACGTGTTCCCCGCCGCACAGCAGGACCAGGTGCGGATGCAGCTCGCGAACTCGCTGCAGGGCATCGTCACCCAGACGCTGATGCCGACCGCCGACGGCGCCGGCCGCGTCGCCGGCCTCGAGATCCTCTTCCTCGACGACGCGATCCGGAACCTGATCCGGCAGGGGAAGATCGAGCAGGTCTACTCGTACATGCAGACCGGGACGCGCCGGGGCATGCAGACGATGGAGCAGTCGCTCACCGAGCTCGTCCAGAAGCGTCAGATCACGGTCCCCGAAGCGGTCAGCCGCTCGAGCCGGCCCGAGGCTCTCGTCTCGGCGCTGGAGCGCGCGGGTGTGCCGATCCCCGCCATGTCCAACGACGGCGCACCCATCGCCACGCCCGGTATCGGCGCGGCGCTGCGGGTGGCCGGGAGCTAGCCGCCAATGACTTCGTGGAATGCCGCAAACGACTTCGTCGCATCCCTCAGGTCGCGTTCCGGCAACGCCTGGGACGCGTCGTCCGGAGCCGATCCGTCGGCGTCCTTCGATCCCGCTCGCACGGGCGACCCCTCGCCCAGCGCGCTCGGCCGTGCCGATCTCGGCATCGGCTACGCCGGCCGTGGAGGCTCCATCGCGCAGCCGGGCCGCAATCCGATCGGATTCGCGCCGCCGGCCGATCCGGCGCCCACCGCGCCGCACGAGCCGCGTTTCCGCACCGAGATCTCGTTCAAGCGCCATCACGCCCCCGTCTCGCCGCAGGCGAGCTCGCGCTTCGACGGCACCGGCGACCCGCTCGAGCCGCAGCCCGGCTCGGCGGATCTCGTCTGGCCGCTGCCTTCGGACATCGGACCACGGGCGCGCGGAAGCGACACAGACCGAGGTGCTCGCGTCGTCCATGGGGGACGACGCGACCGAGACGAAGCCGGAGGCGCATCACGGGCCTGCCGCGGAGGAGCCCGAGATGCCCGAAGAGCCGGTCGATACCGGCGCCCACGAGAAGGTGCCGTTCTACAAGCGTGAGCTCAGCTTCCGCCGGCGCAAGCCGGAGCCGGAGCTCGTCACTTCCCCCGCCGTCGACGAGCCCTTCGAGGAGCCCGCGTTCGACGAGCCCGTCGCCGATGAGCCCGTGTTCGTGGAGCCTGTCGCGGAGCGGAGCCTGTCGCGCGACGAGCCCGTGTTCGTGGAGCCTGTCGTCGAGGAGCCTGTCGTGGACGAGCCCGTGTTCGTGGAGCCCGTCGCTGAGGAGCCTGTCGTGGACGAGCCCGTGTTCGACGAGCCCGTTGCGGACGTGCCCTCCTTCGACGACGAGCCCGCCTACGACGAGCCCCTCGTTCGAGGAGCCCCTCTTCGACGAGCCGGTTGCCGAGGAGCCCGTTCGCGGACGAGCCGACTCTCGTCGGCGAGCCCGTCGCGGCCGCCGTGCCCGGTGGCCGTCGAGAGCGAGAACGGCGGCCGCTCGTTCGGCCGCAAGCGCAACGGCGCCCCCGCCGAGGCCTCCGCCCGCAAGTCGGGACGCGGTCGCGGCAAGAAGATCGTCGGCCTCAAGATCGGCGCCTCGCAGATCGCCGCCGCGGTCGTCACCGAGACCGGCGACGGGCACGAGCTCGTGCAGCTCGCTCGCAAGCCGATCGACAGCGGTCTCGTCGTCGACGGCGAGGTCAAGGACGCGGACGCGCTCGCGCACGCCCTGAAGACGTTCTTCGACGAGCACAAGCTGCCGAAGAAGGACGTTCGCATCGGCATCGCGAGCAATCGCATCGGTGTCCGCACCTTCGAGATCGCCGGCATCGACGACGAGGCGCGCTTCGACAACGCCGTCCGCTTCAAGGCGCACGAGGTGCTTCCCGTCGCCCAGCACGAGTCGGTGCTCGACTACCGGGTGCTCGAGGAGCGGCCGAACGAGGCGGGTGAGCCGTCGCGGCGCATCCTGCTCGTGGTCGCACCGCGCGACCAGGTCGAGCCCTACACGCAGGTCGCGCAGAACGCGGGCATCAGGCTCTCGGGCGTCGACCTCGAGGCGCTCAGCCTGCTGCGCGCCTTCGTCGACCCGAAGCCGTTCGCCGTCCGCGCAGTCGACGACACGGCCACGGTGGTCGTCTCCATCGGGCACGAGTCCACCACGCTGCTCGTCGCCGGCGGCGGCGCCTGCGAGTTCACCCGCGTGTTCGAGTGGGGCGGAGGCACGCTCCAGGACGCGGTCGTGCAGGAGCTCGACGTCCATGCGGCGGAGGCGGCGACGATCCTGCGTCACCTCTCGCTCTCCGGCCCCGGCCGGCAGCACGAGACGCTCGACGAGGCCGCGCGACTGAAGGCGCGTCGAGGCGGTGCGGATGCGGCTCACCCCGTTCGCCCGCGAGCTCGTCAGCTCGCTGCAGTTCTACCAGACCCAGCCGGACTCGCTCGGCATCGGGGAGATCGTGATCACCGGCGGCACCTCGCACCTCGAGGGCCTCGCGGACGCGCTGCACCAGATGATCGGCGTGAGCGTCCGGGTCGGCGATCCGCTCTCCCGCGTCCACCTCGCCACGACGATCGACCCGGCGATCGAGGCCACGCTCGGCTCGATGGCGGTGCCGATCGGCCTCGCGATCGAGGACGAGCGGATGCGCAGCGTCAACCTGCTGCCCTCCGACATCAAGGCTGCGGCGCGGAAGCGCCCGAGCCTCGTCGCCGTCGCGCTGCCGGTCGCCGTCGCGGTGCCCGTTGCGGCGCTCGGCTTCATGTTCGTGTCCGCGCACGGCAAGGTCGGCGACTCGCAGGGCCGGCTCGACGCGATCCGCGCCGAGATCAGCGCCCTGCCGCAGCCGCAGGGCCCCGAGATCGACGCGTCGCTGCAGGGTGAGCAGGCACTGCGCGCCCAGGCGGTGGCGAATGTGCTCGGCGGCCGGGTGCCGTGGGACGCGGTGCTGCGTGACGTCTCGCGGGTCCTGCCCGAGAACGTGTGGCTGAGCTCGCTGCAGGCACAGGTCGCCGCCACCGTCGGTGGCCGGCACGACTGCTGCGGCCGACGACGGCCACGCCCGGCGTCGCTTCGGCACCCACCGGTGCCCAGATCGACGGCTTCACCTACACCCAGCCCGACGTGGCCCGCCTGCTCGCCCGGCTCCAGACCCTGCCGACCCTCACCAACGTGACGCTCACGTCGGCCAAGGTCGAGACGAAGGGGACGAAGTCGGTCGTCCACTTCCAGATCGCTGCAGACCTGAACACCGGAGGTGCCTGATGAACGACCTGCTGAAGCAGAAGAAGGCGGTGATCGCACTCGGTGTCGTCGGGTCCGTTGCCCTGCTCGCAGCCGCATGGCTCCTGGTGGTGTCGCCGCAGCAGTCGAAGGCGGACGACCTCGACCGTCAGGTCGTGGCCGCCCAGAGCGAGCTCGAGCAGCGCCGCGTGGCGCTCTCGACCCCGTCGGCCCAGATCACCGTGAAGGCGGGTGACACGTACCGGCTCGCGAAGGCGATGCCGGACGCCACCAACATGGCGGGCATGATCCTCGACCTGAATCGCCTGGCGAAGCGCCACAAGCTGGCGTTCACGTCGATCACGCCGGGGCCGCCGTCCGCGGCCACGGGCTACGTGGCCCAGCCCGTCGGCGTCGAGGTGCAGGGGCGGTTCACGGACGTGTCCCGCTTCCTCGGCGAGCTGCGCCAGCTGGTGCGGGTGCAGAAGCGCCGGCTGGACGCCCGTGGGCGCATCTACTCCACCACGAACGTCAACCTCACCGAGGGCGACACGAAGTTCCCGAACGTGAAGGCGGCCGTGACGATCGAGGCATACACGTTCAACGCCGCGACCGCCGCCGCACGCCGACGGATACCACCACGCCGACCACACCGTCCTCTTCCGGGACGGTCGCAGCAGGAGCGACTCCCTGATGGCCCAGAAGACCACCGACAAGGCGGCCGAGAAGGCCCGCAAGCAGAAGATCATCCTCGCAGTCGCCGGCGTTCTTCTCGTCGGGATGGCGGTGATCCAGGTGCCGAAGCTGATGAAGAGCGACAGCACCCCGGCAGCCGCCCCGGCAGCGGAGACCGCTCCCGCCGCGACGACCGCGACCGCGACCACGACGACCGCGGCGGCCGTGACCACGACCACCGTGGCGACGACGGGCAAGCCCGCCGCGTATCGTCGCGGGCGTCGGCCTCCCGGCCACCCGCGTTCCCGCGCCGGCGAAGAGCCAGCTCGCCTCGTTCACGCTGTTCGACGGCGGCGACCCGTTCGTGCAACAGGTCAGCGAGTCCGCCGGCACTCCGGCGGCCGCTGCCGCGGCAGCAGCCGGCCGCCGAGACACCGGCCGCGGCAGCGCCCACGGCATCGTCGAGCGGCGGCAGCACGTCGGGCGGCGCGGAGTCGGGCGTCACGGTTCAGCCGTCGATCGACTACGCGACGATCATGTTCGAAGGCAAGCCGCAGCAGCTGCAGGTGAAGGACAAGTTCCCGAAGGGTGACCCGATGTTCGTGCTCGTGTCGCTGAAGAAGAAGCAGGCGAAGATCGGTGTCGCCGGCGGCTCCTTCGACGACGGGCAGACGGTGACGCTCACGCTCGGGAAGAAGCTGACGCTGGTGAACACGGCGACCGGTGTCCGGTACGAGCTGAAGCTGGTCTACACGGGTACCCAGCCGGAGACGATCGAGGGCTTCTCGACCAAGACCGACCAGCAGGCGTCGCTCCGCGGACGGCGCGTCCGGCTCGTCCACGGTGTCGGCGACCCCGACCACGACGACTCCATGACCACTCGAGCCGTGCTCATCGCCCGCCGATAGGAGACCCGCATGCCTTCTTTCGCATACAGCGCGATCAACGCCCAGGGCGCCGAGCTCACGGGCGAGATCCAGGCCTCCGACCTCTCCGCCGCGCGCGACGCGCTGCGGGGCGGCGGCCTGCTCGCCCAGTGGGTCGAGGAGCTCAAGGCTCCCGCCGCCAAGAAGACCGGCTTCACCAAGGGCAAGGTCAAGGCGAAGTCGCTGCAGGTCTTCTCGCGCCAGTTCGCGACGATGATCGAGGCGGGCCTGTCCGTCGTGACGGCGCTCGTGATCCTCGAGCAGCAGACCGACGACAAGGTGCTCGCGACCGTGATCGAGGACGTGCGCGAGCAGGTCGAGTCGGGCGCGCTGCTGTCGGAGGCGATCGGCCGCCACCCGGACGTCTTCAGCCGCCTGTACGTGGCGATGGTCGAGGCGGGCGAGGCGGCCGGCGTGCTCGACGTCGTGCTCGACCGTGTCGCCCTCCAGATCGAGAAGGAGGAGAAGATCAAGCGCCGGGTCAAGGGCGCCATGATCTACCCCAGCATCGTGCTCGTGTTCGCGACGCTCGTGATGACCGGGCATGCTGATGTTCCTCGTCCCGATCTTCGTGAACATCTTCGACGAGCTCGGCGGCGAGCTGCCGACGCTGACCCAGTACGTGATGCACGCGTCGAACCTCCTGCGCGGCTACTGGTTCATCATCTTCCCGGTCGTGGGCGGCGCGATCTTCGCCTTCTTCAAGTGGAAGAAGACGGAGGCCGGCCGGCAGACGTGGGACCGCTTCAAGCTGCGGATCCCGGCCCAGATCGGCACCGTCGTGCGCAAGGTCGCCATGGCCCGCTGGTCGCGCACGCTCTCGACCCTGATCGCGTCCGGCGTCGACATCCTGCGCGCCCTCGAGATCACGGCGCAGACGTCCGGCAACTGGGTCGTCGAGGAGGAGACCGGCAAGGTGCGGACCCGCGTGCAGGAAGGCGCCACGATCGCCGCACCGCTGATCGAGAGCACGGTCTTCCCGCCCATGATCTCGCAGATGGTGAAGATCGGCGAGGAGTCCGGCGAGCTCGAGAAGATGCTCGGCGAAGGTCGCGGACTTCTACGAGGACGAGGTCGACGCGTCGATCGCCGCCCTCACCTCCATCATCGAGCCGCTGATGATGGTCGGCGTCGGCGTCATGGTCGGCATCATCGTGATCTCGATGTACCTGCCGATGTTCAAGCTGCTCACGCTCGTCAAGTAAGCGCGCGCGACAGCCTGGCTCGAGCTCGAAGGGGCCCGCGAGAGCGGGCCCCTTCTCGTGCCGGCATGAGAGGATCGCCCGGTGGCTGACGAGATCGACGACCGATCCGGCGGAAGAGTCGCGCGCCTGATCCCCGCCGTCGGGTGGCTGCCGCGGTACGACCGCCGCTGGCTGCGCGGCGACGTGGTGGCGGGGATCGCCGTCACGGCGCTGATCGTCCCCAAGAACCTGGGGTACGCCGGCATCGCCGGCATACCCCTGCAGAACGGGCTCTACGCGGCGGCCGCCGGCGCGATCATCTACGCGCTCTTCTGCACGTCGCGGCAGATCTCGACCGGGCCGAGCTCGTCGCTGGCGGCCGTGGCCGGCGGCGCCGTCATCGTGACCGGCCTCGCCGGCGAGGAGGCAGCGCAGCTCGTCGCGGCGATCACCCTCGTCACCGGTGCGCTGTTCCTGCTCCTCGCGCTGTTCCGGATGGGGTGGATCGCGCAGTTCCTGTCGAAGGCGGTGATCACCGGGTTCCTGGCCGGGCGCCGCCGTCGACGTCACGATCGGCGAGCTGCCCAAGCTCACGGGCACGTCGGCAGACGGCGACAGCGCCTGGCGGGAGCTGGCGTCGTGGATCGCGGGTCTCGACGACGATCCACTGGACGACACTGGCCGTCGGCGCGGGCGTCTCTCGCCGTGATCCTCGGCCTCCGCTTCCTGGCCCCCGCTGTCCCGGGCGCGCTCGTGCTCGTCGTCGGCGGGCTGCTCGCGTCGTACCTCTTCGACCTCGGTGCGCACGGGGTCGCGCTCGTCGGCGACGTCCCCCGCGGGCTCCCCGCGCCGGCGCTGCCCGACCTCGACCTCTTCAGGGAGGAGTACGCCACGATCGGCGTCGCCGCGGCCGCGCTGCTGCTGATCGGGTTCTCGCAGACCGCCGGCGACGCCAGGGCGTTCGCGACGCGGCACCGCTATCGCATCGACGTGAACCAGGAGTCGGTGGCGCAGGGGATGGCGAACCTCGGCGCGGGAGCGTTCCAGGGGATGCCCGTCTCGACCAGCCTCTCGGCCAGCTCGCTGAACGAGTCGGCCGGCGCAAGGACTCCGGTCGCCTCGCTCACCACCGGCGCGCTCGTGCTGGCCACGCTCGTGGTGCTGGCGCCCCTGTTCTCGGAGCTCCCGAAGGCCGTCCTGGGGGCCGTGATCATCGACGCGGTCGTGTTCGGGATGATCGACGTCGGCGAGCTCCGCCGCCTGCACCGGGTGACCCGGTTCGACTTCTGGATCGCCGTCGCGGCGATCCTCGGCGTGCTGTCGGCGGGCGTCCTCGCGGGCGTGATCATCGGGGTCGCGCTGTCGCTCGGCTGGCTCGTCTACGTCGCGACGCGGCCCCCCATGCCGCTCCTCGGCCGCCAGGCCGGGACGCAGGTGTTCCGCGAGCTCGACGAGAACCCCGGCGACGAGACGTTCCCCGGCATCGCGGTCTTCCGGCTCGACGGCGGCCTCTTCTTCGCCACCGCCGAGGCGCTCGAGGACCGGTTCCGCGAGCTGGCCGAGGACGGCCGGCCGCTGCGCGCGGTCGTGCTCGATCTCGAGGGCGTCAACTTCGTCGACTCACAGGGTGCCGCGAAGCTGACCGAGATCCACGAGCTGGCGGAGGCCGACGGCGTCGTGCTGCGCCTGGCCCGGGTCAAGCCGCACGTCCTCACGGTGCTCAGCGCGGACGGGGTCGTCGACAGGATCGGCGCCGACCACGTCCACGGCAACGTGCACCGCGCCGTCGAGGCCCAGCTGGCCGCCGACGCCGGCTGACACAGCGTCAGAGCAGCGGCGAGATCGCGGCGAAGGCCGTGGCCTTGAGCCGCTCGCGTGCGCCCGTCAGCGCCTGCCCCGGCGACGACACGACCTCGGCCGGCGCCGAGAACCGCTCGTCGAACTGGGCGGCGAACGCGGGGGAGCGCACGAGCAGGTCGATCTCGAAGAAGCGCTTCAGGCTCCAGGCCTCCAGGTTGCACGTCCCGGCGAGGACGTCCTCGCCGTCGCGGACGAACGCCTTCGCGTGCAGCATCGTCGGGTACTCGAGGATGCGGACCCCCGCGTCGAGCAGCGCCGCGTGGTGGAAGCGCTGCGCGGCCGCGCACGCCCAGTTGTTCGCGTTCGCAGGCACGAAGAGCCGGACGCGCACCCCTCGCCGGGCCGCCTGCTCGATCCGCCGGATCATGCGCCGGTCGGTGACGTACGGGTTGACGACGTCGAGCGTCTCGCGCGCGTCGTCGAGCAGGCGCGCGATCGCGGTCGTGATCGGCCGGTAGCGGCCCGGCGCGTTGTGGAGGACGACCGCCGGGACAGAGCCGGCGCCGGCCTCGTGCGCCGGGAAGAGCGCCTCGACGTCGTCGACCGGGATCGAGCCGCCGAGCCAGCGGAAGCCGGCGACGAAGACGAGCTGCAGCTGGGAGACGACCGGCCCGGTCACGCGGAGGAAGAGGTCGTGGAAGCGGCCGTCCTCGAAGTGATCCTCGATCCCGGCGCCGCCGACCCAGCCGACGCGGCCGTCGACGATCACGAACTTGCGGTGGTCGATGTGCCCGAGCTGCCCAGGGTTCCAGCGCGTCGGGCGCGCCCGTTCCGAGCGGCCCGGACGGCGCGCGCAGGCTGGGTCGCCCGCACCACGCAGACCTCGACCCCGCCGGCCAGGAGCCGCTCGTAGAACTCGCGGCTCGAGCGGTCGGGATCGGAGCCCTGCCGGTCGACGACGACTCGCACCGCCACGCCCTCGGCCGCCTTGGCCAGCAGCGCGGCGGCGAACGCCTCTCCCATCTTCCCGGGCCGGAACCCGAACTGGTTGATGTGCACCGAGGACGACGCGGAGGCGATGTCCTGCAGCATCGGCGGGTAGAAGTTCCGGCCCTCGACGTGCACCTCGACCGACGCCGCGGTGCTCGTCTCGAAAGCCAGCGCCAGCGTCAGACCGCGCCGACCGGCCCGGACAGGAGCCGCTCGGCGTGCCGGCGGATGCCGTCGTTTCGCACGGCGACGGCGCCGCGCGGCGGCGCTCCAGGGACGTCCTGCCTCGATCCGCTCATCGGCCGCCACGCTAGCGGCTTGTTCGACCGACCGCCTTCCTACACTCCGCGGCATGGATCGGCCCGACATCCGGCGTACCGAGCTTCTCATTCCCGTGCGGACGCTGATCGTCGTCGCCGCCACCGTCGCGCTCATGGGGGCCTTCCGCTCGATCGGCGACATGTTCCTGATCGTCTTCATCGGCATCTTCCTCGCGCTCGTGTTCGAGTACCCGGTCCGCTTCGTGATGGCGAAGACCCACATGTCGCGCGGGCTTGCGGCGACGGTGACCGTTCTCGGCACCGCCATCGCGGTCGTGCTGCTCATGCTCCTGCTGCTCGTGCCGATCGTCGGCGGCGTGCGGGACTTCATCAAGGATCTGCCCGAGACGGTCGAGCAGCTGCGCTCGTCCGACGAGCTCTCCTGGCTCGGAGACTCCGGGGCGGCCGAGAACGTCCAGTCCGGCGCGGACAAGGCGGCGGTGTCGGTACCCGACGCGATCTCGTCGGTGCTCGGGATCGCCGGCGACTTCTTCTCGATCTTCCTCGCCTCGTTCACGATCCTCTTCATCTGCCTCTTCCTGCTCAGCGACATCGCGAACCTGAAGCGGTCGCTCGCGAGCGTGCTGATGCCGGGCGAGGACACGCGCTGGCTCGGCATCTGGGAGCAGGTGACGACGTCGGTGTCGCGCTGGGCGATCGGCGTCGTCGTGATCGCGACGATCGCCGGCACCACGCAGGGGGTGACCGCCTGGCTGCTCGGCTCGAGCTACGCGCTCGCGCTCGGCGTGATCGCGGGGCTGCTCGACACGATCCCGAACCTCGGCGCCACGATCGCGGGCTTCATCCTCGTGCCGACCATCTGGGCCGAGGAGGGGCTCACGGCCGCGCTGATCATGCTCGCCGTCGTGCTCGATCTACCAGCAGGTCGAGAACAACATCCTCACGCCGAAGATCCAGGGCAAGGCCGTCAACCTCTCCGGCTTCTTCATCATCGTCGCGGTGACGCTGTTCGGGGCGCTGCTCGGCGTGCTCGGCGCCCTCACCGCCGTGCCGCTCGCCGCCATGATCCAGATCCTCGTGCAGGAGCTGTCCAAGGCGCGCCGCGAGCGAGGTCGCCGAAGCCAAGGCGGCCCTCGAGAGCGCGCTAGGGCGAGCCGTGCCGCGCGCTGTGCCGTCGCAGCCGACACAGGGTTGGCAGCGTGGAGACTTTGTGGTGATTCACCACAAAGTCTGAATGGCGATCCCTCCCTTCCCGTCGGCAAAGACCGCAGGGAGAGGTCAGGCCCCGCCCAATACCGGTGCGCCGGACACACGCCGGCACCCGACCTCTGCGGGCGAGGTCCGCGCACGGCCATCGTCGATACGCAGGTGCGGCCGGCGTACGCCGGCACACGTGGTTCGTCCCGGCCCCTCGGGTTACGAGGCTGCGAGCGGGACGGTGCCCTCGCCCTGCAGGTGGTTGCGCCAGCCCGCGATGACCGCGTGGATCGACGCTGCGCCGACGAGCGGCTCCTGCGGCTCGGGAAGGTGAACCGGGAAGAGGAGGAACGGGCGCGTCTGCGTTCCGCCGAGGCCGCCGTGGAACGAGATCAGCTCCTCGAAGGCGCAGCCCTCGTCCAGGTCGGGGTCGTAGAAGCTGCCGATCATCAGGTCGGCGACGTGCGGGAAGCCGTCGGTGCGCACGAGATGGCCGGGGGCGCCCGGCGAGAAGTGCTCGAGCGGGTCGACGCCCTCGACCCGCCCCTCCGCGAGGTAGTGAGCGCCCTCTCCGCCGAGCGCGACCGCGCCGTGTGCGGACGAGCGCACCAGCACCCAGCCGACGTGCGGGTGCTCGCGCAGGGCGGGCAGGAGCTTCGGGTGACGCTCGTCGATCTCCTCCATCGTCAGCCGCCGCTTCTCCTCCATCAGGTAGACGAGCCCGAGGTTGCCGGAGCCCATCACGACGACGTCCTCGCCGGACACGTCCTTCTTGCTCTTCTTCGGCTTCTCCTTGCGGCCCGTCGCCTCGCTCACGGCATGGCCGACCATCGAGTCCTGCTCGTCGCCGCCCGCCATCGGAGCCGACGTTCCCGTGCGCGAGCGAGCGGCGGACGAGCTCGTCGAGGCCGTAGCCGTTCCGCTGCTTGAAGGTGGCGCCCTGCGTCTGGCCGTGGTCGGAGAGCACCACGATCTCGTAGGGCCGCGGCGCGTAGCGGCGGGCCCGGTCGATGCGGCCGAACTGCTGGTCGACCTTCCTCAGCGCCTCCAGCGTGTCGGAGCGCTCGAGGCCGGAGTGGTGTGCGACCTCGTCGTAGCTCGAGAAGGTCGCGTAGACGGCGGGCCGTCCGCGCATCATGTCCTGCAGCACACCGAAGACGATCAGGTCGCGCACGATCACGCACATGGCGCCGCGCATGAAGGGGTAGATGCCGCCGCGGTGGCCGCGTGGATGCACGTCCCGGCGGATGGCCCGCAGCGCCGACGTCCACTCGAGCACGAGCTCCCAGAAGAAGAGCACGAGCGCGCGCGTGACGTTGTAGCCGTTTGCGAGGAACGCGCGGTAGCCGGGGTTCGCCTCCTTCTCGGCCTCCATGCGGCTGACGGTGAGGATCGTCGCCTCCGCCTCGCCCGACAGCAGGTTGCCGCGGCTCGCGCCGCCGTTCACGAGCAGGCCCACACCCGTGGCGTGACGCCGCTCGAGCTCGGCGCAGTCCGGCGGCGCCGAGCAGGTCATCACGGTCCCCGTCTCCTTCTCGACCCAGCGGAAGGCGGGGATGTCCTCGTTCGACCCGAGCAGGATCCCGGCCTGACTGGCGCCGGTCTGCGACGACAGGTCGGTCTCCCACTCGACCATGCGGTGCGACCCCTCGCGCAGCCAGCGCGCCATGTTCGGGGCGTTGCCGTCGCGCATCGCGCGCTGCAGGACGGGCAGCCCGAGCCCGTCGATCTCGAGGCAGATGATCCCCGGGACGTCGGTCTCGCCGATCAGGCCCTGCCGGCGGGCGATGCGCCTGGTGACCTTCAGCGAGTACGCATCGTCGTCGTTCGTCCCCGCTATGACCTCGAGCACGACCGCGACGGCGGATGCAACGAGGGACGTCAGGAGCGCCCACCAGAACGAGTCGACCTGGATCGCGCGGTCGTCGAGATCGGAGGCGATCAACAGCGCCCACGCGTCGACGACCAGCACGATCAGGAAGCCGAGGACGAGGATCAGCGGCAGCCGGAGCGCGGCAACGATCGGCGGGACGATCGCGTTCACGATCGCGACGAGCAGCGCCGTCAGAAGCGCGCCCCAGAAGTTCGGGATGTCGACGTTCGGGACGATCCACGCGGCCACGAGCAGCGCCAGCGCGGACACGACCCACGAGGTCAGCAGCCGCAGCGGCTTCAGCCGCGGACGCTCCGCGCTCCAGCGGACGGGCTCTGCGTAGGTCGAGTCACTCATGCGATCACGACAATAGACCCTCGTCCACGACGGGTCCATCGCATCGTCCGCATGGGGTGATCGCGCGTTCATGCGATCGGGAGCAACGGACGCAACGAGGGGCGCTCAGGAAGCGCCCCTCGCCGTCACCGGCCCGCCCGGCGGGTGGTCGCCTGGTCGGTCGGAGACGGGAGCGCCGGCGCGTGCCGGCGGTGATCTGTCACGGCCCCGTGAGCCTGCCGCAATGCGCTGTGGAGAGCATCGTCCGGATCGGATGAGAAGGCGGGCCGATGTTCGCGCTCGCCCGCGATGGCCGGACCCACCGGGCCCGGCCACCGATGCGGTGCTCCTAGGACGCGAGGGCCTTGGCCTTGATCGAGTCGAACTCGGCCTGGGTGATCGCGCCGGAGTCGAGCAGCCCCTTCGCCTTCTCGATCTCGCCGGCCGCGCCGCCGCTGCTGGCGACCGTACGGACGTAGTCGTCCATCTGCGCCTGCTGGGCCTGGGCCTGCTTCATGCTGCGCTCGGCCATGCCGTCGTGATTCGTCAGCAGGTAGATGAACACGCCGAGGAACGGGGCGATGATCACGAAGATCACCCACAGCGTCTTGTGCCCACCACCGATATCACGCCGCCGGAACACGTCGGACAGGATCACGATGAGCATCCAGAACCAGATGACCCACGCGAAGAACACGAGCATCGTCCAGAGGACGTCGAGGAATGGATAGTCGGCCGCGACGAACACCGGATCACCTCCATACACACTGTCGGGGAACAATCGACTCCATCCTGCTCAGTGGCGCAGGGCGTGTCGTCATGCGATCAGGATGAACGCGAGGAGCACTCTAGACAAGCGCAGATGCGGGCGAAGCGGCAACACGCCGGCCCAGCACCATCGCGGTGGCGAGCGGGACGAGCACCGAGAAGAGAGCGAAGACGACGACCCCGACGCGGACGTCGGTGCGGTCCGAGAACGACGCGGCGGCCACCGCCAGCGCGACCGCGTTCGCCCGCACCCCGGTGACGAGCGCAGCGGCGGCGCGCGTACCACGGGAAGGCGCCCCTGCGACCCAGCCGAGCGCGAGAGCGGCCAGCACCGCCGCCGCGGCGACGAGGGGGACGCGCTCGCCGGCCGCCTCGACCACCGCGTCGGCGTCGCGGACGAGCACGAGCACGATCACGATGCGGAGGCCGAGATCGGATGCCCGCGTGGCGGCCTCCGCCAGCCGTCCGGCGCGGGCCGGGGCGATGCGCCTGATGCCGATGCCCACCGCGAGGGGCAGGACGACCATGACGACCATCGTGCGGACGATCCCGAGCTAGTCGATCTCGGTGCCCGACGGCAGCAGCACCGTCACCCACAGCGGGATGGCCGCCAGGTTGACGAGCTCGAGGACGACGACGAGGGCCACCGCGGCGGGCACGTCTGCGCGGGCGATCTGCGCGGCCTTGATCCCCAGCGGCCCCGCCGAGGCGACGCCGACGAGAAGCAGCCCGATGGCGTAGTCGCCGGGAACGGCGAGCACCCGCACGAGCGCCCAGACCAGGAGCGGCAGCGCGACGACGTCGACCACCGCAACGCGGAGCATCAGCCCCGGCCGTCGCGCCGGCTCGACGAGCTCGGAGACGGCATGGGACATGCCGAGCCCGAGGCCGGTGCCCCAGAGCGCGACGACGAGGGCCGCGAGGTAGATGCCGTCGAGCAGGCCGTCCATAACGTCGTCAAGCATGACACCGCGCAGGCCCCGGCGCCTCGCCTGCCGCGCGTGTCGGCGAATACACTGCATAAGTGGAGTCGACGTCACCGAGTGGGCCGGACTCCCGATCTCACATGCCTGCTTGCCTGACATCGACCCACCCTGGAGGCGCGCGATGACGACCACCGCCGCGCCGCGCATCGACCTGCTCGAAGCGAAGACGTCGATCCCGCTGCTTCGGCCCGGGGTGGTGAGGCGCGAAGCGCTCGTTGCGCGCCTCGAGGCCACCGACGCGACCGTGATCAGCGTCGTGGCCCCCGGCGGCTACGGCAAGACGACCGTGCTCGCGCAATGGTCGGTCGAAGACCCACGTCCGTTCGCATGGGTGACCGTGGACGACCGGGACAACGACCCCGTGCTCCTGCTCCGGTACATCCTCGCCGCGCTCGAGCGGGAGGGGATCATCGAGCCGGCGCCTACCTCCTCTCGTCGGCGAACAGCAGGAGCGCTGTGGTCGACGCTCGTGCCCGAGCTCTGCGCTGCGCTCGCGACGAGCGAAGCGGAGTTCGTCATCGTCCTCGACGACGTCCACGAGCTCGCCGCACCCGAGACGCACGACCTGCTCGACGTCGTCGTCCGGGCGATCCCGCACGGGTCGCAGCTCGTCCTCGCCGGCAGGAGCGAGCTCACCTCCGCCGTTGCCCGGCTTCGCGCCGCGGGGGCGCTGGTCGAGGTGGGGACGGCCGACCTGGCGTTGACGCCCACCGAGGCGGCCGAGCTCCTCGCGGCCGCGGGGGTGGGGCTCGACGACGAAGCCACCCGGGGCTTGATCCGGCATACGGAGGGGTGGGCGGCCGGCCTCTATCTTGCCGCGCTCGCCTGGCGCGCCGACGGTTCGGCGCCCGCGTCGGATCCGTCGGACATCGACCGCTTCGTCGACGACTACCTGCGGGCGGAGCACCTCTCGACCATTTCGCGAAAGGAGCTCGCGTTCCTGACGCGGTCGTCCGTCCTCGACCGGATGAGCGCCGACATCTGCGACGCCGTGCTCGAGCGGCGCGACTCTGGACGCATGCTCGAGTCGATCGAGCGCGCGAACCTCTTCCTCGTCCCGCTCGACCGCGAGCGGCGGTGGTACCGCTACCACGAGATCTTCCGGGCGGCGCTGCAGAAGGAGCTCGAGCGCACCAACCCCGGAGCGTCGCTCGAGCTGCGCCGCCTGGCGGCGGCCTGGTGCGAGGAACAGGAGCTGCGGGAGGATGCGATGGCGTACGCGATCGCATCCGGTGACCTCGAGTGCATGGCGCGCCAGTTCCTGACGCTCGGCTTCCAGCTCTACCGGACGGGACGGGTGGCGACCCTGGAGGGGTGGCTCAACCACTTCGACGACGCCGAGCGCCTGCAGCGCTTTCCCATGGTCGCCGTGATCGGTGCGCTGGTGCACGCACTGCGCGGCCGCCCGTTCCAGTCGGAGCGGTGGCTCGACGCTGCCGAGCGTGCCGACGACGTCGGCCCTCTTCCCGACGGGAGTGCCCGGGTGGGCGCCTGGAGGGCGACGGTGGAGGCGATGACCTGTCGGCACGGGGTCGAGCGCATGAGGGAAGACGCCGCTCTGGCTCTCTCCGAGCTCGGCCCGTTGAGCCCGTTTCGGCAGCCGGCGATGCTCGCGCTCGCGAATGCGTTGCTCCTCTCCGGCGATGTCGCCGGCGCAGACCGGCAGCTCGAGCAAGCTCACGATGACGCCGAGACGGTAGGCGCCACGTTCGTCGGGGTCACGGCGCTGGCGCAGCGGGCGCTGCTCGCGCTCGACCGGGGCGAACTGGACGCGGCCCGCTCGCTCGCGACGCGCTCGCGTGACTCCGTCGAGTTCGAGCGCGTGCGCGGGTACATGGAGCTCGGCCTCCTCCTCGCCGCGCAGGCGCTGATCGCCGCTCGCACGGGAGACGCACCTGCCGCGGAGCGAGCACTGGCGCAGGGGCAGCAGCTGCGCCCCGACCTGACGTACGCGATCCCGTTCTACGCCGTGCAGACCCACGTCGTGATGGCCCGCGCCTACCTCGCCCTCGGGGACGTCAACGGTGCGCAGGCGGTTCTCCTGGATGCGGTCGAGGTGCTGCGCCACCGGCCCGATCTCGGGGTGCTGGTGGACGAGGTCGCGAAGCTGCGAACGAGCATCGACACCAGGAGCCACCCGGCCTCCGGGTGGGAGTCGAGCCTCACCGCCGCCGAGCTCCGCCTGCTGCCGCTGCTGACGACCCACCTCACCTTCCGGGAGATCGGTGACCGGCTCTTCGTCTCGCGCAACACCGTGAAGACGCAGGCCATCTCGATCTACCGCAAGCTCGGCGCGTCTTCTCGTGGCGAGGCGGTGCACCGCGCCGCGGAGCTCGGGCTCGTGGACGACAGTGCGGCCCCGTCCTCGAAGTTCACCCCCTGAGGATGATGCGGCACCGCGGTGAACGGAGTCGAATGCACAGTGATACCGGTGGACGACTTCGACGTCACCCTTCGCAAGCTGACGGTTCGCGACGAGCGCTTCGTCAGCAGCGTGCTCGCCAGTGACGAGGCGAGCCTCGCCGAGTCCGGCCTCGATCGCAAGACGCACGCCCTCGTTCGGATCAGCGCGCTGATCGCGCTCGACGCGGCACCGCAGTCCTACGCCGCCTGCGTCGACGCGGCGCGGTGCGCGGGTGCCAGCCCCGAGGAGATCGTGGGCGCCCTGGTTGCGCTGATCCCGGTCGTCGGCACGCCGCGCGTCGTCTCTGCCGCGCCCAAGCTCGGGCTCGCGCTCGGATACGACCTCGACGCGGCGCTCGAAGCGGACCTCGAGCCCACCACCTGACGCTCCCTCTACGCCGGGTCGTCAGGCCGCGCGGCCTCGTCGGCGTCGCGGTGGCGCAGGCGCCCCAGAGGGCCGCTGCCCTCGTTCGCCTCGCGGTCGGCCGCCTTCTTCTCCGCACGCCACGCCCGCCGCGTAGGCCGCCAGGATCTGGCGGTAGCGGGTGCCTCCGTCCGGATAGCCGGCGTCGAGGATGTAGTACCAGGCGAGCGCGGTGAGGGTCGTCTGGACGGTCTGCAGCGCGAGGCCCGGCACGATGTACTGCAGCGAGATCTCCGTGAGCGTGTCCCACAGGTCGGAGAACCAGCCGGCGATGTCCGCGCCCGAGAGGTCGAGGACGACGAGCAGCAGGGCGATGCCCACGAGCCAAGCGACGACCTTGACCAGGCGCCGCTTCCGCGACCGGTCCTCGAAGGGCGTGATCGCCTTGACTGCGCTCACGGGGCGCCTGCGAGGCCTCTGATCACGAGCGCTGCTCCTCGCCGAAGTTGCGGACGAGGATGGCGACGCTCACCGCCGTCACCCACGCGGGGAACAGCAGGGCCATGAGCGGCGCGTACGACACGCTCAGCAGGAGGACGAGCGCCACGGCGTATCCCGCGAGCGCGAGCCAGCGCGGGAGGCCTCCGCTCCGGCGCCCGATCGTCGAGGCCACGACCATGAACACGGCCGCGGCACGGAGGGCGTAGACGTAGAAGAACGTGTAGGCGAGCGAGCGGGCCACGCCCACCGCCTCCGGGCCGGGAACGGGTGCGTCGCGGAACTTCACTGCCGCGACGAGCGACCCGGCGGACGCCGCCGTCGCGAACAGCATCGCGATGAAGACGATGCCGCTGCCGGTCAGCACCGTGTCGAAGAAGCGATCCTCGAGCGCGGAGACGTGGTGGCGCATCACGGCCATGAACCACAGGAACGCGATCCCGGCGAACGGCGCCAGGTAGAGGCCGACGAGCCCGACACGCGACGCGTTCTCTCCCAGGTACCAGGCCCTGACCTCCTCCGCCGTGCTGCCTGCGCCCGGTTGGCGGTGCAGGAGCACCACGGAGGCGACGAACAGTACGGCGAATACGAGCCCCGCGACCCCGGCGGCCCGCGGCGCCTCGACTGCGCGCCCGACCGGCACGACCCTCTCCGGAGTACTGCTCACCAGCTACACGATCACCTGTGCGGCGGATGTCGACATCATCCCCTCGGGACGATCCGTCTCGGCCAGATGAGAAGGTGACGCTCGCGGGCATCGGACGAGGAGGCAGGGCATGGGACAGGGAGTCAGCGAGGTGTTGCCGTTCGCGGTCGGCGTCGCGATCGTGCCCATCCCGATCATCGCCGTGATCCTGATGCTCTTCTCGCAGCGCGCGCGGGTGAACGGCCCCTTGTTCCTGCTCGGTTGGGTGGCGGGCCTGACGGTCGCGTTCGGGGTTGTCTACGCGCTGTCGGACGCGGGTGACGTCGCGACCGACTCGACCGCCTCCGACAGCATGTCCTGGGGAACGGTCGTGCTCGGCGTCCTGCTCCTGCTGATGGCGGTCCGCAGCTGGCAGAAGCGGCCGGCGCCCGGCGTCACCCCGGAGATGCCCAAGTGGATGGACGGCATGGATGCGATCGCGCCCGGCAAGGCGCTCGGGCTCGGCATCGTGCTGTCCGCGGCGAACCCGAAGAACCTGATCCTCGTGATCGGAGCGGCCACCGGCCTCGCGCAGCTCGGGCCCTCGACAGGCGATGCGGTCGTGGCGCTGGTCGTGTTCGTCGTGATCGGCAGCCTCAGCGTCGCCGGGCCGGTGGCCTACTACTTCGTCGGCGGCGAGAAGGCGACGCGGTCGCTGGACGAGCTGAAGGGCTGGCTCGCGGCGAACAACGCGGCCGTGATGGCGGTGCTCTTCCTCGTCTTCGGCGCCGTCCTGGTCTCGAACGGCCTGGCGCCGCTGACGGACTGAGCTTCGCCGCGCGTTGCCGCCGGTGCGCCGAGACACGCGGTTCGTCCTCACCCGGTCGGGATGATGTGGCGCCTTGCGAGCGCGTCGTACGATGGCGGCGACTGGGAGCTTCGAACCCGGAAGACGGAGTGAGGGGACCGAGATGAGACGTTGGATTGCGATCGGCGCAGTTGCGGCTGCGGCAGTCGTTGCGGCGGGATGCGGCGGCGACGACACGAGCGGCACCTCCGCCACGACGGAGTGGGCCGGCGGTGTGTGCACGGCGGTGACGACGTGGAAGGATGCGGTCGCGGGCGCGACCGACTCGCTGAAGGGCGGAAACGTGACCGCCGACTCGCTGAAGAGCGCCGCCGGCGACGTCGAGGATGCCACGCGCACGCTCGCCGACGACCTGAAGGGGCTGGGCAAGCCCGACACCGAGTCCGGGCAGGCGGCGCAGGACACGGTCTCCTCGCTGGCCGACGAGTTGTCCAGCGGGGCGGACACGATCCAGAGCGCCGTCGACAGCGCGTCGGGCGTGAGCGGTGCCTTGCAGGCGTTCTCGACGGTGAGCTCGACGCTCGTGACGATGGGCCAGCAGGTCGGCTCCGCCGTCACCCAACTCGAGGGGCTGGAGGGCGGTCAGGAGTTGAAGGACGCGTTCACGGAGGCCGATTCCTGCAGCAGCCTGACGAGCGGCTCCTGAGCGCAGCCGTGGGCCGCTTTCCCGAGCGCTCCGCCTGAAGCGAGGCCGGGCGTCCGCGCAGG
Source organism: uncultured Gaiellaceae bacterium (assembly GCA_963731095.1). Taxonomy (GTDB): domain Bacteria; phylum Actinomycetota; class Thermoleophilia; order Gaiellales; family Gaiellaceae; genus Gaiella. The sequence continues at coordinate 24,209 of CAVSUK010000013.1, forward strand.
ACCTGGCAGGCAACGCTTGTGGTGAATCACCACAAGCGTTGCCTGCTCCCGAGCGGAGGCGGGTCGAGCGACAGAGAACACCGTGCGGCCCCGTCGCTGCCAACGGCTGCAGCGCGCTCGCAGGGCGGCCTGCGGCTGGCATCCGCAGGATTGGGCTGCAGCGGCGGCCGTCTAGCCCGACCCGCCCGAAGGCCCGGGGTCCGCTCCCCGGGGGCGAAGCCGTGAGACGACGACGGCGACGACGGTGACGAGGTAGAGCTGTCCGAAGATGGCCTCGGCGACGGCCAGCATCCGGCCGGTCGTCTCGGCAGGGGTGAGGTCGCCGTAACCGAGCGTCGCGATCGTGACGAAGCTGAAGTACAGGCGGTCGGCCACGTTGCCGTCCGTCCCCTGGGCGAAGAACGGCCCGTCGCCGAACACCGCCACGGCCGAGAAGGCGAAGCAGTAGAACAGGCCGAGCAGGAGGTAGACGGTCACCACGCCGAGCACCGACTGGGCGTTGATCGTCCCCTGGTCAACGACGCCGGTAGCGATGATGACGCAGGTCGCGACGATGATCAGCGCGTTGAGGATCCCCGCGATGCCGTTTGCGTGCTGCGACGTCCACCAGAGCTGCGCCGCCCCCATGACGAGCACGAGGACGGTGACGAGGACGGACGAGCGCCGCGCCGCCGCCCCGAGACCCGACGTCCAGAGGGCGATCTGGAGGATCGCCGCCTGCAGCAGCACGAACACCGCCCACGCCCAGTGGGCGTCCGGTGCAGCTGCAAGAACGCAGATCGCCACGATGACGAGCAGCAGCACGAAGCCGTAGCTGTGCGTCGAGCGCAGCCGCTCGCGACGGCTGCCCGAGAACCGCATCCGGTCGGTCACGTCCTGTGCCACCCGGCAGTCCAGGGCCCGTCCGCGTCAGCCACGCGGAGCGCCCACCGCATCGCAGGGGGGTGCCAAGCGCAGGCCGATCAGATCGGCCGCCTCCCCGATCTGGGTGACCGCACGCTCCATGGCCACGGGTTGCAGCTGGCCGAGCCCCTCGTGGAACGGGTGGTCGAGGAACCAGAGGAGCAGCATCGACGACGACACGACGATGGCGACGGCGCCCATCATCGTGGCCTGCACGAACGCCCGCTCGGCGCTGTCGGCGAAGAGGAGCATGAACACGAAGATGAGAGCGGCGCTGAGGAAGAGGACGATCCAGAGCGGACGCGGGATCACGCCCTCGGCCCCGTGCACGCGGTCGGCGCGACCGGACTCGCGGTCGGAGCGCTGACCGAACCACGTGTCGTAGGCGGTCTGCTCGGAGGCGAGCTTCGGCTCGACGGCCTGCATGGTGCGGAACATCGCCGCCCCCCACGGGTTGATCTCGTCTCCGAGCGTGCCGGAGGCCATCCGCGGCCACTCGCCGTGCACGACCGAGCGCGCGTAGCAGACGAGCTCTCCGGACAGCTGCCGGCGTACGCCTGTTGGCAGGAACTGCGCCGTCTCGAACTGCTGCGTCACGATTCGCGCCTCGGTCTCGGCTCCGCTCCGGGCCGTGTCGTAGCTGTCGAACGCTAGGAAGATGACGAACCCGACCAGCACCGCGAACCCCGTCGCAAGCACGCCGAACACGCCTGCCGCACGGTCGCCGTCCTGGAAGTAGCTGCCCTCGGGCGCGCCCCGGCGAACGAGCAGCATAGCGCCGATAGCGAGCGTGGCCACGCCCGCTACGATCAGCACTCCCCAGAAGGTGGTCACGGCCCCAACGCTTCGTCGCTCGTCACGGGAGCATCCTGCCTCATCGGCGGCACGAGATCGTCATGTCTCCCAGATGAATTGACACGGGGCAGCAGGGAGTCCAGACTGCCGGCACGTGCTGTCTCGCCCTTCTCGCCACCGGCCTGGGGCCGCGGATCGCGCTCTTCTTCTGGTGGATCTTCGGTGACAAGCCCGACGCGGCGATCGACAGCTGGGTGTGGGGCCTGCTCGGGTTCCTGCTGCTGCCGTGGACGACGCTCATGTTCATCATCGCCTGGTCGCCCGTCGTCGGTGTGAACGGGTTCTGGGACTGGCTCCTCGTCGGGATCGGCGTCGCGCTCGACATCGCGACGTACGCCGCGAAGCCCGCGCAGCGGGCGTACGCCTAGCCCCTCTCCCGCAGGAACGCCTCCACGCCGACCCGTACGGACGGCTGGATCCCATCGGGGCCGAGGAGCTCGACGACGCCGGCGCGCTCGAGGATGTCGCGCAGCGGGCCCTTGACCCGCGCGAGGCGCAGGGGGATCCCCTTGCCGGCGAGCTCGGCGTAGAGGTCGGTGAGCATGTCGAGCCCCGAGGTGTCCGCGTGGGTGATCGCTCCCGCGTCGACGAGCACCTGCTCGACCCGATGGTCGGAGGCGGCGACCGCGCGCCGTACGCCGTCGCGGAAGAGCAGCGCGTTCGCGAAGAAGATCTCCTGGTCGAAGCGGAAGATCACCAGGCCGGGAAAGGTCTCGAGGCCGGCATGGCGGGAGATGTCCCGGAAGCGGAAGTCCTCGTCGTTCTCCGTCTCCCCGCGTAGCCGCCCGAGCACCGCAGTGTTCGGGCGGAAGCTGCGGTAGACGAGCGCGAGGAGCGAGGCGAGGACGGCGACGACGATGCCCTCCAGCACGCCGAGGACGAGCACGCCGACCAGGCAGAGCGCAGCGAAGGCGAAGTCGACCTCGTCGAGCCGCTGCAGACGGCGGAGCTCGCGGGTGCGGAGCAGCGGCAGTACGGCGGCGATCACGATCGCCGCAAGCGTCGCCTTCGGCAGGTCGGCGAAGAACGACATCAGCAGCACCAGCGTGACGACGACGAGAAGCGCGTTGACCAGCCCCGCGAGCTGCGTGCGCTGGCCCGAGGCGTCGGCGACCGCGGTCCGAGAGAAGCTCGCGTCGACCGGGAAGCCCTGGACGAGCCCGGCCGCCACGTTGGACGCTCCGACGGCGACGAGCTCCCGGTTCGGGTCGACCTCGTATCCGTGCTTCGCCCCGAACTGGCGGGCCGCCGCGATCGACTCCGCATATGCGAGCAGCGTGATGCCGAGCGCGCCGGCGGCGAGGCGCTCGACGTCGTCGAGGCGAATCGCCGGTACCCCGAGATCGGGAAGCGACGCCGTGATGTGCCCGACGACCGCCACACCCTCGTTGCCGAGGTCGAGCGCACGGGACACGAGCACCCCGACAGCGACCGCGATGAGCGACGCCGGCGCGCGCGGGACGAGCGCCTGGAGGACGAGGATCAGGGCCAGCGTGCCGACACCGACGGCGACCGTCCAGCCGTCCGCATCCGGGAGGTGGGCGACGATCTCCTTGACGGTCGAGAAGAAGCCGTTCGCGTCGATCGTGAGCCCGAGCAAGAGCCGGCACCTGCCCGACGGCGATCACAAGGCCGAGCCCGATCACGTACCCGGCGAGCACCGGCTTCGCGAGGAACTCGGCGACGAAACCGAGCCGCAGGAGGCCCGAGAGGACGAGGACGGCGCCCGTCAGGAGGGCGAGGCCGGCGGAAAGGGCGAGGTACCGCTCGCCGTCGCCGAGAGCGAGCGGCGCGACGGTGGCGGCGGAGAGCACGGCGACCCCGGAGCTGGGGCCGACATTGAGCTGGCGGCTGGTCCCGAGGAGCGCGTAGACGACGAGGCCGGCCAGCGCTGCGTACAGCCCGTTGACGGGCGGGACGCCGGCGAGAGATGCGTACGCCATCGACTGCGGGACGATCACCGCCCACACGGCGAGGCCGGCGAGCGCGTTCCTCGAGAGGCCGTCGCGCCAGGCCGGCAGCCACGACGTGGCCGGGATGACCCCGGCGAGCGCTCGCGCCGAGAGCCGGCTCATCGCGTCCGGCCTTCGACTGTCCTCTGCTCTGCCCTTTCCCAGCGGACGGGGAGCGGCGTGACGTGGACGCTCTCCATCGGCCGCTGCTCGCGCGGATGCGCGGCATACCAGTGCGCATACCGGTTGGTGAGCGGCCGCGCGGTGACACCGTGTGCGACCACCGAGAGTGCGATCGTGAACACGGTGGCGAGCAGGAGCACGTGCTCGCCCGGCAGGTCGGACTCCTCGTAGAGGAGGACGCCGAACACGATCGAGGCGATCCCGCGCGGCCCGAACCAGCCGACGAAGGCGACGGTGGGGGGCCGCGCGCCGGTGCCGCGCAGGGCGACCCACACGGGCGCCATCCGCACCACCGTCAGGCTGAGCACGGCATAGACGGCCAGCTCCCACGTCAGCTCACCGAGGACGGGCCCGAGGATGGCCGCGCCGAACACGAGGAAGGTCACGGCGCTGAGGAGCTCGCCGCCCTCATCGACGAAGTGCGAGACCTCGCCTCCCTCGCCGCGGCGGCGTACGCCGAACACGAAGCCGGCGACGAACGCGGCGATGAACAGCTTCCCCCCAGCGCCGTCGCCGTAGCCGCGGCCAGGAGGGCCGTCGCGGCCGTGAGGATCTGGAGCCAGCTCGCCTCGATCGACGCGTGCCGCAGGGCGAGCCGCAGACCGGCTATGCCGAGCGCACCGGCGAGAAGGCCCCCGACGATCCCGAAGCCGATCTCGTCGGCGACGAGCCGGAGAGCGCCGCCGACGGAGAGCGCGGATTCCTCCGCCTCTGCGGTTGCGAGCGCGATGAAGAAGATCGGCACGCAGAGCCCGTGGTTGAGCCCGCTCTCGACGTTGAGCCCCTGGCGGATGCGTGAGGGCACCCGCTCGTCGCTCACGACCGCCTGGCCGAGCGCCGCGTCGGTGCACGCGATCATCACCGCCAGGATCAGCGCCTCGAGGAAGGTGATGCCGGGAAGCACGGCGGCACCGACGAGCGCGCCGGCCACGATCGTCAGCGGAAGGCCGATGCCGAGCAGGCGCACCGGCACGCCGAGCTCCCCGCGCAGGGCTCCGAGCGAGATGCGGGACGCGTCGGAGAAGAGCACGAGCGTGAGGGTCGCCTCGGCGAGCAGCTTGACGGGCTCGCTCCGCAGCGACAGGTCGATGATTCCGAGCCACGGCCCGAGGGTCAGCCCGGCGGCGGTGAAGAAGATCGCGGGGGTGACGGGACTGCGCGCCAGCGCCTTCGAGCCTGCCGCGTAGGCGACGAGGCACACGGCACCGGCGGTGAGGGCCCACGCGCTCATTGGGCTGTGCCGAACGCGACGGGCCGGCCTGAAGCCCGTGCCGACTCGCCGGGAACTGCGTTCGACATCGTCACATGAGGGCTGGCGGGCGGGCGGGCGCGAGCGCCCGCCCGCCCGGCCGGCTACGAGTTGAGGATCTTCGCCTTCTGCACCTCGAACTCGGCGTCGGTGAGGACACCGGCCTCTTTCAGCTCCCCGAGCTCCTTCAGCTGCGCGAGCTTGTCGTCCGTGCTCGGCGCGGCCGGCTCCGGGGGCGCCTCGTAGGCCGGCTCCGGGGCGGCCTGCTGCTGTTGCTGCGCATCCTGCTCCGCCCACTTGTTCGCCTGGCGGCGGGAGACGCGGTTCGAGGCGGCGGTCGCCGTTCCGGCGACCACGGCGACGCGGGCGGCCCCGCGGATCAGTCCTGGCATCTGTCGTTCGCTCCTCTCGGTTTGGGCCTACGCCTCGGCCGCTTCGAGCTCGTCTAGCGCGGCGATGATGGCGTTCACGGGGATGCGTCCGCTCGCGACGAGCTGCGCGCCGCTCTTGCGGAGCGCGGTCGCGAACGGAGCTGCCCAGGTGTTCTCGTACAGGAGCAGCGCCGCCGAGCTCCCCGGCTCGAGGACACCACCTGCTTCCGCATAGTCGTCCTCGCCCAGCAGGCCGGACGACGCGCCCTCGAAGACGGTGAACTCGCCACCGAGCTCGTCGAGCTCGACCCCCGAGACCGTGCCGTCCTCGTTCTTCTGCACGAACGCGAAGTCGAGGATGCGGACGACCCCGCGGTCGACGAGGTCGACCAGGATCGGCAGCCCTTCTCCACTCGGCTCCTTGCCTTTGGGCCATTCGACGACCAGGTAGTCGATCGGTCCCAGCTCGATGTCGGTGTCGCTCATCGATTCTCCTCTCGGACGCACGGCTGGCGTCCCTGTCCGGATGACGTCATCAAGCTTCCATACGGCGATCCTACGTGCATCGTCCCGATCGGGTGAACGGTCCGCGGGCTGCCCGGCGCTCATCGGCGGCGGAGTCGTATCCGCGTCCGCGTGGGCCGAGCCGGATTTCCGAACCTGCCGGCGGGCCTGACCGGCGCGATGGTGCTCGCACTCGGACAACGACCGGCGCCTGTTCGTCACGTTCTTCGACAGCCGCGATGCGGTCGCCGCCGCCGAGCAGCGCTTCGAGGAGATGGGCGACGAGGTGCCGGAGGAGATCCGGGGCCGTCGGACCGCCGTCGACGTGTACGGGGTCGTCTGGAACGCAGAGGCATAGAGGCCTGATGTGGGGGCATCAGGCAGGCCCCTGCGCCGCCTTCCAGTCCCGATAGCGCTCGGGCAGGCAGCGGGCGCAGGGCCGGTAGCCTGCCGCGATCGCCGTCCCCTCGTCGGCGAAGAAGACCCGCTGCCTCACGTAGTGGCCCTTCGCGATCCAGCGCAGTGCGGCGGCGCAGTCGAGGCGCCCGTACACCCGGTTCCCGCGGTGCCCGCCGAGCGTCCCGGGCACGGGGGAGACGCACTCCCGGCCGTCAGGGCCGATCAGGCGATACGGCTTCGGCTCCACCTTCCCTGAAACGGTCATCCCGGGCGACGCGTGAGGCGGCCGGCGCGGAAGGACGCCACTGCGCAATGGTGTATCCGACGCTGATCGCCGCGTCTCGGACGCCGTCGAGCCTCGCGACCGGGCCCAGGCAGTCGGCATCTACCGCTTCTGGCGCGACTTCGGGCTCGTCGCCGGCGCCCTCACGGTGGGCCTCGTCGCCGACGCGCCGGAAGCGGCGAGGCGATCGGCCTCGTCGCCGGGCTCACCGCCCCGAGCGGGGCGTGGGTCGCTGCGACGCGTTGGCGCGGGCGGCAGCAAGTGCTACCCCTGGACATCTCGTAGCGCCCGTCACACAATCGTGTGGTGCCTGCCAGCGGGACGCGCCGGACGATCGACGAGCTGCTCGCGGCGGCGCGGGAGGCGCTCGAGCGTCTCGAGCCGCATGCCGCTCACGACGCCGTGGGGCGCGGGGCGCTCCTCGTGGACATCCGCCAGGACACGAGCCGCCTGCGTGACGGCGTCATCCCCGGCGCGCTCCATCTCCCACGTACCGTCCTCGAGTGGCGTGTGGACCCGGACAGCCCTTGGCGCAACCCGCACGTCGGCGGGCTCGAGCGGCAGCTCATCCTCGTGTGCGACCACGGCTACTCGTCGAGCCTCGCCGCCGTGTCCCTCGTCGAGCTCGGCTTCGCCTGCGCCACCGACCTGATCGGTGGCTTCCAGGCGTGGCGCGACGCCGGGCTTCCGGTCGCGCCGCTGCGGCGACTCTCCCCGGACCCGGGCACGCTCGTAGGAATGGGCCCCCCAGACCCCTGATGCCACCCTCGGAGGCGTCAGGAGTGCACGGCCGGCTAGACCACCACGACGGGGCAGCCGGCCTCGCGCTCGAGCTCGGCGGCGACGTCAGTGCCTAGGAAGCGCGTGAGGAACCCGTGGTGGTGTTTGCCGACGACGACCATCTCCGCGCCCCGACCCTGCGCCGTCGCGACGATCGCGGCGGCGGGCTCGCCGGCTGCCCACACGTAGTCGGCGGTGATACCGGCTGCCTCCACGCGCTCCCGCGCGTGGGCGAGGACCGGCTCGAGCTCGGGCGGCACGACGAGCGGGATCATGCGCGCCGGGCTGTCGTCCAGCGTCCCGAAGTTCTGTGGGCCCTCGGGGTCGAACGGCATCTCCGCTACGGCGACGACGACGATCTCCGCCTGTCGCTGCCCGGCCTCTTCGATCGCGCGGTCGAGCGCCCGCTTGGCGGGCTCCTCGTCGTCGTATCCCACCACGATGATCGCGCTCATATGCCCAGCATCGCAGGTCCGCGCGGGCGACGCGGCACGTCTTTAGGAGACTCTTAGAGCGCTCTTCGGTTGTTTTCAGGCGGCCACGCTTTCATGGGTTCAGAGCCCGATGACAACCGCGACCGCACACCGCCTCACCGTCACCCCCGGCCCGCCCGCCGGGTGCATCGACGCGGCGATCCGCACCGAGCAGCCGATGAGGCGCTTCGGCGAGCGTGGCGCGGTGGTCGGGCTCTCCAACCCCAACGCCCGCCGCCCACCTACCGGCGGCGTGGAGCAGCAGGTCGGGATCGCCGCACCCTCCTCGGAGATCCCGGGCTGCTGCCACTTCCCCGAAACACCCGTCTGAGCCACCGGGTCGCCGCCCTTCCCTCCTCCTGCGACGTCCCGGCGGCTGGGGGCTTAGGCTTGCCCGCGTCCGGGGGACTCGTCGCGCCGCATGTGACATCTGGGGCCCTGAGCGGCGTATAACGAGTGCATGAGAAGAAACGGTGCGCTCCTCGCTCTCGTTGTCGCCTTGCTGGCGCTGCTCGCCGCCGCAGGAGGGTCTGCCGCGCCTGACGCGGCCACCAAGAGCGGCAAGAGCGCCCGCCTGCAGTCGTTCGGCTCCTGCGCCACCCTGCTCGCCTACGCGAGGCAGCACACCCTGCCTCTCGTCGGGCCCTGGGGCTTCGGCGGCGTGACGGGCGGAAGCGGCGCCGTGCCCGCCGCCGGCGCGACCCCGGGTGCCGCTCGTGCCGGGGAGGCCGACACGAGCGGGGTGGACTTCTCGACCACCAACGTGCAGGAGGAGGGCGTCGACGAGCCCGACATCGTCAAGTCGAACGGATCCACCCTCTTCGTCGTCCGCGGCGACCGGCTCTTCGCCGTCGACGTGCGCGGTGCGAAGCCGAAGCTCGCCGGCACCCTGCAGCTGCCGGCGACCGCGAGCTACGAGCTCCTGCTGCACGGCGAGCGCCTGCTCGTGCTGGCGCGCGGCGGCGTCGTCGCCGTCGACGCGCAGCCCGGGGGCGTGTCGGCGTCCACGGTCGCCGCCGTACCGGCAGCAGACGAACCTGATCGAGGTGGACGTCGGCGACCCCTCCGCTCCCCGCATCGTGCGCAGCCTCACGCTCGACGCCGACTACGTGAGCGCCCGCCTCGTCGGCACCGTGGCCCGGATCGTGACCGTCTCGGGGATGCCGCAGGCGCTGCCCTTCGTGACGCCCACCGAGTCGACGCCCGAGGCGACCGCGGCCGCGCTGGCGCGCAACCGTGCCGTCGTGAAGACGGCGTCGGCTCGGCAGCTGGGTCCCCTCCTACAAGGTGAAGGGCCGCCGCGGCGAGACGCTCGCCCGCCGCCCGCTCGTGCAGTGCCGCAACGTCCGGCACCCCGCCGTGTACTCGGGGCTCGGACTGGTCACCGTGCTCACGGTCGACCTCCGCAAGGGGCTCGCGCCGATCGACTCCGACTCGATCGTCGCCGACGGGCGCACCGTGTACGCGTCGCAGGACAGCCTCTACGTGGCGACCCAGCGCTGGCTCGCGCAGCCGGTCACCGAGGACACGTCCGAGCCGCCCCGGGTCACGACGGCGATCCACAAGTTCGACATCTCCGACCCCGCCTCCACGACGTACAAGGGCAGCGGCACCGTGTCCGGCTACCTGCTCAGCCAGTGGGCGCTCTCCGAGCACAAGGGCGTGCTGCGCGTCGCGAGCACCGAGGCGCCGGCGTGGTGGGGCACCGGGCAGGAGGAGAGCGAGAGCTCCGTCACGACGCTCGGGGAGCGGGACGGCGCGCTCGTCCAGCTCGGCCGGGTCGCCGGGCTCGGCAAGGGCGAGCGCGTGTACGCCGTCCGCTTCATCGGGGACACGGGCTACGTCGTCACGTTCAGGCAGGTCGACCCGCTCTACACGCTCGACCTCTCGACGCCCTCGCGGCCGGCCGTCCTCGGCGAGCTGAAGATCCAGGGCTACTCCGCCTACCTCCACCCGCTCGGCGACGACCTGCTGCTCGGCATCGGCCAGGACGCGACCGCGGAGGGACGCGTGCTCGGCACCCAGCTGTCCCTGTTCGACGTGTCCGACCTGCGCCACCCCGTGCGGATCCGGCAGCACGCGCTCGGCTCCTCGTGGTCCGAGGCCGAGGGCGAGCACCACGCCTTCCTCTGGTGGGGCCCGTCGCGCCTGGCAGTGCTGCCCGTGGTCTCGTACGCCGACAAGCCGTTCGCCGGCGCCGTCGGCTTCCGCGTCGCCCGCGCCGGCATCGACGAGGTCGGCCGGGTCACGCACACGGGCGAGGCGGCGGGGGGCTCCTCCGGCCGCGTCGGGGCGATCGCCGTCAGCCGCTCGCTCGTCGTGGGGGACACGCTCTTCACCGTGTCGAGCGTCGGCGTGAAGGCCGTCTCACTCGACTACGTTCGCCGAGCAGGGCTGGGTGTCGTTCGGCGCGTCCTAGAGGCCTTCCTCGCGCCCTCGTAACGGCGCGGCCATGCCTCACTAGCCCTGGCAGCTCCCGCAGGCGCCGTGCAACACGACCTCGTGTGCCGCCATGTCGTAGCCGCGCGCGCCGGCGACGCGCTCCAGCGCGCGCTCGAGCGCCGGGTCGGAGAACGCCTCGACCTTGCCGCAGTCGTCGCACACGAGGTGGTGGTGATGGTCGCCGCCCGAGTGCGCGGGCTCGTAGCGGGCGATGCCGTCGCCGATGTCGACGCGCTGAACGAGGCGGAGGTCGGCGAGCTGGTCGACGCGCGCGATAGACGCTCGCGATCCCCACGGCGCCGCCGTCCGCGCGGATCCCGTCGAAGATCTCCTGGGCGGAGAGACAGCAGCTCTGCTTGCCGAGGTGCTCGACCACGGCCGCACGGGCACCGCCCTTGCGGAGCCCCGCCTCGCGGAGGCCGTCGAGCGCCTGCTTCGTCCACGCGGTATGCGCCGTCGTCGTCACACCGGGATGATAGCGACTCTCAAAGACGTGCTAGCCTGCACGTCGTGATTGCAAGAATCGTTCTCATCAGCGTGGCGGCGGTGGCGGTCGGCCTGGGGGCGACGGCCTGCGGGGGCGGCGACGCCGAGACGAGCGGCACCGAGGTGGTGGCGGGCTTCTACCCGCTCGCGTTCGCCGCCGAGCAGGTCGGCGGGCGCCGGTGTGCGCGTGCGCAACCTCACACCTGCCGGCGCCGAGCCGCACGATCTCGAGCTCACCGCGCAGGACGTCAAGGCCGTCCGGGATGCCGATCTCGCCCTCTACCTGGGCGGCGGCTTCATGCCCGCGCTGGAACGGGCCGTCGCCGAACGCGAGCGGACCGTCCCTCGACCTGCTCGGCGGGCAGGCGCTCGCTCGGGGGCGGGGAGGGAGAGGAGGCGGGCGATCCTCACGTCTGGCTGGATCCCGTGCGCTACGCGCAGATGGCGAAGGCGACCGCGGCGGCGCTCGGTGACGAGGCGGCAGCGGACGACCTCGTCGCGCGCCTCGACGCCCTCGACGCCGAGTTCCGCCGCGGGCTCGCGACGTGCCGCCGCCGCCAGATCGTGACGAGCCACGCCGCCTTCGGCTACCTGGCGTCGCGCTACGGGCTCGAGCAGGTGGCGCTCGAAGGCCTCTCGCCGGAGGCGGAGCCCTCCGCGCGGGGAATCGAGGACCTCGTGCGTCTGGTCGAGGGGGCAGGCGCGACGACGGTCTTCTTCGAGACGCTCGTCTCGCCGAAGCTCGCCGAGACGGTCGCGCGGGAAGCCGGGGTGAAGACGGCCGTGCTCGACCCGCTCGAAGGCCTGACCGAGGACGCAGAGGCTGCCGGAGCCGACTACTTCTCCGTCATGCGCGACAATCTGGCCGCCCTCCGCGACGCTCTCGGATGCGACTGACCATGCCCGACGATCCGGCAGCCGTTCAGCTCCACGACGTCTCGTTCGCCTACCGCACCGGCGTCCGCGTGCTGGAGGAGATCTCGCTCGAGGTCGCCCCGGGAGAGTTCGTCGCGATCGCCGGCCCGAACGGCGGCGGCAAGACGACGCTGCTGCGGCTGATCCTCGGTCTCGAGCGCCCTGCCTCCGGCACCATCCGCGTCTTCGGCGAGCCGACCGGCACCGCCCGGCCCGGCCGGCGGATCGGCTACCTGCCGCAACGCGCCCACGTCGGCGGCGAAGCGCCGGCCACCGTGCGCGAGGTCGTCTCGGCCGGGCGGCTCGCATCGGCGGGCATGTGGGGCCCGCTGCGCCGCGGCGACCGCGACGTCGTCCGGCAGGCGATCCGTACCGTGGGGCTCGAGCACCGGGCCGACGCACCGCTGCGAACGCTCTCCGGCGGCATGCAGCAGCGGGCGTTCATCGCCAAGGCGCTCGCCTCCGAGCCGTGCCTGCTCGCCCTGGACGAGCCGACGACCGGGGTGGACGCCGAGTCGCAGGAATCGCTGGCCGGCCTGCTGGAGACACTCCGCGCCGAGCTCGGCGTCACCGTCCTCTACGTCTCGCACGAGTTCGGCGCCGTCGAGCACGTCGTCGACCGGCTCGTGCTCGTGCGCGGCCGGATCGTCTTCGACGGCCCGCCCAGCGAGCTGCCCGGCCTGTGGCACGACCCGTCGCACACCCATGCTTGAGCTGGAGTTCATGCGGCTCGCGCTCGCGACCGGCGCGATCGTGGGGGTGCTCGCGCCCGCGGTGGGATTCTTCCTCGTCGAGCGCCGCGCCTCGCTCGTCGGCGACGGCCTCGGCCACGTCGCGTTCGCCGGCGTTGCCGCCGGCTATCTGCTCGGCATCTCGCCCGTGCTGACCGCGCTCGTCGCGGCCGTCCTCGGGGCGCTCGCGATCGAGTGGCTGCGCACCCGCGGGGGGACGGCAGGCGACCAGGCGCTGGCGCTCGTCTTCTACACCGGCATCGCGGCGGGCGTCGTGCTCGTGTCGAGCGCCGGCGCGCTCAACGTCAACCTGTTCCAGTACCTGTTCGGCTCGATCCTCACCGTCACCCGCAGCGACCTCTGGACGGTGCTCGTGCTCGGCGTCGGCGCGCTGGCGGTGATCGCCGTGCTCTACCGCGGGCTCGTCGCCGTCGTCCTGGACGAGGAGGGCAGTCGCGTCGCAGGCGTGCCGATCGCCTTTCTCAACGTCGTCATCGCCCTCCTCGCGGCGCTCACCGTCGCCGTCTCGATGCGGATCGTCGGCATCCTCCTCATCGCGGCGCTGATGGTGCTGCCCGTGATCGCCGCGAACCGGGTCGCCTGGAGCCTCGCCTCGACGCTCGGCCTCGCGATGGCGATCGGCCTCGCCTCCGCGCTCGCCGGGTTGACGATCGCCTACTACGCGGACCTGCCGCCCGGCGGCACGATCGTGCTCGTCGCGGCCGGGGCGTTCCTCGTCTGCGCCTCCGGCAGCGCGCTCGTCCGCGGACGCGCCTGAGCCTCGACCGCCGGTCGGCGTGCCGAGCCGCAGGGCGGGGTCCGGGGTGTGGAAATGGTGTTACGCGCTCGGTGCGAAGGACACCTTGGCGGCTTACGGTGTCTGACACCGATCTCACCGCCGAGGCCGCTGTACGCTTCGGCTGCCCGGCGGAGAGCCGCTTCGCCGACGAGGCCGACTGGATCGGAGGGAGCCAGGCATGACCTCCATCGACGTCCATCAGCACCTGTTGCCGCCCGCGCTCGTCGGGGTGCTGCAGCGCCGCACGTCGCCTCCGCGAATCACGGACGGAATGCTCGAGCTCACGGAGGGGACGTTCCCCTTCGACCCCCGCGAGAACGACCCGGAGGACCGGACTCGCCCTGCTCGACCGGGAGGGCATCGACCTCGCCGTGCTCTCGCTGCAGCCCACGCTCGGGTACGACGCGCTGCCCGACGCCGAGCGGGCGGAGCTCGTGGCCGCCTGGGAGGAGGGGATTCTCGAGATCGTCGCCGCCTCCGGCGGTCGGCTCGCCGCGCTCGCCGCGGGCCCGGCGAGGCCTGGCTTCGTCGGGGCGTGCGTCGGCTCGGCCGCGCTCACCGATCCCGCCGTGCTCGAGTCGGCGCCGGCGGCGCTGGCCGAGAACGGCGGCTTCCTCTTCGTGCACCCGTCCGGCGGCCCGGTGCCGCCCGGCCGACCTGCCTGGTGGGGGGCGATGACCCTCTACACGGCCCAGATGCAGGCGGCGTACCTCGCCTGGCTCACCGACGGCCAGTCGCGCTGGCCGGGGATCCCCGTCGTCTTGGGCATCCTCGCAGGCGGCGGCCCCTTCCAGCTCGAGCGGCTCGCCTCACGGGGCGTCGACGTCCGCTCGAACCTCCATCCGAACGTCTTCTTCGACACCGCCACCTACGGCCGCCGTGCGCTCGAGCTCTGCATCGAGACGTTCGGCGTCGAGCAGCTCGTCTACGGAAGCGATCTGCCCGTCGTCGATCCCGAGCCCACCGCTCGGGCGATAAGGGGTTTCGGCGAATCCGTCGAAACACTGCTCAGGCAGGACACACCGGCCCGGCTGCTCCCGTGACCAACGTCGACATCGCTTCCTGGCTCTCCGGTCGTCTCGTTGCAGACGCCGATCTCGACCGGCCCGCGCTACGGACGCTCGCGGCCGAGGTGCGGCGCGAGGAGAGCCTCTGGCGCGACCACGTGCGCCTCTCCACCGACGAGCGCCACTACGTGCAGCTGTACCGCGACCCGAACGTCGACATCTGGCTGATCTGCTGGACGGCGGAGCAGGACACGGGCTACCACGACCACGACCGCTCGCAGGGAGCGGTCGTCGTTTGCGAGGGCGCGGTCTTCGAGGATTACTTCCACCGCGACGAGGACGGGTGGATCCGCGAGCGCACGAACCGGCACGAGGCGGGAGGGACGTTCGACTTCGACGCGACGTACATCCACGGTGTGCGCCACGCCGCCGGCGAGCCTGCCGTGTCGATCCACTGCTACTCGCCCGCTCTCTGGCGTATGGGCCACTACGAGCCGGACACGAGCGGCATCGTGCGCCGGATCTCGATGACCTACGCGGACGAGCTGCTCGGGGCCGCGCCCGATCCCGTCTCGGGCTGAGCTCCGCGGAGCTCACAGGCCCCGTCGTGATGCGTCAGATCCCGAAGTCGAGCAGGACCTTGCCCAGCTTGCCCGACGCCTCGAGTCGGTCGAACGCAGCCGTTGCGTCCTCGGCCGGGAAGACCGCGTCGACCAGCGGCCGGATCCGGCCCGACGCCAGGTGCGGCACGACCTCGCGTGCGAACGCCTGCACGGCCGCCGCCTTCTCCTCGAGCGTCCGCGCCCGCAGGACGGTGCCGGTGATCGTCGCGCGCTTCCCCATCAGCACCCGGAGGTCGAGATCGGCCTTCGCGCCGGCGCCCGTGCCGACGACGACGATGCGGCCCTTCGCGGCCAGCGAGCGCAGGTCGCCCTCGAGGTTGGCCGCGCCGACCAGCTCGAGCACGAGATCGGCACCCCCGCGGGTGCGTGCCCCCTCGACGGCGAGATCGGGTGCGAGCGCTTCTGCGCCGAGGGCGGCCACCTGCTCGCGGAGCGACTCGCTCCGCACGACGGCGAGCACCCGGGCTCCCGCGGCGGCGGCGATCTGCACGGCGGCGGTGCCGACGCCGCCGTTCGCGCCGTTCACGACCACGAGCCCACCCATGCGGAGCCCGCCCTGCACGAGAGCGTCGTGGGCGGTCACGAACGCCTCGGGTACGGCCGCTGCATCCCGCTCGCCGATCTCGTCGGGAACGCGGACGACGTGCCGCTCGTGGGCGAGCACGCGATCGGCGAGCCCACCTCCGCCGACGAGCCCGAACACCCGGTCTCCGGGCTGGAGGCCGTTAACTCCGGTGCCGGTCGCGAGCACGGTTCCGGCCGTCTCGATGCCGGGCACGTCCGGGGGCGATCCGGGCGGCGCCGGGTAGCGCCCGGCCCGCTGCGCCAGGTCGGCCGGGTTGAGCCCCGCGTAGCGCACCTCGAGCAGAACCTCGTGCCCGTCAGGCTCCGGGTCGGCCCGCTCCTCGAGCCGTACCACCTCGTTCCCGCCCGCGCCGGTGAACACCACTGCTCGCATGCTGCCGTGAGACTATGCACGCTCGATGACCGTCATGCTCACCGGCACCGATCTCCGACTCGACGAAGTCGTCCGCGTCGCCCGGGGCGGCGAGCCGGTCGAGCTGGCCGCCGGCGCACTCGAGCGGATGGCGTCCGCCCGGGAGGTCGCCGACAGGGTGCTCGAGAGCGGCGGCACCGCCTACGGACTCACGACCGGGCTCGGGATCCGCAGGGACTCCGCGATCGACGCGCCGGATCACGACCGGCTCGTCCTGCGCCAGCACCTGATCGGCCACGGGCCCGTCGCTCCGCGCGATGTCGTGCGAGCGCAGGCGCTGCGGCTCGCGAACGCGCTCGCGCAGGGGACGACGGTCGCCCGTCCCGTCGTCGCCGAGCGGCTCGTCGAGGTGCTCAACGCGGACGAGTTGCCCGGCGTCCGCGTCCGCGGCTCCATCGGCCAGAGCGACCTCGCCGCGATGGCGGACCTGGCGGAGGGCTTGCTCGGCGACCTCGAGCTCGTCCAGGGCGAGGCGATCGCCCTGCTCAACCAGAGCGCGTTCTCCACCGGCTGGGCGGCGCTCGCGGTGCACGACGCGCTCGGCCTGCTGGACGCGCTCGACGTCGCCGGCGCCCTCGACCTCGAGGCGTTCGGCGCCAACCGCACGCTGCTCGACCCCGCGATCGCGGACGTGCGTCCCTACCCGGGCGTGCGCGCGACGCTCGAGCGGCTCGGACGCGCTTCTCGCCGGCTCGGAGGGGGTGCCGCGGGCGCTCCAGGATCCCCTCTGCTTCCGGACGCTCCCCCAGATGAACGGCGCCGCGCGCGACGCGTTCCGCTTCGTGACCGAGCAGCTCGAGGTCGAGCTCAACGCCGCGCAGGCGAACCCGCTCGTGAGCGTCGAGGCGGGCGCCGTCTTCTCGGTCGGGAACTTCGAGATGATCCCGCTCGCCACCGCTCTCGACCTCGCTCGGCTCGCCCTCGCGCCGGCGCTTGACGAGCGCGTGCGAGCGGTCGTCGAAGCTCCTCCATCCCGTGCACTCCGGCCTGCCCGAAGGGCTCGGCGCAGCGCGCCGGGCCTCGCCGAGAGCGCGCTCAGCGAGGTCGGCATCGCGATGCAGGCGCTGACCGCCGAGGCGCGCCTCCTCGCCCAGCCGGTCTCGCACGAGCTCGTCTCCTCGTCGCAGGCCGGCGGCATCGAGGACCGCATGACGATGGCGCCGCTCGCCGCGCGCCGGCTCGCCGAGATGGTCGAGCTGGGCACGAGGATCGTCGCCGTCGAGCTGCTGCTGGCCGCGCAGGCCTGCGACCTCCGCGGCACGGCGCTCGGCGCGGGCACCGCGCGGGCGCAGGCGCTCGTGCGCTCGGTGGTCCCGTTCATGCGCGAGGGAGACCCGCTTGCCCGACGTCGAGCCGCTCGTCGCGCTCGTCCGCTCCGGTGAGCGTCGGCGGCTGCGCCGCCGGCGGAGCGTGAGCCGGTGAGGGTCACCCGCGTCAGAGCCTTCCGGCAGCTGCAGCCGTTCCGTCGCGGCACCTACGCGATGGGCCACGTCGGCTCGCCGGCGTTCGAGTCGCTGATCGTCGCGCTCGACACCGACGAGGGCGTCACGGGCTGGGGCGAGATGGCCGTGATCAGCCCGGCGTACACCGAGTCGTTCGCCGCGGGCGCGCAGGCGGGCGTGGCGGAGCTCGCGCCGCTCCTGCTGGGCGTCGACCCGACGCAGCCGCGCGCGGTGCTCGCCCTGCTCGACGGCGCGATGCGTGGGCAGCCGTACGTCAAGTCCGCGCTCGACATGGCCTGCTGGGACGCTGACAGCGCGGGCCGCCGGACGTCCGCTCTGCGAGACGCTCGGCGCGCGTCACGGCGACGCCGTACCGCTCTACAACGTCGTCACGATCTCGTCCGTCGACGACGCGGTCGGCCTCGCGCGCGCGCTCGCTGGCCGACGGGTACCGGCGCCTGCAGGTCAAGGTCGGCACCGTCCCCGAAGCCGACGCCGAGCGGCTCGCGGCGGTGCGCGAGGCCGTCGGCGACGACGGTCGTGCTCTTCGCCGACGCGAACGGCGGCTTCACGACCGGCGGCGCGCGGCGTTTTCTGCGCGCCACGCGCGACCTCGAGTACGTCCTCGAGCAGCCGTGCCGCACCTACGCGGAGTGCGCCTCGGTGCGCCGCCACTGCGATCGCCCGCTCGTGCTCGACGAGTCGATCGTGACGCTCGACGACCTGCTGCGCGCGCACCGCGAGGGCGTCGCCGACGGGATCACGGTCAAGCTCCAGCGGGTCGGAGGCATCACGCGCGCCGCCCTCGATCCGCGACGTCGCGGTCGAGCTCGGGCTCGAGGTGACCGTCGAGGACGCCGGCGGCGCGAGCCTCGTCACCGCCGCCGTCGTGCACGTCGGGCTCGGCACGCCGGAGCGACTGCGGGTGCACACCTGCGACTTCCACACCTGGGTCTCGGTCGACCACGGCACGGGACTGCCGCCCCGCGCCGAGGGAGCGCAGGCGCCGCCGCCCGGGCCCGGCCTCGGGATCGACGTCGACGTCGCAGGCGCTCGGCGAGCCCGTGCTCGACGTGGCGCACGGGTAGCGCGGAGGGAGCGGGTCGCGCGCGCGTAGGATGAGCCGGTCGCCGGGAGAGGATCGCGTGAGGAACGTCCGAGGGACGTGAGACGCCGCCGGCGCAGCCGCCGGCGGCGGTTGCGCCCGAGCGACGGTCGCTCCGGTACCGCTCGCTCGAGAATCCCTTCGCGCCGCTCGAGCTGCTCAGCGCCGACGAGGTCGCGCACCTGCACGGCTCGGCGCTCGAGCTGCTCCGCCAGCACGGGATCCGCGTCCTGCTGCCCGAGGCGCGCGACGATCCTCCGGCGGCCGGGGCCCTCGTCGACGACGAGACCGAGCTCGTGCGGTTCGAGGCCGAGCTGGTCGAGCAGGCGGTCGCGTCGGCGCCGACGTCGTTCGAGCTGATCGGCCGCTCGCCCGAGCGCACCGTGACGCTCGGCGGCCGGCATCTCGCCCTCGTCCCGGTCAGCAGCCCGCCCGCGGTGAGCGACCTCGACGGAGGCAAGCGGGACGGCAACCTCGCCGACTTCCGCGACCTCGTGCGGCTCACGCAGCACTTCGACGTGATCCACGTGACCGGCCCCTGCGTCGAGCCGCAGGACGTGCCGCTGCCGTTCCGGCATCTCCAGTCCTGCCTCGCCTACCTGACGCTCACGGACAAGGCGCCCTATCTCTACGCCCGCGGCCGGGGGCAGGTGGCCGACGGGTTCGAGATGTTCCGCATCGGGTACGGCGTCGACGCCGAGACGTTCGCCTCCGCACCGCGGTGCTACACGGTGATCAACAGCAACTCGCCGCGTCAGCTGGACATCCCGATGTGCATGGGGCTGATCGACTTCGCCGCCGCGGGGCAGCTCTCGGTGATCACGCCGTTCACGCTGGCGGGCGCGATGGCGCCGGTCACGCTGGCGGGCGCGCTCACCCTCCAGCACGCCGAGGCGCTGGCCGGCGTCGCGCTGACGCAGGCCGTGCGTCCGGGCGCGCCCGTCGTCTACGGGGCGTTCACGTCGAACGTCGACATGAAGTCGGGCGCACCGGCCTTCGGGACGCCGGAGTACTTCAAGGCGGCTCTCGCGAGCGGCCAGCTCGCGCGGCACGTCGGGCTCCCGTACCGCTCCTCGGCGCCGAACGCCTCCAACGCGGTCGACGGCCAGGCGATGTACGAGACGATGCTGAGCCTCTTCGGCGCCGTCCTGGGCGGCTGCAACCTGCTGATCCACGCCGCGGGCTGGCTCGAGGGCGGGCTGACGGCGTCGAAGGAGAAGTTCATCCTCGACGTCGAGGTGCTGCAGATGCTCGCCGAGACGTTCCAGCCGCTCGTCGTCGACGACGCGGAGATCGGCCTCGACGCGATCGGCGAGACCGCGCCGGGCGGCCACTTCTTCGGTGGCGCGCACACCCTGGAGCGCTACCGGACGGCGTTCTACGAGCCGCTCGTGTCCGACTGGTCGAACTTCGGCCAGTGGATCGAGGAGGGGTCGCGCGACGCGACGCAGCGGGCGAACGAGACCTGGAAGCGCGTGCTGGCCGAGTTCGAGCCGCCGGCGATGGACGACGCGATCGCAGCAGAGCTGGACGAGTTCGTGGCACGGCGCACGGCCGAGGGCGGAGCGCCGCCCGAGTCGTAGAGCTAGCGGGGGTCGAGCGTCGCCGGGAAGCCGGGTGCGCGCAGGTCGTCGCCGACCGCTTCCTCGAGCAGGCGCACGACCATGGGCGACCATGCCGATCCGCCGTAGCGGTCGCGTGCCTCGGCGAACTGCTCCTGCGCCCGCGCGGCGAGGTCGAGCGGCACGCCGGTCTCCTCGCCGAGCTGCGAGCGCGAGACCGAGATCCTTGAGGGCGAGGTCGATGGTGAAGCCGATGTCGTAGCTCCCGTTCAGGATCACCTGGCCCTCGGTCTCGTGCACGAAGCTCGTGCCGGAGCTGGCGGCGATCACCTCCCAGGCCTGGCGCAGGTCGAGCCCGGCCCGCCGGGCGAGCATCAGCGCCTCGCCGTCGGCGACGAGGTGGACGAACGCGAGCATGTTCGTGATCACCTTGAGGTCCGAGGCGCGGCCCAGAGGCCCGACGTGGAAGATCCGCCGGCCCATCGGCGCGGAACAGTGGCATGTGCGCCTCGACGACCTCGGCGTCGCCGCCGACGATCACGGTGATCTCGCCCGTCGCCGCGAGGTGGACGCCGCCGGTGACGGGGGCCTCGAGTGTCGCGATGCCCCGCTCGGCGGCCAGTTCGGCGAGCCGCCGCACCTCGTGCCTGTCGGTCGTGCTCATCTCGATCCACGTGCCGCCGGAGCGCAGGGCCGAGAGGACGCCGCCTTCTGCCCGCGACCACCGCTGCGCTGATCACGGGGGATGGCAGGCACGTGATCACCGCGTCGACCCGCGGCTGCCGCCTCGGCGACCGAGGGAGCCCATGTCGCCCCTCGCGTCGACGAGCGGCCGCGCCGCCGCCTCGTCGCGATCGTGCACGGTGACGTCGAATCCGTCGCCTACGAGGCTGCTCGCCAGCTTCGCCCCGAGGTTGCCCGTGCCGACGAAACCGACTCTCACGGGAACCCGAGCGGGTCCTCGGCGGGGGAGAGGTGGAGCTCGTCGCCGTTGTAGGGATGCGCCCTGGCGACGTCCTCGTCGAGCTCCACGCCGAGCCCGGGCCCGGTCGGCGGGATCACGTACCCGTCCTCCCAGGTGACCGGCTTGCGAAGAAGATCTGCGTGGAACCCTGACCAGTCGAGGATGCTCTCGAGTACGAGGAAGTTCGGGCTGCACGTCGCGAGCTGGATGTTCGCAGCGCCGACGACGGGGCCGCTGTAGAGGTGCGGCGCGATCTGGGCATAGTGCGCTTCGGCCATCCCCGCGATCTTCTTCGCCGTCGAGCAGGCCACCGACGCGGCCGAGGTTCGGCTGCAGGATCGACGCGGCACCTGTGGCGAGCACGCGTGCGAACTCGTACTTCGTGGTCAGGCGCTCTCCCGTCGCGACCGGTATCGACGTCGCACGCGCGACCTCTGCCATCTCCTCGGGCATCTCGGGCGGTACGGGCTCCTCGAACCAGAGGGGGTCGTACCGCTCGAGCCGACGGGCCAGCCGGATCGCTCCCGACGGGGTCAGCTGACCGTGGGTGCCGACGAGGAGGTCGCAC
>CAVSUK010000014.1:0-51544 GCA_963731095.1 uncultured Gaiellaceae bacterium
TCGGTCCAGCCGAGGTCGAGCGGCAGCGCCGCGCCGGTGAACCCACGACCGGCAGGGCCGAGCAGGAAGGCGGCCACGTCGGCCACCTCCTCGGGCTCCAGCATCCGCTTGACCGCCTGCGGCTGCAGCAGCACCGTCTGCAGCACCTCGTCCTCGGGCACGCCGTACGCCTCCGCCTGAGCCGCGAGCTGCCCCTCGACGAGCGGCGTGCGCACGAAGCCGGGGCACAGTGCGAAGGCGCTGATCCCGACGTCTGCCCCCTCGAGCGCGAGCACCTTGACGAGTCCGACCACCCCGTGCTTGGCCGACACGTATCCCGCCTTGAACGGCGAGGCGACGAGCCCGTGGGCGGAGGCGATCGCGAGGAAGCGCCCGTCGCCCGACGCGGCGAGCGCCTGCCAGGCGTACCTGGCGAGCAGGAACGGGCTCGTCAGCAGCACCGCCAGCAGCGCGTCCCAGCGGTCCTCGGGGAACTCGGCCACCGGAGCCACGTGCTGGAAGCCGGCGCACGCGACGATCGCGTCGAGGCCGCCGAGGCGCTCGAGCGCCGTGTCGACCGCCGCCCGGTTCCCCTCGCGCGTCGAGAGGTCGGCTGCGAGCTGCTCGGTGGCGAGATCGTCTGCCACGGCCATGTCCACGCCGAGGACGCTGTCTCCGTCGGCGAGCAGCCGCTCCGCGATCGCCCGGCCGATGCCGCCCGTCGACCCGGTTACGAGCACGCGCCTCACGAGGGGCCCCGGTCGCGGCTGCGCAGCTCGCTGCGCTTCACCTTGCCGGTGACGGTGAGCGGGATCTCGTCGACGAACTCGATCTCGCGGGGGGCCTCGTACGCGGCCAGCTGCCGGCGGACGTGCGCCCGGATCTCCGCCTCCAGCTCCGGGGAAGGGGCGGATCCGTCGGCGAGGAGCAGGAACGCCTTCACGATCTCCCCGCGCGTCTCGTCCGGCACCCCGATCGCCGCGGCGAGCGCGACGGCGGGGTGGCGCATCAGGCACTGCTCGATCTCGTCCGGGCCCATGCGGTACCCACCCGACGAGATCACGTCGTCGTTGCGCCCCTCGAACCAGAAGTAGCCGTCGGCGTCGCGCCGGCCGCGGTCTCCCGTGTGGAGCCAGCCTCCGCGCGTCTTCTCCTCCGTCGCCTCCGGGGCGTTCCAGTAGCCCAGGAACGCGACCGGGTCGGGAAGCGCCACCGCGACCTCGCCCGGCTCGCCGTCGGGAACGGGCGCGCCGTCCTCGTCGATCACCGCCACCGTGTGCCCGGGATAGGCCCGCCCCATCGAGCCGGGCCGCACCGGCCAGCACGCCTGCGAGTTGCCGATCACGTAGTTCGCCTCCGTCTGGCCGAAGATCTCGTTGATGGTCACGCCGAGCGCCTCCCGGCCCCATTCCAGCATGTCCACGCCGACAGCCTCGCCCCCACTCATCAACGTGCGCAGGGCGCCGGGAATGTGCACGCCGGCGTTCCGCATCAGCTTCAGGGCCGTCGCCGGCGCGAACGTGTTCCGCACCCCGGAGGAGACGATCAGGTTCGCGGCCCATTCCGGGTCGAAGCCCGCCCGCGACGCCGCCACGACCGGGCGGCCGTGGTACCAGGCCGACAGCAGCCCGTTCATGAGGCCCCCGATCCACGCCCAGTCGGCCACGGTCCAGAACACGTCGCCCGGCTGCGGGAAGTCGTCGTGCGAGAGCCGGAACCCGGGCTGGTGGCCGAGCAGCACCCGGTGGGCGTGCAGCGCGCCCTTCGGCGGCCCGGTCGTGCCCGACGTGTAGATCAGCAGGGCGGGCGTCTCGGCGTCCGTCGGCGCCGGCGCGAGCACGGTCGACGCGTTCTCGACCAGGGCGGCGAATGCACGGTGCGGCGCGGGCGGCTCGCCGTCCACGACGACGATCACCGCCCCGGTGCCGGCTGCCGCGGTCGCGACACGCTCGAGGCGCTCGCCGTCGGTGACGATCACCCGCACGCCGCTGTCGCCGAAGCGGTGCTCGAGCGCGTCGAAGCCGAAGAGCACGCTCATCGGCACGGCGACTGCCCCGAGCCGGTACACGGCGACGTGGCAGACCGCGGTCTCGAGGCGCTGCGCGAGCACGATCCCGACCCGGTCGCCCGCACCGACGCCGAGGCCGCGCAGCGCGTTCGCAAGCCGCTTGGAGAGAGCGGCCACCTCGCCGAAGGAGATGGCCGTGTCGGAGCCGTCCGGCCCGGGCACGAGCAGGGCCGGCAGGCGCGGGTCGTGAGCGTCCACGCAGGCCGCCGCGATGTTGAAGTCCGGCGGGATCTGCCAGGAGAAGGCAGCCCGGCGGGCCTCGTACCCGTCGCTCACCTCACCTCCGTCGTGGGGCCGGGGCACGGCGGCGCCTCCGCCTACCAGTCCCCGACGCTGCCGTCCGCGTAGAACACGCGCTGGGGCAGCTCCGGCTCGAACGGGTGCTTCGCGACGACGTCGAGGTCGATCTCGATGCCGAGCCCGGGCCGGCCGCTCGGCCGGGCGAGCTGCCCGACGGGGTCGATCGTGTGCGACTCGGAGGCGACCTCGGCCCGCCAGGGCACGTCGGAGGTGACCGCCTCGCAGATCACGTAGGAGGGCGTCGCGAGGCCCGAGCTCGATCGAGGCGGCCGTCCAGACCGGGCCCTGCGGGTTGTGCGGCGCGAGCGCGACGCGGTGCACCTCGGCGAGCGCCGCGATGCGCCGCGCCTCGGTGAGGCCGCCGCAGTGCGTGATGTCGGGCTGGATCACGCTGCACGCCCCCTTCGCGAGCAGCTCCGCGAACGCCCCGGCGCCGACGAGCCGCTCGCCCGTCGCGATCGGCGTGCGCACCGAGCGCTGGATCGCGGCGATGTCGTCGACCCGCTCCGGCCAGCACGGCTCCTCGAACCAGTACAGGCCGAACGGCTCGAGCGCCGCGGCGAAGAGGAGGCCCATGCGCGGGCTGGGGCGGGCGTGGCAGTCGACCATGATGTCGATGCCCTCGCCCACCGCCTCGCGCATCGCCGCCACGCAGCGCTCGGCGTGGCGGATCGGTGCAAGGCCCTCGATCGGCATCGTGGGCGGCACCGCCATCGACTTGAAGGCGGTGAAGCCGTGCTCCACCATCGCCTCGGCCAGCTCGGCGAAGCGCTTCGGCTCGTCGCTCTCGTAGAAGTCCTCCATGCGCCCGCCGCCGAGGTGGCAGTAGAGACGAACGTGGTCGCGCACGGGGCCGCCCCACAGCTTGTGGCACGGGACGCCGTGCACCTTGCCGAGGATGTCCCACAGCGCGATGTCGATGCCGCTCATGGCGGTGCCGCGGACGATGTCGTTCCCGTGCCAGAAGTGCTGGCGGTACATCATCTGCCAGAGGTGCTCGATCCGGGTCGGGTCCTCGCCGACGAGCAGGTCGGCGAGATCCTCCACCGCCCCGACGATCGCGCGGGTGTGCCACTCGAGCGTCGCCTCGCCCCAGCCGTGCAGGCCCGGCTCGTCGGTGACGACGTTGACGAAGACCCAGTTGCGCATGCGCGCGTGGCAGACGTGCGCCTCGACCGCGGTGATCTTCACGACGCACCCCGCAGGCCGGCCAGCAGCTCCGCGCTCGCGTCGACGAGCCGGGCGGTCTCCCCCCGGTCGACGTTCGTGTTCGTGATCCCGTAGGCCCAGCGGTAGGCGTCCTGGTCGAGGATGTCGTCGAGGGAGACACCTGCGACGAGGTCGAGGTCGGCGTCGGGCGCGAAGTACCCGGCGTAGTCGTTCGTGTAGCCGAGCGTGAGCGTCTGCGCGAAGGGGCTCCGTCCCCGGATCAGCGTGCCCGTCTCGTTGAACAACTCGAACGGGTTGGCCACGATCGCCGCGTCGCCGATCGCGAGCGCCTGTAGCTCCGCCTCCACCGGCACGTCCGCCCGCCGGACCATGTCCGCGTAGAATGCCAGCGCGGTGCGCTGGTAGAGCGCCGGGTACTGCTGGGCGGAGGTGGCGGTGTGCACCGACTCGTCCCAGGCCTCCGGGAAGGCCGGTATGGGCAGCGCGTCGAGCTCCGCGAGGCGCGTCTCGATCTCGTCCAGCGCATACGCGATGGCGCCGCCGTCGCAGCTCGAGCCGCTGCGACGCCGCGCCGAGCCGCGCGTCCGCCGTCGTCTCGATCGACCCGAGCGTCCTCACGACGCGGCGGCGGCCACCGCCTCGCCGAGCTCGTCGCGGCGCGCGTACGAGTGCCGCGACGCCTCCCAGTTGCCGAACCAGTAGTCCCACGCGGCGACGTCGCCGCCGCAGCCGGCCAGGAAGAGGCAGTCGGCGCCGGGGCGCGCACGGCGCACTGCCTCGCGCAGCGGCCCCGGAAAGTCGGCGTTCCAGAGCAGCGTGTGACCGCCCATCAGCGTCGGGTGGCAGGCGAAGCTGGCGACGACCGCGAGGGGCGTCCCGTCGGCGCGGTCGACGGCGATCACGCCGACGGTGTCGTCGACCGGACGCTCGTGGACGACGCGGTTGACGGTGATGCCGGGGCCCGGCCGGCGCCCCAGCCGACGCGGGCCGGCACGACGCGACCGCCAGGCCGCGTAGACGGCGCCGGCGATCGTCTCGGGCAGGAGGTCGACGTAGCGGGCGAAGGCGGAGGCGTCGCGCAGCCCGGCGACACCGTCGAGCCGCGGGAGAGGCTCGGCGCGCTGTGATTGTGCGCCGCGTTCACGAGCACGGCGTGCGGCGGGATCCCGGTCAGCTCCTGCACGCGCTCGCGCACCGCGGCCGTCAGGTCGGCACCGGCGAAGACGAGGTCGATCGCCACGATCGCGACGGTCGTGCTGCCGTCGTCCAGCACGAGCGCCTGCGCGGTCATGGGGTCGTGGATGCCCTCGGCGAGGCCCGTGCGTGCGGCCCAGCAGCCGTGCGGAAGGCCGCTCGGCGGGGTGATGTCGGCGCGTGCGACGCCGGCGGTCAACTGCGGCATGGTCTCCTCTCGTGGGTCGTCACAGGAGCTCCGAGCGGTCGACCTCGCGGGCCACGACGGCCACGCAATCGCCCTTCTCGGTGGTCGCGATCGCCCTGATCACGCAGACGGTGCCGGCCGTGCGCGCGACGACCTGCTCCGGCGCGCGGTCCGGGCGCTCGAGGAAGTGGATGCGCCCGACCGGCTCCCCCGCCTCGACGTGCTGGCCGAGATCGACCGCCACTTCGAACAGGCCGGACTCCGGTGCGAGCAGGTAGTTGTCGAGCTCCGTCGCCATCAGGATCCTGGGCTCGGGCAGCCCGAGCTCCGCCCGCGTCACGGGGGCGCCCTCGATCACGCCCGACGCTCGCAGGACGTTGCGCAGCCCGCTCGCTGCCAGCCGATGGGTGGCGGCGGTGACGTGGCCGCCGCCGCCGAGCTCGGTGCCGATCACGACCTTCCCCTGGCGCTCCGCCTCGCCGACGAGCAGGCCGGTGCCGGCGATGTCGATGTAGACGCTGCACCAGTCCGTGTTCCAGGCCAGCATCGCCTCGGCCATCCGGCGCCGCTGCCCGGCATCTTCGACCTGGTGCATCTCGGCCCAGGGCAGGAACAGCATCGAGCGGCCGCCGGAGTGCATGTCGATGACGACGTCCGCCATGGGGAACAGCACCGTCGAGAGGTAGTGCGCGAGCTGCTCGTCGGGCGTGCCGTCGGGGGAGCCGGGGAACGAGCGGTTCATGTTCGCGCCCGACGGCCACAGCCGCGTGGACGCCCGGGACGCCTCCTGCGACACGCACGGGATCACGATCACCCGGCCGCGCACCTGCTCCGGCTCGAGCTCGCGCGCGAGCGAGAGCGCCGCCACCTGGCCCTCGGGCTCGTCGCCGTGCACGCCGCCGAGCACGAGCGCGGTGGGGCCCTCGCCACCTGCCACGACGACGATCGGGACGACCGTCGAGGCCCAGCCGGCGGTGTTGGACGAGCGTGGCAGGTGCAGCTCGCCGAACCGCTTCCCGCGCGCCTCCAGGTCGATCGTGCACGTGATCGGAGAGTCGCTCATGGCAGCGGGGCCATCCTAGAGGATTGTTGACAATTTCGCTATAGTCGACAATCCTGGCAGTCGGCTCCGGCCGCCCAAAACCCGTCAGCGTCAGGAGACATCCCGTGAAGATCACCGACGTCGAGGCCATCGTC
This sequence comes from uncultured Gaiellaceae bacterium, assembly GCA_963731095.1. Classification (GTDB taxonomy): domain Bacteria; phylum Actinomycetota; class Thermoleophilia; order Gaiellales; family Gaiellaceae; genus Gaiella. The sequence continues at coordinate 6,096 of CAVSUK010000014.1, forward strand.
CTGCGGCAGGCAGTCGTGGACGAAGGCATCGCCGACGGGAGCCAGGACGATCTCGTCGTCCGCATCCATACGGACGAGGGAATCACCGGTATCGGCGAGGTCGACTCCTCCCCCGAGCTCGTGCAGGCTCTCGTGCAGGCGCCGAGTTCCCACGCCGTGGCGACGAGCCTGCGCGACGCGCTCGTCGGCGAGGACCCGCTCGACGTCGAGCGCCTGTGGCAGAAGATGTACCGCGGCCTCATCTACTTCGGGCGGCGCGGGATCGCGATCCACGCGATCAGCGGCCTCGACATCGCCCTCTGGGACATCAAGGGCAAGGCGCTCGGCAGGCCGGTCTACGAGCTGCTCGGCACGCCGGTGCGCACCCGCGTGCGGGCCTACGCGTCGATGCTGATGCCCGACACGACCGACGAGGTCCGCACCGCCGTGACCGCGCTGCGCGACAAGGGCTTCACCGCCGTCAAGCTCGGCTGGGGCCCACTCGGCCGCGACGCCGCCCACGACGTCGCCCTCGCCGCCGTAGCGAAGGAGGCGGGCGGCGACGGCGTCGAGATCATGATCGACGCGGGCCTCGGCTACGTGGCCGACGCGAAGACCGCGATCGGCGTCGCCCGCGAGTACGAGAAGCTCGGCATCTACTGGCTGGAGGAGCCGTTCGAGCCGGACGAGTACGAGGCGTACGCAGAGCTCGCGGACACGGTCGACCTGCGCATCACCGCCGGCGAGCAGGACGCCACCTGGTGGGGGTTCCGCGAGCTGCTCGACCGGGCGCACGTCGACCTCGTGCAGCCGGACGTGACCCGCTGCGGCGGCATCACGGAGACGCTGCGCATCGCGCAGCTCGCCCGTGAGCGCGGAGCGGAGACCGTGCCGCACGCGTGGAAGAGCGGCATCATCAAGGCCGCCTCGCTGCACGTGAACGCGGTGCTGCCGGACGGCATCTGGCAGGAATACTGCGTGGCCGACACGCCGATCAACACGACACTCACCGTCCAGCGCCTGCCGATCGAGGCGGACGGCTGCGTCGCCGTCCCGACCGCGCCGGGCCTCGGCGTCGACCTGGACGAGGACGTGCTCGAGAGCCTGCGGGTGCGCACGTGAGCGCGGGACTGACAGCCTCCGAGCTGGCGGCACGCCTCGCGGCCCGCGCCGCCGCCGTGATCCCCGGCGGCGTCAACAGCGGCCAGCGGCGGGTGCCCGGGCTCGAGGAGCTCGTGATCACCGCGACGAGCGGCGCCACCTTCACCGACGCCGACGGCCGCGTCTACACCGACTACCACGCCGCCTTCGGGCCGCCTCTGCTCGGCCACAACGACCCGGACGTGGACGCCGCTGCCGCCGCGGTAGGCCGCTCGGTCGACCTGATGGGCGTGGGTGTCACACCGGTCGAGATCGAGCTCGCGGAGCGCCTCGTGGACGCGGTGCCGTCACTCGAGAAGGTACTGCTCACCTGCACGGGCAGTGAGGCGACATTCCACGCGCTGCGACTCGCGCGCACCGTCACCGGGCGCCGCTACGTGATCAAGTTCCAGGGCTGCTACCACGGCTGGCACGACGCGGTGGCGATGAACGTGATCTCGCCCGCAGAGCGTGTGGGCGCGAAGGACCCGCTCTCGGGAGGCATCCTGCCCGAGGTGCTCGAGGCCACCATCGTGTGCCGCTTCAACGACGCCGACGACGTCGAGCGCGCGCTCGACGAGCACGACCGCGACGTCGCCGCGATCATCATCGAGCCGATCCCGCACAACATCGGTGCGGTGCTGCCCAGGCCGGGCTTCCTGGAGCGGCTGCGCGAGCTCGCGACGAAGCACGGTACGGTGCTCGTGTTCGACGAGGTGATCACCGGCTTCCGCCACGGCATCGGCGGCTACCAGTCGGTCGCGGGCGTCACGCCCGACCTGACGACGCTCGGCAAGGCGATGGCGAACGGCTGGCCCGTCTCCGCGCTCGGCGGCAAGGCCGAGCTGATGGACCTGTTCTCGACGACGCCGGGCCGGCCCGCGTTCTTCGCCGGCACCTTCAACGGCCACCCCGCCACGACGGCCGCCGCGCTCGCGACGATCGTGAAGCTCCAGCACGAGCCGGTGCACGAGCACGTCTTCGCGCTCGGCGACCGCGCCCGCACCGGCCTGCAGGCGCTCTACGACCGGCTCGGCGTGCCGGCCGTCGTCAGCGGCTTCGGCTCCGTCTTCGTCTCGTACTTCCTCGAGGGCCCGGTCGAGAGCTACGACGACCTGCTGCGCAACGATGTCGACCTGTTCGTCGGCTACCGGCGCGAGCTGATGAAGGACGGGATCTTCGAGCTGCCGCTGAACCTGAAGCGCAGCCATTTCTCGTACTCCCACACCGACGAGGACGTCGACCGGCTGCTCGAGGCCACCGAGGGCGCCGTCACCCGCTACCTGGAGACGCGCGCGTGAGCGACCCCGCCGTCTCCTGCACGATCGACCTCACGGCTCCCGGCAAGCAGGTCGGACACCTCGCGATCCCGAAGATCACGAATACGGCCGGCTGGGCGAGCACGTTCGTCCACATCGCCTCGATCGGGAACGGCGACGGGCCCACGGTGCTCGTGCTGGCCGGGAACCACGGCGACGAGTACGAGGGCCAGGTCGCGGCACTGCGCTTGCTGCAGGAGCTGCAGCCGGAGCAGGTCAACGGGCGCGTGATCGTGATCCCGGTCCTCTCCCCCGCGGCTTCGAAGGCGAATACGCGCAACTGGCCGTCGGGCGCGAACTTCAACCGGTCGTTCCCCGGCCGCCCGGACGGGCCGCCCAACGAGCAGCTCGCCGACTACGTCACGCGCGTGCTCTTCCCGATGGCGGACGTCGTGATCGACATGCACTCGGGCGGGCGCAGCGCCTGGTTCATCCCCTGCTCGCACATGCACGTCGTCGACGACCCCGCGCAGCGCCGGGCGATGCTCGAGGGGATGGAGGCGTGGAACTCGGACTGGCACTACCTCTACATCGACGTGAACGGCACGGGTCTCCTCCCCGTGGAGGCCGAGAACCAGGGCAAGCTCGTGATCACGACCGAGCTCGGCGGCGGCGGACGCGTGCCCGCGCCGGTGCACCGGCTCGCCTGGAGCGGCCTCAACAACGTGCTGCGCCACGTCGGCGTGCTCGAGGGCGACGTGCAGACCCGGGCCTCGCTGGGGCTGCCGCCCGCCGTGATCCTGGACGGCCGCAACCCGGCCAACATCGTGGTCTCGCCGGAGGACGGCCTCTTCGAGGCGCTGCTCGAGCCGGGCGACCCCGTCTCGGCCGGCGAGCCCGTGGGACGGCTCTGGTTCATCGACCGGCCGGATCGCCGACCGGAGGAGATCCTGGCCCCCCTCGACGGCTACGTCGCGGTGACGAAGGCGATCCCCGTGACCGAGCAGGGCGACTGCGTCTTCGTGCTGGGCCAGCCGATCGAACGGTCAGAGCTCCTGTAGACCTGCAGATGAGGTCGTAGCCCGAGGATGGCCGACCCGCTCACTGCGCTCGGCGACCGCACCTTCGGCAGCCTGCGACGGCACCGCAACTACCGGCTCTACTTCGCCGGCAGCGGCATCTCGTTCATCGGGACGTGGATGCAGCAGATCGCCGCATACTGGCTGGTTCTCGATCTCACGGGCTCGCCGGTGGCGGTAGGCGCGCTCGCGCTCGTGCAGACGCTTCCCGTGACGGCGCTCGCCCTGGTCGGCGGCTCGATCGCAGATCGGGTCGACCTGCGGCGCATGGTGGTCTCCTGCGAGACGGTCATGGGCATCCAGGCCGGGGTGCTCTGCGTCCTCGCGCTGACCGGCCAGATCACCGCGTGGCAGCTCTACGTGCTCGGGCTCGTGCAGGGAGTCGCCGTGGCGCTCAACGGGCCCGCCCGCCACACGCTCGTCTTCCAGATCGTCGGTCGCGACGACCTCACGAACGCGATCGCGCTGACCGCGAGCCTCGGCACGACGGCACGGATCCTCGGCCCGGCGGTCGGCGGCGTCGTCGTGGCCGCCTTCGGCCCGGGCGTCGCGTTCGGGCTGAACGCCGTCAGCTACGCAGTCGTGATCTGCGCCCTGCTCGCGATGCGGCTCGCTCCCAGACCTGTCCGCACGGAGCCGCTGCCGGGCGTGCTGGCAGGTGTCGGCGAGTCGTTCCGCTTCGCCGTCAGCTCGCGGCGGGTCGCCGTCACGTTCTTCACGCTCATCCTCGTCGCCACCTTCGCGTTCAACTTCGACGTGCTCCTGCCCCTCGTGGCCCGGCTGACGCTCGACCAGGGGCCACGGACGTTCGGCCTGATCGCGTCGGTCTTCGGCGCGGGCGCGCTGACCGGGTCGCTCATCCTGGCCACGGTCGGACGGACGCGACTGCTGCTCGTTCTCGGTGGAGCGCTCGGCTTCGGCAGCCTCCAGCTGGTGCTCGCGCGGCAGGACAGCCTCCCGGCCGTCTGCGCGGTCCTGTTCGTGACGGGCATCTTCTACATCCTGTGGGGCTCGAGCTCGCTCGCGACCCTCCAGCTCGCCGCGCCCGAGCACCTGAGGGGACGCGCCGCGAGCCTCTACTTCTTCGGCTTCATGGGAGGGGCACCGCTCGGAGGGCTGATCGCGGGTGCACTCACCGCGCGCGGCGGCACCCGGCTCGCGTTCATCGTCGCCGGGACGATCGCCATCGTCGTCGCCACGACCGGCGCCGCGGTCCTCCTGGCCGGGCGCTCGTCGCGAGCCGGGAAGCGGCAGCCCGCGGCAAAGGTCGAGACGTGACCCACCACGGTCTCTAGCCGAATGCCCCTTCCCGGGCCCGTTCCTCGATCGTGGCGTCGTCGTAGCCGCAGACGCGCTGCAGGACCTCGCGGCGATGCTCGTCCCGCTCCGGCGCCCGCTCGTACTCGCGCCGGGCCCCGTCGACGCGGAGCGGCGAGGCGATCTGGCGCACCGTGCCCAGGCGCGGGTGCTCGACCTCGACGAGGGCCCCGCGTGCCGCGGCCTGCGGGTCGACGAGTGCCGCAGCCACGTCGTTGACCGGAGCACACGGCACGCCGGCCGTGGAGAGCACATCGAGCCACTCCCGGGCCGGGCGCCGGGCGAGCTCGGCAGTGAGGATCGAGACGAGCTCCTGCCGGTGGCGCAGCCGCGCCGCGAAGTCGGCGAACCGCTCGTCGGCGAGCAGGTCGGGGCGCTCGAGGGCCGCGCAGAGCGAGCGCCAGAAGTGCTCCTTGGGGCAGGCCACCACGATCCAGCCGTCCGCCGTGGAGAAGTTCTGGAAGGGCACGATCGACGGGTGCGCGGAATCGTCCAGCCGCTCCGGCACGTAGCCGGCGCTGGCTGCCCACGTCCCGACGTAGCAGAGCTGGTGCAGGGCGGTCTCGAACAACGAGATGTCGCAGTCGCAGCCCCGGTCGTCGCGCTGCGCGCGGTGGAGGCCGGCCAGGATCGCGACCGCCGCTGCGTACCCGGCCGAGAGGTCGACGAGGGAGAGCCCGCTCTTCGTCGGCGGCCCGGAGGCGGAGCCGGTCAACGACATCCATCCGGCGAGGCCCTGGACGAGGTAGTCGTAGCCCGGCTGAGCGGCGCGCGGGCCCGTCGCGCCGAAGCCGGAGAGGGCGCAGCAGACGATCCGCGGGTTGACCGGCCCGAGCGACGCGTAGTCGAGGCCGAGCCGGACGGCGAGGTCGCCGCGAAGGTTGGAGAAGACGACGTCGGAGTGCGCGACGAGGTCGTCGAGCACGGCTCGACCGGCCGGCACGCGCAGGTCGAGCGAGAGGCTCAGCTTGCCGCGGTTGAACGTCTCGAAGAAGAGGCTGTCCTCACCCTCCTGGTACGGAGGCACGTAGCGGCCGACGTCGCCGCCGCTCGCAGGGTCCTCGATCTTGATCACCTCGGCGCCGAGGTCGGCGAGCTGCAGCGTGGCCCACGGCCCGGCGCCGTACTGCTCGACCGCGACCACCCTGACGCCCTCGAGCGGCGGTGTCGCCGGACGGTCAGGCACGCGGCCGCCGTTCCCGGGCCAGGCGCCAGACCCGCCGGTAATGAGGCCGGAGGTACGTCAGGTGGGCGTCCATCGCCTCGCCGGCACCGTCCTCGTCGGCACGGGCGATCGCATCCGTGATCTCGCGGTGGTCGGCGTCTATCCGGCGGGCGAAGCGTGAGCCGAGCCCCGAGCGCGCCAGGCTCGTCTGGAGCACGGTGAAGATCGGGAGCGCCGCCACCTCGAGCAGCGTGTTTCCCGAGGCCGCCATGAGGTTCGTGTGGAACCCGGCGTTGACGCTGAACCGCTCCGTTGCCCCTGTTCGCGTGCGTCGTCGGGGATGGAGCCTGCGAGCCTGACCAGATCGTCCTCGGTGCGACGGCGGGCGGCGAGTCGCGCTGCCGGAACCTCGATCAGGCGGCGGGCCTCGAGCAGCTCCTCGAGCGTGATGTCGTCGACCTCGGCGAGGAGCGCGACGTTCGCCTGGAGGAGCCGCGATGCGTAGTCGAGGCTCGGGCGGGTCACGTACGTGCCTCCCCTCGGCCCCCTTGGTCGCCACGACGAGCCCCTGCGCGCCCAGCATTCGGATCGCCTCGCGCATGGTTGCACGGCTGACGCCGAACTCGGCCGCCAGGGTGGCCTCGGTCGGGAGTCTCGCGCCGTGGTGGAGGGCCCCGCTGAGCGACGAGCTCCCGCAGCCTGTCGGCAATCTGCTCGTAGGCGCTTCCCGGCGCAGCCGCAGCTCCTGCGGCGGCGTGACCGCGGCCCGAGCGCGCGCCGGAGCCCGGCGAGCGCGGCCGCCTCGTCCTGGCGGGTGGCGGGACACGCTCACGACCGCACCGGCTCACACGTCCGAGAGGCATCGCAGCACCGCCGTCGGAGCGGGGATCCGACGCCGCCCGATAGCCCGACCCGGTCAGCATCACCGTCTGCGGCCGCGAGAACGAGGCGTGGTAGTTGTAGAGGCTCTGCTGGAGCGGCACGCCGCGGTCGCGGAGGGCCTGCACCGTCCGTCGCGCGATCCGCTGCTCGCAGAAGACGGGCGAGCCCTCGCTGTGGAACCGCGGCGCGACGACCGCCTCCACCGGGGTCATCCCGAAGTCGACGATGTTGACGATGTTCTGCAGGATCCCCGAGGTCACCGACCAGCCGCCGGGAGCGCCGAGCACGAGCCACGGCTCACCGTCCCGGAAGACGATCGTCGTCGCGAGGGCGCTCGCCCGCGCCCGGCCCGGGACGTACGAGTTGGGCCGTCCCGGAACGGGTCCATCAGCGCGACGCAGTCGTTCCAGGTGAAGCCCGTGCCCGGGACGACGACGCCGCTGCAGCTCGTCAGCGTGTGCGGTGAGGGTGACGCAGTTCCCCTCCTCGTCCACGACGACGAGCTGGGTCGTCCCGTTCGGCTTGCCGAGCGCGACGGCGTCGGGCAGCTCGCCCGCCCGGATCCGGGCCGCGATCTCGTCGGCATGCGCGTCGGAGAGAAGCTCGTCCACGGGAACCTCGTTGTGCTCCGGATCGCTCAGGTACCGGAAGCGGGTGACGCCGCCCCAGGCGAGCGCCGCCGAGACGAGGAAGCCGTGCTCCGGGCCGTTGTGCTCGAGCCCCCCGAGCTCGAACCGCTCGAGCACCTTCAGCATCTGGAGCAGGATGATCCCCCCGGCCGGGAGGTTCGCGGTGGAGACCCGCAGCCCGCGGTAGCTGCCCTCGAGCGGCGCCGACCACCGCTCGCGGTAGTCGGCAAGGTCGTCGCGCGTGACGAAGGCGCCGTTCCGCTCGAAGTCCGCGGCGACCGTCTCCGCAAGCGCGCCCGTGTAGAGCTCCGTCGGCCCGTTCCGCGCGATCGCGCGAAGCGACTCCGCCTGGTCGGGGTTTCGGTACGCGTCGCCCCGTTCCAGCATCTTCCCGTCCGGGCGCATCCAGAGCCGCGCGCGGACTCGGGCGTGGAGCAGTACTTGTCCTGCGGGTGCGGGAGTCCCGGCATGTAGGGCATCCGGCAGTACATGGCGATGTACTCCGGCCAGTCGAACCCCCCATCGCTCCAGGTGATCGCGGGCTCGAGCAGCTCGGCCCACGGCCTCGTCCCGAAGCGGGCGTGGAGCGCGCCGAGGCCCGCAACGGTGCCCGGAGTCATCACGGCCGTGTACCCGACCATGTTGCGGTTGTCGTCGAAGAGCGCGTAGTTCCAGACGTCGGTGTAGCCGCGAAGGTCGTCCACCCACATGTCCGGGCGCATGCGGGAGCCGATCCGCGCCGGAAAGGCGAGATCCTCGACGCGGCCCGTGCTCGCGTCGTAGAGCGTCGCGCCGCCCCAGCCCCCGAGCCCGCACTGGAACGGGTTGAGGACCGTCTGCGCGAACGCCGTCGCGACCGCGGCGTCGAACGCGTTTCCGCCGTCCCGGAGCACGTCCGCTCCGACCTCGGCCGCCATCGGCTCCGGTGCGACCACTACGCCCTTCATTTGCTGACCTCCGGTGTCGAGTTCACCCCACGCCCCACTCGGCGTCCGTCACGGGGAAGCGACGAGGCCGCCTCCGGCGCGCTTCGGCGCAGCACCATGAACGTCCGCAGGTACTCGATCACGACCTCGCCGCGCTGGTTGATGCCACGCGAGCGCATCGAGACGATGCCGACCGTCGGCCGCGACTCGGAGACGCGCAGTTCGAGGATCTCGCTCTCCGCCCAGAGCGTGTCGCCGACGAACACCGGGCTCGGCAGGCGGATGTCCGTCCAGCCGAGGTTGGCGACGGCGTTCTCGCTCGTGTCGGGCACGGTGAGGCCCGGCGACGAGGGCGAGCGTGAACGTGCTGTTGACGAGGATGCGGCCGAAGCGGGTCTTCTCGGCGTAGGGGGCGTTGAAGTGCACCTGGTTCGTGTTGAGGGTGAGATTCGTGAACCAGGTGTTGTCCGTCTCGGTGATCGTGCGCCCGAGACGGCTGCGGTAGACGTCTCCGACGTCGAAGTCCTCGTAGAACCTGCCGCGCCACTCCTTGGGCGCGGCCGGGGTGCCTGCCGTGCTCATGCCGTCTCGCTCCCTTCGTCCGCTTCGATGACCGCGCGGGCCCGCACGACGACGGGCAGGTCGACGAGCGTCCCGTCGACGACACCGACCGCCTCTCCCCGCCCCTGCATGTCGTCCCAGGCCGCGACGACGCGACGGGCCTGCTCGACCTCCTCGCGGCGTGGGCGCGAGCGCCCGGTGCACTCCGGCCACCTGGCAGGGATGGATGCAGAGCTTGCCGCGGAGCCCGAGCGCGCGGGCCGCCCTCGTCTCGCGCTCGAGGGCAGCCGCATCGCGCACGTCCAGGCAGGGGCCGTCGACCGGCGGCCGGATCCTCGCTGCGGCAGATGCGACCACAAGCTGTGAGCGCACGAAGAGGAGCTCGGTGCCGTCACCCGTGGGAACGAGGCCGAGGGCGGCGCTCAGGTCGGCGCTCCCGATCGCGAGCGCGGCCACGGCGGGATGCTCCGCGAGCACGTAGGCGTCGCGCACGCCGCCGGCGTCCTCCACGAGGGCGACGACGGGCTTCGCCGCCTCCGCCGCCCTGCCGACCGTCTCGAGGGCGGCTTTCGGGACGACGACGGCGACGTCTCCCAGCTCGGCGACGGCGGCGAGGTCGCGGATCCCCGTCGCACTCGCCGGGTCGTTGACGCGGACGAGCCGGGCGGGGCCTCCCGGCGCCGCCACGAAGACACCGAGCCGTGACCGGGCCTCGTCCTTGGCCGCCTCGGCGACGCCGTCCTCGAGGTCCAGCACGACCGCGTCGGCGCCGCTCGACAGGGCGCGCTCGCGCTTCCGGGCATCGTCTCCCGGGAAGACGAGAAAGGAGCGGGCGGTGGCAAGCTTCCCAGGAGGACCCCACGGCGAGATAAGGCCAGACATTTACGCACGCCTGCAAGCGGGCGGTCAGAATGCGGGCGGGATGGACGAGACCTTCGAGCACGTCCCGCTGCCGGTTCGGCGTCGCGAGGCGGGACGTGCGCCACCCGTTGGGATCTATGCGCGCTCCTGGGGCGCTGCGGCCCACGACGTCGCAAAGGGCGTGCACCGGCCGCTCACGGCCACCGCAACGGTCCTTCGCACCTCTCGACGGCAGCGCCGTGACACTGGGGCTCGTGGCGCTCGACATCGGCTGGTTCAGTACGCACCGGACGAGCGCGAGCTACCGACTCGATCATGCAGCGCACGGGTCTCGCCGAGGCCGAGCTCCTGATCGCGATGTCGCACACGCACGCGACGGCGAACGCGAACTCCCAGCTCACCGACCGGCCGGGGGTGGAGCTGATCCGGCCGTACCTCGACCTGCTCGCCCGGCGGATCGGCGATGCGATCCTCGAGGCCCGCTCTACCACGACCGAGGCGTTCGTCACGTACGGCCACGGACGGTGCGGACTGGCGGCGAACCGCGACCTCTGGGATGCCGAGGCCGGGCGCTTCGCCTGCGGGTACAACCCCGGCGCCCCCGCCGACGACACGCTGCTCGTCGCACGGGTGACGAGCGTACGACGGGACGACCCTCGCCACCCTCTTCAACTACGCCTGCCACCCCACCAGACGATCGCGACTGCCCGCTCGATCTCCTCGTCGCCGATCAGGCGGTGGGTGACGAGGCGAATCCTGCTCGTGTCCCGCTCGAGACGCGCAGGCCCGCTGAGGCTAGGGTCTCATCAGCCGCTTGGCTCGATTCCCGTCTCGGTGACGTCGGCCAGCACGATGTTCGTCTCGATCACCTCGGGGTCGTGACACGGGGAGGGGGCGAGCAAGCGCCCGAGGTCCGAGCCCGTCGATGGTCGTCGGCGATGCGGTCCACCATCGTGTCGAGCGCGACGAGACCGGCGGCGGCAGCGATTCCCGCCCGGTGGACGCTCGCGCCACCGAGGCGGTGAGCATCAGCCGCGCACGCTCGACGACCTGCTCGCTCCCGCAAGCACCGCTCCCACGGGGCGGAGAGCGCCTTGTTGAGCGAGAAGACGATCGAGTTGGCCGGGCCGGCGAGGTCAGCGAGGGGAACGCCAAGCGCGACGGAGGCATTGACGAGCCGGGCGCCGTCCAGATGGACGCGCGCTCGATGCTTCTTCGCGGCGGCGACGAGGGCCTGCGTCGTCGAGACGGAGAGCGTCGTGCCGCCGGCCGGGTGTGCGTGTTCTCGAGGATCAGGAGCGCGGCGCCCTCATCGTGGACGAGCGCAGAGACGGCAGCGGGATCCATCCGCCCGTCTGCAGCCCACAGGGTGCGCGGCACGAGCCGCGCGATCTCTTCCATCCCCATCGCCTCCGACGTCATCACGTGCGACGCGGCCTCGACGACCACGCGGTCGCCGGGAACGCAGAACGTGAGCATCGCGACGAGGTTGCCATCCCGCAGGTCGGCACCCAGAGCCCGGCGTCCTTTCCGAGCAGCGCCGCGACGCGTCCGCAGAGCGCGTTGACCGAGGCGTCCTCGCCGAAGGTCGGCCACCCGAGCTCTCGCCGCTCGCATCGCATCCCACATCGCGTCGGTCGGAACCGAGACGAGATCGGAACGGAGGTCGATCACGTCAGGCCCGCAGCAGGTGCCGTCCCGGTCGCGCGCCGGTGTGCTCGCCGTCGTCGACGACGACGGTGCCGTTGACGAGCACGTGCTCGACGCCCCGTGCGTAGTGATGCGGGATCGTCGACCGTCGAGACCTCGTCGAGGCCGTCGTAGTCGAAGACGACGACGTCGGCCGCGTAGCCCGGCGCGTAGCAGGCCCCGGTCCCAGAGGCCGAAGTGGGCGGCGGGCATGCTGGTCATCTTGCGGATCGCCTCCTCGAGGCGGAGCGTCGCCGTTCTCGCGCACGTGATGCGTGAGGTAGTGGATGTGGCCGGAGTAGCCGAGCGGATGGCGGAGGACGTCGGCCAGCGGGCCGTCCTTCGTGACGGTGAACGTGTCGACGCCGAGGCAGAAGAGCGGGTGCGAGATCATCTCCGCCATGTGCTCGTCCGTGAACAGCCGGCCGACGACGAGGATGCTCTCGTAGCTCTCGCCCGCGTCCGCCAGCACGTCGAAGAAGCAGTCCCACGGATCCGCCTTGCGCAGGTCGGCGATCTCGGCGAAGGTGAGGCCGTCCCAGTCGGGATGCTGCTCGCTCGCCTGCAGGCGCACGCGATCCCACTCGCCCTTGTGGATGAACCGCCAGTAGCGGTCGCACTCCGTCCGCAGCTGCTTGCGGGTGTCGGGGTCGCGAAGCGCGCGCGACCGCGGCCGGCTGCCGTCGGCCGCCACCCACGGCGGCAGGATGCCCGACAGCTGGCCGAGGCCGTCGACGAACGGTGTCGTGTCGGCGAGGACGTCCATGCCCTCCTCGCGCGCCGCAGCCATCATCTCGACCGCCCGCTCCCAGCCGCGGTCGGGCGCGCCGGTGTTGTGGCGCACGTTCAGGTGCGAGATCTCGGCGCGGACGCCCCCCGGCCCGCGCGACCTCGAGGAACTCCGCGATCGCGTGCAGGATTCCCGAATCGCGGTTCCGGACGTGGCTCGTGTAGATCCCGTCGTACTCGCCCGCGATCGCGTTCAGCCGTACGAGCTCGGCCGTCGTCGCCTCGCGGCCCGGGTTGAACTCGAGCCCGGTCGACATCCCGAGCGCCCCCGCCTCCATCGCCTCGTGCATGAAGCGATCCATCAGCGCCGCCTGCACGTCGGTCGGATGCGAGCCCGAGACGCCGGCGGCGAGCCTGATCGAGTTGTGACCGACGAACCAGGCGAGGTTCGGGCTATGGCCGACGTCGCTGAGGAAGTCGAGGTGCTCGCCGAAGGTCGTCCACGGGATCACCGGGCCGTCGAAGCCGAACGTGTGCAGGCGGCCGCTCATGAACTCCCGTGAGTGATCGGTGACCGGCGCGTAGCTCCAGCCGCAGTTGCCGACGATCTCGGTCGTGACGCCCTGCCGGATCGTGCTCTCGGCGGTCGGGTTCGCGAGCAGCGAGAAGTCGCTGTGGCTGTGCGGATCGACGAAGCCGGGGCAGACGACCTTTCCGGCGGCGTCGATCACGCGGTCGGCGGTCGCGCTCACCCAGAGCGGCCGACCTCGACGATCTTCCCGTCCTCGATCGCCACGTCGCCGAGGAACGGGCGGGCTACCCGTGCCATCCGCCACCCAGCCGTTGCGGATCAGGACGTCAGGCATCGGGCGTCTCACTTCTTCCCGGCGCCGCCGACGTGAGGGCCGAGGCGCGGATCGAGGATGTCGCGCAGGCCGTCACCGAGGAAGTTGAAGCCGAGAACCACGATCATGATCGCAAGACCCGGGAAGATGGAGAGCCACGGGTCGATGTCGAGATACGAGCGAGCGCTGTTCAGCATGCCGCCCCACGATGCCTCGGGAGGCTGGGTGCCGAGGCCGAGGAAGCTCAGCGCCGCCTCGCTGAGGATGGCGGTCGCGAGGTACACGGTGACGAGCACGGTCAGCGGTGCCGCGATGTTCGGGAACACGTGACGGACCATCACCCGCGAGTGGGAGGAGCCGAGCGCGCGCGTGGATTCGACGAACGGGAATCCCATCACCTCGAGCACGGCGCCGCGCACGACGCGTGCGAATGCGGGAGCGATCACGATGCCGATCGCGATCATCGCGTTGCGCCTGTTCGGCCCGAGCATCCCGGCGATCACGATGGCGAGCACGAGCCCGGGGAGCGCGAACATGAGATCGACGAAGCGCATCAGCGCGCTGTCCAGCCAGCCGCCGAAGAAGCCTGCGAAGAGGCCGAGGCCCACGCCGAGGACGAAGGCGATCGAGACCGAGATGATGCCCACCTGGAGCGACACCTGGGCTCCGTGGATGATGCGGGCGAAGACGTCCCGACCGAGCTCGTCGGTTCCCATCGGATGGGCCCAGCTCGGCGACTGCAGCCGAGTCGCGACGAGCTCGTTGGGGTCGATCGTCCAGATGTACGGCGCCGAAGATCGCGATCAGGATGTTGAGCGCGACGATGATCGCCCCGGCGATCCCGATCGGGTTGCGCCACTTCGCGAACCTGCCGGCCTTCCGCGTCGGAGCGTACACCCACGCGTCGCGGCCGACCTCGCTCGACGCCCTCGGCTCCGAGGATCGGAGCTTCGTTGTTTCCGAAGTTGCTCATTCCTGGGAGATCCTCGGGTCGAGCACGCCGTAGAGGAGATCGACGAGCAGGTTGGCAAAGATGAAGATGAACGCGAGCAGCATCGTCGCGCCCTGCACGACGGGGTAGTCCCTGTTGAAGATGGCGTTGATCAGCGTGTTTCCGAGGCCGGGGAGGCCGAAGATGATCTCGACGATCGCGGAGCCGCCCATGAGGATCCCGACCTCGAACCCGATGACGGTGACGACCGGGATGAGGGAGTTCCGTAGCGCGTGCCTCGAGATGACCACGTTACGCTTCACGCCCTTGGCGCGCGCGGTCCGGACGTAGTCCTGGCCGAGCACCTCGAGCATCGTGGCGCGCACCATCCGCATCACGATTGCGAGCGTGAAGACCGAGATCGCGATCGAGGGCAGGATGAACTGGCTCAGGTTCTCGATCGGATCCTCGTAGAAGGGGACGTAGTTCAGTGGAGGCACCCAGCCGAACACGCGCGACGTGAAGAGGAGGAGCAGCGTGGCGAGCCAGAAGCTCGGAATGCTGACGCCGATGAGGCCGCCGATGCGGGCTGCAAAGTCGTGCTTGCTGTCACGCTTGACGGCCGAGAGGACGCCGAGCGGGACGCCGATCACGGTCGCGATCAGCAGCCCGAGGAACATGAGCTCGAAGGTGATCGGGAGTGCGTCGAGCAGAACGGTGGAGACGGGCTCGGTTGGAGACCACGGAACCAGGGCGCCGAGGGGGCGCCAGGAATGGACTGGGACGGATCCAGAGGGGGGGGGGGCGGCTACGAGCTCAGCCACACGTTGTTGCGAAGTCCCGTGTTGAAGTCGTCGAACGCGACGTACATGCCCTGCACGCGCTTGTTGATGACCTGGAACTTGTTCACCTGCACGAGGCCGATCTGGGGCAGGTCGTTCATGAGCTGGATCTGGGCTCCCTTGTAGATCGGGAGCCGCTTGGCCGGATCGAGGGTGATCTTGCCGTTTCCGATCGCCCGCCAGACCTTGACGTTCTTGTAGAGCGGGTACCACGCTTGTAGATCGTGTTGCTCGGGTTGTACTCAGCCAGGTACCCGTCGATGTCGCCGCGCATGCCGCGCGCGGTGAGATCCCACTCGAAGCTGCCGGTGCCGTTGTTCGCGGCGAAGGTGCCCGGCTCCTGGGCGACGATCTCGACGTCGATGTTGATCGCCTTCAGCTGCGACTTGATCACCGCAGGCGATCTGCTGGAACTCGAGGGGCGTCGAGAACGTCGACAGCTTGACGGAGAAGCCCTTCGCCTGACCGGCGGCCGCCATGAGCGCCTTCGCCTTCGGGAGATCGAACTTCTGGTACTTGTTCTTCAGCTCCGCCTGCGTGAACGGCCACGGGCCGTACCCGGGAGGCACGACACCGGAGTAGTTGCCGGCGCCGTTGTAGACGGTGTTGATGATCGCCTGACGGTTGATCGCGAAGTTGACGGCCTGGCGGACGCGGACGTCGTGCCATGGCTTCGGGTCGCCCTTGATCGTGAACTGCAGCTCGCGGAACGCTGCCGTGCCGCCCCGCAGGATGGTGAGGCTCGAGTCGTTCGCGAGCGACTTCGCCCCGTCGGAGGAGAGCGTGGCGCCGTCGATCGAGCCGGCACGCAGCGCCGCAATGCGCGACTGCTCGTCGGGGAGGGTCTTCAGCGTCATCGCGTCCATGTACGGCTGGCCGGGCTTCCAGAAGGACCTGTTGGCCACGTACTCGACGCGGTCGTTCGGGTTGAAGCCGACCATCCGATACGGCCCGGTGCCGATCGCGTTCCGGGCGACGTTGATCTGGTCGTAGAGCCCGGCCGGAACGATGGGCGAGTAGCGACCCCACGCGAGGAATCCGAACACGCGCGCGTCCCGCGTCTTGAGGCGGAGGCGGACGACGTACTTCGAGACGACGTCTGCGCCGTCGAAGCCGGGCACCTGGCTGACCGTGGTGACGCTCCCCGGAAGCGGCGGCGCGAGCATCTTCTCGATCGAGTACTTGACGTCGCCGGCGTCGAGCTCCTTGCCGTTGTGGAACTTCACGCCCTTGCGCAGGTTGAAGGTGATCGACTTCTGATCGGCCGAGATCTTCCACGACGTGGCGAGAGCCGGCTTGAGGTTGAGGTTCTTGTCCCACTCGACGAGCGAGTCGTAGGCCGCCTGCTTGCCCCAGTGGTTCGAGGTCAGGATTGCACCGAAGGGTGCGACGTGCACCGGATCCTGCTCGAGCGCCCACGATGATCCGTCCACCGCGGCGGATCTTCGGCGTGGCGACGAACGCCGGGTCGCCGCCTTGGCGCCACCCGCGAGCGATCCGGCCGCGATTGCACCGGCGCCTACGACGCCGGCCTTGACGAGAGCGTCACGCCGCGTGACCCCGCCGACAGCGTGCTCGTCCTGCTCTCTTTGTTGGACACAGCCATGTCCTCCTTTGTAAGTGGGGGTCGGTCAGACAATCTGACCGACCCTCGGTGCCTCACCGTTGATGTCATCGTAAAAGACGGATTCTCGTACCTGAATGTTGGCAAGTCGTTCGACGGCGTCACGATCCAGCGTCGACTCCGAGCCCCGGAGCATCGGTCACCGAGATGACACCGTTACCCATCTCGAGAGGCTCCGCGAGCACGTCGAGCCTCCTGAAGCGGGTAGTGCGTGTCGCTCGCAAACGGGAAGTTCGAGGAGCCCGCGACGAGATGCGCGTTCGCCATGGTCGCCGCGCCGAGCTCGGCCCAGCTCCCGATCGCGCACCACTTTCCCGCTGCTGCGGCGAGCGCGGCGATCTCCCTGCCGCGCGTCAACCCGCCGGCCTCCGAGGGGTAGACCACGAAGACGTCGCACGCCTCGGCCTTGATCAACTCGAGCGCGGAGCGGATGTCGGTGCAGCCCTCGTCGGCCGCGATCGGGACGCCGACCGCGCGACGTACCGTGGCCATCCCTGCCACGTCGAAGTCCGGAACGGGCTGCTCGACGTACTGGAGGTCGAACTTCTCGAGTCCCCGGATCCACTTGATCGCGGCGGGAACGCTCCAGATCATGTTCGCGTCGATCCGGATCTTCACGTCGGAGCCGACCGCATCGCGGATCGCCGCGATCGTGTCGTGATCCTGGCCGAAGTCGCGCCGACCTTGAGCTTCAGCTCGGAGTAGCCGGCGTCGACGAATGCTGCGGCCTTGCGCGCATTCGCCTCGGGCTCGTCGATGAACAGGTAGCCGACGACCGGAACGTCACGGCGGCAGAAGCCCCCGAGGAGCTCCGCCACCGGAACGCCGAGTGCCTTCCCCTTGATGTCGAGGAGCGCGATCTCGATCCCCGAGATCGCATACGCGCCGATCCGACTCCAGTTGCGTGTGAACTCCTCCATGCGGTTGACGAGCCACTCCGTGCGGAGCGGGTCCTGGCCCACGAGGAACTGCGTCAGCTCGGCATCGATGATCGTGCGGATCGTCGGCAGCGTCGGCCCGGGCGCCTCGCCGATGCCGACGATGCCCTCGTCCGTGTGGACCTCGACGAGGAGGCCCGATGCCGAGAGCCGCGTACCACCCGGCCACACGAGTGGCTCTCGCATCGGCGTGCGAACGGGAACGGTCTGGATGCTGGTGATCTTCACGGGAGATGGCTAGACTAGGCTCGGACCACAAGATTGTCAACCATTTATGAATTGTCGACAATTTGTATGATGGGAGCGACGCATGGCGCAATTGTCGAACGCACCTCCACCACCGTCGTCGATGTCGGCGCCGGAAGGGGTGGCCCGCGCGGCCAGCAGGTCGTCGAGATCCTGCGCAGCGCGATCATCGTCGGAACTACGAGCCAGGTGAGCGGCTCGTCGAGGCGACGCTCTCTGCAGAGCTCGGAACGAGCCGCGGCCCCGTCCGCGAGGCGCTCCGACAGCTCGGAACGAGGGTCTCGTCATGTCCACTGCGTACAAGGGTGCGGTCGTGCTCGGCGTCTCCGACGAGGAGGTGCAGGAGGTTCTCATCCCGATCCGGCTCACGCTCGAGCGCTACAGCTTCACCCACGCGATCGCGCGGATGACGGACGACGACCTCGGGGAGCTCGGAAAGCAGGTGTGGCACATCGAGCAGGCTGCCGCCGCGAACGACCTGCCGCGCCTCGTGGAGGCCGACCTGCGATTCCACGAGGTGGTCATCTCGTCGTCTCGGTCAGCCCACACGGTCCAGATCTGGGGCACGATCTGGCCGCGGATCCGTGCGTACTTCTATCGCTACGGCCGCGGCAAGGATCTCGCGACGATGGTCGTCGAGCACCGGGAGCTGCTCGCAGCGTTGCAGTCGCGCGATGTCCCCCTCACGCTCAAGCAGCTCGAGGGGCACATCGCGGTGCCGGCCCGCCTCGACGTCCAACGGGCGCAAGGCACCAGGGACGTCGTCCACCACGAGCTCGGACCGAAGGTACCTCGGCGCGCCGCAAAGGGCGACGATGACCGATCTCCTCAACGTCGAGAATCTTCGCACCGGCTTCCACTCACGGCGGCGTGATTCGAGCCGTCGACGGCGTCGACTTCTCGATCGGGAAGGGCGGCGCGCTCGGCGTCGTCGGTGAGTCGGGGAGCGGCAAGTCCGTGACGGCGCTCTCGATCATGCGCCTGGTCGATCTCCCGGCGGGTCGAGCCGACGTCCACGATGCTCTTCGAGGGTCGCGATCTGGCCACGCTGTCCGAAGACGAGATGGCGAAGATCCGCGGCAACGAGATCTCGATGATCTTCCAGGAGCCGATGACCTCGCTCAATCCGGTCTTCACGGTGGGCGAGCAGATCGCCGAGTCCGTCGCCTGCACCAGGACCTCGCGCAAGAAGAAGCCCAGGACCGGGCCGTCGAGATGCTGCGGCTCGTCGGGATCCCCCGCCGAGAAGCGGATGCACGACTACCCCCACCAGATGTCCGGCGGCATGCGTCAGCGGGTGATGATCGGTATGGCGTCTGGCTGCAACCCGAAGCTCCTGATCGCCGACGAGCCGACGACGGCCCTCGACGTGACGGTGCAGGCGCAGATCCTCGAGCTGATGAAGGAGCTGCGGGAGAAGCTCGGCATGGCGATCCTGCTGATCACGCACGACCTCGGGGTCGTGGCCGAGATGGTCGACGAGGTGGCGGTCATGTACGGCGGCAAGGTCGTCGAGAAGGGGCCCTGTGAAGGAGATCTTCGACAACCCGCAGCATCCCTTACACGGAGGCGCTCCTCCGTTCGATCCCGCTCCTCGGCATGCGTTACACCACCCCTCTCAAGGCGATCCGGGGGATGGTGCCGAGCCCGCTCGACTGGCCTCAGGGTTGTCGCTTCGCCCCCCGCTGCGACTACGCGTTCGATCGCTGCGGGACCGAGCTGCCGCCCCTCCATGCCGTGGGTGGGCAGGAAGCCCGCTTGCTGGCTCTGCGAGAACGGCCCCGCGACGTTTCGAGGCCCTGGAGGTGCCCTCGTGAGCTTCCGGAACCGTCACGCCGGCGAAGTCGCGCCGCCGATCCCCCCGAGGGCGCGGAGCGACGTCCTGCTCAGCGTTCGGGGACTGAAGAAGCACTTCCCGGTGAAGCAGGGGTTCCTGAAGCGGACGTCGGGGTATCTGCAGGCGGTCGACGGAGTCGATCTCGAGGTGCGGCGAGGAGAGACGCTCGGTCTCGTCGGTGAGTCCGGCTGCGGCAAGTCGACACTCGGACGCACCCTCCTACGGTTCCTCGAGCCCACAGCGGGCGAGATCACCTTCGACGGCGTCGAGCTCGTCGGGCTCGGAAGCAGGGACATGAAGGAGATGCGCCGTCACATGCAGATCGTCTTCCAGGACTCGGTCGGCTCGCTCGACCCGCGCATGAAGGTGGGCGACCTCGATCGCCGAGGGCCTCACGATCCACGGGATCGAGGGCGCCAAGGACGCGCGATGCGGCTCGTGTCCTCGACATGCTCGAGCGGGTCGGCCTGCCGCGAGCACGCCGACCGCTACCCGCACCAGTTCAGCGGCGGCCAGCGCCAGCGCATCGGCCTCGCGCGTGCGCTCGTGCTGCAGCCGTCGCTCGTCGTCGCCGACGAGCCCGTCTCGGCGCTCGACGTCTCGATCCAGTCGCAGGTCCTGAACCTGCTCGTCGACCTGAAGGAGGAGTTCGACCTCACCTATCTGTTCGTCGCGCACGATCTCGCGGTCGTCGGCTACATCTCCGACCGCGTGGCCGTGATGTATCTCGGCCAGGTCGTCGAGCTCGCGCCCTCGGACGAGCTCTTCCGGTCGCGCCGCTGCACCCCTACACGATGGCGCTGCTCTCCGCGAACCCGGGGCCGGTCTCGGGCCGCAAGAGCACGCGCATCGTCCTCAGGGCCGTCACGTTCCGAGCCCGATCGACCCACCGTCGGGCTGCCGCTTCCGCACGCGCTGCCCCATCGCCCAGGCAGGTCTGCTCCGAGAAGTCGACCCGCGCTCACCGATCACGGCCTCGACCACGTCGCCGCGTGTCACTTCCCCCGGCACGTCGATCACGGCGCAGGGCGCGCCACCTGATGGCCAGGGGCTCGCGGTCTCCCCGGTACGACGTCCGCGTGCTGTACGACCAGCCGCGTGCCGATGCGCGACGGGGTGTCGCTGTCCGCCGACGTGTACCTCCCGCTCGGCGGGGACGGGCTCCCGACGATCGTCCAGTGGACGCCGTACGAGTCGACGCGCGACCGTTTCGTGCCTGGGGGTGTTGCTTCGCCCAGCGCGGCTACGCCGCTCGTGGTCGTCGACATCCGCGGCCGGTACGAGTCGGGCGGGCATTTACGTCGCCTATCCCACGACGGCCCCGACGCGTTCGACACGCTCACGTGGGCGGCCGGAGAGCAGTAGTAGACGGTCGGGTGGGCACGTGGGGCCGTAGCTACGGCGGCCTCGTGCAGTGGGAGCTCGCGCGACTCAGCACCCGAACGTCCAGTGCCTTTTTTCGCTCCGCAGGTCATCCACGACGACTCTTCTGGGACGGCTCCTGAACGGCGGCGCGTTCCAGCTGGCGCTCACGCTCGGCACGGCGGCGCTCTCGTCGAGCGCGCTGTCGCTGATCACCGGGCCGAGCGCACGGGACCTCGTCCTCAACGACCGCATCTTCGGCCACCTGCCGCTGATCGAGCTCGACGAGGTGACGATCGGCCGCAAGGTCGACTACTGGTGGCTGTGGTGGGAGCACCAGGTGAATGACGAGTACTGGCAGTAGGTCCGGACCGGCCCGACAAGGTCGACGTGCCGATCTTCCAGCAGGGCGGCTGGTTCGACCCGTACTCGGGCTCGCACCTGCGGCGTTCGGCGCGATCGGCGAACGCGTGTCGAACCGCGTGCTGATGGGCCGTGGTCACACGAGGAGGAAGTGGAGGCCTTCAGCGGCGTCATCGACCTCTCGCCGTCGCTCACCGTGATCCGCGACCACGAGCTCGCCTTCTACGACCGGTTTCTCAGAGACGAGGCGAACGGCTGGGACGAGCGCCCGCCTGCGGAGCTCTACGTCCTCGGGGCGAACGAGTGGCGCAGTGAGCGCGAGTGGCCGCTCGCGCGCTCGGAGTCGGCAGGCTTCCATCTTCGGCAGGGCGGGGTGCTGTCGGTCGACGCGCCACGCCCGGACGAGACCGCGGATCACTACGACTACGACCCGGCCGACCCCGTGCCGACGATCGGCGGCGTCAATTCGGTGCTGACGATGACGCGGGGCGCGAGACGCCGATCCGGCCCGGGCCGGTCGACCAACGCGTGCTCGAGCAGCGTCGACGACGTGCTCGTCTACACCTCCGACGCGCTCGAGCGCGACCTCGAGGTGGTCGGGCCCGTCCGATGCTGCTCTACGCGGCGTCGTCGGCGAGGGATACGGACTTCATCGTGCGAATCTGCGACGTCTACCCGGACGGCCGCTCGATCTTCCTCACCGAGGGGATCATCCGGGCGCGCTACCGGGGCAGCGTCGAGGGCGAGTCCGTCGAGCTGCTCGAGCCGGACGAGGTGGCCGAGTACCGCATCCGGCTGCTACCCGCTGGCGAACGTCTTCGGCCGCGGGCACCGCGTGCGGGTGGACGTGACGAGCTCGAGCTTCCCGCGCTTCTCGCGCAATCTCAACACCGGCGAGGACGTCGGCACCGGAACCCGCATGCAGGTCGCGCGGCAGACGATCCTGCACACGGCCGCGTACCCGTCGCACGTGCTGCTCCCCGTCGTCCCCTCGTGAGGCCCGGCCGCTTCCCGACCTACGCGGCGGAGGAGCGCCTCGCGAGCGTCGGGAGCGCGGCGAGCCGGTGGTGCCCGCTGCACGGGACGGCCGCGCCGGCGCTCCCGGCCCACGTCGTGCACGCCGTCGCGACGGCGCTCGCGGCCCCGCAGCGAACCGCGCCGGCGCGCGGCCTCGACGCACTCCGTGAGGCGCTCGCAGCCGAGATCGAGCGCTCGACCGGCCGGCCGGTCGACCCGGCCACCGAGCTTCTCGTCACGAACGGCGCCATGCAGGCGCTCGGCGTGTGCTTCCGCGCGCTGCTCGGGCCCGGGGACGAGGTGGTCGTCCCGGCGCCGAGCTTCTTCTTCGAGGGGCCGATCCGGGCGGCGGGCGGCGTCCCGTCTACGTCCCCTCGACGGCGGAGAGCGGCTGGCGCTGGGATCCACGGTGCCGATCGCCGCCGCAATCGGGCGCCCGCACGCGGGCGCTGCTCCTCTGCAACCCGGGCAACCCGACCGGCACCGTGCCGAGCGCGAGCGAGGTCGAGCGGTGCGTGGAGGTGGCCGCGGACGCAGGCCTGCTCGTGGTCACCGACGAGGCCTACGAGGCGTCGCTGTGGGAGGACGCGCGACTCGCCTCCGCCTTCGCCGCGGCGGAGGACGTCGTCCTCGTGCGCAGCCTCGGGAAGTCGCCTGTCGCTGCCCGACGCTGCGGCTCGGGCTCCTGGCAGGCCCGCGCGGCGCGTGCGGGGCGATGCGCCGAGACGCTCGAATGGGACTGCCTCAGGGTCGGGGTCGCACCCCAGCACGCGGCGATCGCCGTCCTCGCAGGCGACCGCGGCTGGCTGGACGACACGCACCTCGGCGGAGGCGTCGCTCGAGGTCGCCGCCCGCGCGGCGCGCGCCGCCGGCCTGGAGTTCGTGCCGCCCGCGGCGGCCCCGTTCCTCTTCGTCGGCGACGGCTCCGACCCGGGTCTGGCCGGGGTGCTCGTCCAGGCGGGGCTGCCTGTCGTCGACGGCGTCCACTTCCAGGCGCCCGGGTTCGCCCGGCTCCCTTTCGGTCGGGCCGCCGAGGCACACTCCGAGCTCGACCAGGCGCTGTCCGGTTCGCCGCTCTTGCGTCGCGTGACCGGCGTCGCTGCGGCGGACGCCGGCCTATCGGCGACTGCGGCGGCATCGGTGCAGGGCCAGCTCCAGTTCGTGCTGCCCTGGATCCTCTCGACGTTCATCCACGCCATCGCCGTCCAGGGCACCGCGCGCTCCTCTTCGCCGACGAGCGGGCGGCGATCCTGGCACCGCTCACGTACTGCTGGCAGGGTGAGCAGCATGCTCGACCTGCTCATCCGCGGCGCCACCGTGTACCCGGGCGACGCGCCGCCGTTCGTCGGGGACGTCGGAGTGGAGCGGGCGACATCGCGTTCGTGACGCGCTGTCACGAGGAAGCGCCGCCGTCGACCGCGCACTCGCCGGCGGCAGGCGCCCGGAGAACGCTTGTGACACAGTGTCACAAGGAAGCGCAGCTCGTGCCCGCGCGGGAGGTCGTCGACGGGGCGGGGCTGGTCCTCTGCCCCGGCTTCGTCGACATGCACACGCACTCGGCACTCGCGTCGTTCGACGACCCGCTGCTGACCCCGAAGCTCGCGCAGGGCTTCACGACGGAGGTGATCAACCCGGACGGCCTCGCCCCCGCCCCGGTCGCGCCGGAGCAGCGGGCCGACCGGCAGGCGTACCTGCGGCCGCTGGAGGGCCCAGGCCCGGAGCAGTGGCCGTGGTCGACCGTGGCGGAGTACCTCGACGCCCTCGACGCGACGCGCCCCGCACTGTCGCTCGTGCCCTCGGTCGGCCACGGGGCGGTGCGGGAGCTCGTGCTCGGCGGCGGGCGCACGCAGCCGACCACGGCACAGCTCGACGAGATGCGCAGCCAGGTGCGCCTCGGCTTCGAGGCGGGGGCGCGGATGCTCTCGTTCGGCCTCGTCTACCTTCCCGGCGCCTACGCGGCCACGGCCGAGCTCGACGCGGTCGCGGAGGAGGCGGCCCGCGTCGGTGCGCCGCTCGTGCCACACGTGCGCAACGAGGGCCTCGGCGTGCTCGCGGCCGTCGAGGAGATGATCGGCGTCGCGCGCCGCGCGGGTGCGCCGCTGCACCTGTCGCACCTCAAGTCGCTCGCCGACGAGCGGCTCGTGCAGCCGCTGCTCGAGCTGCTCGACACGGCCTCGGCGGACGTCGATCTCACCTTCGACCAGTACCCGTACGGCGCCGGGAGCACGCTGCTCGCGAGCGTGCTCCCGGCATGGGCGCAGGAGGGCGGCGCGCCGGGAACCCTCGACCGGCTCGCGCGCGCCGACGAACGTCGCCGGATCGCGCACGACATCGCGCGGGGGCTGCCGGGCTGGGAGAACATCCTCGGCACGCTCGGCCCCGCGAGCATCGAGATCGCGAACGCGGCCGCGCCGAACGAGGCCGCGGTAGGGACGACGCTCGAGCAGATCGGCGAGGCCCGCGGCTGCGACCCCGTCACCGCCGCCCTCGACCTGATGGCCGAATCGGCGCTCGACGTGACCATGATCCTGCACTACGCGTCCGACCGCGCCGTGCGGGCGATCGCGGCGCACCGGCTGCAGCTCGTCGGCTCCGACGGGATCTTCGGTCGCCCGCCCCCACCCGCGGGTGTACGCGACGGCGCCGCGCTTCCTCGGACGGTTCGCGATCCGCGAGGGAGTGCTGCCGGTCGAGGAGGCGGTGGCCCGGCTCACCGCACGCGCGGCCGACCGGCTCGGGCTCTCCGACCGGGGCCGGCTCGAGCCGGGAAAGCGCGCCGACCTCGTCCTGCTCGACCCGGCGCGGTACGTCGACACCGCGACGTACGTGGAGCCCGCCCGCTCGCCGGAAGGCGTGGTGGGCGTGTGGGTGAACGGTGTCGCGGCCCTTCGCGACGGCGCGGCCACGGGCGCGCGGGCCGGCGGCGTCGTCCGCTGAGCGAGCGTGGAGCAGCCGGTGCGATACTCGACGGCGACATGACGGGGACGGACGATCTCGGCGGCCGCGTCGCACTCGTCACCGGGGCCGGGCGCGGCATCGGACGCGCCATAGCGCTGGCGCTCGCCGCAGTGGGCGCAAAGGTCGTGCTCACGGCCCGCACGGCCGACGAGCTCGAGGCCGTCGTCGCCGAGATCCGCGGTGCGGGCGGCGAGGCGGAGGCAGTCCCCTGCGACCTCGCGGACCGGGCCCAGTCGACGAACGTCGTCGAGCGCGCGGCCTCGGCCCTCGGGCCGGTCGACGTCCTCGTCAACAACGCCGGCATCGGCAGCAGCGCCGACCCCCGCCCCCTGGCCGAGTTCAGGGACGAGTTCTGGGACCTGACGCTCGAGGTGAACCTCACCGCGCCCTACCTGCTCTCGAAGGCGGTGCTCCCGCACATGCGCGCCCAGCGCTGGGGCCGCATCGTCACGATCGCCTCCATCAACGGTCGGGTCCCCATCCTGCACGGCGGCGCGTACACGGCAAGCAAGCACGGCGTGCTCGGCCTGATGCGGACGCTTGCGCTCGAGGTCGCAGCGGAGGGCGTCACGGTCAACTGCGTCTGCCCGGGACCCGTCCGTACGCGCATGAACGACGTGCGCGTCGACTACGACGCGAAGCGGCTGGGACGCGCACTCGACGAGTACGAGCAGGGGCTGACACCGGTCGGCGGCCGCCTCGCCCCGGAGGACGTGGCACCGCTCGTGGTCTTCCTCGCCGGCGCGGCAGGGCGCATGATCACGGGCCAGGCCTACGACGTCGACGGCGGCGTCGTCATGGCCTGAGCGGCGTCGTGCCCGACGGATGCCGGACGCCCCGATGACGCGCATCGTCCAGATCTCCGACCTGCACGTCTTTGCCGACCCGGACGCGCGCCTGTACGGCATCCCCACCCGGGAGGTGCTTCGCGAGGTCGTCGCGCACGTCCAGGAGCACGCCGGGCGCGTCGACCACCTCGTCGTCACCGGTGACCACACGCACGACGAGCTGCCCGAGACCTACCGCGCGGTCAGGCAGATCCTGGAGCCGTGGCTCGACCGTCTCTGGCAGGTGCCGGGGAACCACGACGACCGCGCGGCGCTGCGGTCCGTCTTCGGCGACCGCGCGGGCGGCGTGGGGCTCGACCGCGTGACCTTCTCCTTCCGCGCCGGCGACTGGCTCTGCCTCGGCCTCGACACGCAGGTTCCCGGGGCCGTCTCCGGGCTGGTGGAGGCCCACCAGCTCGCGTGGGTCAGGCGGCAGCTGGACGAGCACGACCCGCAGGCCGCCGCCCTGTTCATGCACCATCCCCCCGTCCTCCTCGGCAGCCCCTGGCTCGACCGGATCGGGCTCGAGGACCGGAATCTGCTTCAGGAGCTGCTGGTCGAGGACGCCCGCGTCCGGCTCGTCTGCTGCGGGCACGTCCACCACGAGTCGACCCATCGCGTCGGCCGAGCCTCGATTGTGACGACGCCCTCCACCGGGCTCCAGTTCGACCCCTCCGGCGAGGTCACGGCGTTCGCGTCCGATCCGCCCGGGTACCGCATCGTCGAGCTCGGCGACCGTGGTGCGGTCTCGACGCGGGTCGTACGCCTGCCGGAGGCGCGCTACGCCCCCGTCGCCGGGTGAGCGGGCCGCCCGGGAAGTGAGCTCATCCCCACAACCGCCGCAGCATCCGCAGGTACACGTGCGTCGCCCGCACGAGCTCGGCGACGGGCACGTGCTCGACGTCGGCGTGGGCGCCGCCGCCGGCGGGACCGTGGTAGACGGTCGGGATCGCCGCCTCGCCCTGGAAGATGGCGGCGTCCGCCACCACCTTCAGCCCCTCGGGGACGAGCTCCTCGCCGGTCACGTCGCGGTAGCCGTCGCGCAGCGCCACCGCGAGGGGATGTTCGGCGTCGATCGAATAAGCGCCGCGCACGAGCCGTAGGTCGAGCTCGATCGAGCAGCCGGTCTCTTCGGCGATCGGCTCGAGCAACTCACGGAACTCCGCCTCGACCGCCTCGAGCGTGTTCCCCGGTGCCCAGCGGCGAGTGCCGACGAGGCGACACGTCGTCGGAAAGCGATTGTAGAAGTCGCCGCCGTGCACCTCTCCCAGGAAGTAGGTCTCCGCGCCGACCCAGGGGTGCTCCACCGCCGCGAGCTCGGCGTTGCGCGCGGCGATCGCCTCGATCACCGTGCCGGCGGCGAGTATCGGGTGAGGAGTCCCCTGCGGGGTCCGTAGCTCGTGGGTCGCCATCCCGGGGCGAGTGAGGGTGATCTCGACGGTGGCCTGGCCCATGTGCGCGGCAACGAAGGTATCGCCGCTGAGCTCGCACACGACTGCGAAGTCCGAGCGGAAGCCGTGCTCGCGAAGGAGCCACGCCAGGTCCTCGCCCCTCCCTCCCGGCGCCTCGTGGAGGCCGGTCGCCACGATCACGAGCTCCCCGGGGAACGGGCCCTGCTCGTTCAGCACGCGTGCGGCCTCGGCGGCACAGGCCAGAGCGCCCTTCATGTCGGCGCTGCCGCGGCCGTAAACGGCGCCGTCCTCGACACGGGGCGGGTCATGCGGGATCGGGACCGTGTCGAGGTGGCCGTTGAGGACGACCGACGGGCCGGGCTCGCCGCCGCGAAGCCGCCCGATCACGATCGGGGTGGCAGGGAACCGCTCGTCCAGCACCTCCACGTCCATGCCGATCTCCTCGAGACGCTGCGCGTAGCGGCGCGCGACCTCGGCGGTGTCGCCGGTCGGGCTGTGGATCTCGACGAGCTCCAGGGTGAGGTCGCGGAGACGGTCGGCGTCGACGTGCTCGAACATCGGGGGCTCCTCGGTCTCGTTGGCCACGAGGGCGAACGTACACGACCGCCGCCTAGGCGAGCTCCGGGTCGGGCTCCTCGTCGAGCGCGTAGTCGAGCGCCTCGTCTAGCGTCATCGCCTGTCCCTGCTCCCACGCCTTGGCGAATGCTTCCGCGCCGAGCACGGAACGGAGGTGGTGGACGTTGTGCTCGTTGTCGGGCCAGCCGGGCTCCACAATGTGGCTTCCCACAACCTCGCGGAGCACGCTGGCGCACGCGTACAGACGGACGGCGCGCTCGGGACGACCTTCTGCGGCTGTCAGCGTCGCCAACACCTCGAAGTTGAAGAGTTGCCCGGGCCGGTCGCCGGTCTCCCGCTCGATCGCGAGGCTTTCCGCGACCAGGCGCCGCGACGCATCCATCTCGTGCACTTCCAGAGACACGAGCGCAAGTCTTGAGAGAGAGTGAGAGATCCCCCACGGGTCGCCGAGCGTACGATGGATGTCGAGGCTCTCCTCGAGGAGCATGCGCGCCTTCGGGTAATCGCCCCGGGTCAGCGCGATCCCGCCGAGCGCCCTGATCCACATCGCGACGCTGCGCACGTTCCCGAGCTGACGCGCCGCGCGAATGCTCTCCTCGAGGAGGCGCTCGGCCTCATCGAACTCCCCCCGGTGCGCATGCACAACGCCGGCAGACATGGCGGCATACGCCTTGGTCGAGAGGTCGCCCGTTCGCCGTGCGACCTCGAGGTTTTCCTCGGCGAGCTCGTGTGCTCGCTCGACCTCACCCGTCGCCAGGTAGGAGAGGCTGAGGACGCCGAGCATCCCCGCGACCTCCTGGTCGTCTCCCACCCGGCGATAGACCAGCAGGCTCGCCTCACCAAAGCTGCGCACCGCCTCGTGGTCGCCCTGCATCACCGCCAGAGACGCGACCCGCGCCTGAGCCTTTGCCCGCGCCATCTTCGAGCCGGAGCGCTGGGCCAGCAACCGCTCGAGGTGCTCGCGGCCTTCCGCCTCGGATCCTCTCAGCTGCCAGAAGCGCCAGAGCGCTGCGCCGGTCCGCAGGCCAACTTCTGCCTCCCCGCTCTCGGCAGCCCAGGTCAGCGCGGCACGGATGTCGGCGACCTCGGCATCGAGCCGCTCGAGCCAGCGCAGCTGGTGTGGTCCGAGGAGCGCGGGCTCGGCCGCTTCTGCTAGCCCACGATAGAAATCGGCGTGCCGGCGCCGTGTGTCGTCGCCGTCTCGGCGCTCTTCCAGTCGCTCGTGTGCGTACTCGCGGATCGTCTTCAGCATCCCGAAGCGGGGCTCACCGCCTGCCATCGGTTCCGTGTGGAGCAGGTTGTCGTTCAAGAGCACCTCCACGCCATCGACGACGTCGAGCTCGAGCTCCCCTGCAACCGCCGCGGCGCCGTCGAGGCTGAAGCCGCCGACGAACACGGCGAGGCTCGTGAACAGCACCTGCTCTTCAGCCGTAAGGAGGTCGTAGCTCCATTCCGTCGCGGCACGCAATGTCCGGTGCCGCTCGGGCATGCCAGCGCCGGGAGCGGCCTTCAGGAGGTCGAGCCTGCCACCGAGGCGCACGAGGATTGCACTGGGGGCGAGCAGCTTGATCCGCGCGGCCGCCAACTCGAGCGCAAGCGGCAGCCCGTCCAGGCGTAGGCAAAGCTCGGCCACCGCGTCGGCGTTCGCGTCGGTGAGCTCGAAGTCGGGTCTCACGTCGCGTGCGCGCTCGACGAAGAGCCGAACTGCCTCGATTCGGCGGAGGCTTTCTGTCTGCCGCGTGAGAGACGGTTCGGGAAGCTCGAGCGCAGGCACCGGGTAGATTCGCTCCTCGGAGATGTCAAGCGGCGCTCGGCTCGTGACCACAAAGGTCACGCCCGGTGCGCCCGCCAGCAGCTCCGCGAGGACGGGCGCTGCTGCGAGTAGCTGCTCGAAGTTGTCGAGCACGAGCAACGCCCGGCGGCCGTGCAGGTGGGCAGCCAACGCCTTGGCCGGCTCCTGCCCCGGCCGGTCGCCCACACCGAGTCTGTCGGCGATCGACGCCGCGACGAGATCCGGGTCTCCGATCGGGGCAAGCTCGACCAGCACCACACCGTCCGGGAACTCGTCGCCGAGGCCGGCCGTCGCCTCGACGGCGAGCCGCGTCTTGCCCGAGCCGCCCGGTCCCGTCAACGTCAGCAGGCGCACGTCCCCGTCGCTCAGGAGCGCGGGGATCTCCCGCAACTCTCGCTTGCGGCCGACGAACGAGGTCGATCGCGCCCGCAGGCTCGGTGACGGCCGCGCCGACTCGGCAGCTGTCGGCGCGGGGGGCGTGACGTCCAGTGCCGGATCCTGATCGAGGATCGAGCGCTCGAGACGCCGCAGCGCAGGTCCCGGCTCGATCCCTAGCGTCTCGACCAGCGTCTCCCGGGCCGCCCGGTAGGCCGCCAGGGCGTCCGCCTGCCGGCCGGAGCGGTACAGCGCCACCATGAGCTGGCCGCGCAGGCGCTCCGAGAGCGGATGCTCGGTGACTAGAAGCTCGAGCTCGCCGACGAGCTCGCCGTCGAGGCCGAGAGCGAGATCCGCGTCGATGCGGTCCTGGAGCGTAGAGAGGCGAAGCTCGGCGAGCCTTCCGATCTCGGCCTGCGCCCACGGCTCGTAGGCGAACTCGGCGAGCGGTGGGCCACGCCAGAGCGACAGTGCCTCTCTCAAGCGGCGGGCTTTGGCCGGCGGCTCTGCCCCTCGAGCCTCGCTCACGAGGCGCTCGAAGCGGTGGAGATCGAGACCGTCCGGCGCGACGACGAGCTGATAGCCGGCCGCGCCGGTGACGATCACCTCGCTGCCGAGCGCTTTGCGGAGTTGCGAGACGTACGCCTGCAGGACCTTCCCTGCAGTGGCCGGCGGACGGCCTGCCCAGAGGTCGTCGATCAGGCGCTCGCTCGACACGGGCTCGCCCGGATGGAGGAGCAGGATTGCCAGAAGCGCACGTGGCTTCGCGGCGTCCAGCGCGACGACGCGCCCTTCGGCGACCACTTCGACCGGCCCGAGGATGCGAAAGTCCATGCGCGGCTCGCGCCGAAACTAGCACTCCCCCGCACCGGGGGCCAGGAGCTCGCACCGGGGGCCAGGAGCTCGCTGCACCGGCGTTCTACCTCCGCTCGACCCGCGAAGCCGAACGTTGTCCCGGCACGTCCAGATCGAGGCAACCCAGGCTGAGGAGGGAAGAAATGACAGCGAGTTCGCATCGGGCGACAGCCCACCCCCGTGTCGGACAGGCGGCACCGACCACGTCGAGGCGGCAACGGAACGTTCGCCGGTCATCTCTCGTGATTGCCGCGGTCGTCGTGGCCGCCCCCGCCTGGCTGCTGGCCGGAGCGAGCTCGAGCGTCGTGAGAGAGTTCGAGTTCACAGGGTCGCCCCAGAGCTACGTCGTGCCGGCCGGTATCTGCCGGGTTCGGGTCGAGGTCGTCGGTGGGGCCGGCGGTGGGGCAGGCACGGCCGGTGCACCCGGTGCCGGCGCACGGGCGGTCGCCACCTTCGAGGTCGACCCGGGCGAGACCCTACGCGTCCGTGTGGGCGGCTGGGGCGGCGCAGCCGTGGGCTCGACTCCGGGAGACGGCGGTTGGAACGGAGGCGGCACCGGCGGCAGGACCTCCCTCGGGCGGGACGGGCGTCCAGGGAAAGCGGGCTCCGGCGGAGGCGGAGCAACGGATGTCCGTCGAGGCGGCGACGAGCTCGAGCACCGCATCATCGTCGGCGGCGGCGGCTCGGGTGGTGCCGGCGGTGGGATCGGCGGCCCACTCGGTACCGGCGGCGGCAACGGCGGCGACCCGATCGGGCAGGACGGCTTCGCCCCCCTGGGGAGGGCGAACGCGGCGACCGGTGGAAAGGGCGGAACTCGGACGAAAGGCGGCGCCCCGGGCCGTAACGCATCCGATCACTCGGTTTCGGCGACGGCCGGCTCACTCGGGGCCGGTGGCAACGGAGCCGGAGGCGAGGTCAGCGGCGGAGGCGGCGGCGGCGGCGGGCTCTACGGCGGAGGCGGAGGCGGCTCCAGCACTGTCTTCAGCGGCGGGCACGGCGGTGGCGGCTCCGGGTTCGGCCCTGCGGAGACGGACTTCCGACCCGGTGTCGGCGGTGGCTCCGGGCGGGCGACGATCACGTACGACCCGGACGCCGACGCCTGCGACGATGTCGGGCGAGAAGACGCACCAGGCCCGTGTGTCCTACTCGACGCCTCTTGCGACACGGAAGCCGATGTGCGCGGCCCTGCGGCCGGGGTAGCTGCGGCTGCGGGCGGCGCAGCGAAGGTAGAGCGGAGCACGGGCTCGCGTACGAGCCCCCGCGCAGGACGCGCTCGCCGGGCCACGACGGTCCTCGCGGCCGTCGTCCGGCGAGGTAGGGGTACGGCGGTAGCCGCTCGCCACCCACTCCCAGACGTTCCCGGCCATGTCGAGCAGCCCATAGGGGCTCGCGCCCGCGCGACACGCCGCCGACCGGCGTCGTGCTCCCGTGCTTTGCGCCGCGCCCGAAGGTCGCGTGACGCTCGTCCGGCTCGACCGAGCCCCACGGGTAGAGCCGGGCATCCGTCGCCACGCGCCGCTTTCTCCCACTCCGCCTCGGTCGGCAGCCGCACTCCCGCCCAGGCGCAGAACGCAGCCGCATCGTGCGCAGTCGACCCAGGTGACGGGGTGGTCGGCGTCCGCAAGCTGCGGCGCGCCACCGTCCCAGTGCGCCGGCGGCCGATGACCCGTCTCCCGTACGAAGTCCGCGTACTGGGCGTTCGTGACCGGCGTCAGCGAGAGCTCGAAGGCGTCGCAGCTCGAGGGTGTGCGCCGGGCACTCGTCCGCGAGCGCCTCCCCGCAGTACGGAGACGGATCGCGTCCCATAGAGAACGTGCCGCCGGAGACGTCGACCCAGTCGAGCGCGGACCTGCCCTGCCCGGCGTCGGCGGCGACGCGAAAGCCGACGTAGTGGTCGGCCGCCGGAGCAAGCAGAGGATGCCGGGCGGCAGCACCGGATCGCGTCGGGACCGTGCAGGTACGAGCCGCCGCGAACGACACGCGGGTCGCGGCCGGCCGCGTCCTCGCGACCATCGCCGGGATCGTACGGATACGGACGGTAGGAGCTCGAGACCCACTCCCAGACGTTTCCGGCCAGGTCCAGCGCCCCCGAGGGGGAGGCTCCGGCAGGAGCCCGGCCCGCGGAGGAAGGCGACCCGATGCCCCGCCCGAAGACAGCGCGCGTCGCGTCCGGAGGAAGATTGCCCCATGGCCACAGACGGCCGTCTCCCCCGCTCGCTGCCGCCTCCCACTCCGCCTCGGTCGGCAGCCGCCCCCCTGCCCAGGCGCAGAAGGCGCGGGCGTCGTGCCACGTCACGTAGGTCACCGGCACGTCCTCCTCGCCGGCCGGCATCGAGCCTCCGGGCCAGGAGCTCGGAGCCGGCTGGCCGGTCTCGTCCGACGAACACGCGGTACTGCTCGTTCGTCACCGGGACGCGGGCGATCCGGAACGGCTCGAGGGTGACATCGTGGCGAGGGCCCTCGTCGGCGTCCGGCGGCGACGCGCCGCGCGGGTCGCTGCCCATCGTGAACGTCCCCGGCGGGGACGGCGCACCACTCGATTCCCGGATCACGGCTCACTCGCGGGATCACCGGCAGGACGATGTGGGACGGACGCTCGGCGTCGACGTAGACGGCCTGCTCGGCGACGACCTGATGCGTGTGCCGGCCGATCGGCTCGCCCGTGTTCGGGTTCACGTCGAGGCGCGGCCAGTTCGACGACGAGATGTCGACGCGGATCCGGTGGCCGGCGTCGAACAGGTTGCTCGTCGGCGGCAGCGTGATCGTGACCGGCACCGACGACGCCCGGCTCGAGCAGCACCTCCCGGTCGAACCCCTCGCGGAAGCGGCAGCGGATGACGGAGTCGTTCAGCAGCATGTCGTAGCCCTCGGGATAGTCCTCGTTCGCCGGGTGGACGTCCACCAGCTTCGCCGTGAAGTCGGTGTCGAGCGCGCTCGACGAGACCCACAGATGCACCTTCATCGGCCCCGTCACCTCGACGGGCTCCGTCAGCGGCTCGGTCTGGAAGACGAGCACGTCGGGCCGCTCGGACAGGCGTGGGTACGGCTCCTCGGAGCCGAAGAACGCCGGCGATTCCTTCTGGTCGACCGGGCCCGGGGTGAGCAGGTCGCGCAGCCGCAGCACCGGGCTCAGGAACCGCGCCCAGGCCTGCTCCATGCCCGCGCCCTCGGCCGGCAGCTCGCCGATCGAGCAGTAGAGGCCGCCGAGCGTCGGTACCGGGTGGGCGGGGTCGAACGTGAACTGCCGCGGCGCGTCGCCTGCCGACGGCGGCGAGGTCGAGAGCACGCCGTCCCCGTGCAGGTAGTACGGCGTCTCCACCCGGCGCGCGAGCGGCCACTCCCACTCGTCGCGCCACTGCCCGCCGTGGTCGAGCTTGCCCTCGGCGGTCCTCCGGCCGGACCCGCCGCCCATGACGAAGATCCTGACCGGGGCCTCGCCCTCCGGCTGGCCGGTCGCGTCGTCCGGGAGCCAGCGGTCGAAGAACGCGAGCTGCTCCTCGAAGTAGCGCTGCACGCCCCAGACGCTCTGCGGGCCGAAGTCGACCTCGTGGCAGTACGTCGCGTCGCCCCGCATCCCGACGTGGCTCCACGGGCCGACGACGAGTCGCTGCGGCGCGTCGTTCCGCTCCGTCATCGCCGCGAAGTACTCGGTGTCGGCGGTCGGGGAACGGGTCGTACCAGCCCGTCGACATCGTGGCCGGGACGTCGGCGTGCTGGTCCCAGAACTTCGTGTAGTTGTGCTCGATCCGGTCCCAGTAGTCGTCGTAGGCGCCGCGCGTGTAGTAGTCGATGAGCGAGTCCTCGAGGGGCGGCACGTGCCGCAGGGCGGTCTGGCCCCGCCGCCACGGCGTCGCGCGGAAGAGCTGCCGCAGGTCGCGCAGGTCGTTCCAGACGTCCTGCTGCTTCTCCGGGTCGTCGCGTATGTCCTGCGCGTCCTGCGCGTGGATGAAGAGCGCCCAGAACATGTGCTGCTGCATCGCCCCGCCCTCGCGGCACTGGTTCTGGAAGCTGTTGGTGGGCACCACGTCCGGCCAGATCGCCGTCATGTGCGGCGGGCGCTCGAGCGCGGTGCGCACCTGGGTGATCGCGGCGTAGGAGCTTCCGACGGTGCCGATGCGGCCGTTCGACCACGGCTGCGCGCCGATCCACTCGCAGATGTCGTAGCCGTCCCGCCCGGTGTGCGGCGTGGCGGCGTGGTAGTAGACGCCGGACGCCTCCGAGCAATAGCGGTCGCGCAGGTCGATCAGCACGACGTTGTAGCCCTTCGGGACGAAGAAGTCGGCGATCTCGCTGTAGCGCTTGTCGGTCTTGTCGTACGGAGTGTGGAGCATGATCGTCGGGAAGCGGCCGTCGACGAAGCCCCCGTCGCGCGCCGGCCGGTAGACGTCGAAGGCGAGCCGCACGCCGTCCCGCATCGGAACCATGACGTTCTTCGACAGGACGATCCCGTACTCCGCGCTCACGCTGCCTCCCTCTCGATGATCAGGTTGCCGACCTCGTCCACACGAACGCCGAAGCCCGGATGGACGACGGTGGTCGAGTCGAACTCTTCCACGACCGCAGGGCCGGCGAACGTCACGCCGGCGGGCAGCGCGTAGCGGTCGTAGATCGGGCAGTCGACGTAGTCGCCGGCCTCGGCGAAGTAGACGGGACGCCGCTCCTTGGGCGCCGGCGTCTCGCCTCCGCGCAGGCGGCGCGGCGGCGGCTTCGCGATCCTGCCGATGCTCGTCAGCCGCAGGCTCACCACCTCGACCGTCTCGCCGGGAGCGGCGAAGCCGTACGTGCGGTCGTGCTCGGCGTGGAACCGCTCGAGCAGGTCGTCCCCGGCGGGGATCGTCAGCTCGTAGCTCTGCCCCACGTAGCGCAGGTCGATCTGCCGGAGGAACTCGATCGAGTCTCCGCCGAGGCCCTCGCGCTCGAGCTCGGCTCGCCCCGCCTCCTCGAGGTGCGCGAAGGTGGTGGCAACCTCGCCGTGGTCGAGGTCGTCGAGGCGCCGCATGATCGTCGTCGCGGTGTCACGCTTGAGGTCGGTGGTCAGGAGGCCGGTGGCGGAGAAGATGCCGGGGCTGCGCGGGATCAGCAGCGTCGGCATCTCCGCGTCGCGCGCGAGCGCGTTCGCGTGCACCGGCCCCGCGCCGCCGAAGCCGACGAGGACGAAGTCACGCGGGTCGTAGCCCCGCTGGACGGAGATCAGGTGGAGGGCGTTCACCATCGCCGCGTTCGCGATCTCGACGATGCCGTTCGCGGCCTCGGTGACGCCGATCCCGAGCGGCTTCGCGCAGCGCTCCTCGATCGCGCGCGCCGCGCCCTCGACGTCGAGCCCGATCTCGCCGCCGAGGAAGTAGCGCGGGTTGAGGCGGCCCAGCACGACGTTGGCGTCGGTCACGGTGGGCTCCAGGCCGCCCCGCCGGTAACAGACCGGCCCGGGATCGGCGCCCGCGCTCCGGGGCCCGACGCGCAGGAGCCCGCCCGAGTCGACCCAGGCGATGGAGCCGCCGCCCGCGCCGATCTCGACGAGGTCGACGACGGGGGTACGCACCGGGTAGCCCGACAGCGACATGCCGCCGATGCCCGCGCCGGCGTGGCCGCCGACGTTGTAGTCCTTGGTCACGGACGGCCTGCCGTCCTGGATCAGCCCGACCTTGGCCGTCGTGCCGCCCATGTCGAACGAGAGGATGTCGGGACGCCCGAGCGTCTCCCCCAGGTGGGCCGAGGCGATCACCCCGGCGGCAGGCCCGGACTCGACCATGAACACCGGCCGCACGCTCGCGGCGTCCGAGCCGAAGATGCCCCCGCTCGACTGCATCACGAGCAGCTTCGCCTGCACACCCGCCTCGTCGAGCCTGCTCTCGATCCGCTGGAGGTAGCGCTCCACGACCGGCCGGATCACCGCGTTGATGACGGTGGTCGAGGCCCGTAGGTATTCGCGGAACTCCGGTGCGACCTCGGACGAGAGCGAGACCGGGATGCCCGGCAGCTCGTCGGCAAGAATGCGCCCCACCCGCTCCTCGTGCTCCGCGTTGACGTAGGCGTGGAGGAGGCAGACGGCGACGGACTCGACTCCTTCCCGCCGCAGGATCGCCGCCGCCTCACGCACCGAGTCGTCCTCGAGCGCGTGGAGCACCTCTCCCTTCGGCCCGAGCCGCTCGCGGACGACGACCGCGCGGTCGCGGGGCACGAGCGGCGGCGCCTTCTCGAACCGGGTGTCGTAGAGCGTCGGCCGCACCTGCCGCGCGATCTCGAGCAGGTCGCGGAAGCCGTCCGTGGTGACGAAGCCACTGCGCGCGATCTTCCCCTCGATGATCGCGTTCGTCGCCACGGTGGTGGCGTGCACGACGAACGTGACCTCGCCCGGCTGGACGCCACCCTCGGCGAGCGCGCGCTCGGCGGCCTGCATGAACCCCTCGGAGGGATCGGCCGGCGTCGTCAGCACCTTGGCGATCGAGACCTCGCCGGTCTCCTCGTCGATCAGGGTGGCATCGGTGAACGTCCCTCCGATGTCGATCGCCAGTCGCACGCTCATGCCGTTCCTCTCCTCAGCTCGGTGGTTGCCTGCTCGTCGATGCGGCGGTCGGCGACGACCACCCTGTAGTGCCGGCGCGCCCGCTCGGCGCTGACCTTGCCCTCGAGCACGTCTCGCAGGACGCGCTCCGGGTCGCGCTCCTCGGGAGGGCCGTAACCGCCCCCGCCGCAACTGCGCACGCTCACGATGTCGCCTGCAACGACCTCGGTGGTGCACTTCGAGCCGAGCTTGGTCTCGACGCCGTCGCGGATCAGCACATACTCGGCGACCGCCGCGTCGTGGCCGCCGAGAGCACCCCACGGGCCTTTCCGGTCGCGGTCGGCGAGGATCGTGAACGTCGTCGCCTGCAGCACGCGGAAGTCCTTGCGGAGCCCGAGCCCTCCGCGGAACCGGCCCGGGCCTTCCGAGTCCTCGACGAGCGAGAGCCGGGCGATCTGCACCGGGTAGTTGAGCTCCGTCTCCTCGATCGGCGCGTTCTCCGTGTTCTGGCCGTGAGCCTGCACCGCGTCGGGACCGTCGCTCCCGTGCCGGCCGCCGTAGCCCCCGGCGAGCGCCTCGTAGAAGCACGTGTAGCTTCCCCTGGCGACGTCGAGGGAGCCGAAGCCCGCCTGACACATCATCCCCTTCGTGCCTGCCGGGAGCCGCTCCGGGAACGCGGGCAGGAGGGCGCGGAACATCACCTCGACGAGGCGGGTCTGCGTCTCCCAGCCGCCGACGACCGGCGCGGGCCAGGTGCAGTTCGTCACCGTGCCCTCCGGCGCGCTCAGGCTGAACAGCCGGTAGAAGCCGTCGTTCACCGGCAGGTCGGGGTCGATCAGGCACTTGAGCGCGTAGGCGCAGGCCGAGAAGGTCATGGCGTACGTCGAGTTGACCGGCGCACGCCGCTGCGGGTCCGACCCGGTGGTGTCGAAGTGGAGACCGTCGGGCGTGATCTCGATCCCGACATGGAGGCGGACGGCCCGGTCGGTGTAGCCGTCGTTGTCGACGGTGCCGTCGGCCTCGTACGTTCCCGGCTCGAGCTGCGCTATCTCCGCCCGCACGCGCCGCTCGGTGTACGCGAGCAGCTCGTTCATCGTCGCGAGCAGCGTCTCGCGCCCGTGGCGATCGGACAGCGCCGAGATTCTCCGGACGCCCGTCGCGTTGGCCGCGATCTGGGCGCGGAAATCACCGGCCGTCTCGTGCTTCGATCGGATCTGGGCGAGGATCAGCCGGAAGACGTCGTCCACGATCCTTCCCCCCTGGACGACCTTGACCGGCGGGATGATCACTCCCTCCTGGAACACCTCCTGGAACGCGCCGATCGAGGCGGGCGCACCGCCACCGACGTCCACGTGGTGGGCGAGGTTGGCCACGTAGCCGAGGAGCATCCCGTCCACGTACACGGGCGAGATCAGGCTGACGTCGTTCAGGTGCACGCCGCGTGGGTGCGGGTCGTTGGTGACGATCGCATCGCCGGGCCCGAGGTTCTCCTCGCCGTAGCGCCGGATCGCGTGCGGCACCTGCTGCACCATCGAGCCCAGGTGCACCGGCTGCGTGAACGCCTGCGCCACCGAGCGCAGGTCGGCGTCGAAGAAGGCGCACGAGAAGTCGGAGCGCGTCTTGATGTTCGTCGAGTAGGCGCTCCGCTTCAGGGCGAGCACCATCTCGTCCGTCGCGGCGACGAGCGCGTTGCGAATCACTTCGAAACCGATCGGGTCGATGCCCGTGCTCATCCGCGCAGCTCCGCCGTCGCCGCCGCGTCGAGGGCACGACCGGAGACGGCCACCCTGTAGACGTCGCGCGCGCGCTCGACGCTCACCTTCTCCTCCAGCACGTCGCGCAGGACGCGCTCCGGGTCGCGCTCCTCCGGCGGCCCGTACCCGCCCCCGCCGCACGTGCGGTAGCTGACGACGTCACCGGCCTCGAGCGCCACCGTCGTCTTCGCGCCAAGCCGGGTCTCCGCACCGGCGCGGATGAGCACGTACTCGGCCTTTCTGCCGTCGTGCCCGCCGAAGGCGCCGGCGGGCCCTGCGGCCACCCGGTCCGACAGCACGGTGAAGGTGGTCGGCCGCTCGAAGAGGAAGTCCTTGCGCAGGCCCAGCCCGCCGCGGAACCGGCCTGCGCCGTCCGAGTCGTCCACGAGGGAGAGCCGCACCACGCGCACCGGGTAGTTCAGCTCCGTCTCCTCGACGGGGGCGTTCTCCGTGTTCTGGCCGTGCGTCTGCACCGCGTCCGGGCCGTCGCTCGCGAGGCGGCCGCCGTAGCCGCCGCCGAAGGTCTCGAGGAAGCACGTGTACTCGTTCGTGACCGGGTCGACGCCGCCGAAGCCCGCATGGCACATCATCGCCTTCGTCCCCGCCGGCAGCACCGACGGCAGGGCCGGCAGCAGGGCGCGGAAGATGACGTCGACGAGACGGGTCTGCGTCTCCCAGCCGCCGACGACCGGCGAGGGCCAGGTGCAGTTCGTCACCGTCCCCAGCGGGGCGTCGACGCCGACGAGCCGGTAGAAGCCGTCGTTCACGGGCAGGTCGGGGTCGATCAGGCACTTGAGCGCGTAGGCGCAGGCCGAGAACGTCATGGCGTACGTCGAGTTGACCGGCGCCCGCCGCTGCGGGTCGCTGCCCGCGAGGTCGAACGAGACCCCGTCGGCGCCGATCTCGACGCAGCGCGCGGAGCCGCACCGGCTCGTCCGAGTAGCCGTCGGTGTCGACGAAGCCCTCGGCCTCGTAGACGCCGTGCGGCAGCGCCGCGATCTCGGCCCGGGTACGCCGCTCCGTGTAGTCGAGCAGCTCCTGCATCGCCGTCACGATCGTGGCGTGGCCGTGGCGCGCAACCAGCGCTGCGAGCCGTCGCGCGCCCGTCGCGTTCGCGGCGATCTGGGCGCGGAAGTCGCCGGCGGTCTCGTGCTTGGAGCGGATCTGGGCCAGGATCAGCCGGAAGACGTCGTCGACGATCTGCCCCGCTTCGACCACCTTGACGGGCGGGATGATGACGCCTTCCTGGAACACCTCGCGGAAGGCGCCGATGCTCGCGGGCGCGCCGCCGCCGACGTCGACGTGGTGCGCGAGGTTCGCCACGTAGCCGAGCAGTACCCCGTCGGCGAAGACGGGAGAGATCAGGCTGATGTCGTTGAGGTGGACGCCGCTCGGGAACGGGTCGTTCGTGATGATCACGTCACCGGGCCCGAGGTGCTCCGGCCCGTACGTGCGCACCGCCTGCGGCACCTGCTCGACCATCGACCCGAGGTGGACCGGCTGCGTGAATCCCTGGGCGACGGCCCGCAGCTCGGCGTCGAAGAAGGCGCACGAGAAGTCGGAGCGCGTCTTGATGTTCGTCGAGTACGCGCTCCGGCGCAGCGTCAGCACCATCTCGTCCGTCGCCGCGACGAGTGCGTTGCGGATGACCTCGAAGGTGATCGGGTCGAGCATCAGGCGCGGTTCCCCTGCCCCCAGACGGACGTGAACGTCTTCCCTTCCGAGAACCGGTCGCCGGAGAGGCTCGAGATGTCGATGGGCGGTTCCTTCCCCGCGATGACGGCGGCGAGCGACTCGCCGATGGCCGGTCCGATCTTGAAGCCGTGCCCGCTGCCGCCGAAGCACGAGTAGTAGCCGCCCACCTCCTCCTCGCCCACGATCGGGTACCAGTCCTCGGTGATGTCGTAGACGCCCGAGTAGCCGGTCACGAAGGCGCCGCCGTAGTTCGGCTGCGACAGCGTCGGCGCCAGCGACGGCAGGCGGTTGAGGAGCTTCGGCACCATCTTCTGCAGGTGCGCCTCGTCGGTGCCGTCGTCGTAGGTCTCGGGATCGGCCGGCTCGATCTCCTTCGGCCATCCCTCGCCGGCGAGCACCTTGCCGCCCGCATACGGCCGGCAGTAGAACCGCTGCGGCACGTCCGAGATGACCGGGAAGTCCCGGAATCCCTCGGGCGCGTCGAACACCGCCTCGTGCTCGCGGCTGAACACGATCGGGTAGTCCACCCCGACCATGCGGCCGATGCGGTCGCCCCAGGGACCGCAGGCGTTGACGACGACGCCCGTCGCGATCTCGCCGTCGCCCGTCACGACGCCCGTGACGCGGCCGCTCGCGGTCGAGATCGCGAGCACCTCGCACCCCTCGACGACGTGGAGCCCGTGCTCCCGTTGTGCGGAGCGCGCGAGCGACTCCACCGTCTGCACGGGGTTGCAGTAGCCGGACGTGCGCTCGAAGCACGCGAGCGCCACGCCCTCGAGCCGGAGCTGCGGCCAGCGGTGCTCGACCTCCTCCGGCGCGAGCAGCACCGTGTCCACGCCGAAGCTCCGCTGCACCGGGACGATGTCCCTCAGCCCCTGCTCCCCCTCCGGCGGAGCGAAGAGCATGTAACCGATGTTCTCGAACCCCGACGGCCCGCCGAGCTCCTCCTCGGCGTTCGCAATCATCGCGGCGCCGCGCACGGCCAGCCTGATCCCGACCTCGTTCGAGTAGTGCTGCCGGACGTGCGCGGCCGAGTACTGCGTGGAGCCGCCGCAGAGCTTCCGCTTCTCGACCAGCGCGACCTGCCCGAACCCGATCTTCGCCAGGAAGTGGGCGGTGCTCGCCCCCATGATCCCCGCGCCGATCACCACTGCGTCGGCCTTGCCGATCACCCGTGTCTCCTCTCGTCTCGTAGGGCGGCCGTCGCCCCCGTGTCCGCACTGCCGTCGGCCCCGATCACGACGCCGTACAGCTCCCGGGCCGCTGCGACGCTGACCTTCTCGTTCGCCACGTCGTGCACGACCGACTCCGACACGCGGGCGAGCGGGTCGCCGAAGCCGCCGCCGCCCGCCGTGCGGTGGGCGTAGACGTCGCCCGCCTCGATCGTGGTGGAGAACATCGCGGGCAGGGCCTCCTCCGTCCCGTCGGGGCGAAGGAGCACGTTGCTCGAGCGCGCGCCGCTGCCGCCGCCCGAGAGCCCGTACGGAGGACGGTCGGCGCGGTCGGAGCGGACGATGAGCGAGGTGCCGGGCGTCAGGCACCTCCAGACGCGCTCGATCGCGAGGCCTCCCCGGTGCTCCCCGGCGCCGCCCGTGTCGGGCACGAGCCCGTACCGCTCCACGACGATCGGGAACTCGGACTCGGCCACCTCGATGGGGATGTTCGCCGCCAGGCTCGCGGGGTTCGTGAGGCCGTCGTTGCCGTCCCCCACCGGGGTGCCGCCCCATGTCCCGACGACGAGCTCGTAGAAGACGAAGCGGTCGCCCTCGGGCCGCTCGGCCCCGAAGATGGCGAGCGTGTTCCCGCCCTCCCCGGCCGCGGGGATCCGGTCGGGGATCAGCTGCGCCAGCGCGCCGTTGAGAGCGTCGAGCACCCGGAAGCCGGTGACGCCGCGCATCGACGAGGCGCCGGGCATGACGACCTCGGCCACCGTGCCGGGCTTCGTGAGGACGTGGATGGGCCTGAACGCGCCGGCCGTGTTCGGCACCTCCAGCGTCAGCGCGCAGCGAACCGCCTGGTAGACGCAGGCCATGACGAACGACCGCGTGCTGTTGAGCGAGCCGCGCACCATCGGAGCCGACTCG
The DNA here is from genome assembly GCA_963731095.1 of uncultured Gaiellaceae bacterium. GTDB lineage: Bacteria > Actinomycetota > Thermoleophilia > Gaiellales > Gaiellaceae > Gaiella. The sequence continues at coordinate 49,147 of CAVSUK010000014.1, forward strand.
GTCAGGTCGGCGGTGACCTCGTCTCCCGCGATCGTGACCCGGGCCGTGATCGGGACGTCCGTCGCCTCGACGCCGTCCGACCCGAGGTAGTCGGTGAAGGTGGCCGTGCCGTCGGGCCAGGAGTCGATCTCCTGCCGGACGAGGCGCTCGGTGTAGTCGATCAGGTCGGTCATCAGCGCGGCAAGCTCCTCGCGCCCGTGGCGCAGGGCGAGCGCCTGCAGCGCGCGCTCCGCCACGGAGCACGCTGCCACCTGGGCCCCGAGGTCGCCGAAGGTCATGCGCGGGATCCGCATGTTCGCCTCGATCAGCCTGTGCACCTCCTCGACCGGCTCGCCCTCCGCGTAGAACCGGAGCCACGGCATCCGGAGGCCCTCCTGGAAGATCTCGGTGTTGTCGCACGCGCTCGACCCCGGCAGGCGGCCGCCGACGTCGCCGTGGTGGGCGGTCGTCACCGCCCAGCCGATCAGGGCGCTGCCGAGGTGCACCGGCTTGACGACGAAGATGTCCTGCAGGTGCATGCCCCCGTCGAAGGGGTCGTTCATGATGAAGACGTCGCCCGGGCGGACGCGATGGCCGTAGTGGCCGAGCAGCGACTCCATCGCGGTCGGGATCGAGCCGAGGTGGAAGGGAACGCTGACCGCCTGCGCGACCGTCTCGCCGCGAGCGTCGCAGAGTGCCGACGAGAAGTCCATGCCGTCGCGCACGACCGTCGAGTGCGCGGTCCGGATGATCGTCGTCGCCATCTCGTCCGCAATCGACTGGAGCGCGTTCGCGACGATCTGCAGCGTGACCGGGTCGGGCACAGCGGTCACGTGCCCGGCTCCCGCTCGAGCACAAGCGTGCCGGTCTCGAGCTGGCGCCGGACGCTCCAGCCGGCCGGGACGACGACCGTGGTGTCGTACTCGTCCACGAGCAGCGGGCCGGGCTCGGCGCCTGCGCCGATCGTGGCACGCGCCCGCACGGGCACCTCGGCGGCGTTGCCGCCGAGCCTCATCCGCCGGGTCGCGTGACGGTCGGGCACGATCGCGTCGGCGACGTCGAAGGAGAGGGCCGCCGCCGAGGCTCCGAGCGCCGCGAGCCGCACGGCGCGCACCTGCACGGGCGAGCCCGGCTGCCCGCGAACGCCGTAGAGCAGCTCGTGCTCGTCCTCGAAACGCGCACGGAGGCCTGTCAGCAGCTCCCGTGTCCACGTGGCCCTCCGGCAGCTCGACCTCGATCTCCCAGCTCTGCCCGCCGTAGCGCAGGTCGGCCGTGCGCACCCACGTCGGCGCCTCGCGTCCGGCGAAGGCCCGCGTGAGCACCGCTTCCATCTCCTCGAGCAGCGCGGTAATCGCCGCGGGAGCCACGGCGTCGACGTCGAGATGGCACGGGCGCACCTCGTGGAACTCCGGCCGGGCGAACAGCAGCCCCACGGCGCTGAACAATCCCGCCACCGGCGGGACGAGGATGCTGGTGACGCCGAGGTCGTCGGCGAGGCCGCCTGCGTGCACGGGGCCGGAGCCGCCGTAGGCAATGATCGCGAAGTCGCGCGGGTCGCGGCCCCTCTCCGACGAGACGGAGCGCAGGGCCCGCGTCATCCGCGCGTTGGCGATGCGGTGGATCCCGTCCGCCGCCTCGAGCAGGGTCAGCCCGAGCGGCCGGGCGACGCGCTCCACGGCCGCCTCGGCCAGCTCGCGTCGGATCGTGATCTGCCCGTCGGCCACCTGGCCGGCGGGCATGAACCCGAGCACGACGTTCGCGTCGGTGACGGTCGGCTCGACGCCGCCGCGGCCGTAGCAGGCGGGGCCGGGGTCGGCACCGGCGCTGCGCGGGCCTATCTGCAGCCCGCCGGCGGGGTCGAGCCAGGCAATGCTGCCCCCGCCGGCTCCTACCTCTGCGATGTCGATCGTCGGGATCCGCAGCAGCTCGCCGGCGCCCCGGATGAGCCGGCTGCCGGCGGAGATCGAGCCGCCGACCTCGTACTCCCGCCCGCGCGCGATGACGCCGTGCTCGATCAGCGACGCCTTGGCGGTCGTCCCGCCCATGTCGAAGGCGATCGCGTTGTCGATCCCGAGCCGTTGCGAGATTCCGAGCGCGGCCACGACTCCGGCAGCCGGGCCCGACTCGAGCGCGAACACCGGCCGCAGCTTCGCGTCCTCGGACGTCATCACGCCGCCGGAGGACTGCATGATCGAGAGCGGCGCCCGGTCGAGGCCGATGCCGTCGAGACCCGTTCGGATCCGGTCGATGTACGACGACATCAGCGGCCGCACGTAGGCGTTGACGACCGTTGTCGCCGACCGCTCGTACTCGCGCTGCTCGCGCAGGATCTCGCTCGAGAGCGAGATCGTTGCGCCGGGGAGCTCCTCGGCCAGGATCGCGCCCACCCGCTGCTCGTGCTCCGGGTAGAGGTACGAGT
>CAVSUK010000015.1:0-64723 GCA_963731095.1 uncultured Gaiellaceae bacterium
ATTTCCCGGCCGAGCCCGAGCCGGTCGAGGCCGCACGCGGCGAGGACGATCGCGTCGAGGCCGCGCTCCCCGCGCTTGCGAACCGGGTGTCGATATTGCCTCGCAGCGGCTCGATCGACAGTGTCGGCTCGAGCGCGAGAACTGCGCGCGCCGCCGCACGGAGGCAGTACCGATGCGCATCCCCGGACTGGATCTCCGACGCACCGCAGAGCGCGTCGCGCGGATCTTCGCGCTCGGTGTAGGCGCCGACCACGAGGCCGTCGGCGTCCGTGGCCGTCATGTCCTTGGCGGAGTGGACGGCGAACGTCGATGCGCCGCTCGAGCAGCGCTTCCTCGAGCTCCTTGACGAACACGCCGCGCGAGCCGATCTCGCCGAAGGGGCGGGTGCGGTCCCGGTCGCCTGCGGTCGTCACGGGAACGAGCGCGATCTCCACTCCGGGCCTGCGCAGCGCGTTCGCAGCGCGTTCGGCCTGGGTGAGCGCGAGCCTACTGCCGCGGGAACCGACGCGCAGCAGCACGGCAGCGGCGATGGGAGGCGGTCCGGGTCTCGCCGCACACCAGGCGTCCGCGCGGCCGGATGCGCACGAACGCAGTCGGTGCCTGCACCGGCAGCGGGCGCCCGATCAGGAACGGTCGGGTCACGACTGCTGCTCCTCCTGGCCCAGACCGAACAGGTGCCGCACGGCGTCAGCATAGACCACTCCGTCGGCCTCGGCGGCTGCCTCCTTCAGGCGCACCGTGGGTAGGTGCAGGAGCTTGGCCACGATCTGGCTGGTGACGGCTTCCACGAACTTGCGGTCTTCCTCGGGCAGGCGCCCGAGCCGGGCCTCGGCCTTCGCGAGTTCGGTGGCACGTATCTCCTCCGCGTGAGCGCGCAGGGACGCGATCGCGGGCACCACCGTGAGCGACGCCTGCCACTCGCGGAACCGCTCCGCCTCGGATGCGACGATCCGCTCGGCGCGCACGGCCTCGGCGCGACGGCCGGCCAGCGATGCCTCGACGACCGCCTCGAGGTCGTCGATGTCGTAGACGAAGCAGCCGTCGATACCGGAGAGCGCCGGGTCGATGTCGCGCGGCACGGCGAGGTCGACGAAGAGGAGCGGGCGCCCCCTACGGGTCCGCAGGGCGGCTTCCGCACCCGCCCTGTCGACGACGAAGCCGGGCGCGCTCGTGGATGCGACCACGACGTCGGCGTCGGCAAGCGCGTCCGTGAGCGCATCGAGGCCGATCGCGCGTGCCTCCACCTGGCGCGCCAGCTCCTCCCCGTGCGCGAGCGTGCGGTTTGCGACGGCGACGATGGTCGCGCCGCGGCTGCGCAGGTTGCGGGCCGTCAGCTCGCTCATCTTTCCCGCACCGATGAGGAGCACCTTCCGGTTGTCGAGGCTGCCGAACACCTGCTGTGCGAGTGCCGCCGCGGCCGCCGGAACGGATGCGGGAGACTCGCCGATGGCCGTCTCGACCCTGGCCCGGCGGCCGGCATAGAGCGCCTGCCGGAAGAGCCGGTCGAGCAGCGGCCCGGGAGCGCCGACTTCGAATGCGTCGCGCACCTGCCCCAGGATCTCGCCCTCCCCGGGCACGAGCGAGTCGAGGCCGGCCGAGACGCGGAAGAGATGGAGGGCGGCGCTGTCGTCGCGCAGGCGATAGAGGACGGGCGCGAGCGCGGCGCCCCGGTCGCCCGCGAGCTCGACGAGCGCGCGGCCCCCGTGCTCCTCGAGTGGGGCCTCGCGCTCGCAGGCGAGGTACAGCTCGGTGCGGTTGCACGTGGAGAGGACGACCGCCTCGCACCCGTTCGCGATCCGGCGGGCGAGCGAGGCGGCCGCGTCGAGGTCGACGGCTACGCGCTCCCGCAGCTCGACGGGAGCCTGGTGGTGCGAGACGCCGACGAGAGCGAGCTTCACGACGCGAAATGGGTCAAGGGGAGGACGACGGCGACGAGGCCGAGAACGAGGACGAGCAGCACCGCGAACCTACGTCCGCGCAGTCCGGCTTCGCGTCTCAGCACGAGTGCGGTGGCGACCGACGCCCAGATACCGAGCGTGACCGCCATGGCGGCGTCGAAGTCGCCCCGCTCGAAGCTGGCGAGCCCGACGACGACACCGGCCGACAGCACGAGGAGCGAGACGAGGGCGGCACGGGCGGAGAGTCGGTCGAGCGCGTCGAGCGGAGGGACGCGCAGGCGCAGCACGCGCGAGTCGCGGCGCTTGAGCCGACGCTCCTGCCACAGGTAGAGCACGGCCATCCCGGCGGCGAGCGTGAGGCCCGCGAAGCCTGCCAGCATCAGGCCGACGTGGACGGCGAGGAGGGCACCGGGCTCGTCGCGGGTCGCGACTCCCGTCCCTCCGCCCGCCCAGGCGGTGACGAGCAGGGCGGCCGCGACGGGCATGACGGCGAGGCCGAGCAGGCGGTAGCGGGGCCGGCAGCCCCAGATCAGGTACGCGCCGACGACGAGCCAGACGAACAGGTTGAGGGCTCCCGCCCAGGTGCCCCACGGGAACCCGTCCGAGTCGATCGCCTGCACGACGAGCAGTGCCGTCTGTGCGAGCCAGCCGATGCGGACGCCCCAGGTGCCGAGCCGGCCGCCGAGCCCCGGCCCGCGCAGCTCGCCGGCGTAGGCGAAGGCAGCCTCGCCGTATGCGATCAGCACGGGCCAGACGAGAAGCTCAGCCATTGTCCCGGCGATCGCGCGCCAGCGCGGCGAGCTCTCCGGCCTCGCGCTCGAGCCGCGCCAGCTTCGCGGCGATGATGACCACCCAGAGCAGCACGAAGACGAGCACGACACCGTACGCAAGGGCCACGTAATCGCCCTGGCTCACGACAGCGCCTCCCGCAGCTCGCGCAGGTGCGCATCGGTGCGCTTGCCCACGATCTCGACCCGATACATGACGTACGCGAGCGCCAGGATCGCCGCCCAGGCGACGAGGAACGCAACGAACATCGTCCCGGTCATCTGCGGCCCCGCCGAGGTGAACACGGTCGGGTGGATGAAGTCGTTGGCGAGCCGGATCGCGAAGAAGCTGACGGGGATCAGCGCCACGCCGAACAGCGCGTACACGGCCGAGATCCGCTCACGACGCGGCCCTTCCTCCAGCGAGAACCGCAACATGAAGTAGGCGCAGTAGAAGAGGAACAGGACGAGGAAGAGAACCAGCTGGTTCGATCCCCAGCTCCACCAGACGCCCCACGACGCCTTCGCCCAGATCGAGCCGGTGATCAGCGTCAAGGCCCCGAAGATCGTTCCCTGATGGACGGCGGTGTAGCTCTCGAGGTCGCGGCGCTCGCCGCCGACCCAGAGCAGCCGCAGCGCCTTCCAGGCGCCGAGGCCGAAGCACGCGTAGGCGGTCAGCGCGATGGGGACGTGAAAGTAGAAGATCTTCTGCGAGATGCCCTGGTCGGCGTCCTCGGGCGCGACGAAGAAGACCATCGCGACCGCGGTGGCCATGAGCACGACGGCAGCGAGCGCCAGCGCCGGCAGCGCGTTATTCCGTGACGACGTATTCAAAGGAAGCCCAGGAAAGTATTGCGAAGACGGCGTCGTAGAGGCCGAGGAAGAGCAGGTACCTGCCGCTCTCCGGCGAGATGCTGGCGCCGACGCCGCCGACGACGAGCGGGATCGCGAGCGGCAACAGCAGAAGCGGCAGGATCACCTCGCGGCCGCGGCTCGCCGCGGCCATGGCCGAGAGGAGCGAGCCGACGACGCAGATCCCCAGGCTGGCGAGGAGAACCCCCAGCACGGCTGCGCCGTCGAGAGGGGCGAAGAAGAGCGCGAAGGCGGGCAGCGCCACCACCTCGGCAACGGCCAGGAAGACGAACGTCGCGAGCGTCTTGCCGAGCCAGATCGCGCTCCGGTCACAGGGCGCCAGCACGAGCCCGTCGAGCGCTCCGGCCTCGTTCTCGGGCAGCCAGGAGCGGGCGAGACCGAGCAGCGCGGTGAAGACGATTGCGACCCAGAGAAGGCCGTAGGCGGCATCGTCGCTCGTGCCCTGGGGAAGCGCGAAGTGGAAGACGACGAGGGTGGCGAGGACGAACAGCAGCATCGCCGGCAGCGTGTCCCTGGCACGCAGCTCGAGCCGGAGGTCCTTCCGCGCCAGAGCGGACACGTCGGCGAGGTAGCCCGTCACGCGAGTGCCAGTCGCCCCGTCGCGAGCGCAGCCACGCGCTCCGGCTCGTGGGTCGCGAGCAGCACGGTACGGCGGCCGACGAGCTCGGCGAGCTCGCGGTCGAGCAGCGCCGCTCCGTCCTCGTCGAGGGCCGTGAACGGCTCGTCGAGCACGAGCAGCCCCGGGTCGTGCAGCAGGGCGCGGCAGAGCGCGAGACGCTGCGTCATGCCGCGTGAGTAGGCGGCGACGCGCTCCGCGCGCGCCTCCCAGAGCCCGAAGCGCTCGAGCAGCATCCCTGCTCGCTCCCGCCGCTCCGGGACGCGGTAGAGGCGGCCGAAGAGCTCGAGGTTCTCGAGCGCCGTCAGGTTGCGGTAGAGCAGGGGCTCGTGACCCAGGTAGCCGAGGTCGGCACGGTCGGCGTCGATCTCGAGGCTGCCACGGGTCGGCGCCGCCAGGCCGGCGACGAGCCGGAGCAGGGTCGTCTTGCCCGACCCGTTCGCGCCGGTGAGCACGAGGAAGCCGTTCCGCGGAATCTCGAACGTGACGCCGCGGAGCGCCCACTTGCGCCCGTACCGCTTCTCGACCCGCGTCGCTCTGATCACCGCCACGCCTCCCTCGCCCCGGCCAGACCGCCACCGTCTCCGCAGCCCGCCGTCGCACCGACAGGGGCGGTCTCTCCAACCGCCCCCGGGGGCACCGGCGGTGCCCTGATGTCACGGTACCCGCGATTCGGTCACGAGACAGCGCCGGAAGTGTGCCGAGAATGTGCCGGGGCGCCTCGCAACCGTGCCGGCCGCACCCGGGCTTGGCTCACATGAGGGTGTCGAGCACGACGAAGCAGCAGAAGACGACGCTGATGACGCCGTTGACCGTGAAGAACGCCGCATCGAGGCGCCGCAGGTCGCCCGGTCGCACGAGCGAGTGCTCGTAGAGGAGCAACGCCGCCACGACGGCCACCCCCACCCAGTAGAGGGCGCCCGCGGAGAGCCCGGCGCCGACGGCGGCGAGGAGCGCAACGCTGAGGGCGTGGAAGACGCGCGCCCCGGCGAAGACGCCCCGCTCGCCGAAGCGGGTCGCCCACGAGTGCAGGCCCTCCGCACGATCGTGGTCGACGTCGAAGAGGGCGTAGAAGAGATCGAAACCGGCCACCCACAGGCCCTGGGCGAGGAACAGGGCCCATGCCTCCCACGGCGCCTCTCCGGTGACGGCGATCCAGGCACCGAGCGGCGCGAGCCCCGTGCACGCCCCGAGCCAGAGGTGGCAGAGCCAGGTGAAGCGCTTCAGGTACGGATAGACGACGAAGAACGCGACCGGGATCGGCCACAGCCAGCGCACGACCGGGTCGAGCTGGAACACGGCGACGAGGTAGAGCGCGAACGCGGCGGCACAGAGAGCCCAGACCTGGCCGCGCGTGAGCGTGCCGGCCGGGAGCTCCCGCGATGCCGTGCGGGGGTTGCGGGCGTCGATGCCCGCGTCGATCACGCGGTTCAGCCCCATGGCGAGTGACCGCGCGCCGACCATGGCGGCCGTGAGCCAGACCAGGTTGCCCCAACCCGGGAAGCCGTCGACGGCGAGAAAGGCGCCGACGTACGCAAACGGGAGCGCGAAGACCGTGTGCTCGAGACGCACGAGCGACGCGAAGCGACGCGGCAGGGATGCTGCTGCCGCCGTGCTCACGTCTGCCGGTGGCGCGAGCCCTGGTCGCCCGCTGCGAGCTCGAGCCCGTGGACGAGCGCGGGCAGGATCACCGCGAAGCCGTCGCGGCACCCTCCGGGCGAGCCCGGCAGGTTGACGACGAGCGTCGGGCCGCGCAGGCCCGCGACCCCTCGTGACAGCAGTGCATGCGGCGTCTTCGCGAGTGCGTCCGCCCTGATCGCCTCGGCGATCCCCGGAGCCTCCCGGTCGATGACGGCCCGCGTCGCCTCGGGGGTGACGTCCCGCGGGGTGAAGCCCGTTCCCCCCGTCGTCAGCACGAGCGACGCACCCGCAGCGAGGTCGCCGATCGCAGCCGCGATCTCCTCGCGCTCGTCCGGCACGACCCGGCGGGCGACCTCGAACCCCTCGGCACGCAGCAGCGCGTCCAGCGTGTCGCCGCTCAGGTCCTCCCGCGTCCCGTGGTGAACGCCGTCGGAGACGGTCAGGACCGCCGCCTTCACTCAGACTTCCGCCTTCGTCTTCTCGACGAGCGTCAGGCCCGTGATGGTCATTGCCTTGTCGATCGCCTTGGCCATGTCGTACACGGTCAGGGCGGCGATGCCGGCCGCGGTGAGCGCCTCCATCTCGACCCCCGTCTGCGCGGTCGTCTCGGCGACGGCTTCGATCTCGACGCCGCCCGCTACGACCTGGAGCCGCACGTCGACGACCGAGAGTGGCAAGGGATGGCAGAGCGGGATCAGGTCGCTCGTGCGCTTGGCGGCCATGATGCCGGCGAGTTGCGCCGTCGTCAGCGCGTCCCCCTTGGGAAGGTCACGGAGACGTGCCACCGTCTCGGGCGCCATCTCCACCGTCGCGCGGGCGACGGCACGGCGCCGCACGAGCGGCTTGTGGCCGACGTCGACCATGCGCACGGCGCCGCTCTCGTCGACGTGGGAGAGGTCGCTCATCCGCGCAGCGACCGCTTGCCGAGCGCCAGCAGGCCGCGCCGGTGCCGGCGTGCGGCGGCGAGGCGCACGGCGACGCCGTCGCCGTAGAGAACGCCCAGGGCACCGCGGAAGCCGTCGACGACCATGTCGGAATAGGGATACCACCAGGGAGGGGTGAGCCGCCCGCCGTCTGCGTCCACGAACTTGAGCTGGGACACGGCATAGAGGCCGTGCTTCGAGTGGGTACGTCCGATTCCCGACTCCTTCCGTCCCCCCCACGGGGCCTGGCCCAGCCCGTACGAGTACGCATGATCGTTCACCCATACCGAGCCCGCTTCGATGCGCTCGGCAACGCGTCGTGCGCGGTCGCGGTCGCGCGTCCAGACGCTCGCGCCGAGACCGTGTGCCGAGTCGTTCGCCCGGCGAATACCGTCCTCATCGTTCTCTATACTGACAACGGTGACGACCGGGCCGAAGATCTCCTGGCTGCGGATGAGGGCCGATGCGGGCTCACCGGCGAGCACGGTGGGCTCGTGGAACCACCCTGGAAGGCCCGTCTCGGGGCGTCCACCGCCGGCGACGACCTCGGCGCCACGGTCGACCGCGTCGGAGACCAGCATCTCGACCCTGGTGCGCTGCTCCTCGGTGACGAGCGGCCCGAGGTCGGTGCGGGGGTCGTCGCCGCGACCGACCCGGAGCGCCCGGGCACGCTCGGTGAGCCCGGACAGGAACGGCTCGTGGAGCTCGCGCGCGACGTAGATGCGCTCGACACCCGAGCACACCTGGCCGCAGTTCGCGAACGACGCCCAGAGAGCGCCCTCGATCGCGCGATCGAGATCGGCGTCGTCGAGGACGAGCATCGGGTCCTTGCCTCCGAGCTCGAGCGTGAGCGGGCAGAGGCGCTCCGCCGCCCGCGCAGCAACGACCCGGCCGGCCTCGGCGGAGCCGGTGAAGATGACCTTGTCGATCCCTCGGTGTCGCACGAGAGCGTCGCCGACCGTCTCGCCTGCGCCCTGCACGACCCTCACCAGGCCGGCCGGCGCGCCGGCGCGCTGGAACAGCTCCTCGACGAAGCGCCCCGTCAGAGGCGTCAGCTCGGAGGGCTTGAGCACGACGGCGTTCCCTGCCGCGACGGCAGACGCCGCCTGCGTGAGGGGCACGCCGAGCGGGAAGTTCCAGGCCGAGACGATGCCGACCACCCCGATCGGCTCGTAGTGCAGCCAGGCCCGCTTGTGCGGGAGGTACGGCTGGCGCACGGGGATGCGCTCACGACGGAGCACCCTGCCCAGGTTGGAGGCAAGCCAGGCGAGGTTGTCGAGGCAGACGAAGAGCTCCGAGGTGAAGGCCTCGACGATCGGCTTGCCGGTTTCCCGGACGATCGTGTCGGCGACGTCGTCCGCGTCCTCGAGCAAGGTGCGGGCCACCCTCCGCAGGAGCCGTGCCCGTTCCTCCAGCGGCTCGCGTGCCCACGCTCGCTGGGCGAACCGGGCCTCCGACACGATCTCGCCGAGCGCCGAGACCTCGGTCACCGCGACGCGGCCGACCTCGTCGAGCGTCGCTGGATCGACCGAGACGAGCTCGTCGCGGGCCGAGAGCGGGATCGCGCTCACGCGCGCATGGTACTGCGCACGTCCAGCGCGGCCAGCTCGGCGTCGGCCCAGTCGGCGGGGCTGTGCGCCAGGACGCGTGCGCGGATCCCCGCCAGCCGGGCGCGCCGCTCAGGCGCCGGCAGCTCGAGGGCCTGCTCGAGCGCCGTCGACGTGCCCTCGATGTCGTGTGGATCGACGCCGATCGCCCACGCGCGCCAGGGCCTCCCAGGCCCCGGTGCACCGGGAGAGCACGAGCACACCGTCGCGCGTGTTGATCAGCGGCGCCTCCTCGGCCACGAGATTGAGCCCGTCCATGACGGAGTTGACGAGGAGCACGTCGTACTGCCGGTAGCCGGCGATCGAGCTCGGGAAGTCGTCCCGAATGCGGAGCACGACCGGCAACCAGCCGTCGGTGGCGTAGGCGGCGTTCACGGCCGCGGCCTCCGCTTCGACCGCGCGACGGTAGGTCGCGTACTCGGCGATGCTCTGCCGCGACGGATCGAGCAGCGCCAGCATGCCGACCCGGCCGCGCAGGTCGGGGCGCCGCTGCAGCAGGCGGCCGAAGGCCGCGAAGCCGGCAACCGCGTTCTTCGCGGGTCGGTGCGGTCGACCCGCAGGATCAACCGCTCCGGGCGGTCGGCGACGAGCGCGCGCTCACGATCGATCGTGTCGCTCCTGGAGGCGACCTCGCGCAGGCCGGCCTCGTCGACGGCCACCGGGTTCACGTGCGTGAGCGCGTGCGCCTCGTCGCCCCGTCCGAGCAGCGCCGCCGCCGAGTCCACGAACGCCGTACGCCAGCGCTCCGCGTGGAAGCCGACGCTGTCACAGGCCAGCAGGCCGTCGTGGGCGGCGCGTGCGATCACGGACGGCAGCGCCGCCCATGCCTCCGGCCCGACCCAGGGAATGTGGACGAAGTGCGCCAGGCGGGCCTGAGGGCGGCGTGCCCGCACGAGCACGGGCGCGGCATAGAGGTGATAGTCCTGGAACAGCACCGCGGCCTCCGGCGTGCGCTCGAGCTCGCCCAGCACGGCTTCCGCGAAAGCCGCGTTGACGGCCAGGTACCCGTCGTGCCACGCCCCGGCCAGATCCGGGCCCGAGTCGTCCAGGAGCTCCCGGAGGCCGTGCTGCACGAACCAGAGCGCGCGGGTTGGCCACCACGTCGTAGAAGAGCCGGTAGGCCACGGGATCGTGGGCGACGAGCCGCACCCGGACGGCTGCGCCCGCGACGTGCTCCAGCACCGGTCCGGCACCTGCGATCGCGCGCTCCTCGTCCGTCATGGCGCTCGCGATCCAGGTGACGTCATGGTGCGGCACGAGCGGACGCAGCGCGGCCACGAGCCCTCCGGCCGCATGGCGGCGGCTGCGGCCGCCCGCAGGGTCACGCTCGAACCCGACCGGGCCGCGGTTCGAGACGACGATCAGCCGGCGCCGCACGATCGGGACGCTACGGGACGGCAGGCCGCTCGGAGAGCGTCACCTGCACCACCTGACGCTTGGTGCCGCCGCGCAGCAGCGTGAGTGGCACCCGGTCGCCCGGCTCGAGCAGCGTCACCGCCCGCGACACGTCCTGTGCGCTCGTCACCGGGGTGGTCGCGATGCGGACGATGAGATCGCCGCCGAGCGTGACGCGCAGGCCGTTCCAGCTCTCGACGCGGGTGCCGCCACGGACGCCCGCCTTGGCAGCGGGCGTCCCCGGCTCGACCTGCGTCACGAGCGCACCGCGCTCGGCCGCGAAGCCGAAGCGGCGAGCCAGCCCCGGCGTGACATCCTGCGTCGTGATGCCGATGTACGCGTACTTGACGCTGCCCGTGCGGACGAGCTGGTCCATGGCACGACGTGCGATGTTGATCGGGATGGCGAAGCCGACACCTTCCGCAGTACCGCTGTTGGAGCGGATCTGCGCGTTGATCCCGATCACGCGGCCCTTCGCGTCGAAGAGTGGGCCGCCCGAGTTTCCCCGGTTGATGGACGCGTCGGTCTGGATCGCCCCGGCCACGTTGTAGCTCGAGGTGAGCGACGCGATCGAGCGATCGACCGCCGAGACCACGCCGACCGACAGCGAGGACTGCTCGTTGAAGGGGCTGCCGATCGCCGCCACCGGTGTCCCGACCACGACGGCCTCCGAATCGCCGAGCGGCACCGGGTCGAGCGCATGGTCGGCCGGATCGACCCGGGCGACGGCGACGTCGCTGAAGAGATCCCAGCCGACGATGCGCGCCGGCACGCGATCGCCGTCCTTGAACTCCACGAACAGCTTCTCGGCCCCCGTGACGTCCTGCGGAGACGCGCCGTCGGGCAACGACGCAACGTTGGTGACCACGTGCGCGTTCGTGAGGATGGTGCCCTTCGCGTCGACGACGAACCCCGAGCCCTGCGAGACCCCGTCCGCGCCCAGATCCGCGTACAGGGTGACGACGCCGGCGGCGCGATTGGCATAGATCGCCGCGGCATCGAAGCGTGTCCCGCGCAGGGGCGCCGCGGCAGTCGCGGTGACGGCAGTGGACGACGACGCGCCGGTGGCGATCACGGTCGTGCTCTCGCCGCCGGTCAGACCCGTGACGGCGCCGAGCACGAGCGCAAGCCCGCCGCCGAGCAGAGCGGCGACGAGAGCGGTAGCCGCGACGGCTGCGGGACGCATCCCGCTCACTCTAGCCGCGCTCCCGCGCACGTCGTTTCCACGTGGAAACGACGTCGGGCTACGCCGGCTGCGGCTCGGCCGGGAGGTCGAGCGTGCAGACCGTCCGCCCCGGCTTGCTCTCGATCGTCACCGTCCCGCCCATGTGCTCGGCGAGCTCGCGCGCGATCGCCAGGCCGAGGCCGCTCCCGGAGGCGTGGGCGCCCTCGACCCGGTAGAAGCGCTGGAACACGCGGTCGAGGTGCTCGGCCGGGATCCCCGGGCCGTCGTCCTCGACCACGAGAAAGGCGCGGTCGCCGCGACGCTCGGCCCGCAGCAGCACGCGGGTGCCGCCGGGCGTGTGGATCAGCGCATTGCCCGCCAGTGCGCGGCCGATCTGCAACACCCGCTCCTCGTCGGCGCGCGCCCACGCCTCGCCGTTGCCGGCCACGTCGAGCACGTGCCGCGACGCCTCGGCGAGCGCGTGCAGCTCCTCCGCCAGCAGGCGCGCGGTCTCGGTCAACTCCACCTCGTCCGCCTCGATACGGATGCGGCCCGCATCCATGCGAGAGAGGTCGAGCAGATCGGTGGCGAGCTTCGTCAGACGCTCCACCTGGCCCCGTGTGGTGGCGAGGAACTGGCGTCGCGTCTCCTCGTCGAGATCCTCGTCCTCGAGCAGCTCGAGAAAGCCGGAGAGCGAGAAGAGCGGCGTGCGCAGCTCGTGCGAGGCGTTCGCGACGAACTCCTTGCGCGCCGAGTCGAGCTGGGCGACCTCCACGCGCATGCGGTCGAACGCCGTCGCGAGCTCGCCGAGCTCGTCGTCGCCCTCGTCGACGATGGGCTCGTCGAAGTGCCCCTGCGCGATCCGGTTCGCGGCCCGTTGCAGCCGCCGGATGCGCCGCGCGTGGATCGTGGCCGCCACGAAGCCCAGCGCGACCGCTATCCCCATCGCCGCGGCCATCGCGTAGAGCATGCGCCTCTCGACGAGGCGCACGGTCGCGAGCTGGTCGGCGAGGGACGCCGACACGAGCACGATCCCGTTCGTCGGCAGGAGCTGCACGGCCACCTCTCCGTGCTCGTCCTCGCCGCGGCCGACACGGGCGCGAACCGAGCGCCCCGTCCGCGCCGCCTCCAGGGCGACCGGATCCTCCGCCATGGCGCCCGACGTGCTCTCCGCCGAATCCGACACGACCGTCAGCGACGACGGATCGTCGACGCCGAGAACGACCACACGGATGCCGAACGCCTCGGAGAGGCTGCGGACGCCGGCGTCGAGCTGCGCTGGACTGTTCAGATAGCCACTGCCGGCGAGGGTGCTCGCAATCGTGTCCGCGTTCGCATAGAGCTGCTCGAGCTTGGCGTCGACGAGGCTCCGCTCGAGCGACGGCACGACGATCACGTACGCGGCCAGCAGCGCACCGCCGACGATGACGACGAGCGCAAGCGTCAGCTTGACGCGGATGCCGCCGGGCAGGCTCATCCGTCGCGGAAGCGGTAGCCCGCGCCCCGCACCGTCAGGATCAGCTCCGGCTCGCGCGGCTCGCGTTCGATCTTCTCCCGCAGATGGCGGACGTGGACGTCGATCGTCCGCGGCTCGCGGTAGTCGGCGCCGCCACGCAGCCGCTCGAGCAGCTGGCGGCGGGAGTAGACGACGCCGGGGCTCGCAGCAAGCAGGGCGAGCAACTCGAACTCCACGAACGTCAGCTGCACCGGCTCGCCACGCACCTCGACCGTGCGCCGGGGCAGGTCGATGCGCAGCTCGCCACGATCGATCACCTCCTCCCGCCGGCCGCCGACGGGCGGGGTGGCGGCACGGCGCAGCAGCGCGCGCACCCGGCTGCGGAACTCGCGAATCGAGAACGGCTTGGTGATGTAGTCGTCGGCGCCGAGCTCGAGCCCGAGCACCTTGTCCAGCTCGTCGTCGCGGGCCGTGAGCATGATGATCGGCACCGTGCTCTCGGCGCGCAGCCTGCGGCAGACCTCCAGGCCGTCGAGCTTCGGCAGCATGATGTCGAGCACGACGAGGTCGACCTCCTCGTCCGCGAACTGTTTCAGCGCCTCGTCTCCGTCGCGCGCCTGCACGACCCGGTAGCCGTCCCGCTCCAGGGGGTAGGTGAGCAGCGTCTGGATGGAGTCCTCGTCGTCGACGAGGAGGATGGTGAGGGTGTCGGGCATCGTCCGCTCGCGGTGCGGGGCGCGTCCGCGCCCTCGCCACCCTAGACTAGCCCCCGGCATGGCGATCGCTTCGGGACCCGTCCCTGACGGGAGTGCTCCAGGAGACGGCGCCGAAGGACGCGCGCGTGCCCGCGGCCGGGAGGTGCACCATCACCGCTGAGCCTCTGGGACGGGTCTCGGCGCGCCGGCGCGCCCGGCGGGGATCGGTCGAGCGGCCGATCAACGGCAGGCTCGTGCGGGCGACCCTGCTCCTCGTCGTGCCCGCGCTCCTACTCGCCTCGTTCACGGTGGCACACCCGGGGCCGCTGCCGGCCCCGTTGCTCCCGCCCTCTTTCGACACGGCCTCGGCGGTGGCGACGACGACCGAGCTCGCCCGCAACCATCCTTCCCGGGTACCCGGGACGGCGCTCGCCGACGGGGCGGCGAGCTGGTACACGGAGAAGCTTGCGCTCTACGACCTCGAAGCGCGCGAGGACACCTGGGAGGAGACCATCCCCGGCCTCGGGCGCGTACGGCTGCGCAACATCGTCACCACCGTGCCCGGCGACTCCGGCAATGCGATCGTGTTCGTCGCCCACCGTGACAACACCGGCCAGGGACCGGGGGCGAATGCGAATGCCTCGGGAACCGCCGCCCTGATCGAGCTCGCGCGCGGGTACGCGCAGCTCGGCACGGTGACCAGCCGCCCCAGGCCGCAGCACACGCTCGTCTTCCTCTCCTCGGACGGCGGCGCGTACGGCGGCTACGGAGCCGAGCGGTTCGCCGCCACGTCGCCGCTCCGGGACCGCCTCATCGCCGTCGTCTCGCTGGACGGCATCGCCGGCCACGCGCGGCCGCAGCTCGTTCTCTCCGGTCTCGGCTCGCGCTCGCCGGCACCCGCGCTCGTCCGCACCGCATCCGTGCGGGTCGCGGAGCAGACGACACGTGAGCCGGCCCAGCCGGACTGGCTCACCCAGCTCGTCGACCTCGGCATCCCGTTCGGCTACGGGGAGCAGGCGCCGTTCCTGGAACGGGGCATCTCGGCCGTCCGCCTCGCCACGGTCGGCGACGGCGCTGCCGATGCGGCCACGGACACCCCCGAGAACCTCGACGTCGCCCGCTTCGACCGGCTCGGCCGAGCCGCCGAGACCCTCCTCTCCTCGCTCGACGCGAGCGTCGCGCTCGCCGGAGGCACCGCCGGATCGCTCTACCTCGGCAACAGGGTCGTGCGCGGCTGGGCGATCGAGCTCGTCCTGCTCGCATCGCTGATCCCCTTCCTCGTCGGCTCGGTCGACCTCTACGTCCGCTGTCGCGGGCGAGGCGTACCGCTTCGCGGCGCGTGGCTCGCGCTGCGCACGCGCATGGGCCTCTGGCTGTGGGTCGGGGCGGTCGTAGCCTTCGGGGCCTTCGTCGGCATCTTCCCGCGCGACGGCTCGCTACCGCCCGCACCGGACAGCCCGGCCGTCTCCGGCTGGCCGATCGGCGGCCTGGTCGGCCTGCTGGCGCTCGTCGCGCTCGGATGGGCGCGCACATGGTTCCGCTCCCGTGCGCGCGCCGCTGCAGGGCCTGCAGACGAGCTCGCCGGCTACGCAGTCGCCCTCGTCGGGCTCGGCGCCGTTGCCGTCGCAGTCGCAGTCGCCAACCCGTACACGCTGATCTTCCTGGTGCCGTCCCTCTATGCATGGCTCTGGCTGCCACAGGTGCAGGCACGCTCCGGCTGGGCGCGGGACGCCCTCTACGGCGCCGGCCTGATCGGCCCCGCGCTGGCCCTCGTCGCCGTCGCGCAGCAGCTCGATCTCGGGCTCGACGCCCCGCTCTACCTCACCGCCCTGATGACGCTCGGGTTCGTGCCCTGGCTCAACGTGCTGGCGCTGCTCGCCTGGGCTGCCGTCGCCACACAGCTCGGCGCGCTCGCCGGCGGGCGGTACACGCCCGGCGGCCCGACCGTCCCGGAAGGAACCATCCCGGCCACGCGGGCCGCAGAGCCGAACACCTGAAAGCGCGTCGAGGCCGCGACCAGCTACAGCGGCAGGTATCGGACCGCTGCTCCGGCCGCCAGCGTGCCCTCGCCTCGCGGGACGTGGACGAGCGCGTCGGCGACGGCGCTCCGGACGATCATGTGCGACTCCTGGCCGACGATCGGCGTCAGCTCGACGCCGGTGCCGCCCCACGCGCTGCGGGCACGGACGAAGTCGTCCCGGGCGGGATTGCGGCGTACGGACGCTGCGAGCACCCCGGGCGCGTAGCGCGGGCCGGGCTCTCGCGCACCCTGCAGGGCGAGGACGGCCGGGCAGACGAAGAGCATGCAGCCGACGAGCGACGAGACGGGGTTCCCTGGAAGGCCGAACACGAGCGTCCTCCCCTTGACGCCGAACGCCGCCGGCTTCCCGGGCCGCATCGCCACCCCCCAGAAGACCTCTTCGACGCCGAGCGAGCGCTCGATCCTGCGAACGAGGTCGTGAGGGCCGACCGATACGCCCCCCGACGTGACGAGCACATCGGCTGCAAGCCCGCGCTCGATCGCGTCGCGGTGGGCGCGCTCGTCGTCTGCGACCGGCCCGACGCACTCGACCACGGCACCACAGGAGGAGAGTGCGGCAGCGAGCATGATGCCGTTCGACTCGTAGATCTCACCATCTGCGAGCGCGTCGCCCGCCGGCCGCAGCTCGGTTCCGGTCACGACGACGACGACCCGCGGCCGGGCGCCGCACTGCACTTCCGCCACCCCGCTGGCGGCCAGGGCGGCAATCCGGGCCGGAGTCACGGTCATGCCGGCCGGGACGGCGGTGTCGCCGGCGCGTACGTCTCCTCCCAGCGGGCGGACGTTGTCTCCCTTCGCAACAGCCGACGGCACCTCTATGGTGTTGTCGTGCTCGACAACAAGCTCGATCGGCACGACCGCGTCGGCGCCCTCGGGAACGACGCCGCCGGTGGCGATGCCCATCGCCTCGCCGGAGCTCAGAGGGCGGGACGCGGGCCGCCCCGCTGCAACGTGCGCGACCACGGGAAGCGTCCCGGGCGTGTCTGCCGCACGCAGCGCGAAGCCGTCCATGGCGGAGCTCGGGAACGGGGGCAGGTCGACCTCGGCGGTTGCGGGCTGCACCACGATGCGCCCGGCGGCTGCGCCGAGACCGACCGTCTCGGTGGGTAACGGAGTCACGTGCGCGAGCACGCGGGCGAGCGCATCGTCGACCGTGAGCAGATCCATACCGCCCCAACGCTACCCTGCCGGATCGCGATACCCTCGCGGGCGTGATCTCGGTCGTCATCCCCGTGCACGACGAGGAGCGCAGCGTGGCGCTGCTCCACGACGAGCTCTCGGCCGCACTCGACCCGCTGGGCCGCCCGTGGGAGGCAGTGTTCGTGGACGACGGCTCGAACGACGGCACCTTCGGGGCGCTGACCCGTCTCCACGCAGCTCACGACAACGTCCGCGTGGTGCGCCTGCGCCGCAACTTCGGCAAGGCGGCTGCACTGGACGCCGGCTTCGCGGAGGCGGCAGGCGACGTCATCGTGACGATCGACGGCGACCTCCAGGACGATCCGGCCGAGATCCCCCGGCTCCTGGCCAGGCTCGACGAGGGCTACGACCTCGTCTCCGGCTGGAAGGCCAAGCGGCGAGACCCGCTCACCCGCCGGATCCCCTCGAGGCTCTTCAACGGCGTGGCCGGGCGAGTATCGGGACTGAAGCTCCACGACATGAACTGCGGCCTCAAGGCGTACCGGGCCGAGGTCGTGCACGGCATGCAGCTGTATGGAGAGCTTCACCGCTACATCCCCGTGCTCGCCCACTACCGCGGCTACCGGGTCACCGAGTTGCCGGTCAACCACCGGCCGCGCGAGCACGGCCGTTCACGCTACGGCGTCGAGCGGTACCTGCGCGGTTTCCTCGACCTGCTCACCGTGACCTTCATGGGCCGCTACCGGCACCGGCCGCTCCACCTCTTCGGAGGCTTCGGCCTGATCACGAGCCTCGTCGGCATGGCCATCCTCGTCTACCTGACGGTGCTCAAGCTCACGGGCGCGGCGATCGGGCACCGGCCGCTCCTCACGCTCGGGGTCCTCCTCGTCGTCGTCGGCATCCAGTTCCTCTCGCTCGGTCTCCTCTCCGAGCTGATCACGAGTCAACACGAGGAGCGTGTCTCGGCCACCGAGCGCAGGGAGCGTCTCGTCGACGAGGTGCTGCGCTAGCGCTCCCACGGGGGTCGAGAGCGGAGCCGGGCGCACTCGGGTCGATGCACGTCCTCTACTTCGGGACCTACGATCGCACGTACCCGCGCAATGCCCAGGTGATCTCGTGCCTGCGCGGGGCCGGCGTCGACGTCACCGAGCGCCACCGGCCCGTGTGGGAGCAGCGCCACAACTGGTCGGTAGGGCTGCGGCAGGTGGCGCGCCTCCTCGACGCGGAGCGCACCCTGCGCAAGGGCTCGGGCGGTGCCGTCGACGCCCTCATCGTGGGCTACCCGGGCCACTTCGACCTGCCCGCCGCCAAGCGTGTCGCGCGCGGCAGGCCCGTCGTCTTCAACCCGCTCGTGTCGTTGCACGACACGCTCGTCACCGACCGCGGGCGCTTCCGCCGTGGTGGCCCGGCTGCAAGCGTGCTGCAGGTCGTCGACCGGCGCGCGTTCCGTCGGGCGGACCTCGTGGTGGCGGACACCGAGCAGCACGCACGGTTCTTCCGCACGGCGTTCGGCCTTCCCGCCGAACGGGTGCGGGTGTGCCTGGTCGGGGCCGAGGACAGGCTCTTCCGGCCCGGGTGGCAGCCGCCGGCGACGTTCCACGCGCTGTTCGTGGGCAAGCTCATTCCCCTGCACGGCATCGAGACGATCCTCGCCGCAGCCGCGCTCGCACCAGAGATCCCGTTCCGGATCGTGGGCAGCGGGCAGCTCGAGCATCTGCTCGAGGCGCGGCCCGCGAACGTCACCTGGGTGCCGTGGGTCGAGTACGACGACCTGCCGGGCGAGATCCAGCAGGCCGGTTGCGCCCTGGGCGTCTTCGGCAGGGGCGAGAAGACGGCAAGAGTGATCCCGAACAAGGCCTTCCAGGCGATCGCCTGCGGGATCCCGCTCGTCACGGCCGACACGCCTGCCGCCCGGGAGCTCCTCACCCACGGCAAGGACGCCTTGCTCGTGCCCGCGGGCGACGCAGCCGCCCTTGCGGCCGCGGTGCGGGCGCTCGCGCGGGACGCAGGGCTCGCCGCGAGCCTCGGGGAGCAAGGCAGGGTCACCTACGAGGCGCACGCGAGCGAGGCCGTGCTCGGCGAACGCTGGCGCGCGCTGCTCGAGCAGGTCACGGCGGTGACCTGAGTGCTGACACGTCCCCGCACGCTGCTGTGGCTCGCGACCGCGTCTTTCGGCGCGGGCTTCGCCGCGCTCGCGACCCTCCAGCACCGGGCGTTCGAGACGGGCCGCTTCGATCTCGGCAATCTGACCCAGGCCGTGTGGTCGACTGCGCACGGCGATCTCCTGCAGGTCACGAGCCTCCGCGGCGAGCAGATGTCACGGCTCGGCGCCCACTTCGACCCGATCGTCGCCGCCCTCGCGCCGCTGTGGTGGCTCTGGCCCGACCCGGCCGTCTTGCTCGTCGCCCAGGCGGTCGCGGTTGCGCTCGGCGCGGTGCCCGTGTATCTGCTCGCACACAAGCATCTCGGGACCGAATGGGCGGGCCTCGGCTTCGCACTCGCCTACCTTCTCTACCCGCCGACCCAGTGGCTCGTTCTCGACGACTTCCACCCTGTCGCCTTCGCGACCCCGCTCCTGCTCGCTGCCGTCTGGTTCCTCGACGAGGAGCGCTTGATCGCCTTCGCGGCCACTGCCGGGCTGGCCTGCCTGACGAAGGAGCAGGTGGGGCTGAGCGTCGCCGTGCTCGGGCTCTGGTTCGCCGTACGGCACGGGCGCCGGCGGGCGGGTGCCGCCATCGCCGCGGCGGGCGCCGCGGTCGCGATCGTTGCCACCGCCATCGTGGTGCCCCGCTATGCGCCGGGGGGAGGGTCGCCGTTCGAGCACCGCTACGACGCCGTCGGCGGCTCGCCCGTCGGCATCCTGAAGACGGCTGTCACCCATCCGCTGCGGCTCCTGGAGGTCGCCTTTCAGAGCCGGGACCTCGCCTACCTGAAGCACCTCGTGCTCCCGCTCGTCGGACTGCCGCTGCTCGCCCCGCTGCTGGCGCTGAGCGCCGTACCCGAGCTCGCCCTCAACGTGCTCTCGGGCACGCGCACGCAGACGTCGATCCACTTCCATTACACGGCGGCGGCGATCCCGGGCCTGATCGCCGCGAGTGTCCTCGGGGCAGCCCTGGTGCACCGCCGCCGGCCTGCGGTCACGCCCTGGCTCGTGCGTGTGGTCGTCGTCGCGGTCGCCCTGTCCGGCGTGCTGCTGGGACCGTTGCCCGTCTGGCGTCACGTTCCGTTCGGCGAGTCGCTTGCCGCACGCGACCACGTCGAGAGCGCCCACGATCGGGTCGCCGCGCGAGCGCTGCGGCTCATCCCGCCTCGAGCGGCGGTGAGCGCCACCAACACGCTCGGTGCCCATCTCTCCGAGCGGAAGCGCATCTTCAGCTTCCCCGTGCTGCAGGAAGCACGCTGGATCGCGGTCGACGAGCGGCGACCGAGCTACCGCGACGACGCCGTCGCCCCCGGACGATTCGCGCTGGCGCTCTCACGCGTCCGCTCCGATCCCACGTGGAAGGTGGTCTTCGACGAGGACGGCGTGCTCGTCCTGCGCCGGGCCTGACGCACCGGGCGTCAGAGCGGGATCGTCTGCGGCAGCAGGTAGGCGGTCAGCGCCAGCGCGGCCGCCTTGGCCACGTCGTCGTCGTCGGCACCCGCGAGCGGCACCGCCCAGCCGAGGTACCAGACCGCAAGGTACGGGGTGGTCACGAGCACGAGGCACGCCGCCAGGCCGAGCCGCGCGCGACCGCGCCTCGCCTCACCGACGAGCCACGCGACCCCGGCCAGAAATGCGACGACGGCGAGCGCAATCGCCATCCCGTGCGGGACGCCCAGCTGCTCGAGCCGGTGCGGAACGGCATAGCTCGTCTCCAGCGCGGCGTTGCCGGCCAGCGGCACCACTGCCTCCGCCCAGTGGAGCCCGTAGCGCCAGGTGCCGAGGCCGAGGATCACGACGAACGCAACCGCGAAGCCGCGATGAGCCGTGCCGCGCCCCGTGGCGCGCGCCTCGACGGCGCGCAGCCCGAGAAAGAGCAGCGGTACCCACTTGACGAGGGCGGCGAGCGCCCACACCGCACCCGCAGCCTGAAGGCGCCGTGATGCCGAGAGCGCCAGCGCCGCCATCAACAGTGCGCCGAGTAGGGCGTCGTTGTGACCCCCTCCGGCGAAGTGCACTGCGAGCACGGGGTTCCAGCCGACGAAGGCGACGGCGAGCGAGCGGCGGCGGGAGAGACGGCCGGCGAGCAGCGCGGCGACCACCACCGCCACTCCCGCAAGCGACTTGTACGCCCAGGCGGCCGCGTCGGCGGACGACCCGACGGCGATCGCCACCGGCTCCGACGCCAGCATGAAGGCCGGTCCGTAGACGGACGTCGTGTCCAGCCAGGCAGCCCCCATGTGAGGCAGCGCAGGGTTGCCTCGCACGTCCTGCGGAGCATCCACGTACGGGTTGCCGTCTCCGCGCGCGGCGATCCACCCGTACGACCAGTAGGACCACGCATCGGTCGAGAGGAGAAGCGGCGCCCCCAGGGGGACGAGCTGGATTGCGGCGGTGACGAGCATGGCGGCGGCGAGCGGCAGGCCCGAGCGACGGATCAAAGCGAGCGCGGCGAGATACGCCGCGAAGGCGCCGACGAGGAGTGCCAGGAAGGCCGGTGCCGACCCTTCCACCGTGCCCCCGTTCGAGGGGACGAGTGGAGACGCGTCGCGCCAGGCGAGCGCGCACGCTGCGGCGACGAGCGCGAATGTCGCAGCTCCGGCGACGAGCGCGCCGGGGCGGCTCACGGAGCGGTCGTCACGGACGCCCTCCGGCCGGGCCCGGCGGGGCAGCCGACTTCGGGCCGGTGGACGTTGTCGTGTCGGTGGTCTCGGTCGTGGTCGTCTCCGGCGGCGTGTAGTACGGGTCGTAGGTAAGCGCCCACTTCCCGCGCTGGAACGGCTTCCATTGCGGCTCCGTTCGCGGCTCGGCGAAGTCTCTCGCCGCCCTCAGGCCGAGGGTGCGCTCCATCGTGCGGCGCCAGATCTCGGCGGGGAAGCTCCCGCCCGAGACGGAGATCCCGTGGACGTTCTCCATCGGAATCTCACCGGCCTGATATCCCATCCACACCGCCGTCGAGAGGTCTGGCGTGTACCCGACGAACCATGCATCGGCGTGCTTGTCGGTCGTGCCCGTCTTCCCGGCGGCTGGTCTGCCGAAGGCCGCGCGCGTGCCGGTGCCGTAGTCGATGTTGTCCTCGAGGATCTTCGTCACCTCGTACGCCACCCAGTCCGGGACCACCCTCGAGCGGCGTGGCGTACCCCAGCCGGCCTCCGTGTCCTCGCGCCCGTTCGCCAGCACGACCTTCCGGATGCCCGTCGGCTCGGAGTAGACCCCGCCGGCCGCCAGCGTCGCGTACGCGGACGCCATGTCGAGCGGAGAAACCGCGATCGTGCCCAGTCCCATCGACGGGACGAACTCGCCGTTCACGTCGAGCGGAGAGCGCACTCCGAGCTTGCGTGCGACGGCTGCCACCCGCTCCGGCCCGACGTCGAGCGTGAGTTGCGCGTACACGGTGTTGTCGGACCTGAGCGTCGACCGCGTGACGGAGCTCCAGCCGCTGTAGCTCGAGTCGTAGGTCTTCACGCACCACCACGTGCCGTCCTCACAACTGCCGTCCTCGACGGGACGGTAGGTGAAGGGCGCGGAGACGTAGTAGCTCGTGTCCGGATCGATTCCCTTCTCGACGGCGGCGGTCAACACGAAGGTCTTGAACGTCGAGCCCGGCTGGCGACGCGCCTGCGAGAGGAGGTTGAACTGGTTGTCGCGCCGGCCAGGCACCACCGCCGTCATGGCACGGATCGCCCCGGTTGCCGGCTCGATCGAGATCACGGCCGCGGCCGGGTCGCCGCGTTCCGTCAGCGTCTCGCGGATCGCGGCCTGTGCCGCCTTCTGCCACCGCGGCACGATCGTCGTGTAGACGCGCAGGCCGCCCGACCGCACCGTCTCCGCGCCGTACTGCTGGATCAGCCGGTCGCGCACGTACCCGAAGAAGTACGGCTCCCGGATCTCCTTGTAGAGCCGCCCCGGCTGGAGGGCGAGGTTGCGCGACCGCGCAGCCCAGTCGTGCTGTGCGGCGGTGATCATCCCCTGGTCGCGCATGGCGTCGAGCACCTCGTCGCGGCGCTCGAGCGCGCGCTCCGGGTTGCCGAAGGGGTCGTACGCCGAGGGTGCCTGCGTGAGCCCGGCGAGTAGCGCCGCCTGGCGCAGGTTGAGCTGGCTGGCGGTCAGGGAGAAGTAGGTCTGCGACGCCGCCTCGATGCCGTAGGCGAGGTTCCCGTAGTAGACCTGGTTGAGGTAGGAGGCGAGGATCCGCTGCTTCGACCAGGCGTCGGTGAGCTTGAGCGCCAGGCACGCCTCCTTGAGCTTGCGCTGCACGGTGCGCTCGTTCGAGATGTACAGGTTCCGCACGAGCTGCTGCGTGATCGTGGAGCCGCCCTGCACGACGGAACGGGCCTTCACGTCCTCCCACACGGCTCTGGCGATTCCCTGCGGATCGATGCCGCCGTGCTCGTAGAAACGCCTGTCCTCGATCGCCACCGTCGCCCGGGCCATCCACGGGCTCACCCGCGAGAGGGGCACGACCTGGCGGTTGCGCTCGGCGGGAATGGCGCCGAGCAGGGAGCCGTCGGCCGCATAGACGAACGAGTTCTCGCCGATCCTGACCTCCCGCAAGGCGTCGAGGTCGCAGGAGGAGCCGAACGCGTAGACGCCGGCGCCGGCGCCCACGACCGCGACCGCGAGGATCACGGCGAGAACGAGGAGGGCGGCGAGCAGAGGGTGGCGCCGTCGTCTCCGCCGGCGCCGGCGCAGCACGAGGTCGTCCGGGTCGTGCGCCGGCCGTCCGCGACGGGGCGAGCTCATGCGCCGATGGTAGCCACGGTGCACCGTCGTTCGACGTGGCCCGGAGAGGCTCCTCGAGCCGGGTTAGAGTGCGCGCGTGGCGGCCCGCTCCCGCACGCGAAGGCCCGCACTCGCGATCTTCCTCTGGAGCAGGGCGGCGATCTGGGCACTCGCGGCGGCGGCCGTCCTCCTGTTCGAGGACAGGCTCAACCCGAAGCGGGGTGCGTGGGACACGTCCCGGCTACATGATGCGGGCGCTGCTGTCGACGTGCTCGCACGGTGGGACAGCAACTGGTTCCTGCAGATCGCGCAGGAGGGATACGCCTGGCCGTCGGCGTCGCCGGCGTTCTTCCCGCTCTACCCGTTGCTGACCGGCGTACTCGGGCGGGTTCTCGCGGGCCACTACGTGGTGGCCGGCGTAGCCGTGTCGCTCGCCGCCGGCGCCGTTGCCTTCACCCTCCTGCACCGTCTCTCGTTGCTGCGCCTCGACGGAGACGCCGCCTTCCGCACGGTCCTCTTTCTCGCGGTGGCGCCGATGTCGCTGTTCCTCGGCGTCGCGTACAGCGAGTCGCTCTTTCTGGCGCTGGCGGTCGGATGCTTCCTTGCGGCAGAGCGGGGCAGGCTCGGGTGGGCCGCGGCTCTCGCCGGGCTCGCGCTCCTGACCCGGCCGCAGGGGGCCGCGCTGCTGCCGGCGCTCGCCGTCTTCGCCTGGCGCGCTCGGCCCGCCTGGACGTACGCGGTCGGCCTGCTCGCCGTCCCCCTGGGCATGTTCCTGGCGTATCCGCTGACCCTGTGGCTGTGGGTGGGCGAGCCGCTCGCCTTCCTCGAGGCCGAGGATCAGTGGGGCCGCCACCTCTCGTGGCTCGGGCCGCTGGGAGGGGTACTTCACGCTGGGCGGGACGGAGACGCCGTCGAGCTCGCGTTCGCAGCGGTGATGGGCGCGCTCGCCGTGGCGGCGTGGCGGCGGCTGGGGCCGGCGTACGGCCTCTACGCGCTCGCAGTGCTGGCACAGGCGGCAGCGGCTCCCTCCGACCGGCTCGGCGGCCTCTACTCGTTCCCGCGCCTGTCGCTGGTCGCGTTTCCCTGCTTCATGGCCCTGGGAAGCCTCGTGCGAGACCGCCGCCTGACCGTCGCGCTCGCGTCCGCTTCCGCCGCACTGCTCGGGGTGTATGTGCTCAGATGGGCCCTGTGGTACTGGGTCTCGTGAGCCGCCGCCGGTGACGGACGCACCCGTCCGGCAGCCCCTGGACGGGCGCGGCAGCGGCGTCCACGGCAGGCTGATCGCCTGGTGCGGCTTCGTGGCCGCCCTGGCGACGCTCGGCTACGCCGCCCGGTTCGCGGATTCGGGCGGCCCCGCGGACGACGTCCTCTACCGGTGGTCGACCGCCGTTGGCGGGGCTATCCAGTACCTGGTCATGGCAACGATCGCGTTCGTGATCGGACGACCGCTCGGACGCTCGTTCGTCGGCTTGCGCCGGCCGGCGTCGTGGGGCCGCGCGACGGCACTCGTCGCCGCATGTCTCGTCACGATCTTCGTCGTCGGCGGGATCCTCGGCCGCTTCCTGAAGGCCGGGGATGAGCAGGGGCTCGTTCCGGACGGGTGGGACGGAAGCCGCGCGGCGCCGTTCGTAGCGAACTTCGTCGTCGTCGCCGTGCTCGCGCCTCTCGTCGAGGAGTACATCTTCCGGGGCGTCGGGTTCGGCCTCATCTCCTCGCTGGCCGGGCCTGTCGTCGCGATCGTCGCCACCGCGCTCGCGTTCGGGCTGGCGCACGGCCTCGTGGTCGCCCTCCCGGTGCTGTCGCTGTTCGGCGTCATCCTCGCGTGGCTGCGCTGGAAGACCGATAGCCTCTACCCGCCCATGATCCTCCACGGCATCTTCAACGCCGGCGCGCTGATCGCCGCCGTCACGGTGGGCGCGTCGTGAGAGAGCGCTTCGACGCGGTCCGGGAGCAGATCGCGCTCAACGACGAGGCGATCGTCGCAGCGGTCAATCGCCGCCTCGCTCTCGTGACCGAGCTCTGGGAGCTGAAGCGGGAGCTCGGTCTCGACACCGTCGACCCCGACCGCGAGCGGCTCCTGCGAGAGCGGCTCGCCGCATCGAGCGACGGCCCGCTGACGCCTGCGGGGCTCGACCGGCTGGTGACGACGCTGCTCGAGCTGACGAAGAGCGAGCTCGGCGCGGCCTGACCAGGCGCACGAGGCGAGGCATGGCCTCGCCCCCGACGGCTACGGCTCCTCTTCGTCCTCCGGCTCCGTCGCGAAGTCCTCGGGCGTGACCGAGTCGAGGAAGCGGCGAAACTCTGCGGGGTCGAGGTCGGCGAGCGAGGGCTGGCCGATGAGCTGGCGGCTCGCCTCCTCCTCGTCGCCTTCGAACTCGACACCCGACTCCTCGATCACCTCGTCGGAGGCGAAGATCTTCGCGTCGGTGCGGAGCGCGAGCGCGATCGCGTCGGAGGTGCGAGAGTCGATCTCGATCTCGGAGCCGTTCTGCACGAGGGTGATGCTCGCGTAGAAGGTGTTCTCGCGGAGCTCCGTCACGGTGACGCGGCGGATCTCGGCGTCGAGCGAGCCGATGATGGCTGCAGCGAGATCGTGGGTCATCGGCCGCTGCGGCTCGCTTCCCTGCAGCTTCATCAGGATGGCGGCCGCCTCCGGGTGGCCAATCCAGATCGGCAGGAAGGTGTTCCCGTCCTGGGTCTTCAGCAGCACAATCGGCTGCTTGCCGACCAGGTCGAAGCTCACGCCGTAGACGGTCAGTTCACGCATTGGCCCCTGCGCCAAGTGTAGAGCCTGCGCTGCCCGGCAGAATGAAGGGGAGGGCCCGCGGGAACTTCGGCCTCCCGGCTCGGGGGATCCTGGTGCGATCACGCTCGACCGCTACGGCCACCTCTCAGCAACCACGCACGAGGCGGAAGCTCGACGAGATGCTCTCCGCCGGGCAGGACACCGCCTCCGTCGCGACGCCACTGAGTCGCGCGGCAATTACTCGACAGGGCTCCTTGGGATCGGGGCTACCTGTCTACACGAAAGATCAGTCGAAACTCGACTGAACACTCATCTCTCGCGCCTGCGCGAGTGCCCGTCTCTTGAGGCTCGGTGTGGATCGCGTCTGCCGGCCAGGCCGCTTCGGAGGTGCAGCCTGGCCGGCATCGACGTCCGTCGCAAGGCCTGTTAGATGCCGAGAATCGCCTTCTTCTTGGCAGCGAACTCCTCTTCCGTGATGAGCCCCTGATCCTTCAGTGCCGCGTACTTCTGGATCTCTGTGGCGGGGTCGGGCTCTGCAGGGGCTGTCGGGGCAGCTTCGGCTGCCGGTGGCGGGGCGGCGGCCGCTGCCTGCTGCTGGGCCTGGCCCTTCTGGGCGCTCTTTGCGCCCATGTGAGCTGCGCCGCCCACGACGGCCGCGGTCATAAGCAGTCCTGGCCCTCTACGTCCTCTTGGCATTTGCGTACTCCCTCTCCTTAGGCTTGGGCTGCTTCCAGCACCGCTTCGCGGGCTTCCTGGACAATTCCGTGGGGGATGCGGTCGAAAGCGACCATGATCCCGCCCGCGTCGCGTATCGCCTGGGCAACACGCGTCGCCCACACGTTCTCCCAGACCAGGAGCGCGGCAGACGAGTTCAGCTCGAGCTGCTCCCCGATGGACAGAAGATCGTCGTCGTTCAGCAGTCCCTGCACGTCGATGTTCATCGAGCCGAGAGCCGCCTGAATGTCCGGAGCAAGCTCCGTGATCTCCAACGTGAAGACCTGGCCGGCCTCGTCCTTGCCGACGAACGCCGCGTCGATGATGCGCACCGTGCCGCCCTCGACGAGATCGGCGATTGCAGGGATGATCTCGCCCTTGAACTGATTGCCCGGGAAACCAATTACCGCGTAGTCAACGGGTCCAATCTCGTCCATCCGTTTCTCCCCTCTCGCGCCTGTCGTTTGTGTCCTCCGGATCGAGCGGGAGGGCACTGCCAGTATGCGGACGAAACCGAGCGCTCGTGCGGTGGCCGAGCATTCGCCTCTCGGCGCGTCCGATCTGCGTCGAGCGAGAAGCACGTCTCAGCGCCGGCGAGCGCCGCGCGGGGATCATGGTTCCTTGCGGGCATTCTCCGTGACGCTGCCTCTCCGCTGCTCGGGGTTCCCCTGCAGGCTCTCCTCTGTGGGCTGCCGGCTGGCGCGCTCGCCGCTTAGCCGGCGGTGGCCGCCTCCAGCGGAGCCGCCGGCGCGCCTTCGCCGACGAGGAACGCGTACGAGAATCCGGCGATGAGCGCCCCGAGCACAGGGGCGAGGAGGAAGAGCCAGAGCTGGTCGATCGCGGCCGATCCCACGAACAGGGCGGGCCCGATCGAACGCGCCGGGTTCACCGACGTGTTCGTGACCGGGATCGACACCAGGTGGATGAGGGTCAGCGCAAGCCCGATCGCGATCGGGGCGAAGCCCTTCGGCGCCCGGGTGTCGACGACGCCGAGGATGACGTAGAGGAAGACCGCCGTCAGCACGACCTCGATCACGAAGCAGGCGAGCAGGTTGTAGCCGCCCGGGGAGCGATCGCCGTACCCGTTGGTGGCGAAGCCGGAGGCCTTGGCGGAGAAGCCGTCCTTGCCCGAGGCCACGACGTAGAGGACAGCGGCGGCCGCGATCGCCGCGACCACCTGCGTGACGATGTAGCCGACCGTGTCCTTCCAGGCGAACCGCCGGCCCGCTGCGAGCCCGAGCGTCACGGCCGGGTTGAAGTGACCGCCAGAAATGTGGCCGAATGCGTAGGCCATCGTCAGCACGGTGAGCCCGAACGCCAGCGCCACTCCGACGAAGCCGATCCCGAGCTGGACGCCGCCGGACAGGAACGTGGCGGCCAGCACCGCCGAGCCGCACCCACCGAAGACGAGCACGAACGTGCCGAGGAACTCGGCTGCAAGCCGCTGGGGGGTCGTCGGGGCTGCCTGTGTCATCACGCTCTCCGTTCGTAACCGTTGACGATCGCCCCGGGGACGCTATCGCACCGTCGCAGATCGCGGCTCGCGGGTTGGGTCGCCAGAGGTCCTGGGAGTTGATCGCGCAGAGGTACCGCGATCAATCGCTTAGCTTCTGCCACGAGTTGTCCAAGGCCGAAGCACCATCCACACCCGTGTCGCACCGCTCGAAACCGCTTCGAGCGTCTCCGACGAGGTGAAGCGAAAGGGGAACTCATTGTGGCGGGTGCGGGAACTACGGATGCGGCATGTGGGATATCGCACGTATGCTGGTTCCAGCGCGTGGGCTCTAGCGTTGGAGCCGGGAAGGGTTGTTCTTTCCTTTTCGGCTGTCACACCTGGCCTCAGCGCAGCGGGAGTTCTTCGGGATTTCCCTAACGGAAGGAACTACATGTTTGCGACCATTCGCAGCTATCACGGCGTCGACCAGACTCGCACGGCCGAGTTGACGAAGAAGGTCAACGAGACCCTCATGCCGCAGCTCAAGGAGCTCGCCGGCTTCGATGGCTACTACCTCGTGGACGCCGGCAACGGCATCTTCACCTCGCTCGGTCTCTTCGAGACACGTGAGCAGGGCGAGGCGTCGACGAAGCTCGTCAGCAAGTGGATCCGGGACGAGAAGCTCGACTCGGTCATCCCCAATGAGCCCAAGATCATGAGCGGCAAGGTCGTCGCACACGTCAGCGAGCGCGTCCTGGTCGCGTAACTCCAACGGACCGCATTCGACGAGAGAGGGCCCGAAAGGGCCCTCTCTCGTCTGGTCTCCATCGTTGCGTCAGGGCGTGTCTGGTGCGGCGGCCGGGTCGGACGCACGGCGGAAGCGCAGCGTGCGCAGCGTGAGCAGGATCGCCGCGAAGCCCACGATGAGGTTGACGCAGGTGAGGGTCAGTTTCATGCCGACGCTGAAGGCCAGGAGCGCCGAACGCGGCGCCTGCCCGCGGAGCGTGTAGACGAGGAGTGCCTGCTGTGTCCCGATCCCGCCGGGGCTGATCGGCACGATCGTGGCGAGGCTCTCCGCCGCCTGCACCAGCAGCACGTTGCCGGCCGACTGCTCGATCCCAAACGCGCCGAGCATGAACCAGACCGTCGCAAGGCGAAGGGCCCACTCGGCGAGCTGCCAGGCGACGACGGTCCGAAGCCATCGCGCAGGAGTGCGGACGACGGTGAATGCCTGTCGGACACGCTGTCTGAAATCGGCGACGTTGGATCGGATCCAGACGGCGAGGGCGATGCCGCCGACGGCGAGGGCAACGAGCGTGACCTCGGCGACGGACTGGTGCCGGAGGAACCACGCGAAGTCGAAGCTCGGCAAGTAAGGGAGCACGTCGAGGCTCGGCAAGACGCCCTGTGTCACCGCCCAGGTGAAAAGCGCGGTGGCGCAGAGTGCATCGACGATCGCCAGCACGAGGCTCGAGCTGACGAGTGTGGTGTACGTCGACCCTTTGATCGCACGATGCGCCATCGTGAGGCGAACGACGTCTCCCATGCGAGCGGGGAAGAGCGCGTTGACCCCGACGCCTGCGACGTACGCGGCGTACAGCGGCAGCCAGCGGACGCGTGTGTCGGGGTAGGCGGCCACAAGGACATTGCGCCACGCACGGCTCGCGCAGACGGTCTTCGCGAGATGACAGCCGATCGCGAGCGCGAGCGCGACGAGATGGACAGAGGCAAGGTAGTCCCAGAACGCCGAGACGGCATCGAGGACGGTCTGCACGTGCTCACGTTAGGCAGCCGACAGGCAGTACGCAATCGGCACCGCGAGCAATTCGGCGACGCGCGCGTCGGTGTCCCTCGAGAAGTGGGTTCAGCCTTCCGCGTTGCCCTCGACCTGACGATCCCAGTCCGCCTGGTCGTAGTAGCCGAGTGACGCGGCGATCAAGCCGTCGTCGCCGATCGTCCACCGCTCATATCCACTGATCCGCACCGATCGCCCTGTACCGGCTGGCCCCGTGTTCGTCCCGGTCAGCGTCCAGTGGTATTCGGGGGACGCGCCGTCCAAGCGAAGCTCGTCCATCTCCACCCGCAGGTCTGGGAACCCGACCATGAAGCCCCGCGCTGCTTCTGTGATTGCATCCCGCCCAAGAGCCGGGGTGCCGTCGTTGATCGTGAGCGACCCTTGCTGCGAGTAGTACTCGGCGACGCGCGATGGGTCGCCGCTGCACCACGCTTCGGTATAGCGGCGCGCGAAATCGGACAACTCGTCCCGGCTGATTGACATGTCGGCTCCTTGCGCTGCGTCCGGGTCGCGCGAGCCTCGCACACCGGGTCGGGAGTGTCCACCGCCGCCTGCGCCAGTTCGGGAATGTCGCAGGGCGAATTGAGCGTCATGGTCGGTGATCGGTTAGGTTCGCGCTCGTGGATGTTCCGAACGCTGTTCGCGAGCTTGCTCTACGTCCGTTTCGAGAGCTTCCTCCCGCGCCGGGCTTTGAGCGGATCGAGCAGGATGGATTCCTGCTCGTTCTCGGTCCGTACCCGTCTGCGCAGGTGGTAGAGCCGATGAGCGTATCGCCGGAGGCGGTTCTGGCGTCGGTCGAGGCCGCGCGAACGATCGCTCGGGAGCGACAGAAATCGCTGCTCGCGTGGTGGGTCGGCCCGGACCGACGTGACTTGAAGCAGCCGCTCGAGGCAGCAGGTCTCGCGCATCAGGACACGCCGGGCTTCGAAGCCGTCGAGAACGCAATGGTGCTCCTGGAGCCACCCAAGGGACAGGTCGCTGCTGGAGGAGTCATCGTCAAGGAAACGGACACGTATGAGGAGTACGCCGCGGCCGAGGAAGTCGTGATGGAGGCATTCGACTTCCCCGACGCGATGCGCGCCGACGCAGCCGTCGAATTGCCGAAACGATGGGAGCAGTACATAACGCCCTCGAACCCTGGCCGGCAGTTCATTGCGTCAATCGACGGCCGTATCGTCGGGACGGCGTTCGCAGTCCTCGGGGAGGTCGGCGTGAACCTGTTTGGAGGCGCTGTGCTCGAGCAAGCCCGAGGCCTCGGCGTCTACAAAGCACTGATAGGTGCTCGCTGGGAAGCAGCGGTCGCTCGGGATACACCGGCCTTGACCGTGCAAGCGGGCCGGATGTCCAAGCCCATCCTCGAGAAGCTCGGCTTCCAAGACGTGGGTCAGGCCCACCTCTTCGTCGACACGATCCCCGACTGACGCTCATTTCGCCCGAGACTCTGACCTGACACCCGTCGTCAGCGAAGCCAACCCGCTCGCCTGCGCCAGCGCGCCGGAATGACGCCCGAGCGGGATCGCCCGGCGGGTGCATCGACGGCCCACCTTACGAACCAGTCCCCGCACCGACGTTGACGACCGATCGTGCATCACCAAGCGCACTCCGAATGGCCAATGAGATGCGCGGGTCCTCCCGCCGCGTAAGGGAGTATCCCCCTCCGATCTGGTCGTACCGAGCGATCTGGCTCATTCGTTGTCCTCCCGACGACACGTCGGAACCGCGCCTCGCACACCCTCGCCAATTCTCGAGACTGGAAACCGAGAGCGCCACTTGCAATCGAAGATGAGCGCCGTCGGCTGCGCCAGCGTTCGCGAATGCCACCCGAGCGCGGGTCGGAAAATCGGGTGTGGGCGAACGATGGGAACGTCGTCCCCATCCTCTGCCGAGCCCTCGGGAAAGAGGCACAACCGGTAGCCGCCAGAAAGACGGATCGATACGCCGCCGCAAGAGTCCGCCCTGACGTCCTCGACGACGAGCAACGATGTGGTGTTGAAGGACGACCCCGTCACGGGGTCGTTCCCCCAAAGAAGTTCCTGGATGATTCGATCCTGGAGAGTCTCATGGGTGTCGAAACTCCACGCTTCTCGATCGACCGCCTCATCACCTTCGACCGGTTCCCAGTGATCGGATCGTCCGGTGACGATCCCCTCGGGGCCTTCGATCCGCCATGGGCAGGGCGCAGTTGAAGGCGGCGGCGACACAACACCGGAAAGTCAGCCCACCTGGCCGCTTCCGCACCTCGCGCCGGGTCTAGCGGTGGTCTTGTCACACGGAGAGCAGAGTCCTCGAAGCGACAGACGCGGTCGCAAGGGCGAAATATGGGCGACCTCCACTCCCGGCGGAACCCTCGAAAAGTAAAACCCCCGCCTTGGCAGGGGTTTTAGAGGTGGGCGATCCTGGATTCGAACCAGGGACCTCCGCCTTATCAGAGCGGCGCTCTAACCAACTGAGCTAATCGCCCGCAGCGAGCGCGGAGTCTACCGGAGGCCCGACCCCGGCACGAGGGGTGGCTCCCCGGAGAGCAGGGGAATACACCCTGCCCTGTCCCTACAGCGCCTCGAGCGCCTCGACCAGCTCCGCGAGCCTCGTCTCGTCGCCGAAGTGGAGCTCGAGACGGCCGGCGCTCACGCGGGCCGGCAGTCCTGTCACGCGCTCGGCTGCGGCTCGGGCCCGGGCGGCGAGCGCCGGATCGACCGTCGTGGCGGTCCGACGCCGGCGGGCGCCGCCGTCGCGAGCCGCCTTCTCGGCAGCGCGCACCGTCATGCCGTCGCGGGCGATGCGGCGCGCGAGACGGCGGCGTGCATCGTCGTCCGGCAGGGCGAGCACGGCGCGCGCGTGGCCTTCTGTGAGCTCTCCCCGGGCGAGCATCCAGAGCACGTCCTCGGGCAGCTCGAGCAGCCGCACGCGGTTGGAGACGGCGGGCTTCGAGCGGCCGACGCGGTCTGCCACGTCGCCGAGCGACAGCTCGAACTCGTCGATCAGCGCGGCGTAGGCGCGCGCCTCCTCGACCGGCGAGAGGTCCTCGCGCGCCACGTTCTCGACGAGGCCGAGAAGCAGCGTGTCCCGATCGTCCGCCTCCCGGATCAGCGCGGGGATCGTCGGCACCCCGGCCTCGCGGGCGGCACGCCAGCGACGCTCACCGGCAATCAGCTCGTATCCGCCCTCGGTGCGGGAGCGAACGACAACGGGCTGCAGCACACCCTGGTGACGGATCGACTCGGCCAGGCCGGATGTCGCCTCGGGCTCGAAGCGGCGGCGAGGCTGCCGCGGGTTCGCATGAACGGACTCGACGGGCAGATGCTGGAGCTCGGCCACTCCGGCTCCGCCGATCAGCACCTCGAGGCCGCGGCCGAGGCCGCGGCGGGGTGCCTCAGGAACGTTCGACAAGCTCCATCGCCACCTTCCAGTACGCCTGCGCGCCGGACGAGCGGCGGTCGTAGGCGATCGCGGGGAGCCCGTGACTCGGCGCCTCGGCGAGGCGGACCGAGCGGGGCACGGACGTCGTGAAGACGAGCTCGCCGAAATGCCGGCGGAGCTCGTGCTCGACCTCTGCCGCAAGCCGGGTGCGGCCGTCGACCATCGTCAGCAGGATGCCGGCCACCGCGAGCCGCGGGTTGAGGCGCGCCTTGACGAGGTTGATCGAGCCGAGCAGCTGGGAGAGCCCCTCGAGCGCGTAGTACTCGGCCTGCACCGGCACGATCACTCGATCTGCGGCGGCCAGCGCGTTGACCGTGAGCGCGCCGAAAGCCGGCGGGCAGTCCAGGAACACGAACGTGTAGCGGTCGGTGGCCGCGCCCGCGAGAGCCTCCGCCAGGTACCGCTCGCCGCCCTCGAGCGCCGAGAGCTGCACGGCCGCCGCGGCGAGGTCGGGCTTGGCCGGCACCAGGTCGAGGTTCGGGAACGCCGTGGGCCTGGCGAGATCGCGCAGCGGCACGCCGTCGAGGAGGTCGTGGGTGGAGACGCCGTTCGCGCGCTGGCCGAGACCCGAGGTGGCGTTCGCCTGAGGGTCGAGATCGACGAGCAGGCAGCGCTCTCCGGCCTCCGCGAGGCAGGCGGCAAGGTTCACGGCAGTCGTCGTCTTGCCGACGCCGCCCTTCTGGTTCGCGAGCGCGTAGATGCGGGCGGCCACCCGTCCAGGCTAGCCGTGCTGGCGGACGGTTCTCACGCGAGCGGCCGCTTCTTCGCCACTCCGACGCGGCGCGGAAACCCCGTCGGAGTCGGCCCGATCCTGCGGAGCAGGAGCAGCCCGGGCGGCGCCTGCTCAGGGCGCGCCGCGAGACGCTCGGCGACAGCCTCAACGCGAGCGAGTTCGAGGCTCGGGCCGACCCACAGCACGACGGCCCCGCCCTCCCGCACCAGGGGCAGGCACCATTCCACCGCCGTCACGGGATGCGCCAGCGCCTTTGCGACCGCGACACCGTACGTCTCGAGGGGCTGCTCCTCGGCACGGCCCCACACGACGCGGAGGTTGGGGAGCTCCTCCGTCCAGCGCTCCAAGAAGTCGCACTTGCGGCGCTCGGCCTCGAGCAGCGTCACCTCGCGGTCCGGCAGCGATGCTGCGAGCGGGATCCCCGGCGTGCCGCCGCCCGAGCCGACGTCGATGATCGGCCCCTCGAGGCTCCGAATGAGATCGACCCCCCGCAGGGCGTCGTCCAGCAGCATCCGGCGGGCGTCGGCCGGATCGCGCAGTGCCGTCAGCCCGGGAGTCGCGACGACCGCAGCGAGCCAGCGCTCGAGGACGTCGGCAGGCGTGGCGGTCAACCGGCGAGGTGCCGGGGAAACACCACCACGAAGCGGTTCGGCTCGGCGCCCTCACTGCCGGTCTCCACCTCGGGGTCGTCCTTCAGGAGCTCGTGCACGATCTTCCGCTCCACTGCCGTCATCGGCTCGAGCTCCACGCGGGAGCCCGTGGCGATCGCCTGCTCCGCACCCCGGCGCGCGATCGTCTCCAGTGAGGCT
Source organism: uncultured Gaiellaceae bacterium (assembly GCA_963731095.1). GTDB lineage: Bacteria > Actinomycetota > Thermoleophilia > Gaiellales > Gaiellaceae > Gaiella. Next base: position 34,732 of record CAVSUK010000015.1, read on the forward strand.
GCACGGCGGGCCCGGTAGCCGGCCGCGTCCACGACGACCGGCACTCGGCTCTCTCCGAACGCCCGGTAGCCGATGGCGTTCGCGAGGTACTGGAGCGCGTCGATCGTCTGGCCGTGTCGGCCGATCAGGACGCCCAAGTCCTCCCCGACCAGGGTGGCGACGATCGCGTCCTCGCGCTCCTCGATGCGGACGCCGGCGGAGACCCCGACGGTGGCGATCGTACGCTCGAGCAGCTCGCGGACGCGGTCTGCCTGCCCGGACTCGTCTGACGGCGCGGCCTCCGCCGGGGAGGCCGGGGAAGCGACGGCGTCTGCGGTCGCGATCACGCGTGCCGGGGTATAGCCGACTCCGAGCAGACCGCGCTCGCCCTCGGTGACGACCTGGAACCGCACCGACTCGCGGTCGAGGCCGGGCGCGAGGCGCTCCAGCTCGCGCACTGCTGCCCACTTCGCCTCGCCGACGGTCTCTCCGGTCGCCTCGACGGAGATCTCGTCGCTCATCGCCGCCCTCCGCCCCCTCCGCGCTTGCGCTTCACACGCCGCGGCGGGCCGGCCACGGTCTTGCCCTCGGAGGCAGCTGCGGCAGGCTTCGCTCCCTTCTTCCCGCCGGAACCGTTCGCCGCCGGCTCCGGCTCGTCCTTGGCCGGCGTGCGGGAGCTCCGCTTCTCCGGTGGCGCCGGTTTCGGCATCAGGCGCCGCGTGACGAGCCCCTGGCCGGTCGTCCACAGGTTCGTGGTGAGCCAGTAGATCATCAGGCCTGCCGGGAAGTTGATGATGAAGGGGATGAAGACGATCGGCAGGACCATCAGGAGGATCCGCTGGGCGCCCTGCATCGTCGACGACATGAAGTACGACGACGACAGCTGGCTCGCCACGTAGATGACGACGAGCAACGGGCCCCAGCCGTCCTTCACCGGCTCGGTGATGTCCACGAGGCCGATCCACTCGAGGCTCGAGCCCGGGTAGAGCGGGAAGATCTCCCTCTCGAAGCCCTTCAGGACGTAGAAGAGCGAGATGAAGATCGGAATCTGCAGCACGATCGGCAGGCACGATGCGGCCGGGTTGATCTTGTTCTCGCGGTAGAACTTCATCAGCTCTTCGTTCTGCCGCTGCTTGTCGTGCTTCCATTTCTGCTGAATCGCCTTCATCTCGGGCGCATGGGCCTGCAGGTTCTGCATCGAGTGGATCTGCCGCACGGTGATCGGCACGAGGAGCATGCGCACGAGCACCGTCAGGGCGGCGATCGACCAAGCCCACGAGAGGCCGCCCGTGCCGTGCAGCCACTTGAGCACCTCGGTGAGGACGTTCTCGAGCGGCTGCAGGATGCTGAGGACGGGCAGGGTCACGCTGCGTGCTCCTTGCGGCGGCGGAACAGGCGGGCATCCTCCGCGTAGTCGACGCCCCCGTGACTCCAGGGGTTGCACCGGAGAATGCGCCAGCCGGCCAGCATCCCGCCCTTCACGAGCCCGTGAGCCCGGAATGCGTCGATCGCGTACTGGGAGCAGCTCGGGTGGTACTTGCAGGTACCCGAGGGCGTGAGCAGTCCGAAGGTGTACCGCCAGGCATAGACGAGCCCGATGCCGAGCGCCCTCACGACGTGGCCTTTCCCAGCACCTCGGCGACCTGCTCGACGAGCCACGCACGCCCGCGCGTGTCCGCAGGCTCGGCGATGCCGGGCCGGGCGGCGAGCACGTAGTCGCGGCCGGCCGGTGCCGTCGTCGCAAGCTCCTGCCACGTCTCGCGCAGCTGACGCTTCACCCGGTTGCGGACGACAGCGCTTCCCACCGCCTTCGGCACGGCGAGGCCGAGGCGCGGCACGCCGTCCGGATCGTCCTCCCGCGGAAACCAGTGGAGCGTCAGGAAGCGCGTGGACACCGACCGGCCCTGGCGGTAGACGGCGTCGAAGTCCCGCGAACGGGACAGGCGGTACCGGCGCTCCACGGCAGCGTGGGCGCTCAGGCGGAGAGGCGCTTGCGCCCCTTGGCGCGGCGGCGCTTGATGATCGTCTGCCCGGCACGCGTGGACATGCGCGCGCGGAAGCCGTGCTTGCGCTTCCGGCGACGGACGTTGGGCTGGTAGGTGCGTTTCACAGTGCTCTCTCGTGAAGAAGGAAGTCGCAACCTGCGCGACGGAGCGGCCCAGTATAGACGAGGGTCTGAGGCGGTCGGGTTATCCACAGGCGCCCTCGCCAGATGCGGTTCGGAAAGTGCTGCACATGCGTGTCCGCCGTTGTCTTGCAAGGACGGTCCCGCACGACTTTCCACAGGTGTGGAGAGTCGTGTGGAGACACTGAAAGTCCCTGCAAATAGGGCGCTATTTGAGTGTCCCGCACGGCTCGCGCAGCCGATTGAGCGGGCGTCGGCCCGGTGCTATGCTCGCCCTCCGCCGCGACCCCTCAAGGAGCGCCATCAACGTGGAAAACCCCGTCGAGCCGACTGCCGAGCTGCTCTGGAGCGACGTCTCCGGCCGGCTCCACGAGATGCTCAACGAGACGACGTACGCGACCTGGTTCGGGGATGCGAGGGGAGGCGAGCTCGAGGACGACACGTTCTCGCTCGTCGTGCCGAATGACTTCACACGCGAGTGGATCGAGGCGAACTTCCTCGGCTTCCTCAAGGGTGCCGTCCGGGATGCGCTGGGCCGCGACGTCCGCGTGGCGATCGCCGTCCGGGAGCCGGACGCCGTCCCGGGCGAGGCCGTCGAGCAGCCTGCGCCCGTGAGAACTGCCGAGGGGTCCGTCGCGTCGACCAACCCGAAGTACACGTTCGACCTGTTCGTGATCGGGTCGTCGAACCGCTTCGCCCACGCCGCCGCTCTCGCCGTCGCCGAGGCGCCGGCGCAGGCCTACAACCCGCTCTTCATCTATGGCGGCACGGGGCTCGGCAAGACGCACCTGCTCCAGGCCATCGGCCAGTACGTGAGCGAGCACTCGAAGGGCTCCACGACCCGGTACGTCACGAGCGAGACGTTCATGAACGACTTCATCAACTCGCTGCGGGACAAGCGCATCGAGGGCTTCAAGCAGCGCTACCGCACCTACGACGTGCTCCTCGTGGACGACATCCAGTTCTTCGAGGGGAAGGAGCGGATCCAGGAGGAGTTCTTCCACACCTTCAACTCGCTCTACGAGGCCGGGCGCCAGATCGTGATCTCGTCCGACCGGCCGCCGAAAGAGATTGCGACGCTCGAGGAGCGGCTTCGCTCTCGCTTCGAGTGGGGGTTGATCACGGACATCCAGCCGCCCGACCTCGAGACGCGTATCGCGATCCTCCGCAAGCGGGTCACGACCGACCGGATCAGCATCAGCGATCCCGAGGTGCTGACGTTCATCGCAGGGCGCGTCTCGACGAACATTCGCGAGCTCGAGGGAGCACTCACACGGGTTGTGGCGTTCTCGTCACTCACGGGGCTGCCGCTCACCGTCGAGCTGGCCGAGCAGGTCCTGCGCGACCTCTTCCCGCAAGGAGACGCGATTCCCCAGGTCACGATCGCGCGGATCCAGGAGGCAGTCTCCGACCGCTTCGGCATGACGGTGACGGAGCTGTGCAGCCAGCGGCGCTCCCAGTCGATCGCGTATCCGCGGCAGGTCGCCATGTACCTGTCCCGCGAGCTCACGGACGCCTCGCTCCCGAAGATCGGCAAGGAGTTCGGGGGACGCGACCACACCACCGTCATCCATGCCACCTCGAAGATCACGCGCATGATCTCTGAGGACAGATCTGTGTACAACCTCGTTCAGGACCTCACAGCGAGGATCAAGCAGACCCGATGATCTGGGGATACGCAACGCGCGCCCCACGACCTCTGTGGGACCCGGCCATGTGTCCCCAGCGGGACCCACCGGCGGAATCTCCGCGGTGCAGGGACAATGGGTGTCTTCCCCATCGTTCACACTGCTTATGTACTTCTACAAGAGGTTTAACTACATGATGGAAACAGACATAGCCGTCGGCGCGGGGCTCAAGATCACGTGCGACCGGGACGAGCTCGCGCTGCGGCTGGGGTCCGTCTCCCGCGTCGTCTCCTCCCGCGGCACCGTTCAGGTCCTGGCCGGCGTGCTGCTGCACGCTCGTGAGGGCCTGCTCGAACTCGCCGCCACGGACATGGAGCTCTCGCTTCGCACGACGCTTCCCGCGCAGATCCAGGGTGACGGTGCCGTCGTCGTCCCGGGCAAGCTCCTCGTCGACCTGACGCGGCTCCTGCCGCCCGGTGAAGTCACGATCGAGTATCGCCCGGAGGAGGGGGTCGCGGAGATCACGGCCGGAAGCTACTCGTCACGCCTCAACATCTTCGCCGCCGAGGACTTCCCGCGCCTCCCCTCGATCGACGTGCCGCTTCACGCCGTCGAGACCGCATCGCTGCTCGACACGGTCGACCGCGTCGCGCGCTCCGCCTCCCGCGACGAGTCGCGGCCCGTGCTCACCGGGATCCAGGTGCGCTTCGAGGGCCAGACGCTCGCGATGGCGGCGACGGACTCGTACCGGCTCTCGTTCAAGCGCACCGACCTTCCCGCCGCCGGGCCCGACATCGAGGCGATCATCCCGGCGCGTGCCCTGGCCGAGCTGGCACGCGTCGCCGCAGGGACGGACGTCGTCCAGATGGGGATCAACGACAACACCGTCGTGTTCGGCGCGGGTGACGCGTGGCTCACGACCCGGCGCATCGACGGGCAGTTCCCCGACGTCAATCGCCTTCTGCCGGAGAGCTTCGAGGCCGAGGTTGACCTACCACGTGCCGAGCTCCGCGACGTCGTCCGGCGTGCCGCGGTGATGGCCCAGCGGAACGCGCCGCTGCGGCTTCGCTTCGCCGAGGGCGAGCTCACCGTCTCGGCCCAGAGCCAGGACGTCGGCGAGACGAGCGAATCGCTTCCCGCCCCGTATACCGGCGACCCGCTCGAGATCGGGTTCAACGCCGAGTTCCTCGCGGACGGGATCGACTCCGTCACCTCGGACACGGTGCGGCTGAAGCTGATCAACCCGTTGCGCCCCGGGCTGATCACGGCCGCCGGAGACGATTCGTTCTGGTACCTGATCATGCCGATCCGGCTCGCCGGCTGATCGTCAGCGAGGTCACGCTCCGCGACTTCCGGTCGTATGCCCGGCTCGAGCTCGCACTCGAGCCGGGCCTCGTGCTCGTGACCGGGCGAAACGGCTCCGGCAAGACCAACCTGCTCGAATCGTTGCACGTGGGCACCCAGGGCTTCTCTCCGCGGACACGCTCGGACGCGCAGCTCGTCCGGCACGGCGCCGACCGCGCCCGCGTCTTGCTGCGGGGGTCGCGCTACGGGATCGACACCGATGTGGACGTCTCGCTCGCCCTGCACGAGGGCAAGCAGGCCCGCCTCAACGGAGCCCTGCTGCGCTCCGCCGAGCAGTTGCGCAGCGAGGTGACGACGCTCGTGTTCACGCCCGACCGCCTGGCGGTGGTGAAGGGGGGCCCTGCGGCCAGACGCGCGTACTTCGACCGCGTGCTCGGCCGGCTCTACCCGGCTCGCGCCGCGCTGCCTCTCGAGTACGGCGCTGCGATCGGGCAGCGCAACGCGGCGCTCCGCCGGGTTGCCGCCGGCGCATCGTCCCGTGAGGCGATCACCCCGTGGACGCTCCAGGTGGCGGAGCTCGGGATCTCGCTGACGGCCGCACGTCGGGACGCGATCGACCTGCTCTCGTCCACCTTCGCCGAGCGCGCCGGTGAGCTCGGGCTGCCCGCTGCGCTTCTCCTCTACGATCCCGAGCCGCCGACGGTGGCCGCGCTCGACCAGCGCCTCGACCGCGACCTGGAGCGTGGCACCACGGGGCTCGGACCGCATCTCGACGACATCGTCCTCCGCTCGGGCGACCGCGACCTGCGTACCTACGGCTCGCAGGGAGAGCAGCGCCTGGCCGTGCTCTCGCTGCTTCTGGCGGAGGCCGAGCTGCTGACAAGGCGGAGGGGCCTGCCGCCGCTCCTGCTTCTCGACGATGTGCTCTCGGAGCTCGACGAGGGCCGGCGAAGGATTCTCAGCGAGCGCATCGGCACCGTGGGCCAGACGGTGATCACTGCGACCGGCTCGGAGGCGCTTCCGCTCGCGCCGGCGCAGCTGCTCGCGGTCACACCCGGAACCGTCGTCCGCGTCTGATGGAGAAGCTCGACGGCACCGTGCGGCGCGCACTCCAGGGGGTCGGCGTCCCGGACGCCGGCCAGGTCGCGGAGCTGACAGCTGCCTGGCCGGATGCCGTGGGCGACGCGATCGCCAGAGCCGCCTGGCCGCAGCGGATCTCGCGGGACGGAACCCTGATCGTCGCCACCGCCTCCTCCACGTGGGCCTTCGAGCTCGGCCGCATGGCGCCCGAGATCCTGGAGAAGCTGCGAGAGGCGGTTCCCGCTGCCGCGCCCACCGGCCTGAAGTTCGTGCCGGGCCCCGTGCCGGAGCCACCGGCGCCCCTGCCGGTCGAGGGCGCCCCGGATCACCTCGAGATCGCCCCCGAGGATGTCCGCGAGGCAGCCAGGTTGACCGCCGCGATCGAGGACGACGACTTGCGGGAAGCGGTGGCGCGGGCGGCCGCAGCGAGCCTCGCAAGGGCCCGCGCCGACCGGGGTTTCTGATAGACTAAAGGTTCCTTGCAAATCCCTCATTTGCAGGGATTTTTTCGTGACTGGAGTGATCTTCCGGCTTGACTGACACGACCTATACCGCAAAGGACATCACCGTTCTGGAGGGCCTCGAGCCGGTTCGGCTGAGGCCCGGCATGTACATCGGCACCACCGGCCCGCGCGGCCTCCACCATCTCGTCTACGAGGTCGTCGACAACGCCGTCGACGAGGCTCTCGCGGGGAGGAACGACCTCGTCGACGTCACGATCCACCCGGACAACTCCGTTACCGTTCGCGACGCCGGCCGCGGCATCCCGGTCGACATGATCGAGGAGCAGGGGTTGCCCGCGCTCACGGTCGTGCTCACGAAGCTGCACGCCGGCGGCAAGTTCGGCGGCGAGGGCTACAAGGTCTCCGGCGGCCTGCACGGCGTCGGTGTCTCCGTCGTCAACGCGCTCTCCGAATGGCTCGTGGCGGAGGTGCACCGGGACGGGAAGGCGTACCGTCAGGAGTTCGCCCGCGGCGCGCCGCAGGGCGACATGGAGCTCCTCGGGGATGCATCCGACACCGGCACCACGATCTCGTTCCTGCCCGACCGAGAGATCTTCGAGGAGATCGACTTCTCGATGTCGACGCTGGCGCAGCGGCTGCGCGAGACGGCTTTCCTCACGCGCGCCCTGCGGATCGTGATCCGGGACGAGCGGGCGGGCGGCCAGACGCTCGAGTTCCACTACGAGGGCGGCATCCGCGACTTCGTCTCCCACGTGAACGAGTCCAAGGACACCGTTCACAAGCACGTCGTCTACTTCGAGGGGGAGAGCGAGCAGGGGAACGTCGAGGTGGCGATGCAGTGGAACTCGTCCTACGTCGAATCGGTGTTCTCCTTCGCGAACAACATCAACACCACCGAGGGCGGGGCACACCTCTCCGGCTTCAAGGCGGCGCTGACGGGGACGCTCAACAAGTACGCGCGCGACAAGGGCCTGCTCAAGGAGAAAGAGGACAACCTCGAGGGCGAGGACGTGCGCGAGGGCCTTGCCGCCGTCATCTCGGTCAAGCTGCGCGACCCGCAGTTCGAGGGCCAGACGAAGACGAAGCTCGGCAATCCGTGGGTGCGCGGCCTCGTCGAGCAGACGGTCAACCAGAAGCTCGCCGAGTTCCTCGAGGAGAACCCGGCCGAGGCCCGCCAGATCATCACGAAGGCAGTCTCGGCCTCGCGGGCACGCCAGGCCGCCCGGAAGGCGCGTGAACTGACGCGCCGCAAGAGCGCGCTCGAGAACTCGTCGCTACCCGGCAAGCTGGCCGACTGCTCGCTGCGCGACCCCGATCTCTGCGAGCTCTACATCGTCGAGGGCGACTCGGCCGGCGGGTCCGCCAAGCAGGCTCGCGACCGCACCTACCAGGCGATTCTGCCTCTGCGCGGCAAGATCATCAACAGCGAGAAGAACCGCATCAACAAGGTGCTCTCGAACAACGAGATCCAGGCGATGATCACGGCGATCGGCACCGGGTTCGGAGACGAGTTCGACATCGCGAACCTCCGGTACGGCCGCATCATCGTGATGACCGACGCCGACGTCGACGGCGCCCACATCCGCACGCTGATCCTGACGTTCATCTACCGGACGATGCGCGAGCTGGTCGAGGCCGGGAACATCTACATCGCCGTCCCGCCCCTGTACCACGTGAAGCTCGGCAACCAGGAGATGTACTTCGAGAAGGACAGCCAGCTCGAGGAGCTGCTCGTGCGCGAGCGCGTGAAGGACATCGCGATCACGTCGGGGGACGGCGAGGACGTCGGCCTGACGGAAGCGCGCTACCAGCGCTTCGCGCGGGCGCTCTCGGAGCTCGAGGCGTGGCAGTCCAAGCTCGCGAGCGACTTTCCCGGCGCCGCGGACTTCGTGATCGCACACAGGCTGATCGAGGGCGATGCCTCCAGCGCGGCCGAGGCAGAGAGCCTGATCGAGTCGCTTCCCGCCAACGGCTACGAGCTCTCTGTCACCGAACGGCTCGAGGACCGCCTGCGGATCAAGGTGGTCGAGACCGAGACGAGCGCGGCGGAGTTCGTGGAGCTGCCGGTTGCGCTGCTCACATCTGCCTCGTACGAGAGCCTCCGGCGCGCCTACCAGCGCCTGGCCGAGATCGTCGGCACGCCCGGCTTCCGCCTCACCTACGGCAAGAAGACCGCCGCCGCGGCGACGTATGCCGAGCTCCGCTCGAAGGCGCTCGAGCTGGCCAAGGAGGGCATGCACATCTCGCGCTTCAAAGGCCTCGGCGAGATGAACCCGGAGCAGTTGTGGGAGACGACGATGGACCCGGCACGGCGGATGCTGCTGAAGGTCGAGGTCGACGACGCCGCAGCGGCCGACCAGGTGTTCTCGATGTTGATGGGCGACCAGGTGGAGCCGCGGCGGCTGTTCATCGAGCAGAACGCGAAGGATGTGAAGTTCCTCGATGTCTGATGTGACCGAGCCTCTCGGCCCCGGCCGCGTCGAGCCGCGCGAGCTCGAGCTGGAGATGCGCTCCAGTTACCTCGACTATGCGATGTCGGTCATCGTCGGCCGTGCGCTGCCCGACGTTCGCGACGGTCTCAAGCCCGTGCACCGCCGCGTCCTCTACGGCATGCACGACGCCGGCATGCTGCCCAACCGGCCCTACAAGAAGAGCGCGGCCGTCGTCGGCGACGTGATGGGCAAGTACCACCCGCACGGCGACTCGGCCATCTACGACACCCTCGTGCGCATGGCCCAGCCGTTCTCGCTCCGGTATCCGCTGGTCGACGGCCAGGGGAACTTCGGCTCGCTCGACGACGATCCGGCTGCGGCGATGCGGTACACAGAGTGCCGGCTCACGCGGCTCGCCACCGAGATGTTGCGCGACATCGACATGGACACGGTCGACTTCGCGCCCAACTACGACGAGTCGCGCAAGGAGCCGTCGGTGCTCCCTTCGCGCTTCCCGAACCTGCTCGTCAACGGCTCGGCCGGGATCGCGGTGGGCATGGCGACGAACATCCCGCCGCACCATCTCGGCGAGACGATCGACGCGGTCGTGCAGCTCATCGACAAGCCCGACGCGAACGCCGACGACCTGATGAAGCACATGCACGGGCCCGATTTCCCGACCGGTGCCATCATCGTCGGCCGGACCGGTATTCGCGACGCCTACCGCACCGGGCGCGGTCGCATCGTCATGCGCGCCCGCGCCCACGTCGAGGAGCTGCGTGGCGGCAAGAGCGCGATCGTCGTCACCGAGCTGCCGTACGGCGTCAAGAAGGGCGGCGACTCCGGCGTGATCAAGAAGATCGCCGACCTCGTCCACGAGAAGGTGATCACCGAGGTCTCCGACCTCGCCGACCATTCCGACAAGTCGGGGATGCGCATCCAGATCGAGCTGAAGCGCGACGCGATCCCGCAGGTCGTTCTCAACAAGCTCTTCAAGCACACCGCGCTGCAGGCGACTTTCGGCTACAACGCGGTCGCGCTCGCAGACGGCGTGCCGAAGACGCTGTCGCTGCTCGAGCTCGTCACCCACTACCTCGTCTACCAGCGCGAGATCGTCACGCGGCGGTCGAAGTACGAGCTGCGCCAGAACGAGAAGCGCGCCCACGTCCTACAGGGCTACCTGATCGCGCTCGACAACCTCGATGCCGTGATCGCGCTGATCCGCGGCTCCGACGACACGGACGCGGCGCGCACCGGACTGATGGACCAGTTCGGCTTCTCCGAGATCCAGGCCCAGGCGATTCTCGACCTGCGGCTCGCGCGGCTCACCGGGCTCGCCCGCAAGGAGATCGAGCTCGAGTACGCCGACCTGCAGGAGCGCATTGCCGAGCTGCGTGGCATCCTCGGCGATCCGGCCAGGGTCGACGCGCTGATCCGCGAAGAGCTGCTCGAGATCAAGCAGACGTACGGCCGCCACGACGACCGTCGCACCGAGATCGTGGTGGGCGAGGACTCGCTCGAGCTCGAAGACATGATCGCCGAGGAGGACATGGTCATCGCGATCACGCGGTCCGGGTACATCAAGCGCCTGCCCGTCACCACCTACCGCGAGCAGCGCCGCGGCGGCATCGGCGTGATGGGGATGGACATGAAAGAGGACGACTACATCGAGCACCTGTTCGTCGCCTCCACGCACGACTTCATCCTCTTCTTCACGAGCGTGGGCAAGGTGTACCGGCTCAAGGTGCACGAGCTGCCGCTGGGCTCGCGCCAGTCGAAGGGCCGCGCCATCGTCAACCTGCTGCCGTTCCGGCAGGACGAGCTTGTCCGCGCCGTGATCGCGACGCGCGACTACAAGGAATCCAAGTACCTCGTCTTCGCCACCCGGAAGGGCGTGATCAAGAAGACGGAGTTCCTCGAGTACAACACGCCGCTGAAGGCGGACGGGATCATCGCCCTGAAGATGCGCGAGGACGACGAGCTGATCGGCGTCCGCCTCTCCGACGGAGACGACGACATCCTCATGGTCTCCCGCCTCGGCCAGGCAGTTCGCTTCCACGAGAAGGACGTGCGCTCCATGGGCAGGCCCGCGTCGGGTGTTGCCGGCATGAAGCTGCGCGGCAGCGACGAGGTGATCGAGGTGGACATCGCCTCCGACGACGCCGACCTGCTCGTCGTCACCGAGAACGGCTGGGGCAAGCGCACGCGCGTGTCGGAGTATCCGGTCAAGGGCCGCGGCACCATGGGCGTCAAGACCGCCCAGCTCGTCGAGGGCAAGGGCAAGCTCGCCGGCGCGCGGATCGTGCGCGAGGGCTACCAGGTGATGCTCATCTCCGACGGCGGCACGGTGATCAAGATGTCGGCCGACGACATCAAGCGGTCGGGCCGGGCGACGCAGGGCGTCATCGTGATGCGCCTGCGCGAAGGCGAGCACGTCTCGAGCCTCGCGCCTGTCATCGGCTCCGACGACGAGGACGTTACGGAGGGCGTGCCCGGGACGGTCGTCTCCGAGACGCCGGCGGTTGCGGACACCGACCTGCCCGACGACTCTGAGGAGATCGTGCTGGAGGACGAGGACGCCGACGAGGACGCGTAGGGAGGAGGCCCTGCTTCGCCCTACGTCGCCGTACGCAGTGCTGCGGCAGCCTGTTCGGGCGCCACAGCGTTGACATAGATGCCTGCGCCGAGCTCCGCGCCGCCGAGCATGTTCAGGCGCGGCACGACCTCGATGTGCCAGTGCCCCGCGTCGTGGAGCCACGCGTTCCAGGCGACCGGCCCCTCCAACCGCCGCAACCGCCTCATTGCCTCGCCGAGCAGCCGGAGTGCCGTCACGAGTCCGTCGCCGTCGGCGAGCCCGGAAGCACGGTGCTCGAGCGGTGCGATCAGCAGCTCGTACGGCACGTGCCCTGCCGGATGGGCGAGGAGCACCACTCCGTCGTTCTCGAGCACGACGTGGCCCCCGTCCGCCGTCTCGGCGGCGGCGAGCCGGCAGAGGACGCAGGTCCCCCGCTCGAGGCGTGGCAGCTCCGCCGCCAGCGCCGGCGGTGGCTCCGGCAGCGGCACGAGCTGCGAGTGCGTGTGGGCGAGGCTCGCTCCTGCTGCCCGACCCTCGTTCACGAACGCGTGCAGGTAGGGAAAGCCCTGGTCGAGCGCGTTGCGGGCGCGTAGCTGCCACGCCTCGGCCATCAGGGCCAGCTGGTCGTCGGACAGCTCCGCGAGCGTCCGCACGTGGCGCGGCGCGTGGACCACGACCTCCTGCCGGTCGAAGGCCGGGTACCGGTTCGGGAAGACGCGGACCTGCCACGGCCCGCCCCCGAGACGCAGCGTCTCGGGAGGCGTCAGATGCTCGCGGCCCGCGCAGAACGGGCACTGCTCGACTTCGTCCAGCGTGGCAGGCGGGATCCGGCCGACGGCCTCACCCGGCCGCAGCCGCCGTCCCGGCGCCACGATGGTCGAGCGACCCGAGAGCGGGTCGTGCCGGCGGTCTACCGTTCTTCTCCCGCGAGCTTCGAGAGGGCGGTCAGCAGGTCGATCGGGATCGGGAACACGATTGTGGAGTTGTTGTTCGACCCGATCTCGAGCAGCGTCTGCAGATAGCGGAGCTGCACCGTGATGGGCTCCTGCGCCATCACCGCGGCCGCGTCCTTGAGCCGCTCGGAGGCCTGGAACTCGCCCTCCGCCGAGATCACCTTCGCGCGCCGCTCGCGCTCCGACTCGGCCTGCCGCGCCATCGCGCGCTGCATGTCCGACGGGATCTCGACGTCCTTCACCTCGACGATCGAGACCTTGATGCCCCACGGCGAGGTGGCGTCGTCGATGATCGACTGCAGCAGCACGTTGATCTTGTCGCGCTCCGAGAGCAGCTCGTCCAGCTGGTGCTGGCCGAGCACCGAGCGCAGCGTCGTCTGCGCGATCTGCGAGGTCGCCGCCATGTAGTTCTCGACCTGCACGATCGCGGCCTTCGGCTCCACGATGCGGAAGTACGCGACCGCGTTGACCCGCACCGGGACGTTGTCCTTCGTGATCACCTCCTGCGGCGGCACGTTCAGCGTCACCGTGCGGAGGTCGACCTTCACCATACGGTCGATCACGGGAATCAGGATGAACAGGCCCGGGCCTTTCGGCGCGGGCAGCAGCCGTCCGAGCCGGAAGATCACTGCGCGCTCGTACTCGCGCGCGATCTTCACCGTCGCGAAGAAGAGGAGCACGAGCAGAACCAGGATCACGGCGGCGACGATCAGCGCGGTCGACACGGTCAGTCCCTTTCGTTGGAGTGCACAGATCCTACGACCAGCTCGAGGTCGTCCTCGACGGATTCGACGACAACGTGCTCGCCGGGCTGGAGCGGCGCGCCGTCTGCGCGCCGGGCGCGCCACAGCTCGCCGTTCACCGAAACGAGGCCGCCGCGCCGGACCTCGCCTGCGTCGCCGACGAGGTGCTGGACGCCGACCTGCACCGGGCTCCGTCGCACGCGCACGACGCGGGTGAGCGCGAGCCCGAGCAGCAGGGTGAGCGTGGCGGCGATCCCCACAGCGGTCCAGAGCGACACCTGGTAGGCGGGACCGGCCGGGTCGAACAGCATCAGCGCGCCGATCACGAACATGATCGCGCCCGCGACGGTGATCGCGCCGTGGCTTGGGACGAACGCCTCGGCGGCAAAGAACGCGAACGAGAGCAGCAGTAGGAGCCCACCGGCAACCGATACGGGGAGCACCTGCAGCCCGTAGAGGCCGACGATCAGAGAGATCGCACCCACCGTGCCGGGGAAGATCAGGCCCGGGTTCCAAAGCTCGACGAGGATGCCGACGACGCCGAGCGACAGCATCAGCGCGATCAGGTTCGGGTCGATCAGCAGGTCGAGCGCCTTCTTCCAGCCCGACATCTCCACCCGTTCCACCTGCGCCCCCGCCGTCTGCAGTGTCAGCCCCTTGGGCTTCGTCACCCACCCGTCTATCTGCTCGAGCAGGTCGGGCAGGGTCGGCGAGATGAGGTCGGCGATGTTGCGCGCCACAGCCTCCCGGGCACCATAGTTCGCGGCCTCCCGAACCATCGCCTCGGCCGCCTCGGCGTTCCGGCCGTGCTCGCGGGCGAGCTCGGCGATGTACGCCGCCGCGTCGTTCACGACCTTCCGGCGCAGGTCGTCCGAGAGGTCCTCGCCGCTCGTCGAGATCGGCGTGGAAGACCCGATGTTCGTCTGCGGCGCCATCGCCAGTACGTCGGCTGCCTGCCCGATCACGGCGCCGGCCGAGTCGGCGCTCGCGCCGGACGGCGCCACCCAGACGACCACCGGCACCTTGGCGGCGAGGAACGACTTGACGACCTTCCGCATCGACGAGCCGAGCCCGCCCGGGGTGTCGAGCTCGACCACGAGCGCGGCGTAGCCGCCGCGCTCGGCGCGCCGCACCTGCTCCTGCAGATAGTCCTGCGTGACCGGGTTGACGTCGTTGTCGAACACGGCGACGAGCACCCGCGGCGTCGCGGTGGCAGCGGGAAGCGCCGACGCGCCTGCGAGACCCAGTGCTCCCGCGAGGCCCAAGGCTCCCGCGAGAACGATGAGGAGAAGTGAAAAGCCCCGCAAATGGGGTACTGCCATCGGCCGTAAGGATTCTATCAGGGTGAGGCCGAATCCCTTGTGGTCGGGCGTTGCGTGCGCCACCCTGGATGTCCACGTGAGAAAGCTCCTCGCCGCCGCCGCTTTCATCCTCGCCGTCGTGCTTCCGCATGCCGCTCTCGCCGGCCCGGCCACGATCACCTCGCGCGACCTGCCGCTGCCGGGCGAACGTGCGCTCGCGGGACCGACACCGCGCTTCGACCTCGTCGGTGTGCACTGGCGCGGCAGCGGCAGTGTCGAGCTCAGCACCCGGTCGTCGGCCGGCCGCTGGAGCAGCTGGCTGCCGGCGGCGGCGGAGGAGGACGACCAGCCGGATCGACGTAGCCGGGAAGGCGCCGCCGCTCGTGGCTGGCGAGTCGGCAACCCGATCTGGACCGGGCCGTCGTCCGCCATCCGCTATCGCACGACCGGCCGCGTCACGGCGCTCCGGGCGTACTTCGTGCGCAGCCCCGTCGTCAGGGTGCCGTTCCGGGCGCCCGCGGTGGCCGCCTCACCGCCGATCGTCCCGCGCAGCGCCTGGGGAGCGAACGAGTCCATCAGGGCCGGAGCCCCGCAATACGCAGCCTCGGTGCGGTACGCCGTCGTCCACCACACCGCCGGCACGAACACCTACACCCGCGCCGAGGCGCCTGCCGTCGTCCGCGGGATCCAGCTCTACCACGTGAAGAGCAACGGCTGGAACGACATCGGCTACAACTTCCTCGTCGACCGCTTCGGCACCGTCTACGAGGGCCGCTACGGCGGCGTCGACAGGAACGTCGTCGGCGCCCACGCGAAGGGCTTCAACACCGGCTCCGTCGGCGTGGCCGTGATCGGGAGCTTCGAGGGGACGTCGATCCCCGCAGCCGCGCGGTCGTCGCTCGCGGCGCTCCTGGCCTGGCGCCTCGACCTCGCCCACGTCGACCCGCTCTCGACGCTGAACGTCGTCTCGAGCGGCAGCGACCGCTTCCCCGCAGGCATCCCCGTCTTCCTGCGCGGCGTCTCCGGTCACCGGGACACCGGGCTGACCGCCTGCCCTGGCGACGCGCTCTACGCACAGCTCGGCGCCATCGCGGGCGAGACGCAGGCCGTCGGACTGCCGAAGCTCTACGAGCCGAGAGTGACCGGAGCCCTGGGCGGGATGGTCCGCTTCCGCGCACGCCTCTCCACTGCGCTGCCGTGGACGGTCGCGATCACCGACGCCGCCGGCGCGACGCTCGCGACCGGCAGCGGCTCGGGTGCCGCGGTGGACTGGTCGTGGGACACGACCGGCCTGGCGCTCCCCGACGCTCGCTGGCGGATCGGCGCGGGCTCGACGGTTACCGCCGCAGCCGGCTCGCTCGGGGTGCCGGGGCCGGGAACCGGCGGCGGCGTCGGCATCCCCAGCACCGGGCTCGCGATCACGGGGGCGGCCGCCGACCCGGAGACGATCAGCCCGAACGCGGACGGCGCCTCCGACGCGACTACGCTTCTCTACACGACCAACGCGGCTGCGACGGTGGACGTGACGCTGCTCGATGCGGCAGGCGCCGTCGTCACGCAGCTGCTCGCGCCCACCCGCACCGCCGCCGGCGAGCACACGCTGATCTTCGACGGTCTCGGCCTCCCGGACGGCGTGTACACGATCGTGGTGACTGCGATCGGAAGCGACGGAGCACGGGTGGTGAGCCCCGTCACGGTACGCATCACCCGCACGCTCGGACAGGCGACCGTCGCGCCCGCGTTGTTCGCTCCGGGCGCGGCCGGGCGGCCCGCCCGGCTCGACGTCGGGTTCCAGCTCGCGGTGCCCGCCACGGTCCGCGTCCGCATCCTGCGCGACGGCAGGTGGGTGGCGACGCCGTTCTCCGGAGCCCTCGCCCAGGGCGCGCAGCTCGTCGGCTGGGACGGAGCAAAGCGCGTCGGGCGCGCGCTCGACGGCCAGTACACAGCGGTCGTCGAGGCCACGGACGCCGTCGGCACGGCCTCGGTCGTGCTTCCCTTCGTGAAGGACGCGACGCCGCCCCGGCTCCGGGTCCTCGCAGGCAAGGCGCCGCGGCTCTGGGTCTCGGAGCCCGCCACCCTCACCGTGCGCGCCAACGGCGCCCTGCGTCGTCTCGAGGCGCCTGCCGCCGGCCCGCTCCTGTTGCCTGGGATCCGGAAGCTGCGCACCCTCGTTGCCGTCGCCCGTGACGCCGCCGGCAACCGCACCGTCTTCCGGCTCGCCTCGTAGGAGGCCGAGGCGTGTGCGGCCTCTGCCAGTAAACTCGCTCCGTGCAACCCTCCCTCCGCCCGCGCCGTCGAATCGGACGTGAGCTGCGGCCCCAGCAACCTCTCGTCTACGAGCGACTCAGCGACCCGATCCTCGTGAGACGTGCAAAGGATGGAGACGCAAGAGCGCTCGAGGTGCTCTGTGAGCGTCATGCTCCGCGGGTGGAGCGGCTCGCCCGGCACGTCCTCGGCGACCCGGAGGACGCACGCGACGCCGCGCAGGAGACGCTCGCGAAGATGTGCGTGAAGATCGGACAGTTTCGCGGCGAGGCGGCGCTGTCGACGTGGCTCCACCGGCTCACCCTGAACACCTGCAGGGACGTCACCCAGCACCGCAGCGCGCGCCGCACCTCGCCCCTCGTCGAGGACGGGCGTGTCGCGACCGACGCCGCTCCCGACCGGGAGGCGGAGCTCGCGGAGCTGCGCGCGGAGCTCCGGAGCGGGCTCGCGGAGCTGCCGACAGGGCAGGCTACGGTGCTCGTGCTCAAGGATGCGCTCGGGTTCTCCTTCCAGGAGATCTCCGACGCGTCGGGCATGCCCGTGGGAACTGCCAAGTGCTACGCGCATCGCGGCCGCGCCGGCATGCGCGACCTGCTCCAGCAGAGGGTCGAGACCCCCGTTTGAGCCTCGCCGTCCCCTTCGGACGGGATCGGATCGAGGAGATCCTCCCGCACCGCGACCCCTTCCTGCTGCTCGACGAGGTGATCGAGCTCGAGGAGGGCCGCAAGGTGGTCGCGACCCGGCTCGTCCGCGCCGACGACTGGTGGTTCCCTGGCCACTTCCCCGGGCGGCCCGTCATGCCCGGCGTTCTCATCGTCGAGGCGATGGCACAGGCCGGCGCGGTGGCCGTGCTCGTGGAGGAGGTCAACCGGGGCAAGATCGCCTTCTTCGCCGGCATCGACGACTGCCGCTTCAAGCGGATCGTCGAGCCGGGAGACGTCCTCACGCTCACCTGCGAGATCGATACGATCCGCGGTCCCATCGGCCGTGGCAAGGCGACGGCCCACGTGGGGGCCGAGCTCGCTGCACGCGGTACGTTGACGTTCGCGGTGGAGCGGTGATCGGGGTCGCCAGCGGCCGCCCGATCGGGATCACGGGCCTCGGTGTGCACGTGCCCGAGCGGGTGATGACGAACGACGACCTTGCCGCCTACGTCGACACCTCCGACGAGTGGATCCGCGAGCGCACCGGGATCCGCGAGCGTCGTATCGCCTCGCCCGACGAGGCTCTCACAGACATCGCCCTGCCGGCCGCCAGAGCCGCGCTCGCGGACGCGGGCGTGCAGGCGGGCGACATCGACCTGCTGATCTGCGCCACCGTCACGCCGGACATGATGTTCCCCACCTCGTCGGCGTTGATGGCGGACACGCTCGGCATGCCCGACGCGGCCGCGTACGACCTCCTCGCGGGCTGCACAGGCTTCATGTACGCGATCACCCAGGCATACGGGATGCTGGCCTCGGGGCTGTCGAAGCGTGCGCTCGTCGTGGGTGGCGACGTGCTCTCGAAGATCCTCGACTGGGACGACCGCTCCACGCTCGTGCTCTTCGGCGACGGCGCCGGCGCCGTGGTGATGGAGCCGGTGCAGCAGGGCGGCTTCCTCGGTTTCGAGCTCGGCGCGGACGGCGGCGGCGGCATCCATCTCTGCTACCCCGGCAGCGGCTCGCGCCGCTTCGACGACCCTCACTCGATCCTCAAGATGAACGGCCGGGAGGTGTTCAAGTTCGCGACCAGGGTGATGGTCTCGTCCGCGGAGGCCGTCCTCGCAGCCTGCGGCCGCTCGATCGACGAGGTCGACGTGTACGTCCCGCACCAGGCGAACAAGCGGATCATCGACTACGCGGTCGGTAAGCTCGGCGTGGCGCCGGAGAAGACGGTGGTCAACGTGGACAGGTACGGCAACACCTCATCGGGCTCCATTCCGCTCGCGCTGGCCGACGCGCGCGTGGACGGGCGGCTCACCGAGGGCGCGCTCGTGCTGATGACGGGGATGGGCGCCGGCCTCACGTGGGGATCGGCGCTCGTGGAATGGACGAACGGAAAGGGTGCGGCATGACGAAGGTGGCTTTTTGCTTTCCGGGGCAGGGCTCGCTCGAAGCCGGCATGGGCCGCGACGTCGCCGAGGCCGTGCCCGAGGCGATGGAGGTCTACCGGCTCGGCAGCGAAGCCTCCGGTCTCGACCTGCAGCGTCTCTGCTTCGACTCACCGATCGAGGATCTCGTCGAGACCGAGGTCCAGCAGCCAGCGCTCGTCGCGACCTCCCTCGCCATTCTCGCCGCGCTTCGTGCCGACGGGCTCGAGCCCGACATCGTCGTCGGGCACTCGGTGGGCGAGTTCGCGGCGCTCGCCTCGGTCGGCGCGATCGGCACCGGTGAGGCGATCGGCCTCGTGCGCGAGCGCGGTCTGGCGATGGCCGAGGCCGCCCGCATGCACCCCGGCGCGATGGCGGCCATCCTCGGGCTCGAGGACGAGGCGGTGGAGAACCTCTGTCGCAAGATCATCGGAGTCTGGCCCGCCAACTACAACTGTCCCGGCCAGATCGTGATCTCCGGCGAGCACGACGCGGTGGAGGTGTTGTGCGTCGAGGCCGAGGGCCTCGGCGCCCGACGAGCGATCCGGCTGAAGGTGTCGGGCGCGTTCCACAGCCCCCTCGTCGCGCGTGCAGCCGACCGGCTCAAGCCCGCCGTCGAGCGGATCCGCTTCCACGACCCCATTGCCCCCTTCATGTCGACGGTCACGGCGCGCGTCGAGCCGGCCACGCGGCTCGGATCGCTGCTCGTCGACCAGCTCACGGCGCCAGTCCGCTTCACGCAGGCGGCGCGGGCGCTCGTGACCGACGGGGTCACCACGTTCGTGGAGGTTGGCCCCGGCAACGTGCTCTCAGGGCTCGTCAAGCGCATCGACAAGAGCGTTCGCGCCATCTCGGTCAACGACCTCGCGAGCCTCGAGAAGGCACGAGAGGTCCTGTCCGCGTGAGCAGCGGGTTCTGCTCGCTGGCCGGCAGGACGGCCCTCGTCACGGGCGCCTCGCGCGGCATCGGCCGCGCCGTCGCGCTCGAGCTGGGCCGTGCCGGAGCCACCGTCGTGGTCGGCTATCGCAGCGGGCGGGAGGAGGCCGAAGCGGTGGCGGCGGAGATCGGCGGCAGGGCCGTGCAGGCGGACGTCTCGGACCCCGGGTCGGCCGCCGCGCTCGTCGAGGCGGCGGGCGACCTCGACATCCTCGTCAACAACGCCGGCCTCACCCGCGACGGGCTGCTCGCCCGCATGTCGGACGAGGACTGGCGCACCGTCATCGACACCAACCTCTCGTCGGTCTTCTACACCTGCCGCGCCGTCGCGCGGCCGATGATGAAGAAGCGGGCGGGGGCGATCGTCAACGTGTCCTCGATCGTGGGCGTCCACGGCAACTGGGGGCAGACGAACTACGCAGCCTCCAAGGCCGGCATCATCGGCTTCACGAAGTCGCTTGCCCGCGAGCTCGGCAGCCGCAACGTTCGCGCCAACGTCGTCGCACCCGGCTACGTCCGCACCCAGCTCACCGAGGTGCTGCCCGAGGAGGCGACGCAGACGATGCTGCAGCAGACGCCGCTCGGCCGCCTCGGCGATCCGGAGGACGTCGCGGGGGCGGTCCGGTTCCTCTGCTCCGACGAGGCCTCTTTCGTCACGGGTGAAGTGCTGCTCGTCGACGGCGGCCTCGGCATGTAGCCTCCCCTCTCCGTGAGCGAAGCGAACGCGAACAGGCGCAGGGTCGTCGTGACGGGGCTCGGAATGGTGTCCCCGCTCGGCAACACGGTCGACGATACGTGGTCGGCGCTCGTCGCCGGCCGCTCCGGCGCGGGCCCCATCACCCAGTTCGACACGACGGGGTACCCGGTCGACTTCGCGTGTGAGGTGAAAGACCTCGACGTGACGGAATACGTCGAGTACAAGGCGTCCCGTCGCATGGACCGCTTCACCCACCTGGCGCTCGCGGCGGCCCGGCAGGCCGAGACCGACTCCGGTCTCGACATCTCCCCGATCGCCGATCGGGTGGGCGCGGCCGTGGCGACCGGTATCGGGGGCCTGAAGTCCTTCGAGGCATGCGTCGACCAGCTCAGGGAGCGTGGCCCCGACCGCGTCAACCCGTTCTCGATCGTCCAGATCATCCCGAACCTGGCCGCAGGCTGGGTCTCCATCGAGCTCGGCACGAAGGGGCCGCTGCTGTCCGAATGCGCCGCCTGCGCCGCCTCCAACATGGCGATCGGCGACGGCCTGGACGCGATCCGCCTCGGCCGCGCGGACGTGATGATCTGCGGCGGCACCGAGGCGCCGGTCACCCAGGTGGGCATTGCGGGATTCGGCGCCATGCGTGCCATCTCACGGCGCAACGAGGATCCCGAGCGGGCCTCCCGCCCCTTCGACGGCGAGCGCGACGGCTTCGTCATGGGTGAGGCGTCCGCCATGGTCGTGATCGAGGATCTCGAGCACGCCCGGGCGCGTGGCGCGAAGATCTACGCCGAGCTCCTCGGCTACGGCGTCTCGTCCGACGCGACCCACGTCTCCGACCCGGATCCGACGGGCGCGAGCCCGGCGCGGGCCCTGCGGATGGCGTTCGCGGACGCCGGTATCGACCCCTCCGAGGTCGGCTACGTCAACGCGCACGGCACGTCCACCCCGGTCGGCGACTCGGCCGAGACGCGCGTGTTGAAGGTTGCCCTCGGGGAGGAGAAGGCCTACCGCACCCCGGTGTCGTCGACGAAGGGTGCCACCGGGCACTGCCTGGGAGCGGCGGGAGCGGTCGAGGCCGCGTTCACGATCCTCGCGCTGGACCGCGGCATCCTGCCGCCCACGATCAATCAGACGACTCCGGATCCCGAGTGCGATCTCGATTACATCCCGAACGAGGCCCGGCATGAGCAGGTCGAGATCGGGGTCTCCAACTCGTTCGGCTTCGGCGGCCACAACGCCTGCCTCGTGTTTCGCCGCTGGCACGGCGACTGAGTCAGGGCAGCCGCAGCTCCAGGAGGAGGGTGTCGCGCCAGACACCGTCCAGCTTTGCGATGCGCTCGCGGCGCCCGACGATCCTGAACCCGGCGCGGGCGTGCAGCGCCAGGCTGGCCTCGTTCTCCGGGAACACGCTCGTCTGGATCGTCCAGATGCCGGCGCGGCGCGCGGCCGCCACGAGCGCGTCCATGAGCTGGGTGCCGACACCCTTGCCGCGGGCAGCGGCGGCGACGTAGACGCTGTTCTCGGCGATGCCCGCGTAGCACGCGCGGCTCGACACGGGGGCGAGGGCGGCCCAGCCGACAACGGTGCCGTCGGTCTCCGCCACCAGCCTGCCTTCCGGGTGCCGGCCCGCGTCGAAGTCCCTCCAGGTCGGAGGCTCCGTCTCGAATGTGGCCTGCCCGGTCGCGATCCCCTCGGCCCAGATTGCCGCGACCCGCGGCCAGTCGGATTCCCTCATCGCTCTCAGCGTCGCGCCCATGCCGTCTCGCGAACGAGGATAGACCGCCTACACTGCCGCCCGTGCAGCTACGCCCACCCGATCCGGCGCGCGACTTCGACGAGGTGCTCGCGCTCGTGCAGGCGTGCGACCGTGCCGTCTACGGCGACTCGGACTGGACCGCCGAGGAGCTGCGGGAGGAGTGGGAGGGCCTCGACCTCGAGCGCGACGCCTGGGTCGCCGTCGCCGACGGCCGGATCGCGGGCGTCATGCACCGCTACGACCTCCGCGACGGTCGTGTGCTCGCCGATGGGTACGTGCATCCGGAGCTGACGGGCAGAGGGGTGGGCGCCCGGTTGCTCGAGGCCGTGGAGCAGCGTGCCGGTGAGCTCGCGGGGGACGTTCCGGCCGGCGTGCGCGTGACGGTCGAGACAGCGCACCTCGTCGGCGATCCGCGGGCGCCGAAGCTGCTCGC
Source organism: uncultured Gaiellaceae bacterium (assembly GCA_963731095.1). Lineage (GTDB taxonomy): Bacteria > Actinomycetota > Thermoleophilia > Gaiellales > Gaiellaceae > Gaiella. The sequence continues at coordinate 57,478 of CAVSUK010000015.1, forward strand.
CTGCAGGGGGTACGAGCGCGTGCGAACCTTCTTCCGCATGGTCGCGCATCTCGGCGACGAGCCGCCGGAACCCGTGTGGCCGCCGGGGCTCGAGCTCCGTCCGCTCGAACCCGTGCGGGACGGCCCGCAGGTGCAGGCGGCCATCGACGAGGCGTTCGCGCGCGAGTGGGGGTACTCCCGCCGGCCGTACGACGACCGGTTCCAGAAGGTGTTGGGCGTGCCGCGCTTCGATGCGGAGCTCTGTCTCGTCGTCTGGGAGGGCGACGAGCTCGCCGCGGTCTCGATCAACTATCCGAAGCGGATGGGCAACTGGGGCTGGATCGGCACGCTCGCTGTTCGTCCGCCGTGGCGCCGCCGCGGCCTTGGACTGGCCCTCCTGCTCGAGAGCCTTCGCCGCTTCCACGGGCGCGGCGAGCGGGTCGTCGCCCTCGGCGTCGACGCGGAGAACCCGACCGGCGCAACGAGGCTGTACGAACGGGCCGGTCTGGACGTGCTGTGGCGGGCAGACGTGTGGCGGAAGGAGATCCGGCCCGGTGCCTGAAGTGGTGTTGCGCGGGCCGCGCCCGGACGAGGCAGACGCGATCGCGGACGCGATCAACGCCCACAGCCGCTCCGTCCACGGCACCGACGACGTGACGGGTGACGAGATCCGCTCGTGGTTCGAGGCTCCGGACATCGATCCCGCGACGGACATGCGCGTGGCGGTGCTTCCCGACGGCACCGTCGCCGGCTACGCCGACCTCGGCGGCGGCCACGGCGACCCGCCGCGGTTCTGGCTCGACGTCCGGCTGCGGCCCGGCTATGCGGAGGTCGGGTCGCCGCTGATCGCGTCGATGGAGCGGCGCGCCCTGGAGCGCACCGGTGGCCCGGCCCTCCTGCGGGCGATCACCTTCGGGGCGGACGCGGTCACACCCGCGCTGTTCGCGGCAGCGGGGATGCGGTATGTCCGCAGCTCGTACCGCATGGTCGCCGACCTGGACGCCCCTGTCTCCGAGCCCGCCTGGCCCGAAGGGTTGTGCGTCAGGGTCTTCGACCCGTCCGAGGGCGACGAGCGCGTGTTCGCGGCCCACCAGGACGGATTCGCCGACCACTGGGAGTTCCATCCGACCCCCCTCGACGAGTGGCGGCACTGGCTGTACCGGCCGCCGTTCGACCCCACGCTCTGGTTCCTCGTCGAGGACGGGCCGGACATCGCCGCTCTGTGTCTCTGCCGCCCGGAGGAGGTGGGAGACCCCGACATGGGCTGGGTCGGCATCCTCACGGTGCGACCGCCCTGGCGGCGCCGCGGTCTGGCGCGCGCCCTCCTGTTGCATGCGTTCGGCGTGTTCCGCGAGCGAGGCCGGCTGCGGGCGGGGCTGACCGTCGACGCCGAGAACACCACCGGCGCCGTCGCCCTCTACGAGGGCGCCGGCATGTCCGTGGCGCGGCGGAACGACACCTACGAGAAGGGGCTTTCGTGATGTCGTGGCTGCGCGCGAAGTGCCCCGACTGTCGCACCCTCACCTCCGTCTGGGTCGGGGACGGCTACCAGTGCCATGCCTGCGGCCGCGAGTTCGCAGCGGGGCTCGTGCGCGTGCCGCGCGCGCACGGGACAGGCGGCGAGCCGATGATCGAGGCGGCAGGGCTGCCGCTGCCGTATCCGGAAGCGGCGGTGATCGAGAGCGATACGCTCGACGCGCAGATCTCCGATCAGGCCGCCGCGAGCCCGCCGCGGCCGCTCGTTCTCGGCGGCTGTTGTTGCGCGCACGTCGGGGCGATCCAGGCGCTGGCGGCGCACCCGGGGAGGCTTGCGGTCGTCTGGCTCGACGCTCACGGCGACCTCAACACGCCCGAGAGCTCGCCGTCCGGGAACGCGTGGGGGATGCCCTTGCGGATGGCGATCGACAGGGGGCTCGTACGCTCGCAGGACGTCGCGCTCGTCGGCGCCCGCTCGCTCGACCCGCCGGAGGAGGCGTACCTTGCCGAGACGGGGATCGACGACGACGTCGAGCGCGCGCTCGAAGGCTGCGACCGCGTCTACATCGCACTCGACTGTGACGTGCTCCGGCCCGGGGAGATCGCCTGCTTCATGCCGGAGCCGGGCGGCCCGACGGCAGCCGAGGTCGAGGGCGTTCTCACCCGCGTCGCCGCCCGCGCCCCCGTTGCCGGCCTGGGCCTGACCGGCCTCGTCCCCCGAGCCGACGTGGCGACGCTCGTTCGCTTCACGAAGGCGGCAGGCCTGTAGCCCCGGGGACCCCGTGCAACTCCGGCGCGGCAGGGCCGGTCTAAGATCCCGTAGATGTCCGCCACCGGCCGCATCGACGTCTCGATCGAGCACAAGCTGGCCACGCCCGGCGACTCGACCGACAAGAAGCACCCGAACACGTGCCCCGGCTGTGGCTCCCACTACCGGGATGAGGAGCTCGAGGGACATCTCCGCGTCTGTCCCCAGTGCGGTCATCACTTCCCTGTCCGCAGCCAGGAGCGGGTCACGCAGCTCGCGGACCCGGGCAGCTTCGTGGAGGACGACGACCACCTCCGTTCCGCCGACCCACTCGGGTTCTTCGACCTCAGGCCGTATGTCGAGCGCCTCGCCGAGGCCGAGGTGTCGACCGGCCTCGGGGACGCGATGGTCACCGGCGCGGCCGCGATCGAGGGCCATGCGTGCCGGCTCGCGGTGATGGACTTCTCGTTCATGGGCGGGTCGATGGGGAGCGTTGTCGGCGAGAAGTTCGTCCGCGCCTGCGAGGCCGCGATCGCGGACTGCGTGCCGCTCGTGTCGGTGTCGGCCTCCGGCGGCGCCCGCATGCAGGAGGGAATCCTGGCGCTGATGCAGCTGCCGAAGACCGTCTGCGCGGTGGAGGAGCTCCGTGATTCCGGCGGCGTGCTCATCTCCGTGATCGCGCACCCCACCACGGGCGGGCTCCTGGCGAGCTTCGCGTCGCTCGGCGACGTCCTGCTCGCCGAGCCCGGCGCCCTGATGTCCTTCGCGGGGCCACGCGTAGTCGCGCAGACGACGCGGGAGAAGCTGCCGGACGACTTCGGGCTCGCCGAGTCGAACCTCCGCTTCGGCCACATCGACGCGATCGTGCCGCGTCCCGAGCTCCGGCCGATACTGGCGCGGCTTCTGCGCCTGTTCGGAGCTCCGGCCTGATGTCGACCGAGGCCGAGCTCGGCCTCCGTGACCGGCTCGCGAAGCTGTCGGGGGTGAAGCTGCTTCGCGGCACCAAGCTCTCCGCGGAGCTGGAACGGCTGCAGCGCCAGCTGGAGCGGCTGCGGGCGGACACCTCCGACGAGGAGATCTGGAAACGGGTCGAGCTCGCCCGCCACCAGGACCGCCCCTACACCCTCGACTACGTCGACCGCATCCTCGACGACTTCTTCGAGCTGCACGGAGATCGCGCCCGACTCGACGACCACGCAGTCGTGGCCGGCCTCGGAAAGCTCGAGGGGCACACGGTCGCGCTGCTCGGACACCAGAAGGGACGGGACATCAAAGAGCGCACCAACCGGAACTTCGGCATGGCCTACCCCGAGGGCTACCGCAAGGCGATGCGCGTCATGGAGCTCGCCGACCGGCATCGTTTCCCGCTGGTCACGCTCGTGGACACGCCGGGGGCATATCCGGGCGTGGCGGCCGAGCAGCACGGCCAGGGTGGCGCGATCGCCCGCTCCCAGGCCGTCATGGCACGACTCGGCGTTCCCACCGTGTCCGTCGTGATCGGCGAGGGTGGCTCCGGCGGCGCCATCGCGCTGGCCGTCGCCGACCGCGTGCTGATGCAGGAGAACGCGATCTATTCCGTCATCTCACCCGAGGGATGCGCGGCCATCCTCTGGCGCGACGCCTCGCAGGCGAAGAAGGCGGCGTCGGCGTTCAAGCCGGACGCCGCCCATTGCCTGGAGCTCGGCGTCATCGACGGCATCGTGCCCGAGCCGGAGGGCGGTGCCCACACCGACCACGACGCGGCAGCGGGCCTCTTGCGCGACACGCTCGCCTCCCACCTCGCAGAGCTCGTTCCGATGAGCCCGGACGAGCTGCGGCGCACCCGCCGCGCGAAGTTCCGCGCCATGGGCGTTTTCACCTGAGCTTCGAGCGCTCCGACGGGTGCTCGCCCGCCGCGGCGATCTCGACATCACCGGGATTGCAGGAGCCGAGCGACACAGGGCCGTGCTCATCGTCGCTGTGCTGACGATCCATTCGGCAGCCGAGGCGGTCGGGCTCGCCTCGGCGTTCGCCGGAAGCCGGGCCTTCGGCTGGACGGTCGGGCTCGCGCTCGCGATCCACAAGATGCCCGAGGGGTTTGCCGTCAGCGTCGCTCTCGTTCCCCGCGGCGTCAGCGTGCGCGCCGCGGCCGGCTTCGCCGCACTGGCGGCGCTGCCGCTGCCGTTGGTCGCGGTGCCGGCCTTCCTGTTCGTCGACTCGTTCCGCGGGATCCTGCCCGTGGCCCTGGGATTCGCGGCCGGCGCGATGATCCTGGTCGTTGTCAGCGAGATGCTGCCCGAGGCTCTCCGGCAATCACGACCGCGATCCGTCGCGGTCTACTGCGCCGCGGCGTTCATCGCAACAGCGCTCTTCCAGGTTGCCGCCACCCTGGCGTGAGCTCTCTCCACACTTTCCACAGGCTTATCCCCGGACGCGAAATCGCTGTGAGCGGGGAAGACGCCTCGTCTGTGACGGAGGTGTTAAGGAGAGGTGCCGAACGGGGATGATGTCGGCATGGACCTCGACGAGTATCGCCGCAAGCGCGATCGCACGCGTACGCCGGAGCCGTTCGGCGGTGAGGCGGCCGGCGGCTCGCCCGTCTTCGTCGTGCAGCGTCACGCCGCCAGGCGACTCCACTACGACCTGCGGCTCGAACGGGGCGGCGCACTTGCGAGCTGGGCGGTGCCGAAGGGCATCCCGCTCGAGCGCGGCGAGCGCCGCCTGGCCGTGCACGTCGAGGACCATCCGCTCGCGTACGCATCCTTCGAGGGGGAGATCCCGGCAGGGCAGTACGGGGCCGGCATCGTCGAGATCTGGGACAGCGGCACCTACGAGCTGGTCGAGGAGAAGCGCGACGGCGGGCTGACGGTGCGCCTGCACGGCCGGCGGCTCGACGGCACGTGGACGCTCGTCCCGGCCGGGCTCGACGGCGACCCGAAGAACTGGCTTCTGTTGCGCAAGGACGGTGCCGAGCCGGGACGCTCGTCCTACGCCCCCATGCTCGCCACCGCGTCGGAGGTCCTGCCGGCGGGAGAGGGCTGGTCGTTCGAGCCGAAATGGGATGGCTATCGCGCCATCGTGAGGATTGCGGGCGGCGAAGCCAGGCTCGTAAGCCGAAACGGCAACGACCTGACCGATCGCTTCGCTCCGCTCGCGCGCGCCGTGGTACTCGCCGTGCGATCGCCCGACGCGGTGCTCGACGCAGAGGTCTGCGCGCTCGACGGACGAGGCCGCTCGAGCTTCTCTCTCCTCCAGCGCGGGGAGGGCAATCTCGCGCTCGTCGTCTTCGACCTGCTCGAGCTGGACGGCGAGCCGCTCGTGGACGAGCCCCTTGCCCGTCGGCGTGAGCTGCTCGCCGCCGCCGTCGCTCCGGATTCGGGTGCGGTGATCGTCTCGCCGGCGTTCGACGACGGCGAGGCGCTGCTCCGGGCTGCGGAGGAGCAGGGCCTCGAAGGCGTGCTCGCCAAGCGCCTCGATGCGCGGTACCAGCCGGGGCGCCGCTCGCCGGACTGGCGCAAGGTCAAGCTGAAGGACAGGCAGGAGCTCGTCGTCGCCGGGTATACGCGCGGCACGGGCCGACGCGCCGGCACCTTCGGAGCGCTCATCCTGGGCGTCCGGGACGGCGATGCGCTCGTCTTCGCCGGTAGCGTCGGCACCGGCTTCGGCGATGCCGAGCTCGACCGCCTCGCCGCGCTGATGCGGCCGCTCGAGCGCAAGACGCCTCCGTTCACGACGGCGCCGCGCATTCCGCGGGTCAGGCAGGCAGACGTCACCTGGGTCGAGCCCGTGCTCGTGGTCGAGGTGTCGTTCGCCGAGTGGACGCGGGACGGCCTGCTGCGGGCGCCGGTATACGCGGGGCTGCGGGAGGACAAGGCGGCCGGAGATGTGAGGCGCGAGCGCCCGACGATCGAGTCGGAGCTGCGGCGCGGCCGGCGGTCTCTGAAGCTCTCGAACCTCGACAAGCCTTTCTGGCCCGAGGAGGAGATCACGAAGGGCGACCTGCTCGGGTACTACCGGGACATCGCACCCGCGCTCGTGCCGCACCTGCGTGGGCGGCCGTTCACGATGAAGCGCTACCCGGACGGGTGGGCGGGAAAGCACTTCTTCCAGAAGGACGCACCGGCGCACATGCCGGACTGGATCCGGACTGCCCCATTCCCCGCCTCGACGCGGTCGGGCGAGACGCGGACGATCGACTACCTGCTCGTCGACGACGAGCTTGCGCTGCTGTGGGTGGTGAACATGGGCTGCATCGACATGAACGCCTGGACGTCGAGGGTCGACCGGCCGCAGCGCCCGGACTGGGTGATCTTCGACCTCGATCCGTCGGACGGCGTCGGCTTCGAGGAGGTCGTCGAGACGGCGCTGCTCGTCAAGGAGGCGCTCGACCTCCTCTCGCTGCAGAGCTTCCCCAAGACGAGCGGCTCGCGCGGCATCCACGTGCTCGTTCCCGTCGCGCGGCGTCACACCTACGAGGACACGCGGTCGTTCGCCTCGATCGTGGCGTCGGCGCTCGCCCGCGCGCACCCCGGGCTCGTGACGACGGAATGGGTGAAGAGGAAGCGGCGCGGTGTCCTCGTCGACGCGAACCAGAACGGGATGGGGAGGACGACGGCGAGCGTGTACTCCGTCCGCCCGCGCGCCGGGGCGCCCGTCTCGACGCCACTTCGCTGGCAGGAGGTGAAGGCCGGGCTCGACCCGGCGGCCTTCACGATGGGCGAGGTGCTCGACCGGGTTGCCCGGGACGGCGACCTCTTCGCCCCGGTGCTGGAGCTGCGCCAGTCGCTCACCGCGGCGCTGCGCGCTCTCGGCTCGTAGGAGAACGCCTCCCCGCCGGCGCCGCTCTGCACGGCCTGATGCTCGCTGCCCGCGCGCTGCGTGGCGAATCCCTGGTGCAACTTCCAACTTGACGTCTGCTTATTAGTGTCATTAGTATGGCAAATGTCCAGTAAGCCAGTAGGGAAGATCGAAAGGGGCTCTCGTCACCCATGCGCCGCATCGCACTCGCATTGCTCGTGGTACTCGTCGCAGGCATCGCCGTTTCCAGCGGCTCCGCGCGGAAGG
>CAVSUK010000016.1:0-30779 GCA_963731095.1 uncultured Gaiellaceae bacterium
TCACCGGTTTTCGCGCGCCTGCCCGGCCGCCTCGCAGACGACCCTGCTCCGGCCGTCGGCAACTGGATCGACTGGCTCGCATGATCACGTCGAAGGACAACGCCAAGCTCAAGCTCGTGCGGGCGCTGCAGCGGAAGAAGGAGCGCGACGCAACGGGCCTCTTCGCCTGCGAGGGCGAAGACCTCTGCGATGCGGCGCTCGCCGCCGGCATCGAGCCGGTGGAGCTGCTCGTAGCCGGCGAGAGCGTCGAGGCGGATTTGCTCGCCGGGGTGTCGACGCTCCCGCATCCCGCGCGAGCGATCGGGGTGTTCCGTCGCGCCGACCTGCCCGGCGGCGAGCGCGAGACGTGCCTCGCGCTCTGGCAGCTCGCCGACCCCGGCAACGTGGGCGCCCTGATCCGCTCCGCCGATGCGTTCGGGGCGGCTGTCGCGCTCAGCGACGGCTGTGCCGACCCGCTGTCGCAGAAGGCGCTGCGCGCGAGCGCCGGCGCCATCTTCCGCGTGCCGCTCGTCGCCTGGGATGCCGCGCCCGGGCGCCGCGTCGCGCTCGACGCACGCGGCGAGATGTCGCTGGCCGCGGCCGACCTGCGGCCGCCGGTCACGCTCGTGCTCGGGGCCGAGCGGGAAGGGCTGTCGGACGAGGTGCTGGCCGGTTGCGACGCCGTCGCCTCGATCCCGATGCCGGGCGAGGCCGAATCACTCAACGTCGCCGCGGCGGGCGCGATCGCGCTCTACGAGCTGGCGCGCCGTTCTTCCTGAGCCCGCTGCGCTTCGAGCTTCTCCCAGCCGCGGGCGACGATCTCCCTCAGCTTCTTCAGGTTCTCGGCGGACTGGCGCCGGAACTCCCGATAGGCGGCTTCTTCCTCAGGGCTCATCCTCCGTCTCTTCATCGTCGTCTCCTCGTAACAAGCGATTGAGGCCTTCGAGCTCCGCTCGGATGTCGCCGATCATCGTGAGCAGGATCAGCCACTCCTCACGCTCGATCGTCGCGTCCAACTCTTCAGGGTGCCGAGGCAACACCCGCTGCGCAAGGCGTCCGCACCGAACACGCCTCTACCAGGCTCCCCCTCCGCCGCCCCCTCCGCCGCCTCCGCCGCCGCCGGAGAAACCGCCTCCGCCGCCGCCCGAGCCGGACGAGGGCGGCGCCAGCGCCGAGCCGAAGCCCGAGGCGAGGTCGCCGATCGCGAGCGAGGTGGCGCCGGAGCCGAGGTTGCCGCCGGGGGAGATCCAGTAGATCGACGACGCCTGCGCCAGCTCCTCCGGCATGGCCAGGTGTGCCGCCTGCAGCACCCGCTCTGCGATGCCGAAGGTGATGCCGTAGACGAGCAGCCGCTCCCAGAGCTCGAGCGTCGCCGGCGGCGCCTCCTGCAGTCGCGGGAAGTCCGTCAGGTAGCGGCGAAACGCCTCCCAGCGCTCCGCCTCGAGATTCCCCGCCTTGGAGCGGCGGCGCCACAGCCGCCGTTGCGTGAGCGCTCCGAGCACGATGGCGGCGTCGAGGAAGGCGGCGGCGCCGACGCCGAGCAGGACGACGTCGCTCCAGCGCGGATAGGCCGACCGCCAGCCGTCGATCGCGAGGTAGAAGAGCAGCGCGCCGATGCCCACGAACACGAGCAGCGCGCCCGCCAGCGGCAGGGCGCCCCGTGAGAGGAACCAGCGCCGGTTGCCGACCTCGGTGCCGACGTTCGCCTTGAACGCGGTGAACCGCTTGCTCATCGCCGCGCGGTCGGCCTCGATCTTCTCGCGGAAGCGTGAGAGGCGCTCGCTGCCGCCTTCGATGACGCCGTCGACGACATGGGAGACGGCGTTCTCCCAGGGCTTCAGCGTGGCGTCGGCGGTGCCGGCCGAGATCTCGAGGTCGGCAACCGACTCGGTGCGCAGCCCTGCCCACGTCTTGCGCTCGGTCGTCACGGGCTTCGACGAGTAGACGTCGCGCCGGATCAGGTCGAACAGGGTCGCCGTGAACTCGAACGACCCCGCCTCGCCGCCCTGGCGCAGGAGCGTCGGCACGAGCGCCGGCGGCGTGTCGCTCGGGGGCTCCTGCTCGTACTCGCGGTCGTAGCCGGTCGGCAGCTCGCGGCCGTACAGCCAGAAGACGGCGGCGACGACGGCGAGGGCGGGGACGAGGCCGAGCAGGAGCACGTAGAGGGCGTAGCGCAGCGGATGCTGCTTCGCGTCCTCGATGCGGTCAGCGTCCTTCTCGTAGGCGGCGGCGTCGGCCTGCTCCTCTGCCACGATCTTGCCGAGGCCGTTGCCGGAGACGACGCGCATCGCGTTCGTCGAGGCGAACGCGGAGCGCGGGATCAGGGTGCGGAGCTCGACGTACTGCCCCGCCGGCACGTCGAGGGCGCGCAGCAGCGCCTGCGTGCCGGAGATCTGCACGTCGCCGCGCACCCAGACCGGGTGGCCCCACGCGCGCACCACCCTGCCGGGTGCCTGCAGCGTGGCGGTGAGCCGGCCCAGGCGCTCCTCCCACTCGTCTCCCCAGACCTTCACGTTCACGTCGACGACGTCGTCGTACGCGACCGCGAGGCCGCGCAGCGTGTAGCGGATGTCGAAGGTCCGCACCTCGTCCGTCGCCTGGTAGTGCCAGACGATGCGTGTCCGGCTGCCGACGTCCGCCACGCCGAAGGTGCCGGCCGGGCTCGAGCAGCCGAGCTCGGCACAGCCACCCGGCCGGTACACCTGGCGGTTCTCGCGCACCGAGACGCCGGTGATCGTCTCGCCTTCACGCAGGGGAATCTCCCGGTAGCCGCCCGTGAACGGGCCCGAGAACGCGTACTGGATCCGCTCGCGCACCCGCAGGGCGCCGTTCTTCGCGACCACGATGCCGACGTCGGACTGCGGCAGCGTGAACGACTTCGCGCCAGCCGTGCCGGTGATCGCGAGCGCCACGCAGCACGTGGCGAGGAGCGTGCCGGCCCTGACGGCCCTACGTACCCGGTGTGTCACTCGGCGCGCCGGCCGCAGGCGGTGCAGCCGGCGGGGCCGCCGGCGCGGGCGCATCCGGCTGGAAGCTGACCTCGGGAACCTCGCGCTCCTCGGGAGTCTCGATCTCGAAGAACTCGCGCCGTGTGAACCCGAACATGCCGGCGATCATGACCGCGGGGAAGACCTGGATGCCGTTGTTGTAGGTCAGGACGGTGTCGTTGTAGACCTGGCGCGAGATCGCGATCTTGTCCTCGGTGTCCTTCAGCTGCGCCTGCAGGTCGAGGAAGTTCTGGCTCGCCTTCAGGTCGGGGTACGCCTCGGCGACCGCAAAGAGGCGACCGAGCGCCTGGCTCAGCATGCCCTCCGCCTGGGCGGTCTCGGCCACCGTCTGGGCGCCGGCGGCGCGCGCCCGGGCCTCGGTGACCGCCTCGAAGGTGCCGCGCTCGTGCGCCGCATAGCCCTTCACGGTCTCCACCAGGTTCGGGATCAGGTCGCGGCGGCGCTTGAGCTGCACGTCGATCTGCGCCCAGCTGTTGTCGACGCGGTTGCGCTTCTGGACGAGCCCGTTGTAGAGCGCGATCGTGAAGATCGCGATCAGCACGACGAGCCCGAGCAGGATCCAGACAGCGATCACGGCTCGACTCTATTGCGTGGATGGGCCGGTGGCAACGTCAGTGCCGCCGACGGCAGGCCCAGATCAGGTCCTCGCTGTCGGCGAGCGGGCGGCGGTCGAACCAGCCGTACACCTCCACCGTCTCGAACCCGGCCTCGTCGAGGAGGCGGCGCCACTCGAGCGCCGAGAGCCAGTGCAGGTGCATGGTGGCCGCCTGCTCGCCGCCGCGCACCGACAGCGTCAGCGTGCGCGTCGCCTCGTCCCAGTCGGCCCGCTCGAAGATGCCCGGCTCTCGCTCGAGCCAGCGGCCGTGCGTCTCGGCGATGTCCGCGCCGCTCGGCGCGAACACGTCGAACACGAGCCTGCCGCCCGGCAGGAGCATGCGCCGGGCGGCCTGCAAGGCACGGAGCTTCTCGGTCTCGTCCGGCATGTGCAGCAACGACCGGAACGGGCAGATCACGAGCGGCACTCGCTCCACCACGGGCGGCTCGCGGAGATCGCCGACGCGTAGGTCGACGAGCCCCTCGACCTGCCGCTCCCGTGCAAGTTGCCCGGCGACGGCCAGCATTCCCGGCGACTGGTCGACCCCGATCACCGGGATTCCGGCCTCGGCGATCGGCACGGCGATGCGGCCCGTTCCGACGGCGAGCTCCACGACGGGACCGCCGGACGCGAGCGCCTCCTCCACGTAGAAGCCGATGTCCTCGGTCACCGACCGGCTCCACGGGTCGTAGATGCCGGCGATCGCGTCGTACAGCGCCACGGCGTGAGTCTAGGGCGGCCGCCACCCCCCGTGGCCTGCGCAGGCCGTTGGTACGCTCGCTCACTCATGGACGTGCAGGCGCTGGAGAACGACGGTCTCGCTGCAGCAGCGGCGGCCGCGACGACGGCCGAGATCGAGGCCGTCCGCGTCGAGTACCTCGGGCGCAAGAGCGCCATCAAGCAGGCCCTGCGGGAGGTGCGCGAGCGGGACACCGGGATGGCGCTCAACGCGGTGCGGGAACGCCTCGAGCAGGCGATCGACGCGCGCGAGGAGGAGCTCGCACGGGCGGAGCTCGACGCGCGCCTGACGGGGGAGCGGGTGGACGTGACGCTCCCCGCCGCCGGCTACCGGCGCGGGCGCCTGCACCTGATCACCCAGATCCGGCGGGAGGTCGAGGACGTCTTTCTCGGGCTCGGCTACCGGGTGGTCGACGGCCGCGAGGTCGAGACGACGCGGTACAACTTCGACGCGCTCAACTTCCCCGCCTGGCACCCGGCGCGGTCGTCGCTCGCCTCGCTCTTCCTCGACGACGAAACCGTCCTCAGGACGGAGACCTCCCCCTCGCAGATCCGCGTCATGGAGACGCAGGAGCCCCCCGTCTACATCGTCTCGCTGGGCCGCTGCTACCGGCGCGACACGCCGGACGCGACCCACACGCCGATGTTCCACCAGGTGGAGGGACTCGTGGTGGACGAGGGAATCACCCTGGCCGACCTCCTCGGCACGCTCGACGTCTTCATGAAGGCGCTCTTCGGGCAGGAGCGCCGCACCGAGTTCCGCACGCACTACTTCCCGTTCACCGAGCCGTCGGTCGAGCCCTATGTGTCGTGCCACGTCTGCGACGGGGCAGGCTGTCCCGTCTGCCGCCACTCGGGGTGGATCGAGCTCGGCGGCTCCGGTATGGTCGACCCGAAGCTCTTCGAGTTCGTCGGCTACGATGCCGAGCGCTATTCGGGCTTCGCCTTCGGTCTCGGGCTCGAGCGGATCGCGATGCTGCGCCACGAACTACCCGACCTGCGCGAGCTCTGGCGCAACGACCTCCGCTTCTCGAGGCAGTTCTGATGCGGGCTCCGCTCTCCTGGCTCCGTGACCACGTTCGCGTTGGGGCCTCGCCGCACGAGATCGCGCGCCGCCTGTCCATCTCGACGCTCGAGGTCGAGCGCGTGATCGAGGCCGGCGTGCCCGACGTCGACGGCAACCTCGGGCACTTCGTCGTCGGCCGGGTGCTCGAGGCCGAGAAGCACCCGAACGCCGACAAGCTCCAGCTCTGCCGGGTCGACGTCGGTAACCCGGAACCGCAGCAGATCGTCTGCGGCGCCTGGAACTTCGGCGTCGGGGCGACCGTCGCCGTCGGGCTTCCCGGTGCTCTGCTGCCGGGCTTCCCGACACCGCTCGACGCACGCCAGCTACGCGGCGAGTGGTCGCACGGCATGATCCTCGCCGAGGACGAGGTCGGCCTGGGCACCGACCACAGCGGGATCATGCTGCTCCCCGACGGACTCGAGCCGGGGACGCTGCTCGCGGACGTCCTGCCGCTCGTCGACTACGTGCTCGACGTCACGCCGACTCCGAACCGGGTCGATCTCCTCTCCATCGCAGGTCTCGCAAGGGAGATCGCCCTCCTCTGCGACGGCGAGCTGCTCGACCGGGTCGTGGAGGATCCGAAGATCCTGCGACCCGAACTCGTAGAGATCAGCGTGGAGGACGCCGCCGGCTGCCCGCGCTACATCGGCCGCGTGTTCCACAACGTCGTGGTCGGCCCGTCGCCCGTCTGGCTGCGTGCGCGTCTGCATCTCGCCGGCATGCGCTCGATCTCGAACGTCGTCGACGTGACGAACTACGTCATGCACGTCCACGGTAGCCCGCTGCACGCCTTCGACCGGTCGAGGCTCGCGGGCGGCCGCATCGTCGTGCGTCGTGCCCGCGCGGGCGAAGAGATGCGCACGCTCGACGGGACAGCTCGGGTGCTCGACGAGCACGATCTGCTGATCACCGACGGGGAGCGCGCCGTGGCGCTCGCGGCGATCATGGGCGGCCTCGACAGCGAGGTCTCCGACGACACGACCGAGGTGCTGCTGGAGGCTGCGAACTTCGAGCCGATCGGGGTATTGAGGACGTCCGAGCGCCTCGCGCTGCGTACCGAGGGTTCGAACCGCTGGGAGAAGGGCGTCGACCCGTACCTGGCCGAGCCCGCGGCGGTGCTGGCGAGCAGGCTGCTCGTCGACCTCACCGGGGCCGAGCTGACCGGGAGCGCCGACGTGCATTCCGGCCTTCCCGCCCGGCCGGTCGTGCGGCTACGGCCGGAGCGCACCGATCGCGTAGTCGGCATTCACGTCGCCCCAGAGGAGCAGCGCGACATCCTCGCACAGCTCGGCTTCGACGTCACGGAGGAGTGGGACGTGACGGTCCCGACGTGGCGTGCCGGCGACATCGACCGGGAGATCGACGTGGTCGAGGAAGTCGCCCGCATCGTCCTCGACCGCGTGCCGAAGACGATGCCCTACCGCCGTCACGTCGCCGGTCATCTCACGAAGAACCAGCGCCTGCGCCGCACGGTCGAGGACGTGCTGGTGGGCGCAGGCTTCTCCGAGGCGTACACGTGGAGCCTCGTCGCGCGTGACCCGCACCCGGATGCGCTCCGGCTGCCTGCCCCGATGAGCGGCGACCAGGCCGTGCTGCGTACGACGCTGCTCGACGGCCTCGTCGAGGCTGCCCGGGTCAACGTCGATGCGGGCAACACGCCGATCGCGCTGTTCGAGCTGGCCCGGGTCTACCTCCCCACGGGCGAGCAGCTACCCGACGAGCGCTGGCGCGTGGGCGCCATCGTCGAGGGCGGCTTCTTCTCGGCCAGGGGGGCGGTCGAGGCGCTCTACGACACGCTGCACCTCGAGCTTCGGACACGGCGCGCGGCGCGGCCGTTCCTTCACCCCGGCAAGTCCGCGGAAACGGACGCGGGCTGGCTCGGCGAGCTGCACCCGGCGCTGCTCGAGGGGGAGTGGGGCGTGTTCGAGCTCGATCTCGCGACGCTGACGGAGCCGGTGCCGGACCGCATCCTCTACGACGACGTGATCACGTTCCCGGCGCTGAACCAGGACGTCGCGGTCGTCGTCGACGACGACGTGGAAGCCCAGGCTCTCGTCGACGCGGTGCTCGAGGCGGGCGCGCCGGAGTTGCGCAGGGCTTACGTGTTCGACGTCTACCGCGGCGAGCAGGTCGGGCGACGGTCGGAAGTCCGTCGCCCTCCACCTCTCCTTCCAGGCGCCCGACCGGACGCTCTCGGACGCCGCCGCAGCCGCCGTGCGCGAGCGGGTCGTGGCGGCGCTGGCAGAGCGGTTCCAGGCTGAGTTGCGCGCCTGACAGCGGTGCGCTAGAGCGTCTTGCCGCCGACGAGCCAGACGGCGCCCTGCGTGCCGACGTTGTCGAGGTCGGACAGAGCGCGGAGCACGCGGGTCGACCCTGCGATGTCCTCCTCGTCGAGCCGCTCGAAGCAGCGGCGGGCCATCCCGGGCGACACGCCGTAGCCGTCGCCGCCCGAGCACCGGAACACGAACGCGAGGCGGGACGGGTCGCGCGTCGGGTTCATCGGCGCGCAGAGGAGCGCCGCCCGGTCGAGGTGATCGCTCGAGGTGACCTCGAGCTCGCAAAGAAGATCGGTGAAGTCAGGCGGCAGTGGTGCGAGCGCGGCATCCCACGAATCGGCGACGGGAACCGTCTCGACATCGGCCACCGGAGCCCGCGCCTCGGCCTGGACCCGGGGGGCGCCCAGCAGGCACCACACCCTCGACTCGTCGAGCCGAGCGAACAGCCGCCGCGCCGCCTCGGGGCTCTGCGCCCCGCCGGCGTGCCGCACGTGAAAGACGAGCTCCTGCCCCATGCGTCCGACGTTCATGGGGGCGAGGACCTGCGCGGCGCGATCGAGGTCACCGGGCTGCTCGGTCGTCAGGGTCAGCCGGACGTCCTTCCAGCCGGCCGGCAGGTTCTCCTCGACGGTGTGCCACTGATCGACGAGCTTCATCGGCCGTCAGCATAATGGCGTCCGTGACACCACCGGCGAGAGAGCGTTGATGGCGACCGAGGTCAAGCTGCCGCGGCTCGGGCAGGGGATGGAGTCCGGCACGATCGTGCGCTGGCTCAAGCGCGAGGGCGACCCCGTCAGGAAGAACGAGCCGCTGTACGAGCTCGACACCGACAAGGTGACGCAGGAAGTCGAGGCCGAGGCCGACGGCGTGCTCGTGAAGATCGTCGTCCCAGAGGGCGAGGTCGCGGTCGGCGCGACGATCGCGATGATCGAGACGAACGGCGCCGAGGCTGCGCCCGTCGCCGAGGAGGCCCCCGTGCCGGCCGCCGACCCTTCCGCCCCCGCAGCTGCGTCGGCACCCGCCGCTACAGCTCCGGCAGCCGTTCCGGCCCCGCGGGGTGCGGGTGGGCGGGTGAAGGCGTCGCCGCTGGCGCGACGGATCGCCCGCGAGCGCGGCGTCGACCTCGCCTCCGTGGTGGGCACCGGGCCGGACGGCCGGATCGTCGCCGAGGACGTCGAGCGGGCCGGCAGCGGCGCCGCACCGGCCGCTCCGGCGCCGCTCCCGTCCGGCGAGGTGGAGGTCGTGCAGCTGACGAACGTGAGGAAGACGATCGCGCGGCGGCTCACCGAGGCGTGGTCTGCACCCGTGTTCCAGCTCGGCGTCTCCGTCGACATGACCGAGGCGCTCGCGCTGCGGGAGCAGCTCGTCGTCCGGCTCGAGGAAGGCGAGGTCAAGCCCACCGTCGGCGACGTGCTGACGCGGCTCGTGGCGGTGGCGCTGACCAGGCACCGTGCGATCAACGCGACCTTCGACGGCGACACGATCCAACGCCACCCGGCTGCGCACGTCGGCATCGCCGTAGCCGCTCCGAACGGCCTCGTCGTACCCGTCATCCGCGGCGCCGACCGCGCCACGATCCAGGAGATTGCGCGGCAGCGGGCCGACATCGTGGGCCGTGCCCGCGACGGCAAGCTCACGCTCGACGACATGCAGGGCGGCACGTTCACGATCTCGAACCTGGGCATGTACGGCATCGAGCAGTTCGTCGCCGTGCTGAACCCGCCGCAGGTGGCGATCCTCGCCGTCGGGGCGATCAAGAACACCCCGATCGTGGTCGACGGAGAGCTCGACGTGGGACCGCAGATGCAGATGACGCTCACCTGCGATCATCGCGCGATCGACGGCGCCGACGGGGCGGAGTTCCTCCGCACGCTCGTCTCGCTCGTCGAGCAGCCGGCGCTCGCGCTGTAGATGGGCGTCGTCGTCCGGAGGGGCAGCGCGCAGGACGTTCGCTTCCTTCGCGACATGCTGCACCACGCCTACTACTGGAAGGAACGCCAGCCGGATGCCGGCCCCGGCCCCGTGCAGCTGTACGTCAAGGCGTGGGGGCGGGAGGGAGACACCGCCGTGATCGCGATCGTCGATGGGTTCCCGGTGGGCGCCGCCTGGTATCGCCTGTTTCCTGCCGCGCACCCCGGTTACGGCTTTGTCGACGAGCGGACGCCCGAGCTCGCCGTCGCCGTCGTGCCGAGCGCCCGCGGCAAGGGAGTCGGAAGCGCACTCCTCGCCACACTGCTCGACCGCGCCCGGGGCGCCGGCTTCGGGGCCGTGAGCCTCAGCGTCGACCGCTACAACGACGCGGCGATCGCGTTGTACGAGCGTCACGGGTTTGCGCGAGTTGAGGAGAAGGACGACTCCCTCACGATGGCGGCTCGCGTGACTACGATCGTCGCAGAGCCAACGACGGAAAGGTTGACGAGAGATGGACTGTGACGTAGCCGTCCTCGGCGGCGGCCCGGCCGGCTACACCGCTGCGATCCGCGCGGCCCAGCTCGGCGGCAAGGTCGTCTGCATCGAGAAGGAGCCCGAGCTGGGCGGTACCTGCCTGCGCGTCGGGTGCATCCCCACCAAGGCGTGGGTGCAGACGGCCCATGCGCTGCACGACGCGCGCGAGACGTTCGCGAAGCTCGGCGTGGGCGTCTCCGAGCCGGTGCTGGACTTCCCGCAGGCGACCGCCTGGAAGGACGCCGTCGTCAAGCAGATGACAGGCGGTGTGGCCGCGCTCCTGAAGGCGAACGGCGTGGAGTGGGTCAAGGGCACGGGCCGCTTCACGAGCGCCGGAACCATCGCCGTGGAGGGCGGGGAGGACGTCGCCTTCAAGAGCGCCATCGTCGCCACCGGCTCCTACCCCGTGCGGCCGCCGATTCCCGGGCTGGACGGCCCGCGCTGCATCGATTCCACCGGCCTGCTCTCCCTCACCGAGGTGCCGCGCCGGCTCGTCGTGCTCGGCGGCGGCATCATCGGCTGCGAGTTCGCCTCCATCTTCAACCGCTTCGGCAGCGAGGTCACGATCGTCGAGATGCTGCCGACCCTGATACCGCAGGAGGACGCGGACGCCGCCAAGGAGCTGCAGAAGGCGTTCAAGCGGCGGAACGTCGCCGTCCACCTCGAGAGGCAGTGCACGCAGGTCGACGACCACGGCTCGCACATCGTCGTCCACTTCGGCGAAGGGGAGACGGTGGAGGCCGACCTGATGCTCGTCTCCGTCGGCCGCGCCCCTCTCGTACAGGGCCTTGGGCTCGACGAGATCGGCGTTCCCACCGATCCGCGCAAGGGCATCGCCACTGACGACCACATGCGTACCGCGGTCGCGAACGTGTACGCCGCCGGCGACGTGGCAGGACGCTGGCAGCTCGCCCACACCGCATTCCGCGAGGGCGAGATCGCGGCCGAGAACGCGATGGGGCACGACGCTGCCCTCGGCGAGCCCGCCGTGCCGCGGCCGATCTACACCGACCCCGAGATCGCGGGCGTCGGCCTCACCGAGGCGCAGGCGAAGGAGCGCCACGGCGAAGCGAACGTCGCCGTCGGCGTCTTCCCGTGGGTGGCGAACGCACGCGCCGTGATGTCCGGCGACACCACCGGCTGGGTCAAGTCGATCCACGAGACGACCTACGGTGAGCTGCTCGGGCTCGTGATCGTAGGGCCGCACGCCACCGACCTGATCGAGGCCGGTGTCGTCGCGCTCGACGCCGAGTCGACCGTCGAGACGATCGCCGACGGCATCGCACCGCATCCGACGCTGTCCGAGGCGATCAAGGAAGCCGGGCTCGTCGCGCTGAACCGGGCCATTCACCTTCCACCCAAACGTCGGTAGGGTCCAGGACGACATGCTCGACAGGCGGCGTAAAGCACTCGCGTTCTCCATCGGCTGGTGGCTCCTGCGGCGACGGCTGCGCAAGCGCGTCGGAACCGCCGCCCTCGGCCTGCTCGCCGGTGAGCGGCTCTCGGCCGCAGCGCCGCGCAAGCGTCACCGCCTCAGGAACCTACTCCTCGTCGCGGGCCTGGCGGGAGGCGGCTACCTCGTGTGGAAGCGGCTGCAGGGCGGTGCCGACGACTGGGGCACCTGGGAGCCGGAGCCGCCGGAGCCGCCGGAGCCTGCCCCAGCCCCCGCCTCCGCCCCTGCCTCCGCCTCCGGGGGCGCGGCGCCGGCAGCCGCGTGAGCCGGACGATCGGCGAGCTCGGCCCGGGCCGGTTCCGTCCGGCGCTCGAAGGGCTCGTTCCCTACGAGCCGGGGCGTCCGGTCGAGGAGGTACAGCGCGAGCTCGGGCTCGAGCGGGTCGTCAAGCTCGCGTCGAACGAGGGGCCGTACGGGCCGTTCCCGGCCGCGCTCGAGGCGATCGCCCGCGCAGCCCGCGAGGCGAACCGCTACCCGGACGGCGGCGCGTTCGAGCTGCGGCGGGCGCTGGCCGACCGCCACGGCGTCTCGTTCGACGAGGTCACGGTCTGCTCCGGAGCAGACGCGGTCATCGGCTACGCGGCGTACGCGCTGCTCGACCCGGGCGACGAGGTCGTCACCGGCTGGCCGTCGTTCCCGAGCTACGTGCTCGACGCGAAGAAGCTCGGCGCCGTGCCCGTGACCGTCCCGCTCCGCGACCATCGCTTCGACCTGGATGCGCTGCTCGACGCGATCTCGGCGCGCACCAAGATCGTCTTCGTGGCCACGCCCAACAACCCGACCGGCACGATGACCACCCGCGCGGAGCTCGACCGCTACTTCGCCCGGGTGCCGGAGCACGTGCTCACGGTGGTCGACCAGGCGTACCTCGAGTACGTCGACGATCCCGAGTACCCGGACGCGGTCGAGGAGTACGCGAAGGCGGGCCACCGTGTGCTCGTGCTGCGGACATTCTCCAAGATCTACGGCCTCGCGGGCCTGCGGGTCGGGTACGGGATCGGCTCTGCGTCGCTGACCGAGGCGATCGGCAAGGTGCGCCGCGCGTTCGACGTCACGTCCGCCGGTCAGGCGGCGGCACTGGCAAGCCTCGACGACGCGTCCGAGCTCGCACGGCGCCGCGCCGTCAACAGGGACGCGATGGGCGCTCTCGAGCGGATCCTGAGGCAGCACGGCTGGGATGTCATCGGCCCCGCCGTCGGAAACTTCGCGTTCGTCGAGATCGGCGAGGACGCCGTCGCCGTCAACGAAGCACTCCTACGGCAGGGCGTGATCGTGCGTCCTATGGGGCCGTTCGGCGCGCCCAACGCCCTTCGGGTCACGGCGGGCACGCCGGAGGAGATGGCCTTCCTCGGCGAGGCGCTCGCCGCGATCGCCGTCGCGCGTTGAGGCTGCGTTGCGTCGTGTGAACGAACGGTGAGCCCCCCGGGCCCTCCGCTATCCTGGCTCCACGGGCGCGCG
The DNA here is from genome assembly GCA_963731095.1 of uncultured Gaiellaceae bacterium. Classification (GTDB taxonomy): domain Bacteria; phylum Actinomycetota; class Thermoleophilia; order Gaiellales; family Gaiellaceae; genus Gaiella. The sequence continues at coordinate 13,019 of CAVSUK010000016.1, forward strand.
GCGCCCGTTTCCGTATGAGAACGACGCTCAAGAGAGGCATCGGCCGCGGCCACGCCACGAACGGGAACGGCAAGGCGCAGCTCCCTCCCGGCCCGATCGCGCCGGTCACGATCTACAAACAGCCCGAGCCCGCCCGGCGCAGCGGTGCCTCGACGGTCGTTCGCATCCTCGGCTGGGCCGCGATGGTGGTCGCAGTCTGCGTCGCCGGGGTCGCCGGGGGCGCGTACCTGTACCTGCACGAGTCGGTTGCAGCCGTCGCGCCGGAGACGGCCGACGTCAAGAAGACGATCAAGCGCCTCGATCTACCCGTTGCCGGCGAGCCCGCGACCGCACTCGTGATCGGCTACGACCGGCGCGCCGACGAGGCCAAGGGCGCCCCGTCACGCTCCGACACGCTGATGCTGATCCGGGCCGACCCGCGCGCCGAGACGATCTCGATGCTCTCCTTCCCGCGCGACCTGCGCGCCGGCATCACCTGTCCGGGACGCACGACCTACACGGACAAGATCAACGCCGCGTACGCGGCGTGCGGCGCCACCGGGACGCTCGAGACCGTCCGCCAGCTCACAGGGGTGAAGGTCAACTACCTGATCACCGTCAACTTCCGCGGCTTCCGGCAGCTCGTCGACAAGCTCGGCGGGATCTGGATGGACGTCGACCGGCGCTACTTCAACAACCGCAGCGGCCCCTACGGCTACGCGAAGATCAACCTGCAGCCCGGCTACCAGAACCTCGGCGGCTACCAGGCGCTCGATTTCGTTCGGTTCCGGCACACCGACAGCGACCTCTACCGCAACGCGCGCCAGCAACTCTTCGTGCGCGCCCTCAAGGATCAGATCCGGTCGAGCTTCTCGCTCACCAAGCTCCCGAAGGTGATCCGCGTGCTCACGAGCAACATCGAGGTGGGCCAGGGCGGCGGCAAGGACGTGAGCGCGAACACGGTGCTGAAGTACGCCGTGCTCGCCTACTCGCTCCCACCCGGGCACGTGTTCCAGTCCCGCATCGAGGGGCTCGAGGGCCTCTCCGACCTCACCACGTCGTCCGAGAACATCACCCGAGCCGTGCAGGAATGGGCGCACCCCGACGTCGAGTCCCCGAAGAAGGCTACGGCGGTCGCGCTCGGCGAGAAGGTGAAGACGAAGGCGCCCGCGCCGAAGGACACCACGGCGACCGTGCTCAACGGCAACGGCGTCACCGGCTCGGCGACGAATGCCGGCTACCTGCTCGGTCAGCGCGGCTACCAGATCCTGACTCCTCCGAACGGCATCCCGGCGAACGCGCCCTCGTACGAGTACTTCCGCACCGTCGTGTACTTCGATCCGTCCCAGAAGGGCGCGAAGGAGGCGGGGCGCAAGGTCGCCAACCTGTTCGGCTCGGCCGACGTGAAGAAGACGGTCGCGGCAATCCGGCCGCTCTCCAACGGCGCCATGCTGGCGGTGGTCGTCGGCCAGACGTTCCACGGGAGCCTTGCGTCGGCCCCCATCGACCAGACGCCGAAGCGCGAGCTCGCGAACGTCGCTCCCGGCGCCGGCGCGTCGGCCGAGCTGCTGCGGGGGCGCCAGAAGAAGGTCGGCTTCCCGCTGATGGTGCCGACCGTGATCGAGCGCAGCTCCTGGATCGACCGGGAGCGCCCCGTCCACCTGTACCGCTTCGACGACAAGGACCGGCACAAGACGGTGCGGCTCACCTACAAGATGGGCTCGAACGAGTACTGGGGCGTGCAGCAGACCGACTGGCAGGACGCGCCCGTGCTCGGCAGCCGCAACTTCGTGCGCAACATCGGCGGCCGGCGCTACGAGCTCTACTACAACGGCCCGCACCTGCACATGGTCGTGCTCCGCACCGATGAGGGCACCTACTGGGTGGTCAACACCCTGCTCGACCGGCTCTCCAACGAGACGATGCTTGCGATCGCGAAGGGCCTGCGACCCGTGAGCAAGGTCCGCTCGTAGCGCGGAGCCGCGCGGTGCGGCCGACGCGCGCCGAGCGGTAGGCTCCACTGCGGTCATGAGCGCCTCTCCGAGAAAGGTCGCCGTCTTCGGCGCCGGCTACGTCGGTCTCGTCACCGGCGCATGCTTCGCCGACCTCGGCCACCACGTCGTCGTCCGCGACGTGCTCGCCGACCGGGTCGCGATGCTGCGCCGCGGCGAGATCCCGATCTTCGAGCCCGGGCTCGACGAGCTGATCGCGCGCAACGCCGAGCGGCTGTCGTTCACCCTGGACGTGGGGGAGGCGATCGACGGTGCCGACTTCGTCTACATCGCGGTCGGCACGCCGCCGACCTACTCGGGGGACGCGGATCTCTCGGCCGTCTGGACGGTGGTCGACGAGCTGCCCGAGATCGAGCGCCGCACGGTCGTGGTGATGAAGAGCACCGTCCCGGTGGGCACCGGGGACAAGGTACGCCATCGCCTGGACGAGCGGGGGCTCCGGCACGTCGGGTACGCCTCCAACCCGGAGTTCACGGCCGAGGGCACGGCCGTGCGCGATTTCATGCACCCCGACCGCATCGTGGTCGGGTCGTTTCGGGACGAGGACGGTGACGCGGTCGAGGCGCTGCACACCGGCATCGAAGCACCGGTGGTGCGCTGCGACGTCGCCTCCGGCGAGATGATCAAGCTCGCCGCCAACGCCGCGCTGATGACCCGGATCTCGTTCATCAACGAGATCGCGAACGTCTGCGAGGCAACCGGGGCCGACGTGGTGCGTGTCGCCGAGGGGATCGGGCTCGACCGCCGCATCGGGCCGGCCTTCCTTCGCGCGGGGATCGGCTTCGGCGGCTCGTGCTTCCCCAAGGACTCCCTGGCGCTGAAGCAGCTCGCAGCGAACTCCGGCTACCACTTCCAGCTGCTGAACGCGGTGATCGAGGTCAACGAGCTGCAGAAACGCCGCGTGATCGGGAAGCTGCACAGCCACCTGGGCTCGCTCCGCGGGAAGGTCGTCGCGTTGCTCGGGCTCGCGTTCAAGCCGAATACCGACGACATGCGGGAGGCGCCGAGCCTCGTCCTGGCGGGCCGGCTGCTCGCCGAGGGAGCCGACGTGCGCGCCTGGGACCCGGTCGTCGACGGGGCCGACCTGCACGGCGTCGAGATCTGCGGAACTCCCGAGGCGGCAGCTGCGGGCGCCGACGCCGTCGTGCTCGTGACCGAATGGCCGCAGCTCTCGGAGGTCGACTGGGCGGCGCTGCGGGCGGCGATGCGCGGGAACGTCCTCATCGACGGGCGCAACTTCCTCGACCCCGCGCGGATGCACGCCGCCGGGCTCGTCTACGAGGGCATCGGACGTGCCGCGGAGGGCACGGGCGCCTGATGGAGGCGATCGTCCTCGCAGGCGGCAAGGCCGAGCGCCTCGGTGACGCTGCGGGTGGGCGTCCCAAGTCGCTCGTCGAGGTCGGCGGCAAGCCTCTGCTGGCGTGGCAGATCGGCCGCCTGCGCAACGCGGGCGTCGGACGGGTGATCGTGAGCTGCGCCGCAGGGCAGGAGCCGGACTTCGAGGAGATGCTGGGAGGGTTGGGGGTGGAGCTCGTCTGTGCGGGCGAGCCCGAGCGCCTCGGTCGCGGCGGAGCGATCCGCTTCGCGGCGGCCTCCCGTCTCGAGCACGGCGACGTGCTCGCGATGAACGGCGACGAGCTCGTCGACGTCGACTTCGCGGCCCTGCTCGAGCGGCACCGCGCGACCGGGGCGGCGGCGACGGTCACGGTGGCGCAGCCGCCGTCGCAGTTCGGGCAGGTCGACCTCACCGACGACGACGTCGTGACGGGCTTCCACGAGGTGTCCCGCGTGCCGTACTGGGTCAACTGCGGCATCTACGTTCTCTCGGACGAAGCGCTCCGGCGATTCCCGGAGAAGGGCGACCACGAGACGACGGTCTTTCCCGAGCTCGCCGCCGAGGGCTCGCTGCGCGCGTTCCGGCACACCGGCCTCTGGCTGACGGTGAACACGCCGAAGGAGCTGCGCCGCGCCGACGAGCACGTGACGGCCCAGCCGGAGTGGCTCGAGTGAGCACGCCGTACTCCTTCGAGACGCGCAGGATCGAGAAGCCGTGGGGGTACGAGCTGATCTGGGCCGAGGCAGAGCAGTACGTCGGCAAGCTCCTGCTCGTCCGGGCGGGCCACGCCCTCAGCCTCCAGTACCACGAGGTCAAGGACGAGTCGTGGCTCGTGCAGGAGGGCCGTGCCAGGCTCGAGCTCGGCGACGTGGGCGGGGAGCTCGAAACGGTCGAGATCGGCCCGGGCGACGCGTTCCGCTACCGGCCGGGCACCGTTCACCGCATCACGGCCGTCGAGGACACGCTCATCCTGGAGGTGTCGACCCCGCATCTGGACGACGTGGTGCGGCTGGACGACCGCTACGGGCGCCCCGAGCGAGACGCGTAACGCGCAGCGGGAATCGTCTCCCGAGGCCCCGCGGCAGCGGGGGAGAACCCTCAACTCGGCCGTTGTGAACGCCGATACGACCCGGATGAGATGGATGCAGGGCTATCTCGCCGCCGGCGCGCTCTCGCTCGTCCCACTCTGGCTCCTGCGCGACCACGCGACGGCGTTCGACGCATGGTCGCTCGCCGTCGGCCTCGGCGCCACCATCGCCGTCCTCGCCGGGCTCCGGGTCAACCGCCCGCCCGAGCGGCTCCCCTGGCACCTGATCGCCGTCTCGACTGCATCCGTCGCCGCCGGGGCGGCGGCGGCTCTCGCGGCATCGAGGCTCGGGCTCACACCGGCCTTTCCCTCGGCGCCGGACGTGCTGCCGATTGCGGGCTCGGTGGCCGCTGCGGCCGCGCTCTCGCTCTTCGTCCGGCGAAGCACCGCAGCACGGGACTGGGCCGCCATCGTGGACGCCGGCGTCGTCACGCTCGGCGCCGCATCGGTTGCGTGGCTCGTGGTCGTGCAGCCGATCGTCGACGATCCCACGCTCGGCCGGGCACAGCGCATCGGCGTCGTGGCCGGTGCCGTTGCCGGAACGGCGCTGATCGGGATCACGACCCGGCTGCTGCTGACCACCGCGGTCGACCGGACGGAGCGGTGGTTCGTCGCCGGCGCTGCCGGCGCCCAGGCGGTGGCCGTGTGCGCCATGCCGCTCCTGGTCGTGCACGGGTGGGCGCTCACCGCGACGCTGTCGGCTCTCGCGCTGCTCGCAGGGCAGCTCGTGTGGGGCGCGGCGACCCTCCACCCGGGGATGTGGTGGCTGACCCAGCCGGGCGAGGCGGCCGAGCCGTGGCCGACACGCCGCCGCCTCGTCCTGCTCGGGCCGGCCGTTCTCGCCGTCCTCACCCTCGTCGCGTACGAGACCATCGTCGCCGGGCAGCCCGTCCGCGGCGTGCCGCTGCTCGCCAGCGCCGCGCTCGCCGTCCTGCTCGCCGCTCGCCTCGTCGGGCTCGCCGCAGGGCACGAGCGTGTCTCCGACCGCGAGGTCGCGCTGCAGGCGGGCTCTGCCGCGCTGGCGGTGGCCAGGGACCGTGACGAGATCCGCCGGGTCGCGGCGCAGACGGCGGTCGAGCTCGCCGGTGGCGTGCGCGAGGCGTACGTCGACGTCGACCTCGGCTCGCGGCCGAAGCTCGACGTGCGCGATGCTGCCGTCGTCGGAGTGGGCGACATCGCCGCTGCGCTGCGCGGCCAGATCCGGCACTCGGGATCGCTGGCCCGTGCGGGCACGGCCAGGACGATCATCGCCCCGGTCGTCGTGCGCGGCAGGCTGCAGGGCGTGGTGCGGGTGACGGGAACCCGTCCGCTCGCCTGGCACCTGCAGCAGAGCCTGGGGATGCTCGCCGGGCAGGTCGCGCTCGCCCTGGAGGGTCTCGAGATCGCGGACGATCTGGCCGAACGCCGCAGCGAGGCGCGTTTCCGTTCGCTCGTCCAGAACTCGAACGACCTGATCGTCGTGCTGGAGCCCGACCTGACGATCCGGTACGTGACGCCGTCGGCCACCGCGCTGCTCGGGCTCGAGCCTGCGGCCCTGGTCGGCGCGAAGCTCGACGAGCGCTTCCACTCGGACGAGCGTGACCTGGCGGTGAGCCGTCTTCGCGACGACGTCCGGATGGAGGGATCGGTCACGCACGAGTTCCGGCTGCGGCGCGCCGACGGCGTCTGGCGGACGTTCGAGGGGACGATCGGCGACCTCCTCGACGACCCGGCCGTGGGCGGTCTCGTGCTGACGGCCCGGGACGTGTCCGAGCGGCGTGCCCTCGAGGACCAGCTCACCCGCCAGGCGTTTCACGACGGGCTCACCGGTCTCGCCAACAGGGCGCTGCTGGCAGACCGCGTGAAGCACGCGCTCGTGCGCGCGGCCCGGACGCAGGCGCACGTCGCGGTGATGTTCCTCGACGTCGACGACTTCAAGACGATCAACGACAGCCTCGGCCACGAGGCCGGCGACGAGATGCTCGTCGAGCTGGCCGCACGCCTGCGGCAGTGCATGAGGGGCGCCGACACGGCCGCCAGGCTGGGCGGGGACGAGTTCGCGCTCGTGCTGGAGGAGACGAACGGCGTGGAGGGCGCGGCGGCGGTCGCCGAGCGGGTGCTGGCCGCGATCGGCGCGCCGCTCACGGTCGGCGGCGCCCTGGTCCACCCGCGGGCGAGCATCGGCATCACCTTCGGCACGAGCGGGCAGACGCCGGGAGAGCTGCTGCGCAACGCCGATGTGGCGATGTACCAGGCGAAGCGCACGGGCGGCGGGCGCTTCGAGCTGTACGACCCGCACATGCACGAGGCGGCACTCGCCCGCCTCGAGCTGAAGGCCGACCTGGAGCGCGCCTTCCACGCAGACGAGCTCGACCTCCACTACCAGCCGATCGTCGACCTCGACACCGGCGTCACCGAGGGCCTGGAGGCGCTCCTCCGCTGGACGCACCCGGTGCGTGGGCCGATCTCGCCCGCCGAGTTCGTTCCGCTCGCCGAGGAGACGGGTCTCATCTCCGAGCTCGGCCACTGGGTGCTCGCACGTGCCTGCCGGCAGGTGCGCGAGTGGCAGCGCGCCGTTCCCGGCTGCGACCGCCTCACCGCGAACGTCAACCTCTCCGCGCGCCAGGTGCTCGAGCCGGGGTTGAAGGAGCGGATCACGGAGATGCTGCGGGAGACCGGTCTCGATGCGCAGAGCCTCGTGCTCGAGATCACGGAGAGCACCATGATGGAGGACGTCGCAGGGGTCACAGCCCGGCTGGCAGAGCTTCGCGCGGACGGGATTCGCATCGCGATAGACGACTTCGGCACGGGCTTCTCGTCCCTCGGCTACCTGCAGCGGTTCCCCGTCGACGAGCTGAAGATCGCCAAGGAGTTCGTCGACGACATGGTCTTCAACGCCCGCAACGCGAGGCTCGTCGACGGCATCGTCAAGCTGGGCGCCGCACTCGACCTGCGCACGCTCGCGGAGGGCATCGAGACGATCGAGCAGCGGCGCCGCCTGCTCTCGATGGGCTGCGTGCTCGGGCAGGGCTACCTGTTCGCCAGGCCCGTCTCCGCCTCGCAGGTGCCGGCGCTGCTGCGCCGCGGTGCCGTCGCAGCCGCGTAGAACCCCCCGGGCCGGCGACCGCATCCGGGTAGACTCTGGGCTTTGACGATCCGAAAGTGAGAGTCCGAAATGGCCACCACCCGGCGCAACGACGTGAAGGACCTGGCGCTCGCGGCGGACGGAGTGCGCCGGATCGAGTGGGCCGACCGGCAGATGCCGGTCGTGACCGCGATCCGTGAGCGCTTCGAGCGCGAGCGTCCCCTGGAGGGCTACCGCGTGTCCGCGTGCCTCCATGTGACGACCGAGACCGCGAACCTGATGCGCACGCTCAAGGCAGGCGGCGCCGACGTCGTCCTGTGCGCCTCCAACCCGCTCTCCACGCAGGACGACGTCGCCGCGGCGCTCGTCTCCGAGTACGACATCGCGACGTTCGCGATCAAGGGCGAGGACAACGACACGTACTACCAGCACCTCGAGGCGGCGATCGACCACCGTCCCCACATCACGATGGACGACGGTGCCGACGTGATCGGCATCCTGCATTCGGCACGCCGCGAGCAGCTCGGCGACGTGATCGCGGGCACGGAGGAGACGACCACCGGCGTCATCCGCCTGCGCGCGCTGGAGCGCGACGGCAAGCTCGGCTTCCCGGTCGTGGCAGTCAACGAGGCGCGCACGAAGCACCTGTTCGACAACCGCTACGGCACGGGTCAGTCCACGCTCGACGGGATCATCCGCGCCACCAACGTCCTCATCGCCGGGCGCGTCTTCGTCGTGGCGGGGTACGGCTGGTGCGGCCGCGGCGTTGCGATGCGCGCGAAGGGCATGGGCGCTCACGTGATCGTGACGGAGGTCGACCCGATGCCGGCGATCGAGGCCGTGATGGACGGCTTCCAGGTGATGCCGATGGAGGAGGCCGCGAAGATCGGCGACATCTTCGTCACCGCCACGGGTGACAAGTCCGTGATCGCGAAGCATCACATGGGGTTGCTCAAGGACGGCGCCATCCTCGCGAACACCGGTCACTTCAACGTCGAGATCGAGATCCCGGCGCTGCGGGCGCTCGCCGTCGAGACCCGCACGGCCCGCGAGTTCGTCGAGGAGTTCACCATGGCGGACGGGCGTCGCGTCTACCTGCTCGCCGACGGGCGCCTCGTGAACCTGTCCGCGGCCGAGGGGCACCCGGCGCAGGTGATGGACATGTCGTTCGCGAACCAGGCGCTGTCGGCCGAGTTCGTCGTCGAGCACGCCGCCACGCTGGAGCGTCGCGTCTACGTGGTGCCGAAGGAGATCGACGACGAGATCGCGCGTCTCAAGCTCGCCACCATGGGCGTCGTGATCGACCAGCTCACCGAGGAGCAGGCCAAGTACCTGGCATCGTGGGACGAGGGCACGTAGTGGGGCTTGTTGCAACGTTAGGCCCGAAATGATCGTTGCAACAAGCCCCACTAGATGCTTGCCCTCTAGAGTGGCCCCGCTTCGCGGGCGGAAGCTTCAGGTGCAACGTTGTCTCAAGGGCCACTAGGGGCGCAGGCAGCGCCCCTCCGGCCCGAGCAGATCGTCCGGCTCGAGGACGACGCCGTCGTCGTCCTCGACCAGCGCCTGCTGCCCGGGAGCGAGGTCGAGCGGCGCTGCCACACCTCCGCCGAGGTGGCCGACGCGATCGGCACGCTCACCGTGCGCGGGGCTCCCGCGATCGGGATCGCCGCGGCGTACGGGCTGGCCCTCGCAGCAGCGCAGGGGGAGGACATCGCCGTCGCGTACGAGACCCTGGCTGCCTCCCGCCCCACCGCGGTGAACCTGCGCTGGGCGCTCGACGAGATGCTGTCCGACCCGACGCCGGAGCGGGCACGCCGCATCCACGAGGCTGAGGTGGAGCGCTGTCGCCGGATGGGTCACCACGCGGCCGCGCTCGTGCCCGCCGGCGCCGGGGTGCTCACGCACTGCAACGCCGGCGGGCTCGCGACGGGCGGCTACGGGTCGGCCGTCGGCGCCATCCGTGCCGCCTTCGAGCAGGGCCTTGTCGAGCACGTCTGGGTCGACGAGACGCGGCCTCTGCTCCAGGGGGCGCGTCTGACCGCGTACGAGCTGGAGGCACTCGGGATCCCGCACGCCGTCGTCGTCGACGGTGCCGCGGCGTTCCTGATGGGGGAGGGGGAGGTCGACATCGTGATCACCGGCGCCGACCGGATCGCCGCGAACGGTGACACTGCCAACAAGATCGGCACGTACGGCCTCGCCGTTCTCGCCGGCCATCACGGGATTCCGTTCATCGTCGTGGCGCCGACCTCGACGCTCGACCCGGCCGCCGCCTCGGGCGCGGACATCCCGATCGAGGAACGCGACGGTGCGGAGATCACCGGCCGGTTCCCCGCGCGGAACCCCGCCTTCGACGTCACCCCCGCGGGGCTGATCACGGCCATCGTGACGGAGGAGGGCGTGCACCGGCCGCCGTTCACCGTGTCGCTACCGATGCCGGCAAGGGCGGCGTGATCCTCGGCGAGGTCGATGCGGTCGCGCGCGAGCTGCTCGAGCGCTATGGCTTCGACGAGGCGCGCTTCGAGGCGATCCGCTCCCGCGTGGCCTCCGGGGACCTGACGCCGGAGACGAACGTCGTGCAGGGCGTGGTGGAGCCGCCGCACACGGACGATCTGACCGTGCTGCCCGCGCCGGGCGAGCCAGGCTTCGACGAGGCCCGCAAGGTCGGCCTGGAGGCACTGCTCCAGGGGCGGGTGGCGGCGCTCGTCCTCGCGGGGGGCATGGCGACGCGTTTCGGAGGCCTCGTCAAGGGCCTCGTCGAGGCGGTCGACGGCCGCTCCTTCCTCGAGGCGAAGCTCGCCGAGACAGCGCGACTCGGAGACGCGCTCGGCGTCGAGGTGCCGACCGCGCTGATGACGAGCTTCGCGACCGACGAGGAGACCCGCGCTGCACTGGAGCGATGGCCGGTGCCGCAGCCGCTCGTCTTCAGCCAGTTCGTGGCTCCGCGCCTCTGCCCGGACGGCTCGCTCTTCCACGACGCGTCGGGCGTCGTCTCGCTGTACGGGCCCGGCCACGGCGACCTGCTGGAGGCGATCCGTGCCTCGGGGACGCTCGCGCGGCTGCGGGAGCACGGGGTCCGTCACGTCACCGTGTCGAACGTCGACAACCTCGGCGCCCGGGTCGACCCGGTCGTGGTCGGCGCGCACGTGCTCGCCGGCAGGCCCCTCACGCTCGAGGTGGCGCGCAAGGACGGTGACATGGGTGGAGCTCCGGTCAGGGTCGACGGCCGCATGATGCTGCTCGAAGGGCCTCGCTTCCCGCCGGGCTTCGACCACGACACGATCCCGGTCTTCAACACGAACACCGCGATCGTCGACGTGGACGCGCTCGAGCAGCCCGTCGAGCTCACATGGCTGTACGTCGAGAAGGACGTGGAGGGTGAGCGCGCCGTGCAGCTCGAGCACCTGTACCACGAGCTCTCGGCGTTCGTGCCGACGACGTACCTGGTCGTGCCCCGGCACGGCCCCCGTGGGCGGTTCTTCCCGATCAAGGTTCCCGATGACCTCGAGCGCTCACGGGATGCGCTGCGCGAGATGCTGGAGGCTGCCCCTCTCTGAGACCTCGGCGGCGCGGGGCCGGCACAGATCCGGTGCAAAGTCGGAACGGAGCCGTCACGATCGAGCCCGTACCGTCACGGCGTGGGTCTCCTCACGGTGCTCCTCCCGCAGCAGTGCGCAGTCTGCCGCACCCCCGGCATCGGGCTCTGTGCGCGGTGTCGGGCCGCACTCGTCCGTATCGCGCTCCCCGTGTGCGAGCGGTGCGGTGCGCCAGGCCCCTGGCCTGTGCGGCGGTGCGCCGAGTGTGCCGGGCGCCGGCTCGGCTTCGTTCGCGCACGCGCCGCGATCGTCTACGACGACCGTGCCAGGGCCTTCGTCGGCGCCTGGAAGGAACGCGGCCGCCGTGACCTTGCCCGCGTCGCCGCGGACCTGGTCGTCGAGGTGGTTCCGCGCCCTGCCGTCGATGTCGTCTGCTTCGTGCCGGGTGATCCCGACCGGACGCTCAGGCGCGGACACATCACGGCGCGGGGGCTCGCCCGCGAGCTGGGCACGCGGTGGGAGATCCCGTCCGCGGAGCTGCTCCGCCGGCCCGCACCGGGGAAGCAGCAGCGGTCCCTTCCACGCGCCCAACGACGGGCGAACGTGACACGCGCGTTCGTGGCGGCCCGTGCAGCACCGCGACGCGTCTGCCTGGTCGACGACGTCTACACGACCGGATCGACCGTCGCCGCGTGCTCCGTGCGGCTCCGGCAGTCGGGTGTGCGCGTTGTCGAGGTGGTCTGCCTCGCCCGGGCGATACGGTAGGCGCGGCGAGGAGTAGAGTGAGGTCACCACCGGAAAGGAGACGCGATGCGACTTCAGGTCAAGGCCCGTCAGGGACAGGTCAACGATTCCGTCCGGAGGTACGCCGAGGAGAAGCTGTCGAAGCTCGACCGCCGGCTCCACGATCTCACGCTCGTCGACGTGACCCTGTCACGTGAGCACAACCCCTCGATCGCCGACGACCACGTCGCCGAGGCAGTCGTGCACACGAAGGGCCCGAGCATCGTCGCCCGGGGCGCCGGAACGACGTACGAAGCCGCGATCGACGGCCTGCTCGACAAGCTCGAGCGGCAGGTCGAGCGTTATCGGGACAAGAGGACGCACGAGACGCGGCGTCGCGCCCAGCAGCACGAACCGCCCGTCCCGACGGAGCTGATCGAGCTGGGTGGGGAGGAGTCGGCCGCCTAGTGGCCCTTGCGACAGCGTTGCACCCGAAAGCTTCCGTCCGCGAAGCGGGGCCACTCTAGAGAGCAAGCATCTAGGCGGGGCTTGTTGCAACGATCATTTCGGGTCTAACGTTGCAACAAGCCTTGCTAGCCCCAGCCGGTCAGGGACCGTACGCAACGCAACCCGCGCAGGCGAAGCTGAGCGACCTTCCGCGTGCCCACCCAAGCCCGTGCGTGTCGAGCGTCGCGACGACCGATCGTGTGACTGCCCCGCCTTTCACCAGCACGGTGTCCTGCCCTCCGGCGACCTTCAGCGCGTGCACGTCGCCGTTCCTCGTGTAGAGGATCCGGCCCTCGGCATAATCGGTCATGGCGGCGCCGGTCGGCATCGTCACGGTGGTCGTGCGACTGCCCCTGCGGATCTCGACGGAACCCGGGAGCTGCACGACGAGCCCCGCCGGCGCCAGGGCGATCGCGCGCACGTCGCCTGCCGGGAACGCGACCGTTCGGGCCAGCGAGCCGTCGCTCCGCAGCAGCTCGACCTCCCCCGTCTCGAGCAGTGCGGCGACGACCGCGCCTTCCGGGCCGCGGCCTCCCGTGACCGCGAGCACCCGTGACGGCGTCGTGTGCCTGAACGTCGCGGCGCCGTTTGCTCCCAGCAGCACCACTTCCCGGCCGGCTGCATACGGGATCCCGTTCCCGTGCGTCGCGTCACCGACGGCGAACGGCGAGGGCAGGTCGACGTCCTGCTCGACGAAGCGGAGCTGCCGGGGCGTCTTCCGCGTGGTCGTGGCCGTCATCAGCTGCCAGTCGCGCAGGTTGCCGCCGTTGTAGCGGATCCACACCACGCGGTTCTGGCTCACCGCGACCGCCGTGACGGCTGCCCCCGTGCTGCCGAGGTTCGTGCACGGGCCGGGGCGGCCGAACCGCCACGTGCCCTTCGTGTCCGTGTTCCACAGCTCCACGTGGTCGCAGTCGGCCTTCGAGCGCCCGACCACGAACGCGAGCGAGGCGTGGTTCAGCGCGATCGGCCCCACCGGCCCGCCGCGCACGATCGTTCGCCCGGGCTTCTGCACCGCAGATGCGCCGGCGGCGGCGGCAAGTGCCGTTACGCACCCGAGCGCGAGAGCGAACCGGAGCCTTCGCGACATCACGTCCGGAGGGTACGCCGCGTCCGTGAAGAATCCATCAAGGGCCGGGTGCGGCCCGGTAACCTCCACACATGCCCACCGCCGACTTCGGAAAGTTCGAGAAGGTCCTCCGCCTGGGTGAAGGTCGGAGGCTCAAGCGCCTGCAGCAGCAGGCCGCCCATGTCGCCACGCTCGAGCCGGAGTTCCAGGCGCTGTCGGACGACGCGTTACGCGGCAAGACGGCCGAGTTCCGGCAGCGCCTCGAGAACGGCGAGCCGCTCGACGACCTGTTGTTCGAGGCGTTCGCGGCCGTGCGCGAGGCGCGCTGGCGCGAGTCGCAGCAGCGCATGTTCGACGTGCAGATGATGGGCGGCATCGTCCTCCACGAGGGCGACATCGCCGAGATGAAGACCGGTGAGGGCAAGACCTTCGTCGCCTCCACGGCGCTGTTCCTGAACGCGCTTCCCGCGCAGGGTGTCCACCTCGTCACTGTCAACGACTACCTCGCCAAGCGTGACGCCGAATGGAACCGCGGCGTGTTCGAGCGACTCGGCATGACCGTCGGTGCGATCGAGAACATGATGCCCTTCGCCCAGCGCAAGGTCGCCTACGAGGCGGACATCACCTACGGCACGAACTCCGAGTTCGGCTTCGACTACCTGCGCGACAACATGGCGGTGTCCGCCGAGCACCTCGTCCAGCGCAGCCATTCGTTCGCGATCGTGGACGAGGTCGACTCGATCCTGATCGACGAGGCTCGTACGCCGCTGATCATCTCCGGCGAGCCGGAGACGGCCGCGAAGACCTATCACGACTTCGCCCGCATCGTGCGCGAGCTCGAAGGCGCACCTGCGACGCGGAAGACCGCCAAGGGCGAGGACGAGACCGAGCTCTCCGGCGCCGACTACCTCTACGACGAGAAGCACAAGACCGTGTCGCCCGCGCAGACCGCGCTCGACGCGGTCGAGCGCGCGCTGCGGGTCGAGAACCTCTATGACCCGCGCAACGTCCACCTCGTCAACCACCTGATCCAGGCCCTCAAGGCCCAGTCGCTCTACAAGCTCGACGTCGACTACGTCGTCCAGGACGGCGAGGTCAAGATCGTCGACGAGTACACCGGTCGCATCATGGAAGGCCGCCGCTGGAGCGAGGGCCTTCACCAGGCGATCGAGGCGAAGGAGGGCGTCGCCATACGCGAGGAGAACGTCACGCTCGCCACGATCACGCTGCAGAACTACTTCCGCCTCTACGAGAAGCTCGCCGGCATGACCGGCACCGCGAAGACGGAGGAGAAGGAGTTCGTCGAGATCTACAACCTCCACGTCGTCGAGATCCCGACGAACGTCCCCGTCGCGCGCAATGACGAGAACGACTTCATCTTCAAGACCAAGGACGCGAAGTGGAACGCCGTCGCGGGCGACATCGTCGAGCGCCACGAGAAGGGGCAGCCGGTCCTCGTCGGCACGATCGCCGTGGAGACGTCCGAGTACCTCTCGGAGTTGCTGACGCGCCGCGGGATCGCGCACAACGTGCTCAACGCCAAGGAGCACGAGCGGGAGAGCGAGATCATCAAGTTCGCGGGCGAGCCGGGCACCGTGACGATCGCGACGAACATGGCCGGCCGCGGCGTCGACATCAAGCTCGGCGAGGGCGTCCGCGAGGCCGGCGGGCTCTACGTGCTCGGAACCGAGCGCCACGAGTCGCGCCGCATCGACAACCAGCTGCGCGGCCGCTCCGGCCGCCAGGGCGACCCCGGCGAGACGCGCTTCTACCTCTCCGCGCAGGACGATCTCGTGCGCCTGTTCGCCGGCGACCGCATTCACGGGATCATGAACCGGTTCAAGATCCCCGACGACCAGCCGATGGAGGCGTCCATCCTCTCTCGCCAGATCGAGGGCGCGCAGAAGAAGGTCGAGGAGCAGAACTTCGTCGCGCGCAAGAACGTCCTCAAGTACGACGACGTGATGAACACCCAGCGCGTGGTGATCTACGAGCAGCGACGCCGCGTGCTCGACGGCGACGACCTCTCCGAGGAGATCCGCGGCTGGATCGAGGACGTGATCCGCGACAACGTCAGCGGTTTCACGGCGCACGACACGGACGACGAGTGGGACCTCGACGGCCTCGTCCTGCAGATGCAGGCGCTCTACGGCTCGGACATCACCGTCGAGGAGCTGCGCGAAGAGGTCGAGATGACCCGTGAGGCGCTCATCGAGGAGTTCACCGAGGACGCACTCGAGGCCTATGCCGAGCGCGAGGAGAGCTTCACGCCCGAGCTGATGCGCGAGATCGAGCGGTTCGTGACCCTCCAGGTCGTCGACACGCGTTGGCGCGAGCACCTCGACGCCATGGACTACCTCCGCGAAGGCGTCCACCTGCGCGCCATGGCGCAGAAGGATCCGCTCGTCGAGTACCGCGGCGAGGGCCACCGCATGTTCGAGGATCTCGGCCGCATCATCCGCGAAGAGGTCGTGCTGACCGTGTTCCACGTCGAGATCGCGGCCGACGAGGCGCAGGACCTGCAGCCCGCGGAGGCACCGCAGGAGCTCTCCTACGAGCACGAGACCACCGCCGGCGCCGACGCGATCGCTGCCGCCGGCGCCGCCACGCTCTCGGGCACCGCCGTCGCCACGCCGCCCGCGCACGCACAGCAGCGCCAGGTCGTGAACGAGCATCGCGAGGTCGGGCGCAACGATCCGTGCTGGTGCGGCTCGGGCAAGAAGTTCAAGCGCTGCCACGGCGCCTGAGCGACGATCCGCCGGCGGCTCCCGACTGGCAGAGCCCGGCTCCAGCGGGGCCTCGCGTTCGAGGCCGTCGGGCGCGCCGGCAGCCGAAGCTCCCGGCGAGGCTCCGTGGCGGATGGTCCTCGCGCACGACCGATGACATCGGCCCGTCGCGCCGCCGTCGCGAAGTCCGCACGATCCCGACACGGATGCGTCACAGCCCCGCCGCTACGGTGATCGTAGGGGGGTCGTTCGCCCCCCTGGGGGCACGTGGGCGGACATCGCCGGGCGCGGGCCGGCCGGCCGGCGGCGACGCCGTGGGACGCGGCGGTGACGGCGCCGCCGCATCGGACTGCCCGGATCACGATGCTCGCCATGGTCGTCGCGCTCGCGGTGGTGGGCTTTCTCGCGCTCGCAGACGCGTACCTGGAGAGCGAGGCGATCGTCGACCTCGACGCGCGTGTGGAGCACTGGGTCGTGGCGGACATGCCCGAGTGGGCGGAGTGGATCGCGCGGTTGTTCACGTGGGCCGGCGGGCTGGTCGGCGTCGTCCTCGTCGTCGGGACCGTCACACTGGTCCTGCTCCGCGCCGGCCGGCGCGCCGACGCCGCGTTCGTTCTCGCCGTGACGATCGGCGTGCAGATCGCCGTCGCACTGCTGAAGACGTACTACAGCCGTCCGCGGCCCGATGCCGGCAGCCCGATCGAGCTCCCCCGGTCGTTCTCGTTCCCGAGCGGCCACGCAGCCACCGGGATCGCCGTCGGCGGCGCTCTCGCCGTCGTCTGTGCGGAGCACGTGCGCTCGCCGGCCGAGCGCGCGGGCGTGCTTGCGCTCGGGCTCGGTGTCGGCGCCGCGATCGGCGCGAGCAGGCTCGTGCTGAACGTGCACTACCTCAGCGACGTCCTCGCCGGCTACTGCGTCGGCCTGGCCTGGCTGTGCGCCTGCCTCCTCGCCTGTGAGATGCTCGCCGGGAGGGGCACATGACCGCGATCACCGCCGTTCGCTTCGACGAGCACCGCCGCGAGGACTTCCGCCGGCTGCACTCGGACGCGAACGGCGCCGGCTGGTGCAGATGCGTGGCCTGGTGGGTGCCGACCTGGGAGGGCTGGGCGAGCGCACTGCGGCAGAAAACGCCGCGCTCCGGGAGGCCCTCTGCGACGCCGGCCAGTACGACGGTTTCCTGGCCTACGACGGCGGCAAGCCGGTCGGCTGGTGCCAGGCCGGCCCGCGCGACCGACTGGAGAAGCTCGGCACCCAGCTCGGTCTCGACCCCGACCCGGCGGTCTGGGCGATCACCTGCTTCCTCGTCGCCCCTTCCCACCGCCGCCGAGGCGTCGCGCGCGCTCCTCCGCCACGCCCTCGCCGACCTCGGCGCGCGCGGCGTCACCCGGGTCGAGGCCTACCCGCGCGAGGGCACCGACCTCGGTGAGGACGACATCTGGGACGGGCCCCGCCCGGCTCTTCTTTGCGGAGGGCTTCACGCACGCGGGTGACTGCCCCCGCGGCTCCGCGCTCGCCCGAGCTCTCAAGAGGCTTGATGCGAATTAGAAGCACGTCTGGATGCGGCCCTGCACGCTGCGGATCGCGTCCGCCGCGGACGACATCAAGGCAACCAGCCTTGACGCCGTCCGCGTCGAACACGTTCCTTGGTGCAGAACCGCCCCAGCCGCACTCCCAATCCACATCAAGCCTCTGGAGCCCGGCCGCTGCACGGGTCGCAGCATG
>CAVSUK010000017.1:0-30095 GCA_963731095.1 uncultured Gaiellaceae bacterium
GCCCTGGCGGTTGCGCGTCTCGAGCTCGTCGAGGTCGTCGTTCGGGAACAGGAGCACGCCGAACGCGCGCTCGACCGTGAGGCGCGGGGCGCCGACCTCCCAGCCGACGTCGGAGCGGTTCTCGACGGAGACGGCGGCCCGCCATCCGGTCTCGGTGACGGCGAACGAGCGCACGCCGAACACGAGCGCCGGCTTCTCGGCCGGATACGGCTCCTGCCAGCCGAGCGCCGCCTGCTGCGGCGGTGCCTTCACGGAGGGTACGAACGTCGTCGCGCTCGTCCCGCAGCCGGCCGCGAGGAGGGCGAGGAGAACCGTGAGCGGGACGAGGGGGAGCGGCTCGACCATGCCCCGGATGCTCGCACAACGCTGCTGCTAGGCTCGCCGTCGGCGTGGATCTCTACGAGTACCAGGGCAAGGAGCTGTTCCAGCGCGTCGGCATCCCGGTCGGCGACGGGCGGCTCGCGACGACGCCGGGCGAGGCGCGGCAGGCGGCGGAGGTGCTCGGCGGCCCGGTCGTCGTCAAGGCGCAGGTGCTGACGGGCGGTCGCGGCAAGGCGGGCGGCGTGAAGCTTGCCGCGACCGCGCACGAGGCGGAGGAGCACGCGAAGAACATCCTCGGGCTCGACATCAAGGGCCACGTCGTGAAGCGGCTCTGGATCGAGCAGGCGTCGGAGATCGCGAAGGAGTACTACCTCTCGCTCACGTTCGACCGCGGCACGAAGAAGCCGCTGTTCATGTTCACGACGCAGGGCGGCGTCGACATCGAGCAGGTGGCCGAGGAGAGCCCCGAGGCGCTCGTGAAGCTGCACGTCGATCCGCTCGAAGGCTTCCACGCCTGGCAGGCTCGGCGGCTCGTGTACGGGGCGGGCGTGTCAGACCCGTCCGAGCAGAAGCAGATCGTCGCAATCGTGGGAAAGCTGTACGACGCGTTCACGCGCTTCGACGCGATGCTGTGCGAGATCAACCCGCTGATCGTGACGCCGGACGGCAGGGTAAAGGCGCTCGACGCGAAGTTCACGGTCGACGACAACGCGCTCTACCGGCACCCGGACGTCGCCGAGATGCGCGACCTGGAGGCTGCCGACCCGCTCGAGGCGCTGGCGCGCGAGAAGCTCGTCACCTACGTCAAGCTGGACGGCGAGGTGGGCGTGCTC
Source organism: uncultured Gaiellaceae bacterium (assembly GCA_963731095.1). Taxonomy (GTDB): domain Bacteria; phylum Actinomycetota; class Thermoleophilia; order Gaiellales; family Gaiellaceae; genus Gaiella. The sequence continues at coordinate 1,155 of CAVSUK010000017.1, forward strand.
GGCAACGGCGCCGGATTGTCGATGTCCACCGTCGACGTCGTCACCTTCGCGGGCGGCCGGCCGGCGAACTTCTGCGACCTCGGCGGCGGCGGCGACGCCCAGGGCGTCGTCGACGCGCTCGAGGTGATCACCCGCGACCCGCAGGTGAAGGCGATCTTCTTCAACATCTTCGGCGGCATCACGCGCTGCGACGAGGTGGCGAAGGGCGTTCTGCAGGCGCTCGGCCAGATGGGCATCGAGCTGCCGATCGTCGTCCGTCTGGACGGCACGAACGCCGAGGAGGGCCGGCGCATCCTCGCCGAGGCGGCGCCGCCGAACCTGCACGTGGAGCCGACGATGCTCGAGGCGGCCCGCAGGGCCGTGGAGCTGTCGGCATGACAGACGTCTGGAGCGACCGGTCCGACATGTACCGCACGAGCGACGCGCACCGCGAAGGGCCCGACCTCGACCTGATGGTCGAGTGGGCGTCCGGTGCGCAGACCGCGCTCGACGTCGCCACGGGAGGCGGCCACGTGGCGCGCCGCCTGCGCGAGGCGGGGCTCGACGTGGTCAGCTGCGATCCCGCGCCGGGCATGGGGCCCGACGTGATCTGCCGTGCGGAGCACCTTCCCTTCGGCGACGCGAGCTTCGACGTCGTCGCCACGCGCGTCGCGGCGCACCACTACGAGGACGTGGCGAAGGCGGTGGAGGAGATGGCGCGTGTGACCGGCGACCGTGTCCTTATCGTCGACAACGTCTTCATGGGCGACGACGTCGAGGAGGCCGAGCGGCTGCGCGACCCCTCGCACGTCCGCAACTACTCGGACGGCGAGTGGAAGTCGCTGGTGGAGTCCGCCGGTCTCGTCGTCGAGGACGTGCGCTTCTTCGACAAGCCGATCGCGCTCCAGCCGTGGCTCGACCGCTGCGCCTGCGTGGGCGAGGCGGCGCGCCGCGTGCGCGAGCTCGTCGCGCACCGCACCGACGGTGACGTCGTCACGCTCGACCGCATCGCGATCCTGGCGGTGAGCCGCTGATGGCGATCATCGTCGGCGACGACACGCGCCTCGTCGTGCAGGGGCTGACGGGCTCCGAGGGCCGCTTCCACGGCCTGCGCAACCGCGCCTACGGGACGAACCTCGTCGCCGGCGTCACGCCCGGCAAGGGTGGACAGGACGTGGACGGCGTGCCCGTGTACGACACCGTCGCCGCCGCGGTGGCGGAGCAGGGCGCGAACACGTCGATGATCTTCGTGCCGGCACCGTTCGCCTCCGACGCGATCTACGAGGCGGTCGACGCGGGCATTCGCACCATCGTCTGCATCACCGAGGGCGTCCCGGCCCACGCGATGCTGCAAGCTCCACTCCTACATCGCCCCGCGCGGCGTGACGCTGATCGGGCCGAACTGCCCCGGCGCGCTCTCGCCCGGGAAGGCGAACGTCGGCATCATCCCCGCCGAGATCTTCAGCGCCGGCAACATCGGGCTCGTCTCCCGCTCGGGCACGCTGACCTACCAGATCGGCCACGAGCTCACGCAGATGGGCGTCGGCAACTCGACCATCGTCGGGATCGGCGGCGACCCGATCGTTGGCACCTCCTTCATCGAGGTGCTGACGCGCTTCCAGGCCGACCCGGAGACCGAGTACGTGGTGATGGTCGGCGAGATCGGCGGCGACGAGGAGGAGAAGGCGGCCGCCTTCATCGAGGCGGAGATGACCAAGCCGGTCGTCGCCTACATCGCGGGCTTCACGGCGCCGCCGGGCAAGACGATGGGGCACGCGGGAGCGATCATCTCCGGCTCGTCGGGCACGGCGCAGGCCAAGAAGGAAGCCCTCGAGGCGAAGGGCATCCGCGTCGGCACGACGCCGACCGAGACGGCCGAGCTCGTCGCAGAGACCGCCCGCCGTTAGGGCGGGGCGGCCGGTGAGGCTCCGCCGCTGGCTGTTCGCGGAGGGCGACAACCTCGCCGGGGGCGTCTACGGGACGATCCTCGTCACGTCGATCGTCGCGGCTGCGGACGCGAACGACGCGATCTGGCGCATCGCTGGCGATCGTCGTCGTGACGACGTTCGTCTTCTGGCTCGCGCACGTGTACGCTCACGCGCTCGCCGCGGGTGTCGACCACGGTGAGGAGCTGTCCTTCGACGAGGTGCGCCGGATCGCGCGCCACGAGTGGCCCCTCCTGCAGGCGGCCGCCATGCCGACGCTCGCGCTGCTGGCCGGCGCCGTCGGGCTGATCGAGCGGAAGACCGCGTACTGGCTCGCGATCGGGATCGGCGTCGCCGCGCTCGTGACATGGGGCCTTGTCTTCTCGCGCCAGGCGGGGCTGTCACGCACGGCGACGTGCGCGGTCGTGCTCGTCAATGCGTCGTTCGGTCTCTGCGTCGTGGCGCTGAAGGCCTTCGTCAACCACTGAGCACGAAGCGTCCGGCGACGCCGACGAGCGAGGACGACCGAAGCGGCGATCACGGCGATCGCGATCGGCCCGAGGATCGGGAGCGCCCACCAGAACACGACGCCCGTTGCGAGCCGTGCCGGCGATCACGAGGCAGGCGCCGCTCGCCGGGGCCCGGGGCAGCAGCAGCGTCCCGGAGCACGATCAGGAGCAGCAGCGCGCCATCCGATGCGCGAGGTGGTCGCCACGTCGCCCGGCGCCCAGTCGGCGCCGTAGAAGTCGAACCCGACCAGGGCAGTTGCGAACCATCCGTGCACCAGCACGATGAACGCGTAGGCCATCGCCGCGAGCGCCCAGCCGATCCCGCGCGCGACGCTGCCCCGGGATGGCATGCGTCGACGCCCGCAGCGGTGGGCACGACGCCAGCTGAGGTCCGCCGGGACGCCCCGCGCGCAGCGGGAGAGGATCGAGAGCCCGAGCCTGTCGGACGAAGCGGCCGCGCGGTGCTCCCACACGTCACTCGCGATCTCTGCGCGGCGCTCGTCGCGGACGTGCTCGGGAAGATCGCGCGTGTAGCGGTCGACCCACCAGAGGACGAGCTGTTCGCCCTTCACGCGAGCCCCGCGGCCGGGCCGAAGGCGGGTGTGGGGCGTCGTTCTGCGGCGATGCGCCGTGCGCCCTCGCCGGTGATGCGGTACAGCCTCCGGCGCGGTCGCCCTTCGTGTGCGCCGATCTCCGGGTCCTCCCACTCGGCCTCGAGCAGGCCCTGCTCGGCGAGGCGCCCGAGCGCCTTGTAGAGCGTCCCGTGCGAGGTCAGGCTGCGGGCCCCCTCGCTGTCCGCGAGCGCCTTGGCGAGCTCGAACCCGTGGAAGGGCTCGTGGCGCCCGGCTGCCGCATCGAGGATCGCGAGCTCGAGGGGGACGAGGGCGCCGGGCTTCCTCCGCACGGGCGCAGTCTTGCATGCGCACGTGAAAAGGACTATATCTTCCCATTCATGGAGACGTCACGGGCTTCCCTGCAAGACGACCGCCGTGCGGTCGCCTGGTGGGTGCTCGTCGGCGCGGCAGCGGGGGCGATCGCCGGGCTCCTGATCGGCGGCATCGGCGGCCGGCTCGCGATGCTGCTGCTGCGACTGACCTCGCCGGACTTCGTCATCGGCGTGCGGAGCGACGACGACTTCGAGATCGGGGTATTCACGACCGACACGATCCAGCTGATCGCGGCCATGACGATGTTCGGCGCGCTCAACGGCGTGGCGTACGCTGCCGTGCGCGGCTGGATTCCGGCACGGCTGCGGCTGCCGCTCTGGACGGCCGTCTCGGCGACCGTTGTCGGAGCCGGGGTGGTCCACGAGGACGGCGTCGACTTCACGCTGCTCGAGCCGGCGGCGCTCTCGATCGCGCTGTTCGTGGCGCTTCCCGCGGCCGCGGCGGCGCTCGTCGTCCTCCTCGTCGAGCGCTGGGCGGATCGCGAGCCGTTCACGGATCGCCGTCTGAGCGTGGTCGTCGTGGTCGCAGCTGTCGCGGGAACGTTCGCGCTGACTCTCGGCGCGGTCGTCGGGGTCGTGGCCCTCGCCGGACGCCGAACAGGCGTGGGGAGGACGCTCCGGCCGGTCGCCCGGGTCGCGGCGCCCCTGGCCATCGTCGCGGTGGCCGTCGTGTCGGCCGTCGACCTGGTCGGCAAGGCGTCCCGGCTGCTCTGAGCGGCCGGGGCGCGCGCGCCGCCGGGACAAGACCGGCCCGGGTCGCCCTGGCCCTGCGCGCGGGTGGCGAGCTCGCCGGCGCCGTGCGCCGAGCCTCGAGCCGTTTACGACGAAGGACGGCTCGACGATTCGCGAGTATCTCCACACCGAGCGCAGATCGCTCGCGGAGGCGACCCTCGCCCCGGGACAGGCGACGCAGCGCCACTACCACCGGCTCGCCGAGGAGATCTACCTCATCCTCGAGGGCGGCGGGCGGGATGGAGGTCGACGGCGAGACCGCGGCGTGGCCGCCGGCGACGCGATCCTGATCCCGCCCGGGGCCTGGCACGAGCTCGTCGCTGGCCCGGACGGTGCGCGCTTTCTGTGCTGCTGCGTGCCGCCGTATTCCCACGACGACACGTACTTCGAGTAGGAGCCCGCGTGGCAGCGAGCCCGGTGGAGCTGCGCGACGCGACCGCTCTCGTGACGGGGGCCGGCTCCGGTCTCGGGCGCGCGTGTGCGCTCGCGCTGGCGGCCGAAGGGGCCGCCGTCGCAGTCACGGAGCTGCCGGACAGGCTCGACCATGCAGAGGAGACCGCCGCCGCGATCGTGGCCGCCGGCGGCGCGGCCGCGCTCGCGCTCGCGCTCGACGTGCGCGACGTCGGCTCGATCGGACGGTGCGTCGACTGCGCCGCGTCGTGGCGCGGGCGGCTCGACGTGCTCGTCAACAACGCGGGCGTCAACGTCCGTCGGCCCGCGTTCGAGGTCTCGGAAGAGGACTGGGACGCCGTCCTCGACGTCAACCTGCGCGGCGTCTTCTTCGTCGCGCAGGCGGTGGCGCGCGTGATGCGAGACCAGGCGCGCCCGGCGGCGCCGTCGTGAACGTGGCCAGCATCATGGGTCTCGTCGGTACGTCGAGCGCGCCGCCTACTGCGCCAGCAAGGGCGCCGTCGTCAACCTGACGCGGGCGCTCGCGTCGAATGGGCGGAGCACGGCATTCGCGTCAACGCGGTGTGCCCGACCTTCGTCGACACGCCGCTCACCCGGCCGCTGTTCGAGAGCCGGCCCGACTTCGCCGAGGACGTCGTTCGTCGCACGCCGCTCGGGCGGCTCGCGACACCGGACGAGGTGGCGGCGGCCGTCGTCTACCTCGCCGGCCCGGGCGCGGCGATGGTGCACGGCCACGCCCTCGCCGTCGACGGCGGCTGGACGCGACAGGCCGTCTAGATCTTGCGGCGGGGCCGTGACGGGCCCCACTTCGAGTTCCGCCGCTTGGACGAGTAGACGAGCTTGGGAGCGGCGGTCTTCATGCCGGTCTCCTCCCACTTCTCGTGGTGGCCGTTGAGGCGGGCGACGCGGCTCACCTCGGACTGCTGGTCCGGCAGCACGAGCGTGACGCCGGTGCCCGAGCGGCCGGCGCGTCCGGTGCGGCCGACGCGGTGGGTGTAGGCCTTCTCGTCCTCGGGCGGGTCGAAGTTGATCACGTGCGTGATGTCGGAGAGGTCGAGCCCGCGGGCGGCGACGTCGGTGGCGATCAGCGTCGTCACCTTGCCGGCCTCGAAGTGCGCGAGCGCCTTCTCGCGGGCCGCCTGCGTCTTGTCGCCGTGCATCGCGATCGCGCGCACGTCGTGGCGGGCAAGCCGCTGCGCCAGCCGGTCGGCTCCGCGCTTGGTGCGGACGAACACGAGCGCCAGCCCGCGCTCCTCGTTGAGCAGCTCGATGAGCTTCTCGACCTTGTTCTCGGGCGTGACCGGGACGAACTGGTGGTCGACCTCACCGATTTCGGCGTGCTCGCTCGGCAGCTCTGCGGCGATGCGCACCGGCGCGGTCGTGTACGCGTGGGCGAGCTCGCCGACGGCGCCGTCGAGCGTGGCGGAGAAGAACATCGTCTGGCGGTCGTCGGAGATGCGGCGCACGATCTTGTCGACCTGCGGCTTGAAGCCCATGTCGAGCATCCGGTCGGCCTCGTCGAGGACGAGGATCTCGACCGCGTCGAGCGTGACCAGGCGCCGGTCCATCAGGTCCTGGAGGCGCCCCGGGGTGGCGACGAGCACGTGCGCCTTCTTGGCCTTGGCTGCCTGCGCGTGGAGGGGGACGCCGCCGTACACCGATGCGACGTCGAGGCCGCGCGAGGGCGTGAGCGTCTCGAACACCTCGGTGACCTGGACGCAGAGCTCGCGGGTCGGCACGAGGACGAGCGCGGCCGGGCGCCCGTCACCGGGCGTCAGGCGCTCGACGATCGGCACCGCGAACGCGAGCGTCTTCCCGGAGCCCGTCGGGGCCTTGGCGAGGATGTCCGCTCCCGACAGTGCCGCGGGGATCGCGCGCGTCTGGATCTGGAAAGGGGTGTCGATGCCCTTGGCGGCAAGTGCATCGATGACGTCGGCGCTCATCCCGAGCGCGGCAAACGACTGATCTGACATTCGGTTTTTTCGACTCCTTGGATTCGGATTCGAGACCACACCTGCCCTCGAACCCGTCCTGCACAAGAGTCGAAAGAAGCGAGATCCCACGGGGCGACGGATGCCGTCCCTGTGGAAAACTCTAGCAGCCGCGGTCGGACGGCGTCCGTTCCCGTCCGGCTCGGCCACGGCGGTGCCGGTAGGCTCAGAGCAGTGGCCCCGATCTCCTTCGCCCGCGGCGCGCCCGTCGCCCGAATGCCTCGATCCTGCGCTGATCGCCGACTGCGCATCCGCGGCGCTCGCGAAGGACGGCACCACGATCCTCTCGTACGGGAGCGGCGGCGGCTACGGGCCGTTGCGCGAGCATCTCGCCGCGCGGCACGCCGTCGAGCCCGGCAGGGTGTTCGTCACCACGGGCGGGCTGCAGGGCTTCGCGTTCTACGCGGCCGTCCAGCTCGCACGGCGGCCCGGCCGGGTGCTCGTCGAGGCGCCGACGTACGACCGCCCGCTGAAGCTGCTCGGGTGGGACGGGGCGGAGGTGGCCACCGTGCCGATGGACGGGGAGGGCCTCGACCTCGACGCGCTCGAGGCGGAGCTCGCGAAGGGCGGCCCGATCTCGTTCCTCTACACGATCCCGACCTTCCAGAACCCCTCGGGCCGCACGCTCGGCGTCGAGCGCAGGCGGCGCCTCGCGGAGATCGCGGCGGCGCACGACCTGGCGGTGCTCGAGGACGATCCGTACGGCCTCGTCCGCTACGACGGCGAGCCGCTGCCGTCGATCCACGAGATCGAGGGAGGCAGCCGGGTCGCCTTCACCTCGTCGTTCTCGAAGACGGTGGCCCCCGGCCTTCGCATCGGCTACTTCGTGCTTCCGGCCGACATGGTGGCCGACTTCGACGAGCGGGCGGTGTCCACGTACATCTCGCCGTCGCTGCTGCCGCAGGCGACGGTGTTCGAGCTGATCGACCGCGGCGCCTTCGAGCCGAACCTGGAGCGCGTGCGCGGCCTCCTGAAGGTGCGCAAGGACGCCATGCTGGCAGCGCTCGAGCGGGAGCTGCCGTCCGCGGCGAGCTGGAGCAGGCCTGAGGGCGGCTACTTCCTCTGGGTCGACTTCGGCGACGGCGTCGACTCGGCCGCGCTTCTGCCGAGGGCGACCGAGGCCGGCGTCACGTTCGTCAAGGGGGCCGACTTCTTCCCCGCCGGCGCCGGCGGCCGCTCGTCGGCGCGGCTCGCGTTCAGCTACGAGACGCCCGAGCGCATCGCCGAGGGCGTCGCGCTGCTGGCCTCGCTGCTGTAGGGGCGAGGCCGTGCCTCGCCCTCGTCGGCCGAGGGCCGTGGCGGGCGGTCCGTCACGGCGACGACTTGCGCCGCCGGCGCTCGCGCACGTCGTCGAACAGCCAGCCGGCGAGGAAGCCGAGCCCGACGGCGAGCACGATCACGACGAAGAGCGACGCCGAGGTCTTGAAGAAGACGAAGTTCACGGCGACGCTGTCGAGGTTGAAGAGCGCGAGCAGGACGGCGTAGGCCACGAGCGCGATCAGGATGATGCGCCGCGGCGTCCACGGCGACTTGGCCTTGGCGTCGGGTGTTCCCTGGGGAGGTGGAGTCGACATCCCCCTGGAGTCTAGAGTCGGCCTTACGCGACCGCCGCCTGCACGGTGAGCGGCTGGGCGGGCCGCAGCACGAGGCGGGCCTGCGGCGGCGGGCTCAGCTGGCCCGCGACTGCCGCCCTGAAGGTGGGGCAGGGGCGCTCGCCCGGGAGGGCGCACAGCCCCGCCGCGCGGAAGTAGCAGTCATTGCAGGATGCTTTGGATGGTTTGCTCATGGTTCTCGCTGATACTAGCCAGGTCCCCCCCGGCCAGGGGGCATTGTGGCCTCCGGACGTGCCGGTCGCAAGGCCCCGGCCGAGGAAAGTCCCGCAATTAGCGGGGGTTGCCCCTCTCAGGCAAAGTCCTGCAAATCCGCGGTTTCTACTGCAGCGTTCGCAGGGCCGACAACGCCTGTTGAAAACTCTCCACCGGCACGATGCGCAGCTTCCCTGCATAGCGCTGCGCCTCCTCGGCGTTATCCCCAGCCGGGACGAGGAAGACGTCCACGCCCGCCCGCCGTGCGCCGTACACCTTCTGCTTGACGCCGCCGATCGGCCCGACCGACCCGTCCAGCTCGATCTCGCCGGTCGCCGCCACGCGCCGGCCGCGGTCGACGTCCCGGCCGAGCTCCTGCAGCACGTCGAGCGCGAAGGGAAGGCCGGCCGACGGCCCGCCGACGCCGCCGAGGTCGATGTCCACCTTGATCGGCAGCTGGATGTCCGCGGCCTGGGCGACGCGAATGCCGATGATCGCGCGCTTCGGGTCGTCCGGCGACGCGACCGTGCGGACGGTGACGCGAACGACCTTGCCGTCCCGGCGCAGCTTGAGGCGAACGGTGTCGCCCGGCTGCGTCGCGGCGCGAGCGCGGCCCGGAGCGCGCCCGGGGTGAGCACGGAGGTGCCGCGCGCCGCGACGATCACGTCGCCGGAGTCGAGCACGTCGGCCGCGGGCGCGTCGGTCGCGACGGCCTCGACGAGCGCGCCCCTCGGAGTCGCCTTGACGGGGTAGCCCGCCTCCTTCAGGGCGACGGCGGCTGCGACCTCCTCCGAGCGGGCCATCTCCGCCAGGCCTTCCTGCCGGCGCTCCTCGAAGCTCGAACCCTCCGGGACCACGTCGCTCTGCGGCTCACCAGTGGTGGCGCCGTCGGGGCGCAGGAACGGCGACGAGGCGCTCCGCCCAGGTCGCACGGCGCACGGTCACGTCGACGTAGTAGATGGCGCCCGGGCCGGAGTCCGGCTTCTCGCCCGCCACGTCCACGCGGTCGGCCACGGGCTTCGCCGTGTTGGGGACGTAGAGGTAGTCCTGCGACGGGAACAGCCAGGCGAATGCGACGGCGAGCGCAGCGGCGATCGCGGCACCGATGAGCAGGCGCCTGGTCGGAAGGCGGGCCATCGCCTAGGCGAGCCCGCGGGCGAGGCCGCCGTCGACGGTCACGACCGTGCCCGTCACGTACGCGGCCTGCTCGGAGGCGAGGAAGCAGGCGACGGCCGCGATCTCGGCGGGCGTTCCCAGCCGCCGGACGGGGATGAGCTCGATCTCCGCGGGCGCCGGGCCGCCGGGCCCGTACAGCGCCTGCAGGCGCTCGGTGTCGATCCGGCCCGGGGCGATCGTGTTGACCGTGATCCCGTCGGGGCCGAGCTCCTGCGCCAGCGTCTTCAGCCAGCCGACGACGCCGGGGCGAATCGCGTTCGAGAGGGCCAGGTTCGGGATCGGCTCCCGCACGGAGATCGACTCGACGGCGACGATCCGCCCCCGCCCGCTCGCCCGCAGGTGAGGGAGGCAGGCCGCGACCAGTTGCACGTGCGGCACGAGCAGGAGCGCCAGGGCGGCCTCGACGTCCGCCGCGGTCAGGCCGGTGGCAGGGCCGGCCGGGAGGGCCGCCGCCGTTCAGCACGAGCACGTCGACGCCGCCGAACGCCTCCACCGTCTCGTCGCACGAGCCGTTGGAGGTCGTCCGGCTGCGTGATGTCGCCGCAGACGGCGAGGGCTCCGATCCGCTCGGCCTCGCGCCTCGAGCACGTCTGCGCGCCGCGCGAACATGGCGACGCGGGCGCCTTCGCCGGCGAGGGCCTGCGCGATCGCGAGGCCCATGCCCTGTGAGGCGCCGAGCACGATCGCGGTGCGTCCGTGGAGGCCCAGGTCCATCGGTGCGGAAGCGTACCGGTGCCACTGTTCACGAACGGCAAAGACGAGGGGCCCCTCGTGGGGCCCCTCGCTCTGGGCCGGTCGCCGGGGCTCAGGCCTTCTTGAGCACGCCGACGACCTCGCTCACGGCTGCGGCGGACGCCTTCAGCATCTTCTTCTCTTCGCTCGAGAGCCGCAGCTTCACGATCTCCTCGACGCCGCCGGCACCGAGCTTGGCGGGCACTCCCATGTAGAGGCCGTTGACGCCGTACTCGCCCTCGAGGTAGACGGTGCAGGGCAGCACCCGCTTCTCGTCGAGGCAGATCGCGTCGACCATCTGCGCCGCTGCCGCGCCGGGCGCGTACCAGGCGGACGTGCCGAGCAGGTTGACGATCTCGCCGCCGCCCTTGCGGGTGCGCTCCACCATCTTCGCGATCCGGCCCCTGGGGGCCAGCTGCTCGAGCGGCACGCCGCCGACGGTGGTCGCGGAGACGACGGGCACCATCTGGTCGCCGTGGCCGCCGAGCACCATCGCCGTCACGTCCTTCACCGACGCGCCCGTCTCCCAGGCGATGAAGGCGGCGAAGCGGGCGGTGTCGAGGATCCCCGCCATGCCGACGACGCGCTCCTTCGGGAACCTCGACACGGCCCTGGCGACGTGGCACATCGCGTCGAGCGGGTTCGACACGACGACGATGACCGACTTCGGAGAGCGCTTCACGACCTCCTTGGTCACCGCGCCGACGATGTTCTCGTTGGTCGTCACGAGGTCGTCGCGGCTCATGCCGGGCTGTCTCGGCTTGCCCGCCGTGATCACGACGACGTCGGAGCCCTCGGTCTCCTCGTAGCCGTTCGTGCCGGTGACGTTCGGCTCGTAGCCGAGCACCGATCCCGCCTGGTTCATGTCCAGCGCCTTCCCCTGCGGGAAGTTCGGGATGATGTCGACGAGCACGACATCGGCGTAGTCGCGCCGCGCGAGCTCCTGCGCGCACGTCGCGCCGACGTTCCCGGCGCCGACGACCGTGACCTTCTTCCTACCGCTCATGATCCTGTCCTGTCCTTTCCGTTGCTTCCGTCCGGGCTTCCGCCGGACGAGCCAGCGCTTCGATCATCGCACCGATACGGCGACGGCGGGCGGTTGAACCTGACGCGTGGTGGCACGACCGAAAAGCGCACTCAGGTACCGTCCCCCGGGAAGCGGACATCGGGAAAGAGGAGAGCGATGAGCGAGTTCAAGCCGGGCCTCGAGGGCGTCGTGGCGTTCGAGACGGAGATCGCGGAGCCCGACCGGGACGGTGGCGCGCTCCGCTACCGCGGTGTCGACATCGAGGAGCTCGTCGGCGTCGTCCCGTTCGAGAAGGTGTGGGGACTGCTCGTCGACGACAAGCCCGAGCCGGGGCTCGTCCCGGTCGAGCCGTATCGCCCGGACGGGCTCACGGGCAACGCTCCGGCCGACCTGCAGGCCGTGACGGCCAGGCTCGGGGCGGAGTGGGGGCTGGGGCAGCTGATCGACATCTCCGACGAGCAGGCCGAGGACGACCTGCGTCGTCTCTCGGCCACGATGATCTCCGTCGTCGCGCAGTCGGCCCGCGTCGCCGGCGGGGAGTCCGAGCCCGTCGACCCGGCCGTCGTCGCCCGCGGCAGGACGGCCGCGGAGCGGTTCGTGCTCGAGTGGCGCGGCGAGGCCGACCCGAGGCACGTGCAGGCGATCGACACCTACTGGATCTGCACCGCCGAGCACGGGCTGAACGCCTCGACGTTCACCGCCCGCGTCGTCGCCTCCACGGGCGCCGACTGCGCCGCCGCGCTCTCCTCGGCGGTCGGCGCCCTGTCCGGGCCGCTCCACGGCGGCGCTCCCGCCCGCGTGCTGCCGATGCTCGACGGCGCCGCCGCCGCCGACTCGATCCCGGGGTACGTCACCGACCTGCTCGACTCGGGTGGCAGGCTGATGGGCTTCGGCCACCGTGTCTACCGTGCCGAGGATCCCCGCGCTCGCCTGCTGCGCGGTACCGCCAGGGAGCTCGGCTCGCCCCGCTTCGAGGTCGCCGAGGAGCTCGAGAACGCCGCGCTCGCGGAGCTGCACCGGCGCAAGCCCGACCGCGTGCTGGCCACGAACGTCGAGTTCTGGTCGGCCGTCGTGCTCGACGTCGCGGACATTCCGCCGCGCCTCGCGCCTGCGATGTTCGCGTGCTCGCGCACCGCCGGCTGGTCGGCGCACATCATGGAGCAGAAGCGCCTCGGGCGCCTCGTGCGGCCGGCGGCGAACTACGTCGGCCCCGGGCCTCGCCCGCTGCCGGTCGCCTGATGGACCTGGCGCAGGCGGCCGCGCTCGCGGACGAGTACGCCTCTCGCGGGCTCGAGAAGGAGCTCGCGGCGCTGCGTGCCGAGTGGAGCGACGAGATCGAGCACGCTGCGCGGAATGCCGACTACCGGGTGCGCGCGCTCGCCTACCGCTCGCTCGCCCAGTTCCGCTTCCGTCAGAAGCTGGAGCTGCTGCGGCGCGGGCTCGAGGACGACAGTCCCGGCGTCCGCGGGTCGGCGCTGATCTCGCTGGAGGGCCTTTCGCGCACCCATCCGGGAGACGTCAACAGCTTCCGCCCGCTGCTCCACGAGCTCGCGGCACGCGACCCCAACGTCGCCGTCCGGCGCCTCGCGATCGTGTGCTTCAAGAACGGGACGCCGGCCCGCGAGACGATCCAGCTCCTGGACGGGATCGCGGAGAACGACGAGGCCGACGCCGAGGTGCGCAAGACGGCGCGGTCGGTCGCGCTGCTGCTCGTCAAGAAGTCGCGGCGAAGTAGCCTGGGCACGATGGCCGCGCCGCTCGTCGGGTTGATCATGGGGTCACGCTCCGACTGGGAGACGATGCGGCACGCGGCGGAGACGCTCGACGCGCTCGGCGTCCCGTACGAGAAGCGGGTCGTCTCGGCACATCGCACGCCCGACCTGCTCTTCGCGTACGCGGAGTCGGCGGAGGGGCGCGGGCTACAGGTGCTGATCGCCGGCGCCGGCGGCGCTGCCCACCTGCCGGGCATGACTGCCGCGAAGACCGCGCTGCCGGTGCTCGGCGTGCCGGTCGAGTCGAAGACGCTTTCCGGACGTCGACTCGCTGCTCTCCATCGTGCAGATGCCGGCCGGCGATCCCCGTCGGGACGCTCGCGATCGGACGCGCCGGGGCGGTCAACGCCGCGCTGCTCGCGGCCGCGATCCTCGCCCGCGCCGACCCGGCGATCCGCGAGCGGCTGCCGGCGTACCGGGCGGCCCAGACGCAGTCGGTGCTCGAGCAGCCCGATCCGTCCGCGTGAGCGATCCCACCCTCCCGGCCGCCGTGCCGCGCACGGGGCTCGTGATCGACCTCGATCTCGAGCTCCCGGCCATCGTCGACGTCCACGCGGAGCTTGCTCCTGAGCTGCGTGCCCGGGGGATCCCGTTCCACCTGACCGTGCTCTACCCTTTTGCTCCGCCCGACGAGGTCGACGCGCTGCTCCCGCCTCTCGAACAAGTGCTCGCCCGGCATACGCCGTTCGCGCTGGAGCTCGCCGGCGTCGGGGAGTGGCCGGGCGTCGTCTACGCGGACCCCGAGCCGAGCGAGCTGCTGCGTGCGCTGCTGCACGACGTGTGGGGCGCGCTGCCCGCGTTTCCGCCGTACCAGGGCGAGCACGACGACCCGCACCCGCACGCGACGATCGCGGTGCCCGATGCGGCGAGCCAGGCGCGCGGTAGCCGCTCGCGCCCGCGAGGCGCTTCGGGAATCGCTGCCCGCGCAGGTGACGGTCGCGGAGCTTCTGCTGCTGGAGGAGCACGAGCCGGGCCACTGGAGGCCCCGCCGCAGGCTCGCGCTCGGGAGAGCATCGTGACGCTCGTCGCCTGCATCGGGGGCGGCCAGCTCGGGCGCATGCTCGGGCTGGCGGGGATCCCGCTCGGCCTCCGCTTTCGCTTCCTCGACCCGTCGGCCGACGCGCCGGCAGCGGAGGTGGGCGATCTCGTCGTCGGCGCCTACGACGACCCCGCCGCCCTCGCTCGCCTGGCCGACGGCGCCGACGTCGTCACCTACGAGTTCGAGAACGTCCCCGTCGACGCCGCCCGCTCCGTCGGCGCGGTGCCGCCGTCGCGAGCGCTCGAGCTGGGGCAGGACCGGCTGACGGAGAAGGAGCTCTTCACCCGGCTCGGCATCCCCACCGCGCGCTACGGCGCCACGGCCGACACCGGCCTGCCCGCGCTCGTCAAGTCGCGGCGGCTCGGGTACGACGGGAAGGGGCAGCGGCTCGCGCGTGAGCACGAGCCGTCGGCGAGCACGAGCTGGCCGAGGAGCTCGTCGAGTTCGAGCGCGAGCTCTCGATCGTGGCCGTTCGCGGACGCGACGGCGAGACGCGGTTCTGGCCGCTCGCCGAGAACGTGCACCGGGACGGGATCCTGCGCGTCTCGCGCGCCCCGGCGCCGGATGCTCCCACGGGAGACGGCGGAGGAGCTCGTGACGCGGCTGCTCGACGAGCTCGGCTACGTCGGGGTGATCGCGCTCGAGCTGTTCGAGGTCGGCGGCCGCCTGCTTGCCAACGAGTTCGCGCCCCGGGTGCACAACACGGGCCACTGGACGATCGACGGAGCCGAGACGAGCCAGTTCGAGAACCACCTGCGCGCGATCCTGGGCCTGCCGCTCGGCTCGACCGCGGCCCGCGCTCCTGCCGCGATGGTGAACCTGATCGGCGGCGTCCCCGACGTCGGCGCCCTGCTCGCGCTGCCCGGGGCGCACGTGCACCTCTACGGCAAGGAGGCCGCGTCCCGGCCGCAAGCTCGGCCACGTCACGCTCGTCGGCGCGACCGACGACGCCGTCGCCGAGGCGATCCGGCTGGCGGACGACGCCGCTGCGGCCCGGTAGGCCCGGCCCGTACGAGTGCCGGTCGCAGACGCGGCCGGCGATCGTGCGTCCGCACGAGGGGCACCGGCGGCGCCGCTGCTTCGGCTCGAGCAGGCGCTTCTTGCGCCCGGTGAAGACCATCGTCCAGCCGATCGCCGCGGCGAGCACGACCGTGGATGCGAGCTGCGCGTCCGGTGCCATGCCCGATACATCGGCACGAGCGCGGCGAATCCCGTAGGGCGAGCAGGCTCAGGCGCTGTCGTCGCCGTCGGGCGCCGCACGCCGCCGGGCGTGCGGGTGCGAGCCGAAGTACGTCTCCCGCCGACGCCGGTCGGAGACGTGCGTGTAGCGCTCGGTCGTCGCCAGGTCGGCGTGCCCGAGCATCTCCTGGACGGAGCGAAGGTCGGCGCCTCCTTCGAGCAGGTGCGTCGCGAACGAGTGGCGGAGCAGGTGGGGATGGACGCGCTCCGGCTCGAGCCCGGCCTTGTCGGCGAGCTTGCGCAGGATCAGGAACGCGCCCGCGCGCGTCAGCGCGCCGCCGCGGGCGTTGAGGAACAGGTCGGGCCGGTGCCGGCGGTCGAGGTGCGGCCGGCCGAGGGCCAGGTAGCGCCGCACGGCCTCGGCGGCGGGGCGCCCGAGCGGCACGATCCGCTCCTTGTCGCCCTTCCCCAGGACGCGCACGATGCGGGCGTCGAGGTCGACCGACGTGCGCGTGAGGCCGACGGTCTCCGAGACGCGCAGCCCGGCGCCGTACATCAGCTCGACGAGCGCCCGGTCACGCATCGCGCGCGGCGTCGTGCCGGCGGCGGCCTCGATCAGCCGCTCCGACTCCGAGGGCGACAGCGTCCGCGGGAGCTTCCGAGCCCGGCGCGGCAGCGTCAGCTCGGCCGCGGGATTGTCCGACCTGGTGCCGAGCAGCATCTGGTGGCGGTAGAAGGAGCGAACGGCGGCGATCCGTCGCGCCACCGTCGAGCCCGCGAGCCCGTCCGCACGCATGCGCCGCGACCCAGCCCTCCAGCTCGGCCGTCGTCGCCTCGCCCACCGGGCCCGCCGCGGAACGACCGCGAGCCCGGCGAGATCGCGGCGATAGGCGTCGACCGTGCGCGGCGACCGCCGTGCGGCGAGCAGGAGCAGGAAGCTCTCGGCGTCGGGGTCGCGGATCGTCAACGGCGGGAACGGATTCGGTGCCGCGCCACGCCCTCCTGCGCGCGGGCGCGCGCTCCGGCGAGGGCGAGGCATGGCCTCGCCCCTACGAGCGCGGGTGGGAGCGGTCGTAGACGCGGCGCAGGCGCTTCGCGTCCACGTGGCTGTAGATCTGTGTCGTCGACAGCGAGGCGTGGCCGAGCAGCTCCTGGATCGTCCGCAGGTCGGCGCCTCCCTCGAGCAGGTGCGTCGCGTACGCGTGGCGCAGGCGGTGCGGGTGCGGCAGCAGCCGCCGCAGCGTCGAGGTGTCGAGGCGCCGGCCGCGCGCCGAGAGGAAGAGCGCGTCCGACGCCCCGCGCGCCAGCTGCGGCCTCGCGTCGCGCAGGTAGCGGGAGAGCTGCAGCGCCGCCTCCTCGCCCAGCGGCACGACCCGCTCCTTCCCGCCCTTGCCGCGCACGTGGACGCTCTCCTGGTCGAAGTCGACGTCGCCCAGGTCGAGGGCGACCGCCTCGGCGCTGCGCAGGCCGCACGAGTAGACGAGCTCGAGCAGGGCGCGGTTTCGCAGCGTGAGGGGATCGCCGGCCGAGAACGTGTCGAGCGCGCTCTCGATCTCGGCGAGCTTCGGGGCGTCCGGCAGCCGGCGGCGTCGCCGCGGCGCGAGGCCGCCCTCCGGCACGTGGGCAGGGCCGAGCGTGAAGCGGAGCAGCGACCGCACGGCGGCCAGCCGGCGGGCGATCGTGGCGGGCGAGAGGCCGTGGCGCGCCCGCCCCAGCTCCGCCGTGTAGTCGGCGAGCGCGCGGACGTCGACCCGCGTCGAGCGGGGTGCCGCGCTCGTCGAGCCACGCCGCGAAGTGGCGCAGGTCGGAGCGGTAGGCCCGCCGGGTAGACTCGGACAGCGCCGGGCTCCCGAGAAAACGGTCGATCGCGCGGGTTGCCACCACCGGTTCGGATTCGCCCTCGCCCCCCGCTCGCCTGCCTGCCGATGCGCTCCTCCGCCCTGTTCGCGCTCCTCCTCGCGGCCGCCGCGGTCGTCGCGCTGCTCGTGGCACGACACGGCGGCGACGAGCCTGCGCGCCGCGGGGGAACGGTGGCGCTCGTCGGCGACTCGCTCAACGTCGGCGTCGAGCCGTATCTCGGGAGCGCGCTGCCCGGCTTCGAGGTGATCGCGAACGACCGCGTGGGACGCCGGACGGACGGAGGGGATCGACGAGATCGAGCAGGGGCGGGCGCGGCTCGCGCCGCACGTCGTCGTCAGCCTCGGCACGAACGACCCCGCGTCCGACCGTCGGCGCGTTCCGTGCCGCCGTCGAGCGTGTGACCGAGCTCGTCGGCCCCGGGAGGTGTCTCGTGTGGGCGACGATCTGGCGGGACGCGGCGCCGAACGACGCCTTCAACCAGGTGCTTCGCGACGCGGCCGCCGCGAACCGTCGCATGCGTCTGGTCGAATGGGCGGAGATGGTGCAGGCACACCCCGACTGGCTCGCCTCCGACGGCCTCCACGGCAACGAGACCGGCTACCGCGAGCGCGCGCGGGCGATCGCGGCGGCGGTGCGCGACTGCGCGCCCGCGCGCACCGCCGAGGCGTCGTGACCCGGGTCGTCCCGCTCTCGAGCGGAGCCGAGGCCCGTGTCCGCAACGAAGGGGCGGCCGTCGCCGCCGTGCTCGTCAACGGGGGCACCGCGAGGGCCGGTGCCGGGCACGTGGAGCGCCACGAGCGAGCTGCTCGCAGACGAGCTGGCGCCGCGGTTCCCCGGTATCGCGTTCGTCGAGGTGCGCTACCGGGTGAAGACGTGGAACGAGCTGTCGTCGTGCATGGCGGACGCAGAGGCCGCGCTCGAGCTCGTGCAGCGGGAGAGCCTGCTCGTCGGCTTCTCGATGGGCGGCGCCGTCTCGATCGGGGTGGCCGCCCACGAGTCGGCGTCGGCCGTCGTCGGGCTGGCGCCCTGGATCCCGGATCGGCTTCCGCTCGACGGGTTGAAGGGCAAGCGCCTCGACGTGATCCACGGCTCCTGGGACCGCGCGCTCCCCGGCATTCCCGGGGTCAGCGCCGCGAGCTCCCGCCGGGGCTTCGAGCGCGCCCGCTTGCTCGGGCGTCGAAGGCTCCTACACCCTGATCGAGCGAGGCCTGCACGGCGCGGCGCTGCGTGGGCGGGCGGGTCGGCTGCTGCGGCTGCCGCGCTGGCGGGCGTGGGTCGACCATGTCGCCGACAGGCTCGAGTGGTTCGCCGCCGAGACGCCCGGATGATCTATCCCGCCGTCCGGCGCCTGCTCGCACCCGTCTGCCGCGCGATCTACCGCGTCGAGGTGCGCGGCGAGGAGCACGTGCCGGCGGACGGCCCCGTCGTCGTGGCCGCGAACCACCCCTCCGTCCTCGACCCCTTCGTGCTCTCGTCGGCGATCGAGCGCCCGCTGCGCTACCTCGCCAAGGCGGAACTGTGGCGCGTCCCGTTCTGCGCTCCCCTGCTCGACGCGCTCGGCGGCATTCCCGTCAACCGGGACATGGGCGACCGGGCGGCGCTCGCCGTCGCGCTTGCCGTGCTCGAGCAGGGAGACGCGGTCGGCATCTTCCCGCAGGGGGGCGTACGCCGCGACACCTGGCATCGCGGCGCGGCGCGACTCGCGCTCGCGAGCGGGTCGCCGCTCGTGCCCGTGCGGATCCTCGCCACCGACGAGGCGCTCCGGCCCGCCCACGTCGGCTTTCCGCGGGTCGCGATCCTGATCGGAGAGCCGATCCCGGTCGAGCGCCGGCAGCCCACGATCGCGCTCGCGGCGGAGCTGACGGCCCGGCTGCGGACCGCCGTCGAGGCGCTCGGGAGCTGACCGTCCGACGGGGTGTCTCCCGAAACGGCCGGGGAGACAGCCTGGGGGCGGCGGGAGCAGGCACTCTAGGCGGATGCCGGGTCGTCGCTTCGGCGCAGACATCACCCAGCCGGTCGAGCGGCCGTCGGACCCTGCCGTGCGGAAGGCGAACCTGCGGCGGATCTTCCCGCTCTTCCGCGCCTACCGCGCGCGGCTCGCCGTCGTCTGCGGTCTGATCGTCGTCTCCGCCGCGCTCGGCGTGCTGCCGTCGTTCCTGCTCGTCGGGGTGCTCGACACCGCGATCCCGGAGAACCGGGTCGGCCTTGCTCACCGTGCTCGTGGCCGGCATGATCCTCATTCCGATCGTGACCGGCGTGATCGGGGTCTTCCAGACGCTGCTCTCGAACCAGGTCGGCCAGGCCGTCATGCACGACCTGAGGACGTCGGTCTACCGCCACCTGCAGAGCCTCTCGCTCGCGTTCTTCACGCGCACGCGCACCGGTGAGGTGCAGAGCCGGATCGCGAACGACATCGGCGGCATCGACACCGTCGTCACCTCGACCGCCACGTCGGTGCTCTCGAACGTGACGACGGTGCTCGCCACGGTCGTCGCCATGTTCCTGCTCGACTGGCGCCTGGCGGTGTTCGCGCTCGATCCTGCTGCCGCTGTTCGTGTGGCTCACGAAGCGCGTCGGCGACCAGCGCAAGAAGGTGACGGCCGCGCGGCAGGCGTCGCTCGCGGACGTCTCGTCGATCGTGCAGGAGTCGCTGTCGGTGTCGGGGATCCTGCTCGGCAAGACGATGGGGCGCTCGGACGACCTGGCGGCGCGATTCTCGGACGAGTCGCGCCGGCTCGCCGACCTCGAGGTGCGGAGCCGGATGACGGGGCGCTGGATGATGGCGGCCATCCAGATGACGTTCGCGGTCATGCCCGCGCTCGTCTACTGGTTCGCCGGCTGGTCGATGGCGCAGCGGCGACGGCGGCGATCTCGATCGGCACGCTCGTCGCCTTCACGACCCTGCAGACCCGGCTGTTCTTCCCGATCGGCGGCCTGCTCGGCGTCCAGCTCGAGGTGCAGAGCTCGCTCGCCCTGTTCGACCGGATCTTCGAGTACCTCGACCAGCCCGTCGACATCGTCGAGGGTTCGCGGACGCTCGAGCGCCCGCGCGGCGACGTCTCGTTCGACCAGGTCTGCTTCCGCTACGACGCCGACGCCTGGACGCTCAAGGACGTCTCCTTCACCGTGCCCGCCGGCTCGACGACGGCGCTCGTGGGGGAGACCGGCTCCGGCAAGACCACGTGCGGCTACCTCGTTGCCCGCCTGTACGACGCCATCGGAGGGAGCGGTGCGGATCGACGGCACCGACGTGCGGGAGCTGACGTTCGCGTCGCTCGCCGCGGCGGTCGGCGTGGTCTCGCAGGAGACGTACCTGTTCCACGCGACGGTGCGCGAGAACCTCCGCTTCGCGAAGCCCGAGGCGACCGACGCGGAGGTCGAGGAGGCGGCGCGGGCCGCGCAGGTGCACGAGCTGATCGCGTCGCTGCCGCAGGGGTACGACACGATGGTCGGTGAGCGCGGCTACCGCTTCTCCGGCGGCGAGAAGCAGCGCATCGCGATCGCGCGCACGATCCTGCGCAACCCGCCGATCCTCGTGCTCGACGAGGCGACCTCGGCGCTCGACACGCAGACCGAGCGGCTCGTGCAGGAGGCGCTCGAGCGGCTCGCCGAGGGACGGACGACGATCGCGATCGCCCACCGCCTCTCGACCGTGCGCGACGCCGACCAGATCGTGGTGCTCGACCGCGGCCGCGTGGTCGAGATCGGCAGGCACGACGAGCTGATCGCGGCCGGGCGGGCGCTACGCCGAGCTCGTCGCACGCGACACGGACGCCGGCCTCGGTGACCTCGACGCGGTCGTCGGGCGCTGGCCTGGGACGTACGCCGTGCTCCGCCGGCCATCGTCACGGTCGGTACCGCACGCTGCCATGTCACCGGTTTCCGCGTACCGTTCGCGCCGGAGGGTCGCACCCGGGAGGATGATCGCGATCAGCACCACACCGAGGAGGAAACGCACGTGACGATCACGACGTCCGTGAGCCACGTCGGTCTCGACGCTCACGGCATTGCTGCCGCCGGCGGCGTCGTCTGGAATCCGACGACCGCGCAGCTCTACACCGAGGCGCTGCGGCGCGGCGACGGCGCACTCGCCCACGGCGGCCCGCTCGTCGTCGACACCGGCGAGCACACGGGCCGCTCGCCGAAGGACAAGTTCGTCGTGCGGGAGCCCGAGTCCGAGGCGCGGATCTGGTGGGGCGACGTCAACCAGCCGCTCGCGGAGGAGCACTTCGACGGCCTGCGGGCGAAGGTCGCCACGTACCTGGAGGCGCAGGACCCGCTGTACGTCGTCGACCATTTCGCGGGCGCCGACCCGGCACATCGCATCGGCGTGCGCGTCGTGACGGCGAGCCCGTACCACGCGCTCTTCGCGAAGACGATGTTCATCGTGCCGCGCCCCGAGGAGATGGCCTCGTTCGAGCCCGACGCGGTCGTGCTGCACGCGCCGCAGGTCGAGGCCGACGCCAGACGAGGACGGTACGCGCAGCGGCACGTTCGTCGTGCTGCACCCGACGCGCACGGAGGTGCTGATCGGCGGCACGTTCTACGCCGGCGAGATCAAGAAGGCCATCTTCACGGTGATGAACGACCGCCTCCCGCTCGAGGGCGTGCTGCCCATGCACTGCTCCGCGAACGTCGGGGAGGACGGCCGGGTGGCGGTCTTCTTCGGCCTCTCGGGCACGGGGAAGACGACGCTCTCGGCCGACCCGGACCGCTCGCTGATCGGCGACGACGAGCACGGCTGGGGCGACAACGGCGTGTTCAACATCGAGGGTGGGTGCTACGCGAAGGTGATCAGGCTGTCGGCGGAGGCGGAGCCGCAGATCTGGCGCACGACACGGACGTTCGGGACGATCCTCGAGAACGTCGCCGTCGACGGTCGCGGGGTGCTCGACCTCGACGACGACTCGAAGACCGAGAACACCCGCGCCGCCTACAAGCTCGAGCGCATCGCGAACGCGCTGCCGACCAAGCAGGCGGGGCATCCGAGCTCGGTCGTGTTCCTCACCGCCGACGCCTTCGGGATCCTGCCCCCGATCGCCCGGCTCTCGCGCGACCAGGCGATGTTCTACTTCCTGTCGGGCTTCACGGCGAAGCTCGCCGGCACCGAGATCGGCGTCACCGAGCCGCAGCCGACGTTCTCCACCTGCTTCGGCGCACCGTTCCTGCCGCAGCCGCCCGCCGTCTACGCGCGGATGCTGGGAGAGAAGCTGGACGCGCACCACGCGAGCGTCTGGCTCGTCAACACCGGCTGGACGGGCGGCCCGTTCGGCGTCGGCCACCGGATGCCGATCACGGCGACCCGCGGCCTGCTCCACGCTGCCCTCTCCGGGGCTCTCGACGAGACCGAGTTCCGCGTCGACCCGGTGTTCGGCTTCGAGGTGCCGACCCACGTCCCGGGCGTCGACGAGCAGCTGCTCGATCCGCGCTCGACGTGGCGCGACCCGGAGGCGTACGACGCCGAAGGCGCAGGAGCTCGCCGGCCTCTTCCGGGCGAACTTCGAGAAGTTCGCCGCGGATGCGGGCGAGGCGATCACCGCCGCCGGGCCTCTCGGCACGTAGCGACGGAGCCGGCAGACGACGAAGAGACTTTGTGGCTCTGAGCCACAAAGTCTCTGTCCGCGCGGCGCGTTCGCGTCGCATCCTCGCAGGGTGTGGCTGGCGGCTCGCGCCTTGTCGCCTCATGGCTGGCGCACGATCCGATAGTTTCTCCCGAGATGGAAGCGATGCACGACGTTCTCGTCGTCGGCGCCGGGTGCGCCGGCATGCGCGCAGCCATCGAGGCGCACGACCGTGGCGCGAACGTCGGCGTCATCTCGAAGCTGCACCCGACGCGCAGCCACTCGGGCGCGGCCGAGGGCGGCATCAACGCGGCGCTCGGCAACACCGCCGAGGACAGTCCCGAGACGCACGCCTTCGACACGGTCAAGGGGTCCGACTACCTCGGCGACCAGGACGCGATCGAGATCTTCACGCGTGAGGCGCCGGGCGACATCTACCAGCTCGAGCACTGGGGCGCGTTCTTCTCGCGCAACCAGGACGGCCGGCTCGACCAGCGACCGTTCGGCGCCGCCGGCTCGCCGCGCACCGTCTACGCGGCCGACATCACCGGCCACGTGCTGATCCAGGTGCTGTACGAGCAGCTGCAGAAGCGCATGGCCGAGGGCATGACCGTGTACGAGGAGTTCTTCGCCTTCCGGCTCGTGATCGAGGACGGGCGCTGCACCGGGGTGATCAGCTGGGATCTCCTCAACGGCGGCGTCAAGCTCCACACCGCCAAGGCGGTGATCCTCGCCACGGGCGGTGCAGGACGTCTCTACCGGGTCACCACGAACGCCTATGCCTGCACCGGCGACGGCATGGCGATGGCGCTTCGGGCGGGCGTGCCGCTGAAGGACATGGAGTTCATGCAGTTCCACCCGACGACGATGTACCCGAGCGGCATCCTCATCACCGAGGGCTGCCGCGGCGAAGGCGGCTACCTGATCAACAAGGAGGGCGAGCGCTTCATGCAGCGCTACGCCCCGAACGCGCTCGAGCTGGCCTCGCGCGACGTCGTCTCGCGCTCCGAGACGACGGAGATCGAGGCGGGACGCGGCATCGACGGCAACGTCCACCTCGATCTGCGTCACCTCGGCCCCGAGAAGATCCTGACCAAGCTGCCGGGGTCACGCGAGCTCGCGATGACGTACGCCGGTGTCGACCCGATCTACGCGCCCATCCCGGTGCGGCCCGGCGCCCACTACCACATGGGCGGCGTCGAGACGGACAGCGACGGCCTGAGCGAGGTGGAAGGCCTCTACGCAGCCGGGGAGTGCGCCTGTGTCTCCGTTCACGGCGCGAACCGGCTCGGGGGCAACTCGCTGATGGAGACGATCACGTTCGGCCGCCGCTCCGGCCGGGCCGCGGCCGAGTACGCGCTGTCGGCATCCGCCGGCAACGGCGCCGCGGAGGCTGCGCGCGCCGACGCCGAGAAGTGGGTGAAGTCGATCCTCGACAACACCGACGGTGAGCGGCCGTGGGCGATCCGCGACGACCTCGGCCAGTCGATGTTCGAGAACTTCGGCGTCTTCCGCAGAGGCGAGAAGATGGACGCGCAGATCGGGATCATCGAGAAGCTGCGGGAGCGCTACGAGCGCGGCGTCGTCGTCGAGGACAAGGGCGACGTCTTCAACAGCGACCTCACGCAGGCGATCGAGCTCGGCTACCTGCTCGACGTCGCCTCCTGCATGCTCCAGGCCGGCAGCGCCCGCAAGGAGAGCCGCGGCGCCCACTCGCGCCCCTACGACTTCCCCGACCGCGACGACGAGAACTTCCTCAAGCACTCGATCACGCGCTGGAAGGACGGAGAGCCCGAGCTCTCGTACAAGGAGGTGCGCATGACGCAGTGGGAGCCGATGGAGAGGAAGTACTAGATGGCGATGCAGGTCGGCCTCAAGATCTGGCGCTTCGACGCGAAGACGGGCGACCGCGCCCTGAAGGAGTACGAGATCAGCGCGCCCGAGGAGGCGACGCTGCTCGACTGCCTCGACATCGTCAAGGACCAGCACGACGGGTCGCTCGCGTACCGCAAGAGCTGCCGGATGATGATCTGCGGCTCGTGCGGCATGCGCATGGACGGCGCCGCCGTGCTCGCCTGCAAGACGCGCATGTACGACATCGCCCAGGCCGGCCACGTGCCCGTCGTCTCGGCGATGGGGAACCTGCCGATCGTGAAGGACCTCGTCGTCGACATGGAGCCCTTCTGGCACAAGATGCGCTCCGTCGACCCGTACCTGCAGCCGCGCCTCGACCAGGCGCAGGAGCGCGAGAACGTCGTGCAGCAGAAGAACATGGATGTGATCCACAAGGAATCGCTCTGCATCAACTGCGGCTGCTGCGTGTCCGAGTGCAACTCGATGGAGTCCGACCCGGACTTCCTCGGGCCGGCAGCGCTCGCGAAGGGAATGCGCTTCGTCGGCGACCCGCGTGACGGTGCCACGATCGAGCGCCTGGAGAAGTACTCCGAGGCGCACGGTCTGTGGGACTGCACCCGCTGCTACTTCTGCAACGAGCGCTGTCCCAAGGGCGTCGACCCGCGCGACGCGATCGCGAAGCTCGGCGCCGAGGCGATGAAGAACGGGATCGACCGCGACATGGGCGCCCGTCACGCGAAGTGGTTCGTCACCTCCGCGAAGACGACCGGCTGGCTGCGTGAGACCGAGCTCGTGCCGAAGACGCAGGGCGTCCTCGCGTCGATCAAGGAGGTCAAGTTCGCCATGGGCCTGGCCCGCAAGGGCAAGGTGCCGCCGCCCTTCCCGCCGCACGTCGCAGCGGAGATCGGCGAGTCGCGCGCGCTCTACGACCTCGTCAAGGCACAGGGCCGCGACGGCGCCCTCGGCATCGTGCAGGGTGAGAAGGCGCTCGGGCGTATCGAGGCGCATCACGAGGCGGCGGGCGGCCGCGATCCCTACAACGAGCCCGACTCGGCGCCGCGCCCGTTCCTGCCGAGCGAGCGCGAAGGGCCCGAGGAGGCTGTCACACCGTGAAGAAGGTCGCCTACTACAAGGGATGCCTCGCGTCCCTGTCCGCGAAGGAGCTCGACATCTCCACCCGGGCGCTCGCCCCGAAGGTCGGCTACGAGCTGCTCGAGCTGGAAGCGGTCACGTGCTGCGGCGCCGGCGACATCCACGAGGCGGAGCCGGACTACTACGTCCACCTGAACGCGCGCATCCTCGCCTACGCCGAGGCCACCGGCTGCGACACGCTGATGACGGTGTGCAACGTCTGCACCCTCAACCTGCGCCAGGCGAACTACCAGCTGCAGATCGACGAGGAGCTGCGCGAGCGGGTCAACGACAACCTCGAGCAGGTCGGCGTGCCGCGCTACCGGGGCACGCGTCGACGTGAAGCACTTCCTCTGGCTGATCGCCGGTGAGAGCTTCGCGGAGCTGCAGGCGGTCGCGCACAGGGGCCTCAAGGGCCTCAAGGTGGCGCCGTTCTACGGCTGCCAGATCCTGCGCCCCTCCAAGCTGATGGGCTTCGACAACCCGGACAAGCCCGAGTCGCTCGAGCGGATCATCGAGGCGTGCGGCGGCGAGGCGATCGACTACCCCGCCAAGGTGAAGTGCTGCGGCTTCCCGATCATCCAGGCCCGCGAGGACACCGCCCTCGCCGAGCTGATCCAGCCGATCGAGCAGGCCAAGGAGGCCGGCGCCGACGCGATGGTGACGCCGTGCCCGCTCTGCCACCTGTCGCTCGACGCGTGGCAGTCGAAGCTGAAGAAGCAGACCGGCAAGGACTTCCAGATGCCGATCCTGCACCTCTCGCAGCTCGTCGGCGTGGCCGCGGGCCTGACCGACTCCGAGCTGAAGTTCAAGCGGCACGTCGTGTCGGTCAAGCCGGTGACCGACAAGCTGTCGGTCTAGCGGGCTCGCCGTACGGCAGCAGTCCACGTTCGGGCACCCTGGGCGGCGTCCCAGACTCCCAGGGCCACAAGGCTCCAGCCGACGAGCTCCAGGCCCTGCTTCACGACGATCTGCAACTCGATGATCGTGTCGCCGCGTGCCCGCTCGAACCACTGGTGGAGCCACGGCAGCTGCCCGATGAACAGTGTCGCCATGAGTGCTGCGAGCCCTGTCAGCATCGTCAGCGCCGACCGCCGCCCGGCCTTGCCGGCCGCGACTGCGAGCGCCGTCGTGGCGATCGTGGCCCCGGTGACGACCAGGGTGGCGGCCGCCGCAAGATCTCTGTCGACGCCGACGACATCGTCCACTCCGATCAATGCCAGGCAGAGCACCAGAAGCGTGGCGCTGAGGCGCCCCCATCCGCTCGTCCGCAGGGCGAGGAGGGCCGCGCCGCCTGCTGCAACGGCGATCACGGCCGTCGAGACCACGTCGGGTATGCCGTTGCTGCGGTCGAGGTCGACGATCGAGTCGATCGTGTCGAGCGGCCCCACGGCGATGAGATGGGCCGCCGACTGCACGACCACGAGAAGGGCGATCGCTGTCAGCGAGCTCCTGAACGCACTACGGCTCACGTTGCCGTCTGCGGTCGGCGCTCCACTCGAGCACCCTACTGCCGACTAGGGTTGCCCGATGCTCGTCGCCGCCTTCGTCGTCGTCGTTGTGGCCTGCTTCGCGGGGCTCGCGTACGGGTGGTGGGAGGCGGGCTGGCTGCGAAGCCGGGTGATCGACGTGACCATCCCCGGTCTCGATCCCGCGCTCGACGGCCTTCGCCTCGCGCATCTCTCCGACTTCCACCTGGGCATGCCCTCGCGCGGGCGGCGTGCCACGGAGGATGCGGTGGCCTGGGTGGCGGGGCGTCGGCCCGACCTCGTCTGCATCACCGGCGACCTCGTCTCGCACCCCCGCGGCGAGGCGCTGCTGCGCACGCTCCTGGGCAAGCTCGACAGCCCCTTCGTCGTGCTCGGCAACCACGACGTCGCCGTCACCCGCGACCCGTTCTCCCGCAAGGCCGAGCTCGACGACCTTGCGGCCGCGGTGCTGCTGCGCGACGCCGCCGTGACGTGCGAGCGCCGCGGGCGCCGCATCTCCGTCGTCGGCGTCGACCCGGTCACGTCCCGCGCGCGGCAGGCGCGCCCCGAGGAGCTCGTCGACCGGGCCGCAGAGCTCCGCATCCTGCTCTGCCATTATCCCGACGTTCACGCCCGCCTTCAGGAGGGCGTCTTCCAGCTGACCCTCGCCGGCCACCTCCACGCCGGCCAGCTCGTGCTGCCCTTGCCGGGCCGGCGGGTCACCCTCGCTCATCCTCTCGCCACCCAGGTACAGGGCCTCTACCGCTCGCCTGCCGGCGCTCTACACATCTCGCCCGGGCTCGGCACGACGTTCGTGCCGTTCCGCTTCTGCGCGCGTCCGGAGGTGACGGAGCTCGTCCTTCGGAAGGCCCTAGACTAGGTGCAGTGGAGGGGCACTCCCTCATCTCTGCGGACATCCTGGCGCGGTACGCCGCCGACGCGGCCTGCGAGGTCGACGGCGTGCGCGGTGTGGTCGATGGCCCGCGTACCCGGCACCGCGGCGTCAAGGTGACCGACGAGGCGGGCAAGGTGTCGCTCGAGCTCCACGTCGCCGTCGACTGGGGCGCGAACGTCGCCGACGTGGGCCGATCCGTACAGGTGCGCGTCGCCGACTATCTGGGCCGGATGGCCGACGTCGTGCCGGTCGCCGTCGACGTCGTCGTCGACGAGATCGGGCCGCCTCCGGCGCCCGCTAGGCTGATGGCTGCCCGGGTCGCAGGTCTCACGCGAGGGACGCTCGCAACGGCGCCCGGCGTCTGCAGGGACTGTGTCTGGTGGCAGTCCCGGGGAAACAAGACCGCCTCCAAGGAGCGGTGGATCGACCGGGCGGAGGAGGACTGGGGCGAGTGGGGGACGGTCTACTACGACGACGACGGGCGCGTCCTCGGCTCGATGCAGTACGGGCCGTCCTCCCTGTTCCCGCGGGCGGCAGACCTGCCCGCAGGCCCTCCCGGCGACGACGCCGTGCTCGTCACCTGCGCGTACCTCGTCGGTGGCGCCGCGGAGTGGGTGGAGAAGTCGCTGTTCCTGGCTGCGATCGGGGAGGCCCGCGACAGGGGCGCCCGCGCCCTGGAGGCATTCGCGTACCGCTACCGGGAGGAAGCGACGACGGGGGAGCGGTTCCTCGTCCACCGCACCGTGTTCCCGCGCGACTTTCTCGAGGACTTCGGGTTCGCCACCGTCCGCGCCCAGGGCAGGGTGGAGCTGTGCCGGCTCGAGCTCGCCGCCCTGCAGCCGGTCGAGGAGGGCCGTCGTGCCCGCGTGCTCCGCGTCGTGCAGGAGGCGTTCACGCCGGCGCCGGCTCCCGTTCCGCCCGGTGCGTAGGCGGCCGGCCTACAGCTCG
>CAVSUK010000018.1:0-9582 GCA_963731095.1 uncultured Gaiellaceae bacterium
GGGAGCCAGAGCACACGCTCGACGCCATCCTCGCCGACGTGATCGCCTTCGAGCGCAGCCGCGCCGACCTCGCGACCCGGTAGAGCGGCGCCGGCGAGGCTCGGCCGTGGCCCCTACGGGGCGCCGGAGGCGGAACGAAGCGCCGGGAAGAGGACGACGTCGCGGATCGTCTCGCGACCCGTGAGGAGCATCGTGAAACGGTCGATCCCGAAGCCGAGGCCTCCTGTCGGCGGCATGCCGTAGGAGAGCGCCTCCACGTAGTCCGGGTCGCCGCGCTCCCCCTCCACCTGCTCGGATTGCTGGTCGAACCGGGCCTGCTGGGTTGCGGCGTCGTTGATCTCGGAGAATGCGTTGCCGAGCTCCATGCCGCCGGCGAAGTACTCGAACCGCTCGGTCAGGGTGGGGTCTGCGTCCGTCGGGCGCGCGAACGGAGAGAGCTCGACGGGGTAGTCGTAGACAATCGTCGGCTGGATCAGCCCGGGCTCGACGAAATGGGAGAACGCGTGGTCGACGAGCTGCGACCAGTCCTTGTCGGCCTCCGTGTCGACCCCCTTCTCACCGAGCCAGGCTCTGAGCTCGCCGGCGTCCCGCGTCCACAGCTCGTGCCGCTCGAGAGAGTCGGTGAAGCGCACGCGCTGCCAGGGCCCGGCGAGCTCGATCTCGTGCCCGCGGAATGCCACGACGGTGGTGCCGAGCACCTCGGTCGCGACTCGTTCGACGAGGCGCTCGATGCGGTTCATCGTGTCCCGGTAGTCCGCAAAGGCCTCGTACCACTCGAGCATGGTGAACTCGGGGTTGTGCTTGAACGAGACACCCTCGTTGCGAAAGTCCTTCCCGATCTCGTAGACGCGCTCGAGCCCTCCCACGATCAGCCGCTTCAGGTACAGCTCGGTCGCGATGCGGAGATAGAGGTCGCTATCGAGCTCGTTGTGGTGGGTGACGAACGGACGGGCGAACGCACCTCCGTACCGCGGCTGCAGCACCGGCGTCTCGACCTCGACGAACCCGTCCTCGTCGAGCGCGCGACGGATCGCCGTCACGATCCTGGCGCGCGTGAGGAAGACGTCGCGCGTGTCCTCGTTCATCAGCAGGTCGAGGTAGCGCTTGCGGTACCGCAGCTCGACGTCGGTGAGCCCGTGGAAGGTGTCGGGCAGCGGCTGCGTGTTGCGCGCGAGCACTTCGACGGCGTCGGCGAGGACGGAGTGCTCGCCGCGGCGCGAGCGCGCCGGCCGCCCCGTGACGCCGACGACGTCTCCGAGGAGCACGTCGAGCTCCCCCGTCCGGGATGCGTCGCAGATCACCTGGATGCGACCGGAGCGGTCGACGACGTCGAGGAACACGAGCTTGCCCATGTCGCGCCGGGCCATCGCGCGGCCGGCGATCCGCCGTGACGTGCCGGCGTCGTGCCCGGCCTCGAGCGGCTCACACTCCTCGCGGACCGCGGCGATCTCGACCCGGTCGGGGAAGCGCTTCGGCCACTCCTGGCGCGTGCCCTCTAGTTCGTCTTCCATGGCGCTCCCTGACGGCCTCCGACGTGTCGCTGCGGGTGCTCGGCCGGAGGGGATAGTACGGGAGTACAGACCCGGAGAGCCGAGTGCCCGCAGCGGCGCGAGCCGCCCGGGACGACCGGAGGCCGGCTCCGCCGGCCGGGAGGTCGTCCCGGGCGGCGGTCGGTGGTCGTCAGGCGGCCTTGATCTCCATGATCTTGAACTTGATCGTGCTGCCGCGCGGGGTCGCCACCTCGACGGTCTCGCCCTTCTTGCGGCCGAGGATGGCGCGGCCGACGGGGGACTCGTTCGAGAGCTTCCGGTCGGCCGGGTTCGCCTCGGCGGAGCCGACGATGTGGTACTCGACGGTCTCCTTGGCGTCGACGTCCCGCAGGCGCACGACCGAGCCGATCGAGACGACGCTCGTGTCGACCTCGCTGGTGTCGATCACGCGCGCGTTGATGAGGCGCTCCTCGAGCTGGGCGATCTTGTGCTCGAGCATCGCCTGCTCGTTCTTCGCGTCGTCGTACTCGGCGTTCTCGGCGATCTCGCCGAACTCGCGCGCGACCCTGATGCGCTCCGCGACCTCGCGGCGGCCCTCCGTCCGCAACGTGTCGAGCTCCTGCTTCAGGTTTTCGTAGCCCTCGGCGGTGAGGATCACGTCCTTCACGAACTTGCCTCCAGGTGGAGCGGAAACGGGAACGGTGCGGCGGACCGGTACGGCAAACGTGGCGCTCGAGCGCCACGCCGGGCGGGAATGGTAGCTGTCGTGCCATCTAGTCCGCAACCGTCTGCCACTACCATTCACCCATGCTGGTCGACCTGCGCGAGAGCTGGTGGATCGGCGACGTGGAAGTTCCCACGCGCCTCGTCCTCGCCCCCATGGCAGGCGTCAGCGTGCAGGCGTTCCGCCGCCAGGGGCGCCGCTTCGGCGCAGGCCTCGTCTGCTCGGAGATGGTGTCGTGCGCCGGCATCGAGCACCGCAACGAGAAGACCCTCGGATATCTCCGGGTCGCCTCCGACGAGCATCCGCTCGCGATCCAGATCTTCGGGTCGGATCCCGGCGGGATGGGAGAGGCGGCGCGGATGGTCGAGGCGGCCGGCGCCGACATCGTCGACATCAACTTCGGCTGCCCGGTGCGCAAGGTGACGAAGACGGGGGCCGGGGCGACGCTGCTCGAGGACCCGGCGCTCGCGTGCCGGATCGTCGCCGCCGTCGCCGGCGCCGTCGATATCCCCGTGTCGGTGAAGATGCGGCGCGGCGTAAGCGACGGCTCCCGCGACTGCCTGACGGTCGGCCCGATGCTGGTGGAGGCGGGCGCGTCGACGCTCACCCTCCACCCTCGCTCCGCGCGGCAGATGTACACGGGTACCGCGGACCACGCGCTCACGGCCGAGCTCGTCGCAGCCGTCGACGTACCCGTCGTCGCGTCCGGCGACATCACCTCCCGCGCCCGCGCGCAGGCCGTCCTAGCGCTGACGGGCGCATCGGCCGTGATGGTCGGGCGCGGCGCCCAGGGGAATCCGTGGGCGCTGCGCGAGATCGTCGACGGCGATGCGGACGAGCCGTCCCGCGAGGAGGTCGTGGCCGAGCTCGTGCTCTTCGTGCGGGAGACGGTGCGCGAGCTGGGCGAGCGGCGCGCCTCGGGCTTTCTCAAGAAGTTCTACGGCTGGTATCTCGGCCGGGGCCGTTTTCCGCGCCCGTTCAAGCAGGAGCTCGTGGTGCTCGACTCGACCGCGGAGGTCGAGGAGCGGCTCCTGCTCGCAGCCCCGGGAGCGCTCCCGCTGATCGAGGCGCTCGAGGCGGAACTACCGACGGGCGACGAGGTGACCCTCGAGCTGCCGATCTCCGTCTACGGCGGCGGCTGAGCCCGGGTCGCAGCAGGCGCGACATACCCCTTCCGGGGGGCGGCGACGGGCGCTCCGGCGCCGTTGAACGTGGTGGTGGACACGGTGCCTGCTGCGGCAAGCCTGCCCCCTCCCCCTGGAGCACGGGAGCGCTCCGGCACGGGCGTGGCCGACCCGTCCCGCGGCACGCGTGTCGCCATCGGGTTCTCGCTCCTTGCAGTGATGCTGGCGGCAGCGTGGGTGGCCCACGACGGCTGGGAGACGGGCACGACGGCGCCCGTCACGGCGGCGCTGCTCGTCGTCGCGGCCGCGGCCGAGCGGATCGTCGTCCAGCTGGGGCCGCGCAGCTGGTACACGGCTTCCACGCCGACGATCGTGCTCGCGGCCCTGCTCGGGGGGCCACTCGTCGGCTTCGCGGCGGGAGTGGCGACGCAGGCGGCCCGGGTGGAGGCGGTATGGAGGCGGCGCCTCGCCGAGGGAGGGCTGGCGGCGACCCAGGGCCTGGCGGCAGGGATCATCGGCCTGGCCACCTGGGCAGATGCCTCGTCTGCGACCGGCATCGCGCTCGCCGCCATGGCTGTCGCCGTCGGCGTGAACAGCGCGGGCCGGCTGCTCGTCATGCTCGAGCGCCGCGCCACGCCGCTCGGGCGGCTCTGGATCCGGGGGTTCGTGGTCGACTGTCTCGAGACGCTTCTCGTCGTACCGCTGCTCGCGGTCCTGCTGCTCGCCGCGGAGACGAGCTCCGTGCTCGTCGTCGCCGCCATGGCGGCGCTGCTGGCGGCCCTCACGATCGCGAAGCGCAGCCGCGAGTCGACGGAGGCAGCTCTGGCGGCCGAGCAACGGAACGCTCGTCGCGACCAGCTCACGGGGGCGCCGAACCGGCGCGCGTTCGAGGAGGCTCTCGCGTCCGAGCACTCGCGTGTCGTCCGCGGCGGCACCCCGGCAGGGCTCCTCGTCGTCGACATCGACCGGTTCAAGTCGGTCAATGACGCCCATGGCCATCGTGTCGGCGACGACGTGCTCGTCGAGGTCGTGCGGCGCCTCGCGGACGGCCTGCGCCCGCACGACGTGGTGGCGCGCTGGGGCGGCGAGGAGCTCACCGTCCTCGCACCCGGAGTACGGGGGCGGCGCCAGCTCGAGCAGCTCGGCGAGCGCGTCCGCGCGCTCGTCGGAAGCAGGCCGATTGTCACGTCGGCCGGCGAGGCACCGATCACGGTCTCCGTCGGCGGCACCCTCCTGGACGGCTCGGTGGCACCCGCCTTTGCGCTTCAGCTCGCCGACCAGGCCCTGTACGAGGCGAAGGGCACGCGCAACGCGACGGTGGTATCGCTGCCCGAGCGGCAGGGCCTCCGGCCGGAGGCGGCGGCCTAGCCCGAAGACTTCGGGCCGCTGGTCAGGGCGGCGAGCACGCCGAGCCCGATGAACACCGAGCCCGAGACGTAACGCTGCAAGCGCAGAAAGGCCCGGCTGCGGCGGAGGACGTTTCCGGCCGTTCCTGCCACGAGCGCCCAGACGAGGTCGCTCGACAGCGCGATCACGACGAAGACGGCGCCGAGCAGCGCCAGCTGGAGCCGCACGTTCCCGTCGGGATCGACGAACTGGGGCAGGAATGCGAGAAAGAAGAGCGCCGTCTTGGGGTTGAGCACGTTGACGACGACGCCCTGCCGGTACGTGCGTGCCATCGTCGGCTCCGGCCGGCGGCCGCCGATACGGTCGTCCTTCGTCAACAGCACCCGGATGCCGAGCCAGACGAGGTACACGGCTCCGGCGAACTTGACGGCGGTGAAGGCTTCGGCGGAGGCCGAGACGAGCGCGGACAGGCCGATCACCGCCGCCAGCACGTGGACGAGCCCCCCGCTCGCGACGCCGAGCGCAGAGGCGACGCCGGCGCGCCGGCCCCCGTGCACGCTCTGGGCGACGATGTAGAGGACTGCCGGCCCCGGCACGACCGCCAGCGCGAGCGCGGCCAGCGCGAAGACGGTGAGCGACCCGGCGCTGGGCATGGGCCGACTGTATCCCGTTCCGGAGGCGAGCGCCCCGAAGCTCAGGCGTTCAGCTCCCAGACGAGCCGGAGGCCGTCGAGCGTGAGATAGGGGTCGACCGACTCGATCGTCGTCGAGTGCGGCGCGACGAGCTCGGCCAGCCCTCCGGTGGCGATCACGCGCGCGTCGACGCCGAGCTCTCCCCTGATCGCGGCCACGATCCCGTCCACCTGGCCCGCGAACCCGTAGACGACGCCCGACTGGAGCCCGCCCACGGTCGTCTTGCCGATCACGCTCGGCGGCTCGACGTAGTCGACGGTGACGAGCCGTGCGGCCCGGGCGAACAGGGCCTCCATCGACGTCTCGATCCCCGGCGCCAGGACGCCGCCGACGTACTCGCCGGCGGGCGAGACGACGTCGAAGTTGGTGGAGGTGCCGAAGTCGACCACGATCACGGGCGGGCCATAGCGCTCGCGCGCAGCCACCGAGTTGACGATGCGGTCCGGGCCAACCTCGCGCGGATCGTCGTAGCGGATCGGGATGCCGGTCTTGACACCCGGGCCGACGACGAGAATCGGCGCCTCCGCCCAGCGCTCGGCGAGCCGCTCCCACTCGCGGATCAGGGTCGGCACGGTGGAGGAGAGGCAGATGCCGTCGACCGCCTCCAGGTCGAGCAGGCCGCCGAGCAGCACGCCAAGCTCGTCGCCGGTGCGGGTGCGATCGGTGGCGAGCCGCCGGTGCTCGATCAGCCGGTCGCCGGCATACAGGCCGAGCACGGTCTGCGTGTTGCCGACATCGACAGCGAGCAGCATGCCCGGATTGTAGGGGCGAGGCCGCGCCTCGCCCTCCGAGCGCCGTCCCTCAGATCGCGTCGTCGTCCGAGGGGAGGGACTCTCCGAGCCTTTCGGCGAGCGCCTCCGCGGTCAGTTTCGGCTCGTCTCCTTCGCCGCGCAGCTCCTCGACGGTCACGTCGCCCGACGTGTAGACCTCGGCGCGGGGGATCATCCGCGTGGGGCGGTTCTTGTCCCAGACCCACACGTCCTCCATGCGGACGTGGAAGAACGGATAGCTCGACTGCGGCACCACCTTCAGGTCGAGGCGGTTGCAGAGGTAGGTGGCGTCCTGCGTGAGGATGCAGTAGCGGAAGAGGCCGAAGACGGCCGTGTACTCGCGCTTCAGCACGAGCTCGAGCTTGGCCTCGAACTCGTCGAGTTCGTCGAGATGACTCATGCGCGCAGTGTAGAGACTCGCCGTGGAATCGGGGTGCGTGCCGGGGAGGGTTGCGCCGGGCAGGGTGGACGGCTCGCTCGGCGGGCGGGCTGCCGGTCCGGGTCCCGGTCGAGACGGCGGCGACGCGCCGCCCGCGGGCCTCCGGCCGCGTGCGCCGATCTCACGTCGAGCCTCCCACCGGGTCGAGGGCGGCCAGGAGCTCGGCCACCGTTCCGCGACCGGGCACGCGGAGCTCCGGGTCGATGTCCTCGAGCGGCTCCAGCGCAAAGCGCCGCTCGTGCAGGCGGGGATGCGGCAGGGTCAGGTCGGGCTCGTCGATCGTCACCTCGTCGTAGAGCAGTAGGTCGAGGTCGATCGCGCGAGGCCCGTTACGAACGCCGTCCCGTACCCGTCCGAGCTCGCGCTCGACCTCGAGCAGCACAGCCAGCAGCTCGCGAGGGGCGAGCTCCGTGTCGAGCACGACGGCGCCGTTGAGGAAGCGGGGCTGGTCGAGGAAGCCGACCGGATCGGTCTCCCGGAGCTGCGAGGTAGCCACCACGACGATGTCTTCCCGGGCGTCGAGCAGCTCGACGGCACGACGCAATACCGCCTCACGGGCACCGAGGTTGGCGCCGAGGCCGACGTAGCTCGACCCACACGGGCATCCTATGCCCCGGCGCCGGACGCGTGACGGCGCTCCACGAGAACGGCTGCATACTCGACCGGGGGGTCGAGCACGACGTCCGGCTTGCGCACCCGCACGCGCACCGCGGTCACCGGAAGCTCGGCCAGCAGAGCGTCCGCGAGGGCGGCGGAGAAGGCCTCCAGCAGGTGGTAGGCGCGGGCGTCGGAGATCTCCCGCACCAGGGCGACGACGGCGCGGTAGTCGACCGCGTCCTCGATGCGGTCGCTGCCCGCGGCGGTCTCGTCCGCGAGATCGAGCTCGACGTCGACGAGGAAGCGCTGTCCCTCGTGCCGTTCCCGGTCGAGCACGCCGTGATGGCCGTGCAGCGCGATCCCGCACAGCTCGATCGTCACGCGACCCTCCCCCGCTCCACCGCGGCTGCGGCGGCGAGCGCCTCGACGTGGGCGCGCACGTCGTGCACGCGGAAGAGCGTGGCGCCGCGGTCGAACGCGGCGACGGCAGCACCGACGGAGGCGGCATCCGTCCCGCGCCGCGCCTGCGGATCGCCGAGCACGCGGCCGAGCGTGCTCTTGCGCGAGAGCCCGACAAGGACGGGTCGCCCGATCGCCGCGATCCGGTCGAGCCGCCGCACGAGCTCGAGGTTCTGGTCGGGCGTCTTGCCGAAGCCGATCCCCGGATCGAGGCAGATCAGATCCTCCGGGATCCCCTGTGCGACGGCGAAGGCGATGCGCTCCTCGAGGAATGCGGCGACATCGTCGACCACGTCGGCGTACCGGGGCGCGTCCTGCATCGTGCGGGGCTCGCCCTGCATGTGCATGAGGCAGAGATACGCGCCGGCGTCCGCCACGAGCAGCCGGCGAGCTCCGGGTCGGCGCGGAGCGCGGTGATGTCGTTGACGAGCTCGGCGCCAGACTGATCGCCCTCCGTGCGACCTCGGCCTTCGTCGTGTCGACCGACGACGGCCGCCCGCTCAGCTGCTCGAGCACGGGCAGCACGCGGCGCAGCTCCTCGTCCAACGGCACTGCGGCCGCCCCTGGCCGGCTCGACTCGCCTCCGACGTCGACGACCGCGGCGCCCGCCTCGAGCATGCCGAGCGCGACCGCAACCGCCTCCTCGACCGACACGAACCGGCCGCCATCGGAGAAGCTGTCGGGCGTGACGTTCACCACTCCCATCACCGAGGGGCGCGGCCAACGTTCCTCGAGGCGCAGTCGTCTCATCATGCGGTGACCGTAGCGTGACACAGCGCTCCCGCCACGCCGTTGCCGCCGTGCTCGGGCTGCTCGGCCTGCTTGCGCTCGTAGCCGTCGCGGCGACCGGATCGGCCCCCGAGGCACGGGGCGGCTCCCAGCGCCCGTCCGAGTGGGCGCTCGACGTGCTGGCCAGTCTGGTGCTCGTGCTGCTCGTGCCCGGGAGCCTCCTGCTCGTGTTCGTCGTCCTGCTCCGCCCTGCCACGTTCTTCCGCGGCGCTGCTCGGCGCGAGCACAAGCGTGGCCGCGCACCGTCGATCGTGCTGCTCGGGTTCGCAGTCGTGCTGATCGTGCTGGCGGTGCGGCGACTCGCGGGGGACGGCACGACCGGCGGCGACCAGGCCGGCGTGCCCGGGGGCGGGCAGGGCGCCGCGGTGCCACAGCGAGACGACGCGTACGAGCCGAGCTTCGCGCTCGTCCCCGTCATCGTCGT
Organism: uncultured Gaiellaceae bacterium; assembly: GCA_963731095.1. Lineage (GTDB taxonomy): Bacteria > Actinomycetota > Thermoleophilia > Gaiellales > Gaiellaceae > Gaiella. The sequence continues at coordinate 8,856 of CAVSUK010000018.1, forward strand.
CGTTGCCGTGCTCGTGATCGGTGCCGTGGCCGTCGCGCTCGGGTCCCGCCGGAGCGAGCGCCTGGAGGAGGCAGGGGACGTCAACGTACGCCGTAGGCGTGGGTCTCGACGAAGCGCTCGACGACCTCCGGGGAGAGCGGGATGCACGGCGGGCGGCGATCGCGGCCTATGCGCGACTCGAGCGCGTCCTGGCGGCGTACGGGCTGCCACGGAGGCCGTCCGAGGCGCCGGAGGAGCTACCTGCAGCGGGTGCTGCCGCTGCTGGGGTGTCACGCGATGCGGTCACGCGCTTGACGGCGCTGTTCGAGACGGCGAAGTTCTCACAGCATGGCTTTCGGCTACCCGTCGCGCGACGACGAGTGGGAGATGCTGGCGCGACGGATCGAGCGGCGGGTGGACGAGGTGGCGCTCGACAGGGTCGTCGAGCGCGAGCGGCTGATACGCATGCAGGCCGCCGTCGAGCAGGTGCATCTGGCGCCGAGCGTAGGGCGGTACATCGTCGACCTGGTCGCCGCAACCCGCGAGAGCCCGAGCACGGCCGTCGGCTCGAGCCCGCGCGGCAGCCTTGCCCTGCTCAAGCTGTCTCGGTGCCGAGCCGCTCTCGCAGGGCGTGACTTCGTCATCCCCGACGACGTGAAGGCCGTTGCCGGTGCCGGCTCTCGCACATCGCCTCGTCCTGCGGCCGGAGCTGTGGGTGCAGCAGCGCTCAGGCGACGACGTCGTGCGC
>CAVSUK010000019.1:0-13274 GCA_963731095.1 uncultured Gaiellaceae bacterium
GTCGTCGGAGCGGGGGCGATGGGATCGGTCTACGCAGGCCTGCTTGCCGACGCCGGCAACGACGTCTGGGTGGTGGACACCTGGGAGGCGCACGTCGCAGCGATTCGCCGGCACGGCCTGCGGGTGGAGGGGGCGAGCGGGGACCGGACGGTGCAGGTCGGAGCCACCACGAGCGCGGGGGACGTCGGGGAGGTCGACCTGGTCGTCGTCGCGACGAAGGCGATGGACGTTCGCGATGCAGCTCTTGCCGCACGTCCCCTCGTCGGCGACACGACGGTCGTCTTGCCGATCCAGAACGGGCTCGGCAGTGTCGAGGCCGCAGCCGAGGTGCTCGGTAGCGATGCCCACGGGAACGATCGGGTGATCGTGGGCGTTGCGGGTGGCTTCGGCGCCTCGGTCACCGCGCCGGGATCCGTGCATCACGAGGGCATGGAGCTGCTGCGCCTCGGCGAGCGCCGAGGACCTGTGACCTTGCGCCTCGAGGGCATCGCGGAGGTGTGGCGCGCCGCGGGTTTCACGGTGCGAACCTACGATGATGCGGACGTTCTCGTCTGGGAGAAGCTCGTCTGCAACGCGTGCTTCAGCGCCACGTGCGCTTTGCTCGACATGACGATCGGAGAGGCAATGGACGACCCGTACGCCTGGTCGGTTGCGTCCCGATGCGCGGGCGAGGCCTACGACGTCGCGCGTGCCCTCGGCGTCGCACTGCCGTTCGACGACCCGGTCGAGCACGTGCGCGCGTTCGGCAGCCGGATCCCGGGCGCACGTCCCTCCCTCCTCCTCGATCTGAAGGCGGGACGGCGGACCGAGATAGACGTGATCAACGGCGCGATCCCCCGTGCCGGGCGGACGGTGGAGGTGGAGGCGCCCGTCAACGAGACCGTCACGGCGCTCGTGAAGGCTGTCGAGTCCCGGGCGGCGGCCGCCCACGGCTAGGGTGGCGCACGTGGCGGCGCACGAGATCCTGATCTGGTCGGACTACATCTGACCGTTCTGCCGCATCGGCCAGCGGACGGCCGAGCGGCTCGCGCGCCGGTTCGGCGCCGCGGTCGAGTGGCTGCCCTTCGACCTGCACCCCGAGTACCCGCCGGAGGGCATCCCGCGCTCGGAGCTCCTGCTCCGCTACGGCGAGGCGTTCCACCAGAACCTCGAGCGCTGGTTCGAGCGCGAGGGCCTCGTCTACGATCCACCACCCGACGTTGTGCCGAACTCGAGCGCGGCGCTTCGGCTCACCGAGCTCGCGCGGGCACAGGGGAGGCACGAGGCGACGCACGACCGGCTCATGCAGGCTTACTGGGAGCAGGCCTCGAACATCGGTGACCCCGACGTGCTTCGTGCCCTCGCTGCTGAGCTCGGCCTCGAGGGCGCCGACCGCGCGATCGAGGGAGACCTGTACGGGGAGGAGGTCGCGCTTGCGACCGCCCGGGCGCACGGTATCGGGATCGACGCGATCCCGGCGTTCCTGCTCGACCGGCGCCTGATCGTGCTCGGCGCGCAGGCCGACGAGGTCTTCGAGCAGGCGTTCGCGCAGCTCGGCCCGCCGGCGAGAGAGGCTTCCGCGGGCCCGTAGGCCAGACCCCGGGGCCCGCGCACGTCTCCTAGAGTGCCCCCGACGGTGAACACGACCTTACGGGAGGGCGCATGTCGCAGGAACGCTTCGAGGCGGGGCTCGCGGTCAGGCGCGAGGTTCTCGGCGCCGAGTACGTGGACCGGGCGATCGCCGGCGCCGACAGCTTCAACCGCGAGTTCCAGGAGCTCGCCACCGAGTTCTGCTGGGGCGGCACGTGGGCCCGCGGCGTGCTCGAGCGCAAGACGCGCAGCATGCTCAACCTCTGCATGCTCTCCGCGCTGAACCGCCCTCACGAGTTCAAGCTCCACTTCCACGGCGCCCTCCGGAACGGCTGCACCCTCGAGGAGCTGAAGGAGGTACTGCTGCAGATCACCGTCTACTGCGGCATCCCGGCGGGTGTGGAGGCGTTTCGGCTGGCACGCGAGGTGCTGCAGGAGCAGGGCATCGAGCCCGACGACGCGACGTGACCGCTGCTGCGAGATACGGCCTCGTCGGTCTCGGCAACATGGGCAGGCCCATGGCGGCGAACCTCTCCCGCACGGGAGTGGACATGGTGGTGTTCGACGCCGCCGGCAGCGCGGAGCGGGCACCGGCCGGTGCCCACCCGGCGGCCTCGCTCGCCGACCTCGCGGCGCGGGCCGACACCGTCTTCCTCAGCCTTCCCGACGGCGACGCCGTGGTCGACGTGCTCGCGCAGCTGGGCGGGGCGCCCGATCGCGCCGTGTCGACCGTCGTCGACCTCTCCACCGTCGGCATACGGGTCGCACAGAGGGCGTTCGCGGAGGCACGCGCAATGGGTCTCGCCTACGTCGACGCACCGGTCTCCGGCGGTCGCAGCGGCGCAGTGGAGGCCACCATCTCCGTGATGTGGGCGGGGCCGGCCGACGTGCTCGAGGCTCATCGCCCGGCGCTCGAGTCGATGGCGAGGCACATCTTCCACGTCGGCACCGAGGCGGGCCAGGGGCAGGCGCTGAAGCTGCTCAACAACTTTCTCTCGGCGACCTCCACGGCGGCCACGGGTGAGGCCGTGCTGTTCGGGCTCGCCCAGGGGCTCGAGCTGAAGACGATCCTCGACGTCGTCAACGTCTCCACCGGACGGAGCCACGCATCCGCCGACAAGTACGTGCGGCGCGTGCTCACCGGCACGTTCGATTCCGGCTTCACGACCCGCCTGATGGCCAAGGACATGCGGCTCTTCATGGAGGCCGCAGCCGGCGCCGGCACGCCACACGAGATCGGGGACGCAGTGCGAGAGCTGTGGGACGCCGTCGACGCCGGTCTGCCGGGCAGCGATCACATGGAGGTCTTCACGTTCCTCCGCGATACCCACCTCCCGGTCGCGCCTGCGTTCGCCGACGAGCCGGTCCGGCGCCCGTTCGCGGCGGTGCGGCCCGCCTGGACTGCCGGGCCGACGGGGGGCCGGACATCCTCGCCGGCGCCGGTACCCACCGTCGTGGAGCTCACTCACCGGCTCGCGAGCGGCAGCACGACGGTCGAGGCGGTCGCTCGGGCGTGTCTCGAGCGAATCGAGGCCTGCGACCCGGCAGTGCGGGCGTGGGTGCACGTGGATCCGCAGGCCGTCGTCGCTCGGGCCCGCGAGCTCGACGAAGCCGCCGTCTGCGCGCGCGGTGCGCTGCACGGGATCCCGCTCGGCGTCAAGGACATCTTCGACACGCACGACATGCCCACTGCCTACGGCTCGCCGATCTACGCGGGGCATCGTCCGAGGACAGACGCCGCGAGTGTCTCGATCGCCCGGCAGTGCGGGATGCTGCCGCTCGGGAAGCTCGTCACGACGGAGTTTGCCGCCTGGCCGCCCGGTCCGACGACGAATCCGCACGACGCGACGCGTACCCCGGGTGGATCGTCGTCCGGCTCCGCTGCGGCCGTCGCGTCAGGGATGGTGCCCGTTGCGTTCGCCACGCAGACGACCGGCTCGATCATCCGGCCGGCGGCGTTCTGCGGCGTCGTCGGCTACAAGCCGAGCTACGGGACGCTTCCGTGCGTCGGGGCAAAGGCGATCTCGGAGTCGTTCGACACGGTGGGAGTGATGGCGCGTACCGTTGCCGACGCGGCCCTCGTCGTCGGCGCGCTGTCGGGTCGTGCGCTCGAGCTGGCAGCGGAGCCGGCCGCTCCTCGACTGGGAATCTGCCTGACCTACGAATGGCCGGCTGCGCTGCCGGAGACAGTGGCGCTCTTCGACGCGCTTCCACGGCTGCTGGAGCGGGCCGGCGCTCACCCGGCGCTGCGCGTGCTCCCCGGCGTCTTCGCCGGGCTTGCGGAGGCACAGAGCGCGATCTGGACGTTCGAGATCGCCCGCTGTCTGGCGGATGAGCACCGGCGCTTCCGGGAGTCGATCCGGGAGCCGCTGCGAGGGATGCTCGACGATGGGGCCGCCATGGGGATCGCGGAGTACGAGGAGTCACTCGGGCGCCTCCGCGAATGTCGGGCGGCGCTCGCTGCGGTCTTCGACGGCGTCGACGCCCTGGTTGTCCCGTCGGCGCCGGGTGAGGCGCCTGAGGTCGCCACCACCGGAGACCCGATCTTCAATCGCGTCTGGTCGGCGCTCGGTACGCCTGCAGTCACCGTGCCCGCCGGAGCCGGGCCTTCGGGGCTGCCGCTCGGGGTTCAGGTCGTCGGCCTCCCGGGTCGGGACGCTCGCGTCCTCGCCTGCGCCGCGTGGATCGAGGAGGCGCTCGCCGGCGCGGCGGAACGCCGGCCTGGCTGACGTTCTCGACGACCCCGGCGTCAGGTAAGCAGGGGCAGCCCGCCGTCACGCGGGCCCTGGCGAAGGCCGGCGCTCCGCCTGCGTTCCACCCGGACGGGAGCGGGGTCAGCGCCTAGACTCGCATCTGTCGAGATGCGAGGCCACGTTCACCCCCACCGCGTCGCCCTGAGTGTTTCACCCGGGATACGGGTGCGATGACCGTGCTCGGCCGCGTCGGCGTCTGGCTCGGCGCGCTCGGGTGGGCTCCGGCCGCCGTCGAGCGCGACGTGGCGGCCGAGGTCGAGGAGCTCGGCTACGGCGCTCTCTGGTACAGCGAGGCGCACAACGGCAAGGAGTCGCTCAGCCACGGGGCCCTGCTGCTCGCGGCGACACGGCGGATCGTCATCGCCAGTGGCATCGCGAACATCTGGGTACGCGACCCGATGGCCATGGTGGCGGGCGCCAACGCGCTCGCCGAGGCGTTCCCCGGGCGGTTTGCGCTCGGCATGGGCGTCAGCCATCCGCCCCAGCTGGCGCCGCGCGGGCTCTCCTACCGAAAGCCCGTGGCCGCCATGCGTGCCTATCTCGAGTCGATGGATGTGGCGGAGTACACCGGGCCGCGGCCGGCCGAGCCTCTGCCGCGGCTGCTCGGGGCGCTACGGCCGCCGATGCTCGAGCTTGCGGCCGCGATGGCCGACGGGGCGCACCCGTACCTCGTGCCCGTTGAGCACACCCGGCGGGCACGGTCGATCCTGGGTCCCGGCAAGCTGCTCGCGACCGAGCAGTTCGTCGTGCTGGAAGACGACCCGGTCGAGGCTCGGCGGCTTGGCCGCGAGGCGCTCGCCTGGTACCTGACACTGCCGAACTACACCGAGAACCTCCGCTGGCTCGGCTTCGGCGACGAGGACCTTGCCCGTGGCGGCAGCGACCACCTCGTCGATGCCCTCGTCGCCTGGGGCGACGAGGACGCGATCCGCGAGCGGGTCGCGCTCCACCTCGAGGCGGGCGCGGATCACGTCTGCATCCAGCCGATCGGCCGCGACGCCGACGGCCTGGGGCTCGACCAGCTGCGTCGCCTCGCTCCCGCCCTGCTCGAGCGCCAGTCGCTCAGCGCACCCGGGGCCGTCGCCCGCCGAGATTGACGACCGACGCGGCCGGCGCGTGCGCGGTGCCTGCGGCCACGTCGACCTGGTTGCGACCTCGCCCCTTGGCGCGGTAGAGGGCCTCGTCGGCACTCGCGAGAAGGCCGTCGGCGGTGACGTAGGGCCCGGACGCGAGCACGGCGCCGACGGAGGTCGTCACCGTCACCTCGCCCGCCCCGATGGGGATAGGAGCCTCGGCGACAGCCGCGCGCAGCGCCTCGCACACGGCGGCGAGCGCGCTCTCGTCGGGTACCTGGGCGGCGAGCACGGCGAACTCCTCGCCGCCCCAGCGGGCGATCACGTCGTAGGGCCGCACCCGTTGCCCCAGGCGGCCCGCGACGGCCACGAGCGCGCGGTCGCCTGCGAGATGCCCGTGGCGGTCGTTCAGCTGCTTGAAGCGGTCGAGGTCGAGCAGGATCAGGCCGAACGGGTGCCCGCCTCGGCGCACGCGGGCGATCTCGGCGTCCAGGCGCTCGGAGAAGTGGAGGCGGTTGTTGACGCCGGTGAGGGGATCGGTGCGGGCCCGCCGCTCCGCCTCGTCGCGCGCGGCGGCGAGCTCGGCCGTGATCAGGACGCGTTCGGTGACGTTCGACGCGATGCCGTCGATCACGGTGCGCTCGCCGTCCGACCGCACCCAGAGCCGCTCCGAGATCCACCGCTGCGCGCCAGCGGGATCGACGACGCGGTACTCGATCTCGCCGCGTCCGTCACGCAGCACCTGGCGCCGTAGCTCCGCGATGCGTCGCCGGTCGAGCAGCGACGCGGAGTCGAAGAGCGGGTCGGCGGTGTCGTGCCCGCCCGGGAGCCCCGCCAGCTGCTCGAGCCCAGGGCCGACGAAGGTGGTGCGCCAGCCGTCCGGGCCGGGCTCGTACTGGAGGACGACCTCGTCGATCGCCTCGATCAGGTCGTTCAGCTGCTTGCGTGTGCGCTCGAGGTTGCGCTCGGCGATGCGCCGCCCGGTCACGTCCCACACGAGCCCCTCGTGGTGGACGCGGCCGTTCTCGACCGCCGAGACGCGAACGCGCTCGAGTACCCAGCGGGTGACCCCGTCGACGCCGACCAGGCGATACTCGAGCTCGTCGGACGACCCGGCATCGACCGATGCGAGCCATTCGCGGTAGCCCTCCCGGTCGGCCTCGTGAACGGCCTGCATCCATGTGTCGCCGGTGTCCTCGCCCTCGAGCGGAGCCCGCCCGATCAGGCGTTCGAAGCCCGGGCCTGTGTAGATCTCGGTGTAGCAGCCGTCCGGCTCGAGCACGCCCCGGTAGAAGTGTGCGCCGATCGCCGTGCCGATCCCTTCCATCTCGTCGCGAGCCCCGCGCAACGCCGTCGAGAGCGCGGCGACGACGGCGCCGACGGCGACGAAGACGAGAGCCCACAGCGCGATCGCGGCGGCCACCGTCTCGCCGTAGTGCCCCCCTGTCAGCACCCACGCGGCGGCTGCGGTCGCCGCCAGGAGATGGGTCACGAGCAGCTTCCGGGACAGGTATGCGGCAACCCAGGTGACGCCGACGAGGAGCATGCCGACGAATGTCTCGGGATGGTCGAGCGGCCGTACACCGATCGCGAAGCAGGCGGGCGCCAGCAGCACCAGGGCGGTCCAGACGAGACCGTCGGGCAGTGACGACACGAGCATCGCGGCGATCAGGACGACGATGGCCCCCGCGGCCAGCTGGGTCGCCAGGTCGTCGGTCCCGTGGCCGGCGGTCAGGCCGGCCAGGAACCCGGCTGCCGCCAGGACGGCGACGAGCAGCAGCGCCAGCCGCCTGAGCGCGCGCGGCGACTTCTCGCCGGGCGGTGCGAGCACGGACGCGGTCGTGCGCCGCCGGAGCAGGGGGCGCGCGCGAGAGGTCGTGGCGGAGTGGTCGGTCACGTGGCTCACAGGGACGGGGCGACCGCGTCGCCCGCAGCCCATTCATCGGCAGGCGGCGGCGTACGCTTGACGTGCCCGTACGACCTGCTCGTACGGGCGCTAGCATCGTTGTGACCCGCGAATCGAGGAGCGAGAGCATGGCCACTGTCGAGACGAATCCTGCGCTCGGTGCCAAGATCAGCGCCGACGCCAAGCAGCACGTCCTCTACTCGTGGTCGGTGCAGAGCGCGATCAACCCGATCGCCGTCGCCGGCGCCGAGGGACGCCATTTCTGGGACTACGACGGCAATCGCTATCTCGACTTCGCGTCCCAGCTCGTCAACGTGTCGCTCGGGCACCAGCATCCGCGGATGATCGAGGCGATCAAGGAGCAGGCCGAGAAGCTCTGCACGATCGGCCCGCCCATGGCGACCGAGTCACGGTCGCGGCTCGGCGAGCTGCTCGCCGAGGTCACTCCCGGCGACCTCTCGATGTCGTTCTTCACGAACGGCGGCGCCGAGGCCAACGAGAACGCGGTCAAGCTCGCCCGCTGGTACACGGGGCGTCACAAGGTCATCGCCCGCTACCGCTCCTATCACGGTGCCACAAACGCGGCGGTCACGCTCACCGGCGACCCGCGGCGCTGGCCGATCGAGCCCGGCATGCCCGGCGTGGTCCGCATGTTCGACCCGTATCCGTACCGCTGCTCTGCCGGCCACCCCGATCCCTGCCCGGTGTGCACGGGTGCGCCCCATCTGGAGGAGATCCTCCAGTACGAGGGCGCCCACACGGTGGCGGCGGTGATCCTCGAGACGGTCACCGGGACGAACGGGATCCTGCCGCCGCCGCCCGGCTACCTGCAGTCGATCCGCGAGGTCTGCGACCGGCACGGGATCGTGCTGATCTGCGACGAGGTGATGGCCGGCTTCGGCCGCACCGGGAAGTGGTTCGCCGTCGACCACTGGGACGTCGTGCCGGACATCGTCACGGTCGCGAAGGGGATCAACTCCGGCTACGTGCCGCTGGGGGCGATGATCATCCGCAAGCCGATCGCCGACTGGGTGCAGGACAGGTTCTTCGCGGGAGGCCTGACGTATTCGGGCCATCCGCTCGCGTGCGCTTCCGCCGTCGCATCGATAGAGATCTTCCGGGACGAGGGCGTGATCGAGAACGCCGCGGCCATGGGCGACTGGTTCGGCCCCGCGCTCGCCGGGCTGCAGGAGAGGCACCCGTCGATCGGTGAGGTGCGCGGGCTCGGCTGCTTCTGGGGGCTCGAGCTCGTCAAGAACAGGGCCACGCGCGAGCCGCTCGTGCCGTTCAACGGCGCCGGCGAGGTGGCCGCTCCTGTGGCGCGACTGGCCAAGGCGGCGCTCGAGCGCGGGCTGTACCTGATGACCCACTGGAACGTGATCATGATCTGCCCGCCGCTCACGATCACCCGCGCGGAGGCGGAAGAGGGCTTCGCCGTGCTCGACGACGTGCTCGCGATCGCCGACGAGTACTACGTCGACTGAGCCGCGTGCCCCCGACGAGCGCTGCCCGCGCCGTCAGGCGAGGAATGCCGTGATCGCTTCGGCCGTCTGCTCCAGGGCGTCCCACAGAACCGTGTGGCCGCCCTCGACGATGACCACCTGGAGGCGGTCCCCGGCTGCGGCCCGGTGCTCGTCGAGGAGGGCGTACGGCAGGAACGAGCGGTCGCCGAGCACGACGAGGGTGGGTGCGGTCACCGCCGTGAACGGCGGCGGCGTGCCGGCCATCTCGCCGTATGCGGCCACCACCGAGGCCTGCGAGTAGCGGTAGCGCCAGCGTCCGTCGCCGGACGGCACGAGATGCTCGCGCAGCTCGTCCTCGACGAGCTCGCGGGGCGCGAAGGCCAGCGCGCTCTCCTCGTAGCGCCTGTCGATCGCCTCCTCGAACGATTCGTACGACCGGTCGGAACGGCTGCCCTCGGCGACGTGCAGCGCGATCTCGGGGTCGAGCTGGATGGCCGGATCGAGGAGCACGAGACGGTCGACGAGCTCGGGCCTGCGGGCCGCGAGCTCGAACGCGAGGCGTCCGCCGTACGAGTGGCCGATCCAGGCGGCAGGCTCGTCGCCGACGCTCGCGAGGATCGCCTCGAGCTGAGCCCCGATGTGCCACGGAGGCTCGTACGGGGACGACCCGTGGCCGAGCAGGTCGGGAGCGAGCACGCGATACCGGCCGGCCAGCCATCTCTCCGCCAGTGGCCGGGCATGCCCGCCGTGACCGGTGATGCCGTGCAGGTAGACGACTCGAGGTGCCCCGGCATCGCCCCACGACTCGACGTGCAGCGTCCTCACTGCTCGTCGAGCGCGTGCAGGGAGCCGGGCACGAGGTCGGTGCGCCGCTCGTCCGGCGGCTTCACGAGGGCCCAGATGACGACGCCGCCCTTGTCGATCAGGAAGGTGCCGCGCACCGGGGCACCGGTCTCGTCGTTGAAGACGCCGTACGCCCGCGCCGTGGCACCGTGCTGCCAGAAGTCGGAAGCGAAGACGTAAGTGGCGCCGAGCTGCTCCTTCCAGGCCTGGCGTGCGGCGGACGTGTCGCAGGACACGAACACCACGTCGGTCTCGGCGTCGTGGAACGACTGCAGGTTTTCCTGCAGGTCGACGGCCTCCTCGGCGCAGAGCGGCGTGAAGGCGAAGGGATGGAAGACGAGCAGCACGTTCCGCTTGCCGCGGAAGTCGGAGAGGCGGACGCGCGGCTTCCCGTATGCCTCCTCGAGGTCGAACTCCGGTGCCTGCTCACCCGTCCCGATCGCCATCCTCCACCCCTTCCTCGCCGTGTCCGGAGGGACGATAGTAGGTCTGGCCGCGCAGCTCCTCGGGCAGGTAGTCGAGCTCGAAGCCGCGCGGATCGTCGTGCGGGTAGAGGTACCCCTCGCCGTGCCCACGGGTGCCGGCGCCGCGGTAGTGGGTGTCGCGCAGCATGGCCGGCGGCCGCAGGTTGCCACGCTCGCGCACGTCACGGCGCGCCTGCCAGACGGCCTCTGCGGACGCGTTCGACTTCGGGGCGCGCGCGAGGTAGACGGCAGCCTGCGCGAGGTTCAGCTGCGCCTCCGGCAGGCCGACGTGCTCCACCGCCTGCGCCGCCGCCACTGCCACGAGCAGCGCGCGCGGGTCGGCATTGCCGATGTCCTCGGAGGCCAGGATGATCATCCGGCGCGCGATGAAGCGCGCGTCCTCGCCTCCCTCGAGCATCGCCGCGAGGTAGTAGACGGCGGCGTCGGCGTCGCCGCCCCGCATCGACTTGATGAAGGCCGACGCGAAGTCGTAGTGCTGATCGGACGCGCGGTCGTAGCGGAGCGGCCGCTTGCGGGCCGAGTCCGCCACGTGGCGCTCCTCGAGCGCCGAGCCTTCCGTGCGTGCCGTGTCCCACGCGAGCTCGAGCGTCCCGAGGGCGCTGCGCGCGTCGCCCCCGGCCCGCCGTACGATCGCGTCTGCCACCTCGGGCGACACCCCGGCTCCCAGGACCGCGGCGCCGCGGGAGACGACCGCCCGGAGCTCCTCGTCCGAGAGTGGCTCGAGCTCGTAGACCGCGCAGCGCGAAAGCAGAGCGGAGTTCACCTCGAAGTACGGGTTCTCGGTCGTCGCGCCGATCAGCGTCACCAGGCCGCTCTCGACGGCGGGCAGGAGCGCGTCCTGCTGCGCCTTGTTGAAGCGGTGGATCTCGTCGAGGAAGAGGATGGTTCGCTGCCCCGTGCCGCCTGCTCGCTCGCGGGCGCGCTGGAGCACCGCCCGGACGTCGTCGACCCGGGCGGACACGGCCGAGAGCTCCTCGAACGCCCCGCCCGTTCGCTCCGCGACGATACGCGCAAGTGTCGTCTTGCCGACGCCCGGCGGCCCGAACAGGATCATCGACGGCGGCCGGTCGTGCTCGATCGCGAGTCGCAGCGCCGAGCCGGCGGCGAGGACGTGCTGCTGGCCCACGAGCTCGTCGAGCGTACGGGGCCGCACGCGCTGCGCCAGCGGGGCCGTCTCGTCCTGCCGGGCGGTGGCTGCGTCGGCGAAGAGGTCGGTCATCCATGGCAGTATGCTCCGCTCCATGTCGGGCGACGGAAGCGACGAGACCTGGGAGCCGCCGCTCAACCGGCCCGTGTTGCCGGGTGAGGCGCGCACCGACTACGAGCGCTATCTGAACACGGAGGAGCTGCTCGCGCTGCAGAAGGGCCCGGACGAGTGGGTGCACCGCGACGAGCTGTTGTTCCAGGTCGTGCACCAGTCGTCCGAGCTGTGGCTCAAGCTGGCCTGGAACGACACGGGCGCAGCCGCCGAGCTGGTCGGCGAGGGTGACGTTCCGGGGGCGCTCCGGTTGCTGCGCCGCGCCAGCCTCTGCATGCGCTACGTGACCGCCCAACTCGACATGCTCGAGCAGATGTCGCCGTGGGAGTACCAGGAGATCCGCAAGGTCCTCGGTCACGGCTCCGGGTTCGACTCACCCGGCGTGAAGGAGCTTCGGCCCGCGATGGCGCGTCTCGGAGCGGCGTTCCACGCGGCGCGTGAGGGGGCGGGCCTCTCACTGGCGGAGCTGTACGTGCAGGGCCGCGAGCACGAGGAGCTCTACCAGCTCGCGGAGGCCCTGATGGAGCTCGACGAGTGGATGCAGACGTGGCGCATCCGCCACTACCGCGTCGTTGCCCGGGTGATCGGCGAGCGGGTGATCGGAACGCAGGGCACCCCGGTCGAGGTGCTCGGACGCCTCATCCACCGGGTCGAGTACCCGGAGCTGTGGGACGTGCGCAACGAGCTGACGGCGTTGTCCAAGGCCGACGGCACGTGACCCTGCGCGAGGAGGCGACGCGGCTCCTGCAGGAGCTGATCCGCGTGAACACGGTCAACCCGCCCGGGAACGAGACCGCTGCCGCCGAGCTGCTGCGCCACTACCTGGCCTCGAGCGGCATCGACTCGCAGCTCGTCGGTCGCTCGTCCGAGCGGCTCAACCTCGTCGCGCGACTGCCGGGCGGGGACGGGCCGTCGCTTGCTCTCATCTCCCACACCGACACCGTTCGGGCCGACCCCGAGGAGTGGTCGCGCGACCCGTGGTCGGGCGACCTCGTCGACGACGAGATCTGGGGGCGCGGTGCCCTCGACATGAAGAGCCAGGCGGTGGCGAGCGCCGTCGCCTTTGCGTCGCTTGCCCGGGAGGGGTTCAGGCCGGCCGGCGACGTGATCCTGGCTCTCACCGCCGACGAGGAGGTGAACGAGGACTACGGCCTCGCCTGGCTCGTTCGCGAGCATCCCGATCTCGTCCGCGCCGACTTCTCGCTCAACGAGGGCGGGGGCGAGCGATGCGTCTTCGGCGGCAACGTCTTCTACCTCTGCTCGGTGGCGGAGAAGATGAGCGCGCCGTTTCGCCTGCGTGTACGGGGACGCAGCGGGCATGCGTCGGTACCGGCGATCGCGGACAACGCGCTCGTCAAGGCGGCGAGCTACATCGACGCGCTCGGCCGCTACGAGCCGCCCAGGCAAGTGATTCCGGAGGTGCACCGCTTCCTCGAGCTCGTGCTCGGCGAGGCGCCTTCGCTCGAGGCCGCGCTCGACCGCGCCCGTGAGCTCGATCCGCTCGCTGCCGAGCTCGTGGAGCCGCTGCTGTCGCTTACGCTTTCGCCTACGTTGATCGAGGCGTCGAAACAGCGGAACGTGATCCCGGCGGAGTGTGTCGTCACCGTGGACTGCCGGCTCCTGCCCGGCATGACGCCGGAGGACGCCGACCCGCTGGTGCGCGCCGCGATCGGGCCCGGCGACTACGAGCTCGAGTGGTTCGAGCGACGACGGCGGCACGCGCTCCTCCGTCGACACCCCGCTCTGGCGGGCGCTCGAGCGCTGGGTGGACGAGCTCGAGCCCGAGCGCCCGCCTTGCCGCCGATCGCGAGCGCGGGCTTCACCGACTCTCACTGGCTGCGGGACGCGTTCGGCACGGTCGCCTACGGGTTCTTTCCGATGAGGGCGATGGACGGCGAGCTCGCGCCTCCCGGCTCGTCCACTC
>CAVSUK010000020.1:0-56549 GCA_963731095.1 uncultured Gaiellaceae bacterium
CTCACGTGGCTGCCTCCAGCATCGGCGGCGGGGCGCCCGGCCCGGGCCGCGAGTCGGAGCCGCTCGCGAAGAACGCGCCGGGCCAGCTCGATTCGTCGTTCAGGTCGACCTCCGGGATCCGGATCGTGGCCGACTCGAGCAGGGCGAGCAGGTCGTTTCCGAAGATCTCCTTCTTCTCGATCAGGCGGTCCGCGACGTGCTCGATCGCGTGGCGGTTGTGGCGGATGAGGTTGTGCGCCGTCACGTACGCCTGCCCGAGGATCTGCGCGGCGACGCGGCGCTTGGACGGGTCGCCGAGGGCGCTCGTCACGGGGTCGCCGGTCATGGGGCCGCCGCTGGTGCGGTTCATGATCTGCAGGCCGATGCGCTCGAAGCGCTCGAGCACGCGCTGCCGCGCCTGCTCCTCGGTCTCACCGTCGCGCGGGGCGACAGTGAACGGCTGCGGGCCCATCGCCCACTGGCCCACCATCGTCGCGGTCAGCGCCGTCGCGCTGTAGACGTCGCCGCCGACGCCGCGCGAGTTCTCGCCGTAGAAGACGCGCTCGGCCGCCATCGCGCCGAGCGTCCAGATCAGGTTGGCGAAGTCCTCGCTCTGGAACTTGCTGAAGCGCTCCTCCTTGGCGGCCGCCTGGTGGTGCCCGAGCGAGCCGCCGCGCATGCGGATCGAGAGGCGCGTCGACTCGATGTCCTTCATGTAGACATGGCCGCTGATCGCGTGGCCGGCCTCGTGGATCGCGACGGCGCGGCTCTCCTCGGCCACGTACTCGACGCCGACCGCCGTGCCCGACTCGAGCGTCGTCATCGCCTCGACGAGATCCTCCCACTCGAATGCGTCGCGCCCGGAGTGGTGGGCGATCGTGAGCGCCATCGAGCAGACCTGGTCGATCATCGCCGGCGAGTAGCCGTTGGTGATGCGGGCGATCTCGTCGCGGCGCGTCGGCGTGTCGAGCTCGGGGTCGTGAGCGACCTTGTCGATGTAGAGGTCGAACACGTCGAGGCGGTCCTGCTGTGTCGGCGTGCGGAACGACACGTGACGGCCCATCCGGCCCGGCCGCGTCAGCGCCGGGTCGAGCATGTTCATCGGCACGTTGGTGGCACCGATGAAGTAGATCTGCTCGGAGCGGGGGCGGGGTGCCGGGCGCCGCAGCGACACCTTGCCGATGCGGCGGGGGACGATGTACGACGCGTCCAGCAGCGTGTTGAGCCGGTTGGTGAGCGTGCGCTTGAGGAAGGGCGGGTTGTCGATGCCGTCCATCACGACGAGCAGCTGGTTGAGCGCGAGGCCGCCGCCCATCCCGCCGCCCATGCCGCCCGGCATGATGAAGTTGGCGATCCCCGCGAGCCGCTGATGGAAGCCGGACGGGCCCTGGCGCTCGGGGGCGCGCTCCTCGAACAGCCGGTCGCGCCAGCGCCCGGTCTCGAGCACGAGGTCGCCGGACGGGTTGAGGGCGCCCCAGGGGCCGAAGAAGAGGTAGGTCGCTCGGGTCGGACGGGCCGACGCCGTGCGCGCCCGCGATGCCGCCGGTGCCGAGCGAGGCGCGGCGCATGCCGACCGCGTCGATCTCGTCGATGAAGACGATGCACTGGCCGCCCCACTTGCGCGCGATCCGCTTCGCCTTCCACGCGAGGTAGCGCACGATGATCGCATCGATGCCGATGAACGTCTGCGCGAAGCCGGAGCCGGGGATGGAGATGAACGGCGAGTTGAAGCCGGTGGCGATCGCCTTCGCGAGCATCGTCTTGCCGGTGCCCGGCGCACCGAGGAAGAGGAGGCCTCGCTCGCGCTTGCCGCCGGCCCGCTCGAACGCCTCGCCCGACTGCCAGATGGTGACGACGCGCCGCACCTCCTCCTTCGCCTCCTCCTGGCCGCGCACGTCGTCGAGCTTGACGCCCCACTGCGCGTCACCCGGCTCGAACGCCCGGATCTGGCTGATGCCCATCAGCAGCATCGGGCCCATCAGGATCGCGAAGTTCGCAAAGAAGAGGAAGAACACGAAGATGGCCTGCGTCCACAGCGTGGGGGAGCTGAGGATGCTGCCGATCGAGCTGAGCATCGACTCGACCGTCCCCCACCAGGTCACGTCCTCCTTGCCCTGGAGCAGCCGGATCACGTAGACGGTGGTGACGATGACGAAGAAGAACGCGAAGAGACGGAACCAGAAGCGCCAGAACCAGGCGCGGCGGCGTCCGACGATGTCCTCCTCGCGCAGCTGCACGCTCTCCGTGCCGAACAGGCTCGGCCACGGGATCAGCCGGTGGAAGAGCAGGTCGGCGAAGCCGCGGAAGACGACCACGACGCCGACGGTGGCGAGCAGCGACACCCACCAGTTCCAGCCGTTCTGCTGCGTGAACCAGACGAAGAGCGCCGGGCTCGTCAGCACCGCGACGATCGTCGCCGCGCGGGTGAGCGTACGCCAGCCGCGCGCGAGCTCCTGCGAGGTCTCGCCCTGGGGCAGCGCGGTCAGAGGCTCTGCCGTCGCCATTCGCTCAGTGTACGCATGCTCTCGGGAACGGATGTTGACGGGCTGTTAAGCGACTCCTGCCCCTGCTGCTAGCGTCGGGCGCATGACCAATGCGACGCTTCACACCAGCGAGGGCGCGATCGAGATCGAGCTCTTCCCCGCGGACGCCCCCAAGACCGTCGACAACTTCACGCGGCTCGCCGGCGAGGGCTTCTACGACGGTCTCGTCTTCCACCGTGTCATCCCCGACTTCATGGTCCAGGGCGGCTGCCCGCTCGGCACCGGCACCGGCGGCCCCGGCTACCAGTTCGAGGACGAGTTCAACGACCATCCCGTCGTCCGGGGCTCCCTGGCGATGGCCAACGCGGGGCCGAACACGAACGGCTCCCAGTTCTTCATCGTCACGGCCGAGGCGACGCCCTGGCTGGACGGCAAGCACACCGTGTTCGGCCAGGTCGTCGAGTGGCCTGGACGTGGTCGACCGGATCTCGCTCGTCGACCGCGACGGCCGCGACCATCCCACCACCCCGGTCACGATCGACCGCGTGGAGATCGTCGAGTCCTAGAGGGCTCAGGAGGCCCGACCGCCCAGCGCGTCTTCCGCGCGGGCGAGCAGTGCCGCCGCATCCGTCGACTCGCCGGCGCACGTCGCGCTGGCGAGGGTGAACGCGTGCTCGTCGGGGCCCGTGACGCGGGCTGCGACGAGCGCGCACCCGACGGTGCCGGTGCGCGGCAGGATGATGGCGAAGCGACCAGGGGCGATGCGGGCGACGACGTCCGTGATCCGAACGAGCTGCAGCAGCGCCTCGCCGGCGGCCTGCTCGTCGGCGTTCGCGTCGACGAGGTCGAGCACGATCAGCGAGAGGGGCTCGTCGTAGCGCGTTGCCGCGGCGATCGCGCGGGTCAGGTCGTCCATGAAGCGCACGCGGTTGGGGAGGCCGGTGACCGGGTCGGTCGCGACCTGCCGCTCCAGCTCGAGGTGCAGCCGTGCGTAGGCGTCCCCGTCGTTCTCCTCGTCGACGGCGGCGAGCTCCTCGACGATGCGGGCGAGCAGCTGGTCGCCGGCGTCGCCGGGCAACGCCTCGCGTACGGCGAGGGCGATCCGCTCGTACGGGTCGGCGGCGATGAGAGGGCTGGGGTCCATCTGCGTCATGTCTGCATCATCATCGGCCGGAGGCGTGGCGGCGCATCCCCCGATCGAGGTACTCGACCGGATGACCGATGTTCCGGTCTCACGTAGGCTCGCACGATGGATCTGCAGGGGAGGACGGCGATCGTCACCGGTGCCTCGTCGGGGATCGGCGCCTCGACGACACGGAAGCTGCGCGAGGCCGGCGTCCTCGTCGCCGGCGGTGCGCGGCGCGTGGAGCGGGTCGACGCGGACGTCGCGCTCGCGCTCGACGTCACCGACGAGGCGAGCAGCCGCGCGTTCGTCGAGGCCGCCGTGGCGGCGCTCGGCGGCGGCGTCGACATCCTCTTCAACAACGCGGGCCTCGCGCTCGGCCGCTATCCGTTCACCGAGTCGATCGAGGAGGACGAGGCGCGGGTGCTGCACACGAACGTCGACGGGGTGCTGCGCATCACCCGTCTCACGCTGCCGCACGTGCGGGACGGCGGCCACATCGTCTTCATGGGATCGGTGGCGGGCCGCCAGGCGTATCCGAGCGGCGCGTCCTACATCGCATCGAAGTTCGCCGTGCGCGGGTTCAGCTACGCGCTGCGGGAGGACCTGCTGGGGAGGCCGATCCGGATCACCACGGTGGATGCGGGGCTCGTCGAGACCGAGTTCTCGGTCGTCCGCTTCAAGGGGGACGAGGCGGCCGCGAAGGCGGTGTACGAGGGCGTCGACCCGGTCACGCCGGACGAGGTGGCCGACTGCGTCATGTTCGCGCTCACCCGGCCGCTGCACGTCAATCTCGACGAGATCGTGATCAAGGCGCTGGCGCAGTCGTCCGGTGCGCGCGTGGTGCGCCGCACCGACACGAATCCCGTAGGGCCGACCCGCGCTCTGCTCGTGATCCGGCTCCGCTCGCCGTACGACCGGCAGATCCTGCGGCTCGCGCTGCCGGCGCTCGGGGCGCTGGCGGCCGAGCCGACCTACGTGCTCGCCGACACGGCGATCGTCGGGCACCTGGGCCGCTCGCAGCTCGCGGCGCTCGGGGTGGCGGCGACGGTGCTGTCGGTGCTCGGGATGTTCAACTTCCTCCAGTACGGCACGACTGCGCAGGTCGCACGCGCGACGGGCGCGCGCGAGCACGAGACGGCGGCGCGGCTCGGCGCCCAGGCGTTGTGGCTCTCTCTCGCCGTCGGGCTCGTCCTGGCGGCGCTGTTCGCGGCCCTGGCCGGTCCCGTCGTCGGCCTCTTCGGAGTGGAGGGCGAGACGGCCGACAACGCCGTCCTCTACCTGCGCATCGCAGCGATCGGGGTTCCGTCCGCGTTCGTCGCGATCGGCGGCCAGGGCTTCCTGCGCGGCATCTCCGACCTCCGGACGCCGCTCGTGATCGTGATCGCGGGGAACGTCGTGAACGTGGTGCTGGAGCTCCTGTTCGTCTACGGCTTCGACTGGGGGATCGCCGGATCCGCGTGGGGAACCGCGATCGCGCAGACGGCGATGGGAGCGGGGATGGCCTGGGCGATCCTGCGCCGCATCGGCCGCCCCCTGGTCGGGGTGCGCGTCGTGCTCGCACGCCGGCTGCTCGGCGTGGGGAAGTTCATCTTCCTGCGCACGATCGCGCTGATGAGCTCGTTCCTGCTCGCGGGTGCCGTCGTCGCGCGTATGGGGGACGCTCCCCTCGCCGCCTACCAGATCGCATTCCAGCTCTGGATCTTCCTGGCGCTCGTGCTCGACTCGGTCGCGATCGCCGGCCAGATCATCGTGGGCCGCGAGCTGGGCGGGTATCGCGCCGACGAGGCCTACGCCGCGAGCGTCCGGATGATCTGGCTCTCGGTCGTGCTCGGCGGCTGCTTCAGCGTGTGCCTGCTGGCCCTGTCGGCGGTGATCCCGCAGGCGTTCACGTCGGACGCCGAGGTGCTGGCGCAGTGCGCGCTCCTGTGGCCGGTCTTCGCGCTCATGCAGCCGTTGAACGGAGCGGTGTTCGCGCTCGACGGCATCCTGATCGGAGCGAGCGACGGCCCCTACCTGGCACTGTCGATGGCGGCGGCGTTCGTCGCGTGCGCGGCCGTGCTCGCCGTCGCCGTCGCCGCGGACTGGGGCGTGCGCGGGGTGTGGGCGGCGCTCGCGGTGCTGATCCTCGTGCGGCTGGGGTTGATGGGCGCGCGCTTCGTGCGGCGCCGCTGGCTCGTCACCGGGTTCGCCTGATCAGGTGCTCCTGCGCCCTGGCCGAAGCCAGTTCTCCGTGACTGCCACTTCCTCGAAGCCGGCCCGGAGGATGTTGCGGTACGAGTTGCCCGGCAGGTCGTCGCGCAGTTCGCCCGTCTCGGTCAGCACGACGTCGCAGCCGAGCTCGCGG
This sequence comes from uncultured Gaiellaceae bacterium, assembly GCA_963731095.1. Lineage (GTDB taxonomy): Bacteria > Actinomycetota > Thermoleophilia > Gaiellales > Gaiellaceae > Gaiella. The sequence goes on from CAVSUK010000020.1 coordinate 5,933, forward strand.
GCCCGCCGGATGCGCGCCGCGAGCAGCGCGCTCTGTGCGCCCTTGCGGCGGTGGTCGGCGAGCGTCGCGGCGAAGCCGAGATACCCCGCCCCGTCGGACACGTAGAGGGCGGCGGCGGCCGCCGGCTCGTCGCCGTCGAGGGCGAGCCAGCACGCCCAGCCCCGCTTCGGCGTCGTCAGCGATCCACGGCACGGTGTCGTCGGGAAGCCCGTACCCGGTGGCGACGACCCGGGCGAACGCGTCCGCCTCGTGCGGCCCGACCTCGACGAGCTGCAGCGAGGTCTCGGCGGCTGGCAGGTCGTGCACGCCGCGCCGGAAGCTCATCCAGCCCCAGCCGGGCTCGAGCCCGCGCGCCTCGAGCCACGTTGCGATCTCTCGGGGGCGTGCCTCCGGCAGCAGCGACACGTAGAAGGTCACGTCGTCGCCCATGGCGGCCAGGGCCGCGTCGAGTGCCTCCTCGGTGGCGGGCTCGTCCGCGCCGAGGCCGACGATGCGGTTGAGCATGGGCGAGTCCGGCGCGGAGGGGCTGCGCAGCACGGTTGCGCCACCGATCTCGACGGCTTCGGGGTACAGGCACGTGTAGGCCTGGAGCGTCACCCGCTCCTCGCGATTCACGGGACGAGGATATGCGCTACGTCGCGTGTGCGGTTGCCTGCCGCCGCTTGCGCCAGTAGCGCTCGAGCCCCTGGTAGCACTGCCAGTACGGGGCCGAGCGATCGTACGCCTCGGTCTCGTCCGGGTCGGAGGCGGCGCAGTCCGCCCGTGCGGCGGCGACGAACGTCGCCTCGTCCATGCCGTGCCCGACGCGCTCCGCCCACCGGTGCAGCGTGCCCCGGAGCCCTGCGATGTGCTCCTGCACGTCCTCGAAGACGCCGAAGTGCGTCAGCGCGAGCCGGGCCGGGCCGCGCCGCTCGGTCTCGACGAGGGTGTGCTCCCAGGCCTCCAGGTCGATCTCGGGCGGTGGCGTGGGGGCGAGCAGAAACCGCGCCGGCGCGATGCGCACGCCGAGCGAGTCGCCGGTGTAGAGGGTGCCGTCCGCGTGCAGGTAGGAGACGTGGTGCCACGCGTGGCCGGGGCTCGGGAAGCACTCCAGGCCGAGCACCTCGTCGCCGACGACGTGGACGTTCGCCTCCGGCACCGCGGCGAGCTCGCCCCAGAGGCCGTCGAACGTGTCGCCGTAGAGCCGTCGCGCGCTCGCCTCGAGGCGCGACGGGTCGATCAGGTGCGGCGCGCCCACCTCCGACACGTGGATCTGCAGGCCGGGGTGCTTCCGGACGATCACGCCGGCAGCGCCTGCATGGTCGAGGTGGATGTGCGAGAGGAGCAGGTGCCGGATGTCGGTCAGCTCGAGGCCGCGGGACGCGAGGCCTGCCTCCAGGGCGGGCAGGCACGATGCCGGCCCGCAGTCGGCGAGCGCGAGCCCGTCGTCGGTCTCGACGAGGTACGACGCGATCACGCGGGCGGATCCTCCGTGCTGCAGGTCGATAGGCTCGACAGGGCTCATGACGTGACCGTAACCGACCGAGGGAGGAGGGCGAGGCAATGCTGATCGTCACGACGAACGACGCGCCGGGACAGCACGTCGAGGAGGTCTTCGGCGAGGTGTTCGGCCTGACCGTCCGCTCGCGGAACATCGGCTCCCAGATCGGTGCCGGGCTGAAGTCGCTCGTGGGCGGAGAGCTCGGAGGCATGACGAAGATGCTCGCGGAGGGACGCGAGGAGGCCATTGCCCGCCTCGTCGCGGAGGCGGAGGCGAAGGGCGCGAACGGGATCCTCGCGATGCGCTTCGACACCTCGGAGCTCGGCTCGACGTGGACCGAGATCTGTGCCTACGGCACTGCAGTGCGCCTGCGAAAGGCGTAGCAGCCGGGTCGTGTCCTCGCGTTCGGGGCGAGCCGGGCCTGTCAACTGGTGGCGCGCACGCCGGCCGGCACGAGCGCCTGCTCGAGGTCGGCGACGAGGTCGGCCGCCGACTCGATACCCACGGAGAGGCGGACGAGGTTCCTCGGCGACGCGAACGGCCCGCTCGCCGTGGCGGCGTGCGTCATCCGGTAGGGGTGCTCGATCAGGCTCTCGACGCCGCCGAGGCTCTCGGCGAGCGTCCACACCTTCGTGCGGGCGACGAGCTCCACCGCCTCCTCCTCCGTCTCGACGAGGAAGGAGACCATGCCGCCGAAGTCGCGCATCTGCCGCGCTGCGAGCTCGTGCCCCGGATGCCCCGGCAGGCCGGGGTAGAGCACCTCGGTCACGCGCGGGTGCTCCTGCAGGAACGCGACGACGGCGCGGGCGTTGTCGCAGTGCTGGCGCATGCGCACGGCCAGCGTCTTCACGCCGCGCAGCACGAGCCACGCGTCGAACGGCCCCGGTACGGCGCCGAGCGACTTCTGCAGGAAGCGGAGGCGCTCGGCGATGGTGTGGTCGTTCGTGCCCGCGAAGCCCCCGATCACGTCCGAGTGCCCGCCCAGGTACTTCGTCGTCGAGTGCACCACGATGTCGGCGTCGAGTTCGAGCGGCTGCTGCAGGTACGGCGTCGCGAACGTGTTGTCGACGACGAGCATGGCCCCGGCGGCATGGGCGGCCGCAGCGACCGCGGCGATGTCGATCACGTTCAGGAGCGGGTTCGTCGGCGACTCGATCCACACGAGCCGCGTGTCGTCGAGCGTCGCCCGGCGCGACCAACTCGTCCGGCGTCAGGTAGGCGAAGCGGTACCCCTTCGGCTCGTAGACCTGCGAGAACATCCGGTAGATGCCGCCGTAGACGTCGTTGACGCACACGACCCGGTCGCCCGGGTCGATCAGGTGCATGATCGAGGTCGCCGCGCCCAGGCCCGACGAGAACGCATGGCCGTGAGCGGCGCCTTCGAGCGACGCGAGGCACTCCTCCAGGGCGGTGCGGGTCGGGTTCGCGACCCTCGCGTAGTCGTAGCCCTGGTGGACGCCGACCGCTTCCTGGGCGAACGTGGAGGTCTGGTAGATCGGCGTCGTCACCGACCCCGTCGCCGGATCGGGCTCCTGCCCGGCGTGGATCGCCCGCGTCTCGAAGTCCATGCGGGATGGTAGACGCGACTGCGTGGCGACGCGTTCGCCCGAGCGGTGTCAGACACCGCTCGTCGTCAAGTGACACCGGGTCTCCGCTGTCAGGCGGCCGCGCGCGACGGCGCTCCCGCGGCCGGAGGCGTCAGCGCGCGACCACCTCGAGCCCGCACGCGCGGCGGAGGCGGTCGAGCGCGCGGTCGAGCGCGTCGTCGAGCGCCCCCGACTTTCGCACCCCGTCCTCGCGGTGGAACGCCTTCAGCACGAGCGTCCCGTCCGCCCGCCGCGACCTCAGGTCGGCGCGGCCGACGATGCGGTCGTGCCAGAGGAGCGGCAGCACGTAGTAGCCGTAGCGGCGTTGCGGCTCCGGCTTGTAGACCTCGATCAGGTGGTCGAAGCCGAGCACCCGCACGGCGAAGGGGCGGTCCCAGAGAAGGTTGTCGAACGGGGAGAGCAGCACCGCCCCACGCGGCCTCGCGGGCTCCAGGTCGGCTCCTGCCGGGACGAGGACGGGAGCGCCGCCGTCGTCGACCGCCAGCCGCTCGAGCAGCCCGTCCGCGACGAGCTCGTCGAGCAACGGGCGGATGCGGCTGACGCCGCCCCTCAGCCGCCAGTGCTCCTTCACCCCTGCCTCCGTGAGTGCCCCGCGGCCGCGCACCGCCTTCAGCGCGAGCATCCGGAGGCGCTCCTGCTCGGCCGGCACCGGCGCCTCCAGCACCTCGCGCGGTAGCACCCGCTCCGGGAGGTCGTACAGGCGCTGAAAGCCCTGGCGGCCCGCGATGACGAGGTCGCCGTGGTTCCAGAGCCGGTCGAGCATCGCCTTGGCCGGCTTCCAGTTCCACATGCCACCCTTGCTCTCGCCCTCGAAATGGCGCGAGCCCAGCGGCCCGCGCTCGCGGATCTCGGCCAGGATCTCGTCCGCGAGATGAGGGTGCGTTTCGCCAACCTCGCCGTACCAGCGCCGCCCGCCCTCCCGCATCTGGGAGACGTGGAGCGGCCAGTCCTCCACGGGCAGCAGGCACGCCTCGTGCGCCCAGTACTCGAACACACGCCCCCGGCCGAGCAGGCGGTCCACCGTGCCGGGGGGGTAGGCGCCGACCCGGGAGGTGAGCACGATCCGGTGGCTGCGCTCGACCGCCGAGATCGAGTCGAGCTGGACGCACGAGAGGCGGCGGACCGCTGCCTCGACCTCCGTCGCCGTGCCGGCGCGCGACCGGCCGGCGTAGCCCTGGGCGGCGACGACGAGGCGGCGAAGGGCTGTGACGGAGATCGTGCGCACCCGTGCGCAACGATACGTTTCGCCGATGTCCTCGGACGAGACCCATCACGAGCGCGTCAACCGGGAGCTGATCGAGCTCCTCAACGAGCTTCGCCTCGCCCTTCCCGGTGTGCTGGTGCTGTTCGGCTTCCTGCTCGCCGTGCCGTTCGCCAGCCGCTTCGAGGCGGTCAACCGGATCGAGAAGGGCGCCTACATGGTGTCCCTGCTCTGCAGCGTGGCCGGCTCGATCCTCCTCATGGCCCCGACCGCGCTGCACCGCCTGCGGTGGCGCGACGTCGACAAGGAAGAGCTGATGCGCGTCTCGAACAAGCTTGCCATCGCCGGCACCGTGTTTCTCGCGGCGGCCATGACGAGCGCCGTATTCCTCGTCACCGAGGTGCTGCTCGGCACGTGGGCGACGATCCTGGTGACGGTGTTCACCGGCGGCGCCTTCCTGTTCGGCTGGTATCTGCTCCCGCTGAGGGTGCCGAGCAAGGACGAGACCGGCCGCAGCTAGGAGGGTCTAGGCCGGAGTTCGGCCCTCGAGGATCGCCGCGAGCCGCGCGGCGTCGATGTTGCCGCCCGAGACGATGCAGACGATCCTCCCGGTGCCGGCGCGACCGGAGACGGCCGCGGCGACGGCAAGCGCACCGGCGCCTTCGGCGACGACGCGGGCACGCTCGGCGAGCAGCCGCACGGCCGCAGCGGTCTCGTCCAGCGAGAGCGCGATCGCCCCGGCGAGCAGCGGACGGGCACGATCCCACATGGGTGCGAGCAGCCCCTTGCTGCCGGCGCCGTCGACGAACGACGGCGTGTAGTCGACCGGCACGGGGTGCCCGGCGGCGAGCGAGGCCGTCAGGGGAGCGCCCGTCTCCGGCTCGCAGGCCAGTACCTGCGTACCGGGGCTCAGCGCGTGCAGCGCGCTCGCGATCCCCGTGGTGAGGCCGCCGCCGCCCCACGGCACGAGCACCGTGTCGATGTCGTCGAGCTGCTCGACGAGCTCGAGCCCGATCGTGCCGTTGCCGGCCATGACGGCGTCGTCCATGACGGGGTGGACGAAGAGGCCCTCGACGCCGGGGTAGGAGCCCTCCTCCATCGCCTGCCACCAGCGCTCGAAGGGAACCCTGATCACCGTGCCGCCGAGTCGTGCGATCGCGTCGAGCTTCGTCTGCGGCGCGTGCTCGGGTACCACGATCGTCGCGGGCACCCCCATCTCGCGCGCGATCCACGCCACCCCTTGCGCCATGTTGCCCGCGCTCGTCGTCAGCACTCCGCGCGCGATCGCCCCCGGCGGCGCCGAGCGGATCGCGTTTGCCGCCCCGCGGATCTTGAACGAGCCGATCGGCTGCAGGCACTCGAGCTTGAGCCAGATCTCCGCCGGCGCGTCCGGGGCCTGCAGCCTGATCAGCGGTGTGCGAAGGGCGACGTCGCGGATCCGATCTCGTGCCTCCGCGATCTCCACGAGCGGGATCAGAACGCGACCTCGGTGCCGATCCCACGCTCGCGCGCCCGGGCCACGCACAGCTCGGCGGAGGCGAGGTCCTCGACCGCGATCCCGAGCGACTTGAACACCGTCAGCTCGTCGGAGCCCGTGCGCCCCGGGTGGGCGCCGGTGAGCAGCTCGCCGAGCTCGGCCCGGATGTGGTCGGGGCCGATCGCCCCTTCCTCCAGGGCGAGCAGGTAGTCGCCGGACTCGTTCAGGGTCGACTCGCGCCGGTCGACGAAGAGCGACGCGGCGGCCACCGTCTCGGCGTCGAGCTCGCGGGCGGACGGCACCGACGAGCCCACGGCGTTCACGTGGGTGCCGGGTGCGAGCCACGACAGGCGCACGATCGGGCTCGCGGGCGGCGGTGGTGGTGCAGACGATGTCGGCGCCGTCGAGCGCCTCCTCGACCGTCTCCGCGACGAGCGAGTGGGTCTCGAGCGCGAGGGCCTCCGCGTGCGCGGTGTTGCGGCTCCAGATCCGGATGATCGGATCGTCGAGCACCGTCTGCATCGCGTCGACGTGGGAGCGCCCCTGTACGCCCGGAGCCCAGTACCGCGACCGTCCGGGAGCCCGGCCGGGCGAGCAGCTTCGTCGCCACCGCCGACACGGCGGCGGTGCGGATCTCCGTGATCGGCGACGCGTTCAGGATCGCGGTCAGCTCGCCGGTTTCCCCGTCGTGGAGCAGCACGGCGCCCTGGTGCGGGTCGAGGCCGCGTTCGGAGTTGGCGGGGGAGATGACGATCTCCTTGAGCGCGAAGACGGGCTTCTCGCCGGTGGCGTGCGCGGGCATCAGGCCCATCAGCACCGAGCCCGGCGGGCGCATGACGAACCGGAGCGGGTTCGTCAGCTCTCCGCGCTCGAGCCGGGCGAGGACGTCCTCCATCGCCGCCACGCACGACTCCATGTCGAGCAGCTCGCGGACGTCGTGCTCGGACAGGACGAGGACGCTCATGCGAATACCTCCGTCAGCCGGTCTCGCTCCGCGGCCGTGAGGGCGATGTCGAGCGCCTCGGACACGTGGGCGAGGTGCTCGACCCGGTTCGGGCCGACGACGATCGCGGTGACCTCGGGTACGGACAGCGCCCACGCGAGCGCGAGCCCCGCCATCGAGACGCCCCGTGCTGCCGCCTCGCGCTCCAGCGCCTCCAGCGCGTCGAAGACCCTGTCGGTCTGGTAGGCGCCGTAGGGCTCGGGGCGCTGTGTCATGCGCGAGCCGGGCGGCGGCGCCTCGCCTCGGCGGTACTTGCCGGACAGCCAGCCGCCGGCGAGCGGGCTGAACGGCGTGTAGCCGAGGCCGTGCTCGTGGCAGACGGGGAACACGGTCTCGCGGTCTCCCTGCTCGAGCAGGGAGAAGCCGTTCTGCACCCACTCGTAGCGCGCGAGCCCCTCCAGCTCGGACAGCTCGAGCGCCTCGGCGAGCTGCTCGCCGGTGAAGTTCGAGGCGCCGACAGCGCCGATCTTGCCCGCACGCCGCAGCTCGTCGAAGGCCTGCAGCGTCTCTTCCTGCGGCACGTCGGGGTCGAAGGCGTGAGGCAGGTAGAGCGCCACCCGCTCGACGCCGAGACGGCGCAGGCTCGCCTCGAGCTGCCGGTGGATGCGCTGCCGTCCCAGGCCGTGGTCGAGGCCCTCGTCCATCGGGTTGAACGTCTTCGTCGCGATCACGAGGGCGTCGCGTACGTCGGGCCCCTTCGTTGCGAGCCACTCCCCGATCCACGTCTCGCTGCGGCCGCCGCCGTATGCGTCGGCGGTGTCGAACGTCGTGATCCCGAGCTCCCAGGCTGCGTCCATGAGCCCGAACGCCACGTCCTTCGACGTGCCCTGGCCGAAGAAGGCCGGAGTGGAGCCGACGCCGCCGAAGTTCCCGCAGCCGAGGATGATGCGGGACGACTCGAGACCGCTACGGCCCAGGGCACGGTGCTCCATGCGGCGATCCTACGTTGCCGGGGCGGCAGGAGCGCCCGCCGGGGCTGGGGAAAGGGTCGTGGGGTGCGCCGCGACGGTACCCGTGCCCCGAACGAGTGACATCCGACTACTCTCGGAGTGATGCAGTCGCAGCACGCCCACCGTGATCCGGACGGCCCGCTCGACCCGGGGCCGACGCCATTTCGCGCTGCCTTCAGCCGTGCGCGCGTCGAATCGCTCGCCGCCGGCGGCGTGCCGGTGCACGTCGAGCCGCTGCGCGTGTTCGAGTACCGGATCGAGAAGCGGCGGGGCAAGCGCAAGGCGGACGTCGCCTTCTGGAACAAGCTCGGCCTGGCAGGCTGGGAGCTCGTCGGCGTGACGAAGAAGCACGCCACCTTCAAGCGCGAGCGCGTCGCTTCCTCCTCCGCGGCGTAGGGGCCGGTCATGCCCGCCCTCGTCGACCGGCGGCGATCAGCCGCGTTCACGACGTCCATGGGTAGGACATCTAGCTAGGCACCGGAGACGGTGCCCGCAAGCCGGTCCTTGCCACCGTGCTTCGCCTCGTACAGCGCCCGGTCGGCAGCTCGCAGCAGTGCGGCGCTCGTGCGGCCGTTGTCCGGATAGACAGCGATCCCGAAGCTGGCCGTCATGCCCTCGCCCTCGAGGCGGATGTCGTGCACGGCGACGCGCAGGCGCTCGGTCACGACGGCGACGGCGTCCGCGCCGGACTCGGGCAGGATCAGCCCGAACTCGTCGCCGCCCACCCGGCCGGCGATGTCCGAGAGGCGCTTGCCGTTGCGCAGGAGCCGTGCGATCGCCTGCAGCACCGCGTCGCCGCGCTCGTGGCCGAAGCGGTCGTTGATCCGCTTCAGGTCGTCGCAGTCGGTGAGCACCACCGCGAACGGCAGTCCGCTGCGCTCCGCCCGCGCGATCTCCTCGCGGAGGCGCTCGTCGAAGCCGCGCCGGTTCAGCAGGCCGGTGAGGCTGTCGGTGACGGCGGCTCGCTGCTCCCGGCGCAGCGCGAGGGCCACGTCGAGCAGCGCCGCGATCTGCTGGGCGAAGAGGGTGGCGGCCTCGGCCTGCTCATGCCCGAGCGCGATCGGCGTGTTCGAGCGGCCGACGAGCGTGCCGAGCAGGACTCCGCGGATTCGCAGCGGCAGCCAGAGCAGGAAGCGCCCCGGCTCCTCAGGCCCGGCGAGTTCGATGTCGACGCCGTCGAGCACGCTCCACGTGTACTCGCCGAGGGACGAGCCCGCCGTCACGGCGGCGATCGTCTCCCCGGGGATCGGCTGCAGCGCCGACTCGGGGCGGCGCCAGAAGCTCGAGGTCGTGTCCGAGGCGGGGCCGCCCAGGGTGAGCTGCGCCGCTTCGAGGTCGAGCAGTCGACCCAGCGTGCGGGTGGCGAGCTCGCTCAGTTCGGCGACGGAGCGGAGCGAGCTGGCGTAGACGGCGAGCCGCGCCAGCGTTGCGAGATCGAGCCTGAGCGGCGGGTCGAGCGCGTCGATCACCTCCAGCAGGGCGTCGCCGAGCGGCGCGAGCGAGGCGACGGCCCCGTCCGGGAGCCGTGGCCCCGTCGTCTCGACGTTGAGGATGGCGCGTGCGTTCCGCCCCACGAGCGGCAGCGCGAGCTCGGACGTGATGCCGGATTGAGCACCGATGAAGGCGTCGTCCACCCGCACGTCGGGGAGGAAGACGACGGTCTCGGTGCGGAGCGCCCGGCCCATCACGCCCTGGTGCAGCGTGAAGCCGTCGCGCACCTGCGTGTAGCCGTTCTGCGCGAGGCACCAGAGGCGGTCGTGGTCGAGGGTGTAGACGCTCGCGAGCACCCCGGTGCCGGCAGCGTGGCAGAGCCGCTTCAGGGCGTCGTCGATCGCCTCGCGCGCCGAGGATACGCCGGGCATCGCGTCGATCGCGTCCTCGACCGCGCGCGCGAGGGCTTCCTCCGAGACCACGCCGGAGGGCGCTGCGGGCGCCGGGTCGTGGTGCTCGGGGAGCCGTACGCGCTGCTCCGGCGCGTCGGGGACGTACGAGCTCCGGGTGGATGTCGAGGAATGCGTCGAGGACGACCGGGTCGAAATGCGTGCCGCTGCCGTCGCGCATCATGGCGAGGGCCTGCTCGACCGGGAACGCGGGCCGATAGGCCCGGTCGCTCGTGAGCGCGTCGAACACGTCGGCGACGGCTGCGATCCGGCCTTCCAGCGGTATGTCCTCCCTGTGCAGTCCACGCGGATAGCCGGTGCCGTCGTAGCGCTCGTGGTGGGTGAGCGCGATCGAGGCGGCGAGGTCGAGCAGCTCCGAGCCTGCGTCGCAGAGCATCCGGTAGCCGATCTCGGCGTGCTGCTCCATCGCCTTGCGCTCCGCCTCGTCGAGCGGCCCGGGCTTGAGCAGCAGGTCGTCGCCGACGGCGATCTTGCCGATGTCGTGCAGGGGGCTGGCGAGCCGCAGGTTCTCGCAGAACGCGTCGTCGAGACCGAGGCGCCGTGCCACGTGCTCGCACGTCGCGCTCATCCGTTCGATGTGCCGGCCCGTCGCGCCGTCGCGCTGCTCGGCGGCGCTCGCCAGGCGTCGCACCGTCTCCTCGTGCGACTGCTTGAGCGCGAGCTCGGAGTGGGTGAGGCGTGCGACCGTGTGCAGCAGCTCCTCCTCGGTGCTGCGTCGCTGCTCCAGCTCACGCTGGAGATCGGCATGGAGGCTGACCCGCTCGATCGCCAGGGACGCGATCTGGGCGAACCGCTCCACGAGCCGCTGGTCCTCGAGCGAGAACGACGGCGCCCGGCTCGATGCGTGCGAGCCCGAGCACGCCCGCCACCTCGCCGCGCACCCTGAGCGGGGCGCCGAGGACGGCGGCGGGGGTCGCCTCGCCGATGTCGCGCCTCTGCGCGATAGGCCCTGTAGTCGTTGTCGATCTGCGCCTTGCCCGTCCGCCACACGAGGCCGGCGTTGCCCTCGTCCGGCGTGATCTCGGAGCCGGCCCACGGGCTCAGCGGCCCCTGGGCGATGCGCTCGACCATGCGCGTGCCGTCGTCGCTCCGCACGTACACGTAGCCGTGCGCGCCGCCCACGAGAGTCGCGGCGCGCTCGACGATCAGCTCGAGCAGGGCGTCGGTGTCGAGGGGTGCCGAGAGCGCGACCGTGGTGGCGTGGAGCGCGTCGATCTCGCGCTGCAGGCGCGCCGCGTTGTCGCGGCCGCCGGGGTCGTCGCCGCTTGTGCCGAGCCGCATCATCTTCCGGGATCATCGGCGCCGGAGGCCGTTCGCTTGACGGGCCGCGACCGTGCGCCCCGAGCGCTTGTGACAAATCGTCCGAGAGCCGGGGTAGGTGTCGCGCGCCCGCGCCGAACGAGCCGAGCATGACGGACAGAACGCATGCGCGAGGCACAGCACGAGGCGCGCCGGGAGGCCGCGCCCTTCCTTCTCGCGGTGGCGCTCACGCTGTGCGGCGTCGCGGCGCTGAGCGCCTGGCAGGGATGGAAGCTGCTCGGCCGGAGCGACTGGTGGGTCTGGCTCCTGCTCGCGCTGCCGGCGCTCGTCCTCGTCGTCGCCTTCCTGGGAGGGCTCGGGCCCGCTCGTGACAGCCGCCGCCGGAGGGCCGTCGCGATCTGGCTGCTCGCCGTGCTCGGCACCACGAACCTGATCGGGGTCGGGTTGCTCGTCGCCTCGCTCGTGGGCGCCTCCGCGTCGCGTCCGACCGGGGCCCAGCTCCTCGTCAGCGCGCTCGCGGTGCTGCTGACGAACGTGGTGACGTTCGCGCTCGCCTTCTGGGAGACGGACTGCGGCGGACCGGTCGCGCGTGCCCTCGCCGACGGCCGGACGCAGCCCGACTTCCAGTTCCCCCAGGACGAGAACGACGAGCTCGCACGACCCGGCTGGGAGCCGCGGCTCCCCGACTACGTCTACGTCTCGCTCACGAATTCGATCGCGTTCAGCCCCACCGACGCGATGCCGCTCACCCACCGGGCCAAGTGGCTGATGGGAGCCGAGTCGGTCGTGTCGATCGTGACCGTGCTGATCGTGGCGGCACGCGCCGTCAACATCCTCGGCACCTGACCGGATCGGCCGGCGGGGCCGGAAGGTCAGATCAGCCGGCGCTCGACGGCCCAGCGGGTGAGCTCGTGGCGGCTCGAGAGCTGCAGCTTGCGGAGCACGGCCGAGACGTGGCTCTCGACCGTCTTCACCGACAGGTGCAGCTGCGCCGCGATCTCCTTGTAGAGGTAGCCCCTGGCGATCAGCTGCAGCACCTCGCGCTCGCGGGCCGGTGAGCAGGTCGAGCTCGGGTCGCTCGCGATCTCGCCGCCGCGGAAGGCGTCGAGCACGAATCCGGCGAGGCGCGGCGAGAAGACGGCGTCACCTTCGGCGACACGGTGCACCGCCTCGCTCAGCTCGGGGCCCGAGATCGTCTTCGTCACGTAGCCGCGGGCGCCCGCACGGATCACCGCGATCACGTCCTCCGCCGCGTCGGAGACGGACAGCGCCAGGAACTTCACGCCCGGGCGCTCCGGTGCCACGGCGGCGATCACGGCCTGGCCGGTTCCGTCGGGGAGGTGCACGTCGAGCAGCACGACGTCGGGGTCGAGCTCGCGGATGAGCGGTATCGCCTCGGCGACCGTCTCCGCCTCTCCGACCACCTCGATGCTCGCGTCGAGCTCGCTGCGCACGCCGGCGCGGAAGAGCCGGTGATCCTCGACGAGGACGAGGCGGCGATGGGTCTTCACGGTGTCTCCAACGGTAGGCGCAACTCGACCTCGGTGCCCTCCCCCGGGGCGCTGCGAATGGTCGCCTTCCCGCCGTGCCGTGCGAGACGCGCCTCGATCGACTCGGCGATGCCGCGCCGGTCTTCCGGCACGGACTCTCGGGCGAAGCCCGAGCCGCGGTCGCGCACGTAGACGGTGACCTCGCGGTCGCCCACGTCGGCGAAGACGGCGACGTCGCGGACGCCCGCGTGAGCAGCCGCGTTGGCGACGGCCTCGCGGGCCGCCAGCACGAGCCCGCGCAGGCGGTCGTCCATCGGCACGTCACCCGTCTGGACGAGCTCGACGCGGATACCGTGCAGCTCCTCGACGTCCGCCAGCGCGTCCTCGAGCGAGCGTCCGAGCAGCTCCGCGCGTTCGCCGCCGCGCCGTAGAGCCAGCCGCGCAGCTCCCGCTCCTGGCGGCGCGCGAGGGCGGCGACGCGACGCGGGTCGTCGGCAGAGCGCTGCACCAACGCCAGGGTCTGCAGCACCGAGTCGTGCACGCGGGCTGCCATGTCGGCTCGCTCCTGGGCGCGGATGCGCTCCATCCGCTCGGCGTCGCGCTCCCGGACGAGGCGCCATGTCCACGGGCCGACGACGAGGAAGAGCACGACGCCGAGCGCGGCCGGCGCGACGAGCGAGCCGCCGTCCGCGGCGCCTCTGGCGGTCTCGAGGAAGAGCAGCGAGCCGCCCACGACGAGGGCGGTGGCCGCGATGGCGCGAACCGTGCGTTGAGACCGTGACGCGTCGACGGGGTGGTGCAGGGCGACGACCACGCCCGTCCCCACGATCGCGGCCGGCCACAACACCGAGTCGGTGACGCCGACGGAATGGAACGCGACGACGATGGCGGCGCCGACGAGCAACGCTCCGGCGACGCGGTAGGCCCGTGACGGCCCCGGCCGGCCCTGCGCCGGCAGGCCGATCCAGGCACCCGCATACGCGACGATGCCCGCGCCGCCCGCGAACGAGAGCAGCGCGAACACCAGCCGGACGAGCGTCGGGTCGACGCGGGCCCCGTCGTGCGAGGCCCGCGCAGACACCGCCCAGCACGCCGTCGTCCGGCCGGCGGGTGAGCCGCGCCAGCGCGGCGGGGAGCCTGCCGGCGACGGTGCTCACCCGGTCAGCACCTCCAGGTTGCCGAAGCCGACCTCGGCGTCGAGCACGAGTGTCGGCCCCGTGACTGCCTCGGCACCCGTCGTCACGTGCTGGGTCACGCCCCAGCCGTCCTCGCTGTTGCCGAGAACGACGCTCTCGCCCGCCTTCACGCGCGCGTCCACCTCGACGCGCACGCCGGCGGGGACGATCACGGTCAGCTCGCCGATGCCCACCGTCGTCTCGACGCGGGTCGTGCCCGCCGGCAGGAGCAGGTCGCGGAGATCGACCCGCAGCGTGCCGATCGCGAGCTCGTACGACGGCTCGAGCTCGGTCACGGCGACGGGGCGGTAGCTGCGGTCGCCGATCGGGCCGTGCAGCGGGACGTCCACGGCGGCGACCAGCACCATGGCGGCGGCGAGCAGCGTTCCGATCACCGCGAGCGCGCCGGTGGCGCCGAAGAACGCGCCGACGGCGACGGCGACGCCGACGAGGACGACGCCCACCGCCAGCGCGAGGGCCCAGTCGACGTCGACGACGTCCGTGAGCTCGAGGATGCCGAGCACCCCGGCGGCGGCGAGCAGCGCGCCGATCGTGGGCAGGAAGATCGGGATCCGGCGCCGCGTCGGCGCAGACGGCCCTGCGCCGGCATCGGCCGAGCGCTCGCGGCGGGACGGTGCCGGCCTGCCCGACCCGTGCGTTCGACACCCGCTCGGGCCTGCGGCGTCCGTCCGGGGACGGTCGCGGAGCTGCCACCAGACGACGCCGAGGCCGATCGCCAGCGCGGCGATCCACAGGCTGCCGGCGTCGGGCCACAGGTTCGACTCGGTGAGCCCGAAGAGCATGCCGAAGGCGACGAGGCCGGCGCCGGCGACGAGCCAGGGCCGGTCGCGGTGGCGGCGAATCGCCTCCTCCACGAGCGACTCGCCTCGACGCTCGTCGGGGATGACGAGCCAGGCGGCGCCGTAGAGGAACAGGCCGCTGCCCCCGAGCAGCACGAGTGCCGCGAAGGCGATCCGGTAGACGAGCGGGTCGAGCCCGAAATAGCGGGCGAGGCCGGCGCAGACGCCCGCGACGACGCGGTCGTCTGCCGGGCGGAGCAGCCTGCGCTCGGACTCCGTGGGGGGCGACTGCGGTCGTGGTGGTGGTCTCGCTCATGATGCGCTCCCTTCGATGATCGACTACAGCGTCGATCACCGCCGGGCCGGGCGCCATCGGGAATCACCCTGAGCAGGCCCTGATCTCCCTCGAATGCCGCTCAGGGCCGCGGTGCCACGAGGGGCGAGGCATGGCCCCGCTCTACGGGGTGCGGTCCATGGCGGCGAACGCCGCGTACGCGGGTCGCAACGCGTCCACGAGCTCGTCGTCGTCGATGCGGATGCCGCTCCGGCCGAGGCGCTTCAGCACCGCGCCGACCGGCAGCGAGCGCGCCGGGCCCAGCACAGGCAGCGGCCCTGCGTCCCACCGGTCGGCCGACGGCGGCTCGGGTGCAACGGGCTCGGGCTCCGGCGTCGGCGAGCCGGTCGCCGCCGGTACGCAGCCGCGCCAGCGGAGGAGCAGCGACGGGTTGCGGTCGATCGCGTCGGCCACGACGTAGGCGACCGCGGCGACGTGCTTGCAGGTAGCGCTGAAGTCGGCGTCCGGGCACGTGCAGCGTCCGGCGGATCGCGCGGGCGGGCGGCACGAGCGGCTCCTCCCAGTCGACCAGCATCTCGTGCTGCAGGTGCATCGACTGCGCGTTCCCCTCGAGCGCGGCGGCGATCAGCGGCCTGGCCCGGGGCGAGCCCGAGACGGCCGCCCAGGTGCGCGGAGGGTACGGCCGCCGCGGTGAGGGTCACGTCGTACTCGGCGTCGCCGCTGCCGATCACGCGGGCCGAGATCCGGCCCGGGCCGACGGTGACCGTGTGGACGTGCCCGCTCCGCGCGAGCGTGCGGCCGCGCTCGGCACGGGCCGTGGCCTCGTCGGGCACGATCGCGGTCGCGAGCAGCCGTGCCCACGGGCCCCGGCCGATCCGCTCCTCCCCGCCGGCGACGTGCACCGGCCGGCCGTCGTCGAGCACGACCGAGCTCACGCGGCCTCCTCGATCGCGTCGGGCGAGAGCGCGACGGCCGCGCGGATCGCGTTGAGGTCGAGCTCGCCGAGCCAGTCGTCCGCCCTGCCGGAGATCACCTGCGCCGCCAGCTCGCGTTTCGTGTCGAGCAACTGGTCGATCCGCTCCTCCAGCGTCGCGGTGCAGATGAGGCTGTGCACGAACACGTCCTTGTGCTGCCCGAAGCGGTAGACGCGGTCGGTCGCCTGCTGCTCGACTGCGGGGTTCCACCAGCGGTCGAAGTGGAAGACGTGGTTCGCGACCGGCAGGTTGAGCCCGCGGCCGCCGGCCTTCAACGAGATCACGAGCACGGCCGGGCCGTCGTCGCGGCCGAACTCGTCCACGAGCTCCTCGCGGCGGCGGGCGCCGAGGCCACCGTGGAAGAAGCCCACCTTCAGGCCGAGACGCTCCGCGAGGTGGGGGACGAGCCGGTCGAAGCCGGGGTACTGGGTGAAGACGAGCGACTTGTCCCCTGCGGGCACCCGCTCCAGCAGCTCGACCAGGCGCTCCAGCTTGCCCGACCGCCCGTCGAGGGGCTGACCGGTCGCGAGCACCATCTCCGGGTGGTTGCAGACCTGCTTCAGCTGGCTCAGCATGGCGAGGACGGCACCGCGCCGGCCGAAGCTGCGGTCGTGCGCCTCGACGCGTGGCATCCACCGGTCGACGGTCGCCTGGTAGAGGCCCGCCTGCTCGACCGTGAGGCGGCAGTACTCCTTCACGACGGTGATCGTCGGCAGCTCCAGCTCGACCTCGGGCGCGTCCTTCGGCCGCCGCAGGATGAACGGCTGCACGAGCGCCTTCAGCTGGGCGAGCGCGTGCTCGTCGTGGTGCTCCTCGATCGGCCGGGCGAACGCGCGCTCGAAGCGCTCCCGTGATCCGAGCAGGCCCGGGTTCACGATGTCCATCAGCGCCCACAGGTCGCCGAGCCGGTTCTCGATCGGCGTGCCCGTCATCGCGAGCCGCCGCCGCGCGGGCAGCCGTCGCAGCGCCCGCGCCCGCTTGGTCAGCGGGTTCTTCACGTCCTGTGCCTCGTCGAGCAGCAGCCTGTCCCACGCGACCTCGGCGAGCGTCTCCGCGTCACGGGTGGCGACGTCGTACGAGGTGACGACGACGTCGCATTCCCCGGCCGCCTGCACCAGGGATGTCCCCTCCAGCCGGTCGCCGCCGTGGTGCACGTGCACGCGGAGCGAGGGGGCGAAGCGCGCGATCTCCTTCGCCCACTGACGGGTGACGCTCATCGGGCACACGACGAGCGTCGGGCCGAGCGCCGTGTCGCCGAACTGCTCGCGCTCCGACTGGAGCATCGCGATCGCTTGCACCGTCTTGCCGAGGCCCATGTCGTCGGCCAGGATGGCGCCCACCCCGAGGTCGCCGAGCAGCCGCAGCCACCCGTGCCCTCGCTCCTGGAAGGGGAAGAGCTCGTGTCGCATCCCGGCCGGCGTGGGGAGCGGGTGGAAGCGCCGTTCGTCGCCGCCGTTGAGGAGATCCTCGAGCGCAGGGTCGAGCGTCACCGCGCCCAGCTCGAGACCCGCCTCGTCCGTCTCGACGCCGGCGACGGCGCGCACGAGGTCGATCACGCCCGCTCCGCCCCGGTGGCGCTCGAGGAAGCGGAGCGCCCGCTCGACCTCGGAGTGGCGGAGCGCGTGCCAGCGTCCCGCGACGCGGATCAGCGGCTCCTTGGCCGCCGCGAGGTCGGCGAGCTCCTGCGCGGTGAGGACGACGTCTCCGATCGCAAGCTGCCAGTCGAAGGACGCGATGTCGCTGGTCGAGAGGAGCCCGCTCGCCCGGCCCACAGGATTGCCGGTCGCCGTCAGGTTGACGCGCAGCTTGCTCGTCGAGCTGATCCAGTCGCCCGGGAGCAGCACGGGCACCCCGAGCTCGTCGAGCCGGGGCATCGCCTCGCGCAGGAACGAGGGGACGACGCCCGGGTCGAGCTCCGCCTCGGCCGGTTGAGCCAGGTCGAACACGATGCCGTGCTCGAGCAGCACCGGCTCGATTGCCGTCACCTGCTGTTGGAGCGCCTTGCGCGGGTCGCTTGCCCGCAGGAAGCCGAAGATCTCGTCGTCGCCGCTCCAGAGGAGCGAAGCGGGCAGGCTGAGCGTGGGGTCGTCGGCAGCCTGCAACCACAGCTCGAGCACGAGAGCCGGTGCCGTGTCGCCGTCGTCGCTCGCCCGCTGGGCCGTTGCCGGGCGCTCGTCGAGGTGCAGGCTGAGCAGCCACGGGGCAACGGAGCGGCGGCCGAGGCCGGCGTCGACCCACTCGGAGAGCTTCCGCTCGAGCGCCGGATAGCCGGGATGCCGTGGCAGCAGCGCCTCGGGGGCGGCGAGGCCCTGGAGAAAATGCTCGACTGCGGTCGGCGCTCCGCGCCGCGACCGGCGTGCGAGCGGGACCCCGGCCTCGTGGAGGCGGTCGCGCGCGATCTGATCGACTGCGCACGCGTAGAGGTCGTGGACGGCAGCGTCGCGGTCGCCGTCGAACGGGTCCACCCAGACCGACGGCACGGCGGCGGCGATGTCGGCGAGCGCGGCCTGCACTTTCCCGTCGAGCGTCGCCCCCCAGAACGCCAGCCAGTGCCCGTGGTCGTACTGGAGCTGCGGATGGACGAGGCCCTCGGCGACGGAACGCCGGGCGAGCTCGACGACGGTGAACGTGGCCCGCGCCGTCCCTCCGAGCGCGAGCCCGTGCGGCGGGCACGCCGCCAGGGCCGTCAGCTCCCGGAGCCCGACGCGGCGCGCGGTCGCTCCGTGCCCGAGATGCGCCAGGTCGGCAACGGCGGGCATGCCGACGTGGAGCTGCCCGGCCGAGAGGGTGCCGTCGTCGCCGCGCAGGAGCGCGTACGCGGTGGCGTCCTGCTGCCACAGGAGCTCCAGCGTCGGCGTCGCCGGCGCGTCGGTCGCGGTGATGGGCTGGGGCGTGGACACGAACTTCTCAGGATAGGCACAGGCCCTGCTGTCGCGCCCGGTTCCGCGCAATCCGGATCACGGGACCGCGCACGGCGGCTCGCTCTCTGCGGGCGCACGGGTGACACTGCCGGGATGGAGAGCGGGCTTCAGGCCGGCGGGGCGCTGCCGTCGGTCGACGTCGACACGCTGAAACATGCGATGGGCGCCTGGACGACCGGCGTGGTCGTGGTCACGGCGTCGCATCGCGACGGCCGCGACGCGGGCCTCGTGATGGTGAGCCTGGCCCCCGTCTCCCTGGATCCGCCGCTCGTCCTCTGGAGCGTCGACCGCGGCTCGGGCAGCCTGGACGTCTGGCTCGAGGCATCCGCGTTCGCGTTGCACCTGCTCGCGGCCGACCAGGAGGCGCTGGCCTGGCAGTTCGCCAGGAAAGGCCCGGAGAAGTTCGAGGGCCTCGAGACACGCCGGGGCGCCACGGGCGCCCCGCTGCTCGACGGTGCCGTCGCCGTGCTCGAGTGCGCGATGCACGCGCAGCACGACGGCGGCGACCACGTGATCCTCGTCGGCCGCGTCGTCGCGACCGAGACGAGCGAACGTCCGCCGCTCGTGATGCACGCGGGCCGTATCCACCACGGACTGATGTCCGACCAACCGAAGGAGAGTGCGTGACCAAGCCGCTGCTGGACGGACAGGACCTGAAGCTCGGGACCTTCTCGGCCAACTGCTCGTCCGGGATGGCCGTGACGAAGATCGAGGATCGCTGGAAGGCGACGTGGGACGACAACCTCCGGCTCGCCAGGCTCTGCGACGAGGTCGGGATCGACTTCATGCTCCCGATCGCGCGCTGGATCGGGTACGGGGGCGAGACGAACTTCCACGAGGGCGTCCTCGACCCGGTCGCGCTCGCGGCCGGCATCCTCGCGAACACGGAGCGGGTCTTCGCGTTCGCGACCGTGCACACCGCCTTCAACCACCCCGTCGTGACCGCCAAGGCGATGGCGACCGTCGACCAGATCGGCAAGGGCCGCGCGGGCCTGAACATCGTGGCCGGCTGGAACAAGCCGGAGTACGACGCGATGGGTCTCGATCTCCCGCAGGACCACGACGACCGCTACGCGATGGCGCAGGAGTGGTGGGAGGTCGTGAAGCGGCTCTGGACGGAGCCGGGCCGGTACGACATCGACGGCCGCTTCTGGAAGCTGCAGGGCGTCGAGTCGGCGCCCAAGCCCTACGACGGGCTGCCGCCGATCCTCAACGCCGGCTCGTCCACGCAGGGGCGCGACTTCGCCGCCCGGAACTCGAACGTCGTCTTCACGGTGGTCGGTGGCCCCGAGGACGGCGCCGGCATCGTCGAGCAGGTGACCGCGAACGCGCGTGCGACGTACGGGCGCGAGGTCGGCGTGTTCACGCCGTCGTACTGTGTCTGCCGGCCGACGAAGGCGGAGGCGGAGGAGTTCCACCGCTGGTACGCGGAGGAGAACGCCGACTGGGACGCGGTCGAGAACCTGATGACGCTGCAGGGCCTCCATGCCCAGTCGTTCACCCCGGAGATGCTGCAGATGTTCCGCGGGCGCTTCGCGGGCGGCCACGGCGTCTGCCCGCTGATCGGCTCGCCGGACGACGTCGCGAACGAGATCAAGCGCTTCTGGGACGCTGGTTTCAAGGGCATGACGCTATCGTTCGTCGACTATGTGGGTGAGCTCGGGTACTTCGCCCAGGAGGTTCTGCCGCGCCTCGAGCAGCTTGGGGTGCGCAAGCCGCGCTGAGAACGACGACCGCCGTGGCTCGTGCCGCGCAGCGGCATGAGCCACGGCGTCGTCGACGAGCCGCTTGCGGGGCATCGCCGGGTCTGCAGCCGCAGTCCGGACGTGCTGCGCGACGCGGTGGCCGACCTCGCCGTCGGGCATGACGTGCTCGTGCGCGGCGGCCTCCTCGACGGCCTCGTCAACGGCGTCGCCGTCGGCTCCGTCAATCTCGTGTACGTCCGCTACGGCGGCTCCGTGCTCGTCGAGGCGCCGGCGACGGGCTCACGGGTGGCCGTGACGGTGCCGCTCGGGCCGATGGAGGTGCGCTCGAGCCGGGAGCGGCAGACGTTCTCGCGCGAGGGCTTCGTGCTGGCCGCCGACCGTGCCACGGTGATGCGGCCGGACCCGCAGGCGGGTGCGATCGTGATCGCGGTCGACCGGTCGCGGCTCGACCACGCGCTCGGCCGCCTGGCCGGGGCTCCGGCCGGCCGGGTCGAGTTCGGGCCGCGGTGGACCACCCCGGTCGCCTCGCGTGCGATCGTCGATGCCACGTGGCGCCACGTGGGTGCCGTCCTCGCCGCGCTGCCGACGACGCCCCCGGTGGCGCGCCGTGCCCTCGAGACCACGCTGCTCGACGCGATCCTCCTCGGCATGCCGCACTCCCACTCGGCGCTGCTGGCCTCGCCGCCCCCTGTCCCTCACGGCGCCCATGCCGACCGGGCGCGCGCCTGGCTCGAGGAGCATTACCGCGAGCCGGTCTCGGTTGCCGACGTGGCCGCCGGGGTGGGGCTGAGCGTGCGGCAGCTGCAGGAGGTGGTACGCGTGCGCTTCGGCCTGACGCCGGTGCAGCTCCTCCGCGAGATCAGGCTCGAGCGGGCGCGCGAGCTGCTCTCATCCGGGGTGGCTCCGACCGTGGCGGCGGCGGCGATGGACGTGGGCTGCGCCCACCTCGGCCGCTTCGCGGCGGCCTACCGGCAGCGCTTCGGCGAACTGCCGTCCGAGACGCGATGATCTCTACCCGAGCGGCGTGATCGCCAGGTAGGCGGGCTTTCCCTCCTGCGGCTGCCTGTGGCGGAGGCGCTGCACGGCGCGGTAGAGCGGCAGGACGAGGATCCGGTCGATCCGGTACTTCCGCTTCATCAGCTCGTCGACGTGCGCTCCTTCGCTGTCCGGCAGGATCTCGGCGCGAGCCTCGACCGCGTCGCCGCGCAGGCGGCCGGACGCCGTGCAGGCTGCGATGGCGACGACGGGGTTGCGGCGGATCCGCTTCACCTTGTAGGAGCCGGCGTCGGTCGAGACGAGCAGGCGGCCGTTCTCGGTGACGAACCAGACGGGTGTCGCCACCGGCGTCCCGTCGCGCCTGTAGCTCGTCAGGCTGAGGTACTTCCCCTCGCCGGGGCGTTCGTGGTGCTCCATCGTTCCTCCCTTCCGCCGGAGCATGCGCCTGACGTACGGCGGCCCGCATCGGGAACGTCCACGAAACGGCATGTGCCGAAGTACGGATCGGCTCGAGTCGCGGGCGCCGACGCAGGAGCTCCGCCTTGGCGGGATGTATGAGATGGCTGCCGGCGGCGGCCGGGCACGGGTGCTCGGCGACCTCGAGACCCTGCTCGAGACCGGCGGCTCGATGGACGTCGAGAGCGTCCTCGACCAGGGCTGAGCCGGTCGTCGTGGAGGCCCTGCTCGGGCGGGGCCTCCACCGGGCGGCCCGCTCAGGCCGCCGCAGCGACCGACTGCGCCGTCGGAACGTGCTCCCACATGGCCGGCAGCGGTGTCGCGCGCGACGAGTAGGCGATGGTTCTCGTCGACCGCCGCGGGCGCCACTTCCGGCGACTCCCACAGGCTCAGGATCATCAGCTCCACACCGCCGGCGAGTGGCCGGAGGAAGAGCTCGGCGGAGACGTTGCCCGGCGTCGCCGCATGGCGCGCCACGATCCCCTCCCGGAGATCGGCCGCAACGCGTTCGGCGCAGTCGAGCCCCGTCCAGCCTCGCCAGATGCGTGCGATCACCACCGCCTCCTTCGTGTCGGTTGCAATTCGAAACTTACTATGGCAGAGTGGGTCCTGTCTTTGCAACTATCCTGTTCGGGAGATGGAGGAGAACATCCGCGACTTCCCTCGCGAGACATGCTCGGTCGCGTCGACGCTCGAGGTGATCGGCGAGCGCTGGACGATGCACATCCTGCGCGAGTCGTTTCTCGGCGTCCGGCGCTTCGAGGACTTCCGCCGCAACATCGGCGTGGCCCGCAACGTCCTCACCGATCGCCTCAACATGCTCGTTGCCGAGGGCATCCTGCGCCGTGAGCTCTACAACGAGCATCCGCCGCGCTACGAGTACCGGCTCACACGGAAGGGCATCGACCTCCACGGGATCCTGATCGAGCTGATGAAGTGGGGGAATCGCTGGGTGCCGAACGAGGACGGGCCGGCCCTGCTCCTGCGGCACCGCGACTGCGGGCACGTGATCGAGCCGGTGCTCGCCTGTCCCGACTGCGGCGAGCCGGTGCACGCCTGGAGCCTCGAGGCCCTACCCGGCCCGGCGACGATCGCGCGCGCCGCGTCGGCCTGACGGCGCGCCCGGCTCAGCCCACGGACAGCAGGTCGACCACGAACACGAGCGGCTCGTGCGGCGCGATCACCCCGCCTGCGCCCCGCGCGCCGTACGCCATCGCGGAGGGGATCGTGAGCTTGCGCCGGCCACCGACCCTCATGCCCTGCACGCCCTTGTCCCAGCCGGGGATCACCTGGCCCTTGCCGAGCTTGAACTGGAACGGCTGGCCGCGGTTCCACGAGGCGTCGAACTCCTCGCCCGTGGAGAAGGCGACGCCGACGTAGTGCACGGACACCTTCTTGCCGGACACGGCCTCCTCGCCGTCGCCGACGACGATGTCGTCGGTGCCGAGCTCGAAGGGGATGTCGCCCTCGGGCTTCTCGATCTGTGGTCGTTCCAGGGTCAAGGCGTCACTCCGTGGTCGTTGACGATGCGAGCCTCTCGAGCCTACCGTGCATGCGGGAATGCCCCGGCCGGCTCCGCGGCCTCCCCGATGCCGCCGACGCGGCCCTGCGCCAGGCTTCACTCGGTGGAGGAGGTGAAGAGATGACTCTCACCCGCAAGGACCTGCTGGCGACGGTGCTGACGGGGCTCGCGGTCCTCGTGTTCTTCGCCGCTCACGAGGGCTGGAACGTCTGGCTCGTCGGCTCGAGCAACCGCTGGGCGGCGGTCGCGATCACGCTGCTCGGGGCAGTGACGTGCGGCCTCGGCTCGGCCGGCGACGAGATGAGCAAGGGCACGAAGATGGACGGCTCGGTCAAGGTGCTCTCCGCCGTCGGCGGCGCGTCGGCGGTGTTCGCGGTCTGGGCGATCGTGAGCGGCTCGTTGACCCCGCTGTCGCTGCTCGTCGCTCTGCATCGTGGTGCTGTGGGCCGGCTCGACCCTGCGCCACGCCTGGCACCCGACGCACGGGCCGATCACGACCTGAGCGCCGGTCAGACCGGGCTCGGGGCGAGCGCGCCGGTGCGGCGTGCCAGCTCGGCGCGCACGATCGGGGCGACCTCGAGGCCGAGTTCCATTGACGGATGGTTGAGCACGCAACAATATAGCGGATCGGGCCTCGCGTTCGTGGGCACGGCACGACCTGCTCGCATTCGGTCCGTGGCCGAGTACGGATCCGCTCCGCCTCGCATTACCGATGCTGCAAGGCTGCGGGTGGTCGAGACTGACGGAAGATCGTCTCGCACTCCGCGAAGAGAGGAGCCTGTCGTGATCGACCACATCATCCTCGGCGTCGACGACGTGGAGGGGAGCAAGGCGTTCTACGAGCAGGCGCTCGCCCCGCTCGGCATGGAGGTCGTGATGGCGATGCCGCACGGCGCCGGTTTCGGCAAGGACGGGAAGCCGGAGTTCTGGGTCGCCGACCGCGAAGCCTCCGGTCCGGTGCACGTCGCCTTCTCGAGCCCCGACCGCGCGACCGTCGACGCGTTCTACGACGCGGCGATCGCCGCCGGCGGGCATGACAACGGGAAGCCCGGCTTGCGCCCCCATTACCACCCGTCGTACTACGGCGCGTTCGTCTACGACCCGGACGGCAACAACATCGAGGCGGTCTGCCACCGGCCCGAGTGAGCGACTGTCACCGCAGCGCGTTCGCCAGTGCGGCGCCCATCTGGGCGAGCGCGCGGCGGCCGTCGTCGAGAAGGTCCGCGAACGAGACGAAGCCGTGGAACATGCCGTCGTAGCGCGCGACGGTGGTCTCGACACCGAGCGCGCGCAGGCGCGCGCCGTAGGCCTCGCCCTCGTCGCGGAGCGGATCGAGCTCCGCCGTGACGACGAGTGTCGGCGGCGAGCCGGCGAGCGCGTCGTCGCTTGCGAGGAGCGGTGAGACGCGAGGGTCGTCGCGCGACCCGTCGGGACCAGAGAGGTAGTGCTCCGTGAACCACTCCATGCCTGCCGCGGTGAGGAAGGCCGCTTCCTTCAGCGCTGCGTTCGACGCCGAGTGGGCGCGCACGTCGGTCGGCGGGTAGACGAGCAGCTGGAAGCGGAACGGCAGGGTCTCCCGCTGGGTGACGACCGCGGCGAGGTTCGCGCCGGCCGAGTCGCCGCCGATCGCAAGCCGGCCGGGGTCGCAGCCGAGCCGATCGGCGTTGTCATGTGCCCAGCGCGCGGTGGTCACCGCGTCCTCGAGCCCAGCCGGGAAGGGGTGCTCCGGGGCGAGGCGGTAGTCGACGGACAGGACCGCATGACCGCTCTCGGCCGAAAGCGCCCTGGCCAGGTTGTCGTGGGTGTCGAGGTCTCCGAGCACCCAACCGCCGCCGTGGAAGTAGACGAGCAGCCCGAGCCCGGAGGCCTCGCTCGGCCGGTAGAGGCGGGCGGGGACGCCGTTTGCGTCGACGTCGCGGATCTCCGGCAGGGAGACGGTGGCAGGGCGGAGACGCGATCGGCGCAGGGCCCGTACCGCCTGCGGCGTGCTCGTCTCGAGGGGCGGGTCGCCGAACGACTCGAACAGCTCGAGCAGAGCCTGCGCCTGAGGGTGCAGCGGCATGCGGCGAGTGTCGCACGCCGGGCGCGTTACCGTCCCGCACCGCATTTGTAATGGCCGGCACGAAGTGGGAAGATTTCGGCGTTCTTCCCCGTCTGGAAAGATGAGCGCGCCCACCCCGGGCGCCACAGGAAGGAGTCCTTCATGGACACGACGAGCGCAACGGCCCTGCTTGTCGGGACGCGCGACATGCTCGCCGCGCATCCGAACGCCGTGACGGCGACGATCGCCCGCGGCGAGATCGAGGAGGCGCTGAGCTCCGATGCGCCCGCCGAGCTCATCCTCGACGTCCTGCGCCCGGCAGAGGGCGGAGGTGCGGAGAGCGGGACGGTCGTCGTCGCCTGGGACCGCGCAGACCTCGAGTCACTTCTCGCAGGCAGCGAGTCCGACGCGGTGACGTTCACCTTCGACGGAGACGAGCTCGCGCGGGCTCTTGACGAGCCCGAGTTCGAGGGGCACGGCCTGCGTGAGGCGGCGTTGATCGTCACGGTCGCCGCCGCGGCGGCGGTCGGCGCATCGGCGGCCTCCGGCATGAACTACCAGGAGCCCGGGCCGTCGGCGGTCGGCGTGACCGCGGTTGCTGCCGCCGGGCACGACGAGGCGACGCTGGCGGCTCGCGGTATCGACACGGCCGCCTCGGTGGCGGTTGCGCCGGATGCGTTCGAGCGGGCGGCTGCTCGCGGCGCGCCGGCCGGGCACGACGAGGCGACGTTGGCCTCGCGCGGCATCGACACGGCCGCCTCGGTGGCGGTTTCACCGGACGCGTTCGAGCGGGCGGCTGCTCGCGGTGCGCCGGCCGGGCACGACGAGGCGACGTTGGCCTCGCGCGGAATCGACGTGCAGCCTGCGGCCGGAGTGCACGATGAGGCGACTTTGGGTTCGCGCGGCATCGACACGGCCGCCTCGGTGGCGGTTTCACCGGACGCGTTCGAGCGGGCGGCTGCTCGCGGCGCGCCGGCCGGGCACGACGAGGCGACGTTGGCCTCGCGCGGAATCGACGTGCAGCCTGCGGCCGGAGTGCACGATGAGGCGACGCTCGTCGCCCGCGGCATCGTGACGCCGGCTCCGGCGGGCGACAGCGGCTCGGGCTCGAGTTGCCGTCGCTCGACGCTCCCGCCGCCGGAGCGGTCGCGGCCGGGCTCGCCGGGGCGGGCCTCGTGATCGCTGCCGCCGGGTTCGCGGCCCGGCGCAATCGCGTCCGTCCTCTCTAGAGCTCGCCTGGGTGGAGGGCCGGTTCCGACCGGCCCTCCACGCCTGCGCCTTCGGCTGCGGCTTTCGCGCAACCGCGACTCGGTGGCGTCACCGATGCCGTCCACGGACGGCCGGGGCACAGGAGCGCCGCGGCTGCTCTACACCTGGAGCGCGCTGACGACGGCGACGCCGGCGGCGATCGCCGCCACACCGGCCACCTGTAGCCGGGTCAGGCGCTCGTGGAAGAGCACGTAGGCCGCCACCGCCGCAACGGCGGCGAACTGCGAGGCGAGCACCGCCGCGACGGCGATCCCGTGGCGAGACCCGACCGCGTAGCACGTGAAACCGGCCACCTCGCAGAGCCCGGAGGCCACCACGAGCGGGAGCGCCGCCCGCGTGATGTGGAGACTCCGCGTGGCCATCAGCGGTACGGCAATGATCGCCACGCCGAGGAGGCGCGCGGGAAGGAGTGCCCAGACGAGCGGCAGTGCGGCGCTGACGCGGGCGGTGGCGTAGAGGCCGATTCCGAAGGACAGCGCTGCGCCGCAGGCGAGCAGCGTGGCGCGGAGCGGGTCGCCCGAGCCGCCACCGGGCGTGATGCCGGCGAGCACCACGCCCACGGCGATCACGCCGAGCGTCACGCCGACGCCGGGGCCGAGCGTCTCACCGGCGAGGATCGCAAGCACCGCCGCGATGGCCCCCTCGGTCGAGCTGATGGGGCCGACGATCGAGACCTTGCCGACCCGGAGCGCTCCGTAGTTGAGCATCAGCCCGACGATGTTCCCGAGGCCTGCGAGGGCGAGCCAGCCGAGCTCCGGTGCTCCGAGGCTGTCGGGGACGCCCCCGGCGGCGGCCAGCGGCGCCACGACGACGAGACCGGTCAGCATCACGCCCGCGAGCGCCGACGACGGCGCGATCATCCTCGTCGCGCGCGATGCGGTGAGCAGCGCGCCCGCCCAGAAGGCTGCCGCGCCCAGGCCCCCGAGAACGGCGATCATCGCGCGGCGTGGGCGGTCGCGGGCTTTTCGGCTGCTGCCGCAGGCGCTCCGATGCGCTCCGAGCAGGAGGCCGCCCCGAGCCACGAGTGCGGAACACTCTCGAAGCACCACCCGAGGCGGGGCGCGCGCGCTCTCGTGACCCACAGCGAGGGGATCCGCTTGTCGGCTCTCCGCGAGCCGGCCATCTGGAAGCAGTTGGCGGCGCGCAGGATTCCGGGGAACGCAGTGATCACCGCGATGCCCTCTGCGATCGTGAGCGGCGAGCGTCCCCGGCCGGTCACGAGAGTGAGCGCATCCCGTGGCGGGACGCCGAGCGTGTCGCCTCCCGTCTCGACGCCGGCGACGAGGTACGGGCCCGACGGGATCGCGAGGCTCTCCAGCGGGGCGAAGTCCGAGGGCTCGACCGGCCGCATGTCGACGTAGCCGGCCTTCACTCCCTGACGCGTCAGGGGCATGGCGTTCTCGGGCCGGACGCCCGGTATCACGAGGGCGAACGGGATCCAGGCGTGTGAGGCGCCCTTTGCGGCACCGGCTCCGTCGAGCGGCGGCTGAAGGCGATCGACGCATGACCGGAAGCTCCGGTCGCTCGTACCGATCAGTGCCGGGTAGCCGAGCAACACGAGGTGATGCGTCTGGCGCTCGAGCTCCTCATGCGGGTCGACGACGACGCCGTGGGCGAGCATCGGCCGATGCTACAGGGGGCGGCGCGCAGGCCCGCGATGCACGGGCACCGGCTCTTCCGGAGCGGCTCGAGGCCCGCCCGTTGCATGGGTGATCAGAACAGCCGCGGTAAGCGCAGCCGCGACGCCGAAGGTGAGACCTGCGCCGGCGACGTCCTCGAGTAGCGCGGGGCGGACGAGCATCACGACGGCGAGCACGAGCATCCCGTCGCCGAGCTTCAAGACTCGGCCCTGCCTCTGCTCGAGGCGCCCGATCCTCATCGCGGCCTACGGGGCCGTGGGATTCATGCCGCCCGGGCCGGGGCGACGCGCTCGAGCGTCTCCCCGAACACGACGCCGCTCTCGACGGCGCGCCGGACGGGGCACGCCGCGGCGACCTTCTCGAGCCGGGTCAGCTGCTCCGGGGTGAGGTCGCCGTCGACGCGGATCGCGATCTCGAACCGTCGCGGTGTCGACGTGTTGTCGTAGTCGACGTCGACCGTGACCTCGCCGAGCTCCCACCCTTTCGTCCGCGCGTACATGAGCATCGTCGTCGAGACGCAGGACGCGATCGCGGCCGGGAACAGCTCGTGCGGCGCGGGAGCGCTGCCCTCCCCGCCGAGGTGCTCCGGCTCGTCGGTGAAGAGCTGGTGGCGGCCGTCGATGAGGACGTCCTGGCGGAGGGTGCCGGCGACGGAGCGGGCCCGTGCGGTCAGCATCGGGTCGACGATCCCGGCTCGGTCAGTGGTGAGGGGGAAAGAGCCACGACTCCAGTATAACACGATACAGTTGTGTAGTTGTATTACAACAATGAGGCGCGCGTCGCATCTGCGACCGGCCCGGCAGACCATGAGATCGCGCGACCAAGCATGAGACGACCGAATGAGCACCGACACTCACTCGCAGGTGGTCGCGCGAGCGGCGGTATAGATGGGAAATGACGAGGCGGTGTCAGGGGATTCGTCATCCCGCGACACCGCCTCGTCGATCCACACTACGAGCAGCCGGTGTTCGTGCCGCAGTCGCGGCAGGTGTAGCACGAGCCCGTGCGCACCATGCGGCCGCCGCACTTCGAGCACTCGACCGCGTCCTCCCAGCTGTTGAACAGCGCCGTCTGGCCGGGCGTGTGCATCTCCGCGGCGGCCGGGGCGGCTTCGCCGGCGGCGTAGGCCGCCGCCAGCCGCGCCTTCACCTCCGGGGTGAGGATGCCGGCCTCCTCCTGCTGGTCGGCGGTGAGGAACTTCTTGCCCATCCAGCGGAAGATGTAGTCGACGATCGACTTCGCGATGCGGATGTCCGCGTCGTTCGTCATCCCGCTCGGCTCGAAGCGCATGTGGCTGAACTTCGAGACGTACACCTCGAGTGGCACCCCGTACTGGAGGCCCAGCGAGACGGAGATCATGAACGAGTTCATCAGGCCCGCGAGGGTCGTGCCCTCCTTCGCGATGTCCACGAAGATGTCGCCGGGCGTGCCGTCCTCGAACAGGCCGACGTGGATGTAGCCCTCGTACTCGCCGACCTTGAACTTGCGGCCCACCTCCGTGCGGTCGTCCGGCAGCCGGCGGCGCTTCGGCGCTGCGACGACGCCGCCGAGCGCGTGGATCTGCGCGATGATGCCGGCCTCGGACTTGTCCTTGGAGCCCGACAGCGGCTGCGCCACCTTGCAGTTGTCACGGTAGATCGCGATCGCCTTGACGCCCAGCTGCCAGGCCTCGATCAGGAGCTGCGACACCTCGTCCACCGTCGTCTGCTCCGGCAGGTTGACCGTCTTCGAGATCGCACCCGAGATGAACGGCTGCACTGCGCCCATCATCTTCACGTGACCCATGTAGTGGATCGCGCGATCGCCGATCGCGCAGTCGAACACCGGGTAGTGCTCGGCCTTCACGTGGGGCGCCCCGACGATCGTGTTGCGCTCGTCGATGAACGCGACGATCTCCTCGACCTCGGTCGGCGCGTAGCCGAGCTCGGTCAGCGCCA
The DNA here is from genome assembly GCA_963731095.1 of uncultured Gaiellaceae bacterium. Taxonomy (GTDB): domain Bacteria; phylum Actinomycetota; class Thermoleophilia; order Gaiellales; family Gaiellaceae; genus Gaiella. The sequence continues at coordinate 36,034 of CAVSUK010000020.1, forward strand.
TCGGCACCGTCTTGTTGACGATCGTGATCTCGCCGCCGCCGACGAGCTTCTTCGACTTCACGAGCGAGAAGTCCGGCTCCACGCCCGTCGTGTCGCAATCCATCATGAAGCTGATCGTCCCGGTGGGCGCGAGCACCGTCGCCTGCGCGTTGCGGAAGCCCGCCACCTCGCCCATGTCGAGCGCGTCGTCCCAGGCCTGACGCGCCGCGGTGAGCATCTCCGCCGGCACCGAGTCGGAGTGCTGGATGTTCCCCACGGCTGCACGGTGCTTCGAGATCACGCCGAGCATCGCAGCGGCGTTCGGCGCGTAGCCCTCGTGCGCCCCCATCCGCTTCGCCACCTCGGCCGACTTGCGGTAGGCGCGACCCGTCATCAGGGCCGTGATCGCCGCCGCGTAGGCGCGGCCCTCGTCCGAGTCGTACGGCAGCCCACGCGCCATCAGCAGCGCGCCCAGGTTGGCGTAGCCGAGGCCGAGCTGGCGGAACTTGACCGCGTTCCGGCCGATCTCGGGCGTCGGGTACGAGGAGTAGCCGACGACGATCTCCTGCGCCAGGAACATCGACGTCGACCGCGTGCTCGAACATCGGCACGTCGAACTCGCCGTCCTCCTTGCGGAACTTCATCAGGTTCAGCGAGGAGAGGTTGCAGGCCGAGTCGTCGATGTGCATGTACTCCGAGCACGGGTTCGACGCGTTGATGCGGCCGGTGTTCGGGCTCGTGTGCCACGCGTTGATCGTGGTGTCGTACTGCACGCCCGGGTCGGCGCACTGCCACGACGCCTCGGCGATGTCCCGCAGCAGCGCCCGCGCGTCGACCGTCTCGACGACCGAGCCGTCGGTGCGGGCCGTCAGGTTCCACTCCTTGCCCTCGACGACCGCCTCCATGAACGCGTCCGTGACACGGACGGAGTTGTTCGCGTTCTGGTACTGGATCGAGCCCCAGTCGGGCGAGTCGAGCGACATGTCGTAGCCCGCCTGCTCGAGCACGCGCGCCTTGCGCTCCTCCTTCGCCTTGCACCAGATGAACTCGTCGACGTCCGGGTGGTCGACGTCGAGGACGACCATCTTCGCCGCGCGGCGCGTCTTGCCGCCCGACTTGATCGTGCCCGCGGACGCGTCGGCGCCGCGCATGAACGAGACCGGGCCGGAGGCGTAGCCGCCCTTCGACAGCTGCTCCTTCGACGAGCGCAGCCGCGACAGGTTGAGGCCGGAGCCGGAGCCGCCGCGGAAGATGATGCCCTCGCGCCGGATCCAGTCGAGGATCGAGTCCATCGAGTCCTCGATCGAGAGGATGAAGCACGCCGAGCACTGTGGCGTCTCCTCGAAGCCGACGTTGAACCACACCGGCGAGTTGAACGCCGCCACCTGGTTGACCAGGATCGCCTTCAGCTCGGCCTCGAAGGTGCCGGCCTCCTCGTCGGTCGCGAAGTACCCGCCCTGCCGGCCCCAGCCGCCGATCGTGTCGACGATGCGGCCGATCATCTGCTTCACCGAGCGCTCGCGCTCCGGCGAGGCCATGCGGCCGCGGAAGTACTTCTGCGCCACGATGTTCGTCGCCGTCTGCGACCAGAAGCGCGGGAACTCCACGTCTCTCTGCTCGAACGCGGGGCCGTCCTTGCCGGGGATCAGCGCTTCGCGCAGTTCCCACTCGACCTCGTCGAACGGGTCGCGGCCGGGGATGGTGAAGAACCGCCGCGGCGCGACGCTCGCCTCCCCGTTCACGACCGTGTTCACGTATTCCTGCGCTGCCTCGGGCAGTGCTGTTGCCTCAGTGGGGGTGCCGGTCGCTTCCTTGGCGGTGGCCATTCTCTTCCTCCCGAGCCGTCCATGACATCAGAGCCTCCCGTCCGACGCGTTGAGCGCGCCTGCGAGCGGACCGGGCATGCTAGGAGGTCGGTCGGACGACACCGACAAACAGCAGGAGAACGGCGAAATTCCTGCAAATTGCGGAAATCCACCGTTCACCCCGGTAGAAGGAGTGTACCGCCGCGACGGCGTCAGGCGGAGGCCGGCGGCGGGCCGTCGCCGCCCTTGCGGCCGCTCGAGCGGCGCGCCAGGTAGCCGGCCGAGCCGGCGGCGAGGAGCAGCACGGCGAGGCCGCCCAGCACGATCAGCGGCACGGGCACGGACGAGGGGCCGGACGTGTCGACGTCCCCGCCCGCCTCGGTCACGGAGGTCGTGTCGGTCTCGGTCGTGTCCGGCTCGGGCGTCGTCTCGGTCGTCTGCGTCCGGTCCGGCGTGGTCTGCGACGGAGACGTCTCGGTGGACGTCGGCGTCGTCTCGGTCGTGGCAGTCGCCGGCTTGGCGCCAGGATCCTGCTTGCCCTGCTTCGCGTACGCCAGCGCGCGTCCGATCTCCTGCTTCGCGTTCGAGTAGTCGAGCACGTCGGTCGGGAGGATGCGGATCGCCTCCCGGTAGCACGAGAGCGGGTAGATCTTGTCGACGCGCCCGTTGTCGTACCAGTCGTCGACGACCTGCTTCCCGCAGCTCGCCGCCAGCGCGGGACCGGCCGACACGAGAAGCGACCCGAGCGCGGCCAGTGCCAGCACGGCGAGCAGGCAGAGGCGGCGGCTGAGGGCGGAGGTACGGATCACGACGGGTGCGGGGCGGCGACCTATCCAGGGGATTATGCCCAGTGTCGCGGACGCCCTTGTGTCGGCGGTGAGTGCAGGGTAAACGAATTGTAAGGCCCGCCGCCCGGGGAACCGCCGCAGAGGCGCCGCTGAAGGCCCGTGCTAGCGTGGCCCGCCATGAGCGCTGCCACGGACACCGCCGCCGCGGCGGGACGGCCGTGGGCGCAGAACGCCGCGCTCGCCGGTGCCGGGGTCATCGTCGCCGGCGCCGTCTTCTTCGGCGGCGGCTCCGGCACGAGCTCGGTGATGACGCTCGGCGGCCTTGCCGTCGCGGCGGCTGCGCTCGCCGCCGTCGCCGCCTCGCTCGGCCTGCTCGCCGTGCCGTCGCTCGACACTCCGGGACGCGTGGCCGCCGCGGCGGGGTGCGCACTCGTCGCCTGGGGCGGCATCTCGATCGCCTGGTCGATCGCCGGCGACCGCTCCTGGGATGCCCTCAACAAGGGGCTCGTCTATGCGGCTTTCGGCCTTGTCGGCCTTGTCCTCGCCGGCCGGGGTCACCGGGCTGTTCGGGACGTGGCGCTCGTCCTCGCCGTCGTGCTGGGCGCGGCGCTCGCCTGGGCGCTTGCCGGCAAGGCGATCCCCGCTCTCTTCCCCGAGGGTGACCGGGTCGCGCGGCTCCGCAACCCGGTCGGCCATCCGAACGGCCTCGCGCTGCTCGCCGACGCGGCGATCCCGCTCGGGCTCTGGCTCGCCGCCGCCGCGCGCGGAAGGGTCGCGCGTCCGGGCGGCGTCCTGCTCGTCTATGGCGCCGTGCTCGCGATCATGCTGACCCAGTCGCGCTCCGGCCTCCTGGCGGGGCTGGCGGTCACCGCGCTGTGGCTCTGGCTCTCTCAGGAGCGGGTCGAGGGCGCATTGCTCGGAGGGCTCGCTGCCGCGCCTGCGCTCGTGGTCGCCGGGTGGGCCTTCACCCGGCCCGCGCTCGTGGAGGACGGTGCCGCCCGGGCCGACCGCGTCGCGGACGGGCGCGTGTTCGCGCTGCTCACGTTCGCCGGCGCCGTCGTCGCGCTGGCGCTCGCTCTCCGTCTCCCCGTCGCCCGGCTGGTGGCAACGAAGCGGCGGCAGATCGTGCGGGCGCTGGTCGGTGGTGCCGCGCTCGTCGGCGTCGTCGGCGTGGTCGGGCTCGTCGTGGCGGTCGGCAACCCGTTCACCTGGGCCGCCGACCAGGTGTCCGGTGACGCCGGCAGTGAGGTCTCGAACGACCCGAGTCGGTTCGGCACCCTGAACACGAACAACCGGATCGCGTGGTGGGGGGAGGCCTGGGATGTGTTCCGCGCGGATCCTGGCGGCGGCTCGGGTGCGAACACCTTCGAGCTCGCGCGGAAGCGGTACCGCGCGGACGCGCGCACCGTGTCGCAGCCGCACAGCGTGCCGCTGCAGCTCCTCGCCGACACGGGCCTCGTCGGCTTTGCGCTCGGTGCGGCCTTCGCCGGCGCACTCGGTGTCGCCGTGTCGCGCTCCACGCGCCGCCTCGCCGGCGGCGAGCGCTCGGCAGCGCTGGGCCTGCTGGCGCTTCCCGTCGCCTGGGCCCTGCACGCGCTCGTCGACTACGACCTCGACTTCATCGCCCTTACCGGCCCGGCGCTGCTCGTCGCGTGGGTGCTCGCGGGGGCGGGGCGTCCGCCGGCATCGGTGCCGCGTGGCTGGCTTCCCGTCACGGCAGCCTGCGTGTCGGCCGTGACGCTCGTCGCCGTCCTCGCGGCTCCGGATCTCGCCATGCGCGGGGTCGACGCCGCCTACCGGGCGCTCGACGCCGGCGACGTTGCCGTCGCGCGCGACCGGGCCCGTGCCGCACGCGAGCTGAACCCGCTCTCGCCCGAGCCTCTGTGGGCCCTCGCCGACATCGAGAGCGCCGCCGGCGACGATCGCTCCGCCATCGCGTACCTGGGCGAGGCGACGCGCTTGCAGCCCGAGAACCCTGACACCTGGTACCAGCTCGGCCTCGCCTACCAGCTCGCGCTCGGCGACCAGTGTCGCGCGTACTACGCGCTGAACCAGGCGTACACGCTCGACCCGAGGAGCCAGAACTGGGTCGAGGGGGGCGCGCTGGACATCGCGCGCGACGCCGTGAACGATCCGGTCGATCCGGCCTGCGGCCGCGGGTAGCGCGCTACGCGCCGACGACGAGGACGGCCTGCGCGCCTTTCAGCTGCGCGGCGCGCAGCCCGTCGAGCGGCCCGACGATGCGGATACCGAGGTCACGGGCCAGCCGGCGCCCCTCGCCCTCGAAGCCGCGCCGGTACATGACGAGCGACCGCGTGAAGTCGGAGCGGGGCGCATTCGCGACACCGCCGATCCGGTAGCCGCGGTGCGAGACTCGTGAGGCGGCTGCGGCGGCAGCGCCCTGCCGTCCGTTGCCGTTGAGGACGAGGACGCGCACCTTGCGCCGCGGCAGCTCGGCGGCGACGGCACGGGTGGGCTTCGCCGCCGGAGCGGCCGCGGGCTTGCTCGTCCCGGTCTTCGTCGCGCCGGCGGGTGCCGCCGGCTTTGCCGAGGCGGTGCGCTTTGTGCCGTGGTCGGGCTTCGCGAGCAGCGCGCCGCCCACCACGATCAGCAGGAGGAGCTCCACAGCCGCGACCGCGACGGCCACGAAGGTGGCGGTGCGCCAGGGGCGCACGATCGCGTTGTCGTGATGAAGCGGATAGTCCACGGCGGTGACGGGTTCGCCCGCCGTGCCGTCAGTCCTTCATCGCTTCGGCGCGGAATGGCACCGACCACGCCTCGAGCCTCAGACGCCTCGAGCTCCCAGCCACTCCCAGGTTCGAGCGAGGCCGTCCTCGAGCGGTGTCGCCGCCCGGAACCCGAGCCGGCGCTCGGCGAGCGCCGGGTCGAGCACGCTGCGCGCCAGCTCGCCCGCCCGCTCGGGCTCGTGCACCGCGGGCGCGTCCGAGCCGGCGGCCATCCGGCACGCCTCGTAGAGACCGAGCACCGAGGTCTCGCTGCCGGTGCCGACGTTGAACGTCCCGGCTTCGGGCCCGTCGAGGGCAGCCGTCACGGCCTGCACCACGTCGCCGACGAAGACATAGTCGCGGGTCTGGGTGCCGTCGCCGAAGATGCGGCACGTCTCACCGTCGCGCAGCCGGCCGAGGAAGATCGCCACGACGCCTGCCTCTCCGTGTGGGTCCTGCCGTGGGCCGTAGACGTTGCCGAAGCGCAGCGAAACGTGTGTCGCGCCGTGGAGGCGGGAGAACGAGGCGAGATACTCCTCGCCGGCGAGCTTCGAGGTGCCGTAGGGCGAGAGCGGCAGCCGTGGATCGTCCTCGCGGGCCGGCCGCTCGCACTCGCCGTAGATGGCGCCGCCGGTCGACGCGAACACGACGCGCGCCCCCACCGTGCGGGCCGCCTCGAGCACGTTGACCGTCCCGACGACGTTGACGGAGGCGTCGCGCACGGGCTCTGCGACGGAGACCCGCACGTCCACCTGGGCAGCCAGGTGCGCGATCGCCTCGGGACGCACCTCCGCGACCAGGTCGTCCAGGGGGTCGCGCACGTCGCGCACGTGCAGCGTCGCGCCCGGGCCGACGTGCTCGCGCTTCCCGTTCGAGAGGTCGTCGACGACGTGTACCTCGTCGCCCCGGGCGACCAGCGCCTCGACGAGGTGCGAGCCGATGAATCCTGCCCCTCCGGTGACGATGACCCGCATGCTCGTATCCTAGGCGCGCGATGTTCATCTCCTTCGAGGGACTCGACGGGTGCGGGAAGACGACTCAGGCGCAGATGCTGGCGGAGCGCCTGCGGGCGTCCGGACGCGAGGTCGTGCTGACGCGTGAGCCCGGCGGCACCGCGCTCGGGGAGGAGATCCGTGCCCTGGTGCTGCACGGCGGCCACGTCGCGCCGTGGGCGGAGGCGGCGCTGTACGCGGCCTCGCGGGCGCAGCACGTCGACGAGGTGATCCGCCCCGCGCTCGCGCGCGGCTTCGCGGTGGTCTGCGACCGGTACGTCGACTCGTCCGTCGCCTATCAGGGTGTCGGCCGCGGCCTCGGCCTCGACCGGGTGCTGGAGCTCAATCTCGCCGTCGTGGGAGGGCTGCTGCCCGACCTGACCGTCCTGCTCGAGATCGGGATCGACGATGCCGCCGCCCGTGTGGGGGGCGAGCGCGACCGGATCGAGCGAGAGGACGACGGCTTTCGCGAGCGCGTGGCGCAGGGCTACCGCACGTTGGCCGCGCGCTTCCCGGACCGCTTCGTGGTCGTCGACGGCCGCCGGGCCGTGGACGAGATTGCCGAGGAGATCGATGGAGCCGTTCGCAGCCGTTCCTGAGCAGATGGAGGCGAAGCGCCTGCTGGGCTCGGCCGTGAGCGACGGGCACGCGCATGCCTTCCTCTTGCACGGCCCTCCCGGCGTCGGCAAGACGACCGCCGCGTTCGCGTTCGCGGCGGCGCTGCTCGGCGACGAGCGCCGGGTGCTCGCCCGCTCCCACCCCGACCTGAGGGTGGTCGAGGCGCTCGGCGAGATGATCCGCATCAACGAGATCCGCGAGCTCCACCACGACCTGCACATGCGGCCGTACGAGGGCAAACGGCGCGTCTACCTGCTGCTCGACGCGCACCGGCTGAACGACGACGCCGCGGACGCGCTGCTGAAGGATCTCGAGGAGCCGCCGTCGTACGCGACCATCGTGCTCGTCGCGGACGAGCTCGGGCCGATCCCGGAGACGATCCGCTCGCGCTGCCAGCTCGTGCCGTTCAGGCGGCTCTCCGAGCAGGCGGTGCGCAACTGGCTCGCAGAGCATGCACAGGCGCTCTCCGAGCAGGAGCGGACGGCGCTCGCGCGCGTGGCCGCCGGGCGCCTGGACAGGGCGCGTCGGCTGCTCGACCCCGCAGCACAGGAACGGCGGGAGGCGCTGATCGCGGTGGCCCGGAGCGTCTACCGCGATCCCGCTTTCGACCCGGGCGACGCGGCCGGTGTCCTGCTCACAGCCGCTGCGGCCGCCGCCACGGAGGCGAGGGAGCAGGAGGAGGCGCTGCTCGAGGGCGTCGACCTGGCCCCGAGGGATGCCGAGCAGCGCGTGAAGCGCGCCGCGCGCGGGGCGGAGCGCGAGGAGCTCCTGGCGCAGCTCGAGGAGCTCGCCGCCTGGTATCGCGACCTGCTCGTCGTCTCCGCGGGAGCCGCCGACACGGCCGTGCACGCCGACCGCCTCGAGGAGCTTCGCGCCGACGACGCTGTCGGGCTCGGCCGCGGCCCCGAGCGGGCGGCCGGGCTCGTGCGCGCGGCGTGGCGGAGTGCCGAGGAGTTCAACGTGAACACGACCCTGTGGCTCGAGGCGCTGTTCGTGCGACTGCGGCGGGCGTTCGCCTGAGAGCCCGCGGCCTGCGCGGTCAGATTGCGATCGCGATCGCGACGAGCGTGGGCAGCACGATCCAGACGCCGACCATCAGGGGTGAGGGGACGGCCGCGAACGTCCGCGAGCGGTCTCGCGGCGGCTGGCCGCAGCTTCCGACCTACACGGGGCTCTACCGGAGCAGCGTGGCGACGTGGTCCGGGACGTAGGTCATCGTCGAGCGGTCAGGCCGCACGTACCCCTCGTCGGGCTGGCGCGCCGGCAGCTCGAGAGGCTCCGGGTCGTTCACCTCGTAGGGGATCATCGAGAGCAGGTGCGCGATGCAGTTGAGGCGGGCGTTCCGCTTCTCGTCCGCCTCGACGACGTACCACGGTGCGACGTCCGTGTCGGTGTGGACGAACATCTCGTCCTTCGCGCGGGAGAAGTCGACGAAACGGCGCCGCGACTCGAGGTCCATGTGACTCAGCTTCCAGCGCCGCGTCGGGTCGTCGATCCGCGCCTGAAAGCGGCGCTCCTGCTCCTCGTCACTGACCGAGAACCAGTACTTGAGCAGCACGATGCCGTCCTCGACGAGCATCCGCTCGAACTGGGGGCACTGACGCAGGAAGCGCCGGTGCTCCTCGGGCGTGCAGAAGCCGAGCACCTTCTCGACGCCGGCACGGTTGTACCAGCTGCGGTCGAAGAGGACGATCTCTCCGGCGGCGGGAAGCTGCGCGACGTAGCGCTGGAAGTACCACTGCGACTTCTCCCGCTCGGTCGGCTCGGGCAGCGCGGCGATGCGGCAGTAGCGCGGGTTGAGGCGCTCCTGGATGCGCTTGATGGCGCCGCCCTTGCCGGCTGCGTCGCGGCCCTCGAACACGACGGCGACCCGCGTGCCGGTGTCGCGCACCCAGTCGAGCATCAGGGCGAGCTCGATCTGCAGGCGCTGCAACTCCCGTTCGTACTGGGCCCGGCCCACGCGGACAGGGTGAGGGCGGTGCTCATGGTCTGCCATGCGCCACGAGGCTACCCCAGTCGGGGAAACGTGTCGATCCGGTGGATATTGTCGCCCGATGGACGCCGGGCTCGTGGTGGCCGTCATGCTCGCGTTCGCCTTCGCGTTCACGAACGGCTTCATGGACGCAGCGAACGCGATCGCGACGCTCGTCGCCACCAGGGCGGCGCGGCCCTCGCAGGCGCTCGTGCTGGCTGCGGTGTTCAACATGCTGGGGCCGCTCCTCCTCGGCTCGGCGGTGGCGAACACGATCGCCGGGATCGTCGACGTCCCGGCCGGTGACACCGTCGCCGTCGTCGGAGCGGGGTTGCTCGGCGCGACGACCTGGACGGCGATCGCGTGGGCGCGGGGCGTCCCGTCGAGCTCCGGCCACGCCCTCGTCGGCGGCCTCACCGGCGCGGCGCTCGTCGAGGGTGGCGTCGACGCGGTCAACTGGGGCGGGTTCGACGGCTGGCATCCGGTGGGCGTCTTGGGGACGCTCGTGGCGCTGGCCGTGTCGCCGGTAATCGGCGCAGTCGCCGCCTTCGTCGTCCTGCGCATGTTACGCCTGCTGCTGCGTCGCGCGACGACGCGCGTCCGGGCTCCCGTCAACACCGGCCAGTGGGTGGCGTCGGCGGCGCTTGCGTTCAGCCACGGCTCGAACGACGCCCAGAAGATCGTCGGGGTCGTCGCCGCGCTACTGCTCGCCGCAGGGCACACGAGCTCGCTGGCTGCGCCCCTCTGGGTGACCCTCGCGTCGGCCGTGGCGCTGACGGCCGGGACGGCGTTCGGGGGCTGGCGGATCGTGCGGACGATCGGGCAGCGGATCTACCGCATCCGCCCGCTCGACGGCCTGTCGAGCCAGACGAGCTCGTCCGCTGTGATTCTGGGAGCATCGTTTCTCGGCGCGCCCGTCTCGACGACTCACGTGGTCGCCTCGTCGGTGGTGGGGATCGGGGCGGGGCGCCGCCGGTGGCGGCATGTGCGCTGGAAGATCGTGCGCGAGATGGGCCTCACCTGGGTCACCACGCTGCCCGCGACTGCGATACTCGGCGCGGTCGCGTTCGTCCTCTGGAGGTGGATCGCATGACCGCCGTGCGCCGCTGGTTCCTGCCCGACACCCCGGACGTGCTGGCGATGCTGCGGCAGCAGCTCGAGGTGACGATCCAGGGGATGGACGCGCTCGTCGCGTGGGCCGAACGGCGATCCGTCGGCGGCCGAGACCGTCCGCGAGCTCGAGCACCGGGCGGACGACGTCAAGCGGGAGCTGCAGCGCGCGCTCGTGGAGGCGTTCACGACGCCGTACGACGCGGAGGATCTCTACACGCTCGTGCGCGGGATCGACTGGATCCTCAACCTGTCCAAGGACGCTGTGCGCGAGTCCGAGGTGATGGACTGCCCGCCGGACTCGGCGGTGGCGGCGATGGCGGCGCTGCTGCGCGAGGGAGTCGGCCATCTCGACGACGCGGTCGCCGGGCTGCAGGAGCACCGGGCAGGCGCGACCGCGGCGGCCGACGAGGCGATCAAGGCCGAGCGCAACCTGGAGCGCGTCTACCGGCAGGCGATGGGCGACCTGCTCGCGAGCGACGACCTGCGGGAGGTGATCGCCCGCCGTGAGCTGTACCGGCGCTTCTCGCGGATCGCGGAGCTCCTCACCGAGGTGGCCGAGCGCGTCTGGTACGCCGTGATCAAGGAGTCGTAGGGGCCGAGTGACGCTCGGCCCCGGCCGTCGTCAGACGTTGGTCCTGCGCGCCGCCCGAACGGCGGCGACGGGCCGCAGCGTCCGGAACATCAGCATCATCGCGGTGATGCCGATCAGGGTGTTCACCGTGGTGATGCCGATCTGCATGCCGATCGAGAACGACAGCGCCGCTGCGGTCGTGGCGGTCTGCTGCAGGGCGTAGACGAGCAGCACCTGCTGGGTGCCGGCGCCGCCGGGCGTGGGCACGAGCGTCGAGAGGCCGCCGGCGACGACGACGAGCGCGGCGAGCGGCACGGTGGCCGGCAGGCCGAAGGCGGCGAGCAGGCAGAAGGCGACGCCGATGCGGCAGGTCCAGCCGGCGAGCTGGAGCGTGACGACGTTGCGGGCGTAGCGGGTCGGCGTGCGGAGGATGGCGCCGCCCTGCTCGACACGGAGCCAGAGTGCCGCGGGCGCGGCGGGAGAGCGGCCCGGCCACGAGGACGACCGCGGCGAGGAGGGCCAGCGCCACCCCTGCCACGGCGAACGGATGACCCGTGATCAGGCCGAGCGAGGGGAGCGGCGGCGTGGGCAGGGCGGGCACGATGCCGAGCCCCCACGCGGTGACGATCAGCGACGAGCCGATCAGCGCGTCCAGGAGGGTCAGGAGCAGCCCGGCGGACACGAGCGTCGGCACGGACGAGCCGGGGATGCGCAGCCGCAGCAGGGCGATCTTCAGCGCCTCGCCGCCTCGTGCGGGTGCGAAGGCGTTGAGCGCCACGCCGGCGACGTACGCCCCCGCCACGGTGACGGTCGAGATGTGCTTCTCCGGGTAGGCGGCCTGGATCACGTTGCGGAGCGCGAACGACCGCAGCGCGAGGTTGGCGAGCTGGAACGCGAGCGCCGCCGCGACGAAGCGGAGGTCGAGCGCGACGAAGTGCTCGGCCGCAGACTCGAGCGACCGGAGCACGGCGTCGGCGGACAGCCCGCTCATACGGCCTGCTCTGCGGTCGGGCGGAGGGGAGCGAGCTCGAGGGCGAGGTCGAGCCGGTCGGTGATGAGGCCGTCGACCCCCATCTCGACGAGCTCGCGCGCGCGGCTCGCTGCGTTCGCGGGCCAGGTCATGACGAGGTCGGCGACTCCGCGCAACTCCGCCACGGTGGCGGGGCTGAGCAGGCGCTCGTGGATCGAGATTCCCTGGAGGCGGCGGGTGCGGCCGAGCTGCAGCAGCGCCCGCAGCTGGCGGGCGTTGCCGACGGAGTGGATCGTGCGGACGCCGTGGACTCCCTCGAACGGCGTGAGCAGCGTCCAGGCGCGCGCGCAGACGGTGATGCGGCGGGTGCCGAGCTCGGGGCCGAGGGAGGCGAGCACGCCTGCGGCGAGGCGGTGGCTTCTGCCCTTGAGGTCGAGCATCAGCTCGGTGTCCGGGCCCGTCGCGGCGAGCAGTTCGTGCAGCTGGAGCCGTGGCGCGAAGGGGTTGGCGAGCTGCCAGCGGTCCCAGAGGACCGGGATCGGGCCGAGGGTCTTCAGGTGACGCACCTCGAGGCGCCCGCGGAAGAGGCGGATGTCGGCCTCGACGAGATCGAGCGAGCGCTCCTCGGCGGCACGCAGGAGCGCAAGGTCGTTTCCGGCCCGGTGCGCGACGAAGAAAGGAGACCCCTTGCGTCGCGTCCCGCCGTTGGCGGTGCGCGAGCTCACTTGAAGGCTCAGTGTAGCCGCGGCTGGAGCTCGCGATTGTTCGGATTCTGGGTGGCTTGCACGGTCCCTTCGCGCCGGGTGCGAGACCGATTCGAGCGCGAGCGCGAGCGCGAGGCCGAGCACGACGACGAGCATGCCGGCGGCGACGTCGAGCACGAAGTGGTTCGCGGTGGCGACGACGACGAACCCCATCGCGATCGGCATGGCGACGGCGAAGACGCGGACGGCAAGACAGGCGAAGGCGGTGAAGAGGACGATGCCGACGAGGAGGTTCCAGCCGAAGTGCAGGCTCGGCATCGCCGCGTACTGGTTCGTCAACGACGGCGGTTGCAGGGTCCGGTAGGAGTGGGACTGCTCGAGCACCGTGTCGGTGAGCCCGAGGCCGGCGAGACGGGGCGGGGCGGTGGGCACGACGTAGAAGAAGAGGAAGCCGATCAGCCCGGAGGCGATCATGGCGTTCCTGAGGACGCGGTAGTGCGTGGGACGGTGCGTGTAGAGGAAGACGGCGGCGGCGATGATCACCGGCCAGTGCCCCCAGATGTACACCCAGTTGGCGAGCGTGACGAGCGTGTCGCTGCCGATGATCACCGACTGCGCCGCGCTCTCCCAGGCGATCCCGAGCGTGCGCTCGATCCGGTCGATGGCCTCGGCGTTCGCGACCGCCTGAGCGACACTGCCCTCGGTGACGGCCCTGACGCCGCCGTAGACGGCCGCGGCGAAGCCGACGAGAACGAGCTCCCGGGCGACACCGAGAGCCGTGATGGTGCGCATGGCCCTCATGCGGCCGCGTCGACTGTCCGGTGGCGGACGGCGGCGTCCTCGAGCAGCTCGATCACTTCCCGGTCGTCGACCTGGTCGAAGTCGTCGTACCAGAAGCCGACGGCGCCGAACGACTCCGAGGCGCGCAGGCAGACGACGTCGTCCACCTCGGCGCGCAGGAGGGCGACGGTCTGGGCGGCGCCGGCGGGCACGGCGGCGACGACGCGGCGAGCCTCCGCCGCACGCGCCCAGCGTGCCGCGGCGACCATCGTCGCCCCGGTGGCGAGCCCGTCGTCGACGAGCACCGCGGTCTTGCCGGTGAGGGGGACGGGCGCGTGTCGGCTGTGCAGCCGGCCGTCGAGCTCGTCCGCTGCCCGGGCTGCGCCCGCGACGGCGGCGGCGAGCTCGGCGTCGGTGAGCCCGTCGTGGGCGCGGACGTATGCGATGCCTCCGGGGGCCACCGCACCGACGGCGTACTCGGGTTGCAGCGGGTGCCCGACCTTGCGGACGGCGAGGGCGTCGAGCGGGGCGCCGAGGGCGCGGGCGACCTCGCTCGCGACCTGCACGCCGCCGCGCGCGAGGCCGACGACGACCGCCGTTTCGCCCTTCACCTCCGCGAGGGCGCGGGCAAGCTCCCGCCCGGCCTCGAAGCGGTTCGAGAAACGCGGTGTGCGGAACATTCGGGTGTCCTCCACCATCAGCATGACCACCGCCGGCGGCGGAGGCATCGGGCCGGCCTCGGAGCCGGCGTTCGGCGAACTACGCAGCGTCCGGCGGCTCTCCGTCGGCGGGCTCCGGCCGCATGCGCTCCCCGTAGGCGGCGAGCCGGGCCTGCACGAGACCGTGCACGGTGCCCGGGGTGTACGAGCCGTCCCGGTGCCGCCGCCCCGGCCGCTCGCCGGTGAGCAGGCCGAGCGCCTCGTCGATCGTGCGGACGGCCCAGACGTGGAAGCGTCCTTCGGCGACAGCGTCCACGACCTCGTGTCCCGAGCATGAGGTTGCGGACGTTGCTGGCCGGGATGATCACGCCCTGCCTGCCCGTGAGCCCGTGTGCCTTGCAGGTGGCGTAGAAGCCCTCGATCTTGTGGTTGACGCCGCCGACCGCCTGGATCTGGCCGTGCTGGTCGACCGACCCGGTCATCGCGATCCCCTGGTCGAGCGGGAGCTCGGCGAGCGCGGAGAGGAGTGCGACCAGCTCGGCGGCGGAGGCCGAGTCGCCCTCGATCTCGTCGTAGGACTGCTCGAAGGTGACCGATGCGCTCAGCGCGAGGGGTGCGTCCTGCGCGTAGGTCGCCGCCAGGTAGCCGGAGAGGATGAGGAAGCCCTTCGAGTGGATCGGGCCGGACAGCTCGATCTCGCGCTCGATGCTGGCGATCGACCCGCGTCCGATCGCGACCCGCGCGCTGACCCGGGTGGGCCGGCCGAAGGCGTGGTCGCCGAGGTCGAGGACGGCGAGGCCGTTCAGCTCGCCGACCCGCTTGCCGCGCGTGTCGATCACGAGGGTGCCGTCGTCGATCAGCTCACGGATGCGCTCCTCGAGCAGGTTGGAGCGGTACTCGCGCTTCGCGATGGCGTGCTCGACGTCGTCGGCGCCGACGCGTGCGCGCCCGTCTCGGCTGGCCCAGAAGCTCGCCTCGGAGACGACGTCGGAGATGTCCATCATGCGGGCCGACAGGCGGTTCTTGCTCTCGCGCAGCCGGGCGCCGTGCTCGATCAGGCGCGCCACCGCCGCGCGGTCGAAGTGGAGGAGGTCGTTCTCGCGCACCCAGCGGCTGACGAAGGCGGCGTAGTTGAGGTGGTGCTTCCGGTTCCAGTCGAGCTCGGGCGAGAACTCGGCCTTCACCTTGAAGAGCTCCCTGAAGTCCTCGTCGAGCTCTTGCAGGAGCCGGTAGACGGCCGGGGAGCCGATCAGAACGACCTTCACGGAGACGGGGATGGGCTCGGGCCGCAGGCTCGCGCTGGGCATGCCGGCGAACTCCTCGGCGAGGTTCTCGATCAGCGCCTCGGACGAGCGCAGCGTCCGCTTCAGCCCTTCCCAGGCGAAGGGATGGCGCAGCACGTCGAGGGTGTCGAGCACGAGGAAGCCGCCGCTCGCCCGGTGGACGGCGCCCGGCTTGATCTCCTGGAAGTCCGTCACCATGGCGCCGAGGGTGGCGCGGTACTGGACGCGGCCGATCAGGTTGTAGTAGGTGGGGTTGCGCTCGGCGACGACGGGGGCGCCGCCGTTCGAGCCGTTGTCGACGAAGACGTTGACGCCGAAGCGATCGAAGCCGGGGCGTTGCGCGCCGAACGCGGCCAGCATCGCCGGCTGCTGTTCGGCCTCGCCGCGGAAGTCGTCCAGGCTCGCGATCATCTCCTGCTTGACGGCGTCGAGGTACGCGAGCACCTCGGGGAGCGCGGCGTAGCGCTCCTCGAGCTCGCGGAACAGCGGGCCGGTGGCGAAGAGGGCGACCTCCCGCTCCAGCTCCTGCACCTTCTCGGCCGCTTCCTTGGCGCACTGGTGCAGCCTGCGGGCGTAGGCGGCGGTGCGCTCCTCGATCTCCGTGCCGGCCTGGGTGATCCTCTCGCGGTGCTCGTCGTCCAGGCGGGCGTACTCCTCGCGGGTGATCGGCTTGCCGTCGACGAGCGGGATGGAGACGATGCCGGTGAGCCCGACCTGGAGCGCGAAGCCGCGGCCGGCGGCGAACGCGACGAGCTCCGCCTCGAGCGCCTCCTGCCGGGCGTTCGCCTTGGCGAGCGCCTCGCGGCGGCGGCGGTCGTAGTCCTCGCTCTCGAACGCGCGTGGGATCTCGCGCCGGGCAGTGGCGACGAACTCCTCCATGTCGGCGGCGAACTGCGTCCCGCTGCCGGGCGGCAGGCGAATCGCCTGCGGCCGGTCGGGTGCGGCGAAGTTGTGGACGTAGACCCAGTCGTCGGGCACGGGGAGCGTCGCCGCCTTGCTCTGCAGGTAGTCGAGCGCGGTGGTGCGCCTGCCGGTGCCGGGCGCTCCGGCGACGAAGAGGTTGAAGCCGTGCGTCTCGACGCCGAGCCCGAACCCGATCGCGTCGAGCGCCCGCGGCTGGCCGATCGTGCCGACGAGCGGCGCGACCTCCGCCGTCGTCCGGAAGGGGAGGGTGGCCGGGTCGAGGCGTGCGGCGCAATTCGTCCGGCCGCAGCTCGAGCCGGCGGCCGCCGCCGGGCCGGCGTTGCGGCGCCTTGCCGGCGCGGGTGGTGGTCGCCATGGCTTCATCGTCGCTGCCGGCGGCCTGCCCGGCATCGGTGCCGTGCCGAAGCGTTCTGCGGCGAAGCCGCAACGGGCCGTGCTTCCTTCCCGTGCGGGTTTTCGGGTCGTCGGCACGGCTATACTGGCCGCCGCGCCGACGTAGCTCAGCTGGTAGAGCACTTCACTCGTAATGAAGGGGTCCGCGGTTCGAGTCCGCGCGTCGGCTTCGCTGATTTGCAGGACTTTCACCCACTGTCCCGTCGTTGGCAGCTCAGCCGGGGTCTACCAGGGGTCTACCAGCGTGACAGCTCCGGCCTGTGATGGGTGACTCCGGGCCCGAAGCTCATGGCCTCGATGGCCGCCGCAGCTTGGCGCGCATAGGGCTTGCGGGACGCACGACTGCGAGCTGGGCGTGGCGTCATGGCGAGCCGCCGAGGTCGTCCGTTTGTGCCACGAAGGAATTCCGGGTGCTCGAGGCAGCTCAGCTCGTGGCGTCGGGGGAGTCTCATGCCGGCAGCCTGCGAGACCAGCGCCCGAAGCAAAGTTAGGATGTAGTCGTGTCCCCGAGGAGGGTGGCGGCAAGTGCGTGTGCGCGGACGGTGCCAACGCCGCGGACGGTTTCCCATTGATCGGGGCCGGCAGCGACGAGGTGCTCGATGCTGCCGAAGCGGTCGAGAGCGTTTTCGCGGTTCCGGTCGGGATTGCCGGGGACGGCTGCGAGAACGCCGAGTCGTGGGTCGGTCAGGCGATGTGGTTGGCTGGTGCGCGGCACGGCGGTCGGCCCGGGCCTACAGCCTTGCGGCGTGCGTGCCTGAGGGCAAGTCGATTGATCCAGAGTGCGGTGTCGTCCTGATCGCGGCTCCACGGCAACGCAATCCCCGGAGTCTGCGACGGCGAGGAGAGCCCCACGGATCGCGTTCGGGTGTCTCGGCCCTCTGTCGAGGTCGGTGCCTTCGACGAGGAGGTAGGGGTAGGCGGCGGCATCGCGGAGGCGTCCGAGTTGTGCCCAGAGGCGGTTGCGTCCGAGTGAGCCGTGGAGGTCGGGGACCGTCTTTCGCTCGATCAGGATCTCGTCGCCGATCCGGTAGTCGCTGGCGGGGAGCGGCTCGACCTCGACTCGGAGATCGAAGCGGGCGAGCGCGGCCGGATGCCGCTCGCCTGCTCGAATACGTCCGCGATGACGACGGGGGGCGGATGCTGAGACCTCATCACCGTAGTCTATTTTGGCGACATGACGGATCTCGGAGAGCTTGTGGCCCACCTCGAGTCCGAGGCCGCGCGATGCGGAATCATACGCATCGGGATCGTTGGGCGCGCTGCCATTCTATTCCAGATTGGCAGTTGCGCTGATCCAGATTCGCGAGTAGCCTACTCCAGATTCGCAACAATCTTGCTTCCGATTGGCAGAAGGAAATAGACGTGTGACGGAGCTGATCCCACGTCATGCGCGGACGATGGTCGAGGAGGCCCTCGCGGATACGCGCGTCGTCCTGCTGCTTGGGGCTCGCCAGGTGGGGAAGAGCACGCTGGTGAGCGAGGTCGCGGCTGGCCGCGGCGTGGCCGGCCCAATCACGCTCGACGACGCGACGACGAGAGCGGCGGCGGATGCCGACCCCTCTGGCTTCGTAGCCTCGCTGGCACGACCGGTCGTGCTGGACGAGGTGCAGCGTTCCGGGCCGCTTCTGCTGGCGACAATAGAGGCCGTCGACAAGGACACCTCACCCGGACAGTTCCTGCTCACGGGCTCCGCGAACATCCCCACTCACCGAAGATCGACGACGCCGCTACCGGCCGAACCGAGATCGTCAGGCTCTGGCCGTTCTCCCAGGGCGAGATCGAGCGCTCGCGCGCGAATCTCGTCGACCGACTCTTCGAGGGCAGGGTTCCGTCCGTCACCGGAGCGACGGTCGGGCGGGACGCGTTCGTCGAGCGCGCCCTCAGGGGCGGCTACCCCGAGGCGTACGGGCGAGCTCAGAGGCGGCGCGAGCGCTGGTTCGAGAGCTACATCGAGTCGCTGGTCGTGCGCGACATTCGCGACCTCGCAGACATTCGAAAGATCGAGGCGATTCCGACCCTGCTTCGGCTGATCGCAGCCCAGGCCGCAAACCTCTTCAAGGCGGAGACGATGAGCAACGCCATGGACATCTCCACGAAGACGGTGCCGAGCTACACCGAACTCCTGGAGACGGTCTTTCTGGTCAGGCGGATCAAGGCGTGGCGGGCGAACATCGGCAGCCGCGAGGTGACGACCCCGAAGATCTATGTCGTCGATTCGGGCCTGCTCGCCTACCTGCTTCGGGCGGACACCGAGAGGCGGGCTGCCAGGGATGATCAGGTGACCGGCAAGGTGTTCGAGACTTCGTCGCGATGGAGATCGCCCGGCTCGTCGACTGGGCAGAAACGTCGGCGACGCAATACCACTACCGCGATCGCTCCACCGGAGACGAGATCGACGTCGTGCTGGAGTCGCGTGCCGGCGAGCTCGTCTGCGTCGAATGCAAGGCGGCTGCGACCGTGAGGCATGCCGACTACCGCGCGATGACGAAGTTGCGCGATGCGCGCGGCGACCAGTTCGTCGCCGGCGTCGTCATCTACATGGGGGACGAGACCAAGGCGCTCACGGAGAAGATCTGGGCCATCCCGATGAGTTCGCTCTGGCGTGCCGGAGCCCCCTGGCCCCGACTGGCTGAGCGCTCGGACAGGGGGTCTACCAGGTGTCAACGGGGCTGTCAGCGAGGGACGACGACGGACACCTCCCGGATCGGAGAGGTCTCACACGTCCTGCGCGTATGAGCAGGCCCCATTCGTGCACCTGCCGCGCGGTGGTACCCGTACGCCGCGCGCCCGGGAACGGCTGTGACTCCCCGTGCGCTCGCACCTGGCTTGATGATCTGTCCAGGCTCAGGTCGTTGAGGCGTTGGCGACCCTTCCGCTGCAGCCGCGTTGGTGTCGCCCGCTGCGCCGGCGGGCGCCCATGCAGCGACCTTCAGGAGAAGGCTGCTGTCGACCGTGTCGCGCTCGACGAGGAGCTCGCGGAGTTGTGCGAAGCGGTCGGCGCCGAGCGCGGCGGCCCACTCGCGCTCGGCCTCGGCCACGGCGTCCCGGATCACGGGGATCAAGGCCCTCCCGCGGTCGGTCATCGCGATCCGCCGTGCGCGGCGGTCGTCCGGATCGGGGCGGCGTTCGAGGTACCCGTGCCGCTCGAGGTCGCCCAGCAGGTAGTTGAGCGCCTGCTTCGTCACCCGCATCCGGGCAGCGAGGTCGGAGGGCCGCATCCCGTCGGGGCCCGGCCAGAGCAGCACGCTCAGCTGGGGGCCGTCGATGTCGTCGAAGCCGTGCTCGTGCAGCGCGCGCAGCATGCGGTGGGTCACCGACTCCCACGGCAGGCGCAGGAGCGCACCGATCATCGGCGGGCCGACGGGTGTAGCGGCGGCCAATTTCGTAAAAGAACTTGACGGGTTAGGCTCGGGCATGTATCGTCAAGGAACTTTACTACAGGAGGACGTCATGACGAGTGCGACGACAGCCGAGGAGATCCGGGTCGGCCGGAATCGTGATCCGCTTCCTCGTCGAGGCGGAGGAGACGGCGGGCGCGGCCGCGCTCTTCGAGTTCGACGTGCCGGCCGGAGGGCCGATGCCCCGGCGCACAGCCACGACCGGTACGAGGAGACGATCTACGGCGTGCGCGGGACAACGACCTGGACGGTCGACGGAGTGACGACCGCGGTCGGGCCGGGGGAGGTGCTCTGCATCCCACGCGGCGCCGTGCACCGCTTCAGAACAACGGCCCCGAGCACGCGACCGCGCTCGCGGTCGTCACCCCCGCGTTGCTCGGCCCTGCCTACTTCCGCGATCTGGCGGCGACCGTCGGCGAGGCGGACGGCCCGCCCGACGTCGCCGCGATCGGCGAGGTGATGCGCCGCCACGGGCTCGCCCCGCGGCCTGACACCCGGGTCGCGCAGTCGAGAAAAAGGGCTCGGGCGAGCATGACCCGGAACCAGCCTGCAGACACCGCACGTACCGTGTCGGCGCTGTCAGGCGTAGGGGTGACACCAGAGGAACGACGCTCGATGGGCGACCTGGGCCGGAGCCACCGGAAGCCCGTCAATCCGCGGGGAGCGCGAAACCGAGCGTGAGCATCCGGCGCAGAAGCGTTGCGCCTGCCGGCAGAAAGTCGGCCCGGTTGACGCCGACGGCATCGGCAGCATCCTCCAGCACTGCGCGCAGGGGACGTTTCCGATCGAGCCCGCTGACGACGCGCGCAGCGCTCGGGTCGAGCCCGGCCGTGAACCCGAG
>CAVSUK010000021.1:0-159025 GCA_963731095.1 uncultured Gaiellaceae bacterium
CGAGGCGAAATAGCGGAAGTGATCTGCCGCGAGCGGGATGTCCGCCGCGAGCGTCTCGCGGACCGGCTTGCCGTTCTCCCAGCTCTCGGCGACGGCCAGCATCTCGAGATGCTCCTCGATCGCGTCGGCCACCTTGTTGAGGACGCGCGAGCGCTCGGTCGTCGAGGCCTCGCCCCACGCGGTCTTCGCCGCATGCGCGGCGTCGAGCGCCAGCTCGACATCCTCCGCGGTCGAGCGGGGGACCTCCGTGAACGGCTCGCCCGTGGCGGGCGTCACGTTCTCGGAGTACTCGCCGTGCACCGGCGCCACCCAGTGGCCGCCGATGAAGTTCTCGTAACGGGGTTTCAGCTCGACAGGGCTGTCGACGTGCCCCGGAGCCGGGAAGGTCAGGACCTTCTCGATGGTTGCCATGACTCTCCTTTCGGTCAGGCTGGGGCAGCTGCACATGCAGCTGCCCCGACAGGATCGCCGGCATCCCGGGCCCCGCATCGGAGAACGCTGCCGGTCCGGTGGGGGAAACCCACACGTTGTCGCAGTCGAATCCGCAGCATCGGCCCACCCGCCTCCGGCTAGGACAGCGACTCGAGCACGACCCCGTCCACGAGCGAGAAGTCGGCGCGCCAGTAGACGGCCTGAACAACCTCGAGAACGGGCAGGAGATGCACCGGAGCCTGCGCGTTCGGCCGCAACTCCACCGTCCCGGGCCCGATCCAGACCTCGTGCAGGACGACGTCGGCGAATGTCCGCGCAGTCAGCTCGCGGACGGCTATGCCGCCGTCGACGCCCGCGATGATCTTCAGGTTGATGTTGGTGCGAAAGTCGATCTGCGAGGTCAAGTCCTCGGGCCCACCGCGCAGCTGCTTGTAGGGCATTGTCAGCGTCGCGACGTCGATGCCGTTGCGCCGGAGACACCCCACCAGCAGGTCGCCGTCGGGGCCGAGCGCAATCTCCCCGTGCTTCTTCGGCTGCCCGTAGATCTCGCGCCCTGCCGCTACACCACCGTCGCTCTCGACGAACAGGAACGGCGCATAGACGCCTGCCGTGCCGCTCCGCTCGTGCACGACCGGCAGGTGCACGGCGGACTCACCGTAGGCTCCGAACCAGTCCGCATCGTGCATGCGGTAGAGGTGGATCGCCACGAGGTCGGACGTCAGCGTGAGCGGTAGGGGCAGCAGGCGTTCGGCCGCATCCCGCCGGGTGCGATACACCACGGTGAGTATCTCCGTGTTGCGCATGCGCAGCGGGAAGGTCGGCACGAGCGGCGCACCGAACGGCGTCGCACGGACGTCCAGGGGATCGAAGCCGGTCATTGCTCCTCCGTGCGCAGCGTCGAGCCGTCAGCCGGGTCGAAGAAGTGCGCCCGCTCCAGATCGAGGACCAGATCGAGGCGCTCGCCGGGCGACGGATGGGTGCGAGGGTCGAGTCGCGCCACGAACGTGCCGCCGAGCTCCGTCTCGGTGTCCGCGGAGTCCTCGGGCACGACCCCGTCCACCCTGAAGTAGACGAGCGTCTCGGAGCCGAGCTGCTCGGTGATCTCCACGGTGGCCGGGACGGTCGGCCCCCCCTCCGACACGCGAGCATCGAGGAAATGCTCCGGCCGCACTCCGACTAACACGTCGCCCTTCTGCCGCCTGAGCCGATCCGCAGCCGCTGCCGGGAGCGGCAGCCGGAACGTCCCGAACCCGACCTCCCCTTCCCGCAGCGAAGCGCGCAGGAAGTTCATCGCAGGGCTGCCGATGAACGACGCCACGAACGTGTTGGTCGGCCGGTTGTACAGCACGTCGGGCGGAGCGACCTGCTGGACAACCCCGTGATTCAGCACGGCGACCCGCTGCCCCAGCGTCATCGCCTCGACCTGATCGTGCGTGACGTACAGCGTCGTCACGCCGAGGCGCTGATGGAGCTTCACGAGCTCCGCCCGCATCTGCACGCGCAGCTTGGCGTCGAGGTTCGACAACGGCTCGTCCATCAGGAACGACTGCGGATGCCGAACGATCGCCCTCCCCATCGCAACCCGCTGGCGCTGTCCGCCCGACAGCGCCCGCGGCTTGCGGTCGAGCATGCCCTCGAGCCCGAGCAGTGCGACCGCCTCTGCGATCCGCTGCTCGCGCTCCGGCTTGGGCATCCGCTGGGTCTCGAGCGGGAAGCCGATGTTGGCGCGCACCGTCATGTGAGGGTAGAGCGCGTAGTTCTGGAACACCATCGCGATGTCGCGATCGACCGGGTCGAGATCGTTGACGACGGTGTCGCCGACGAGGATCTCCCCGGACGTCGGCTGCTCGAGGCCCGCGACCATGCGCAACGCCGTCGTCTTGCCGCACCCCGACGGACCGACGAAGATCATGAACTCGCCGTCCTCGATGCGCAGGTGCAGGTCGTCGACGGCGATCGTCCCGTCCGGGAACCGCTTCGTGACGCCGCGAAACTCGATCGCCGCCATCTATGCCACCCGGAGACGGTCGATCGCGTCGAGATCGAGCTCGACGCCGAGGCCCGGCCCACCGGGAACGGCGAGACACCCTTCGTGCAGCACGAACGGCTCCTGCAGGATGCCGTTGACAAGCGGCGAGTCGGCGACCGAGTACTCCGACCAGGTGGCACGATCGAGCGTCGCCACGAAGTGCAGCGACGCCGCGACGAGAATCCCCGTCGAGAAGCAGTGCGGGACGATCTCCACCGCCGCCGAGCGCTCGAGCAACGCGATCTGGCGTGCCACGGTGAAGCCGCCGCACCGTGCGAGGTCGGGCTGCAGCACGTCCACGCGGCCCTGCTCGACGAGCGCCCGAAACGGCGCGAACGTCTCGTCCGCCTCCCCGGCGGCGATGCGCACGTCGGCCCGCTCTGCGAGCCGCCTGTAGCCGTCGAGGTCGTCGGGCTGCAGCGCCTCCTCGAACCAGTACAGACGATGCTCCTCCACCCGGCGCAGCAGCTCGAGGGCGCGCTTGACGGTGTAGGCGCGCCCGCCGTCGAGCATCAGCGCGCGGTCAGGGCCGAGTGTCTCGCGCGCGGCGCGGACGAGAATCTCGTCGAACGCGAGGTCGCGGCCAAGCGGCCCCCAACCGAGCTTGAGCGCTGTGTACCCGGCCTCGACCGCCCTTCCGGCGATGCGCCGCACGTCGTCTGGCGTGCCCGGCATCACCTCGCTCGCGTACACGGGGATCGCATCCAGGCGAAGGCCGCCCAGGAGCTCGCAGACCGGCCGTCCGGCCACCTTGCCGGCGATGTCCCAGAGAGCGATGTCGATCGCGCTCATCACGTGCAGTGCCGCACCGCGCCGCCCGTAATGGTCGCTTGCGTGGAACATGCGTAACCAGAGCCGGTCAGCCTGGAGCGGGTCCTCGCCCACGAGCACCTCGCGCAGGCCGCGGGCCAGCGAGTGGGACGACGGCATCTCGACGATCGTCCGCGCCAGCAGCGGCGCCGTGTCGGCCTCCCCCACGCCGACGACGCCCTCGTCGGTGTGGATACGAACGAGGAACGCGTCCTGTGTCCCGTCTGCGCGGGTCGCGTCGACCTGCGGCAGGCGCAGCACGATCGACTCGACGTCGGTGATCCTCATGGTCGTTGACGCCGAGCCGCGTTGACGGGAGCATGCATGGCCAGCGGACCTTAACCGGACGTTCCGGTGCGGAGAACCACAACAATTGAGGGCGATGCGACGATGACACTGCTGCAGGGACGCACGGCCCTCGTCACGGGCGCTGCGAACGGGATCGGTCGCGCGATCGCGGAACGGCTCGCGGCGGAGGGCGCACGGGTCGTCGCCGTCGACGTGGAAGATGTGCCCGACCTCGGCGCCTCGGTGCACGGGCTCCGCTGGGACCTGTCGGAGACAGGCTCGCTCGAGGGGCTGCTGGCCGAAGCAGAGACGACGATCGGGCCGCTCGACGTGCTCGTCAACAACGCAGGCATCTTCGAGCCCGCCCTCGCGGTCGAGCTCACGCTCGACTCGTACCGCCGCGTGCTCGCGGTCAACCTGGATGCGCCCGTCTTCCTCACGAGTCGCGCGGCACGGGGCATGATCGAGCGCGGATACGGCCGTATCGTCAACATCACCTCGATCCACGGCCGCTTCGGCGAGGAGAGCGCGCTCTCCTACGATGTGGCCAAGGGCGGGCTGGAGCAGGCAACACGGACGCTCGCGGTCGAGCTCTCGCGTCACGGTGTGCTCGTCAACGCCATCGCCCCCGGCTTCGTGTCGACCCGCATGTCCGTCGTCGACGGGAAGGACGAGCTGCAGAGCGACTGGTTCAACGACGTCTACGTCAAGTACGGGAAGATCCCGATCCGCCGCTACGCGATGCCGGCGGAGATCGCGGAGCACGTGGCGTGGCTGGCCAGCGACCGCAACACGTACGCGACCGGGCAGGTGCTGACCGTCGACGGCGGGCTGACGGTGACGTTCTGATGAGCCCCCGGCGCCTGAGAGCGCTCGCGGTCGCCGAAGCCGCAGGAGCGAACGTCCTCGTCGTCGCGCACCCTTCGGCCGTGACTTGGCTGACCGGGTACGCACCCGAGATCGAGACCGGGCCGAGCCCGTTCGCGCTCTCGGCGATCGCCGTCGTGACGCGCAGTGCCGCACCGGTGCTCGTGGTCAGCGAGGACGAGGCCGAAGCGGCTGCCGCGACCGGTTGCGAGGTCGCTTCCTACCCGGGCTTCGGGATCGGGCCGGTCGACCCGGTCGGGGCGGCCGGACGTACGCTCGCCGGCGTGCTCGACGCCCCCACCGCCGCGATCGACGCCGGCACGTTCCCGGCAGCGCTCGTGCATGGCCTCGACTGGGTCGACGTCGGCGACGAGCTGGCACGAGCGCGCGCTGTCAAGGATCCGGACGAGCTCGAGCTGATTCGTGCGGCCATCGCCGTGTGCGACGCAGGACAGCGCGCAGCCCGCGCGCACGCGGCTGCCGGTATCACCGAGCTCGACCTGTGGACGGCCGTCCGCGGAGCGATGGAACGCGCAGCCGGTTCCCGGCTGCCGGTGCTGGCGGACCTGGTCTCAGGCCCGCGCACCTCGGAGGTAGGAGGGCCGCCCGGCACGCGGGCGCTTGCAGAGGGCGACCTCGTGCTCTGCGACCTCGTGCCCCGCGTGGCCGGCTACTGGGGCGACTCGTGCGCCACCTTCGCCGTCGGCGAGCCGGACGCCGCCGCGCGCGCAGCGCATGCCCGGGCTCGCTCAGCGCTCAGCTGCCGTGGTAGCCGCGGTCCGGCCCGGAGCGGTCGCCGGGGAACTGGACGCCCTGGCGCGCACGAAGCTCGAGTTCCCGCACCACACGGGCCACGGCATCGGCGCGGGCTGGCACGAGGAGCCGCGCATCGTCCCGGGATCGAGGACAGTGCTCGAAGAGGGAATGGTCGTGGCGATCGAGCCGGGAACGTACCGGGACGCCGGCGTGCGGCTCGAGCAGGTCGTGGTCGTCACCGCCACGGGTTGCGACGTCCTCTCGGGTCACGACCTGAGCCTGTGAGCTCCGGCTCGGAGCAGCTCTTCGAGCTCGAGAACGGCCGACGAGCCGCCTCGAGCCGCTCGCACGGTCGACGTGGCCTCACGCGATCGGGCGAGGCGGCGAGCTCGTCGACCTGCGCGAGGTGCCGGGCAGCAGCGCGCGCACACACGACGTCACACTCGTGACCGAGATGCCGGAGCTGGTTCGCCCTGCGCAACCCGAGGCGCGGCGTCGGGGTCGCGTTCCGCTTCCCACGCTCGGCGTTCCCGTGGCTGTGGCTCTGGCAGGCGTACGGCGGCGTGCGCGAGCCGCCCTACGACGCGGGAACGTACACCCTCGCCGTCGAGCCGTGGAGCAGCCCGCCATGCCTCGCCCGAGCCGCCGCCAGGGACGCGGCGGCCGTCCTCGGCCCGGGCGAAGCCCTGGACGTCACGATCGAGGTCACGGTGTTCCAGCCGGCCAACGCCCCCTTGCGCGGAGTTGGGCCAGGCGGGAAGATCGAGAGCCTGATTCCAAAGGAGGGCTAACGGATGCATCGCAAGCTCGGGGTCGTGGCGGCCGTTACAGTCGTGGCCGCAGCGGTGTTGGCAACGACGGGGCTCGCCTCGCGCACGTCGAAGGCGAATGGGCAGGCATTCCCCACCGGCCCGGTCAACCTGACGATGTGGTGGTGGGGCGAGCAGGAAGCGGCGGGAGCCAAGGGGTGGCTGTCGCAGACGATCGCCCTGTACAAGAAGAAGCACCCGAACGTGACGATCAAGACCGTCCTGCAGACGACGGACGGGCTCATCCCCGCGTTCAAGGCGGCAGCTGCCGCCAAGAAGGGCCCGGACATCCAGTACTTCTGGGGCGGCATCTGGTCGCTCGACGACGCCTGGAGCGGCAACACGAAGCCGGTGTCGGACTACATCCCGAAGTCCGAGCTCGCGCACTACCTGAACGCGAAGGAGGACACGTACGACGGCAAGGTGTGGACGGCTCCGTGGTACGTGCAGCCTTCGTTCCCGGTCCTGTACCGCAAGGACGTGCTGGCGAAGGCAGGGGTCGCCGTGCCGACGACGTGGTCGGCGCTCCTGAAGTCGTGCGACACGCTGAACGCCAAGGGGATCACGCCCATCGCGGGGGGCATCAAGGACGGCTGGTTCGGCGGCTGGCTCTTCTCGATCATCGGCGCCCAGGGCATCACCTCGATCAGCGACGTCCTCGACGCGACGACCGGCAAGGCGAAGTTCACCGACCCGAAGCTCGCCGCGTTCTGGACGCGCCTGCAGGACCTGCGCGACCACAAGTGCTGGAACAACGACATCAACTCGCTCGAGCTCTACCAGGGCCAGCAGAGCTGGGCCCAGGGGAAGGCGGCGATGACCGTCGCGGCCGGCTCCGACGTGAAGAAGTTCGTCAAGCAGGTGGGTGTCGCCAAGGTCGGCGTCATGGCGATGCCGAAGTGGGGCACCGGCCCGTACGCCGGCAAGCTCGGCTCTACCTCCCAGACCGTCGGCATCACCGCGTGGACGAAGTACCCGGAGGTGGCGGCCGACTTCATCATGTTCATGCACACGCCGGAGCGCCAGGCCGCCTGGTTCAAGACGACGGGCGCCTTCCCGGCCGACGATCGGTTCAACACGAAACTGATCGCCCTGCCGCAGCAGAAGGTGCTGTTCGACCTCGTGAAGAGCGGCGCTCCGTACCTCGAGAACTTCATCCCGCCGGAGCTCGACGCGAAGGCGTACTTCGCCCAGTCGCAGCTCCTGCTCGGCGGCAGCACCGACGCCACGAAGGCGGCGGCCGCCACGGAGAAGATCGCCCAACGCATCCGGACGACGCAGCGAAAGCAGATGGCGAACTTCAAGAAGTGGTCCGAGTCGTACAAGTAGAGGCCCTCCCGAGCGCGGTGTCGGAGGTCGGATGACCTCCGACACCGTCGCTCTCTCCCGGCCGAGAAGAAGGCGCCGTCTCCGGCTCGGCCGGTTCGAGCCGCTCGTGTGGATCGCGCCTGCCGTGGCGGTTGTGCTGTTCGTGTTCGGCTATTCGATGATCGAGCTCGTGCGCACGTCGCTCCGCTTCGAGGGCGCCTGGACGACCGAGAACTTCCGCATCACCTGGACCGACCCGACGTTCCGGACCGCGCTCGGCCACAACGCCCGCCTCCTGATCGCGGTGCCGATCCTCGTCGCCACCTCGCTCCTGCTCTCGATCCTCCTGTTCGAGGGGCTGCGCGGCTGGCGGTTCCACCGTTGGGCGCTGTTCCTGCCCTACGTGCTCGCGATTCCCGTGATCGGCGTCGTCTTCGGCCAGCTGCTCCAGTTCAACGGGCTCGTCAACCAGGTGCTGCGGGCCGTGGGCCTCGGAGGGCTGGCCCAGGACTGGCTCGGCCAGCCGCGGTGGGCGCTGTGGACGATGACCGCCGTGATCGTGTGGCGCGAGCTGGGCTTTGGCATCGTCCTCTTCCTCGCCCGGCTCCTCTCCGTCCCGTCGGACATCTTCGAGGCGGGGCGCATGGACGGCGCCCGCTTCTTCCGCCTGCACCGCCGAATCACCCTTCCCCAGCTCTCAGGCGTGATCATCTTCTACGTCGTGGTCGAGGCGATCACGATGGTCTCCTGGGTCTTCAACTACGTCTACGTGATGACAAACGGCCAGGGTGGCCCCGGCGACGCGACCCAGGTCACGGAGCTCTACATCTACCAGACCGCCTTCCAGTACCAGTCGCCCGAGATCGCCTCGGCCGCGGCCGTCACGCTCTTCGCGGTCACGCTCGTCCTCATCGCGATCTTCTTCCGCGTCCAGCGACGTTCCGGGATCGGGCTCGATGAGTAGCACGAGGCGCGTCGCCGGCATGGTCTCGAAGCACGGGCTCCTGATCCTGGCGAGCCTGATCGCGCTCTTCCCCGTGTACGTGATGACCACGGCCGCGTTCAAGACGCAGGCGAGCTTCCTCGCGCACCCGTGGGCCCCGATCGCCGACCCGACGCTTGCCGGCTATCGCGCAGCGCTCGGCGACCAGTTCCCCCGCTGGCTCGGTAACACCGTCTTCCTCTCGTTCTCGTCGGTCGCCGTCACCCTCCTCGTCGCGGCGCTCGCTGCCTGGGGATTCGCACACTGGGCGTTCCGCGGGCGCGACCTCGTGCTCGGGCTGCTCGTCGCCCTGATGGTGGTCCCGCCCGTCGTCCTGCTCGTGCCGCTGTTCGTCTTCGGCGTGCGGATCGGACAGATCTCCACCTTCCGGCTCGTGATCCTGATCTACGTCGGGCTGATGCTCCCCTTCTCCGTCTACATGCTGACGAACTTCTTCCGCACGATCCCGGCCAGCATGATCGAGGCCGCGGTGATCGACGGCGCGTCCTCGTGGCGGGTGTTCAGGCGAATCGTGCTGCCGCTGTCGGCGGCTCCGCTCGTGACGCTGGGCGTCGTCAACCTGCTCTGGGTCTGGAACGAGCTGCTGATCGCCCTCGTCTTCCTCCAGGACGACTCGAAGAAGACGCTCATGGTCGGCATCACCGGGTTCCAGAGCCGCTACAGCCTCAACGTGCCGGCGATCATGGCGGGACTGACGCTCGCCACGCTGCCGATCGTCACCGTCTACATCTTCGGCCAGCGCTACTTCGTGCGCGGCCTCGTTGCAGGGGCCCTGAAGGGCGAATGATCTCGTCGATCAACCACACGGGCCTCACCGTCTCGAGCCTCGACCGGGCCCTCGGGTTCTACCGGGATGTGCTCGGGCTCGAGGTCGTGATGGAGCAAGAGAAGGAGGGCGGTTACCTGGCGGAGATCACGGGCTACCCCGACGCGCACGTCCGGATGGCGCACCTCGCGACACCGGACGGCGGCAGGCTCGAGCTGTTCGAGTACCTCGCGCCGCACGGGCGGAGTGCGCCGCTCGACCCGCCCGACGTCGGCATCACCCATGTCTGCCTGGTCGTGGCCGACATCCATGATGCCCATCGGCGGCTCGTGGCCGCAGGAGCGGAGCCGTTCTCCGAGCCCGTTTCGATCGACACGGGAGCGAACAAGGGCGCGTTCGGTCTCTACGTGCGCGACCCGGACGGCATCGTCCTCGAGCTGTTTCAGCCGAAACCGGCATGAGCGTCGTCGTCGTCACGGGCGGCATGCAGGGGATCGGGGCGGCGATCGCAGGCGCGTTCACGGCCCGTGGCGACCGGGTGGCGGTGCTCGACGTGCAGGAGGGATCTCCCTACCTCTGCGACGTGTCGGACGCCGCGCAGGTCGAGGCGACGGCCGCGCGGATCGAGGCCGAGCTGGGGCCGGCGGACGTCCTCGTCAACAACGCCGGAATCGCGCACATCGCGCCGTCCGAGACCCTCGCGGAGGACGAGTGGCGGCGCTCGCTCGACGTGATGGCGACCGGCTCCTTCCTCTGCGCCCGGGCGTTCGGCAGCCGAATGCTCGAGCGCGGGCAAGGCGTGATCGTGAACATCTCGTCGATCAACGCGACCGTCGCATTCCCGCAGCGACTGGCCTACTGCGCTGCGAAGGCTGCCGTCGAGATGATGACGAAGGTGCTCGCGATCGAGTGGGCCGATCGGGGCGTGCGGGTCAACGCGGTCGCACCGGGCGTGACGCGAACGGACATGGTCGCCGACGCGATCGCGAGCGGCGCCGTCGACGAGCCGATGTACGTGGGGCGCACCCCCATGCGGAGGCTCGGCCGGCCCGACGAGATCGCAGACGCGGTCGTCTTCCTCGCCTCCGAGAAGGCATCGTTCGTGACGGGCACGACCCTCGTCGTCGACGGTGGCTGGAGCGCATTCGGTTATGCGTCCGAGACGACATGAGCGCCACACCGATCGTCGACACGGCATACCTCCACGAAGGCGTCCACGGGCTCTCGCTGGAGGGCGACCTTCTGCGCCTGACGCTCTTCCCCGACGCGGGCGCGAAGATCCTCGACGTCGTGCACCAGCCGACCGGCTTCAACCTGCTGTGGCAAAACCCGCGCGTTCCGCTTCGACGGACGTATCCTGGGGCGGCGTTCGACGACGTGTGGTGCGGAGGCTGGGACGAGCTCTTCCCAACCGACCCACCGTGCGAGCTGGACGGGAATGCATTCCACGACCACGGCGACCTCTGGCACGGCCCGTGGGAGTGGTCGGTCGAGGAGGACGACGGTGAGACGGCCACCGTTGCCATGCGGCGCTTCACGGTGGCGCTTCCGTGCCTGATGGAGAAGTGGGTGACGCTCCGCCGAGACGGGCTCGACGTGGGCCTTCGCCATCGGCTCACGAATCTCGGCACACAGCCGGTTCCGTTCGTGTGGAGCCTGCACGTCGCTCACGCGATCGGCCCGGACTCGCGGATCCATCTGCCGGCGCAGGCGCTTGCCGCAGTTCCCGCCCAGGCAGGGCGCTTCTCCGATTCGCCGGCGCCGCTCGCATGGCCACGGCACGGCGATCTCGATCTCGCCGCGGTGCTATCCGCGGAAGCCGGCCTGACGGAGTGGCTCTACGCTGACGGACTGCGGGAGGGTTGGTGTGCGGTCGCGCACCCGTCACGGTCGCTCGGCCTCGGGATCACGTTCGACCCGGAGCTGTTTCGGACAACGTGGCTCTGGGGTGTGTACGGAGGGTGGCGTGGGCACTACGTCCTCCTGACGGAGCCATCCACCGGCCCACCCGGCGGCCTGGCGCAGAACGTCGTGGAGGGCACCGCGGCATGGCTCGAAGCAGGGGCGGTGCTCGAGACTGCGGTCACTGCGACGGTCATCGAAGGCCCCATGGCGCACCCGGGCGACGTGTGGCCCGGCTCAACCGCCTGAACCGGGTCGAATCGAGAGTTGAGGGCTTCGACGCCTCTTCCCGGCCCCGAACGGAAGGTGCTCATGCCGGCAGCGGGAACGCGAGCCATGGGAGCCACCGCTCCCAGGCCGCGCGCAGGCTGCCGTCCGCCGTGACGGCCTCGAGGGCTCGGTCGAGCGCCAGGCGCATGGCATCGTCGCCGCGGCGCACGGCGACACCCCAGCGATTGCGGGTCGGCACGGTGAACGCCAGGCGCAGGTCCGGGTCGGCGTCGAGCGGCACCATCACCACGTCGTCGTCGACGAACCCGTCGATCTCGCCGGCGCGCAGCGACGCGATCATGTCCCCGAACACGTCGGCGGTGCCCGGGAAGGCGACGAGCTCTGCACCCGGGAAGGTCTCGGCAAGCGTCATGTTCGTGCTCCCGGCGATCGCCCCGATCCGTCGCCCGGCGAGCTCGTCCTGACGCGACACCGGGTTGTCGGCGCGGACGACGAGCGACTCGTCGAAGACGGCGTAGGGCCGGGAGAAGTCGGCCAGCTCACGCCGCGCCGGCGTGATCCCCTGCCCGCACCACACTGCGTCCACGCGACCCTCACGGAGGGCCGGGTAGAAGTCCGCCCACGCCAGGAAGGCCCAGCGCACCTCGAGACCCAGGGCGGAGGCTACGAGCACGGCGGCAGAGGGCTCGTACCCCTCACGCCTCCCCTCGGCGTCAGCGCGGGAGAAGAGCGGCGGCGCATCGAGGTTCGCGCACCCGAGCGTGAACCGGCCCGGTTCGACGAGCTCCATTCGTGTCAGCCCTCGACGCGGATGGCGCGCTCGGGGCAGACGTCCGCTGCCGCCTCGGCGTCGGCCCGCAGCGACTCGTCCGGCTCGCGGTCGTAGGCGAGCTCGCCGTCGTCGTCGAAGCGGAAGATCTCGGGCGCGGCGATGGTGCACTGGCCGTGCAGCTGGCAGCGGCCGGTGTCGTGCACGATCCTCATGCCCACTCCGGGCCGAAGCGAATCGGGAGGGCGACCGGGCCGGTGTTGCCGCTGTCCGGAAGGAAGGTCGGCTCGCCGTCGTGGGCGAGGTTCGGCAGGCGGCGCGCGAGCAGCGCGAGCGCCTCGCCCATGTCGCCGCGCGCGATGAAGTGGCCCAGACAGTAGTGCCGGCCGCCGCCGAAGCCGAAATGACGTGCCCGTCCCTCGACCGTGATGTCGAAGGCGGTGCGGTCGCCGTATGCCTCCGGGTCCGTGCCCGCGGACTCGGAGAAGAGGTGAATCGTCGTCCCGGCCGCGATCGGCAGGCCGTCGAACTCGAAGTCCTCCGTCGCCTCGCGCGTCACCCACGTCGCCGTCGGCCGCACGCGCATGATCTCCTCGACCGCGGCGGGGGCAAGCTCGGGCCGCTCGCCGAGCAGGCGCCACTGGTCAGGATGGCGCACGAAGAGGTCGATGCCGAGGCCGAGCTGGTTTCGCGTCGTGTCGATGCCGCCGAAGATGAGCAGCACCAGGTTGTCCCGCAGCTCCTCGTCCGAGAGCCGGTCGGGCTCGCCGGTCGCCTCGACGAGATGGGTGACGAAGTCGTCTCGCGGCGCGGAGCGACGGTCGGCGATGAGCTCGTCCGCGTACGCGTAGAGGCCCGCGAGCGCCGCCTCGACCTTCGGCAGGTGCTCCTTCACCTCCACGGAGAGCGCAAGCCCGAGGGTGCCGCCGTCGTCGGCGAGCGTCCGCCACTCGCTCTCCGGGATGCCGAGCAGCCGGGCCGTCACCCGTGTCGCATACGGCTCCGCGAACGCGGACATGAACTCGCAGCGCCCGTCCGCGGCGAACCCGGCGATCAGCTCGTCCGCAAGCGCCTGGAACGACGGCACCATGGCGGCGATCAGCCGCGACGAGAAGGCCGGGTTCATCAGCCGCCGCAGGCGCGCGTGGTCGTCGCCCTCCCGGTTCAGGATGCAGCGCATCCACCAGTCCGCCCACGGGCCGGTGACGTCGTTGTGCGCCGGCCACGCGGCGCTCCCCTGCACGAGGCGGCGATCCTTGATCAGCCGGCTGACGGGCTCGTAGCGCAGCACGGCGATGCCGTACGGCGTCCGCGCGTACCAGCTCTGCTCGCGCGCCTCGCGCACCTCGTCCGAGCGGATCGAGAACGCCGGGTCGGCGACGTCGAGGAACGGGATCTCGGTGGACGCGGCGGTCATCTTCGGAGTCGAACTCTAGAGCCAGTCCGGGGGCGCGGCACGAGTGCGGCATCGCCACACGGCGATCAGCAGGCGCACCGATGCCCTACCCGCAGGCGTGCCCGACCATGTGGGTGGATGGTCCCACTGGCGACCCGCAACCTGCTGGCCGAGAAGGGCCGGTTTGCGATGTCGGTCGCAGGCGTCGCGTTCGCGGTGCTGCTCGTGCTCGTCGTCGTCAGCCTCTACCGGGGCTGGAGCGACGTCGGCCGGTTCTACGAGAAGCTGCCCGGCGACCTGTGGCTCTCGCAGCCGGCCACGAGCGACCCGTACCACTCGAGCTCGTTCGTCCCGCTCGCATTGGGGAGGCGGGCGGCACAGGTCGAGGGAGTGGAGAGCGTGATCCCGGTGTACGCGCGGCACATCGCGTTCGACCACGGCGGCACCACCCTCGACATCTTCACGATGGCGATCGGCACGCCCAGTGGCCAGTACGCGCTGACGCCGGGGCAGATCGACATCGACCGGGTGCTGGCCCGCGACGCAGGGGTCGGCGTCGGCGACCGGCTCGAGCTGGCCGGGCGCACGTTCGTCGTCGTGCGTACGCACAGCGGCGGCAACAGCATGTTCCAGACCGCCTTCATGAGCGCATCGGATGCGCGCGAGCTCGCGGGCGTGAGCGGGAGCGCCAGCTTCCTGCTCGTCTCGCTCGAGGCCGGCGCCGATGCCGCGGCGGTCACGCAACGGCTGCAGGAAGCGCTTCCCGCGCTCGAGCTGCACACGAGCGAAGAGTTCGCCGACGCCTTCGCGAGCCGTGTCAACGCCGGCTTCCTCGCGGTGGTCGGCGTGCTCGTCGGCATCGGCTTCGTCGTCGGCGGCGCCGTGATCGCGCTGACGACCTACACCGCCACGGTGGAGCGCTCGCGCGAGTTCGGCGTGCTCAAGGCGATCGGCGCCTCCGGACGCTTTCTCTACGGGATCGTGCTGCGCCAGAGCCTCATCGTCGGCGCCGTCGGCGCGGCGCTCGGCGTCGCCGCCGCCGCCGCGGTCGCCAACCTGGTCAAGCGCGACGTCCCCGAGTTCATCACGGTGCTCACCCTGCGCGACGCGGTCGCCGTCTTCGTGCTCGCCCTTGCCACCGCGGTCGTCGCCTCGTACGTGCCCGTGCGCCGTATCGAGCGCATCGATCCGGCGGAGGTGTTCCGGCCGTGACAGGCAGCACCCTGCTGCGGGCAAACCGGCTGACGAAGGTGTTCGGCGGCGGCCACACCGCGGTGCGGGCGGTGGACGGCGTCGACCTCACCGTCGAGGCCGGAGAGCTCGTCCTCGTCATAGGCCCGTCGGGCTCTGGCAAGACGACGCTGCTCAGCATGCTGGGCGGATTGCTCCGGCCGACCGAGGGGCGGATCACGATCGGCGATGTAGAGATCACCGCCGTCCCTCGCCGCGAGCTGACGCGCATCCGCCGCGACTCGATCGGGTTCGTCTTCCAGACGTTCAACCTCCTCGAGTCTCTCGACGCACTCGAGAATGTGGAGATCGCCCTCAACGTTGCCGGCGTCAAGGGTGCCGAGGCAGAGCGCCGGGCACGGGAGCTTCTCGTCGATGCCGGCCTCGAGTCGCGCCTGCGCTTCCGTGCCACGAAGCTCTCGGGCGGCGAGCGCCAGCGCGTCGCGATCGCCCGCGCACTCGCGAACGAGCCGCACCTGCTGCTCGCCGACGAGCCGACCGCGAACCTCGACTCGCGCCACGGCCTGGAGGTGATGCGTGTGCTGCGCGACCTGGCGACGCGGCACGACAAGGCGGCAGTCGTCGTCTCCCACGATCCGCGCCTCGAGGAGATCGCAGACCGCGTGCTGCAGCTCGAGGACGGGCGCCTTTCGAACGGTCTAGCAGCCCCGAGGTCTCGACGGGTCGGTGACGGAGTGCAGCCATGACGTACCGGTTCCTCGAGCACACCGGCGAGGTCGAGCTAGAGCTCGAAGCGACGAGTGAGGAGGCGCTGTTCGCCGAGGCGCTCGCCGGGCTGCGCGAGCTGACCCGCGGCGGTGAGACGGGCATGCCCGAGCGACGCGAGCTCGAGATCGTCGCCCCCGACAGCTCTCTGCTGCTCGCCGACTGGCTCGGAGAGCTCACCGTGCTCGCGGAACTGGAACAATTCGTGGCGGAGCGGGTCGTCACGATCGCGATCGACGGGCTCCGCCTCTCGGCGACCGTCGAGGGTCGGCGCGGCGAGCCCCCGCATCTCGTCAAGGCCGTGACCCTCAGCGGCCTCGACGTCCGGCAGGAGGGCGAGAGCTGGCACGGCCATGTCGTTCTCGATGTCTGACCTGACACGACTGGGAGACACGCTCTGGGAGATCCCGGTGGGTGCCCGCGCGGACATGCGCGTGCCGGCAAGGGTATTCGCCGACGCAGAGTTGCTCGAGGCCATCCTCGGCGACCGCTCGCTCGAGCAGCTGCAGAACGTGGCGACGCTCCCGGGCGTCGTCGACGCAGCCCTCGCGATGCCCGACATCCACCAGGGCTACGGCTTCCCGGTCGGAGGCGTCGCCGCAACCGAGCTTCCGGACGGCGTCGTCTCGCCCGGCGGAGTCGGTTACGACATCAACTGCGGCGTTCGCCTGCTCGTGCTCCCGCTCACCGTGGACGAGATCGGCGCCGGGGTGGAGCCGCTCGTGCACGAGCTCTCGCGGGCGATTCCCGCCGGCATGGGCAGGGGCGGCGCGCTCGAGCTCGACGACGCAGGCCTGAACGGTGTGCTGCAAGACGGCTCGCCGGCGCTGCTCCGGCTGGGAATCGGGACCGACGAGGACGTGGAGCGCACGGAATCCGGCGGCTGCCTGCCCGGCGCCGACCCTGCCGCCGTGTCCGAGCGCGCACGGCTCCGCGGCCGCAAACAGCTCGGCACGCTCGGCTCCGGCAACCACTTCGTCGAGCTGCAGGCGGTCGCACGCGTCGACGACCCCGTCACGGCCGAGGCTTTCGGCCTTGCCCTCGGAAGGCTCACCGTGCTCATCCACTCCGGCTCGCGCGGGCTCGGCCACCAGGTCTGCACCGACTACGTGCGGCTGATGGACGCCGCCCGCGAGGGCTACGGCATCCAGTTACCCGATCGCCAGCTCGCATGCGCCCCCGCCTCGTCACCGGAGGGCCGGGCGTATCTGTCCGCCATGGCGTGTGCAGCCAACTTCGCGTTCTGCAACCGGCAGGCGATCGCTCACGCCGTACGCGAGGCGGTCGCCCACGCGCTCGGCAGGGACATCGCCCGCGCGACCCGGCAGGTGTACGACGTCGCCCACAACGTCGCCAAGGTCGAGCGGTACGGCGGCCGCGACCTCTGCGTGCACCGCAAGGGCGCGACACGCGCGTTCCCGGCAGGCTCCCCCGACGTGCCGGTGGCCTACCGTGCCGTCGGGCAGCCGGTGTTCGTGCCGGGCAGCATGGGCACCGCGAGCTACGTGCTCGCGGGCGAGCCGGCCTCGCTCGAGCGATCGTTCGGCACGACCTGCCACGGCGCGGGCAGAGCGATGTCGCGCACCGGTGCGCGCAAGCGCATCTCCGGGGCCGACCTGCGCCGCCAGCTCGAGGCGCAGGGCATCGTCGTCCGCTGCCCGTCCAACCGCGGGCTCGCGGAGGAGGCGCCGTTCGCCTACAAGGACGTCGAGCGCGTCGTCGACGTGGTCGCACGCGCGGGCCTGGCCCGCAAGGTGGCTGCAGCTGCGACCGCTCGGCGTCGTCAAGGGCTGACCGGCCCTCAGTCGAACGCGATCACGCTGCGGATGCCGTCCTGGGCTTCCATCAGCTCGAAGCCGTGGTTGACCTCGTCCAGCGTGAGCCGGTGCGAGATCAGCGCCTCCACGTCGATCTCGCCGGCGAGCCAGCGGTCGACGAGCAGCGGCACCTGCGTCCGCCCCTTGACGCCGCCGAACGAGGATCCGGTCACGCGCCGGCCCGTGATCAGGAAGCGCGGCACGATCTCGAGCACCTCGCCCTTGCCCGCCACGCCGCACATGGTCGCGAGCCCCCACGCCTCGCGTGCCGCCTCGACGGCCTGGCGCATGACGGCGACGTTGCCGGTCGCCTCGAAGGTGTAGTCGGCGCCGTACCCGCCCGTCTCGGCGCGGATCCACTCGACCGTGTCGGCGCCGGCCACCCGCGTCTCGGTGGCGCCGTGGTGCCGCGCCTGTGCGAGCCGCTCTTCGGAGAGGTCGAGCGCGACGATGCGCTCGGCGCCGGCGAGCCGCGCGCCGATCACCGCCCCGAGGCCGACCAGCCCGCACCCGAAGACGACGCACGTCGAGCCGCGCTCGACACCGGCCGTGTACAGCGCAGCCCCGATCCCCGTCGAGAGACCGCACGCGAACGGCGCGCAGCCCTCGAGCGGCGCCTCCGGGCTCACCTTCGCGAGCGCGATCTCCGGCATCACCGTGTAGTCGGCGAACGTGGAGGTGCCCATGAAGTGCCGCAGCGGCTCGCCTCCGCGGTGGAGACGCGCCGTCCCGTCCGGCAGGTAGCCGAGCCCCTGCTGCTCGCGAATCGCGATGCAGCGGTTGGTGCGCGGGCTGAGGCAGTGCACGCACGTGCCGCACTCGGGGGCGAACAGCGTGATCACGTGGTCGCCGGGAGCCACGAGCGTGACGCCCTCCCCCACCCGCTCCACGACGCCGGCACCCTCGTGGCCGAGCACGCACGGGACGTACCCCGTCGGGTCGGCGCCGGACGCCGTGTAGAGGTCGGTGTGGCACACGCCGCAGGCGGCGAGCCGCACCAGCACTTCGCCCGCCTTCGGCTCGGCCAGGTCGACCTCCTGGACGACGAGCGGCTGCCCGAACTCCTCCAGCACCGCGGCACGGATACGCATGCCGCGAGCCTACCGCTCCGCGACGGCCGCGAGGCCCCGCTCGAAGTCGATCAGGTTGTCGCGCTTCGGCCGCGTTCACCCAGAGAGGGGGCCGGCTCACCCGGCCCCCTCTCTGTACCGGGCTACGAGACCGGCACCGTCGTGAGCGCGAACGCGGCGTGCAGTGGCACGGTGAACCGTGCCACCCCTGCGGCGCTCGTCGTCACGGTGCCGACGACGCTGTTCGTGCCGTCGCCCGTGGTGTTCCAGGTCGCGAGCGTGAACGCGGTCAGCGGCGGCAGCCCGCCGACGCTGTACGAGCCGGCCGGGTCGGGCGATGCTGTGTTCAGGCCGCGTGCGTGCGAGTCGAGACCCATCAGGGTCAGCTGGCCCGAGGTGCCCGCATAGGCCGTGATCTCCTTCTCCGGCTGGTCGTACGGCTTGCCGAGCTCGTCGAGCTTCCAGTCGTCATCCGCCCACGGCGCGACGGTGAGCACCTGCCAGCCACGCGAGGTGGTCTGGAGCAGCAGCTGCATGGCGTGGTAGGCCGGCATCAGCGGCCAGCCCTCCTCGGCGGGCCCGATCAGCCAGTAGGCCGCCTTGTACGTGTTGTCGTACATGCCCCAGTAGGCGTCCCATTTCACCGTGCCGGCGAAGCCGAGCTGCGCCGAGACGAGGTTGAACCAGAGCTGCTGGAACGCGGCGATGTTCGTGCGCGCCATGAGCGTTCCGTCCGCCCAGTAGCCCGACGCGCCCACGGAGGGCTTCCCCGGGTAGTTGACGATCCCGCGGACGCCGAACTCCGTCACGAAGACCGGCTTGCGCGCCTCGGGAGGCAGCTCCTCGGTCACGATCTGTCGCACGTCCCGGAGGCGGAACTCCATACGCGGGATGTCCCAGTAGCTCCAGTAGATGTGGACCGAGTACGCATCGATGATGTCGTTCATGTGCTCGGCCATGTAGGTGAACCAGTCGCGGTGGTTCTTGTTCGGCTGGCCGCTTGCATCACCGAACTCGACCAGGTCGCCGCCCATCAACCCGACCTCGTCGTCCAGGCCTCGCGTGACCAACTCCGCGTGGAGTGCCCGGTAGAGCGCCTCATACTGGGCGAGCGTGACGGCCGTGTCGTTCGGCTCGTTCTGGATCGTCACCCAGCGCACGTTCGTGAGCCCCCGCGTGTGGACGAGATCCTCGAGAATCACGGCGAACCGGCCCATGTAGAGCGTCGGGTTGAGCTTCGCCCGCGCGGTGCTCTGGTAGGTGATGTTGATGCTCGCGCCCGCGGCGTGCGCGAGCTGAACCGTCTCGATGAACGAGTCCATCCGGTCCGGGTAGGTCGTCTCGGCCTGCTCGGCGAAGAAGATCCGCACGAGCTGCGGCTCGAGCGCCTTCACCTTCGCCTCGAGGTCGGGCAGGCTCTCCGGCGGCGGCGAGGTGATCTCCGCGAACACGTGCTGGTTGAGCTGCGTGCCGTAGCCGCCGAGGCTCGGGACGACCACGGACGAGGGGACGAGCTCGTGCTCCGACACGTCGACCGTCGCCGTGCGGGAGTTGTTGGTCGTGTCGTACTCGGTCGGATCGACCTCGGCGATGTCGACCGTCAGCTCGACGGGGACGGGGTTGGGCAAGGTGATCCCGGAGAACGTCACCGTCGTGCTCTGGCCGGCGAGAACGGAGATCCGCTGCGTTCCGAGCAAGGACGGCCCCCAGCGGAGGGACACGGAAGCGTCCCGCGCGTTCAGGTCGCCGTTGACCTCTTCGATCACCGCGATCACGTCGACCGCACGGGTCGTGAGCGTCTGCGCCGGCGGCACGAGCGAGGCGACGACCAGATCCGGTCGCAGCCGCACGACGGTGCTGTCGTGCGCGACGTACGGACGCTCTGGCGTGCCCGCGTAGAACAGTACGTTGACCGCGACGG
Organism: uncultured Gaiellaceae bacterium; assembly: GCA_963731095.1. Lineage (GTDB taxonomy): Bacteria > Actinomycetota > Thermoleophilia > Gaiellales > Gaiellaceae > Gaiella. Next base: position 20,131 of record CAVSUK010000021.1, read on the forward strand.
ACGTCCCGCTCGGGTACGGCTGCAGGACGATCTCCGCGACACCGTCGCTGACAGGGACGTCGCGGAGGATCTTCATGCCGTACCTGACGACGGGCCGCGTCGTTCTCGTGACGATCATCACCGCCTCGAGGTGCGTGACGTCCGCGCGGACGCCGTTCGGTTGGATGCGGAGCGTGAGGTCGGTGGCGCCGATGCGCCCCACCGCCTCGGCCTGCAACGAGTACCCGTGGTCCCAGCCGATCGTCTCGCCGAACGAGGCGTGATCCATTGCGGACGCGGAGCCGGCCGCGGCGAGCGCGACGGCCAGGCACGCGAGTGTCAACCCTGCGAGAAGTCGTGTCTTCATGACGGTGTCCCTCCTTCTCAGCCAGAGAGCGGTCGAGCTCGAGGGAGCGCAGCCGGCGCCACTCTCGCAATCGGGGGTCTCCGTCGGCATCGCTCCCTCCTCCACCGGGACAGCCGCTCTGCGAGGCGCAGAACACCCATCCCGTGCGTCCGGTGCCAAAAGCTCCGGACGCACACCATTCGGTGCCTGCCGATTGACTCGAGTGTTGCACGTCTCCGTCTCGAGGACATCGGTAAGGCCCCTGATTCGGCTTGACATAAGGGGGAGGCCGCCTCCCCCGCGTCAGATCAACCGCTCGTACAGGCGCATCGTCTCGTTGGCTGCTGCGCCCCAGCCGAAGCGCTCGACCGCCCGCGCCCTGCCGGCATGCCCCATCGCACGCGCACGGGCAGGATCGGCGACGAGCTCGTTGATCCGCGCCGCAAGGCCCGCGGCGAGCTCCGGCGCGTCGACCGGCTCGCCCCCCGGCTCTGCCTCGAACGGAACGAGCAGCCCTGTGACACCATCCTCGACCACCTCGGGAATGCCGCCGACCGCGGTCGCCACCACCGCCGCCTCACACGCCATCGCCTCGAGGTTGACGATCCCCATCGGCTCGTAGATGGACGGGCACGTGAATACCGTCGCATGGCTGAGGATCTGGATCACTTCCGTCTTCGGCAGCATCTGCTCGATCCACACGACGCCGGTGCGCGCGGCCCGCACGCGCTCGACCTTGGACTCGATCTCGGCGGCCAGCTCCGGCGTGTCGGGCGCCCCGGCACACAGCACGAGCTGGGCGGCCGGATCCAGCTCGAGCGCCGCGTCGAGCAGGTGGGTGAGGCCCTTCTGCCTCGTGATCCGCCCCACGAACACGACCGAGGGCCGTGCGGGGTCGATCCCGTGCCGCTCGAGCACGTCCACGGCCGGGTCGCACCGGTACTCGTCGACGTCGATGCCGTTGTAGATCACCGTCGCGCGGGCGGGGTCGATCGCCGGGTAGCAGGAGAGGATCTCGCGCAGATGCTCGCGCGAGACCGCCACGATCGCGTCGGCGGCCTCGAGCGCCGTTCGCTCGGCGAAGCCCGACAGGACGTAGCCGCCGCCGAGCTGCTCCCGCTTCCAGGGCCGCATCGGCTCGAGGCTGTGCACGGTTGCGACGTGCGGCACGCCGTGGACGAGCTTCGCGAAGTGGCCGCCGAGGTTCGCGTACCAGGTATGGCTGTGCACCAGGTCGGCGCCCGCTGCGCCCGCCGCCATGGCGAGGTCGACGGAGAGTGCCTGGAGGGCGCCGGCGTACGGCTCGTCACCGGCGAGCGCGTCCCAGGGCCGGTGAGCGACGACCGGAGGCCCCTCCCCCGCCGCCCGCCCGTCGCCGAAGCAGTGAACCGTGACCTCCGCCCGTCGCGCGAGCTCACGCGCCATGTACTCGACGTGTACCCCCGCCCCGCCGTACACGTCCGGCGGGTACTCACGCGTGAGCAGCGCGACCCTCACGCCTCGACCGTCTGCCCCTTGCCGATCACGACGATTCCACCCGGCGAGAGCGGGAAGCGCGCCCGATCGGCCTCGGCATCGACGCCCACGCGCGCTCCCGGCGCAATGGTGACGTTCTTGTCGACGATCGCGTTCCGCACGACGGCCCCGCCTCCGACGTCGACGCCGTGCATCAGCACCGCCCCCTCCACCTCGGCACGCGAGTGGACGTGGACGCCGGGCGAGAGGATGGAGCGGCGCACCGTGCCGCCGGAGACCACGACGCCGGCGCACACCATCGAGTTCATGGCCGCGCCGACGCGGCCCTGTTCCTCCCAGACGAACTTGGCTGGCGGCAGCGGCTCCGGCCAGGTGAGGATCGGCCAGTCCTCGTTGTAGAGGTTGAAGACCGGGTCGACCGAGATCAGGTCCATGTGAGCCTCGTAGTAGGCGTCGAGCGTTCCGACGTCGCGCCAGTAGCCGCGGTCGCGCTCGCTCGTGCCGGGCACCTCGCTCTTCGCGAAGTCCCACACGAACGCCTCGCCGCGCTCGACGAGCGCGGGGATGATGTCGCCGCCGAGATCGTGCGCCGAGCTCTTGTCGGCCGCGTCACGCGTGACCGCGTCGCGCAGCACGTCCGCCGTGAACACGTAGTTGCCCATCGACGCGAGCACCATCGACGGGTCGGCCGGCATGCCGACCGGGTCGGACAGGCTTTTCGTGGAACGCGCGGATCTGGTAGCCGTCGGCCTCCGGCTCGATCACGCCGAACTCACCGGCGCTTTCGATCGGCACCCGGATGCCGGCCACCGTGACGCCCGCGCCGAGCGCGACGTGCTGCTCGATCATCTGCCGCGGGTCCATGCGGTAGATGTGGTCGGCCCCGAACACGCAGATGTAGCGGGGCCGCTCGTCGGCGATCAGGTTGAGGTTCTGGTAGATCGCGTCGGCGGAGCCCGCGAACCAGTGCGGCCCGCGGCGCATCTGCGCCGGCACCGGCGTGACGTAGTTGCCGAGCAGCGGCGACAGCCGCCAGGTCGTCGTCACGTGCCGGTCGAGGCTGTGACTCTTGTACTGGGTCAGCACGGCGATGCGCAGGAACCCGGCGTTGACGAGGTTCGAGAGCGCGAAGTCGACCAGCCGGTAGTTGCCGCCGAAGGGGACGGCCGGCTTCGCGCGGTCGGCCGTCAGGGGCGCGAGGCGCTTGCCCGCTCCGCCCGCCAGGACGATCGAGAACACGCGCGACGTCATGCACCAACCCTATGCCACCTGCACCGGGGCGGGGACCGTCCCGCGGCACACTCCTGCAGACGGCTGGGCGCGGCGCTACGCGGTGAGGGCGTCGCGCACGCGGGACTGGAAGTCTGCGATCAGCTGCTCGCTCTCCCTCATGAGCCGGCCCTGGGGCACCATGCCGGACGCGAGGCCGGCCTGGACGGAGACGACCAGATCGGTGTCCTCCCGCCCCACCTCGTCGTCGAAGGCGAGCACCTCGTCGACCACGTGGGGCGGCACGTCGGCACCGAACCAGTAGTCGGTCACCTCGAGCGTGCGGCCGAGCCCGTCGGGCAGCCACCGCTCGATCGAGATGTTCTGGGGCCCGGGGACGATGTTGATGGTCGTGTTCGGCCAGATCAGGTGGAACTGCGAGTGGACGACGTCGCCGCTCGGGACGTACGGCGCCGAGCCGTTGCCGGCGAGCGCCGACGGGCGCACGGGGCCGATCTGGCTCGAGAACGTCGGCGACACCGAAAGCGCGTAGGAGTCGGCGTCCACGTCGATGAGCTTGCTGAAGCCCTTGTGCGCAGTGGGGCAGTGGTAGCACTCGAGGTAGTTCTCGAGGGCGACCTTCCAGTTCGCCTCGATGGGCCACTCGTGGTGGGAGTGGAAGCGGAGCGTCGCGAAGTCGAGCCCGCAGCGGCCGACGATCTCGGGCAGCGCGCCGAGCGTCTCGGCGAGCGGCGGCGCACCGGCGTCCGGGTTGACGAAGACGAACGGTCCCCAGGTGTCGACGGCGACCGGGAGCAGCGAGAAGTCCGCGGGGTCGAAGCCGTCCTCGCGCTCCGAGCGCGGGGCCTTCCGCAGGGTGCCGTCGAGCTCGTAGGTCCAGGCGTGGTAGGCGCACTGGAGCGTCTCGCGGCAGCCGGACTCGCGCGCGACCGTATAGGCGCGATGGCGGCAGACGTTGACGAACCCGTGCAGCACTCCCTCCCGGTCGCGCGTGACGACGACCGGCACGTGCCCGGCCTGCGTCGTGAAGTAGGACGACGGCTCGGCGACCTGTTCGGCGGCGCCGGCGTACTGCCAGGCGCGGGCGAAGATGCGCTCGCGCTCGCGCACGGCGACGCCTTCGTCCGTGTACCAGGAGGCGGGGAGCGTCCACCCGTCCTCGAGCGGATGCTCGAGCGGCGGCAGCCCCGCGGCGGAACCGGCCCTGGTCGCGCTCATCTCCTCCTCCAATCCTGACTGTCCGGTCAGTCAGGATACTGTCGGCCGTGGATATCGGTCGAAGATACGAGCAGATGGCCGTGACCGCGCCGCCCAGACCGAACGGGTCGCCTCGATCCTCGAGGCCACCTGCCGCGTCGTCGCACGCGACGGCGCGCACGGCCTACGCATGGCGGGCGTGGCGCGTGAGGCAGGGGTCTCCAAGGCGCTCGTGCACTACTACTTCGCCACCCGCCAGGAGCTGTTGCGGAACGCTCTCGTGTTCTCGGAGACGCGCTGGGCGGAGGCCCTCGACGACGAGCTGGGCGGGCTCCCGACCGGCGCCGCGCGGCTCGAGCGCGTGCTGCTCGTCACCGTCGACCCCAAGTCCCATTTCTCGGAGCAGCGCGCGCTCTGGAACGAGGTTTGGAGCACGCTGCGCTTCGACGACGACCTGCGCCCCCTCGTCGAGCGCTACTACCGGGGCTGGCTGGAGCGCATCGTGACGCTCGTGGAGGAAGGCAGGGCGGACGGCTCGATCCCGGAGGCGGTGAACGCCACCGACGCGGGCTGGAGGCTCGCCGCCGCGGCCGACGGCTTCGACGCGCTGCTCTACGTGGGCCAGGTCACCCGCGAGGACGCGGCGCGGCTCCTGCTCGGCGCGCTGCACCGCGAGCTGTCCTCGTAGGCGCTGGGCCAAACCTCGCCCTGCGCCGGGCTCAGCCGCACACAACGCACGAGCCGCACGCCGGGACGTTTCCCTGCTCGTTTCGGGCGACACCCCCGCTACGCCGAGGCGGCCGTCGGAGGCAGCACGCGCAGGGCGTCGGCGGGGAGGTGCAGCGTCACGGGGGCGCCCTGGGCGTAGGGGGCGGCCGAGCCGTCGTTCGGCACCGTCGCCTTGAGGAGCTCGCCGCCGACGATGCGGACGTGCAGCTCGTGGGCGGCACCGACGTAGACGGCGCGCTCGACCATCCCGGGCAGCCGGTTGTCACCGGGGGCGTCCTGGCCCTCGACCGTGATCCGCTCCGGGCGGATCATGGCCCGCACCTCACCGCGGGCGCCCGTCTCCCCGCTCGAGGCCCGCAGCACCCGCTCGCCGATGCGAAGGGCGCAACCGTCGCCGTCGGCGGACGACTCGCCGGTGATCAGGTTCGAGACCCCGAGGAAGTCGGCCACGAACAGGGTGGCCGGCTCCTCGTAGACCTCGCGCGGCGTGCCCGCCTGCTCGACACGGCCGCCGCTCATCACGGCGACACGGTCGCTCATCGTCAGCGCCTCCTCCTGGTCGTGCGTGACGAACACGAAGGTGATACCGAGCTCCGCTTGCAGCGCCTTCAGCTCGACCTGCAGGTCCTTGCGGAGGCGCGCGTCGAGGGCGCCGAGGGGCTCGTCCAGCAGGAGGACGCGCGGCGTCAGCACGAGCGCGCGCGCGAGCGCGATTCGCTGCTGCTGGCCGCCGGAGAGCTGGGACGGCTTGCGCGCTGCGTACCCTCCGAGCTGGACGAGGTCGAGCGCTTCGGCGACCCGCGTGCGCCGCTCTTCCTTGGTGAGGCGCTTGTACTTGAGCCCGAACTCGACGTTTCGCGCCACGTTCAGGTGCGGGAAAGAGCGCGTAGCTCTGGAAGACCGTGTTGACGCTGCGCTTGTGCGGCGGCACGCCGGCCACGTCGACCCCGTCGAGCAGGATGCGGCCGCTCGTCGGCCGCTCGAAGCCGGCGATCATGCGCAACGTCGTCGTCTTGCCACAGCCCGAGGGGCCGACCATGGTGAAGAACTCGCCCGGGGGCATCTCGATGTCGATGCCGTCGACCGCGACGACGTCGTCCGCGAACCGCTTCGTCAGCTGCTCGAGCCGGATCTCTCCCTGCATCGCCTCGCTCACACCTCCAGGGTCGCCACCGCAGCGGCATCGGACTTGCCGGCGAAGCGCCGGTAGACGAAGTACGCGAGCGCGAGCGTCGCGAGCGTGATCACCAGCGTGATCGTGGCGAGCGCGTTGAGGGCGGGCGTCGGCGCCGCCCGCCCGCCCGCGTAGAGCAGCATCGACACGGTGGTGGTGCTCGCGTCGCTCGACAGGTACTGGGTGACGACGAAGTCGTCGATCGAGAGGGCGAACACGACTGCCGCGCTGGCGATGATCGCCGGGGCGAGCAGCGGCAGCAGTACGCGCAGAAGCTGGTCGTCGCGGCGGGGCCCCGAGATCGGCGGCTGCCTCCTCGTACTCGGGGCCGATCGAGACGAGCCGGCCGCGCACGATCACGACGACGTACGAGAGCGTGAACGTCACCTGCCCGATCGCCTGAGCGGTCGTGCCGAGACCGAGGCCGGGGAAGACCTGCAGGAAGAGGAGCAGCAGGGAGACGCCCATCACGATCTCGGGCGTCACGAGCGGCAGCAGCATCACCGTGTTGACGGTGCCGGAGCCGTGGCCGCGCCAGCGCTGCAGCCCGAGCGCGAGCGCGACGCCGAGCGGCGTCGCGACGAGCACGCAGAGGACGCCGAGGAAGAGCGTGTGGCGTAGCGCCCCCTGCAGCGAGGGCTCGTGGAGCACGCTGCCCGACTCGCCCGTGAACCAGCGCAGCGAGAAGCCCTGCCAGGTCGTCCGCGAGCGGCCGTCGTTGAACGCGAACAGGACGGCGAGCGCCACCGGGATCAGCGACCAGAGGATGTAGACCGCCGTGACGAGGACGAGGAACCGCGGCCTGCCCCAGGGGTTCCGGAACCAGCGTCACGTCGCGGACCTCTCGTCGGCGCTGCGCGTGGCGCGCAGGTAGTAGAGCATCAGCACGAAGCAGCACTGCGGCGAGCAGCATCGTCAGCGCCGCGCCGACGACCTTCTCGGAGCCCTGCCGCGTCAGCTGGTCGATCTGGTTGCCGATCAGGTTCGTCTTCGTCGAGGCCGAGACGAGGTCGGGCGTGTAGTAGTCGCCGAACATCGGCAGCGCGATCAGCACGACGCCGGCCAGCACTCCCGGCGTCGACAGCGGCAGCGTGACGCGGCGGAAGGCGGAGAACGGGCTGGCGCCGAGGTCGCGTGCGGCCTCGATCTGGCGCTGGTCGATGCGGTCGAGCACGGCGAAGAGCGGCAGGATCAGGAACGGGACGTACCCGTAGACGAGCGCGAGGATCACGGTCGACGGCTGCCCCTCGAGCCAGCCGCCCTGGGTCGAGAGCAGGCCGAGCGACATGAACAGGTCCTCGATGCCGACCGCGTGCGAGCACCCGCGTGCCGAGCCCGTCCGGCGAGAGCAGGTTGATCCAGGCGAGCATCCGCATCAGGTAGTTGATCCAGAACGGGCAGGATCAGCAGCAGCGAGCACGAGCGCCTTCCAGCGCCCGGCGTGGCGCGCCGCGAAGTAGGCGACCGGGTAGCCGATCAGGAGCGAGAGCGCGAGCGCGATGCGCGACGAACACGAACGTGCGCACGAAGACGGTGAGGAACTGGCCGCCGTCCCAGATGTTCTCGCAGCACGGAGAGCACGTAGCCGACGTTCCAGTCGAGCGGGTTCCAGAACGGCACCGGCTCCGAGAGCGTGTTCTGGTTGCCGAACGCGACCGCGACGACCGCGTAGAGCGCGACGAGGAAGAAGACGGTGAGCCAGGCGACGCCCGGGAGCGCGAGCAGCCGCCAGGTCCAGCGTGACTCCATCGTCGCCTCCCTACCCGGCCTTGAACTTCGACCAGGCCTCGTCCCAGAAGCGCTCGCCCTGCACCGTGAGCTGCAGCAGCTGCTGGTTGAACGCGAACTGGTCGGGCCGCACGACCGCAGCCGCGAGGCTCTTCGGGATCAGCCCGCGCGTGATCAGCGCGTCTGCGTCGATCGCCTTCTGCGGCGGCGTGTAGCCGACGAAGTTGACGAAGTTCTGGTACGCGACCTTCTCGTCCAGGAAGAAGTCGATGAAGCGGTGCGCGAGCGCGGGGTTCTTCGAGGTGCGGCCGATGCAGAAGAAGTCGTTCTGGACGACGCCGTTCGCCTCCGGCGCCCAGTACGAGAGGACGCTCGGCGGCACGCCCTCGGGCATGTAGTAGAAGGCGGCGCCGAGCAGGTCGCCCGACCACGACTGGTGCAGCCAGGTCTTGCCCTCGGGCAGCGTCTGGTAGTCGGTGATCGCGACCTTGACGTTCGCGATGTCGGACAGCTGCGCGAGGTCGCGGCCTGCCTGCGCGACGATCTCCTCGTCCTCGGTGTTGAGGTCGGGCACGAGGCCGGTCGCGCATCGCGTCGCGCTGCATCGGCATCGAGAGCGCGTCGCGCTTGTCGTCGAGGACCGCGACCTTGCCGCGGTACGGGCTGCGACTCCCAGAAGATGTCCCACGGAACGTCCATGGCGGCGATGTCGGCCTCGATCTTGTCGTTGCGCCAGCCGATCCCGTCCGACCAGACGACGTACGGCACCGTGTAGCGGCTGCCCCGGTCGTAGAAGGGGTCCTGCAGCGTCCGGCCAGATGTTCTTCTCCAGGTTCGGGAGGTAGGAGTGGTTGAGCGGCTGCAGCAGCTGCTGCGCGATCAGGTTGACGATGTTCGAGCCCGAGAGACCGATGATCACGTCGAAGCCGACTGCACCGGCTGCGAGCTTGGCGACGGCCTCGTCGGCGGAGTTGTAGGTCGCGATCCGCACCTTGCGCCCCGTCAGCTTCTCGAAGCGCTTGACGAGGGCCGGGTCCATGTAGTCGGCGTAGTTGTAGACCTGCAGCGGCCCGTCCTCGTCCGCGACGCCGTCGGCGATCGGCTGGTTGTCGTCCGTGATCGCCCAGGTGACGCTGTTGTCCGGACGCGGCAGCGGCAGCCCGCCGGGGCCGGTCGGCTTCGTGACGACGAGGTCAGAGCCTCCGTCCTCGCACGCGCCGATCGGGGTCGTCGTGTTCTCGCAGCCGGTCAGCGCGGCGAGCGCGCCGACGCCGAGCGCTCCTCCCGCCGCTCCCTGCAGGAGCCGGCGGCGGTTGAATCCGGATCTGTCCCGCGGGTGCGCCATCGACTGGCCGGGATTGAATCCCGGTCCTGACCGTGAAGTCAAGGGTTGGTTAGGATCGCCTCCAGCCGTGCACGAGAAGCGCATCGAGATCCGCTGGCGCGACGTCGACGCCTACCGCCACGTCAACAACGCGGTGTACGCGACGTACCTGGAGGAATGCCGCGACGAGCTGGTCGAGCGACTGCTCGCCGGTGTCGGCGACACCTGGGACTACGTGCTGGCCCGGGTGGCGATCGACTTCCGGCGCGAGCTGACCCAGGACGACGACGAGATCGTCGTCTCGAGCGCGGTGGCGCACGTCGGGCGCTCGAGCGTGAGGCTGCGCGAGGAGATCCGGACGCGCGACGGAGAGCTCTCGGCCGAGGCGGAGGCCGTCCTGGTGGCCCGGGACCCGACGACGGGACGCTCCCGGCCGCTCGTCGACGCGGAGCGCGAGGCGTTCGAGCGGGCGCGGGCGGACGCCTGACGCGCGCAGTGCGGGTCGTCGTCGTCGGAGCCGGCTTCGCGGGCCTCGCGGCCGGCGAGGCTCTCGCCCGGGACGGCTTCGAGGTCGTCGTGGTGGAGTCACGCGACCGCGTCGGAGGGCGGGTGTGGTCCCGGGAGCTCGAGAACGGCGCCGTGGTCGAGCTCGGGGCGGAGTTCATCCTGCCCGGCAACGACACCATCCACGCCTACGTCGAGCGCTTCGGTCTCCGGCTATGGGACAAGGGCATGCGTTACGGCGAGCGCGAGCCGCGTGGCGGTGCCGGCACCGACCGTGCGGCACTGCAGGCCGCGCTGACGGAGATCGAGGCGGCGACCGGCTCCCGAAGCCTCGACGGAGTCTCGGCGGCCGAGTTGCTCGACGGGCTTCCGCTCGACGGCGGGGCAGCGCGAGGCGATCCGGGCGCGACTCGAGGTGTCGTGCGCCGCCACGGCCGACCGTGTCGGGGCCTCCACCCTCGCCGGCCTCGCCGCCCACTCGAGCGACGCTTCGCCGAGCGTGGCCCGTGGCAACCAGCGGGTGGCGCTCGCGCTCGCCGCCGAGCTCGGCGATGCCGTACGGCTCTCGAGCCCCGTGGAGCGCATCGAGTGGCGTGCGGACGGCGCCCGGGTGAACGCGGGCAGACGACGAGCTGGAGGCGGACCGCGTGGTGCTCGCCGTCCCTGCGAGCGTGGTCGGGCGCATCGACTTCGACCCTCCGCTCCCCGCGCCGCTCGCCGGAGCCTACGCCGCCGTCGAGTACGGCAACGCCGCGAAGCTGTTCGTCCCGCTCACCGCGCCCGTGCCGCCGAGCGCCGTGCTCTCGGTGCCGGAGCGGTACTGGACGTGGACGTCTACGGGTGACGACGGGGTACAGCCGGTCGCCAACGCGTTCGCGGGCTCCGCACCCGCGCTCGCACGGCTCCGTGTCGAGCAGGGCCCCGCCGCGTGGGCCGCCTCGCTTGCGCGCCTGCGGCCGGATCTCCCGCTCGCGCCGGAGCAGGCGGTGCTGTCGACCTGGGACGACGACCCGTGGGTCGGCGCCGCGTATTCCTGCAGCGCGCCGCCGCCGGAGGCGTGGCGGCCGGCCGGGGTGTTCCACGCCTGCGGCGAGCACACGGCCGGTGCGCACCGCGCCCTGATGGACGGCGCGCTCGCGAGCGGCGTCCGCGCAGCCGGCGAGATCTCTGCACTGCGCGACGCGATCGCGTAAGCTCCCGTGTCGAATCCTGACCGCACGGTCAGGAGTGTCCGCCCAGGAGGTTCGCCACGTGATCGTCCCCGAGCTGCCCGCAGAGATCGGAGAGCTGAAACAGCGCGTCGGCCGCTTCGTCGAGACCGAGGTCTACCCGCTCGAGCAGCGGATCGTCGAGCGCAACGCGATCGACGCGGCCGAGGTCGACGCACTGCGCCTGAAGGCGCGCGGCGAGGGCTTCGCGATGCTGAACATGCCGGCCGAGCTCGGTGGCCGCGACCTCTCGATGCTCGGCCAGGTCGCCCTCGAGGAGGAGTCGGGCAAGGCGACGAACGGCCTGGGCTTCGCCGTTGTCGACCGGGGCCCGCGGGAGCTGCTCGAGATCGCCACCCCCGACCAGGTGGAGCGGTTCGTGATGCCGATCGTGCGCGGCGAGTACCGGGAGGCCTGGGCGCTGACCGAGCCGGGCGCGGGCTCCGACCTGTCCGGGCTGCAGGCGACCGCGGTCAGGGACGGCGACGAGTGGGTGCTGAACGGCGAGAAGTGGTTCGTCACCAGCGAGGGCGACCCGGGCTTCTACATCGTCGCGGCCGTGACGGGAGGCGAGCAGACCCTCTTCCTCGTCGAGCCGGGCACGCCGGGACTCGAGATCAAGCGGGTGCCGCGCTTCCTGCACGACCCGTACCTCGACCACCACCCCGAGGTCGTGCTCCGCGACTGCCGCGTGCCGGAGGCGAACCGCGTGCCCGCGAGCGGCGAGGACGGGGCGAAGGAATGGATCCTCGTCGAGCGTCTCTTCATCGCGGCGCGCTGCTGCGGCGCCGCGGAGCGCCTGCTCCACGAGGCGACCGCGTACGCGCAGGAGCGCGAGGCGTTCGGGTCACCGATCGCCGAGTACCAGGGGGTCTCCTTCCCGCTCGCCGACTCCCTCACCGAGCTGCTCGCCGCGCGGATGCTCACCTACCACGCCGCGCACGCGTTCGACACGCTGGCCGACCGCAAGGTCGTGCACGGGAAGGTTTCGATGGCGAAGCTGTACGCGTCGGAGATGGCGGGCCGGGTGGCGGACCGCGCCGTGCAGATCTTCGGCGGACGCGGCTACATGCACGACTACGCGGCCGCCCGCTTCTACCGGGAGCTGCGCGTCGACCGGATCTGGGAGGGCACGAGCGAGATCCAGCGGCTGATCATCGCCCGCGGCCTGCTCAAGCGCGGCGCCGCGCCGTACCTCGCCTGAGAGTGAGCCCCGAGCCGCTTGTGACCTGTGTCACTAGCGAGGTACGAACGCATGCCGCGCGGCGGACAAAAAAAAAAAAAAAAAAAAAAAGAAAGAAAAAAAAAAAAAAAGAAGGCGAAAGAGAAAGAGAGAGGATGATAATGAAAAAAGAGGGAGAGAATGGAAAGGATAAAACAGAAGGGATGAAGAGACTGGGGATGGATAAAGGGGTGAGGGGAATGAGGAATATAGAGAGTGAGCCCGAGCCGCTTGTGACACTGTGTCACTAGCAGGTCGAACGCATGTCGCGGCGGAGCCGGGCCGAACTCCGGTGGACGGAGTCTCAGGCGTCGAGCACGATACGGGCGTCGAGGCCGAGCGCGCCGGCGGGCGTGACGAGCAGGGGGTTGACCTCGATCTCGGCGATCTCCGGGTGCGCCGCCGCCACGAGCGAGAGGGCGGCGGCCGCCTCTGCCGCGGCGCGGACGTCGAGCAGGGGGCGGCCGCGCGCGCCCGTCAGGAGCCCGGCGCCACGGAGCGAGAGGATCAGCGCCTCCATCTCGTCGGCGCCGGCAGGTGCGAGCGCGACGACGACGTCGCGGAGCAGCTCCGCGTGGATGCCGCCCAGCCCGACGAGCACGATCGGGCCGAAGCGGGGGTCGCGCATGCAGCCGACGATCAGCTCCACGCCGTGGGAGGTGTCGGCCATCGCCTCCACCGAGTATCCGGGCGGCCGCAGGCGCGCCTGCATGTCGGCGAGCGCCGCGTCGAGCTCCTCCACTCCGGCGAGCCCGAGTGCGACCCCGCCGGCATCGGACTTGTGCAGCAGCCCGAGCGCCTTCAGCGCCACGGGATAGCCGAGGGCGGCGGCCGCCTCGCGGGCCTCCGCGGGCGTGGCGGCGTGCAGCGCGGACGTGAAGCGCATGCCGCCGGACGAGAGCAGCTCACGCGCGTCGAAGTAGCCGTCGCCGGCAACGGGCGGCTCGGGCGCGCCCGTGACGGGCACGCCGGGACGCGCGTGCAGCTCCTGGTCGACGAGGCGCGCGAGCGTCCCCACGGCCGCCTCGATGTCGCGGTAGACGGGAATGCCGTCCTCGCGCAGGGCCCGCGCGGGCGGCGACTGCCAGAACATCGCCTGGGTCACGAGGGGCCTGCCGCTCGCGTGCGCAGATGCGGCGATGGCGTGGGCCACCTCCGTCTCGCGGGCACTGAACTCCTCGTTCATCTGGCTGTAGCCGCCGAAGTAGCCGGTGAAGACGACGGCGTCGACCTCGCCCGACTCGAGCACCGCGGTCGTGACGCGCTCGAAGTTGCGGAAGTCCTGCTCGCCGGCGCCGGCGAGGTCGACCGGATTCGCGGTGATCACGGTCGGCGCGATCGCCGTCAGCTTCGCGGCGAGCGTGTCGGACAGCTCCGGTAGCTCCAGGCCTGCCGCCGTGGCGAGGTCTGCCGTGACGACGCCCGTGCCGCCGCCGTCGCCGACGACGGCGACCCGGCGGCCGCGCGGGCGGTGCGGCCCGAGGCACGCGAGCGCCGTGTCGACGAGCTCCTTGGGCGTTGCCACCCGCTGGATCCCGGCGGCCCGGCAGGCGGCGTCGACGGCGGCCGAGTCGCTGGCCAGCGCGCCGGTGTGGGAGGCCGCAGCACGCGCTCCGGCAGGACTGGCTCCGGCAGCGAGCAGCACGACCTGCTTGCCTGCGGCGAGCGCGGCCTCGCCCGCCCGCGCAAACGCGCGCCCGTCGCGGAAGTCCTCGCAGTAGACGGCGATCACGCGCGTCCGGTCGTCTGCGGCGAAGGCGGTGACGAGCTCCGCGGCCTCGACGTCGGCCTGGTTGCCGAGCGACGCGAAGCGGGAGACGCCCATGCCGTACTCGCCCGCGAGCAGCGACACCTCGAGCGCGAGGTTGCCGCTCTGGGAGATGATCCCCAGCGAGCCGGGCGCGAACTCGCTCGATCCGAGGTCGAGCTCGGAGGAGGAGTCGTAGATACCGAGGCAGTTCGGCCCGAGCATGACCGCCCCGGCCGCGCGCACGCGCTCGACGGCGGCGCGCTCGCGCGCCAGCCCCTCGTCCCCCAGCTCGCCGAGCCCTGCGGTGATGGCGACGATCGCCCGTGCGCCTGCCGCGAGCGAGGCGTCGATCGCGTCCTCGAAGGCTGCGGCGGGGAGCACGACGACGACGAGCTCGGGCGCCGCGGGAAGCTCGTCGAGCGCACGGTAGGCCTGACGCCCGAGGATCTCGCCGCCCTTGCGGTTGACGAGCCAGACGTCGCGACGATGGGCGCCGCGGAGCGCTCCGGCGGCGACCCACTGCCCCCACTTGGCCGGGTCGTTCGAGGCACCGAGAACGGCGACCGAGCGCGGGTCGAAGAGCGGTCGCAGGTCGCGCACGGCGGAAGACTACGCGAGACCCTGACCGCCGGGTCAGCGACCAGGCGCTCGAGCGCATCGGGAAGACGCGCGTCGGTGGAGCGGGCCTTCGCGCAGGAGGCCCTGGCCGATCAGGCCAGCCCGCGGGCCTTCCGGCTCGAGGCCTGCTGCCGCTTCGAGGCGGAGAGCTCCGTCTTGCGCAGCCGGATCGAGGCAGGCGTCACCTCGACGCACTCGTCCTCGCGGATGAACTCGAGCGCCTGCTCGAGCGAGAGCGGCCGCGGAGGGATCAGGCGCACCAGCTCGTCCGAGGTCGAGGCGCGCATGTTCGTCAGCTTCTTCTCCTTGGTCGCGTTCACGTCCATGTCCTCGGAACGCGCGTTCTCGCCGACGATCATCCCCTCGTAGACGCCGACCCCCGGAGCGACGAAGAGCGTCCCGCGCTCCTGCAGGTTCGAGATCGCGAATCCCGTGGTCGGCCCCTGCCGGTCGGCGACGAGCGACCCGCTCGGCCGGGTGCGCAGCTCGCCGTGCCAGGGCTCGTAGCGATCGAAGACGTGGTGAAGGATCCCGGTGCCGCGCGTCTCGGTGAGGAACTCGGTACGAAACCCGATCAGGCCGCGCGCGGGGACGAGATACTCGAGCCGCACCCACCCGGTGCCGTGGTTGACCATCTGCTCCATCCGGCCCTTGCGCAGAGCAAGGAGCTGGGTGAGCACGCCGATGTACTCCTCGGGTGCGTCGATCGCGAGCCGCTCCACCGGCTCGTGCACCTTGCCGTCGACCTCCTTCGTGACGACCTGCGGCTTGCCGACGGTGAGCTCGAAGCCCTCTCTCCGCATGAGCTCGACGAGCACCGCCAGCTGCAGCTCACCGCGGCCCTGCACCTCCCACGTGTCCGGCCTCTCGGTCGGGAGCACACGCAGCGAGACGTTGCCGATCAGCTCGGCATCGAGCCTGCTCTTGACCTGGCTCGCGGTCAGCCTCGTTCCCTCGAGCCCGGCCAGCGGGGACGTGTTGATGCCGACCGTCATCGAGAGCGACGGCTCGTCGACCTGCTCCACCGGCAGGGGCCTCGGATCGTCGAAATCGGCCAGGGTCTCGCCGATCGTCACCTCGGGGATGCCTGCGACGGCGACGATGTCACCTGGCCCGGCCTCGGCCGCCTCGACGCGGTCGAGCGCGTCGGTCACGTAGAGCTCGGTCACCTTGGCGCGCTCGACGGTGCCGTCCGCGCGACACCAGGCGACCTGCTGCCCCTTGCGGATGGTGCCGTTGCGGACCCGGCAGATCGCGAGCCGGCCGACGTACGGCGAGGCATCGAGGTTCGTCACCAGGGCCTGGAGCGGGTGCTCCTCCTCGTAGACGGGCGCCGGGATCGTCTCGAGCAGCAACTCGAACAGCGGCCGGAGATCGTCGGCGAGATCGTCGACGGCAAGGCCCGCCCTGCCCGCCTTCGCGTTGCAGTAGACGATCGGGAACTCGATCTGGCTCTCGTCGGCGTCGAGGTCGAGGAACAGCTCGTAGACCTCGTTGACCACCTCGTCCACCCGCGCGTCGGGCCGGTCGACCTTGTTGACGACGAGGATCACGCGCAACCGCGCCTCGAGCGCCTTGCGGAGCACGAAGCGCGTCTGCGGCAACGGCCCCTCGCTGGCGTCGACGAGCAGCAGCACCCCGTCGACCATCCGCAGGCCGCGCTCGACCTCGCCGCCGAAGTCCGCGTGCCCGGGGGTGTCGACGATGTTGATCTTCGTGCCCTCGTAGCGAACGGCCGTGTTCTTCGCGAGGATCGTGATGCCCTTCTCGCGCTCGAGGTCCATCGAGTCCATCACGCGCTCGGCCACATCCTGGTTCTCGCGGAACGAGCCGGACTGCCACAGCATCGCGTCGACGAGCGTCGTCTTGCCGTGGTCGACATGCGCGACGATGGCGACGTTCCTGATGTCTATCCGCTCGGGCACCTGCGCAGTGTAGGGGCGAGGCGCGCCGCGACCGCCGATGTGCCGCGCCGTCGCGGCCGGCCGGGTACGGCAGCCGACGGATCGTTTTACATCCCGCTTACGCCCGCACCACCCCCGCCTAACGGCCTGCAGCCAAGCTGATGCCATGAGACTCGGCCTCGTGCGCTCAACCGTCGTCGTGATCGCCACGGCAGCGTGGCTGGCGCTCCCCGGCGTCTCCGGCGCCGGCACGACCGCGCTCCAGCTCGATCGCGGGGTGGTGCAGTCCATCTCCGACACGCAGATCGAGCTGCGCGCGCTCGACGGCGCCGTCCTGACTCTCACGATCGGCCCGGCGACGAGGCTCCGGCTCAACGGCGCCCCGGCCAGCCTCGCCCAGATCAGGCCGGGGTTCGTGGCCGAGGTGCTCCACCGCGGAGCCAGGCCCGCGGTGGTCGTCCGGGCGTTCGGGACCGTGCCGATCCTGGTCGATCGCGGCGTCGTCACCTCCCTCAGCCGGACCTCGATCACGCGTGCGCACCGACGCGGGGACGGCAGTGACGATCCCGCTCGATGCCGCCACGCGGTTCCGCCACCTCGGCCGGCCGGTCGCCCGCGCAGCCGCCCGGGCCGGCGCCCGTGTGGCGGTCAGGCATCCCGAAGGCGGACCGGCGCGGCTCGTGACGGTGCTCAGGCTCCCGTGAGCTCTCCCCCGGCGGGACGATCCTGCTCGTCGAGGACGAGGAGGACATCGCGGCGCTCGTCCGCACCTACCTCGAGCGCGACGGCTTCCGGGTGATCTGGGCCTCGCGAGGCGTGGAAGGGCTGCTCGCCCTGGAGCGCGGCGACGTGCGCCTCGCGATCCTCGACCTGCAGCTGCCCGACGCCGACGGCTTCGACCTCTGCCGGGCGATCCGCGACCACTCGCGACTGCCGATCGTGATCATGACGGCCCGCGACGAGGAGATCGACCGGATCACGGGGCTCGAGCTGGGAGCCGACGACTACGTGACGAAGCCGTTCTCCCCACGCGAGCTCGTGGCGCGCGTGCGGGCGGTGCTGCGGCGCTCCGACCCCGATACCGGTGAGGGGGACGTGATCGTGGCGGGTGACGTGACGCTCGAGTACGGCGGCCGCACGGTCACCGTCGCGGGCCGGGCCGTGGAGCTGACGGGCAAGGAGTTCGACCTGCTGGCGTTCCTGCTCGGCCACGCGGGCCTCGTCATGTCCCGCGAGCGGCTGCTCGACCGCGTCTGGGGGCTGGAGTTCCCGGGCGGCACGCGCACCGTGGACGTGCACGTCGCGCAGCTCCGCAAGAAGCTCGACCGGCCCGACCTGATCCGTACCGTGCGTGGCGCCGGGTACAAGGGCGTCGTCTCGTGACCGCGCCCAGGGCACGTCGCCCCCGCTCTCTGCGGTCGCGCCTCTTCGTCGGGATCGCCGCCACCGTGGCGATCTCGATCGCGGTCACGCTCGCTGCCGGAGCACTGCTGACACGCCGCTCGCTCGACGAGGACGCACGCCGGTCGCTGGCGCGCCAGGCCGACCTGATCGCCGCGCAGCACGAGGTGGCGCCGATCGAGGGCGACGGCTCGGTCCAGATCGGACGCTTCCTCGCCACCGAGCAGGAGCGCCTGGCGGTGCTCACGCTCGCCCAGGCGGAGCTGCTGCTCCCGGCGGGCGGAGCCGCCGAGCTGAAGGAGAGCGGCTCGGCGGCAGGGACGGTGGACGTACGCGGCGAGCCGTTCCTCTACGCCGCGCGAACGGCAGACGGCGACGCCGTCGTGCTGCTGCGCTCGGTACGCGACCAGTCCGAGGACTGGACGCCGTTCCTGCTCGGTCTCGGCCTGGCCGGGCTCGTGGGCGCAGCACTGGCAGGGCTCGTCGCGCTCGCGCTCGCACGGGCGGTGGCCCGGCCCGTCACCCGGGTGGCCGCCGCGAGCAGGCGGCTCGCCGCCGGCGAGAGCCCGGAGCCGCTGCGGATCGAGGGCCCGGAGGAGGTGCGCCAGCTCGCCACCGCCTTCAACGAGCTCTCCGAGGAGCTCCGCATCGCCCAGGACGCCGAGCGGGCGTTCCTGCTCTCCGTCAGCCACGAGCTGAAGACGCCTCTCACCGCGATTCGCGGCCACGCGGAGGCGCTCTCCGACGGCGTCGTCCACGCCGATCGGGCAGGAGGCGTGATCGAGCGCGAGGCCAGGCGGCTCGAGCGCCTGATCCGTGACCTGCTCGACCTGGCGCGGCTGCGCCGCCGCTCCTTCTCCGTCGTCACTCGACCCGTCGACCTGGGCGAGATCGCGCTCGAGGCGGTCTCGCGCTACGAGCCCCAGTCCCGCGCCTACCGGGTCGCGCTCGATGCGGTGGCGGAGCCGGGGGCGGGCGCGCTCGCCGACCCCGACCGGGCGCTGCAGGCACTCTCCAACCTGGTCGAGAACGCGCTGCGATGCACCCCGCCCGGCGGCACCGTGCGGATCGTCGCGTCGCCGGGGCGCCTCGACGTCATCGACGACGGCCCCGGCATCGCCGCCACCGATCTCGAGCGGGCGTTCGAGCGCTTCTACCTGTGGGACCGCTACGGCGCCGACCGTCCCGTCGGCACCGGCCTCGGGCTCGCGATCGTGGCGGAGCTGACGAAGGCGATGGGCGGCGAGGTGCAGGTCGCGAGCGAGCCCGGGTCAGGATCGACGTTCTCGCTCCTGCTGCCGGCTGCGGCGCCGCCGTCGCACGCGAACGAGGGCGAGACGCTTTACGTGCGTCTTACGCAGCGCTGAAGGGCCGCGAACAGTCCCTTCCTAGCGTGAGTCTTGTAACCGAGACCTCACGAGGGAGGAACGAGATGAAGCGCAACAGGATCGTCGTAGGCGTCGCAGCCGCGCTGGTGGCACTCGTCGCGGCCACCGCGGCCGTGGCCGCAGGGCCGAACGGCAAGGTGCTCTACCGGTTCGTCGGGCAGCTCCAGAGCGCACCGGCGGGGACGTCGCTCACCGTCAGCGTGGAGGGCGGCAACCACCACGCGCTGCGGGCCATGCTCGGCCAGGGCCAGGTGCAGACGTTCGCAACGGGCGAGAAGACCGTGTTCCTGAAGTGGGCGAACGGCGTTCCCGCCGTCGTCGCGATCGGCAGCCTGGCACAGGGCGACCACGTCGCGATCAACATCAGGGCACCGCGCGGCGCCTCGCTCGCCGAGCTGCTCGCGACCGCGCCCGGGATCGTCGGCGACCACGGCCAGACGTGGAACAGGCCGACGAAGCCGCTCTACCTCTTCCGCGGCACGCTCGTCTCCGCCGGCAACGGCAGCGTCACGCTGGACGTCAAGGGCGGCAACCGGCCCGCATTGCGCCTGCTGATCGGCCAGCCTGCGCGGCAGACGTTCGCGACCGCCGACGAGACGGTGTTCCTGCACTGGGAAGGACGCATCCCGACCGTCACCCAGGCGGCAAACCTCGAGGTGGGCGCCCGGGTGATCGTGCGCGTCCGCGCCGACCGGGGCTCCACGCTCGCGCAAGTGGAGGCAACGGCGGCAAGGCGCGTGGCCGAGCACGAGCCGGCCGCACAGCAGAACGCGCAGAGCGCGCACTCGTAGCTCCTAGCCTGAACGACCGGTTGCCGGGGTGTCTCCCCCGATCTCGGGAGACACCCCCGCGCCGCGTGACGCCCGCGAGCACCCGCGCCACGCATCGCACCTCGCGGCTGCCCCGCTAGAGTCGGCCGCGTGAACGTCCTCGTCCTGCAGCACATCGCGTGCGAGCCGCCGGGCGTCTTCGAGGATGTGCTGCGCGAGCGTGGCGCGACGTTGCGCCGCGTCGAGCTGGATGAGGGCGAGCCGCTGCCGGGGAGCCTCGACGGGATCGACGCGATCGTGGCGATGGGTGGTCCGATGAGCGTCAACGACGAGGCCGAGCACCCGTGGCTCCCGGCCGAGAAGGCGCTGATCGCCGGAGCGGTGCGCGACGGCGTGCCGTTCTGGGGGTCGTGCCTCGGCGTACAGCTGCTCGCATCTTCGCTCGGCGCCCCGGTCAGGCAGGGCCCGGCTCCGGAGGTCGGCGTGCTTCCCGTGGCCGCGACCGCCGAGGCGGGCGACGACCCCGTGTTCTCGGCCCTCGCGTGGCCGAGGCCGACACTGCAGTGGCACCAGGACACATTCGACCTTCCCGCCGGCGCCACGCTGCTCGCCACCTCGCCCGTGTACCCGCATCAGGCGTTCCGCGTCGGGCATGTCGCGTACGGCGTACAGTTTCACCTCGAGGTGGACGAGGCGATGGCGGAGGAGTGGGCTCGCGTCCCGGCCTACGTCGCCTCCGCCGACGCGGTGCTCGGCCCCGGCGGGCTCGACCGGCTGCTGGGCGACTTCCGCAACGTGATGGAAGAGATGCAGGAGGACGGGCGCACGCTCTTCTCCCGCTGGGTCGACCTCTGGGCGTAGCAGCGACCCTCGCTGCCGCCTCACGCCGGGCGCTTACGCCCGATTCACCGCACCGGCCGCCCGGCTCCTACGAGCTCGCGTGCCAGAGCGTGGAACGCGCCGCCTCCCCTGCCTGCGGCCTGACGTCGGCGAGCCGCTTGTACTCCGGCACCTCGTCGCGCGGGATCGTGGACGCGTCGGGATGGTCGAGCTCGACGAGGTTGCCGGCGGGGTCGCGCACGTACATCTGGATGCCGCCGTCGGGGAGCTCGTACATGGCGTTCCCGAAGGTCTCGTGGTCGAGGGCGCCTAGCTCCTTCATGCGCCGGTAAACGGGCATGAAATCGTCGATCTCCAGGCCGAAGTGGGCATGCGAGGGCGGCTCGCCGGGGCGCTCGAAGAGGTGCACCTGACGGTCTCCGGCACGGAGCCAGACGACCGGGAAGCCGAAGTCGGGCGTCGGCAGGGGCTCGAGGCCGAGCTCGCCGACGTAGAAGCGCCGCGATGCCTCGAGGTCGAGCGCGATCACGCTGACGTGGTTGAGACCCCGTGTCACACGACGATCATCCCGCGCAGGTGCCGGTCCGCGCAACCGGGATCCTCCGGACGAGAAGCTGCGCTTCCCTCACAAAGGGTGTCTCCGCCGGGAGGCACACGGCCGGCAGGCGTCAGGCGGGCGGCGGCGCCACGCGGCGCCGCCGGGAGGGCCACCACGTCCGCTCGCCGAGCTCGAATGTGACCGCGGGCACGAGGACCGAGCGCACGATCAGGGTGTCGATCAGCACGCCGACCGCGACGGTCACGCCGAGCTGGGTCAGCGCGATCAGCGGCAGCACCGCGAGCACGAGGAACGTGCCCGCCAGCACGACGCCAGCGGAGGTGATGACACCGCCGGTCACGGCAAGCCCCTTCAGCATCGCCTCGCGCGTCGGCAGGCGCTCGGCCTCCTCGCGGACGCGCGCCATCAGGAAGATGCTGTAGTCGACGCCGAGCGCGACGAGGAAGATGAACGCGTAGAGCGCGTAGCTCGGGTCCTCGCCCGGGAAGTCGGTGAAGAGCTCGAAGCCGACGAGGCTGAGGCCGATCGCGGCGAAGAACGAGAGCACCACGGCGAGCATCAGGAAGGCCGGGGCAACGAGCGCCCTGAGCAGGACGACGAGGATCACGAAGACGACGAGCAGCACGAGGGGGACGATGACGCGCGTGTCGCGCTCGTTGGCGGCGCGGACGTCGGCCTCCTCGGCGGTGGGGCCGCCGACGAGAACGCTGTCGCCCGCCGCGGCGCGGAGGTCCGCGCGCAGCGGCTCGATCGAGCCGAAGCCCTTCTTCGAGAACGGATCGGAGGCGAGCGTGACCTCGAACCGCGTTCCGGGCTCGCCGGTCTCGGGCTCGCCGACCTCCGCGACGACCGCCGACGACCGTGCCGCGGCGAGTGCCGCGTCGACGTCCCCGCCCGGTAACACGAGCACCCTCGTCGGCGCGCTGGCGCCCGCCGGAAACGACTGCTGGAGGATCTTCTGCCCCTGCACCGCCTCGACCGAGCCGCGGAACCCGTTCGAGCTCGTCAGCTCGTCGTCGAGCGTGAGGGCGCCGAGGGCCATCACGCCGAGGGCGAGAGCCGTGCCGATCCACACGCGCCGGTGGCGCGGGGCGATCCAGGTGCCGAGCCTCGACCACAGGCCACGCGCGGCCGTGTCCTCGGAGCCGTGCCGTGGGATGAACGGCCAGAAGGCACGGCGCCCGCCGATCAGGAGCAGTGCGGGCAGCAGGGTGAGCATCGCGATCGCCGCGACGGCGATCCCCATCGCGCCGACAGGCCCGAGCCCGGCAGTCGTGTTCACCTCGGCGACCGTGAGGCAGAGGAGCGCGGCGACGACGGTGCCGGCGGACGCCAGGATCGCGGGTGCGGCCTGGCGCACCGCGATTCGCATCGCCTCGTGCTTGTCCTCGACGAGGCGGAGCTCCTCCCGGTAGCGCGCCGTGAGGAGGAGCGCGTAGTCCGTCCCGGCCCCGAACACGAGGATGAGCAGGATCCCGCCGACCTGCCCGTTGATCACCACACCGGACGACGCCAGCAGGTACCCGAGACCCCGCACGACCCCCTCGGCGAAGAACACGGCGAGGAGCGGGAACACCCAGAAGATGGGGCTTCGATAGATCAGCACGAGCAGGGCGAAGACGAGCGCAGCCGCCGAGAAGAGCAGCGTCGAGTTGATGCCCTCGAACACCGCCGTCGCGTCGGCGGAGAACCCCGCCGGGCCGGTCACTTTCCCCTCGAGCCCGTCGGGGAGCGCCCCGTCGAGCGTCGCACGGATCTCGTCGACACCGTCGACGAGGACGTCGATGTCGTCGTTCGCGTCGATCGGGACGTTGACGAGCAACGCCTTGCCGTCCTCCGACGGGATCGCCGGTAACGGGTTGCCCAGGCCGGCCACCTCGCTGGCGGCGAGCTCGGCCGCGATCGCATCGACCGCAGACCGATCATCGGCGGTCAACCCTGCGGCGTTGCGGAAGACGACGGTGGCGATCGTCGGGTCGCCGTCGGCGAAGCCTGCCTCGGCGTCGAGCACGCGGACGGACTCGGCATCGCCGGGGAGGAACGTCGCGGGATCGTTCTCCTGGGCGCTCTCGAACTTGCCCGCGAGCGGGCTGAGCGCGGCGACGAGGAGCAGCCAGAGCGCGAGGACGAGGAACTTCGAGCGGCGCCCCGCGACGATGCGGGCTAATCTGGACAATTCCTGTACAAAATAGCGGCAGACGTGCTCGCCGCGCAGCGGCAGGAGCGCTCAGGCGACGAGGTCTCGCGCGTAGGCGGCGGCGCCGAGCGGCTCGCCGGTCGCCTGCTCGAGCAGGCGGTCCCAGCGTACGGTGAGGCCCGGGGCGAAGACGCGCTCGACGAGCAGGCGCCCGGCCGCTTCGCGGTCGACGATGCCGCCGCACTCGCGCCGCAGGGTGGCGGCAAGCTGCGAAGCGACCATCTGCCCGTAGAGATATGTGTGGTAGTAGACCGGCGCGACGGCGACGTGGATCTTCGCCGCCCAGTCCGGCGCCCGCCTTCCCTCCGGGCGCGTCACGAGCTGGTAGCGCCGCACGAGCTCCCACCAGCACGCGTCGAGATCCTGCTCGGGGTCGCCGTAGAGCGCACGCTCGAAGTTCGTCATCACGAGCACCCAGCGCGTGAAGACGAGCAGCTCGGCGGCACGCGCGGCGCGGAGCGCGCTCTCGAGGGCGGCAGCCTCGGCGGCATCCACGCCGGCGACGAGCTCGAGCCACTCCCGTTCGCCTGCGAGCCGCCCCATCAGGATTGCGATGCCCTCGGTGACGACGAGGTGGCAGTCCCGCAGGATCCACGGCAACTCGCGCCCGAGGCCGGCGTTGAAGACGCCGTGCCCGAGCTCGTGGAGCATCGTGTCCATCCAGTACTGGTCGGGCACGACGTTCGCGAGCACGCGGGTGTCGCCGGCCCGGTCGATGTCGATGCAGAACGCGTGCTGTGACTTCCCGTCGCGGGGGAAGAGGTCGCTGCGCTCGAGGATGGGGCGGGTCTCGAGCCCGAGCCCGTCGAAGGTGCGGGTCGTCAGCTCGACGAGGTCGCGCCCGGCGAAGTACCCGTTCAGGTCGACGCCTCCCTCTGCAGGGACGTCCTGGAAGAACGGATCCGCGTAATGCCAGGGGCGAAGGTCGCCGGCGCCGCACGCGAAGCGTGCGGCGAGCCGGTCGTCGAGCTCCGCCTTCCAGCGCGCGAACGGCTCCGCGGTGACCCGGTCGGCCTCGTCGAGCGTCGCGAACAGCCGCGTCTCGTCCATCTCGCTCGTGGCGACGGACAGTGCGAACCAGTCGCGGAAGCCCAGCGTGCGCGCCGCCTCGTTCCGTAGGCGGGCGAGCTCGCGAACGTCGTCCGCCACGACCGCGCCGACCGTCTTCGACGCCTCCCATGCCTCCCGGCGCTCCCCCAGGTCGTCGCTCGAGCGCAGGACCTGCTTGATCTCGTTGTCACCGACAGGCGTGCCGCCTACCTGGCCGCGATGGCTGGAGAAGCGCATGTCGACGGACGCCTCGAGCTCGATGATGCGCGTGCGCAGCGCCGCCGGCACCTGCTTCGGCAGGAAGGAGTCGTGGAGCAGGTCGAGACGCCGGCGCACGGGCCCCGTCGCCGCCGGGCGAGCAGCCTCGATCTCCGCGAACAGGCCGGGGTCTGCCAGGACGTCGGAGAGCGCCACGTCGCGCTCGACACGCCGGCGCTCGTGCTCCTCGCTCGCCTCGATACTCAGGTCCCACCAGGCCAGCGAGAGGGCCTCGTGGAGTGGCGCGAGCTCCTCCTCGATGCGATCGGCGACGGCGGCGGGCTCGGTCACGCGCGCCAGTGTACGCGGCTCGACGGGGCAGCGGCCGCCGGAAATCGCCACAATGATCCTGACCACGAAGTCAAGGAGCCGGTGAACATGGCAGCACGCGTCCCCGTCGAGATCGATCGCAAGCGCATCGATGAACTCACGTCCCGCGAGGCGGCAAGGCTCGATGCCCGCACGCAGGGGTCGAAGGCGTTCTACGAGCGCGCCCGCGCCAGCCTCGTCGGCGGCGTCGCGTCCTCATACCAGTCACGCGTGCCGTGGCCGCTCTACCTCTCCCACGGCAAGGGGCCAAGGGTGTGGGACGTGGACGGCAACGAGCTGCTCGACTTCCACAACGGCTTCGGCTCGATGGTGCAGGGGCACGCGCACCCGGCGATCACGAAGGCGGTGAACGAGCGGATCGAGCTCGGCACGCACTTCGCGGCTCCGACGGAGGACGCGATCGTGGTCGGCGAGGAGCTCGCTCGACGGTGGGGGCTGCCGAAATGGCGCTACGTCAACTCGGGCTCCGAGGCGACGATGGATGCGATCCGCATCGCCCGGGCGGCCACCGGCCGCGACACGATCGTCAAGATCTTCGGCTCCTACCACGGGCATCACGACTACG
The DNA here is from genome assembly GCA_963731095.1 of uncultured Gaiellaceae bacterium. GTDB lineage: Bacteria > Actinomycetota > Thermoleophilia > Gaiellales > Gaiellaceae > Gaiella. The sequence continues at coordinate 45,878 of CAVSUK010000021.1, forward strand.
TGATGGTCTCGATCGGGGTCGAGTACGACAGGATCGGCGACCGCTTCGACCTGCAGTCGCTGCCGTACGGGATGGGCATTCCACAGGTGGTGGCCGAGTTGACGGTGCCCGTGCCGTTCAACGACGCCGAGGCGATGGAGCGCCGGATCGAACGGCTCGTCGGCGAGGGGCGTGCGCCGGCGTGCGTGATCATGGAGCCGGCGATGATGAACCTCGGGGTCGTGCTGCCCGAGCCCGGATACCTGGAGGCAGTACGCGAGATCACGCGAAGGCACGGGGCGCTGCTGATCTTCGACGAGGTGAAGACCGGCCTCTGCATCGCCGCCGGCGGCGCGGTGGAGCGCTTCGGCGTGATGCCCGACCTGGTCACGCTCGCAAAGGCGCTCGGCGGCGGGCTCCCGTCGGGAGCGATCGGCGGCACGGAGGAAGCCTTCGAGCTCGTCGAGGCGCAGAAGGTCGTCCAGGTCGGCACCTACAACGGCAACCCGCTGTCGATGGCCGCGGCCCGCGCGAACCTGCTCGAGGTGCTGACAGCCGAGGCGTACACGCACCTGGACGCGCTCAACGACCGGCTCATGCAGGGCTGCCAGGACGTGATCGAGCGGTTCAACTTCCCGGGCTACGCGGTCGGCATCGGCTCCAAGGGCTGCGTCACCTTCTCGACCGAGCGGATCACCGACTACGAGTCGTTCAAGGCGAACCAGGACGTCGAGCTGTGCGAGCTCGCATGGCTGTACAACATGAACCGCGGCATCTACATGACGCCGGGCCGCGAGGAGGAGTGGACGCTGTCGATCACCCACTCGCTCGAGGACTGCGACCGGTTCGTGGCGGCGTTCGAGGAGATGGCGCAGGACCTGACCGCGTAACCGCTCATGGCGTCGCCCGAGGGAGGTCGTGTGCCGACCTCCCTCCCGCGCCGGCGTGCGCCGCCGCCGGGTAGGGCTCGAGGTCGCCGGCGGCCCCGGGAAGCTCTGCCACCCGGGTGAGCCAGGCCTGCAGGGCCGGGTAGGCGACCATGTCGCAGGGGCGTGCGGCCGGCGGGGTTGCGGGCCAGGTATCCCGGCGTCTGGCTCTCGCCGGCGAAGATGTCGACGGTGACGCGCTCGTAGGGAAGGCCGAACTGGGCGAGCAGCATGCGGACCTTCAGGCAGTTGGCGGAGGCGGGATGCTCGTGGAGTCTGATCATGCGAGGGAGAACGCCCTCGCAGGCAGTACTGTGAGATTGCGATGAGCATCGTCCCGCTGAGCGGTGACGTCGCGGCGGCCGTGCACGACCGAGCCCGCCTGGTACGGCGTGCACGGGCGCTTGCGTGGGGTGGGCTCGCGTGGCACCTGGCGGAGTTCGCGGTCGCGATCGGCGCCGGCGTCGCCGCCGGCTCGATCGCGCTGGTCGCATTCGGAGTCGACAGCCTGATCGAGCTCGTGGCCGGAGTGGTGCTGCTGTGGCGCTTCGGCTCGGGCCGTGCCGACCCGGCCGCCGCGGAACGACGCGCACAGAAGCTGATCGCAGGGAGCTTCTTCGTGCTCGCGGCCTATGTGGCGATCGAGGCGACACGAACACTCGTAACGGCCTCCGAGCCGGACGCAAGCTGGGTCGGGATCGCCCTTGCCGCGGTCACGGTGCCGACGATGCCGCTGCTCGCCCACGCGAAGCGCGGCGTGGGACGCCGGCTGCACTCGTCTGCGACGGTGAAGGAGGCGTCGCAGACGCAGCTCTGTGCCTACATGTCGGTCGCACTCCTGTTGGGGCTCGGCGCGAACGCCCTGCTCGGCTGGTGGTGGGCCGACCCCCTCGCCGCCCTGGCGATCGCCGGGATCGCGCTCCGCGAGGGCGTCGAGAGCTGGCGAGGGCAGGGCTGCTGCGACGCCTGTGAATAGCGCAGAAGGAGGCTGATGGCCGTGGGCACGGTGGTTGCCCGGCAGCCGGGCCACGGCTACACTGCGATTTAGCCATGGCTAAATTCTCACGCCGGCGTCTGCTCTGCATGACCGCACCGCTCGCCGCGGCGCCGCTCGCGGGCAAGCTCGTGCTGGACGGGGCGAGCGCGGAGGCGGCGAGCTCGGAGCACGCCGGGCACGGCGCGAGGGCCGTGCAGGGAAGTGCTTCGCACGCCGCCTCGGGCCACGCGGCGATGATCGGGGAGGGCGCGCCGGCCGTCGGCGGGCCTCGCGACCTCGACGACCTCCTCTACCCGCCGGCGGCGCTCCCCCACGAGCCCGGCCGCGTGCGCGAGTACACGATCATCGCGACCGACCGAGAGATCGAGATCGCTCCCGGCGTCTTCTTCCCCGCGTGGACCTACAACGGGACGGTGCCGGGGCCGGTGATCCGGGCGACGGAGGACGACCTGCTCCGCGTCCGCTTCGTCAACGCCGGTGCCCACCCGCACACGATCCACTTCCACGGCATCCACCCGACGAGCATGGACGGCGTATTCGAGATCGTCGAGCGCGGAGGCGAGCTCACCTACGAGTTTCCGGCGCGGCCGGCCGGCTTCCACGTGTACCACTGTCACGCCACCCCGCTGAAGAAGCACATCCACAAGGGCCTCTACGGCGCCTTCATCATCGACCCGAAGGAGCCCCGCGAGCCTGCACGCGAGCTCGTGATGGTGATGAACGGCTTCGACACCGACGGGGACGGCGAGAACAACTTCTACACGGTCGAACGGTCGCACGTTCTACTACGCGCGCTATCCGATCAGCGTGAAGCGAGGGGAGCTCGTCCGCCTCTACCTCGCGAACCTGACCGAGTTCGACCTGATCAACTCGTTCCACCTCCATGCGGACTTCTTCCGCTACCAGCCGACCGGCACGGGAGACCACTGGGAGTACACCGACACCGTGATGCAGTGCCAGGGCCAGCGCGGCGTGCTCGAGATCCGCTTCGCTCATGCCGGCACCTTCATGTTCCACGCCCACCAGTCGGAGTTCACCGAGCTCGGCTGGATGGGGTACTTCCAGGTGGAGGACTAGGACACGGTGGAGGCAGGCACGGGCGCCGTCGGGCGAGGGGTGGCATGGCGCGTGTGGGCGCTCGTCCCGATCCTGCTCCTCGCCGTCGTCGTCGGCGCGTTCGCATCCGCCGGCGACCGGCTGCTCGACCTGGTCGGCCAGAGCCCGCCGCCGGCGGACGAGCTCGACATCCGCAGGATCGAGCTCAGGCCCGGGGAAATTCGCGTGGTCGCACGAAACCCGCAGCGTGACGCGATCACGATCGCCGTCGCGACGGTCGACGACGCGATCGTCCCGTTCACGACGGACGGGCCGGCGGAGCTCGGCAGGCTCCGCTCGACCACGGTGGTGATCCCGTACGAGTGGGTCGAGGGCGAGCCGCTCGCCGTCGGCCTGACGAGCTCGACGGGCATCCAGACGACCGCGGCGGTGGCGGCAGCGGTCGAGACCCCCACGCCGTCGGCACGGGGCTTCCTCGGCTACGGCGTGGTGGGACTGCTCGTCGGCGTCGTCCCCGTCGCCCTCGGGCTTCTGTGGCTGCCGTCGCTGCGGCGCCTCGACGCCCGCTGGCTCGGCGGCTTCCTCGCGCTCACCTGCGGCCTGCTCACGTTCCTCGGCGTCGAGGCCCTGTTCGAGGCGTTCGAGCTGCAGGCCGGCCTGCCCGGTGCGCTCGGGGGGCCCGGGCTCGTCCTGCTCGGCGTCGCGCTCGCGACGCTCGGGATGACGCTCGTCTCGAGTCGCCTCGGACGCGGCTCGGGCGCCACCGGGCTCGCCCTCGCGCTGCTCGTCGCGATCGGGATCGGCCTGCACAACCTCGGCGAGGGGCTGGCGATCGGCACCTCTTTCGCGCTCGGCGAGCTTCAGCTGGGGACGTTCTTCGTGATCGGCTTCATGGTGCACAACCTCACCGAGGGCCTCGGGATCGCGGCGCCGGCCGCACGGGAGCGTGTCTCCCTCGCCCAGCTCGCAGGCCTGGCGCTCGTCGCCGGGGCGCCTGCGATCCTCGGCACCTGGCTCGGCGGTTACGCGACCAACGACACTCTGGCCGTCCTCTTCTTCGGGATCGCCGCGGGCGCGGCGCTGCAGGTCGTCGTCGAAGTGGGCCGGTACGTCGCGCGCACGACGCCGGGCGGTCTGCGCTCCAGCGCGGCCATCTGCGGGTTCCTCGACCGGTATCGCCGTCATGTGGGCGACCGGCGTGCTCGTCGGCTGACGGGACAGGCACCCTGTAGGCCATGGCACACGGCCACTCCCACGACCACTCGCACGGTCACGCGAACGCCGGCACGCGCGCTCTCGGCTGGACGCTGGTGCTCCTCGCCGCGTACACGGTGGCCGAGGTGGTCGGCGGGTTGGCCACGGACAGCCTGGCCCTGCTCGCCGACGCCGGCCACATGCTCTCGGACGTCCTCTCGCTGCTGCTTGCGCTCGGGGCGATCTGGCTCGCGCGGCGCCCCGCCACGCCCGACCGCAGCTTCGGGTACCGGCGTGCCGAGATCATCGCCGCCTTTCTCAACGGGCTGCTGCTCGTGGTCGTCGCCGCCTGGGTGCTCTTCGAGGCTGTGCGCCGGCTGTCCGACCCGCCGGAGGTACTCGGAGGCTGGATGCTCGTCGTCGCCGTCGGGGGCCTGGTCGTCAACGTGGCGGCGTTCGCGATCCTCGCGCGCTCGGGCCGCGAATCGCTGAACGTCGAGGCGGCGCTACGGCACGTGCTGGCCGACGTGCTCGGATCGGTGGGCGTCATCGTCGCCTCGGTCGTGATCCTGACCACCGGCTGGGAGCTCGCCGACCCGATCGTCTCCGCGGTGATCGCGCTCCTCATCCTCGCGAGCGCGTGGGGCGTGATCCACGACTCGGGCCACATCCTGCTCGAGGGCACTCCGCCCGGCATCGCGGCCGACGAGGTCGAGCGGATGATCCTCGGTGTCCCGGGCGTGAAGAGCGTGCACGACCTCCACGTGTGGACGATCACATCAGGATTCGACGCGCTCTCGGCCCACGTGCTCGTCGGCGGCAACGAGGACTGTCATGCGGTGCGGAGAGCGGTCGAGCAGGCGCTCGCCCGATCGTTCGGCATCCGGCACACGACGCTGCAGGTCGATCACGAGAGCGCCGCCCTCGTCCAGATCAGCCGCCTCGGCACGCCGCGGCTGTAGCGGCTCCCCGAGCAGGCGTGCGCGACGACGCTTGCGAAGCGCCTCCGCTCCGAAGTAGCTGCCGATCACGAACACCAGCGCGGCGAGCTGGGCGCCGAGCCCCTGCCAGGTCGGGTAGAGCCCGAGCCAGGCACCTGCCCAGTAGGGCAGCTCGAGCCCCTCGATCGGCGTGACGGGGAGCCAGCCGACCTTCTGCATCGTCTGCACGGTCTGACCGACGAGGATGACGAGCACCCAGGTGATGAGCAGCCCGGTCGCGATCAGCATCTTCTTGTGCGGGAGCCGCCGCTCGAGCGCGATCACGAGGAAGAAGACGCCGAGCGACGCCGGCGAGCCCGACGAGCGACGCCCTGCGAGCACGGTCACGCGCCCGCCTCGAGCGTCAGCGCCTGCAGGAAGAGCACGGTCTCGAAGCCCTCGCGGTAGACGCTCGAGAACCCGAGCGCGACGAGGCCGAGCGCCTGGGCGGAGAGGATCCCGATGCTGGCGCCCGCCGAGGATCCGCTTCTTCTTGCGGTGGAGGTCCTGGAGGTTCTCCTGCCAGTAGACGCGGTGGTAGAACCAGTTGAGGATCAGGAGCAGCACGCCGATCGCGACCAGCGAGACCACCGCCTCGAGCCGCTCCCCCCAGCCGGCGAGCGAGCCGAGCACCGTCTGCGCGACGACCCACGTGACGACGCTCGCGACGAGCGCGAGCAGCACGCCCGCCCATCAGCGGGCGCCGGTAGCGGCGCTGCGCGCCGACCATGCTCGCCATCAGCGCGGCGAGGATCAGCACCGCCTCGAGGCCCTCGCGGAAGACGATGATCGCGCTGTTCGTGACGATCGAGGCGCGCGAGCCCGGGCCGGCGCCGATCCGCTCCTCGGACTCCGATCAGCGCGTCGTCGAGGGCCGCGCGCGACGTCGGCGATCTCGGCCGCGGACGCCTTGCGCTTGAGCAGCTGGACGAGCCCGTCGACGTCGCCGTCGCCGTACCAGAAGTAGCCCTCGACCTCGCGGAAGAGGCTCGGGCGCGAGGCCCCGCAGGCGCTGCTCGGGTCCGAGCTCGAAGACACCGTACGCCTCGAGCCGGGCCTGCTCGGCGCGGCCCCACTCGCCGCTTGCCGCGGCGGCCTCGAGCCGGTCGAGCGTCGCCGAGATGACGTCGAAGTCGGCGGTCTTCGGCGGCGTCCTTCCAGGCTGCCGGGTAGAGCGCCGCCGATCAGCCCGAGCGCGTCCGACGTCGTCTGCGAGACGACGTCCGGGTCGGCGACACGCGCTGCCGCGGCTCGCCTCGGCGAGAGCGTCTCCGAGCGCGGTCAGCGCCGCCCCGAGCCTGCGGGTGGCGGCCGTGTCGCGCGCGAGGAGCACCGACTCGAGGTCGCGGAACGCCGCCGCGGCGCCGTCGCGGAACGTGATCGCCTCCTGGATCTCGAAGTCCTTCGTGACGCGCGCCGTCCGCGACGCCGCGGCCGTACTCGATCGGGACGAGCCGGAGGAAGCGGTCGAGCTGCCCGGCACGGCGCACGAGCTCCTCCTCGCGAGAGCGGCGCGGCCCGGAATCCCTCGAGCAGGCCGTCGAGCCTGACGCAGCTGCGTGCCGACGCCAGCGCCGGCAGCCGTGCGCCCGGCGAGCGCGGCGAGCGCGCCGTCGACGCGCTGCGTGCCGCCTCGGCGCCCGCGCTGCGGACGGTACGCCGGGCGCAGGATCGCCCAGTAGCCACGAGCAGCGCCGGCCGCCTCGGCGGCGCGTACGCCGAAGCCCGCGCGGCGTCGCCTCACGCACCGACGCGAGCGACGCGCGCAGCCGGCCGTCGTAGGTGTCGAGCAGGTCGGTGCGCACGGCCGCCGCGGCGTCGCGCGCGCTCACCCCGCCGGACGCGAGACGGTCGAGCGCGAGCGTCGCGTCCGCGGCGGCGCGCGTGAACCGCGTCGGCGGCCGGAACTCACGCACGAGCAGCCATGACCGTGCCGCCGCGACGTCGCCCCGCGCACGCGGCGGCCGCGCGCCTCGACCGCCGCCGCGCCGAGGACGGTCGTCCAGACCGTCGCCCGGGCGGCCGCGAACGCGCGCTCGTCGCCGGCGGCGAGCGCCTCGGCGCCTGCCGCGAGGCGATCGCCGCGCGGCGCGGAGGTCTGCCGGCCGGCCGGCCAGGACGTCCTGCAGCGGGCGCTCCGCAACCGCCAGCGCTGCGCCGCCGCAGTCCGGGGAGCCGAGCAGGAGCTCGGTCTCCGCGTCGGACGAGGGCCGTCCGCACGTCCGACGCCGCGCTGCCACGGCGCCGGGCGGCCGCAGACGCGCGTCGCCGCGGCCAGAAGGCTCGCGGCGAGCGACCGCAGCGATGACGAGCGCCCGCGCGCACTACTGGGCGATCTTGACCTTCAGCCGCGCGGCGGCCTGCGTCACCTGCCCGGCGATCGCCGTCGCCCGCTCCTGCGCCTCGCGCCCGAGCAGCTCGGCCTGCTCGGGCGTGAACCGCTTGCCGGCCTTCTCCTGCTTCTTCAGCCGCGCGACGTACGAGTAGAGCGCGTCGAGCTCGCGCTTCGTCTGCGCGCTCTGCTGCGCGTCGACCTTCGCGATCGCGGGGCGGATCGCCGGCGTAGATGACGCGGAGCCCGCCGAGGATGTCGCCGATGTCCGAGAGGCGCGAGACGACGTTGAACGCCTCACCCTTCGCCCTGTCGCCGAGGACGAAGCGGGACACCTTCCACTGCCCGAAGTACTCGCTCATCGTCGGCACCATCACGACGACGGCGGTGAACGCGTCGGACGCGGTCGGCTTCCAGGCGCGCGCCGACGCGGTCGAGCTTGCCGCCGTAGAGGACGAACGCGTCGGCGGCGGCCTTGAGGACGTTCGGCGTCGGGCAGCACCTCGCCGAACTCGATCCTGCCGTCGCCGTCGAGGTCGACCTTGCGGGCGACGTACGCCGGCAGCGTGCCCCAGAGCATGCCCTCGGTGAGGTTGTAGAGGTTGCCCGGCTTGCGCAGCACCTTGCCGCTCGGGAGCGTCAGGTCGAACGGCACCGCGCTCGCGGGATCCTCCTGCGCGCACGAGCCGGCGTCGAGGATCACGTCGTAGACGGAGAGCGACGGCGTACCGGCGACGACGCCCTCGACCCGCTCGTAGTACGGGTTTCCCCGCACCCACAGCGCACGGGCATCGGCGAGGGTCTTCGCGACCTCCGCCGGCTTCGTGCGCCACAGCTTCGCGTAGTCGAGGCCGGCGCCCCGCGCGAGCGCGGCGTAGTCGTCGGCCGCCGCACGGAAATCGCGCGTGAATCCGACGAGCAGGGTGGTGTGTCGCAGGAGATACGCCTTCACCGGAGCGAGGTTCGCACCGGGAAGGGTGACGGCGGCGCTGCGGGGCGCGGCGGCGGCGGTGCCGGAAGCGAGCGTTGCGCAGACGGTGACCGCGGCGAGCGCGAGGATGAGATGAAGTCGACGAGTGTCCATGTAAGGGGCACCTTACACAAGTCCACCACCGAAGGTAAGGGCGGCCTTACATCACGCAGCAGGCTGCTGCGCGACGAGCACGGAACGCGTGCCTTCCTCGAACGCCCCGAAGCGCTGCTCCCATACGAGGTCCGGCCAGCGGAACTCGGCGCGGCCCTCGAGCACGTGGTAGGCGACGGTGTACAGGGTGCCCATGCCCCGCTCGTAGTCCCTCGCATACAAGGGCGGCTGCAGGTAGGCGGCGACGAGCTCCTCGCGCGTGGTCGAATCGGACGCGAGCAGACGGGCGAGGCAGCGCTCCCGTTCCACCGTACGCGTGACCACGGCGTGCTCGCTCCACTCGATCCGCCCCTGGTGGTTCGTGGCGACGACCCTGGGCGACAGCTCGACCGGCCGATCGGGCGAGAGGTAGGCGGTACAGACGTCGCCCACGGAATCGACGACGGTGAGCGTGTGCGCCAGGTGGTAGGGAAGGCGGCGCAGCGTGGCGCGCGCCTGCTCGGTCGTCTCGCAGGTCTCGAGCAGGTAGCGGACGACGAGCGGCACGCCGAAGCCGCTCCCGACCACCTTGCGCCCGCCGAAGGCGAGCGAGACGGCGAGGCCGGAGCCGTTGATCCCGTCGAGCAACCCCCACGCGCAGTCGCTCGAGCCGATCACCGGCCGCAGCCAGCTCGTGTGCAGGATCGCGCCTTCGAGCCGGGCCGGCGCGTAGTCGTAGTTGCGGCAGAGAACCGGGTCCCCGCCGAGCCAGACCGCCTGGGAGCACCCTGCGAGATACGAAGGCGGGGCCCACATGGCAAGGAAGCGCGACTCGAGGTCACCGCCGCCGGCAAGCGAGCAGAGATGCTCGTAGACGGGCACGAGCTCGGGCATGTGCTCCCGCAGCGCCCGCAGCGACTCGGCGTAGGAGGTGCGCTTGGCCTCGCCCTCCTGCAGGAACCAGGCGCGGTAGCGCGGCCAGTGGCGCTCGAACAGCGCCGCCCAGCGAGGCCCCGGCGCAAGCTCCTCGATCGCCTCGAACGTGAGCGCGGCGACCATCAGAGCATCTTGAACGAGAACGGGCCCGGCACCGGCGGGGCGGCGTCCACCGGAGCCGTCCAGAACTGCTTCTTGATCCCCTGGATCCAGGCGTGGGCGCGGCCCGTCAACTCGTGGTCGTCGGTCTGCAGCCTGCCCCGGGTGACGAGGATGCCGATGTCGGCGCCCGGGTAGCGGTAGCCGCCTTTCGAGGCGATGCGGAGGTAGAACGCCTCGTCCTCGCTCGCGACGGCGTGCCAGTCGGTGTCGGGGCGCACGAACGAGATGCCGCCGTGGGCCGCGGGGTCGAGGCGCCAGATTCCCGAGCGGGGCGCCTCGGTGATCCGCTCCACCACGTGCGCGGTGTCCTTGAGGATGAACTGGCTCCACTCGTCGATCGCACTCGGCTGCGCCCAGCCGGCGTTCAGGTCGTCGACGTCGATCTCGTAGTCGACATCCATGAACTCGAGCAGGTGGAAGAGGAACAGCGGCATGTCGCCGTAGGCGACGGCCGTCACGTTGGTCATCGAGCTCGCGCCGGTGACCCGCGGGTTCAGCTCGCCGAGCCACATGTCGCCCGTGTCCATGTCGGCGAGGAAATCGAGCTCGAAGTAGCCCCGGTACCCCTCCTGCCGCAGGCGCTCGCCCATCAGCCGCGTGTAGTGCCGGGCGAGCTGCCGGTGCTCCTCGGTCAGCGCCGCCGCGAAGACGTCGTTGCCGCACCAGCCGCCTCCGTACGGCGTCAGCTCCGGGTACCCGGTGAGCTCGGTCATGAGAGGCCCGACGAGCGTGCCGTGACGGGTGATCACGCCCTCGATCGCAGCCTCGCGGCAGTTGATCCGCTTCATCACCTTCAGCTCCTCGGCCCGCAACTGCTCGGCGTGCTCGTCCCAGTCGGCCTCGGCGGCGACGAAGAACGTCGTCTGGCCCGAGTCGCCGTAGGGCGTCTGCACGACGAGGTCGGCTCCGATCCCGCGCGCCTCCGCGAGTGCGAGCAACTCCCTGTACGAGCCCGCCCGACCGAGCGTGTTCGGGACGCTCGGCACGCCCGCTTCGTCGCCCAGCTGCGTGGTCACGATCTTCGAGTCGAGCCGCTTTCGCAGGGCGGCCGGAGGAAAGGCGACCTCGAGACCAGCCTCGCGCGCGAGCCGCTCGGTCTCCTCGTCGAACATGAGGAACAGCGCCTTGCCGCCCCCGCGCGAGCGCACGTGGTCGATCACGGCCTTGTGCGAGAGCAGGTAGTTGCAGATCTCCTCGATCGACTCGAAGGCCGGCCCCTCTCCGCGGGGCGGCACGAACACGTGCGGATGAGCGCCGTCGAACGAGTCGTAGTAGTTGAGGAAGGAGAAGTTGCGCACCCAGCGGTCGATGCCGAGCAGGTTGAACGAGGTCGCGGAGACGAACCAGACCGGCGTCTCGTTCGTGCGGAAGAAGCGGCGGATCTCGCTGATCCCCCGGAGGGGCACCGTTCCGGCGCTCATGCGGTCACTCCGCACCAGTCCCGCACGAGCAGGGCGAGCGCCTGCGCCGTCGTCAGCACCGAGGGCAGGTGCACCCGCTCGTCGACGCCGTGGATGCGCTCGGCCCAGGGGCCGTAACAGACGGCGGGAATGCCCGACGCGACGAAGACGCGGGCGTCGGTTGTCGCAGTGGTCGCAACGCGCATGGCCGGCTCCCCGGCGACCCGCTCGTGGGCCGCGCAAACGGCCTCGACGAGCGGCGCGTCCTCCGGCACCTCGACCCCCTGCCCGGCAAAGCCGTCGTACCGCACACGCGGCGGGTGCGCGCCGAGATACGGGTGGGCGGCGGCGGCGCGCCCCACGGCCGCCTCGACCCGGGCCTTGAGCTCGTCGACCGCCTGGCCCGGGTACAGCGCGAGCCGGCAGGAGAGCGAGCACTCGGCGGCAACCGTCGAGGGCCAGTCGCCGCCCTCGATCACGCCGATGTTGAGGTTGACCGGGTGGGCAAGCTCGTCGTAGGGAGCCGGGGGTCGCTCGTTCAGCTCCGCCTCCAGCACCCGCAGCTCGGCGATCACCGGGAACGCCGCCTCGATCGCGTTGACGCCCACTCCCGCGTCGCCGACGTGGCCGGGGATGCCGGCGATGTCGACGTGGAACCAGAGCACCCCGACCTGCGAGATCGTGACGGCGCCGGGGAAGGGCTCCGGGATGACGACGCCGTCGGGGCGGAAGCCGGCGAGAACGCACTGCAGGGCGCCGTTGCCACCGCACTCCTCCTCCACCACGGACTGCAGCTGCACGTCCGCGAGCGGCTCGAGCCCGAGCCGGCGCAGGCCGGCGACGGCGCCGATCATCGCGACGAGACCTGCCTTCATGTCGCCACTGCCGAGGCCGACGAGCCAGTCGCCCTCGCGCGTAGGGCTGAACGGCGGGCTCGTCCACAGGCTCTCGGCCGCAGGCGGGACGACGTCGACGTGGCCGTTCAGCACGAGCGAACGGCCCCCTTCGCCCGCCGCTCGCCAGGTGGCGACGACGTTCCGCTTTCCCTCGACGCTCCATCCGAACGGCGCCGCGAGCGGGTGCGCGCGCAGCGCCCCTGCGTCCATGGGCACGTCGACCGGCTCGAGGCCGAGCCCGGCGAACGCGTCCGCCATCAGCTGCTGGCCGGGCTCCTCGTTGCCGAGTGTCGTCGGCGCCTCGACGAGGCGGCAGAGCAGGTGCTCCATCGCCTCGGCCTCCTCCCCCACGGCAGCGGCGAGGGCCGCGTCGGTGACGCCGACCTGCGCCTGCCCCTGACCGGACATGCCGGCGAGCGTACCAGCGCCCCGTCGAGCCCTTCCTGACCATCCGGTCAGGCAGCCTGCGCGCCCGTGTACGCTTTCCCCCGAATGGCCACCGTGACCGGCACGCGGACGATTCCCTGGGACTGGTACTCGGACCCCGCCGTCCTGCGCCTCGAGCGGGAGCGGATCTTCGCCGGCACCTGGCAGTACGTCGCGCATACCGGGGAGGTGCCGGAGCCGGGCTCGTTCGTCGCAGCGCGCGCAGGGCACGTCCCCGTCGTCGTCGTGCGCGACCGCGACGACCGCCTGCGCGCCTTCGTGAACGTGTGCCGCCACCGCGGCTACCTCCTCTGCGACGGTGCCGGCAAGCGGGAGACGCTGCAATGCCCCTACCACGCGTGGACGTACGACCTCGACGGGACGCTCCGCACGGCGCCACGAGGCGACATCGAGCCCGGCTTCGACCGGGAGAGCCTCGGCCTCGTGCCCGTTCAGGTCGACACGTGGGGCCCGTTCGTGTTCGTCAACCCGGACCTCGGAGCGCCCCCTCTCGCCGATCATCTCGGCGAGCTGCCGCGACTCGTCGCCGACGGAGGCGTCGACGTCGACGCGCTGGACTTCCACCTGCGTGCCGACGGCGACTACGACGCGAACTGGAAGGTGTGCGCCGAGAACTACCTCGAGTGCTACCACTGCGCGGTCGCGCACCCGAGCTTCTCCAAGGCGATCGACGTCGGAGTCGACGCGTACACGCTCGACGAGCATGCGACGTTCTCGAGCCAGTACGGACCCGCCAAGAACGGAGGCGGCGGCGTCTACGACGCATCCGGCGAGGTGGAGCGAGGCCAGTTCCATTTCCTCTTCCCGAACACGACGGTCAACGTCATGCCCGGCCGCGGCAACATCTCGATCGGGCCGATCGTGCCGCTCGGCCCGCAGCGCACGTACCGCTTCCTCGACTACTTCTTCGCCCCCGGCACCGAAGAGGGCTGGATCGCGGACTACCTCGAGCTCGACGCCCAGGTCGGCAAGGAGGACCGTGAGCTCGTCGAGCGCGTCCAGCAGGGCCTCGGCTCCGGCACGATCTCCGAGGGCGCGCTGATGCCGGTCTCCGAGCGGCTGATCGCGCACTTCGAGCGGCTCCTCGTCGACGCGCTCGGCACCGACACGTAGCTAGAAGCTTGATGTGACGGCCCGCCGGCGGACGATGGCCCGGCGCAGCTCGTCGCTACCCCACACGACAAGCGGCATCGGCGCGAGCAGCGCGAGCTCGAACACGCCCAGGGCGGCGGTGCCGAAGATGCTCTGCAGGGGCGGCGCGTAGACGAGCAGAACGAGGAACACGATCTCGGAGGCGATACCCCACAGGAGCAGCCTGTTCGAGAACACCCCGATCGATCGCAGCGACACCCGCTCGGTACGGGCGGCCACCGCCGTGCCGATCTGGCACGCGACGATCCCGGCGAACGTCATCGTGGTCGCCGTGAGGTAGACGTCGTGCAGCGGCGCACCCTCGCCCACCGCGTCGCCGGGGCTCCAGCCCCCCCGCTCGAGGACGACGAAGAAGCCCGCCATCACGAGGGCCGCCTCGACCAGTCCGAGGTACACCCAGGCGCGCACGAGCATCGGCCGCCTGATCACCCCTTCGGACGAAGATCGTGGCGGCCGCGCCATCAACCCCGGCTCGGCCGCCTCGCGGCCGAGCGCGAGCGCGGGCAGGATCTCGGTGCCGAGGTCGATGGCGAGGATCTGCATCACCGTCAGCGGCAGCGGCACGGTGCCTCCGGACAGCGCGAAGACGAGGAACGGCACGACCTCTGGGGTCGCATGGGCGAAGATGTACACGATGAACTTGCGGACGTTCTCGAACACCTGGCGACCCGCCTCGACGGCAACGACGATGGTGGCGAAGTTGTCGTCGGTCAGCACCATCGTGGCCGCCTCGCGCGCGACATCCGTCCCTGCCAACCCCATGGCGACGCCGATGTCCGCCCGTCGCAGGGCAGGAGCGTCGTTGACGCCGTCGCCGGTCATGGCGACGATCTGACCCTCGTCCCGCAGGGCGTCTGCGATACGCAGCTTCCCCTCGGGCGACGTGCGCGCGAACACGAGCTCCTCGCCGCCGCGCAGCAGCTCGTCGAGCTCCCGCTCGCTCATGTCCTCCAGCTCGGCTCCTGTCACGACCGCGGCTCCGTTCCGTGCGATCCCGACACGGCGCGCGATCTCGACGGCGGTCGGACCGTAGTCGCCGGTCACGACGATGATCCGGATGCCGGCGTGGTGACACTGCTGGACGGCCGCCGGGACCTCGGGCCGCGGTGGATCGAAGAGGGCAACGAGCCCGAGCAGGACGAGATCGCGCTCGGCGTCCTCTCGCGCGCGCGGCGCCCGGGAGCCGTCCTGGAGCTCGCGCCGCGCGATCGCGAGCACCCGCAGCCCCGTCTCCGCATACCCCTGCACGACGCCGAGCACTCTCGCCCGCGCGTCGGCATCGAGCGGCTCTTCCGTCAGGTCCGCCCGCAGCACCGCGACACACCGCGACAGCACCTCCTCGGGAGCGCCCTTGGCGTTGACGTGAAGGCCGCCGGCGTCCTGGTCGACCGTCGACATGAGCCGTAGCGAGGGATCGAACCGGAAGATGCGCCGCCGGTGGCGCTCGCGCCGCGCCACGGTGACGTTGGCGCCGAGCAGCCCCGCCGCCTGCAGCAGGCCCACCTCGGTTGCCTCCCCGCGCGACTTGCCGGTTCGCTGCCGGTCGATGTCGGCCGTGGTGCACGAGGAGAGGGCGAAGGAGAGCTCGGCGAGCACGCGGTTGGCGTCGGCCCGGGCGGCCGGGTCGGTCTCGGCCTCGAGGTCCACCTCCCCGTCGGCGGTCCAGACGCGCATCGGCCGCATGCGGTTCTCGGTGAGGGTGCCGGTCTTGTCCGTGCAGATGACGGCCGTGGAGCCGAGCGTCTCGACAGCGCTGAGGCGCTTCACGAGCGCACCGCGGCGCGCGAGACTCGAAACTCCGACGGCGAGCGCGAGAGTGATGGTCGGCAGCAGGCCCTCGGGCACGTTCGCGACGATCAGGCCGACGGCGAACGTGGCGGCGTCGCCGAGGGGAAGGCCTGCGACGAGCCATCCGATCGGGAGGAACACTGCTCCTGCCACGACGGCGACGCCCGAGATCAGCCATGCAACCCGCCGCACCTGGCGCTCGAGCGGGCTCGGTTCCGCACGGACGCCCTCCGAGAGCGCCGCGATCCGCCCCAGCTCCGTCCGCATGCCGGTCGCGTACACGAGTGCCCGCGCTTCGCCGCCGACGCACGTCGTACCGCTGAACACGAGCTGCCGCGACTCGATCACCGACCCGCCGACGTCGGTGGCGTCCGCAGCGCGATAGACGGGCTGCGACTCGCCGGTGAGCGTGGAGAGGTCGACCTCGACCCCGCCCTCGAGCAGGCGGGCATCAGCCGAGATCCGCTCGCCTTCGCTGACCACGATCACGTCGCCGGGAACCAGAGCAGCCGCTTCCACCACGCCGACGTGCCCGTCCCTGACAACGGTCGCATGCTGCGGCAGGTAGCGCTTGAGCGCCTCGACGGCGCGAACGGCCTGGCGCTCCTGGGCGAACGCGAAGACCGCGTTGAGCAGGATCACGGCGACGATCGCGACGCAGAGCACGGGCGTCGACGCGACGAGCGCGAGTGCCGCCGCAACCCAGAGGAGGAGCGCGAGCGGATGCGTCAGCTGTGCCAGCACCTGGCGCGGCCAGTCTGCGGCCTGGCGGCGTCGCAGCTCGTTCGGCCCGTAGGCGACGAGCCGGCGCGCCGCCTCGCGCTCGGCGAGCCCTTCGTTGCGGGCGCCGAGCTCGCGAAGCAGCCGCTCGACCGGCTCTCGGGGATCGCGCGGCGACGTGGGTGGCGATACGACAGCCATGCTCCTGCCTTGATCGTGCGCCGTCCCGCCTCGCGCCGCATCGGTCGGCTGCCCGATCGAGCCCGCGGTCATCTACGGACGGCCCGCGAGCCCCCACTCGCCGCCGGCGGCATGCCCGAGGCGGTCGTCTGGCACGATGCACCCATGCCGCTCCGTCTCGAAAGCGCGCCGTCGAGGCTGCTGAACCGCGAGCTCTCGTGGCTCGAGTTCAACGCACGGGTGCTCGAGCTCGCCGAGGACGCCTCGCAGCCGCTGCTCGAGCGGGTCAAGTTCGTCGCCATCCACTCGTCGAACCTCGACGAGTTCTTCATGGTCAGGGTGGCGGGCCTGCTCGACCAGGAAGCTGCGGGGCTGGGGGTGCTCTCCGCCGACGGCATGCTGCCGGGCCAGGCGCTGGCCGGGATCCGCGCCCGCGTGACGGAGCTCGGCAACCGCCAGTCGAGGCTGTGGAAGCGGGAGCTGCGGCCGGCGCTCGAGGCGGAGGAGATCCCGATCGGCTCGGTCGAGGAGTGCACGGAGAAGGAGCTGGACCGGCTCGAGACCCGGTTCACGAAGGACATCTATCCGGTCCTGACACCGCTCGCGGTCGGGCCGGGCCAGCCGTTCCCCTACATCTCGGGCCTGTCGCTCTCGCTGGCCGTGCTGGCCGTCGACCCGGAGACGGGCGAGGAGCGGTTCGCGCGCGTGAAGGTGCCCGAGGGCCTCGACCGATTCGTCGACACGGGGAAGCGGCTCGTACCGCTCGAGGCGGTCATGGCCCATTTCCTGCCCGATGCTCTTCCCCGGCATGGAGATCGCCGAGCGGGCCGTGTTCCGCGTCACGAGAGATGCAGACTTCGAGGTGTCGGACGACGCCGACGACCTGATCGAGGCGGTCGAGTCGGAGCTGCGGCGACGGCGCTTCGGCGACGTTGTGCGGGTGGAGGTATCCGCGTCCGCGTCGGCCGGGATGCTCGCGCGGCTACGCACCGGCCTCGGCGTCGAGCCCGACCAGCTCTACGAGATCGAGGGCCTGCTCGACCTCGCCGACCTGATGCAGCTGACGAAGCTCGACCGGCCCGACGTGAAGTACGAGCCGTGGGTGCCGGTCACCCAGCCGCGCCTCGCCCGAGCCGGGGACGCCGCAGAGTTCTTCGACGAGATCCGCCGGGCCGACGTGCTCGTGCACCAGCCGTACGAGTCGTTCCGGACGAGCTTCGAGGCCTTCGCCGCGGCAGCGGCAGCCGATCCCCACGTGATCGCGATGAAGACGGCCGTGTACCGCACCTCGGACGACAGCGCGCTCGTGTCGGCGCTGATCGACTGCGCGGAACAGGGGAAGCAGTCGGTGTGCCTCGTCGAGCTGAAGGCGCGCTTCGACGAGCGCCGCAACATCGAGTGGTCGCGCGAGCTCGAGCAGGCCGGCGTCCACGTGGTGCACGGCTTTCCGGACATGAAGATCCACGCGAAGATGACCCTCGTCGTACGCCGCGAGCCGGGAGGGCTGCGCCGATACGTGCACATCGGCACCGGCAACTACCACGGCGCGACCGCGAGGCTGTACGAGGACGTCGGCATCTTCACGGCCGACGAGGAGATCGCGGCGGACGTCGCCGACGTCTTCAACTACGTCACGGGCTTCGGCCGTCCGCAGCGCTTCCGCAAGCTCCTCGTGGCGCCGTTCAGCATGCGCACCCGCCTCGTGGAGGAGATCCGCAGGGTCGCGACGGCCGCGGGCGAGGGCGAGCCGGCGCGCATACGGCTGAAGCTGAACAACCTCGTCGACCCGACGCTGATCGAGGAGCTCTACGCGGCGGCGGTCGCAGGCGCCCGAGTGGAGATCTGCGCCCGCTCCATCTGCATGCTGCGCCCCGGCGTGGAGGGGCTGTCGGAGAACGTGCACGTTCGGTCGATCGTGGGCCGGTTCCTCGAGCACAGCCGTGTCTACGCGTTCGAGGCGGGCGGGGCGTCCTCCGTGTTCCTCGGCAGCGCCGACCTGATGCCGCGCAACCTCGACCGGAGGATCGAGGTGCTCGTACCGGTCGAGAACGCGCGCAGCCGGCAGGAGCTCGGCTCCATGCTGGACAGCGTCTTCTCCGACGACACGCACGCGTGGGAGCTCGACGGCGACGGCTCGTGGATGCGCCTGCAGCCGCTGCGGCCCGAGAAGCCGCATCACCACCAGGCTGCGCTGATGCGCCGCGCCCAGCTCCGGGCCCGGCGGCTGACGGATCCGCGCCGCAAGTAACTGCCGACGGACGTCCTCCCCGTAGAGGAAAGCGGTCGTCGCCCGAACGAGCAGGGAAGACGCCGCTTGCTGCTGTCGTTCTCCACTTCGTTACCCCGATGGCCGACCACGCCGCGACAATTCGGCCATGCGCGTCGCCGTCGTCGACATCGGCTCCAACACCGCCCGCCTGCTCGTCGCGGACGTGGGAGCGGACGACTCGGTCGCCACGATCGACCTGCAGCGCTCGTATCTCAGGCTCGGCGCCGAGATCGAGCGCCACGGCCTGATCGGGCCCGGGAAGATCACGGAGGCCGCCTCTGTCGCCGGGGCGTTCGCCGATCGCGCGAGGTCACTCGGCGCAGAGCGGCTCACGGTGATCGTCACCGCCCCGGGCCGCCAGACGGAGGCGGCCGAGCCCCTCCTCCGAGCGCTCAGGGCGGCGACGCGCGCGCACGTCCACGTGCTCTCCGCCGACCAGGAGGGTCGCCTTGCCTACGAAGGGGCGCTCGCGCACGCGGGCGTGCTGCCGGAGGTGGTCGCCGTCGTCGACGTCGGCGGCGGCTCCACGGAGATCGCGGTCGGGACGCCGCTCGCCGGGGCTGCCTGGGTGCAGTCGGTCGACCTCGGCTCGCTGCGGCTGACGCGCCAGCTTCTCTGCGACGACCCTCCCGGGCGCCGGGCCGTGGACGCGGCACGTGCCGCCGTGGGCGAGGCGTTCGCCGGACTCCGTCCCCCCACGCCCGACGTAGCGCTCGCGGTCGGCGGCAGTGCCCGCGCGATCGCCAAGATCGCCGGCCCGGTTCTCGACCTGGGCTCGCTCGACGAGCTCGCGGACCTCCTCGCCCGGCGCCCGGCGGTCCGGGCCCTTCGTGGGTTCGGCATCGGCGCCACCCGCGCGGAGACGGTGCTCGGTGGCGCGCTCCTGCTCGCGGAGGCGTCGCGCCTGCTCGGCCGCCCCCTCGAGCTCGCCGCGGGGGGCCTGCGCGAGGGCGCGGCGCTCGCGCTCGCTCACGAGGCGTCGGAGGCGGCAGCGGCGTAAGGCACCCCCACTCGAGCAACATTCCCGACCTCGATGTCACCGTAGGGTTGTGCTGCCGTCGGGCCGGCTACGTGAGCGCCGCGTAGAGGTTGACCCGGACGCCGTCGGGGTCGCCCAGCAAGGCGTAGCGTTGGCCCCAGAAGGCGTCCCACGGCGCCTTCTCGCCCTCGAAGCCCGCCGCGACGACGCGGGCGTACACCGCGTCGACCTCGGCGGCGCTTGCGCACTCGAACGCGAGCGACAGCTGGTTGCCGTCGGCGCGCGTCCAGCCGGGGAGGAAGCTGCGGATGACCGCCTCGGTGTCGAACATGAGCCGCGTGCCGTTCGCCATCGTCGCCTCGACGTGGCCCTCGGCGGGATCCTCCGGAAGGTCGAGCCCGAGCAGTCGATAGAACTGCAAGGAACGTTGGAGATCAGCCACGGTGATGCCGATCGCGTTCAGGTCGGGCACACAACAACGGTACACGGGCCTGTCGCCCCGCGTCACGTGCCCTCGTCATGATCCGCCGACGAGCACTGGTTCGTCGAACCACCTGGGGCTGCAATCGAGTCGATGACGCTCTCAGTCGGATGTGCAATCGGGCTGCCGGCCCGCGCGCAGACGAAAACGACAGGCCGTTGGCTCGTCGGCCGTTCCGGCGTCCGGTCGCAGCGAGATCTCGTGGGCCCGCTTGCGAACGTCGTCCTCGGTGAACCCCTCGGCATGCTCCGTCATCGTGCTCCTCTCGCAGTAAGCATACGTCCCCGGCTCGTGAAGATCTGGTGGGCAACCGGGGTCGAAGGAGTGTGCCTCTCGAAAGGAGGCCGGGAACACGAGCGGAGTCCTTGCTGGTGTTCCCGGCCTGTGCACCCGGACGGCTGCGCTCGGGGACTGCACAGCACCCGGCGCTGGTCGACCGCAGTATCCGCGGGGCCGCGCCGAGCGTGGGAAAGCGGGCGGTGAAGGTCAGGCAGCGAAGCGGCGGACGCGCCGTGCCTACGGGCGCACCAACGGCTTGTACGCGATGCGGTGCGGCTCGAGCGCCTCGGCGCCGCGGGTCTCCACGACCCACTCCGCGTACTCGGCCCAGGAGCCCTCGAACCAGGTCGTCTGCGAATCGCCCTCGAAGGCGAGGATGTGCGTCGCGACCCGGTCGAGGAACCAGCGGTCGTGGCTGATCACGACGGCGCAGCCGGCGAAGTCGAGCAGCGCGTCCTCGAGCGCCCGCAGCGTGTCGACGTCCAGGTCGTTGGTGGGCTCGTCGAGGAGCAGCAGGTTGCCGCCGCTCATCAGCATCTTCGCGAGGTGCACGCGGTTGCGCTCGCCGCCGGAGAGGTCGCCGACCTTCTTCTGCTGGTCGCCGCCCCTGAAGTTGAACCAGGACACGTACTGCCGTGAGTTCACCTCGCGCTTGCCGAGCAGGATCGTGTCCTGGTTGCCCGAGATCTCCTTCCACACCGTGCTCTGCGGGTCGAGGCCCGCGCGGCTCTGGTCGACGTAGGCGAGCTGAACGGTGTCGCCGACCGTGAGGGTGCCGGCGTCCGGCTGCTCCTCGCCGGCGATCATGCGGAAGAGCGTCGTCTTGCCGGCACCGTTCGGCCCCACCACGCCGACGATGCCGCCGGGCGGCAGCGAGAAGGTGAGGTCCTCGACGAGGAGGCGGTCGCCGAAGCCCTTCTGCACGTGCTCGGCCTGGACGACGACGTCACCGAGCCGCGGCCCGGCGGGGATGTGGATCTCCACCCGGTCGAGCTTGAACGTCTCGTCGTCGGCGAGCAGCTTCTCGTAGGCGGCGAGCCGCGCCTTCGACTTCGCGTGCCGCGCCTTCGGGCTCATCCGCACCCACTCGAGCTCGCGCGCCAGCGTGCGCCGCCGCGCCGACTCCTGCTTCTCTTCCTGGGCGAGCCGCGCCTGCTTCTGCTCGAGCCACGACGAGTAGTTGCCCTGGAACGGGAGGCCCTTGCCGCGGTCGAGCTCGAGGATCCAGCCGGCGACGTTGTCGAGGAAGTAGCGGTCGTGGGTGACGGCCATCACGGTGCCGCGGTACTCCTCGAGGAAGCGCTCGAGCCACGCCACCGACTCTGCGTCGAGGTGGTTCGTGGGCTCGTCGAGCAGCAGCAGGTCGGGCGAGGAGAGGAGCAGCCGGCAGAGGGCCACGCGGCGGCGCTCGCCGCCGGACAGGGTCGTCACGTCGCGGTCGCCGTCCGGCAGCCGCAGGGCGTCCATGGCACGGTCCAGGGTGGCGTCGAGGCTCCACGCGTCGTGCCGGTCGATCAGGTCCTGTACCTTGCCCTGCTCTGCGAGCAGCCCGTCGAAGTCCGCGTCGGGCTCGGCGAACGCCGCGGAGATCTCGTTGAAGCGGTCGAGCAGGTCGCGCAGCGGGCGCACCCCGTCCTCGACGTTGCCGCGCACGTCCTTGGCCGGGTCGAGCTCCGGCTCCTGCCGCAGGAAGCCCACGGTCGCTCCCGGCGCGAGCTCGGCGACGCCGGAGGAGGGCTCCTCGACGCCGGCCATGATGCGGAGCAGCGTCGACTTCCCCGCCCCGTTCGGGCCGAGCACCCCGATCTTCGCTCCCGGCAGGAAGGACAGCGAGATGTTCGACAGCACCTGCCGCTCCGGGCCGTAGAACTTGTCGGCCCGGTACATGGTGTAGACGTATTCCGCGCTCACGGCACGGCAGGCTACCGGTCGCGGGCGAGTGCGAGGCGGAGGTCGTGCACGAGGCTCTCGGCGGTGAGCGTGCTGCCCGCGTACAGCGTGCTGAGCCACTCGCCGTCGCGGGAGTAGATGCGCACGGGGGCCGAGTGGAGGCTGTCGTCGCCGGAGAGCGCGGTGGCGAGCACCTGGAAGTCCCGCCAGAGCGGTGTCAGCTCACGCAGCGACGCCGAGGCGTAGAGGATGCGCCCGGTGGCGCGATGCCGGGCCAGGAACGTCCGCCGCACGGCCGCCGTGTCCTCGGCGGGATCGACGGAGATGCCGACGGCGGCCACCTGCGCGCGCTCTGCCGGCGTCAGGCGGTCGATCCCTCGTGCCACCACGCTGCCGATGATCGGGCAGGCGTCAACGCACTGCGCATCGAGGAACGTGATCACCGCGACCTTGCCCCGCAGGTCGTCCGAGCGGACCGGACGGCCCCGCTCGTCCTCCAGCGCGAACGGCGGCAGCTCGATGCCGGCGGGCACGGCCGCACCCGCGAACGGCGTCTCGGCGGGTGCGGTGTCGCGACCGCTCAGGAGCAGAACGACGGAAACGGCGGCGACGGCGGCGAGACCGGCGAGGCCCAGGAGGGCGACCTTCACGTATTCGAGCCTACAGGCCTCTCAGCAGCTCGACGTCGCGCTCGTACGTCAGCAGCTCCACGGCCTCGGCAGGAGGCAGCCAGCGAGCCGTGTCGACCTCGTGCTCGAAGCGGAGCTCGCCCGACTCGACGCGCATCTCCCAGTAGCGCACGCGCTTCCACCGCCCTCTGGCGTCGGCGTACTCGGTCGAGGGGAGCTCGCGGCCCAGCGCGCACCGCAGGCCCGTCTCCTCCTCCACCTCGCGCACGGCGCACGCCTCGTCGGTCTCCCCGGGGTCGGCCTTGCCCTTGGGGAACGTCCAGTCCCGGTAGGCGGGCCGGTGCACGACGAGCACCTCGGGCCCGCCGTCGCCGTCCCTGAAGACGAGGCCGCCGGCGGCGCGAACGACCTCTTCGCTCAGGAGGCGGCCTTCCGGGCGGCCCGGTCGAGCCGCGCCCACGCCGCCGGCCACGCGGCACGGCTCGCAGCGTGACGGCCTCGCTCGAGCTGCACGAGCCGCCCCGCGGCCAGGCGACCGGCGGCCGGAGCCGTGGCCGACCAGGCGCGGATCCGCTCCTCGGCGACGACGGCGTCCTGATGGTCGCCGAGCACGTCCTGCAGCTCCTTGGCCCGCGCCACGAAGGCGGCGCCGGGCCTGCCGAGCTCGTGCGCGGCAAGCTCTGCTCGCGTAGCGGGCACGCTTGACGGCGATCCGCGACGCGTGCAGCGCATCGTCCTCCGGCTCGTCGCCGAGCGCCGACGAACGTGCGTCGCATTCGCTTCGACCTCCCGCTGCCAGATCTTCGCGAGGGTCGTCGTGCCGCCCGAGAGCGGCGGCGCGACCGCCGCCTCGAGCCGGTCGAGCAGCGCCGTGTAGCGCTCGCTCTCGAGCGCCTCCACGACGGGCCGTACGCCTGCTGCGCGCTCCGCCGCGAGCTGGTCGAGCAGCCCCTGCGCGGCTCGCGCGTCGTCCTCGCCGAGCAGCGCCACCTCCGCCCGCAGGCGCTCGAGCATGACGTCGAGGTCGCGTGCAGGCCCGAGCGCACCTCCCGAGCCAGCCGAGCTCGGCCCGCAGCGACTCGGCCCAGTCGCGGTCGACGAGCACGCGGGCGCCGCGAAGGAACGCGCGCAGCCGGCGCGTTGCAACACGCAGCTGATGGAGGTCTTCGGGGTCGTCGCCGCGACGGGTGCCCGGGTCGTGGGCGAGCAGTTGTCGGTACTGCTCCTCGAACGCAATGCCGAGCGCCTCGACCGAGGGTGTTCCCTCGGGAATCGTCGCGGCGCTCGACAGGCTCCGCGAGGTCGAGCGCCCGGTACAGCTTCGGGCGCTGCGAGTCGGCGGCCTCTGCGCCCGCACGCCGCAGCTCCTTCTCGAGCCGGCGCAGGGTGCGCTCGTCGCCCTCGAGCAGCTCGACCTCGAGCTCGCGGAACCGTCGCGCCACGCGCTGGCCCTCGATCACGGAGACGTTGTCGTCGACGATCTCGGCGCCCTGCGCGCGCACGCCCTCGCGGCGGGTGCGCAGGCGGGCGACGGGCACGAGCTCGGCTCCGCGCAGGTACGCGGGCACGAGCGCGAGCATCTCGGCGGGGGGGTGAGCGGGTGGGCCGGGCAGCTCGAGCTCGATCCGTGCCGCGCCGCGCGGCAGTTTCAGCTGCCACAGCCCGGTGCCGTCCTCGACGCGGTGCCGGAAGGTGACGCCGTGGCGCGCGAGCCGCAGGTCTCTCGTGTCGTGGTAGGTGGAGACGAACACCCGCGTCGGCAGCCGCTCTCCTCCCAGCTCGGGCAGCACGAACCCTTCCCGGGGAGCAAGCTTGATTTCGCGTTCGAGCGTCTCGCGCATCTGTCTCAGCGTACTCACGGTTGCCGTTCACGCATGTCTCGGATTGGTTAACGCGGGCGCTCGTGTTCGAGCTGGCCGGCGTGATCGCATTCGGCGCGTTCGCAGCCCACCGCTGGGAGACTCGGCGCCTGCTGCCGCCCGAGGCGCTCGAGAGCGCTCCGATCTGACATCCATCCGGTGACGGCCTGGTGAAGGGCCCTTGCGCGCGGGCGCCGTCCATGGGCCAATGGCGTCATGCGCATCGCGATCGTCGCCGGTGAGGCGACACCGACAAGCCTGGGCATCGCCGGCGGCACGGAGGGGGGCCGCTGGGAGGTGCTCACTGCCGTCGAGGCGTTGTCGGTGCTGGCACCGGGAGACGCCGCCATCGGACGCCTCGACGTCCTGCCGACCCTCGACGGCGTCCACGACGGGCTCTGGGCGCTCGGCGCCCTCGAGGCGCGCGGCGTCAGGGTGCTGAACGGCCCGAGCGCCCTGCTCGCAACGCACGACAAGTTGCTCACGGCCAGGCTGCTGACGCGGGCGGGACTTCCCCACCCGCGCACGTGCCTCGTCCTCGCCGGCAGCGAGGTACCGAGGCGCATCGTCGGTACCGTCGTCGTCAAGCCGCGGTTCGGCAGCGGCGGCGTCGACGTCCAGCGCTGCACGGGCGTAGCGGAGCTCCGCCGGCACCTCCATGCGCTACGCGACAGGACGTGGTTCCACCGTCAGGGAGCGCTCGTCCAGGAGCTCGTGAAGCCGCGCGGCTACGACATGCGGGTCGTCGTCGCCGGCGGGAAGGTGGTGGGCGCGATCGTCAGAGTCGCTCGCGACGGCGAGTGGAGGACGAACGTCGCACTCGGCGCCCGCCGGCTACCGACCACGCCGCCGGTCGAGGCGAAGGAGCTCGCGCTCGCCGCCGCCCGCGCCGTCGGCGCGGATCTGGTCGGCGTCGACCTGCTTCCCACCGTGAGGGGCGGTTGGACGATCCTCGAGCTCAACGGGGCAGCCGAGTTCACGGCGGAGTACTCATTGCGTCGAGACGTGTTCGCGGCGACGCGCTTCGAGCTCGGCCGGCTCGCACGGAGCCGCGCGCAGGGGCGCGAGTCAGCGGTCCCCGTGCTCGTCTAGGCCGACGAGGGCTGGTCGAGGCGCTCACGCACCGTCGCCCGCAGCGCCTCTGCGACGGCCGGGTTGGATCGCTCGAGCCGCCAGACGTCGGTCTTGAACAAGCACGATCAGGCGCATCGGCGTCCGGGCGACGACCGACGCCGTGCGGCGTCCCGAGGAGAGCAGTGCGATCTCGCCGAAGACGTCTCCACGACCGAGACGGGCGATCGTCTCTTCCCCGCGCACGACGTCGGCCTCGCCCTCCTCGATGGCGAAGAACGCGTGGCCGAAATCACCTTCCTCGGCCGGCATCGCGCCCTCCGGGATCGCGAGCTCACTCGCGACCGCTGCCAGCGACTCCAGCTCGGACGGGGAGAGATCCGCGAACAGCGGTATGGCGCTGAGGCGTGCTCCCTCCACGACGCGAACCTATCGGAGCCGCTGCCGCGATCCGGTTGCCAGATGGTGGAGAAGCGGAGAACATCCGGGCTCCGGTCAAGAGATCGTCACCACGCCGCTCATGGTGCCTCGGCAGCGGGAGGCCAGGTGAGGCGCCGGTGCAGCCAGAGGGCCACGTACACGAGGCCGACGAGGACGGGCACTTCGATCAGTGGGCCGACGACGCCGGCGAGCGCCTGCCCGGAGGTGGCGCCGAAGACGCCGACGGCGACGGCGATCGCGAGCTCGAAGTTGTTGCTGGCGGCGGTGAAGGCGAGTGCGGTGGTGCGGTCGTAGGTGAGCCGGATCTTCCTGCCGAGCGCGAACGAGACGCCGAACATGACGAGGAAGTAGATGAGCAGAGGCAGCGCGATGAGCGCGACGTCCAGCGGATCGGCGGTGATGGCGTCGCCCTGGATCGCGAACAGCAGCACGATCGTGAACAGAAGCCCGTAGAGAGTGATCGGGCTGATGCGCGGGATAAACGTGTTCTCGTACCAGTCGCGCCCACGCCGCTTGATGCCGATCCGCTGGGTCAGGAACCCGGCGAGGAGCGGGATCCCGAGAAAGATCAGCACCGTCCGCGCGACCTCCCAGATCGAGACCTCGAAGCCCTGTGTGTCGAGCCCGAGCCAGCCCGGCAGAAGCGTGAGGTAGAAGTAGCCCAGGAACGAGTACGCGACGATCTGGAAGAGCGAGTTGAGCGCGACGAGCACGGCCGCGCCCTCACGGTCGCCGCAGGCGAGGTCGTTCCAGACGAGCACCATCGCGATGCAGCGGGCGAGGCCGACGATGATCACCCCGGTGCGATACGCGGGCTGATCCGCCAGGAACAGCCACGCGAGCGTGAACATCAGCAGCGGGCCGAAGACCCAGTTCAGCCACAGCGAGGAGACGAACAGCCCACGCTCCCCACGCAGCCGCCCGAGCTCGTCGTAGTGGACCTTCGCCATGACCGGGTACATCATCAGCAGCAGCCCGATCGCGATCGGGAGGCTGACGGTGCCGATCCGCAACTCGTCGAGCCAGTCGTTCAACTCCGGTATGAGGGCGCCGAGCGCCACTCCGCCCGCCATCGCGAGCGCGATCCAGAGCGGCAGGAAGCGGTCGAGCGTGGAGAGCTTCGCGACGACTGCGTTTCCGGCCGCCGCCGTCACATCTCGATCCGCGGTGGTCACGCGAGCATCCGACAGCAGTCGGACAGGGATACCCTCGACATGACACGAGCCTAACTACTCATCGAACTTTCTAGATGAGTGATAGCCCGCAACGCCAATCAGCGAGCACGCGGACTCTCGTTCCTCCGGCTCCTTTCCGCGGTCGTTCGACGCCTCTCCATGCGCCTGAAAACCGCGTGCGTAGCCGCGCGCCGGCGCATCTCGAGCATGCACGCCGCCTTCGTCCCTCGACAGGCTCCGCGCCAGTGCGAGAACCGCCAGCCGGGCTCCGGCTCGGCTCGGAGCCTGAGGGCTGCGTACGAGCGCACGTTGCGCGTGCACCGCGCCGAGCACACGGTGCTGCCGGAGACGATCCGCCCCCGGCCGGCCCGGCTCAAGGTCAGGGCGTAGGTGGGGGGAGCGAAGACCGCGATGACGCCCACGTTCGCTCCGGTGAGCTGGACCGTGCAGCTCTTGCCCGAGCAGTCGCCCTCCCAGCGCACGAAGCGCATCCCGGCTGCCGGCCGGGCTTGGAGCCCGACCTCCAGGCGCCCGTCCCAGCGGGTAACGCAGCGCGAGTCGCAATCGAGGCCCAGAGAGGGGCTCGACACGCTTCCCTCACCGCTGATCGTCACCGCGAGCCTTGTGGCCGGCTCGTCGAGGCGGCGAAGGAAGTCGGAGTCTCGAAGGTCGTACCACGAGCCGCTGTGCCCGTAGTAGTCGTCGCGCCCGACGTCGAGGGTCAGGGCCTCTAACGGGCGGATGTCCACCTTCGGGGCGAGCACGTCCGATTCCCCGTCGCACGGATGGCCGTCGTCACCCGGGCAGGCGTGCGGCGCCCCCGAGGGGAGGGCACCGAGCGCATGAAGGATCTCGTGGGTTACGATCCGCGCGCGGTCACGGTCGGTGCAGCTCTGAAGAAACACGACGATCCGGCCGAGCTCGTCCGGAAGGCCGCCACCCTCGCCGCACACGTCGGCATCCGCCGCCGGCCCGCCGTAGTAGACGAGGTTGATGCGGCGGTCGAGATCGAGCCCGACGCCGGCGAGATCGGCATCGATCATGTCTCCCTGGATCGCGAATCGCGTGTAGCAGCGAGTGTCCTCCGAGAGTCGAGTCAGAGTCAGGTCGATTTGCGCCCCGCATGAAGCGGGGTAGCGATCGAAGCGCAGGGCCCGTCCTGGATCCTGGCGCTGCCACCACGCGTCGATTGCCTCGACGTCGGCTCCGATGCGCGGCCCGACCTCCGCAAACCGGTCAGGCGCGTCCGAAGGGATCGCATACACGATGTGGACAGAGGGGCCGAGCACGGGGCCTTGACGGTCACCGACGCCCGGCTCGGCGCACCACACTCCGACGAGCGGCCGCTCCGGGTAGTCCTCTGCTGCGGCGATGCCTCCGCTCACGGCCGCCAGCCCGCCGTGGCCGACCGGTTCGTCCGGCGAAACGAGAAGCCACGAAGCGCCAATGACCGTGAGGAGCACGATCACGCGGCGCATCACGAGTACTCATACCCTGTTTGCCAACGAGAGGTGCGGGAGAGGCTCATCGCGCTTCCTCCCCCATGTCGTGCACCGCGACCTCCATCTCGTGAGCGGCGATCTCGGCCGGGCTCGGCCGGTCTCCACGGACGAACTGGGTACGCCGCGGCGCCCAGAGAAGCGCCGAGGTGCGGCGCGGTCAGGTAGAGCCAGAGCGCGTCCAGGTTGCCGGAGACGAGCGCCGGGCCGAGCGAGCGGGCCGGGTTCATGGAGGCACCGGAGATCGGCCCGCCGAACAGCGCGGCGAGGCCGACGGTGCCGCCGATCGCGATGGCCGCGGCCTCGCCGACCGCCCGGGTGTCGGTGGCGACGGCCATGATCACGAACATCAGCAGGAACGTGAGCACCGTCTCCCAGAGGAATGACTGCGCCTCCGAGCCGGAGGGCAGGGTGGCCCCGACATCGGCGAGGTCGCCGAGCGACGAGCGCAGGAGTGCCGCCGCCGCGATCGCTGCCGCGGCCTGCACGCCCCAGAAGAGGAAGACCCGCGGCCAGGGAAAGTGGCGAGTCAGCGCAAAGGCGAGCGTCACCGCCGGGTTGAAGTGCGCGCCCGAGACATGGCCGACCGCGTAAATCATCGCCATGATCACGAGCCCGAAGGCGAGTGCGACGCCGAGGTGCCCGAGGGCTCCCGTCTGCGCGTCGACCATGATCGCGCCGCAGCCGGCGAACACGAGCGCGAAGGTTCCGATCGCCTCGGCGGCCAGCGCACGGGCGAGCCGGCCGTCGGTCAACGGCTAGACGGCCGGAGCCGGCACGGACGGAGTGGCAACCAGGTCACCGATCCGACCGAGTGCACCGGGAGCGAGGCGATAGAAAGCGAAGCTACCGCGCTTCTCGCGCAGAAGCAGCCCCGCGTCGGTCAACTGCTTGAGATGGTACGAGACCGTCGGCTGCTTGAGTCCCAGCGGATCGACGAAATCGCAGACGCAGATTGCCTCCTCACCCGCCCGGGCAAGCAGGTTGAGGATCTTCACGCGATGGCGGTCGGCGAGCGCCTTGAACACGGTCTCGAGTTCGACGGCCTGCTCATCGGAGAGCGTGGGGCGCGCGATCGGACTGCAACATGCTACGAGAGGCAGCGTCTGGCTCATCGGGAAATCGTATCGAAACTCATCGATGTTGCCCAGGCGCCCGGCTACGCGGACCCGCCGAGGAGCTCGGCAACGAGCTGCTGCACACGCGCGTCGACGGCGTCGCGTATGACACGCACGCTCTCGAGCGACTCGGCCTCGGCCGGGTCGTCGAGCTGCCAGTCCTCGTAGCGCTTGCCCGGATAGACGGGGCAGGCATCACCGCACCCCATCGTGATGACGACGTCGGCAGCGCGCACGACCTCGTCCGTGAGAGGCTTGGGGAAGGCTTCGCCGATGTCGATACCGAGCTCGCCCATCGCCTGCACGACGAGCGGGTTGATCGTCTCTCCCGGGGTCGAGCCCGCGGAGCGGACGCTGATGCGCCCTTCTGAGCGCAGGGTGACGAGACCGGCGGCCATCTGGCTCCGCCCCGCGTTGTGCACACAGACGAACAGCACCTCGGGCTGTTCCTTCACGATCGAGCCGTCCGCCTGCCCGAGCGCCCTGAGGCGCTCGCGCGCGAACCGGTAGGCCAGCACGGGCAGGAAGTCGCTGAACCGGGCGCTGCCGAGCTGGTCGAGCGAGTCGACGATGTACCGGTCGATCGTCTCGCGCGAGAAAACACCGGCGAACTCCCCCTCGAGCGCCTCCGTGGCCTTCTCGACGTGCCGGCGTGTGATCGGGTCAAGCATGCTGGACATGGGTCTCTCTCTCGTATCCGGGAGCTGTGGTGCTCGTGCTGGCCGAAGCGAGGGTCAACACGTCTCGTTTCCGCCGGGTCGTGTTGCGGTGATCGGTCGAACGAACAGGGGGCGGCACCCGGGCCGCCCCCTGTGACTGTCGAGCGAGCAGTGAGTCAGCCCTTGTTCGCTGCCTTCACGGCCAGATCGAAGTTGATCCGCGCCCGCTTGAGCTGCGCAGTGGTGAGCGGCACGAAGTCCGCCCTGGTGGCGATCGCCTTCTCGTTGGCGAAGATGTAGGCGAAGAAGGACTGCACTTCCTTGCGCTTGAACGCTGGGCCCTTCGCGTAGATGAAGAGCGGACGGGCGAGCGGCTTGTACGTGTTGTTCTGCGCCGTTGCGACGGACGGGGTGACGCACTGGCCGGTCTTCGGGTTTTCCACCTGAAGCGCCTTCAGCTTGTCCTTGTTCTCGTCGTAGTACGAGTAGCCGAAGTACCCCAGGCCGCCCTTCGTCCCCGAGACGCCCTGCACCAGCACGTTGTCGTCCTCCGAGGCCGAGTAGTCGGACCGCGACGCCTTGGCCTTGCCGTTGATCGCCTCGGTGAAGTAGTCGAACGTCCCCGAGTCGGTGCCGGGCCCGAACAGCTTCAGCGACTCGTTCGGGAAGCTCGAGCGCACCTGGTTCCAGTTGTTGATCTTGGAGCCGGGCTCCCAGATCTTCTTCAGCTCCGCCGTCGTCAGGCAGGTCGCCCACGTGTTCTCCCTGCTGACGACGACCGTGAGCGCGTCGTTGGCGACGGTGAACGCGCGGAAGCCGCCGATGTTGGCCTCCTTGCATTTCACGGCCTCGCTGGCCTTCATGGGCCGCGAGGCATCCGAGAGGTCGGTCTCGTTGCGGCAGAAGCGCTCGAAGCCGCCGCCGGTGCCGGAGATTCCGACCGTGATGTTGACCTTGCTCGCGCCCGCCTTCCGGAAGAGCTCGGCGGCGGCCGTCGTGTACGGCCCCACGGTCGACGAGCCGTCGGCCGTGATCGTGCCGCTGAGCTTGCCCAGCGACGCCTTGTCGAGCGGAATGTTGGCGCCGACGGCGACCGACGCGAGCACCGCGACGAGCGCGATCGCCGAGCCGAGCACCGAGAGCCTGAGCAGGCGCCGGGAAACGTCCTTCATGCGGTTCTCCACCCCTTGGGTCGTAGTGCGAGACATGCCTCCGTGGGGAGGGTGCCTCCCTGGGTGCCGCGCGTGGGGTACCCGGGGGTGACCAGCTGGTGACGGGGTGGTGAACGTCCGCGGTCAGTGGCTCGCGTCGACGAACTCGCCGAACTCGCCCGTGGCGAGAAACACCGTCTGCTCGCCGAGGTCGACGGCGTTGTCGCCGATCCGCTCGAGGCAGCGCGAGACGATGATCATCCGCATCCCCCACTCCTGCTGGCCGGGGGACGCGGCCATCTGGAGCACCTTGTCGGTGACCCGATGGTTCGTGCGGTCGATCAACTCGTCGAGCTCGACGAGCGACCGTGCCTGCTGGACATCCCGCTCGGCGAACGCGTGGAGCGCGATCGTCAACATCTCCTCGCAGCGGTCGCCCATCTCGCGGAGGCCTTCGGCGAGCTCGTGCTGCGGCTCGTGCTTGGCCGAGAGCTTCGTCAGCTTCGCGATCGTGACGGACTGGTCGCCGATTCGCTCGAGGTGGATCGAGTTGTGCAGGACGGCGAGCACGAGCCTGAGATCGCCTGCGACGGGCGTCTCGAGGGCCAGGACTTCCTCGACCATCTTCTCGATGCGGTGATAGCGCTGGTCGATCTCGTCGTCGAAGGCGATCACCTCGTCGCAGAGCTCGACGTCCTGGGTCGTGAGCGCATCGACTGCTCCGCGAATGGCACGCAGGCAGAGGGCGCCCTGCTCCTGGAGGCTGGACTCGAGGATGTGGAGGCGCTCCTGGTACTCGACCCGCATGGCTAACCGAACCTTCCCGTCACGTAGTCCTCCGTGCGCTTGTCGGTCGGCTGGGTGAAGATCTTCGTCGTCGCGTCGAACTCGACGAGAACTCCGTGCCTGCCCCTTCCGTCCTCGTGCACGTTGACGCTGAAGAACGCGGTCATGTCCGCCACACGCGCGGCCTGCTGCATGTTGTGCGTGACGACGATGATCGTGTACTCGCGCTTGAGGTCGTGCATCAGGTCCTCGATCGCTGCGGTCGCGATCGGGTCGAGTGCCGACGCGGGCTCGTCCATCAGCAGGACGTCCGGCGAGGTGGCAAGCGCCCGGGCGATGCAGAGGCGCTGCTGCTGCCCGCCCGAGAGACCGAGGGCACCGTCCTTGAGCCGGTCCTTCACCTCGTCCCAGAGCGCCGCCCGCCGGAGACAGCTCTCGACCAGCTCGTCGAGCCCCTTCTTCTGACCGAGCACGCGCGGGCCGAAGGCGACGTTGTCGTAGATCGACTTCGGGAACGGATTGGGCTTCTGGAAGACCATGCCGATGCGCCGCCGCACCTCCACCGGGTCGACGTCCTTCGCGTAGAGGTCCTTGCCGTGGTACTGGACCGTGCCGTTGACCGCGGCACCGACGACGAGGTCGTTCATGCGGTTGAAGCAGCGGATGAAGGTCGACTTGCCGCAGCCGGACGGGCCGATGAACGCCGTCACGGTGTTCTTGTAGATGTCGAGCGAGACTCCGTCGAGCGCGAGATTCCCGCTGTAGGCGACGGAGAGCTCGCCCACGTGGAAGACCCGCTCGCGCTGCTCCAGGTCGGCTCGCGTCGTGCCG
Source organism: uncultured Gaiellaceae bacterium (assembly GCA_963731095.1). Lineage (GTDB taxonomy): Bacteria > Actinomycetota > Thermoleophilia > Gaiellales > Gaiellaceae > Gaiella. The sequence continues at coordinate 79,203 of CAVSUK010000021.1, forward strand.
AGCGAGACCTCGGCGATGCGGGAGCTGTCGATCGAGGGCGCATTGGCCGTCGTGCGTGCGTGGGTGTCCGGCTGCTGTTCCTGATCCATCTGGGTCATCCCATCATCACCAATTCTGTCGGAAGTGGTTGCGGAGGAAGATGGCGAGAGCGTTCATCGTCAGCACGATCACGAGGAGCACGATGATGGCGGCGGCGGCAAGCGTCTGGAACTCGGGGTCCGGGAGCTTGATCCACGTATAGATCTGCACCGGCAACGCCGTGAACGCACCCAGGAGGGTGGGGTCGAAGGCGACGTACTGCAGCGCCCCGATCAGCAGCAGCGGCGCAGTCTCGCCGACCGCCCGCGAGAGCGCGAGGATCGAGCCGGTCGCGATGCCGGGGATCGAGGCGGGAAGAATCTGCTTCCAGATCACCTGCCACTTGGTCGCGCCGAGGGCAAGCCCCCCCTGGCTGATCGACTCGGGGACGGCGCGGATCGCCTCCCGAGATGAGATGATCACGGTCGGCAGGACGACGAGCGTGAGGATGATCGCTCCGGCGAGCAGCACCCGGCCGATGCCGAGCGGCCCCCGGACGACGAACGCGAGCCCGAGGATGCCGTAGACGATCGCCGGCACGGCGGCGAGGTTCTGGATGTTCAGCTCGAGCAGCCGGTTGTACCAGCGCTCCTTGTGCGCGTACTCCTCGAGGTAGATGGCCGTGGCGACGCCGATCGGAACCGCCATCACGAGGAGGAGCACGGCGATGTAGATCGTCGCCATGATGGCGGGACGTGCCCCGGCCTCCTCCGGCTGCGTCGAGGGCGGGTCGGTGAACAGCTTCGACGTCAGACCCGGGATCCCGTCGATGAACGTCGTCACGAGGAGCCAGCCGAGCGTGCCGAACGAGATCGCGAGGCATACCACCATGGCGCCGACGAACAGCCGGCTCTTGGTCTGCCGGCTCATCAGTCGTACACCTCGCGATACTTCCGCACGAGGCGAATAGAGATGACGTTCATGACCAGCGTCATCACGAACAGCGTCAGGCCGACGGCGAAGATCGTCTTGTACTCGGTCGAGCCGGTCGGCAGGTCGCCGTTGCCCGTCGCTCCGATGAAAGCCGTCAGCGTCTCCACGGTTTCGCGCGGGTCGAAGGTGAGCTGCGGCAACTGACCAACCGCGATCAGCACGATCATCGTCTCGCCGACCGCGCGCGAGACGCCGAGCACGAACGAGGCGATGATGCCGGAGATCGCCGCCGGGACGACGACACGTGTCGAGACCTGCAGCCGGTCGGCTCCGAGGCCGTACGCACCGTCCCGGAGGGCCTGGGGCACGGCCGACATGGCGTCCTCTGAGAGCGACGCGATCGTCGGGATCAACATCACCCCCAGAACGAGCCCGCCCGCGAGGACGTTGAAGATCTGCACCTCGACGCCGATCTGGCGCAGGAGGGGCGTTACCGCCGTGAGCGCAAAGTACCCGTACACCACGGTCGGGATGGCGGCGAGGATCTCGAGCGTCGGCTTGAGGACGCCGCGTACCCTGGGGCTGGCGTACTCGGCGAGGAAGATCGCGGAGCCGAGACCCGCCGGGATGGCGACGAGAAGCGCCCAGAAGGTGACCGCGAACGTGCCGGCGATCAGCGGGAGCACGCCGAACGACGAGGGCTCGAACAGCGGCGCCCAGTTCGTACCGGTGAAGAACTCGACCGGGCTGACCTCGCGGAAGAACTCGATGGCGGGTAGGAGAAGCGACAACACGATCCCGACGGTCGTGGCGAGCGAGATAAAGGCAGCCAGGCCGAGGATCACCCTGATCAGCAGCTCCCCGAGCCTTCGGCTGGAGGGGGTGAGGTCGATCTCGGCCGCCGGCGCGGCCGACAGGGTGACGTCGGTGTCGTCACGACGGCGCGGCTACCCGGTCGCCTCGTCGAGCTTGGCCAGGTCTGTCGTCGATCTGCTGCTGGTTGAGCGGGACGAACTGGGCCTGTTCTGCGATCGTGGTCTCGTTCTCGAGCATGTAGCGGAGAAAGTCCTCGACCTCCTGCCGCTGCGAGCGCGGAGCGGTTCGCGTAGACGTAGAGCGGTCGCGCGAGCGGGGTGTAGTCGCCGGCCTGCGCCGACTCGACGCTCGGCGCGACGCAGCCGTTGCCGCCGTCGATCTCGACCGCCTTGAGCGTGTCCTGGTTCTCCTCGAAGTACGAGAACCCGAAGTAACCGAGGCCGCCGGGAGTGCCGGCGACACCCTGGACGATGACGTTGTCGTCCTCGCTGGCGGAGAAGTCCGTCCGGCTGGCCCCCTCCTCACCGTTGATCTCGCCGGTGAAGTAGTCGAACGTGCCCGAGTCCGTGCCGGGACCGAAAAGCTTGAGCTCCCGATCGGGAAACGAGCCCTGCACCCGGTTCCAGTTGTCGACCGTCGACCCGGGCTTCCACATCTCGTTCAGCTCGCCGACCGTGAGGCAGGTGGCCCAGTCGTTCTCCTTGTTCACGACGACCGTGAGCGCGTCGTTCGCGACCTGGAGCTCGAGGTACTCGACGCCGTTCTCGGCGCAGATGTTCGCCTCCTCGTCCTTGATCGGCCGGGACGCGTTCGAGATGTCGGTCTCACCCAGGCAGAAGCGCTCGAACCCGCCGCCGGTGCCCGAGATGCCGACCGTGACGTCGACCCCTTCGTTCTCCTTCTGGAAGCCCTCGGCGGCCGAGGTCACGTACGGGCCGACGGTGCTCGAGCCGTCCGCCTTGACCGCTCCCCCCTCGCCGCCACCCCCACAGCCGGCCGAAAGGATGGCGAGCGCCGCCGCCGCGGAAGCCGCGAGCGCAGGACGATAGAGCCGTATCAGGCATCCCGGGAGCCGATCCACGAAGCGAGTGTCCCGGCTGCCGGCGCCACCATGGGCTTCCGAATGGTTAACGAGTGGTGACAGACCGGTGAACGGTCACCGGACGGGGAAGACGCAGCGGATCTCCAGTCCGGCTCCTGCCCCTCCGCGGGCCTCCACCATGCCGCCCGCCTGGTTCACGATGTGCTTCACGATCGCGAGACCGAGGCCGGTTCCGCGCGAGGCGCGGGAGCGGTCGGCACGGAAGAAGCGCTCGAACAGCCGCGCGAGCTCGTCCTCGGCCACACCGACGCCGTCGTCGGTGCCGCGCAGGACGACTTCGCCCTCCGCGGAGCGCTCGACGGCGAGCGTGAACGTCGCCCCCGGACCGGCGTAGCGGATCGCGTTCTCGGCCAGGTTCTGTGCGATCACGCGCAGCATGCGGGGCCGCATCTCGAGCTCGATCGCGGGGTCGCCTTCAACGATCACCGCCACGCCGGCGCGCGATGCCCTCTCTTCGAGCTCGCCCGCGACGGCATCGAGCTCGGGCCGCACGGCCACCGAGCCGAGTGAGACGACCCGGCCTCCCGACTCGAGCTCCGACAGGAACAGCACCTCGTCGATCAGCTCGCGCACCGACTCGACCTCCGCCCGCGCCTGGTCGACGAGCGCGTGCACGTCCTCGCCGGGCAACGTCGCCGTCTCGAGCAGCGAGAGAAGCCGCGCGAGCGGCGTGCGCAGCTCGTGTGAGACGGCTGCGGTGAACCCCGCGCGCAGCTCCTCGTACGCGGTCATGTCCCCGGCCTGGCTCAGGTAGACGAGCCGCTCCCGCCGGCCGCCCACGTCGTAGGGGACGATCAACGGCACGATGCCGCGGTCGCCGGAGAGCAGGCCCTCGGGAATGCGCTCGCCTTCGCGGATGCCGTCGATCGACTGGCGCGCCCGCCGGCTCGCCAGCATGACGGTGTCGGAGGCGTCGAGCACGACGACCGCCTCCCTGCTCTCCTCCACGAGCAAGCGCCCCCGTGTCGCGTCGGCGTCCATGCTCACAGGGTTCTAACAGACGGCTTGCGCGGCGCTTGCGCGAGCCGTACTCCCACCTCACGGACGCGCAGTCCGAGTAGCGCCGCCGGGCCGGCGACAACCACTCCGTTACCATTCGGTAACACCTTGACGGCCCCCGGACAACCGGGGGCCGTCCATCATCTCCGTATGGCGAAAGTCCTGATCATCGAGGACGACGACGTCATCGCCCAGGGCATGGCGCGCCACCTTCAGGCCGCCGGCTTCGACGCGGTAGGCGTCGCGAACGGCGAGACCGGCCTCGCACGGCTCCGCTTCGAGCATCCCGACGTGTGCGTGCTCGACCTGATGCTGCCGGGTCTCGACGGCTGGAAGGTGATCGAGCAGGCCCGGGGCGAGGGGATCGGCACGCCGATCGTGGTGGTATCCGCGCGCGGCACCGAGCACGACCGTGTGCACGCGCTCGAGATCGGCGCGGACGACTATCTCGTGAAGCCGTTCTCGATGAAGGAGCTGACGGCCCGGGTCGGCGCCGCCGCCCGGCGCGGCACGCGTGCTCAGGATCCCCGGCGCGGCGACGAGATCGTGATCGAGGAGCTGCGCCTGGACACGAAGAACGTGCAGGCGTACGTCGACGGTGTGAGCGCCGAGCTGACGCCGACCGAGTTCAGGCTCCTGTACGCGCTCGCGCTCGACATGGGTCGCGTCCTCACGCGCGACGAGCTGCTGCAGCGGGTGTGGGGCCGACGCGCCTCGCACCGCGACCGCACGGTCGACGTGTTCGTGCGCAAGCTGCGCGAGAAGGTCGACCACAAGGCCTCGAGGCACACCTTCCTGCAGACGCGCTACGGCGTCGGCTACAAGCTCGAGCCCGAGAGCAAGCTCTAGCTCACCCGAACGACAGCACGTAGGCGGCCATGAAACCGGCGGCCGTCGCAAGCGCGACCCACGGTCCGCCTTCCTTGAACGCCTCCGGCATCGAGGTCGCGGCGAGCACTGCGATGACCGCGCCTCCGGCGAACGCGAGAACGAAGCCGTTCCAGGCTCCGTCCGCGTCGTCGAGTAGCAGGCTGCCGAGCGGCACCATCACTCCGGTCACGACGGCGGCCGCCCCCCAGATCGCGAGCACCGAGCGGCGAGGCATCTCCCGCAGCATCTCGGCCGCCCCGCCGAGCGCTTCGGGGAAGTTCCCGACGAAGATCGCGGCGGCCAGCGCGATGCCGCCGTGCTCGGAGAGGGAGCCGCCGAGTGCGATGTTCTCCGGAATCCCGTCGAGCAGGACGCCGATCAGCAGCGCCGGCCCCACTGCGGCCGACGCGAACCGATACTCGACGACCGCGTCCACCACGAGGTAGGTGAGCGCCCCACCGAGGAGTGCCGTAGCCACCACACCGATGCTCGCAGTGCGGTCTGCCTCGGCAACGAGCTCGAAGGCGACCGCCGCCATCATCGCCCCGCTCGCGAACGCCAGTACCGTCGCCAGCACATGGAGCCGCACCGGCCGGATGGTGGCGATCACCGCCCCTGCGGCGAGTGGGACGGCGACGATAACTCCGACGACGAAGGCTTCGCCCACGGATGGACCCTACGTCCTGCCTCCGACGCTCGCAGGCGACGCGGTCGCACCGCCTGAAGGGCTGCACCGGGGAGGATCTGATATCATTAATCGCATTAATGATTAGTGACATTACGCTTTCACCGCTGGAGGTCGCGAACGACCTGCGCCCCGTGCTCTTCCGTCTCACCCGTGAGCTGCGGAAGGAGACGGAGCAGCTCGGCGTGACGGGGAGGCAGGTGACGCTCCTATGGCTCGTGAAGCGCAGCCCCGGGCTCACGCTCCGCGCCCTCGCGGAGGAGGAAGGCATCTCCCCTCCCGCGCTGTCGGGGCACGTCGACCGGTTGGAGAGCGCCGGCTTGCTCGTCCGCGTCCGCTCGATGACAGACCGGCGCAGGGTCGGGCTGGCGCTGACTCCGGCCGGGGAGCGGCTCCTGCGCCGCGTGCGCGAGCGCCGGACGACGTGGCTCGCGGACCGGCTCGGCGTGCTCGACCCGGAGGAGCTCGCGGCGGTCGAGGCGGCGGTCGACCCACTTCTGAAGTTGATCGTTCGGCCGGAGGGCGAGGCGGGACCGGCCCTGGCTGGCGCGGCCTCAGGGGCGCGCGCGTGAGCGCCGCCGTCCTGCTGCGATCACGCACGTTCCGCAGCCTGCGGCGCCACCACAACTACCGCCTCTTCTTCGCCGGACAGGTGGTTTCGCTGGCGGGCTCGTGGATGCAGAACGTCGCGCTGGCCTGGCTCGTGCTGCAGCTGTCCCGCTCCCCCCTCGCGGTGGCGGCGCTGATCTTCTGCCGCTTCGCCCCGTACACGCTGCTCGGGATCCCGGCCGGAGCCATCGTCGACCGCCTCGACACCCGCCGGCTCGTGATGTGGACACAGGCCGCCGCGATGCTCCTCTCGATCGCGCTTGCCGTCGTTGCCCTGACCGGCACCGCCTCCCTGCCGATCGTCTACCTGCTCGCGGCGCTCGGGGGCGTGGCCCTCGTCCTCGATGCGCCCGGTCGCCAGACGCTCACCTTCGAAATGGTGGGCCCACGCGAGCTACCGAACGCCGTGGCCCTCAACTCGGGCCTGCTGAACGCGTCGCGGGTGATCGGGCCCGCGATCGCCGGCGTGACGATCGCGACGGTCGGCATCGGCGCGTGTTTCGCGATCAACGCCGTCAGCTTCCTCGCGGTGCTCGCCGCCCTGGCGCTGATGCGCACCGACGAGCTGCACCGGGTCGAGAAGGAGCCGGGCGCGACCGTCCTCCGGGGAACCCGCGAGGGCCTCCGCTTTGCGGCGTCGACTCCCGAGATACGCGCCGTGCTGGTCGTCGTCACGGTGGTGGGCCTGGTGGGTTTCAACTTCAACACGCTCGTCCCACTGCTCGCATCGGACACGCTGCACGTCGGTGCGGGCGCGTTCGGCCTGCTGTCGGCCGCGTTCGGCGCGGGAGCGTTCGTCGGCGCGCTCGTGACCGCTTCCCTGCGGCGTGCAAGCTGGCGGGCGTTCAGCGGCGGCACCGTGGGGTTCAGCGTGCTGATGCTCGCCCTCGCGCCCGTTCACGACGTGTGGGTGGCCGGCGTGCTGCTCGCGGCGATCGGCGCCTGTTTCACCCTGTTCGCCGCCAGCGCGAACGCGCTCGTGCAGCTGGGCACGCCCGACCACCTGCGCGGGCGGCTCGTGTCCCTCTACCTGTTCGCGTTCGTCGGGCTCGCCCCGTTCGGGGCGCTGCTGGCCGGGTGGCTCACCGCGGTCGGCGGCACCGAGCTCGCATTCGGAATGACGGGAGTGACGGGGCTCGTCGCGATCGCTGTCGCGACGAGCCGCCGTGAGCCCGCGGTCGCGACCTCCTCCTGAAGGCCGGCTGCTACGAGAGGCCGAGGGCCAGAGGACGCCCGTGGGCGGTCGAGGTGTGACGCCCCCGACCGCCCTGGACGCTAGGTCCGCGGCGACGGCGGCGCATCGTCCACGGGGAGGGTCTGCCGTCGTCCTCGAGGAGGATCTGCCTCGAACGAGGGACACTCGTTCGGCACGCGGACGCCGATACGCAAGGTGTCTGCTCTCCACGGAGGAGGAACGAGGCACATGACGATCTTCGGCAACCGCGACTTCGGGCAACGTGAGCTCACCACGGAGGACGTCGGAGACGCCCCTGACGTGGACGGCCCCGTGGCGACCGAGGACGCCTCCACCTCGCCCCTGTTCGCGGTCGACATCCGGCGCGTGATCCTGCGCATCAACGGCGACCAGGACATCGTCGTCGGGCGCGCCGAGGGACGCGAGCCGGCAGTAGAGATCGCACGCGAGATGGTGCGTCACATCGAGGCGGCGTCGGCCCGCGGCGAGTGGCCGCAGATCGACGAGCGCTTCGTCCGGCCGGGCGCGATCGTGTCCGTGGACGTACAGCGCGGCGAATGACTCGTCCGAGGGACGTAGCTTCGCACCACGGACCGCGATAACTATCTGAACACCAGGATGGGAGTTGCGGCACTCCCGTCGAGGCTCGACCGACGGATGGAGGACGCCGTGGCAGTACTCGAAGCTCCCGTCAGCCCGTCACTCGACCGCGCCGCCGAATGGACGCCGTCGGAGCTCCGGCGCGTCGTCATCCGACTGACCGACGGCGAAGTCGTGCAGGTCGGCACCGCGCCGAACCGGGACAGCGCGATGGTGCTCGCGCGCTCCGTCATCTCCGAGCTCGAGGAGCCGCGCGGCGAGTGGCCGCTCGTCGGCGACCGGCTCCTGCACCCCGCGTCGATCGTCTCGGTCGACGTGCTCACGACCGGCTAGTCGCACGACCGGCGACCGGGGTGTCTCCCCTGCAGTTCGGGGAGACACCCCGCCCGCACTGCAGCGGAAATCGTTACGGTTCGTAACGATGTCGAGCGACCGGCGCCAGCACTACAACCTGACGCTCGGGGTCCTGACGCTCGCCGGCACGGCGTACGCCCTCCAGCAGACGATGGTCGTGCCCGCGCTGCCGGTCCTGCAGACCGAGCTGGGCACGACGACGACGTGGATCACCTGGGTGTTCACCGGCTTCCTGCTCACGGCGGCCGTGTTCACGCCCATTCTCGGCAAGCTCGGCGACCGGTTCGGCAAGGAGCGGATCCTGGTCGTCAGCCTCGTGCTGTTCTTCCTCGGCACCGTGGGGTGCGCGCTCGCCTGGAACATCTGGGCGCTGATCGGCTTTCGCGGCGCCTCGGGCGCCGGAGCCGCCGTGTTCCCGCTCAGCTTCGGGATCATCCGCGACGAGTTCCCGCCGGCGAAGATGAAGGTGGGCGTCGGGTTGCTCTCGGCCGTGTTCGGCGTCGGCGGCGGCGTCGGCCTCGTGCTCGCGGGGCTGATCGTCGACAACTTCTCGTGGCGCTGGCTCTTCGTCGTCGGTGCCATCCCCGTGGGCGTCTCGATCGTGCTCGTACGCCGCTTCGTGCCCGAATCCCCGGTTCGCTCGCAGTCCCGGATCGACGTGCCCGGCGCCATCCTGCTGTCGCTCACGCTCGTCGCCTTCCTCGTCGCCCTGTCCGAAGGCGCGAGCTGGGGCTGGACGTCGGCCGCCACCATCGGGCTGCTCGTGGCCTCGGTCGTGTTCGCGGTCACGTGGGTGCTGGTCGAGTTGAGAGTCGCGGAGCCGCTGATCGACATGCACGTGTTCGCGGAGCGCCCCGTGCTGCTGACGAACGTGACGGCGCTGATCGCCGGGTTCGCGATGTTCGGCGCGTTCTCGCTGCTTCCCCGCTTCATCGAGGCCGATCAGGCGACCTACGGGTTCGGCGCCTCGGCGACGAAGGCCGGGCTGTACCTCGTGCCGAGCTCACTGGTCATGCTCGTCGCCGGGCCTGTCGCGGGCCTGCTCGGTCGGCGTTTCGGCTCGAAATGGCCGCTGTGCGCGGGGATGCTGCTCCTCGCCGCGGGCAGCGCCCTGCTCGCGTCCTGGCACGACGAGCCGTGGCAGATCGTGATCGCGATGATCGTGCTCGGCGCAGGCGTCGCTTTCGGCTTCGCGTCGATGGCCGCGCTGATCATGGATGCCGTCGACCCCACCGAGACGGGGATCGCCACCGGGATCAACACGGTCATGCGCACGGTCGGAGGCGTGATCGGCGGACAGGTGGGCGCCGCCATCCTCACGTCCGTGACGATTGCGGGAACGGCCATCCCGACCGAGCAGGCGTACTCGCTCACCTTCTGGCTCTCGGCCACAGCCGGCCTGGTCGCAGCCGTCATCGCCCTCTTCGTGACGAAGGTGCGCGTCCGGGCGCTCGTCCCCTCGGGTGCGGCGTGAGCTCGCCGCAGACCGCCGCCGCGACCACCCTCGCCGAGGCCGTGGAGCGCCTGGTGACCGCGCTCGTGCGCCAGCCCCGCGTGCCCGGCGACGAGCCCGGCGAGCTCTCCACCTTTCAGGGCATCACGCTCTCGACCCTCGTCGACGAAGGCCCAGCCCGCCTCGGCGCGCTCGCCGACGCGCTCGGGACGACGGACGCCACCGCGTCGCGCACCGTCGACGTGCTCGAGCTCGCCGGCCTCGCCGCCCGCCTGCGCGACGAAGCCGACCGGCGCTGCATCGTCGTGGTCGCCACGGACGCCGGCCGCGCGCTCGTGCAGGCGCGCCGCAGGCGGCTCGAGCGCCTCGTCGCACGCCTCGTCGACGACCTCGGGGCCGACGACGGCGCCCGGCTCGCGGAGCTGCTCGGGGAGTTGCGCGGGCTCCTGTCCGGGAACGAGCGACTCCCGTAGGAGCCGAGGCCAAGTCTCACCCGGCGCCGGCGCCGGGAGAGCTGCCGTTCGGTGACGTCAGGCGATCTCCCAGGTGTCGCCGGCCGAGAGCAATGCTGCCAGGTCGCCCTCGCCGCGCTGCTCCTTCGCCGCGTTGATCTGCGCTGCGACCTCCTCGTCGTAGACAGGGCGCTGCACGTCGCGGAAGACGCCGAGCGGGACGGCGCCGACGGTGCCGTAGGTGAGGCGCGCGAGCGCGAAGGCGACACTCGGCTCGACATGGCCGGGGTCGTGGACGAGCAGTCCGCCGGCGGAGGCGTCGACGATCTCGGCGGAGCCGTCGGCATCGATGCGCACCCCCCTGTCGCCCCAGCGCACCTCTTCGCCCGCACGGAGGTAGAGGCGGTTCTCCTTGTTGTCGCGAACGAAGTCGAAGGCTCCGTCGTTGTAGATGTTGCAGTTCTGCAGCACCTCCACGAACGAGGCGCCGCGGTGAGCCGCGGCGGCGCGCAGGACCTCGGTGAGCTCCTTCTTGTCGGTGTCGATCGCGCGGGCGACGAAGGTCGCCTCCGCCCCGATCGCGACGCTGAGCGGGTTGAAGGGCTGGTCGACGGAGCCCATCGGCGTGGACTTCGTCACCTTGCCGCGCTCCGACGTCGGCGAGTACTGGCCCTTGGTCAGCCCGTAGATCTGGTTGTTGAGCATCAGGATGGTCACGTTCACGTTGCGGCGCAGCGCGTGGATCAGGTGGTTGCCGCCGATCGAGAGCATGTCCCCGTCGCCGCCGATCACCCACACCGACAGGTCGGGGCGCGCGGTGGCGAGACCCGTGGCGATCGCAGGCGCACGGCCGTGGATCGAGTGCATCCCGTACGTCTCCATGTAGTACGGGAAACGCGCCGCGCAGCCGATGCCGGAGACGAAGACGATGCGCTCCTTCGGGATGCCGAGCTCCGGCATGAAGCCCTGCACGGCGTTGAGGATCGCGTAGTCGCCGCAGCCGGGGCACCAGCGGACCTCCTGGTCGGACTTGAAGTCCTTCGCCGTCAGCTGGACGAGGTCGCCGTTCCCGCCGCTCATGCGTCCACCATCGCCGTGATCGCCTCGGCCAGCTCGCTGGAGCGGAACGGGCAGCCCGCGGACGCGGTTGTAGCCGACGGCGTCGACGAGGAACTCGGCACGGACGAGCTGCAGCAACTGGCCCGTGTTCATCTCCGGGAACGAGGACCTTCTCGTAGCGCGCGCACGACGTCGCCCGTGTTGCGCGGGAACGGGTTGAGGTGGTGCAGATGGGCGCGGGCGACCTTCTTCCCTTCCTCGCGGACGCGGCGCACGGCGGCGCCGATCGGCCCGTACGTCGAGCCCCAGCCGAGCACGAGGGTGGTCGCGTCGCCGTCGGGGTCGTCCACCTCGAGCAGCGGGATGTCGGCGGCGATGTTCGCCACCTTCTGCGCCCGCAGGCGCACCATCTGATCGTGGTTGTCCGGGTCGTACGAGATCGCCCCGGTCACGTCGGCCTTCTCCAGGCCGCCGATGCGGTGCTCGAGGCCGGGCGTCCCGGGGACGGCCCACGGTCGGGCGAGCGTGCCGGGGTCCCGCTTGTACGGGTGGAAGCGGTCTCCCTCGTTCGGCTCGGTCGCGAAGGTGGTGGAGATGTCGGGCAGCTCGGCGACGTCCGGGATCAGCCACGGCTCCGAGCCGTTCGCGAGATAGGCGTCCGAGAGGAGGTACACCGGCGTCCGGTACTTGATCGCGATGCGCGCCGCCTCGATCGCGGCGTGGAAGCACTGCGACGGGCTCGAGGCAGCCACCACCGGCACGGGGCTCTCGCCGTTCCGGCCGTACAGCACCATCAGCAGGTCCGCCTGCTCGGGCTTGGTGGGCATTCCGGTCGAGGGGCCGGCGCGCTGGATGTCGAGGATCACGAGCGGCAGCTCGAGCATCACTCCGAGCCCGACCGTCTCGGCCTTCAGCACGATGCCGGGGCCGGCCGACGTGGTGACGCCGAGCGCCCCGCCGAAGGAGGCACCGAGCGCGGCGCCGCACGCGGCGATCTCGTCCTCCGCCTGGAAGGTCGAGACGCCGAAGCTCTTGTGGCGCGCGAGCTCCTCGAGGATAGAGGAGGCGGGGGTGATCGGATAGGCGCCGAGGAAGAGGGGGAGCTGCGACAGCCTGGAGGCGGCGATCAGCCCGTAGGCGATCGCCGTGTTGCCCGTGATCTGCCGGTAGCGGCCGGGGGTGAGCTTCGCCGGCGCGACCTCGTACGAGACGGCGAAGTCCTCGGAGGTTTCGCCGTAGTTGTAGCCCGCCTTGAATGCCTTCGTGTTGGCCTCGGCGATCGCGGGCCGCTTGCCGAACTTGTCGTCGATGAACGCGAGCGTTCCCTCCGTGGGCCGGTGGTACAGCCAGCACATGAGGCCGAGTGCGCAGAAGTTCTTCGAGCGCTCCGCCTCCCGCGACGTGATCCCGTCCACGTCCTTCAACGCCTCCACCGTCATCGAGGTGAGCGCCACCTGGTGCACGTGGAAGCGGTCGAGCGAGCCGTCGGCGAGCGGGTTCGCGTCGTAGCCGGCCTTCTGCAGGTTGCGGTCGTTGAACGCGTCGGTGTTGACGATCAGCGTCCCGCCCGCCGGCAGGTCGCCGACGTTCGCCTTCAGCGCGGCCGGATTCATCGCGACGAGGACGTTCGGCTGGTCGCCGGGCGTGAGGATGTCGTGGTTGGCGAAGTGAACCTGGAACCCGGACACACCCGGCAGCGAGCCCGCGGGCGCGCGAATCTCCGCCGGGAAGTCGGGGAACGTCGCGAGGTCGTTGCCCAGCAGGGCGGTCTCGCTCGTGAAGCGGTCACCCGTGAGCTGCATCCCGTCGCCGGAGTCCCCCGCGAACCGAATGATGACGCGATCGAGATGCTCGACCGGCTTGCTCATGGGCAGACTGTAGCTGCGCTTCGTGTCATGTCACCGATTCGGTGTCCCCGCACCCACACGAGCAGACGTAACAGTCCCGGCCGGACGTCAGTCGGCACGGCGGCGCACGACCGTGATCCCCCAGGCGGCGCCGGAGGCGAAGAGCTCGTCGGGATCGACGTCGCCGAGCCAGCCGAGGAAGTGCCGCTCCGGATCGTCCTCGCTGGAGCCCATCACCGCGGCGCGCTCCTCGGGGTGCGTGGCGCCGGCGCCGGAGGCGAGCTCCTCGCGACGGCGTTCCGCCTCCTCGGCGGCAGGCCCTTCGGCGTACCCCTTTCCCATGCGCGGATTGTGCCCGTTGCGAGGTGTCAGGCGGCGTGCTCGTCCAGGAACGGCGAGACGAGCGCGTCGAAGGCGGCCGGCGCCTCCAGGCTCGGCAGGTGTGCGACACCCGGCAGAGTCTCGACGCGGACGTCGGGCAGCCCGTCCCCCAGGTGCGCTCCGATCGCGAGCATGTCCGGCACGTCGAGCGCGCCGAGCACGACGAGCGCCGGGCAACGGATCTCGTCGAGCCTGCCTGCCGCAGGGGGCTCGAGCTCCTGCTCGGGGCCGGGCTCGGGCTCGGACGAAAACGCCGCGAGCGCGAGCTCGAAGGCGTGCCGCTGCATGTCGGCCACGAGAGCGCGCATGCCGGGGTCGACCTCATCCGCAGGCCGCCCGGCGTCGACCCAGCGGCGTACGTTCAGCTCGACCGCGGCCCCGACGTCGCCCGCGTCGAGCAACCGGTCCTCCTCGGCGCCGAAGGCTCGCTGGTCGGGCGACCAGTCCCAGCCGCCGAGGGCGGGCGCGGCAAGGACGAGCGCCGAGACGCGCTCGGGGTGGGCGAGCGCGAGATCGAGCGCAACGGAGCCGCCGAACGAGGCGCCCGCGATCGCCACCCGTGGAAGCCCGAGCGTCGTCGAGTACCTCGAGCACGTCCCCGACATGCGAGAAGGGGCCCGTGCCCCACGGCGAGCGGCCGAAGCCGCGCATGTCGAGGGTGACGAGCGTGCGCCCTTCGCCGAGTCGGTCCACATTCGGCTTCCACATCCGCGCGTCTGCCACGCCCGCGTGGAGCAGCAGGAGGGCCGGGCCGTCGCCGCTCCGCTCGTGGAAGAGGAAAGCCGTCATGCGCCGCACGCTACCGCCTGCGGTTGGCGTGGAAGAAGGGCACGGCCGCCGCGACGAGGAAGGCAATCTCCCCTACCGTGCAGACGACCGCCCAGGCCGAGCCCTCGGGCAGCGCCCGGGTACGGACGATCTCGAGCGCGAGCGCGCAGCCGACGAGGAGCGCGGCGACACGGTAGAGGCCCAGGCGCTCGCCGAGTTCCCTCACTCGCGCTCCTCGTCTGGCAGGCCGCCTCCGAGCGCGGCACCCGCGAGCGCAAAGACGACGTAGGCGATCCAGTGAATGCCGATCACGTCGGTCTGCAGGCCGATCGCGAGCACCGCCGCCCAGGATGCCGTCAGCCACGCCGAGCGCGTCCAGAGGCCCGCCAGGACGGCGAGCAGCCAGGCGATGAATACCGCCATGCCGGCAACCCCGGTGTCGACGCCGATCTCCGTGTACGTCGACTCGCCGGCGATCACGGTCACGCCCGTGCGTGACGCGTTCACGCCCGAGTTGCCGAGCCCGCGGCCTTGCGGATGGCGGATCACCGCCTCGAGCCCGTCGCGCAGGTTCCTCAGGTGGCTCGAGGTGGAGGCGTCTCCGCCTCCGAGCGGGTCGGCGTCCTCCGGGCGCGCCTGCCCCTGCTCGCGAAGGTACACGAGCTCTGCCTGCGTGTAGCTCGTCGAGGGCCCGATGTGCGGGAACGCCTTGACGAAGGCCACCCCGACCACGAGGGAGGCGGCCGCGAGGATCACGGGCACCCAGCGGCGCTGGACGGCGGCGAGCACGACGAGGCCGCCGGCGAGGCCAAGGAAGGCGGCCCGCGTGTGCGTCCACAGCAGCCCCGCGTAGGCGATGCCCGCCGCAGCCACGGTCCAGCGGGTCGGCCGTCGCGCGACGAGGTAGAGCAGCACGACGACGAGCAGGTAGGCGGTGGCGAGCGGACTGAGGAAGGTGGAGACGAGCCGGCGCACCGGGTTCTGCTCGTCACCGGTGTTCAGCACCCAGTTCTCGGGCAACCCCGAGAGGCCCTTGTAGGCGAGCCCGAGCTGCTCCTCGAACCAGCCGGGCGCCCCCGAGTCGCGCCACCACTGCAACGGCACCAGGTACACGTCGGCGAGGCCCCACACCGCAAGCGCGAGCGCGGTGCCGACGAGCACGAGTGAGAGGCGCCGCCACTCCCTCGGCGCGAGCACGAGCAGCCTGCCCGTGAAGTACGCCGCGACCGGAAGCAGGTCGTGCCGCAGGGCGAAGAGCTCTCCGCGCGCCGTCGCCTCGCCGCCGAGCCACGACTGCGGCAGCAGCCAGTAGAGGACGACGACGCCCGCGAACGCGAGCGCGAGCCGGTCGGCCCACAGCGAGAGCGGCACCGTGCGCGCACCCCACAGCGCGGCCGCGAGCGCCCCCGCGAGCAGCACGTCCTTCCAGGCCGCCACCACGTCGAGCGCAGCGCCGCGCACGCCGAGATCCCAGAGCTCGGCCATGACGAGGTTGTGCAGCGCCAGCCCGACGACGAAGACGCCGAGCGCCACCCGGGGAAGGGAGCGCGTCACGTGATCGCGACCAGGGTCATGCCCAGGTTGACGATCCGCACGGGCACGGGGAAGAGCGAGCGCAGCCCGTCCGGGCCGAGCAGGTGATTGTCTTTCGCGAAGCCCTTGCCGGCCAGGTCGTAGGCGCGGTGGGCGACGCGGTCGGGCAGCCAGTGCACGAGCGGCAGCCGCGTGTGCACCTCGATCGGGAACCACCGGTTCGGGGTCGTCAGGAAGACGCGGTTGCCGACGCGCAGCGCCTCGCGCACGAACGCACGCTGCCGTTCACGGTCGCCGACGTGCTCGATCACCGCGTTCGAGAAGACGACGTCGAAGGCACCGTCGGCGAAGGGAAGCGCGCACGCGTCGCCCTGCACGTAGGTGACCGCCGGATAGCGCAGGCGGAAGCTCGAGCCGTCGTGCAGCCCGAGCGCCGTGACCTGCCCCGGCCACGGGTAGTGCTCCTCGAAGAAATTGTGGGTGGAGCACCCGGACTCGCCGCCCGCGCCGCCGAAGCCGACCTCGTCGGCGCCGACGTCGAGCACCCTCGTCGCCGCGGTGGGGTGCAGCTCGTCCAGGAACAGCCGCAGCTTGCGGCGGCGGGAGCGCAGCGAGAGGGCGTCGGCGAGCCTCATCAACGGGCGACGGTAGCGGGCGCAACGGGCGGCGCGCGGACCGGCTCGTACTGATTGACACGAGACGTCCCAGGGAGGACACTCGGCGGACGGGGTCATCGCGAGAAGGGAGGACTCGATGTCCGCAACCGCGACCCTCGAGCGCCAGGCGCTCTCGACGCCCGACGAGACGCGCACGTTCCTCGACGGCAAGGGCAAGGTCGACATCGTCACCGTCGGCGGCGTGCAGCTCGGGCGGGGCGTGTTCGAGCCCGGCTGGCGCTGGTCGGATCACGTGAAGCCGATCGCGGGCACGGACTCGTGCCAGTCGATCCACACCGGCTACGTGATTCAGGGCCGCATGGTCGTGCGGATGGACGACGGTGCCGAGATCGAGGTCGGGACGGGCGACGCGTTCTACATGCCCGCCGGGCACGACGCGTGGGTGGTCGGCAATCAGCCGTGCATCCTGATCGACATCACCGGCATGTCGAACTACGCCAAGGCGGAGTAGCTCGGGAGCCTGCTCACGGGCGCCGGCGGACGCGATACCGTCGGTGCCCGTGACCGAAGCGCTCGTCACCCCGGCCGGCCCGTACCGGCTGTGCCTGATGGCCCGCAGCGGGCACTGGACCGCACCCCTCCCCGGCGGCGACACGGCGACGGCCTCGCAACTGCCCGACGGGCGGGTGACGATCCTCGCCGGCTCGGAGGACGGGATCGACCGCGCCCGCTTCATGCTCGCACTCGACGACGACACGACGGAGTTCCACCGCCGCTTCGCCCGCGACCCGCTGCTCGGCGCCTCCGCGCGGGCGCTCGTGGGCTATCGGCCGCTGCGTCTCGCGACGGTCGCGCACGCGGCCCTGCGCGCAGTCGCGGGCCAGCTCGTGGAATCGTCGTTGGCCCGTTCGATCGAGCGCTCGGTGTTGCGCGCCTGCGGAGAACGCGCCGCCTCCCAGGAGGCGCTGGCTCGCCTCTCCCCCGCCGAGCTTCGCCGCTGTGGGCTCGCGACGCACCGCGCCTCCACGCTGGTGCGGCTCGTGCGCGGCGGCGACCTCGAGCGCCTGCGCGGCCACCCGACTCCCGCCGTGCGGGCGCGCCTGGGGCGCGAGCGCGGCGTCGGCCCCTGGTCGGTCGGCGTGATCGCCCTCGAGGGGCTGGGCCGCTTCGACCACGGCCTCGTCGGCGACCTCGGCCTGATCAAGCTCGTCTCTTCATTGCGCGGCCGCTGGGCCGACGCCGACGAGACGGCCGAGCTGCTCGCGCCCTACGGGGAATGGCAAGGGCTCGCCGGCGAGGTGCTGCTGCTCGGCTGGTCGCGCGGGCTCGTGCCCGGCGCCGACCCCGACGTCGCCCGCCGCACGCGCCTGCGGACGCGGCGGGCCGCGTAGACTCAGCCTATGGCGGTGAACGAACGGAAGATCGCGGTCCTCGGGGCGGGAAAGATCGGCGAGGCACTGATCAGCGGCCTGCTCTCGTCCGGCTGGCGCTCGCCTCCTGACATCGTGGCGTCGAGCCGTCGCGGGGAACGCGTCGAGGAGCTCCGGGAGCGGTACGGCATCGTGGCAACGCTGTCGAACGGCGAGGCTGCGAACGGCGCGGCGCTCGTCGTGCTGGCCGTGAAGCCACAGGACATCGAGAACCTGCTGGGCGAGATCGGCCCGCTGATCGCACCCGACCAGACCGTGCTCTCGGTCGCGGCGGCGATCCCGACGGCGCTGATCGAGCGCCACCTCGCAGCGGGCGTCCCGGTTGTGCGGGCAATGCCGAACACGCCGTCGGTCGTCCACGAAGGGGTCGCCGGCCTCTGCGCCGGCGCCCACGCCGACGACGCGCACGTGACGCTGGCGGAGGAGGCGCTCGCGCACCTGGGCGCGGTCGTCCGCGTGCCCGAAAAGGTGATGGACGCCGTCACCGCCGTTTCCGGTTCCGGCCCCGCCTACTTCGCCCTGCTCGCCGAGGCGATGATCGAGGCCGGCCTGCTGCTCGGGCTGTCGCGCGAGATCTCCACCCAGCTCGTCGTGCAGACGATGCTCGGCACGGCGAAGCAGATGCGCGACCTGAAGATGCACCCGGTCGAGCTGCGCGAGATGGTCACCTCTCCCGGAGGCACCACCATCGCCGCCATCCGCGAGCTCGAGGTGGCGGGCGTCCGCGCCGCGCTGCTCAACGCGATCCAGGCCGCCATGGTGCGGTCGAAGGAGCTGGCTGCAGGCGAGCCGTAGGAGCGGGCTACCGGCCCTGTGCCGGAAAACTCAGGAGGCCGGCGCCGCCCGCCGGCCTCCCTGCCAATCGTCACATACCCGCGACCGGCTGTCAGCCCCGAACCGAACGACGCAGATCGACGCCGATGCACGGTTGATCGAACAGTCAGTCAACGCGTATCGTTCGGGCCATGGCACGCGCGCTTCGCGAGGTGGTGTTCGTCGACGGGGTTCGCACCGCGTTCGGGAAGGCGGGCCCGGACGGGTGGTTCTGGAAGACGCGCGCAGACGACATGGCCGTGAAGGCCGTGCGCGAGTTGCTGCGCCGCAACCCGAACGTGCCGGCGGAGCGGATCGGCGACGTGATCTTCGCCGCCACGGCGCAGGTCGGCGACCAGGGCCTCACCCTCGGCCGCGACATCGGGCTGCTCGCAGGCCTGCCCCACAGCGTGCCCGGCTTCGCAGTCGACCGGATGTGCGCCGGCGCGCTCACCGCCACGACGGCGGGTGCCGGCGAGATCGCGATGGGCGCCGCCGACCTCGTCCTCGTGGGCGGCGTGGAGCACATGGGCCACCACCCCATGGGCGAGGAGGTCGATTTCAACCCGCGCTTCGTCAGCGAGCGGCTGATCGACGAGAGCGCCGCCACGATGGGACAGACCGCGGAGAACCTGCACGACGTCTTCCCGCAGCTGACGAAGGATGCCGCCGACGCGTACGCCGCCGCGTCCCAGCGGAAGGCCGCCGCCGCCTGGGCCGACCCGGACGGGATGATGGCGCACACCGTCGTGCCGATGAGCGTCTTCACGGACGAGGGCTGGACGGTCGCCGACCGGGACCAGTTCCTCCGCCCCGACACGACGGTGGAGGGGCTCGCCTCGCTGCGCACGCCCTTCCGGCCCGGTGGTCGGGTGACCGCGGGCAACTCGGCCGGGCTCACCGACGGCGCCACCGCGGGGCTTCTCGCCGCGGAGGAGGTCGCCGCCGAGCTCGGCCTGGAGCCGTCGATGCGCCTCGTCGGCTTCGCCTACGCGGGCGTCGAGCCCCATCTGATGGGCATCGGGCCTGTCCCGGCGACGGAGCGAGTGCTTGCCCAGGCGGGAATCACGATCGACGACGTCGGCCTTCTCGAGCTGAACGAGCCGTTCGCCGTACAGGTGCTCACGTGGTGCGACGGCATGGGGGTGGCACCAGACGACCCGCGGCTGAACCCTCACGGCGGCGCCATCGCGTGCGGTCATCCCCTCGCGGCGACCGGCGTGCGCCTGATGGCGCAGCTCGCCTGGGAGCTCGAGCGCAGGCCCGACGTCCGCTACGGGCTCACCGCCCTCTGCATCGGCATGGGCATGGGCGCCGCACTGCTCTGGGAGAACCTCCGGCATGGCTGACTCCCCGACCCGCTTCCACCTGCAGCGGATCGTCACCCGCAGTCGGACCGCTCGCCATCGTGACGATGGACAACGGCGAGGACTGGCAGAAGCCGAACGTGTTCGGCCGCGCCGCGCTCGAGTCGCTGCACGAGCTGCTGCCGCGCCTCCGCACCCGGGACTGGCAGGGTCTCGTGCTCACGGGGAAGCCGTTCGTGTTCGCCGCCGGCGCCGACCTGACCGAGTTCCCGCAGATGACCGACCCCGAGCTCGCCCGCCTGGGCGGCAAGGCAGGGCACGATGCGTTCGGCGCCATCCGCGACCTTCCCTACCGCACGCTCGCGGCCGTGAACGGCGCAGCGGTCGGCGGCGGGCTCGAGATCGCGCTGCACTGCGACTTCCGCACGATCGCGCGCTCGGTACGCCATGTCGGCTTCCCCGAGGTGTTCCTCGGCATCATCCCCGGCTGGGGCGGCACCCAGCTCGCGCCGCGACTCGTCGGCGCCGCGAAGGCCGTCGAGCTCGTCGTCTCCAACCCGCTCAGGCAGAACCGGCTCCTGAACGCCGCGCAGGCGGTCGAGATCGGCCTCGCCGACGAACTGCTCGACGACGTCGAGTTCCTCGACGACTCGATCGAGTGGCTCGTGCGGACGATCGAGGAAGGGCGACAGCCCCGACCCGAGGCCGACCTCTCCGACGCCCCCGAGGTCTGCCGCAAGGCCCGCTTCGGCGTCGACGACGCCGTGCACGGCACCGCGCTCGCCCCCTACCGCGCGCTCGACCTGATCGCCGGCGCCGCAGGTTGGTCGGTGGAGGAGGGCTACCGCGCCGAGGAGGACGCGCTCGCCGACCTCCTGCCGGGGCCGCAGGCTCAAGCAGGCGTCTACGCGTTCGACCTCGTCGAGCGTCGCGTCAAGCGCGGCGTCGGCATCCCCGACGCGAAGCCGCGGCGCGTCGAGCGCGTCGGCGTCGTCGGCGCGGGACTGATGGCGACCCAGCTCGCGACGCTCTTCCTGCGACGGCTCCAGGCCCCGGTCGTGATCACCGACGTCGATCCCGCCCGCGTCGAGCAGGCGGTGGCCTCCATCCACGGCGACCTGGAGAAGCAGGTTGCGAAGGGCCGGCTCACGGAGAGCAAGGCCCGCTTTCTCGGGTCGCTCGTGACCGGAGGTGGCGGCGTCGACGCCTACGCCGGCTGCGACCTCGTGCTCGAGGCCGTGTTCGAGGAGCTGTCGGTGAAGCGGGAAGTGCTCGGCGGCCTCGAGCAGGTCGTCTCCCCCGAGTGCCTGCTCGTCACCAACACGTCGTCCCTCTCGGTCGCCGCGATGGGGGAGGAGCTCGAGCACCCGGAGCGCCTCGTCGGCATGCATTTCTTCAATCCCGTCGCCGTGCTGCCGCTCGTCGAGCTGGTACGGGCGCCGGCGACCGACGACGTGACTCTCGCAACAGCCTGGGCGGTGACGAAGAAGCTCGGCAAGCGCGGAGTGCTCGTCGAGGACGCCCCCGCCTTCGTCGTCAACCGGCTGCTCACGCGCCAGTCGAGCGTGCTCATGCAGGCGCTCGAGCACGGCAACACGATCGAGGAGACCGACGAGGCGGCGCTGAAGCTCGGCATCCCCATGCCGCCCTCCGCACTGCTCGCGATGGTCGGCCCCCGGGTCGCGAACCATGTGCTGCACACGCTGCACGACGCCTTCCCCGAGCGCTTCCCGCTCTCGCCCACGCTCGAGAACTTCGCCAACGGGGAGATGGACATCGTCATCACCGGCGAAGACCGCAAGACGGTGGACGAGATCCACGTCGCGATCCTGGAGGCGCTCGCGGACGAGTGCCGCCACATCCTCGACGAGGGCGTCGTCGCATCGGCGGCGGAGATCGACGCGTGCCTCATCCTGGGCGCCGGCTTCCCGTTCTTCCGCGGCGGCCTGACGCCGTACCTCGACGCCGAGGGCGTGTCGCAGCGGATCACCGGGAAGCCGCTCCGGGCATAGCCCGGCCGGCACCGACCTAGAAATTATCCGTCCGCCGTCCGATGAAATGCGGTACTCTCTGCGCAGCGCCGCTCCCCAGGTTCGAGATGCGAGCGTGCGCTGCGACCTCAGAGGCAGCACCGCACAGCGTGCTGCGTACATGCACGAAGCGATACTGAACCCGACACTCACGTCGGAGCCCGCCGAAGGCTTGGAAGCCGCGGCGCTCCGCGCTCAGGCCTGGTACGGCGAGCCGTTCCTGCACGCCGGCGAGGATCCTGCCGTCGCGCTCGCGCCGGGCACCGCCCGCCGGGGCGCCCTCGACGACGCTCTGGTCGAGATCGAGGCGGGCAAACGCGTCCCCTCGAGCCGCTGGCTCGTTCGCTACGGCCTGATGCTCGGGCTGGAGCGGGTGCTCGCTTCGCCCAAGCCGCAGACGGCGGCGGGCACCGATCTGCGCCGCCACCAGATCGACGCGCTCGCGGGCATGCTCACCGAGCTGATCGCCGCGAACCAGCGGCGCCGAGGAGAACGGCAACGGAGGCGGCGGGGCCGCCGAGAGCGCCGAGGCCGAGCAGGGCGAGCTCGAGGAGGAGGACGACGACTTCGACGCGGGCGTGATCGAGGACGAGCCCGACGAGGCTGCCTTCGCCGGCAGCGACCCGGGAGCCGTCCGCCGCTACCGCTTCCGCCATCCGACCGCCTCCGGCAAGACGATCGCCGCTGCAGGCTTCGTCGAGGCCGCCCGCGAGCTCGGCATCCTCATCCTCACCCACCGCCGCCTGCTCGTCTCCCAGTTCGAGCGCGACCTCACCACCGAGGGCTACGGGGAGCGCTTCACGGGAGCGATCGATCGCGGCCACGAGCCGCTGCGCCAGAACCCGATCACGATCCAGACCTACGCCTGGTTCGCACGGCACGCCGACGAGATCTCCCGCAGCGCCTACCAGCTCGTGATCTGCGACGAGGCGCACACCGCTCTGGGAGAGAAGACCAGTGCCGCGATCCGCTCGTTCAGCGAGCCGGTCTACATCGGCATGACGGCGACGGAGCAGTTGATCGCGAAGCAGGTCTCGGACGTCTTCCCCGCCTCCGTCGACGACCTCCCGCTCGGCGACGCGGCACGCCGCGGCCTGATCGCACCGCTGCGCTGCCTGCGGGTTCCTCCCGCGGCGGCGATCAACTCCGTGCCCATCGTGGGCGGCGACTTCGAGGAGCGCGCGCTCGCCGCGGCCCTCGACCACGAGGCGCTCAACCAGGCGGCGGCCAGCCTCTACCGGGACCGCTTCGGCACCACACCGGGAATCGTCTACGCGGCCGGCGTCGACCACGCCTACAACCTCGCGCAGGAGTTCCGCGCCACCGGCCTCAAGGCCGAGGCGGTGTCGGGCCGCACGCCTCCGGTCAAGCTGGCGGAGACGCTCGCCGCCTACGAGCGGGGCGAGATCAACGTGCTGATCAACGCGCAGCTGCTCGCCGAGGGCTGGAACTCGCCCCGCGCCACGGTCTGCTTCCATCTCGCCCCGACGGCGTCGCGGCGCGTCTACCAGCAGCGCATCGGCCGCATCATGCGCATGCACCCGCGCAAGGAGGCCGGCATCGTCGTCGACTTCGTCACCGAAGGGGTCGACGCACAACGACCGCGTCATCTCGCTGCACTCGCTGCTCGACGCCGACTTCTACCGGGAGGGCGCGCGCGTCACGCCCGCCCCGCGCCGCCGCCAGCAGCGCCGGGCCCGCCGCCGGCTCTCGCCGGCGCCGTGGCTCGTGCCCGTGACGCCGGACGTCGCACGCCGCCTGCTCGTGATCCAGCGCGAGTGGCAGCGCGTCGACCCGAAGTTCCTCGACGACGACGAGCAGCGCTTCTGGGCAACCATCGCCGGCCGGCAGATCCGCTTCGACCAGCGCACCGAGTTCGCGCGCAAGTTCACGGAGGGCCGGGCGGGCAAGGGAGCGCTGGAGACGTTCCTCTCCGTCTGCGCCGCCGAGAACCCGAACCGGCGGCTGCGCATGACGGCACTCGCAGACAGGGTCGCCACCCCGGTCGAGCGGGCCGACTTCGACGACCTCGTCACGCTCGTCACCCAGGCGCCGCCGTGGGAGAAGGACCGCGCCGCCGGCGTCCGCACGCTGCTGCGCGCCGTGGGCGAAGGGAAGGCCAACGCGCCCGAGCAGATCCTCGCCCGCTGGACGTGGAAGCTCGCGCGCGCCACCCGCAAGATCCAGGATCGCCGCGCCAGCCAGGAGTTCCCGGAGGCGAAGCGGCTGCTCGGTGCCGTCGCGAACTCGCGCGGGCACCGTCACGAGGAGAACGTGGCACGGCTCGTCCAGGTCGCAAAGGCGCTGCCGCTGCCCGTCGGCGCCGCGCTGCTCGCGTCTGCCGACGGCTACACGCCGCGGGCGAACGGCCTGCTCGACCGCGCCCGCGAGGAGCTCGGCGAGATCCAGGAGATCGCCACCGTGCTCGCCGACAACCTGCCGGCCCCGAAGGCGCCGGCGCGCAAGTCGCGCCGGCGACGGAAGAAGCGCAAGCCCGCGGGCCAGCCCGACGCAGGCCAGCCGGCAGCGGAGGGTGCCGCGGCGACCGACGGCGGGACTCCGCCGGGACGTCGGCGGACGGCGACGGCAGCCGTCCGCCGTCGAGGCTGTCACGGCACCGCCCGGACCGGCGGACGGCGCGCGCGAAGAGTCGGCCGCATAGCCTCAGCGCTGTCGCCTACGCGTCGCCCGGGCCTTGCTCCCGCTCGCGCAGGAACCGGGTCAGCTCGGCGGCGAGCGACTCGCCGGTCGGCAGGTCGCCCTCTTCGATCAGGTCGTCGATCGTGTCGGCCCGACGCTCGAGGTCTTCCACGTACGCGGCCGTCTCGGCGTCGGAGGCAACGGCCTCGCTCACCTGCTCCGCGTACGCCTTCTCCGCCTCGAGCAGCTCGGTCAGGTCGACGTCGACATCGAGCAGCCCGCCGAGCCGCTCGCACAGCGCCCTCGCGGCACGCGGGCTCGGAGCGAGCGAGACGTAGTGCGGCACCGCCGACCAGAGGCTGACGGAGGGAAGCCCTGCCTCGCGGCACGCGTCGTGCAGCACGCCCACGATTCCGGTCGGGCCCTCGTAGCGGGAGTGCTCGAGGCCGAGCTCCTCGACGAGCGACGGGTCGCTCGCCGACCCGGTGACCGGGGCGGGCCGGGTGTGCGGGACGTCCGCGAGCAGGGCGCCCAGCGTGACGACGAGCTCGACACCGAGCTCCTTCGCCAGTCCCACCACGAGGCCGGTGAAGGTACGCCAGCGGTAGTTGGGCTCGACGCCGAGCAGCAGCACGGCGTCGCGGTCGGCGCCCGGGATGGCTCCGGCATGGAACGCGTTCTCGGGCCATTCGATGTGACGCGTCAGCCCCTCGTCGAGCGAGACGGCGGGCCGGGTGGTCTGGAAGTCGACGAACCCCTCGGGGTCGATGTCCGCGAACCTCTGTGCCTGCCAGAGGCGCCGGAGGTGCGCGCCTGCAAGCGTCGCCGCCTGGCCGCCGTCGTTCCAGCCGCGGAAGGCCGCGATCAGCACAGGGCGCCTGAGCACCGGCCGCTCGTCGATCCGCAGCTCGTTCTCCACCCTCGAAGTCTACGTCAGGCCGGTACCCCGGGGACGTCCTCCACGCCCGCCGCCGACCTCGCCGTGACGAGCTCCGGGGGACGCCACAGCAGGTAGGCGACAGCGACGCTGAGCCCCCAGATCGCCGCCGCGAGCGCAACGTGCACCAGCACGAGCCCCCAGGGCAGGGCGTTGCGGTACTGGATCTCGCCGACGGCCATCTGGACGAGGAGCACGGCGAGCAGCCAGACGGCGAAGCGGGCCGCATGCGGCACGGACGACCGCGCCCTGATCAGCCATGCGCCGATGAGCAGCAGTCCGATCCCGTACACCGCGGTGGCCCGCACGTGGACGTAGACGGTGTCCGAGATCTGGAGCCCGAGACGCTCCACGTCCGAATTGTCGCCGGGATGAGGGCCGGACGCTGTCGCGACGGCGCCGGTCACCACCATCACCGTGCACGCGGCGACGCCGGCGGCGGCGGCAGCGCGCAGCCATCCCGGCGTCGACGCGGTGCCCGCCGACCGGTCGAAACGCCATGCCTCGATGGCCACGACGATTGCGAGCGCGACCACGACCAGCGCGAGCAGGAAGTGCGACATGACCGCCAATGGATGCAGGTCGAGGAGGACGGTGATCCCGCCGAGCGGCGCCTGCGCGACCGTGCCGAGGAACGTCGCGAGCGCGAGCAGGCGCACGGAGCGAGGCAGGCCGTCGGTACGGCGGGCCGCCAACCAGACGACGAGGGTCGCGAGGATGCCGATCAGGCCGACGACGCGGTTACCGAACTCGATCAGCGCGTGCCCGCCGCTCGCGGGCAGCACCGTCTCGCCGCAGTTCGGCCAGTCCTCGCAGCCGAGCCCCGACCCGGTCAGGCGGACGAAGGCACCCGACACGACCACCACCCCGAGCATCGCGAGCGACGCGACCGAGAGGTGGAAGAAACGACTCGACGACACCCGGCGCCTGGAGAGGAGTGCCACGGCCCGAGTCTAGACACGCCGGCAAGGCGCGCTGCCCGGAGGCCGGGCACGGCCCCCGTCCGACCTACGACGCGATCGTCACGCCGCCTGCCGGCCTCCACGTCGCCGATGCGGTACAGGTCGAGGCCGCGGTCGCCGAAGGTCGCTTCGAGCACGGCCGCCTTCGCGGCGGGGAGGGTGACGAGGAAGCCTCCGGCCGTCTGCGGGTCGTAGGCGAGCGCCTCGTGCTCCGGCGCCGCCGTGCTCTGCACGTGCCGCCCCGCGTACTCTCGGTTGCGCCGGTCGCCGCCCGTGCGCACGCCGGCGAGAGCGAGCTCGCGCGCGCCCGGGAGCGCAGGCAGCGCCGACGCGTCGACGACGATGCGGACACCGCTGCGCGACGCCATCTCGTAGGCGTGCCCGAGCAGCCCGAAGCCCGTCACGTCGGTGACGGCGCTCGGCAGGAAGGGCCGCAGCGCGTCGGCCGCGTCGCGGTTGAGCGTCTTCATGGCCGTCACCGCGGCGGCGAGCGCGCCGTCCGGGGCACGGCCGTCCCGCTGTGCCTGCAGCACGAGCCCCGTCCCGAGCGGCTTCGTGAGGAAGACGGCGTCGCCCGGGCGCGCACCGCTCTTCGGCCAGATGCCCCGGGGATGCACGGTGCCGACGACGGCCAGCCCGTACTTCGGCTCGGCGTCACGGATCGTGTGGCCCCCCGCGAGGATCGCTCCCGCCTCGCGCACCGCCTCACCCGCACCCGCCAGCACCTCGCCGAGCACCTCCGTCGGAAGCTCCTCCGGGAACGCGGTCACCGACAGCGCGAGCAGCGGCACGCCGCCCATCGCGAGCACGTCGTTGAGGGCGTTCGTGGCGGCGATGGCGCCGTAGTCCCTGGGGTCGTCCACGACCGGCGGAAAGAAATCGACCGTGAAGACGAGTGCACGCTCGTCGTCCAGCCGGTAGACGGCGGCGTCGTCGGCGGGGTCGAGACCGACGAGGAGATCGTCCGACGCGACGGGCACGAGTCCGGAGAGCAACGTCTCGAGCCTGGCCGCCGAGTACTTGGCAGCACACCCTCCCGCCCGGGCGAGCGACGTCAGTGTAGGGCATGTCGGGCACCCTCCGAGTGTACGGACGGGCCACACGCCGCCGGCCACCTGTCGAGAGGAGCTGCGGCGGAGGCGGCGAATCAGACGGCCTCGGAGAGTGAGACACCCCCCCTCGTCCCTCTCCTCTGACGAGCGAAGGCCGCCTTCCCCCCGGGCGGCCTTCGCGTTTCCGGGGCCGCATGAGAGGATCCCGCCTGTGAGGTCCGCGCTCGTCACCGGCGGCTCGTCCGGCATCGGCCTGGCGATCGCACGCATGCTCGCCGACGAGGGCTATGCCCTGACGCTCGCCGCGCGCAGGCTCGACCGTCTCGAAGCAGCACGCAGCGAGCTCCAGTGCGCCGTCGCCCAGGCCGACGTCTCGTCCGAAGAGGATTGCGTGCGCCTCGTCGCCGAGCACGTGGAGCGACACGGCGGGCTCGACGTCCTCGTCAACTCGGCCGGCGTCGGCATCGCCGGCCTGATCGGCGACACGCAGACGAAGCACTGGGACCTGCAGCAGAACGTCAACCTGCGCGGCGCCTTCCTCGTCACGCGCGAAGCGCTGCCGCACCTCCGCCGCACGAAGGGCTACGTGGTCAACCTGGCCTCCATCGCCGGCACGCTGCCGACACCGGGGCTCGCCGTCTACGGAGCCGCCAAGGCCGCGCGTGATCTCGCTCTCCCGCTCACTCGACCGCGAGGAGGCAGAGAGCGGCGTGCGGGTGACGGCCATCTGCCCGGGCTTCGTCGACACGCCCATGGCAGCCTGGACGGGGCTGCCGGGCGAGAAGATGATCCAGCCCGAGGACTGCGCCGAGATCGTGCGCGCGCTGCTGAGGCTCTCGCCTCACGCCCGTGTGCCCGTCGTCATCGTCGAGCGCGCCGGCGAGGCAGTGTGAGACTGTCGAGTGAGAGCGCCCGAGGCTGTCGAGGGAACGGAGGCAGCTCGTTCGCTGTACTCCTCTTCGTCCATGCCGGCGAGCTCGAGCGGGCCCTCGGCATGGGTGAGCCCGGCGCGGCCGTAGAGCTCGAGCTTGGCACGGGAGTCCTGGATGTCGAGCAGGCGCATCGTCAGCTGGCCGATGCGGTCGACCGGGCCGAAGGAGCTCTCGACGTTCTCCATCGAGAGCCGCTCGGGGTGGTAGGTGGAGCTCGGGCTCGTCGTGTCGAGGATCGTGTAGTCGTCGCCGCGGCGCAGCTCGACGGTGACCTCGCCGGTGACCGCCAGCCCGAGCCAGCTCTGCAGGCTCTGGCGCAGCATCAGCGCCTGGGGATCGAGCCAGCGGCCCTCGTACAGCAGGCGGCCGATGCGCCGGCCCATCGTGCGGTAGTTGTCGATCGTGGCCTCGTTGTGGACGGCGTTCACGAGCCGCTCGTAGGCGATCCACAGCAGCGCCATCCCGGGCGCCTCGTAGATCCCGCGTGACTTGGCCTCGATGATGCGGTTCTCGATCTGGTCGGACATCCCGAGCCCGTGCCGCCCGCCGATCGCGTTCGCCGCGAGCACGAGCTCGACGCGATCCTCGTACTCGACGCCGTTCAGCGCCACCGGCCACCCCTCGCGGAAGGCGACGCGAACGACCTCCGGCTCGATCGCCACCGCCGGGCTCCAGTGGGCGACGCCCATGATCGGCTCCACGATCGACATGGGTCGCTCGAGCAGCTCGAGCTCCTTCGCCTCGTGCGTCGCACCCCAGATGTTCGCATCCGTGGAATAGGCCTTCTCGACCGAGGCGCGATAGGGGAGCTTCCGCTCGAGCAGCCACTCGCTCATCTCCTTCCGTCCGCCGAGCTCGTCGACGAACTGCGCGTCGAGCCACGGCTTGTAGATCCGCAGCTCCGGGTTCGCGAGCAGGCCGTAGCGAAAGAAGCGCTCGATGTCGTTGCCCTTGTACGTCGAGCCGTCGCCCCAGATGTCGACTCCGTGCTCGTGCATCGCATGCACGAGCATCGTCCCCGTCACGGCGCGCCCGAGCGGCGTCGTGTTGAAGTAGGTCTTGCCCGCGCTCGACACGTGGAACGCCCCGCACTGCAGCGCGACGAGCCCCTCGTGCACGAGCTGCGCCCGACAGTCGACGAGGACGGCCTCCTCGGCCCCGTAGTCGAAGGCGCGCGCGCGCACGCTCTCCACGTCGTGCTCGTCGTACTGGCCGAGGTCGGCGGTGAACGCGTACGGGATGCCGCCCTTCTCCCTGATCCAGGCGACGGCGACAGACGTGTCGAGACCGCCTGAGAAGGCGATGCCGATGCGCTCGCCGACGGGCAGGGAAGTGAGGACGCGGGACACGGTTACGACAATGTAGAGATGGGGCCGCCGCTAGGGTGGCGGGACGTGCGCATCCAGCTCGTGACGACGGAGGGGACGCCGGACTTCCTCGACCTGCCGTGGGAGTTGCCGCTCGATCAGTGGGAGTCCGGGCGAATCGTCGAAGTGGTGCGGGCTCGACGAGCGGCACCGCATCCACGAGCGTCTCGACCGCCTCCACGACCTCGGGTACGACACCGAGGAGCTCGAGCTCGTGGCCGAGGAGGGGGGTACCGGCTACGCGTCAGCCCGCGCGTGGTCGAGCCCGGCTATCACCAGCGGCGGCTGCTCTCGCTCACCGGGCTCGACGTGCAGGAGAACCAGGCACGCCGCCTCCTCGACGACCTACTCGGGTTCCGGGAGGAGCTCGAGCGCGCGGCGGGAGGGCAGCTACCCGAGGCGATGGTTGCCTTCCGCTGGCTGGCGGAGGCGTACGAGCCGGCGTTGCGGCAGATCCCCGCCGCCCTGCACGGCAAGCTCGAGCCGGCCGAGGTCTATCACCAGCTGCTCGAGCATCGCTGGTTCATGTCGGAGCGGCTCGGCCGCTGCGTCTCGATGGACGAGTCGATCGCGAGCTACGTGCCGCGGATCCTCGCGGCTGCTCCCGACGAGCGGATGCTCACGTAGAGCAGCGCGGGATCGCGCTCAGGAGACCGCGACCTGCTTCACGGCGGCCTCGAGCTCGCCCGGGGAGAACGCGCCCTCGAGCTTCGTGCGGATGACGCCGTTGCGGTCGACGACGAACGTGAAGGGCTCGGTCGGCAGCCTCCATGCCGTGACCCACCGGTTCACGCCCTTGGCAGGGTCGTTGCCCTCGTAGATCTCGACGTGGACGAACTCGACGCCCTTGCCCTGCCAGCGCCCGGCGACGGACTGGACGACCTGGACGACGGGGCCGCAGGTACGGGTCTGGCAGTAGAGGGGCGTCGAGAACGTGACGACGAAGGGCTTCTTCGCCGCGAGCGCCTGGGCCACCGACACACGCAGGAGCTCCGTGTCCGGAGGGCGCGCCGTGGTGATCGTCTTCGGGTCGCGGCCGCCCGCAACGGTCGGGTTCCGCACTGCGATCGCCCGGTCGCCGACCTCCGGTGCTGCAGCCTTCCTCTTCACGACGACGTTGCCGAGCGCCTGCACCTTGCCGCCGACCGGCTCGGCGAGCAGCCAGTAGGTGCCGGGCGACGGCGTCTTCACACGGGCGACGTAGATGTTCTGCGCGTCGGCCTTGGCACCGCCCGGCACGCCGATCGGCTCCAGCCGGGCAACGGTCTGCTGGTATGGCTTCGCACGCAGGCTCCGCGCCATCCACACGCGAGCTGTCGGCCGCTCGACGAGACGCGACTGCTTGTCGACGACCAGGAACGAGACCCGGTTCGTCCCGGGCGCGAAGTCGGACGTGCCGGCGACGATCGCGACGTCCTGTCCCGGCGCACGCCACAGCGCCTCCAGGGATCCCGGAGGCGCTGCGGTCGTGCTCGTCTTCGACTGCCCCTCGCTCGACTCACCGCCACTGCCGCAGCCGGCGAGCACGAGCCCGCAGGCGAGCGCCACACCCGTGGCGATGAGAGCCGCAGCCGGACGCATCTGCGCCCGAGTCTAGCCGCAGTCCCGCAGCACCCCGGTGGACGCCGCGCCGCCCCGAGGCATGCGGATCAGTGGCCGTCGGACCAGGTGGGTCCCACGTTCCGGAACTTCCCGATCGCCGCCGCGAACAGCGCGAGATTCGCGAGGAGCAGAACCAGCTTTGCCCTGTGCACGTGCCCGAGCCTCCTTTGTCAGAAGCGGATGTCCTGGAGCGCCTCTGCGGCGTTCCGGTACAGCCGCGCCGCCTCGTGGTCGTTTCCCCGACGACCCGCAAGGTCACCCAGCGCGACCCACGCCCCCGCCCTGTGGCTGACCGACGCCAGTTGCTCGAAAGCGGCGTCGGCTGCCAGGAAGCACTCCTCGGCCTCTTCGAGACGCCCTCGCTCGAGCAACGACCGCCCGAGCACGAGCTGGGACTGGCCGATCTCGTCGAGGAAGTCCTCCCGATCCGCCAGGAGCTCGAGCGCCTTCCGCGCATGCTCGTCCGCCGCGTCGAAGTCGCCGCGGTGGAGGTACACCGTGGCGAGGCTGCCGAGCGCCTGGGCGGCGTCCGGCTGCGATTCTGCTTCGACGGCGAGCGCGAACGAGGCCCGGAGATGCTCGATGGCCTGGTCGGGCTTGCCGAGGAGGTGGTGCAGACCGCCGAGGTTCAGCATCATGCGGCCCACGTTCCGCTCGTCGTTGAGCTCCTGGTAGAGCGCCTTCGCCTGTTGCGCGTAGTTGCGCGACAGCACCCAGTGCCCGGTTCGCTCGGCGACGAGGGAAGCCTGGAAATACGTGTTGGCGATCACGCGGCGATCGTCCATCGCGTGCGCGAGCTCGAGCCCGCGCTCGACGTCCTCCTGCGCGGCCTGGAGGTCGCGCTGGCGCCGACGGCAGCGAGAGCGCCAGCCGAGGATGTCCACCTTGAGAAGGTCGCACGGGAGGCCCGAGCGCTCGGCGATACCGTACGCCTCGTCGAAGAGGGCGACCGCCGTGGCGATGCTCGACAGCTTGTACCGGCAGACGCCCAGGCGGAAGAGCACGTCGGCCCGGTCGACATCGGTGAACTGCGGCCCCTCCGCGAGATCGCGAGCCACGGACAGAAGCTCGATCGCCTCGCGCGTCGCACCGCGCTGCGCCTGCGCCCAGGCCTCGCCGGACAGCGCCCGCACCTCGAGCTCGACGGAGCCGGTCGCGCCCACGTCCGCTCGCACGCCGGCGAACAGCTCGGCGGCCTCGTCGTAGCGGTGGGCCTCGGTGAGCGCCTCGGCACGGGTGAGCAGTGCCTCCACCCGGCCGCGCTCGTCGGTCGAGACGCCGCGGCCGAGGAACGAGGCGTCGACGCCGAGGCGCGCCGCGAGCCACGCGACCGCGTCGTCGGTCGGACGCGTCTTCCCGCGCTCGATCTGGCTGATGTACTCCTTCGAGAAGCGCTCCCCGGCGAGTTGGCTCTGCGTCAGCCCGGCGGCAAGCCTCAGGGAGCGGAGGCGGTCGCCCAGGCGTGATGCAGGGGCGGCGGGGGTCCTGACGACAACGTCGTGCGGCGCGGCGGTGTCCTTCATACGGGTCTCAGTCAACGTGCTCCACCTCCTGCCCGCGCTCCCCACAAAGGGGGAACGAGCGCCGCCAAACGTGTGATCTCCTGCGTGAAGCGGAGCCTACCGCAAATCACTTGACCGAGCTACTTGACTTTTTGGGCCACGCCTCGTACAGTCTTGTCCACCAAGCACCGCGCCGGACGCCAGGCACGGTGTGAGGGGCGCACCACCCGGAAACGGCGACGGCGTATCGAGAGCGTGTCTGGGCCGCAGAGCCACGTTCTCTCGCCACCGCCCCCCCGTGGGGTTGCCTCACTCGAAACGCCCCCGGAAGCCGCAGCCGGGGGCGTTTCTCTGTGCGCACAGGCACCCGTAGGATCGAGCCATGTTCGAGCCCCGTGTGCCGGTCGGGTTCGCGTCCGGCTTCCGGGCGATGGCGCCGCTCTGGCTCGGCGTGATCCCGTTCGGCCTCGCCTACGCCGTCACCGCGCGCGACGCCGGGCTCTCCTTGCTGGAGACCCAGTCGCTGTCCGTCCTCGTCTTCGCCGGCAGCGCGCAGTTCAGCGCCGTCGGCCTCTTCGGCGCAGGCGCGGGCGGCTTCGAGATCGTCCTGACGACGCTCCTGCTCAACGTGCGCCACGTGCTGTACGGGCTCGCCCTGGGGCGACGCATGCAGCTCACCCCGCGGCAACGGCCCGTCGCCGCCTACTTCCTCACCGACGAGTCGTTCGGGGTCGTCACCGCCGCCGGCGACCGGCGCTTCTCCTTTCTGATCGGAGCCGAGCTCAGCCTCTTCCTCACGTGGAACCTGGCGACGTTCGGCGGCGCGCTGCTCGGCGAGGCGATCCCCAACCCGGCCGAGCTCGGCATCGATCTGATCTTCCCGCTCGCCTTCCTGGGCCTGCTGGTCCCCCTCGTCCGCACGCGTGTCGAGCTCGCCGTCGCGATGGCGTCGGGCGCGCTCGCGTACGGGCTCTCGCGTGAGCTGCCCGGCGGCCTCCCGATCCTCGTCACGGGCGTGCTCGGCAGCCTGCTCGGCGCCTGGCTGACCCGTACACGCCCTCCCGACACGACGTTCCACGCAGACGAC
The DNA here is from genome assembly GCA_963731095.1 of uncultured Gaiellaceae bacterium. GTDB lineage: Bacteria > Actinomycetota > Thermoleophilia > Gaiellales > Gaiellaceae > Gaiella. Next base: position 113,155 of record CAVSUK010000021.1, read on the forward strand.
GCAGCACGGGAGGTCGCGTGACGTTCTGGCCGACCGTCGCGGGCATGCTGGCCGTCACGTTCGGGTCGCGCTACGCGGGACTGGCGCTCCGCACCGAGCTGCCCGCCTTCTGGGTGCGCTTCCTCCACTTCGTCCCGATCGCCGTCTTCGCCGCGCTCGTCACCCCGTACGTGGAGGGCGGCCGCGGCGAGTGGGAGATTCGCCTCGCGGCGGCCGGGCTCGCCGCCTTCGCGGCCTGGCGCACGAAGCAGCTCTGGATCGCGATCGCGGTCGGCATGATCGCCTTCTGGCTGCTGCGCCTGCTCGTGTAGAGGCCGGGCCATGCCCCGCCCTCGTCGCCGGCGCAGCCGGCCACCGTCACGACAGTGCGTCGTGCCCGAGCAGCCAGCGGTGGCGTTGCGCGGCGATCGCCTCGAAGTCGCCGTGGGACAGCACCCCGCCGAGCCGGTCGGCGAACGACACGAGGAAGCCGCCGGCGAGGATGATCCAGGCCTCGGCGTCGGGATCACGGTCGGCCGGGACGCCCCCGGCGGCCTGAGCCCGGCGGATCGCGTCCGCGACGAAGTCGTGCACCTCGCGAATGTGGCGCCGCACCACCTTCTGGATCTCCGCGTCCTCGGCCGCCTCGGTGACGCCCTGAATCCACAGGTTCGGCAGCTGTAGCCGCTCGCGCCGCTCCTGCAGGCCGGCCTGGCCGACGGCCCGAACCGAGTTTGCCTCGCCGAGCTCGGCGAACTTCGCCTCCATGAGAGCCCGGAAGTGCGCCCACGCCTCGTCGAGGCACGCGAACCAGAGCTCGCGCTTGGAGGCGAAGTGCCTGTAGATGATCGGCTCCGAGACCCCGGCCTCGCGTGCGATCTCGGCGGTGGTCGCGCCGGCATAGCTCGTCGAGGCGAAGACCCGCGACGCGGCGGCCACGATCGCTTCCCGCCGCTCGGACGCGGGCAGCCGGGACTGGGTCGAGCCCCGCGCGCTCACAGCGCCTCTGCCACCGGGCCTGCGGCGGCCGGCTGCGGGCCGGCATGGCTACGGACGGTCACCGCGGCGACGAGCGCCCCGACCAGGGCGATCACGGCGGCAACGTAGAGGGCATGGTGCAGGCCGGTGACGAACGCGTCTACCCTGCTGCTCCCTGCCGCGAGCTCCGACTCGGAGGCGGAGGCGAGGATGGCCCCCATCACCGCGATCCCGAGCGCACCGCCGACCTGCCGGAAGGTGTTCAGCATCCCGGAGCCGACGCCTGCCTTGGCGACCGGAACGGAGCTCAGCGCCGCCGCGGTCATCGGTGTCATCGTGCTGGCCATGCCGAGGCCGCCGAGAAGCATGGCCGGGAGCAGCGCCAGGTAGTCCGAGCCGGTGCCCGCCTGCGCGAACACGAGCAGGGACAGGGCCAGGAGCGTCATCCCGCCCGCCATCAGCCACCGGGAGCCGAGGCGATCGGAGGCCTTTCCCGTCAACGGGGCGACGACGATGATCAGGACGGTCATGGGCAGGAACGCGGCGCCGGCGCGCACGGCGCTGTACCCGAGCACGTTCTGCATGAACAGCGACATGAAGAAGAACACGCCGAACATGGCCAGCGAAACGAGCAGCGCCACGGCGTTTGCGCCCGCGAAGGTGGAGTCGCGAAACAGCGTGAGATCGAACATGGGTAGCCGCTGGTACAGCTCGAGCAGGACGAACACGACGCCGGACGCGAGCGCGAGCGCGAAGAGCCCGAGGATGGTGGGAGACGTCCAGCCGTAGTTGTTGGCCTCGATCAGGGCAAAGACGAGGGCGAACAGCGCGATGCCCGACGAGATCAGGCCAGGCAGGTCGAGCCGCTGCTCGCGCGAGGTGTCTCTCGATTCCCGCACGATGACCCGGACGCAGACGAGGCCCAGCAGGCCGATCGGCACGTTGACGTAGAAGATCCAGTTCCAGCCCACGTGCTCGGTGATCAGCCCGCCGACGAGAGGGCCGATGGCGAGCGCCATCGCCGAGACGCCGGCCCAGATGCCGAGGGCAGCTCCGCGTTCCCTGGGCGGGAAGGTCGCGGTGATGATCGACAGCGTCGCGGGCATCATCAGCGCCGAGCCGACGCCCTGGAGGACGCGGGCTCCGATCAGCAGCTCGGCGGTGCCGGCCAGGCCGCAGAAGAACGACGAGACGGTGAAGATCGTGAGCCCGATGAGGAAGATGCGCCGCCGCCCGAACATGTCGGCGAGCTTGCCTCCGGTCAGCATCAGCACCGCGAAGCTGAGCGCATAGCCGGTCACCACCCACTCGAGCTCCGACACGCCGATGCCGAGATCGCGCTGGATCGCAGGCAGCGCCACGTTCACGATCGTGTTGTCCAGCATGATCATGAAGAGCGCGAACGCGACCGACGCGAGCGTCCACCACTTCCTGTTCTCCTCCGCGAAGAGCTTCGCCCTCATCCGGCCTCCCGCCCGATTGTGTTAGTGTCCGCTAGGTTAGCAACCGCTAACATGGCTGCGGTTAACGCCGGCTGAACGTCGCCCGTACGTACGATCGGAAGCGGTGCCCGTCTACATCTGCCCCAACTGCAAGAACCGCTCCATCGACGTCGACGGCTACGAGGGTTTCACCGGCTCCGACGCGCTCCAGTGCCGTCGCTGCGGTTTCGGCTTCGTCTACCAGCTGCTCGAGGACTACTACCCGGCGCCGTCCACCGGCTTCGTCGTCTGCGACCAGGACGGCCGCGTGCTCGCCGTCGGCCGGGGCGTGTTCGAGCTGACCGGGTTCCAGGACGCCGACCTGATGGGACGGGACGTCGCCGACGCCTTCTCGCTCTCAGACGTCGAGGCGATCGGCGTCGTGCGCGAGTGGGGAGTGCGCAAGCTCGGGCAGCAACTCGAGCTCGTAACGCGGGCCGGCATCCGCAAGCCCGTCACCGTCGACCTGTTCCCGGCCTACGACGATGACGGCGGCATGCTCGTCGCCCTCACGCCCCGCTCGGCCTAGACTGCAGTTTACGCCTCGCGGTCGAAAACATGCCGGCCCCGGGGGCCACCCGCAATCGTGAGGATCCGCCCGTGAGGCTCGCGCTCGCCCAGCTCAACGCCGTGGTCGGCGATCTCGACGGCAACCGCTCCCGGATCCTCGCCGCGCTCGCCGACGCGCGGCGGGCGGGCGCCGATCTGGTCGTGTTCCCGGAGCTGGCCGTGACGGGCTACCCCCCGGAGGACCTGTTGCTGCGTCCGGGGTTTCTCAAGGCGGCGCGGGCCTCGCTCGAGGAGGTCGCCCGCGCGACGGACGGGATCACGGCACTCGTCGGCTGCCCCCTCTTCGACCGGGATCTCGCGAACGCGTGCGCCGTGCTCAGCGGCGGGGAGATCCGCGCCGTCTACCGCAAGCACTTCCTGCCGAACTACGGGGTCTTCGACGAGCACCGCTACTTCGCCGAAGGGCGGGAGCTGCTCGCGCTGCGGATGGGCGACGTGCTGGTCGGGCCGACGGTGTGCGAGGACATCTGGCAGCCGGGACCGCCCGCCACGGATCTCGCCCTGGCGGGTGTGCAGCTGCTCGTGAACGTCTCCGCCTCGCCGTTCCACGTCGGCAAGGCCGAGGAGCGGGAGGAGATGCTGGTCACGCGTGCGCGGGACAACGCCTCGTACCTCGCGTTCTGCAACCTGGTCGGAGGCCAGGACGAGCTCGTCTTCGACGGTCATTCGGTCGTGCTCGACGACGAGGGAGAGGTGATCGCCCGGGCTCCCGGCTTCGAGGAGGCGCTGCTCGTGGTCGACGTCGACCCGACGGAGGCGATCGGCAGGCGTCTGCGCGACGTGCGCCGGCGAGAGCTCGAGCGCTCCCGCGAGCGGCAGCCCGACGTGCCCGTGGTGGAGCTGCCGGCGCCCCGGGCGCAGACTGCCGTCGCACCCGGCACGGTCGTCCCGTTCGAGCCGGAGCTCGAGCAGATGCGGCTCGCGCTCGGGCTCGGTGTCCGCGACTACGTGGAGAAGAACGGCTTCCGCGACGTCGTGCTCGGAATCTCGGGCGGCATCGACTCCGCGCTGACGGCGACGATCTGCGTGGACGCGCTCGGCCCCGAGCGGGTGCACACCGTCTCCATGCCGTCTCGCTTCTCGTCGGAGGGCACGCGCGACGACGCGCGCGAGGTGAGCGCCAACCTCGGGGTCGACTTCAGGGAGATCCCGATCGAGCCGGTGCTCGGCGCCTTCCTCGACGCGCTCGCGCCGTCCTTCGCCGGGAAGGAGCCCGACCTGACGGAGGAGAACCTGCAGGCGCGGATCCGCGGCACGCTGCTGATGGGGCTCTCGAACAAGCTCGGCTGGCTCGTCGTCTCGACGGGGAACAAGTCGGAGCTGGCGGTCGGCTACGCGACGCTGTACGGGGACATGGTGGGAGGCTTCGCGCTGCTCAAGGACGTGTTCAAGACCGACGTGTTCCGGCTGTCGCGGCACCTGAACGAGCGCGCCGGCCGCGAGCTGATCCCGGTGACGACGATCGAGCGGCCGCCGAGCGCGGAGCTTCGCGCCGATCAGCGCGACGACCAGTCGCTGCCGCCCTACGACCTGCTCGACCCGGTGCTGGAGGCGTACGTCGAGCTCGACCGGTCGCGGGAGGAGCTGCTCGCCGAGTTCGACCGCGCGACCGTGGAGAAGGCGCTCGCGCTCGTCGACCGCGCCGAGTACAAGCGACGCCAGGCGCCGCCCGGCGTGAAGCTGCGCCCGCGCGCCTTCGGGCGCGACTGGCGCCTGCCGATCACGAAGCGAACGCAGCCCTGACCCACCACCGGCGTCCCGCTGTGGACGAGAAGTTGCTGTCAGGAGACACTTGTAACAGCTACTGGTAAGTGCTAACTTACGGTAAGTGTCCACTTACTCTCATGCACTCGACGCGCTCGGCGACCCCACGCGCCGGCGGGTGCTCGAGCTCGTCCGCGATCAGCGGTCCGGCTGCGGTCGGCGCCATCGCCGACGAGCTTCCCGGTCAGCCGTCCCGCGGTGTCGCAGCACCTGCGCGTGCTGCAGCAGGCCGGGCTCGTGACGTGCACGAGAGAGGGAACGAGGCACCTGTACGCGGTCGACCCGGACGGGCTCGGCGAGCTCCGCCGCTGGCTCGACGGGTTCTGGGACGAGGCGCTCGCGCGCTACCGGCGCGCGGCAGAAGGGAGCAGGAGATGAGCGACACGATGACGGTCACGCCGGTCACGAAGACGGTGCACGTGGCCTGCGACATCGAGCACGCGTTCCGCGTGTTCACGAGCGAGGTCGGGTCGTGGTGGCCGCTCGACACCCACGCACTCCACCCCGGAGCCGTGCGCGAGGTCGTCTGGGAGGAGCACGAGGGCGGCGAGGTGTACGAGATCTCGACCGGCGGCGAGAAGGCCCACTGGGCCACCGTGCTCGCCTGGGATCCTCCCGCGCGCACCGTGATCGCATGGCACGTCAACCCCGACGCCGCTGCGGCGACCGAGATCGAGGTGCGCTTCTCCGCCGACGGAGACGGCACACGGGTCGACCTCGAGCACCGCGGCTGGGAGCGGCTCGGCGATCAGGCGATCGAGACGCGCGGCTCCTACGACGGCGGCTGGGACTCCGTGCTCGCGACGGTACGTCTCGCAGCTCGCGTGAGCGCCGGCGCCGGGGTGACCGGCCGGATGCCCGGCACCGGCGTCACACGCCGACGTCGATCGGCGATGCCGGCGGCCCGTTGACGACGAGGTCGCGGACGAGCTCGGGCAGCCGCCTGGGGGCGAACACCTCCTCGGCTCGCTCGAGCTCGTCCAGCGTCCACCAGCGGATCGCGAACATGTACTCGCCGTTCAGCTGCTCCCAGCTGAGCCGCGGCGCGGGCTCGAACGCGGCCGCGCGCACGAGGAAGTGACGCTCGCGCTGCCCGTCCCAGCGGCCGCCGATGAACGGGACGATGTGCAGGCGCTCCCAGATGCCGGGGCCGATGGCGGCGTCGACGAGGCCGGCCTCCTCGGCCAGCTCGCGACGCAACGCGTCCTCGTGGCTCTCGCCCCGCTCGACGCCTCCGCCCGGCAGCGCCCATAGCGCCTTCGCCGGGAACTCGAACCGGACGAGCAGGATGCGGTCGTCCGGGTCGAGAACGACCGCGCGGGCCGCCTCGCGGATCCGCAGGTCAGCCACGGACGAGCTCGCGCAGCTCGACGAACCACCGGAGCCGCTCCGCCCACGGGACGGCGGCGTTCGCCGGCGATGTCGAGGGCAGGACGAAGAGCGCCGTCTCGCCGGCGCGGCGCGCCTGCAGCCCGTGCGTCGCCCGCTCGCCGAAGGCGCCGCGGTAGGCCTCCTTCCCCACGAAGCCGATCGCCCGCGGCCGCAGGTCGTGGGCGATCCGCTCGAGGCGCACGGCGCTCCCCTCGAAGTCGGCCCGGCGGAGGTCACCCGACCCCGGCGTCGTCCGGTAGCGCCGCGTTCGTGATCCCGATCCGCAGCGGCAGCAGCGCGAACTGCTCGGACGGGTCGTAGAGCCGCGGCGTGAAGCCCGCCGCCTCCAGGAGGCGCCAGAAGTCGTTGCGCGGGTTGGCGAAGTGCGCGCGCGCCGCGTCGGACACCCGGCCGGGATTGATGCCGCAGAAGACGACGTCGAGCCCCGGGCCGAGCACGTCCGGCACCGCCGAAGGGGTCGCCACCTCCATGGGCCAAGGGTACGCGGCGGGGAGCGGCTACGCCGCTTCGGGCTCGCGGGCGTCGAGCCGCGCCTCGAACGCGAGCCGGATCCGCTCGGCCACGATGCCGGGAGCGGCGAGGGTCGCCGGGTCGGCCGGCCGGAGGACCTTGACCGTGTCCTCGCTTCCCCGCCACCCGTAGCAGCGGAGGTAGCACTCTTCCTCGCTCAACGGTCTCAGCCGCTGCATGTGGCCAGACCGTAGGCGACGGTCCGGACGGTATACGCTCGCAGTATGGCCGCCCGCGCCCGCGTGTTCACCTACGACGTCTCCGTCGACGACGCCTGGGTCGCGCGCAGCGGCAAGGGAGGCACGGACATCCCGAACGAGGAGGAGGCGTGGACGCCGGAGCATCTCCTGCTCGCCGGGCTCAGCCGCTGCGTGCTCACGAGCTTCCGCTTCCATGCGCGCCGGGCAGGGCTCGAGCCACGCTCGCGCGCGTCGGCGCACGGCGTCGTCACCCGCCGCGAGAGCGACGGGCGCTTCGCCCTGGTCGAGGCCGCGGTGGACATCGAGGTCGAGCTCGACACGCTACCGGACGAGATGCGCGAGGTGATCGCGAAGGGAGAGCGCGACTGCTTCGTCGGCGCCTCGCTCACCGTGAAGCCCTCGTACCGGTGGACAGTCAACGGAGAGGAGATCTCGTGAGCGCGACCCTGCTCGACGTCGCCGCCGTCCGGGCGCGCTACAGCGCCCTGCAGCGCCGGCTCGCCTTCTTCGACGGTCCGGGCGGCACGCAATGCCCCGACGAGGTGATCGACGCGATCGCCGGATACCTGCGGCAGGACAACGCGAACGTCGGGGCTCCGTACGCGACGTCGCGGCGCACGAGCGAGCTGGTCGACCTCGCCCACGAGACGGCAGGGCGGTTCCTCGGCTGCTCCGGCGACGAGGTCGCCTTCGGTCAGAGCATGACGGCGCTCAACTTCCTGCTCACCCGGGCGCTCGGACGCGAGCTCCGCGCGGGCGACGAGGTGCTCGTGACGAGGCTCGACCACGACGCGAACGTCGCCCCGTGGCTGCACCTCGAGCAGGACCTCGGGATCGTCGTCCGCAGCGTGGACGTGCACGACGACCTCTCGCTCGACCTCGAAAGCCTCGAGAGCCAGCTCGGGGAGCGCACCCGGGTCGTCGCCTTCCCGGTGGCGGCGAACTCGGTCGGCACCGCGCCCGACGTGAAGCGCATCGTCGAGCTCGCCCACGGCGCCGGGGCGCTCGCCTGGGCCGACGCCGTCCACTTCGGGCCGCACGGGCCGATCGACGTCGCGGACTGGGACGTCGACGTGCTCCTCTGCTCCCCGTACAAGTTCTTCGGCCCCCACATGGGGATGGCCTTCGGCAAGCGAGAGCTGCTCGAGTCGTGGCGGCCGTACAAGGTGCGGCCCGCCGCAGACGATCCCGTCGGGCCACCGCTACGAGCTCGGCACCTGCCAGCACGAGCTGCTCGCCGGCTTCGTCGCCGCCGTCGGCTACGTCGAGTCGCTCGGCTGGGACGCGATCGTCGCGTACGAGCGGGGGCTCGGCGAGCGGTTCCTGGCGGGGCTGCCGGAGGGGGTCGACCTGTACGGGCTGCCGACCATGGACGGCCGCGTGCCGACGTTCTGCTTCAACGTGCCGGGGCGCACCTCCGAGGAGGTCGCCGTGCACCTGGCCGAGAGGCACGAGGTGGCCGTGTGGTGGGGCAACTACTACGCGGTCGAGACGATGGCGCGGCTCGGGCTCGATCCATGGCTGGGCGCGGTACGCGCCGGGATCGTGCACTACAACACCGCAGAAGAGGTCGACCGGCTGCTGGCCGGGGTGGCAGAGCTCCTGTGAGGCTACTGCTCCTCGGGGGAACGCAGTTCGTCGGGCGGGCGCTGGCGTCCGCCGCGCTCGCCGCCGGCCACGAGGTGACGCTGTTCCATCGCGGGCGCACCGGCGCCGGCCTGTTCCCGGAGGCCGAGCACGTGCTCGGCGACCGCGACGGGGGCCTGGACGGGCTACGAGGCGGCGCCTGGGATGCGTGCATCGACGTGAGCGGCTACCTCCCGCGCCTCGTGCGGGACTCGTCCGAGCTCCTCCGTGACGCCGTCGGGCATCTCGTCTTCGTCTCCACCATCTCCGTCTACGCGGACCTGGCACTGCCACGCGACGAGGACGGGCCGCTCGCGACGCTCGACGACCCGACGACCGAGGAGATCTTCGCCGGCGGGAACTACGGCGGACTCAAGGTCCTGTGCGAGCAGGCCGTCCGCGACACGCTCGGGGAGCGGGCCTCGATCGTCCGGCCCGGCTTCATCGTCGGCCCGCACGACCACACCGGCCGTTTCACGTGGTGGGTGCACCGGGCGGCGCGGGGCGGCACGCATGCCGCTGCCCGCGAGCATCCACCGTCGCGCCCAGTTCATCGACGTCCGCGACCTCGCCGACTTCCTGCTGCTTGCGGCCGGCTCGCGCCTCGCGGGCACCTACAACGCAACCGGGCCGCTGCCGCCCATCGGCATGGCCGACGCGCTGGGCGAGGCCGCACGGCAGAGCGCGGTGGAGCTCGCGCTCGTGCCCGTCGACGACGAGGTCGCAGCCGAGCTGGAGACCCCGTTCCCGCTCTGGACACCCGATCCGCACTGGGCCGCCTGGGCCGAGGTCGACGTGTCGCGTGCGGTGGCGGCAGGCCTGCGCTTCCGACCGCTCGAGAACACGGTGCACGCGACGCTCGCCTCGGCGGCGACGGTCGACGGCGTCGGGCCGACACCGGAGCAGGAAGCCGCACTGCTCGCGGCCTGGCCGAGCTAGAGGCTCGGCGGCTCGAGCCCGGCCGCACGCACGGCGGCGACGGCGAGCTGCTCGTCCAACTCGCCGGGCAGCCCGCTGACGCCGACCGCACCGACGCGCCGGCCGGCCGAGAAGGCGGCGACGCCGCCGAGGAAGAACGAGAAGAACGGATCGAAGCTCGCGAGCTCGGTGGGAGAGCCGCCCGCCTTCGCGGCGAGCTCCCGCGTCGTCACGGCGTCGCTGCGGGCGGCCGTGTACGCCTTGCGGCGGGCGTTCAGCTCCGTGTCGAGCGCGGCACCGTCCATGCGCACCGAGGCCACGACCTCGCCGTGTGCGTCGACGACGACGACCGAGACGGGGCCCGGCGCGGCCTCCACGACGGCACGGACGGCGACGAGCGCGCTCTCGTGGGTCAGCTCCATGGGTGCTCTATACCATGGCCGCCATGCCTGTCTTCGAGCGTACGACCCTCTCCAACGGCATCCGCGTCCTCACGGCGCCGATGCCTCACGCCCAGTCCGTCTCCTGCTTCGTCATGTTCTGCGCCGGCGCCCGGTTCGAGCAGCGGGAGGAGGGCGGCATCGCCCACTTCGCCGAGCACATGTTCTTCAAGGGGACGGAGCGGCGCCCGACGGCGCGGCACATCGCGAGCGAGATCGACGGGATCGGCGGCGAGTTCAACGCCTTCACCGGCAAGGAGTACACGGGCTACTACGTGAAGTGCGCCGCCGAGACGCGCGACGTCGCACTCGACGTGCTCGTCGACATGCTGCGGAGCTCGCGCTTCGACCCGGAGGAGATCGACCGCGAGAAGGGCGTCATCGTCGAGGAGATGAACATGTACTTCGACACGCCGCGCGACTTCATCGGCGGCGTGTACGAGAACCTGCTCTACGGCGACCAGCCGCTCGGCCGGGACATCATCGGCACGCAAGGAGACGGTGCGGGCGGCGACCCGTGAGACCTTCACGTCGTTCATCGACCGCTGGTACCGGCCCGAGCGCATGGTGGTCGGGCTCGGTGGGCGTGTCGGGGACGGCCTCGTGGAGAAGCTCGAGGAGCTGCTCGGCACGATCGAGCCGCGCGACACGGGCGCGCCCGAGCCGGTCGCGATCCCGGCGAACGGCACTGCGGTGCGCGTGCACACGAAGCAGTCGGACCAGGCGCACCTCGTGCTCGGCGCGCGCAGCTATCCCGTCGGGCATCCCGACCGCTACGCACTGCAGCTCGCCACGACCGTGCTCGGCGGTGGCATGTCGTCGCGGCTGTTCACCGAGGTGCGCGAGCGCCGTGGGCTCGCCTACTACGTGTTCGGCACGAGCCAGAGCTACACCGACGCCGGCTCGACGCACGCGCAGGCGGGAGTCGACATCAACCGGATCGACGACGCCGTCACGACGATCGCGCGGGAGCTGCGCCGCATCGCCGAGGAGCCCGTGCCGACCGAGGAGCTGGAGAAGGCCCGGGCCTTCGCGAAGGGGCGCTTCGTGCTCGGGCTCGAGAGCCCGCACGGCACGATCCTGTTCGGCCTGCGCCGCGAGGTGCTGCAGGGCCTGGTGGAGGAGCCCGAGGACGTGCTCGCCGGGCTCGATGCGGTCACCGGCGAGGACGTGCAGCGGGTCGCGCAGGACGTGCTCGGCAAGCAGCTGCACCTGGCCGTGATCGGGCCGTTCGACGACGCGGAGCGCTTCGAGCGCCTGCTCACAACCTGATGACGCGCGCCATGCGGTCTGTCTAGACTCGCCGGCGTGAGCGAGCGAGAGCTACTCCGGCGCACAGCCGACCTCGCGGCCGACTGGGTCGAGCGCGCCGGCGACCGGCGCGTCCCCGCCTCGGCGAGCATTCGCGAGCTGCGCGACGCCCTCGACGGGCCGCTGCCGAGCGGCCCCGCCGAGCCCACAGTCGTGATCGAGGAGCTCGCGCGGAACGCCGAGCCCGGACTGACGGCGATGGGATCCGGGCGCTACTTCGGCTTCGTCATCGGCGGCACGCTCCCCGCCGCGCTCGCGGCGGACTGGCTCGTCACCGCCTGGGACCAGAACGCGGGCCTGACCCTCCCGACGCCGGCGATGACCGTGATCGAGGAGACGGCAGGGCGCTGGCTCAAGGAGCTGCTGGGGCTCCCCGCCGGCGCGTCCTTCGCGCTCGTGACCGGCTGCCAGATGGCGCACGTCACCGCACTGGCCGCCGCGCGCAACGCGGTACTGGCGCGCCACGACTGGGACCTGGCCGAGCGGGGCCTGCACGGTGGGCCTCCCGTCCGGATCGTCGCGGGCGCGAAGAAGCACGTCACCGTCGACCGGGCGCTGCGGCTGCTCGGCATCGGCACCGGCCAGGTCACGGCGCTGCCGGTGGACGGCCAGGGGCGCATGGACGTCGCGGCACTGCGGCGCGGCCCTCGAGGACGGAGCCGGCCCGACAATCGTCTGCGCGCAGGCAGGCGAGGTGAACACCGGTGCCTTCGACGACTTCCACCCGATCGCCGACGCGTGCGAAGAGGCGGGCGCCTGGCTCCACGTCGACGGAGCCTTCGGGCTGTGGGCAGCCGCGAGCCCGCGCTTCCGCCACCTCGCCGCCGGCAGCGAGCGCGCCGACTCCTGGGCGACGGACGCGCACAAGTGGCTCAACGTCCCCTACGACTGCGGCGTCGCCTTCTGTGCCGACCCGGCCGCCCAACGCGCGGCCATGAGCTCCACCGCCGCCTACCTCGTGCAGGTGGACGAGTCGGAGGGCCGCGAGCCGATGGCATACACGCCGGAGTTCTCGCGCCGGGCGCGCGCCGTTCCCGTCTACGCCGCCGTCCGCTCGCTCGGCGCGAGCGGCATCGCCGACCTGGTCGACCGCTGCTGCGACGCAGCGGTGCTGCTCGCAGGCCTCGTCGCCGAGATTCCCGGGTGCACCGTGCTGAACGAGGTGGTGCTGAATCAGGTGCTCGCGCGCTTCGACGACGACCGCGTCACCAGGGACGCCCTCGCCGCCCTGCAGGAAGACGGGGAGGCCTGGACGAGCGGCACCGTCTGGGACGAGCGGCCCGCGATCCGCTTCTCGGTGTCGAGCTGGCGGACGACGCCCGACGACATCCAGCGCACCGCCGCGGCACTGCGGCGGGCGGCTGACTCCGTGTCGTAAGCCTGCTGTTGTCAGCCGTCGTCGGCTGTCTCGGCGGCTCGTTCTGCGAGCTCGTTGACCACGGCGGGGTCGGCGAGGGTGGTCGTGTCGCCGAGGGGGCGGTTCTCGGCGACGTCGCGCAGGAGGCGGCGCATGATCTTGCCGGAGCGGGTCTTGGGGAGCTCGGGGGTGAAGACGATGTTCGCGGGCTTGGCGATGGCGCCGATCTTGTGCGCGACGTGGTTTCGGAGCTCTTCGAGCATGGCGACGGAGCCGGGGTCGTGGCCCTTGAGGGTGACGTAGGCGACGATGGCCTGGCCCGTGGTGGCGTCGCTACGGCCGCAGACGGCGGCTTCGGCGACCCCGGGGTGGTCGACGAGGGCGGACTCGACCTCGATCGTGCTGATGCGGTGGCCGGACACGTTCATCACGTCGTCGACGCGGCCGAGCAGCCAGAAGTCGCCGTCGGCGTCGACGCGGGCGCCGTCGCCGGCGAAGTAGAGGCCGGGGAAGCGCTCCCAGTAGGTGGACCGGAAGCGGGCGTCGTCGCCGTAGATGCCACGGGTCATGGCGGGCCAGGGGCGCTCCAGCACGAGGTAGCCGCCTCCCTGCTCGACGCGATCGCCCTGCTCGTTGCGGACGGAGGCGACGACGCCGGGGAACGGCCGGGTGGCGGAGCCGGGCTTCGTCGTGGTGACGCCGGGCAGGGGAGTGATCAGGATCATGCCGGTCTCGGTCTGCCACCAGGTGTCCACGATCGGGCAGCGCTCCTCGCCGATGTGCTCGTGGTACCAGATCCATGCCTCCGGGTTGATCGGCTCGCCCACCGAGCCGAGCAGCCTGAGCGTGCGCAGGTTGTGCCGGTCGGCGTACTCGTGCCCCCACTTCATGTGCGCGCGAATCGCGGTAGGCGCGGTGTACAGGATCGTGACGCCGTAGCGCTCCACGATCTCCCACCAGCGGTTCTTGTCGGGGAAGTCCGGGGTGCCCTCGTACAGGACGCTGGTGGCGGCGTTGCAGAGCGGCCCGTACACGATGTAGCTGTGCCCCGTGATCCAGCCGATGTCGGCCGCGCACCAGTACACGTCCGTCTCCGGCTTCAGGTCGAAGATCGTGCGATGCGTCTCTGCCACCCCGACCAGGTACCCGGCCGTGGTGTGCGAGATCCCCTTCGGCTTCGCGGTCGTCCCCGACGTGTACATCAGGAACAGCAGATCCTCCGCGTCCATCGGCTCGCACGGGCACGACGCCGGGTCGTCCGAGACCTCGAGGTCGTGCAGCCAGACATCGCGGCCTTCCCGCATCGCCACCTCGCCGCCCGTCCTGCGCACCACCAGGCAGGCGCGCACGCCGGGCGCGGCCTCCATCGCCTCGTCCGCGGTGCGCTTCAACGGCACCCGGTTGCCGCGCCGCCACGCCTCGTCCTGGGTCACCAGCACCTCGCAGCCCATGTCCACCATCCGATCCGACAGCGAGTCGGCCGAGAAGCCGCCGAACACGACCGTGTGCGGCGCACCCAACCTGGTGCACGCCAGCATCGCGACCGCGAGCTCCGGCACCATCCCCAGGTAGATCGCGACTGCCGTGCCCTTGCCGACGCCGAGCTGTTTGAGCGCGTTCGCCATCGCCACCACGCGCCGCTGCAGGTCGGCGTAGGTGATCGTCAGGTGCTCGCCGCCCGGCTCACCCTCCCAGAAGTAGGCGACCCGCTCTCCCAGCCCCGCTTCGACGTGCCGGTCGACACAGTTGTAGGCAACGTTCAGCTTCCCGCCGAGATACCACTGCGCGTACGGCAGCTCCCACCGGTACAGCTCCGTGAACGGCTCGAACCACGAGACCCGCTCGCGGCCCGCCGTCTCCCAGAGCTCCTCGAACCCCCGCTCGTACACCTCGGCACCGACATTCGCCTGAGCGGCAAACGCAGCCGAGGGCGGGAAACGCCGCTCCTCCAGGAACAGGCTGCTGATCGTGTGATCGCTCAACTGGGAGCCTCCGGGTCGCGCGAGCAGGACTCCGTCGATCCTATCTCGACGCAGGCGCTCGAGCTCTCAGGGCGTCAGGTCGCGGGGAAACGTGTTCAGCACCTCGCACCCGTCGCCGGTGACGACGACGACGTCCTCGACCCGCACGCCGCCCCACCCCTCGCGGTAGAGGCCCGGCTCGAGCGCGACCACGTCGCCTGCGACGAGCGGTCTGGCCGATTCGGCCCATCCCGGGCGCCTCGTGGAGGTCGAGGCCCGACCCCGTGGCCGAGCGCGTGGAAGAAGCCGTCCCGCAGCGGCTCGCCGTCGGGATGCGACAGCGTGGTGGGATGCCCCCGCTCCTCGAAGAAGGCGCACACGGCCCGGTTCAGCTCCGCCCCGTCGGCACCGGGCCGCACGAGCGAGATCGCGAGCTCGAGCGCTTCCAGGCAGTCGCGGTGCCACGCCGTGATCGTCTCGTCCGGGGCGCCGACGCGGAACGTCCGCGTCATGTCGCCGAAGCAGGCGCTCTCGACGTGCCGGGGGAAGAAGTCGCAGAGGACGACCTCGTCGTTGCCGACGCGGCCCGTGCCGGTGTCGTGGCCGTTGGCCGCCTGGGCGCCTCGCGCCACGACGAGGTCGTCGCCGCGGCAGCCGTGCTCGCCGAACACGTCGGTGGCGAGACGCTTGAGGCGCTCGCAGGTGAGCGGCTCGCCGTCGAGCACCCGGCCTCCCTCGCCCGGCTCGGAGCGGCGCAGCGCGGCGGCGACGACGGCCATACCGGCCTCGGCGGCCGCCTGGGCGGCGCGGATGCCGTCGAGCTGACGCGGGCTCTTGGCCCGGCGCCGGTCGTCGAAGAAGCCCTGGTCGACGGTCAGCTCGACCCCGTCGGCACGCAGGGCGTCTGCCACGCCGACCGGGAAGGTTGCCGGCACGACGGCGGACCGCAGGCCGAGGGAGCGAACGTACCGGACACACTGGGCCGGCCAGATCTCGTAGACGTCGTCGACCTCGCGCAGGATGTCCTCGATCGTGAAGCTCTCGCTGGGGACGGTCTCGATGCCGGGCTCGACCGCGGCGATGCGCTCCCCTTCGATGCTCCACACGACCGCGACGCGGCGGCCGCCCACCTCCGCGTAGACGAAGGGGTCGCCGATCGCGACTCCGACCTCCCGGCGCAACTCGGTGCTGCGCTCGCTGTCGCCGATGAGGAGCACGTCGGGCATGGCGGCGCAGCCTATCGATAGGGTCAGCGGTCATGAGCGACGACCTGACCACACTGCGAATCCGCCTCGCCGAGGTGTCCGACCTCAACCGCTCGGCGGGCGTGCTCGGCTGGGACCAGCGCGTGACGATGCCCCCGAAGGGCACCGAGGCACGCGCCGAGGCACTGGCCACCCTGGGGCGCATCGCCCACGAGCGCTTCACCGATCCGGAAGTCGGGCAGCTGCTCGACCGGCTCGCCCCCCTGGAGGAGTCGCTTCCGTACGACTCCGACGACGCCAGCCTGATCCGCGTCACCCGCCGCGACTGGGAGAAGGCGCGCCGTGTTCCCGCCGATCTCAGGGTCGAGATGACGCGGGCCGCTGCCCGCGGGCACCACGCGTGGGTCGAGGCTCGCCGCACGAGCGACTTCGCCTCGTTCCTGCCCTACCTGCGCACGAACGTCGAGCTGAAGCGCCGCTACGTGGAGTGCTTCGAGCCGTCCGACTCTCCGTACACGCCGCTGCTCGACGACTACGAGCCCGGCATGCGGACGTCGGAGGTGAACGAGGTGTTCGCCGTTCTGCGGCCGGCGCTGACCGAGCTCGTCGCCTCCGCTCCGGAGGTCGACGCCTCGTTCATGCGCGGGTCGTTCGCGCCGGCCGCGCAGCGCGCCTTCGCCGAGCGGGTGCTCGCCACGCTCGGCTTCGACGAGGGCGCGTGGCGGCTCGACCCGACCGCGCACCCCTTCTGCACGTCCTTCTCCAACCGCGACGTGCGATTGACGACCCGCTACCACGACGACAACCTGGAGTCGATCTGGTCGACCATGCACGAGGCCGGGCACGGCCTCTACGCGCACGGCATCGCCGACTCGCTGATGCGCACCCCGCTCGGCGGCGCCCCCTCGCTCGGCGTCAACGAGTCGCAGAGCCGCACCTGGGAGAACCTCGTCGGCCGCAGCCGGCCCTTCTGGACGCACTGGTACGGCCCGCTGCAGGAGACGTTCCCCGACCAGCTCGGCACCGTGGAGCTGGACGCGTTCGTGCGCGCGATCAACCGTGCCGAGCCGGGCCTGATCCGCGTCGACGCCGACGAGACGACCTACTCCCTCCACATCATCCTCCGCTTCGAGCTCGAGCAGGAGATGATCGAGGGCACGGTCGCGCTCGAGGACCTGCCGGAGATCTGGAACGCGCGGATGAAGGAGTTCCTCGGCGTCGACGTCCCGGACGACGGCCGTGGGGTGCTGCAGGACGTGCACTGGTCCGGCGGCGGCATCGGCTACTTCCCGACGTACGCGCTCGGCAACGTCATCTCGCTGCAGATCTGGGCGCAAGGTGCTCGAGGCCCTGCCCGACCTCGACGCGCAGATGGCGGCGGGAGAGCTCGGCCCGCTCTCCGACTGGCTGCGCGACAACCTCTACTCCCTCGGCCGCAAGCTGACGCCGAAGGAGACCCTCGAGCGGCTCACCGGATCGGACGTGATCGACCCGCAGCCGTACCTCGCCTACCTGCGCGGGAAGCAGACCGGCGTGTGAGCAGCGCCGTGCCGGCCCTGGGGCAGCGGGAGCAGGAGGCGATACGCGACGTCTTCGCGGGCCTCGCGCGCGACGTGCCCGTCCGGCTCGTGCTCGGGCCCGAGGAGGCGCCCGTGACGGTGATCGTGGCGGGCCGCGACATCGACTTCGGCGCGGAGAGCCGGTCGCTGCTCGAGCAGGTGACGGAGCTCTCCGACCGGGTCACGCTCACCGTGGAGGAGACGGTCGAGCACGGCCGCTGGCCCGAGATCACGATCGGCGACGGGCTCCGCTATCACGGGCTGCCGTGGGGCTACGAGCTCTCCACCGTGATCGGCGCGATCGTCGAGGCGGGCAAGCGTGAGAGCAGCCTGTCGGACGACTCGCTCGCCGCGCTCGCGACGCTTCGGCGCCCGGTCGAGATCGAGGTGTACGTCACACCGACCTGACCGCATTGCCCGCCGGCCGTGCTGCTGGCGTACCGATGCGCGCTCGCCTCCCCCGAACGTCACCGCCGCCGCGGTCGAGGCCACCGAGTTCGCCAGGGACGCGGACCGGCTCGGGGTCGTCTCCGTTCCCGCCGTCGTGATCGACGGGCGGCTCCGGTACGCGGGCGCCGTGCCGGAGCATGCGTTCGTGCGACGGCTGCTCGACGCGGCCGGCTAGGGCCGCCGCGGCAGCGCCGGGGGCGAGTCGGGGCCGCCGGTACGATCGCTCGTAGTGGACGTGTTCGACAAGGCGCAGGCGGTGTTCGAGTCGTGCGACGCGCTCGTGCGCGCCGACCTGCCCGCGGACGCCGTCCTCTTCGACGCGCACACGCACCTGGGCGACGACATCGACGGCATGAAGGGGCACTCGGACGAGCTCGTCGCCATGCTCGAGTCGCATCGCTTCACCGGCGCCTTCACGTTCTGCCTCGACGAGCCCGACCGCTCGCCGGCCTTCAGCGCCGCCAACGACCGCACCCTGGCCTTCGCCCGCGAGGTAGGGGAGCTGCTCGTGCCGTTCGTCACGGCTCGACCTCGAGGACGGCCCCGTCGAGGAGGCGATCCGCTGCCTCGATCGCGGCGCGCGGGGCATCAAGCTCCATCCGCGCGCACAGAAGTTCTCGGTCGGCGACGAGCGTCTCGAGCCCGTGTTCGAGCTGGCCCTCGCGCGGAACGTGCCGATCCTGATCCACGGCGGCCGCGGGCTGCCGCCGATCGCCGATCACCTCGCCGCGCTGGTCGAGCGCTACGCGGGCGTGCAGCTCGTGATCGCCCACGCGGGCATCGCGGACATGGCCGGCCTCGCCGGCCATTTCCACGGCGTCCCGGCGTCTACTTCGACACCTCGGTGTTCAGCGCCGTCGACCTGCTCGACCTCCTCCGCCAGGTGGCGCCCGAGCAGGTGGTGTTCGCGACCGACTACCCGTACGGCCGCCTGCCGAACGCCCTGCTGCTGGCGCTGCGGGTGACGCGCCTGGCGGGCCTCGACGAGACGCAGATCCGCGGCGTGCTGGGCGAGACGGCCGTCGGCATCGCCCGCGGGGCGCCGCCCCCGCGCCTGACCCCGCCACGCGGACCGCAGGCGCTGGTGCAGCCGCTCACGTTCGCGCGCATCCACCAGTACATCGCGATGGCGACGCCGCTCCTCTGGCTGCGTCAGCCGGACGCTGTCGGAGGGCTCGGGCTGGCCGTGAACGCCGCGCTCGAGGACAACGGGCATCTCGAGGAGGCGGAGTGGATGCGCGACGCGCTCGTCACCGCCGCCGAGCTGTGGCAGCTGCTCGGGACGACGGAGGACGACCGCGAACGACGGCGGATCGCGCGCGCCGCGATCGGGCTCGTTCACGTCGCCGACGTGCTCGCCGTCACGACCCGGGCGTGAGAGAGCCCGAATCGGGTTCCAGCACGCCGAGAGCGCGCTCGACGAGCGCCGCCAGAACGTCGCGCTTCCAGGCGCTCTGCGGGTTGCCGGGCAGGCCGGCCAGCGGATCCGCCGGGTCGAGCTCGCGGGGCACGTTCGCGATGCCGGCGGCAGCGAGACGAACGGCGTCGCCGCGACGTGCCGCGGCGACCGAGACGAGTGGGAACGAGAACGCCTGCCGCTCCCCCGCCCGCAGGTAGACGGAAGCGTCGGGCGGAGCCGGCAGCCGCACCTTCGTGACGAGGTCGCCGGGACCGAGCGTCACGAGCGAGCGGTCGCCGTCGGTGGGCCGCCGGTAGAGATCGAGCAGCGGCAGCTCGCGCTCGCCCGTGCGAGAGGCGACGACGACGGAGGCACCGCAGGCGGCGAGCGCCGGCGCGAGATCGGAGGGATGGGCCGAGATGCAGTCTCCCGGCTCGAGGTTGTGCTTGCGGTGGTCGCCGATCTGCGCGTAGCAGGTGTCGCCCCCGCCGAGCCAGCACGTCCACTCGGCGCCGCGGTAGTACCAGCAGCGTGTGTGCTGGCAGAGGTTGCCGCCGACGGTGCCCTGGTTCCTGAGCGGCTGAGAGGCCGCGCTCCCGGCTGCGGCGGCGACGGCCGCGTAGGGGCGGACGAGCTCCGAGGCCGCGAGCTCGGCGAGGGTCGTCGTCGCCCCGATCACGATCCCCCCGTCCTCGGCAGCGATCCCGTCGAGCCCTGTCGCCTGCAGGTCGACGTAGAGCGACGGCTCCCTGATCCCACGGTCGACCTGGCCGGCCAGGTCGGTGCCGCCGGCAAGGGCGGCGGCACCGGGCTGGTCGAGCAGAGCGAGCGCCTCGTCGAGCGAGGTAGGCCGTGCGTAGTCGGTCACCGCAACGTCTCCAGCACGCGGTCGCGGGTCAGCGGCAGCGCACGGCAGCGCCGTCCCGTCGCATGGGCGAACGCGTTCGCGATCGCCGCGGCGGTGGGGATGACGGGTGGCTCGCCGAGCCCCTTGGCGCCGACGTTCGGCAGGTTCGCGTCGGGGACGTGAGGGAAGTCGATCACGATCTCGGGCACGTCGGCGATGGTCGGCACCTTGTAGTCGTCGAGGTGCGCGTTCACCGGCACGCCGGTGGTCGGGTCGACGACGAGCTCCTCCGTGAGCGCGAACGCCATGCCCTGGAGGACGCCGCCCTCCACCTGGCTCGAGGCCGTGAGCGGGTTGACGATCCGGCCGACGTCGTGCACGGCCACGATCCGCTCGACCCGCACCTCGCCGAGCGCCGCGTCGACGGCCACCTGGGCGATCTGGCAGCCGAAGGTGTGCACGCGGAAGCCGTCCGGGTTCGGGGCGCGCGAGCCGGAGCCGTCGATGGAGGCGTCGCCGAGCTTCTCGGTCACCTCGGTGACGCCGACGTCGAGCCCACCGTCACGCGAGCGGATCCTGCCATCGCGCACCTCGAGGTCGGCCGCGGCGATCTCGAACACGTCGCCCGCGAGCTGCAGGAGCTGCTTCCGCACCTTGGCGGCAGCGGAGCGAACGGCGGGCAACACCGAGGGTGTCGTCTGGGAGCCGCCCGCGACCGGCCCGTAGACGTTGGGGCCGGTGTCGCCGCCGTAGGCGCGGACGTCCTCGAGACGGAGGCCGAGCTCCTCGGCGGCGACCATGCGAGCGGCCGTCAGCGTGCCGGTGCCGATGTCCTGGATGCCCGTGACGACCCGGGCGTGGCCGTCGCCGTCGAGCCGCACCGTCGCGTGTGACGGAGGGCCGCCGCCGCCCCACCAGATCTGGGTGGCGCAGCCCATGCCGCGCAGGAGCCCGTCTGCCTGCGGTCGTCGCAGGGCCTCGCGGCCGGCCCAGCCGGCGAGCTCCGCTGCCCGGTCGTAGCAGGCGAGCAGCTCCTTGCTCGAGTAGGGAAGCCCGGTGACCTGGTCGCGATCGACGTGGTTCAGGCGGCGCAGGTCGAGCGGGTCGATGCCGCAGGCGGCGGCGAGCTCGTCGATCGCCTGCTCGAACACCGCGGTCCCCTCCATCACGCCGGGCGCGCGGAAGGCGTTCTGCGCCCTCAGGTTGATCTTCACGGGAAAGGTCATGGCGCGCACGTCGTCGCAGCGATAGAGGGTGCGGGCGGGCACGAGCACGGGGAAGACCCAGCCGCCCTGCCCCATCGCGACCACCGCGTCTGCGTCGATCGCCACGATGGTGCCGTCCTTACGCGCCCCGAGACGCACGGACTGGCGGGTCGAGGCGCGGCGGCCGCCCGCGAGCTGCTCGGCATGGCGATCGTCGACGAGACGCACCGGCCGCCCGGTCGCCCGCGCCAGCTCGGCGGCGACGAGAGCCTCGAAGCCGGCGCCCTGCTTGGCGCCGAAGCCGCCGCCGACGTACTCCGTGATCACGCGCACCCGGTCCTTGCTCAGCCCGAAGCTCCGGGCGAGCTCGTCGCGGGCGGCGAACATGCCCTGCGTCGAGATCCAGGCGGTGAGCTCGTCACCCTCCCACGACGCGACGGCGGCATGCGGCTCGAGCGCGGTCTGCAGCTGCGCGGGCGTGTCGAGCTCGACCTCGACGCGCACCTCGGCGGCCGCGAGCGCCGCCTCGGCGTCCCCGCGGGCCTCCTCCTTCGGCTCGGACGTGAACCTCTGCTCCCGCAGCGCCCGTTCCGGGTCGACCTCGTGGGGCAGGACCTCGATGTCGAGCGCCAGCGCGTCGACGCCGGCACGCGCCTGCTCGGGCGTGTCGGCGGCGACGACGGCGATGGGCTCGCCCGCATACTGCGGCTCGGCGGCGAGGACGGGCGCGGCGGCGGCGAGCGTCAGCTCCGTCTCCGGGCCGAGCACGGCGCGCACTCCGGGCACGTGGCGCGCGGCGTCGATCCGGAGCCCGCGAACCCGGCCGTGCGCGACGGGGGAGCGGAGCACCGCCGCGTGGAGCATCCCGGGCAGCCGGACGTCGACGGTGAAGCGGGCCTGCCCCGTGGCGCGAAGCGGTCCGTCGTGGCGGGCGGTCGGCCGGCCGACGAGCGAGAGGTCGTCGCCGGCGTGCCAGGTCTCGAGGTCGTCCTCCTCGTCGACGAGCGCCCAGACCTCCTGGTAGCGCCCTTCCATCTCGGTCTCGGTCTTGACGAGGCGGGCCATCAGCCGCCGCCCTCGGCAGCGCGCAGGACGGCCCGCTCGATCTTCGGGTAGGCACCGCAGCGGCAGAGGTTGCCCGCCAGCGCGTCGCGCACCTGCTCGCCCGTCGGCTGCGCCACGCGGGCGAGCAGCGCCGTGGCGCTGACGATCTGGCCGGGCGTGCAGTAGCCGCACTGCAGCGCGTCCTCGGCGACGAACGCGTCCAGCAGGGTCGCGGCCTCCCGGGAGATGCCCTCGATCGTCACGATCGCGTGGCCCTCGGCGGCGGCGGCGAGGAGCAGGCAGGAGTTGACGGCGCGCCCGTCGACCAGCACGGCGCACGCGCCGCAGGCACCCTCGCCGCAGGCGAGCTTGGTCCCGAGCAGCTCGAGGTCGTCACGCAGGACGTCGACGAGGCGGCGGCCGGCCGGCACGTCGAGATCGTGCCGCTCTCCGTTGATCTCGAGTGCGAGCTTCACGTCGTCACCCATCATCTAGCATCGACGAACGTGACGCGTGCTCTCGCATCCCTCGCGCTGCTGGCGGTGCTGGCGGTCGTGGCCGCCGGCTGCGGCGGCGACGGGAGCGGCCGCGGCGAGACCGCGGCCACCGAGACCACCGCCGCCACCGAGACCACCGGCAGCGCGAGCGCGAGCGGGTGCACCGCCGTCGAGCTCCCGGCAGCCCGCGACGACGGCGGCGCCACCGCCCCGAGCGAGGAGCTCGACCCGAAGGAGCCGGTGACGCTCGGAGTTCGTCACCAACTGCGGCTCGTTCACGGTCACGCTCGACGTGCAGGGCGCACCGCAGACGAGCGCGTCGCTCGTCTCGCTCGCGCGCGCGGACTTCTTCGACGACACGATCTTCCACCGCATCGTCCCCGACTTCGTGATCCAGGGCGGCGACCCGACCCAGACGGGCGCGGGCGGCCCGGGCTACCAGACGGTCGACCCGCCGGCGCAGGACGCCGCCTACACGAAGGGCGTCGTGGCGATGGCGAAGACCGAGACCGAGCCGGCCGGGACCGCCGGCAGCCAGTTCTTCGTCGTCACCGGCGACGACGTCGGGCTGCCGCCGGACTACGCGATCGTCGGCACGGTGACGTCGGGGCTCGACGTGGTGGAGCGGATCGGGCAAGCTCGGCGACGCAACGCGAGCAGCCGACCGAGCCGGTCGTCGTCTCCGACGTCGTCGTCACCGTCGGGTCGTGACGGGCGTCTGCGCGGTCGTCCTCGCCGCCGGCGAGGCGTCGCGCTTCGGCTCGCCCAAGCAGCGGCTGCTCCTGCCGGCCGTGCTGGAGCGCCTCGCCGCCGCCCCTCTCGACGAGATCGTCGTCGTCGAGGGCGCGCACCCGCTCGACGACGCTTGTGACACTGTGTCACTTGCCGTGCCGGTGCGCGTCGTGCGCTGCGCGGACTGGGAGCGCGGGCCGGGGGCGTCCCTGCGCTGCGGGCTCGCCGCGCTCGGCCCGGGGTGCGAGGCGGCGGTGGTCGCGCTCGCCGACGGCCCCGACCTCTCCCCTGCCGCAGTCGCCCGCGTCGCGGACGACTGGCGCGCCCACGGCGGGACGGTGGTGGCGGCGTCCTACGGCGGCGTCCGGGGGCACCCGCTCCTGCTCGCCCGCGCCGCCTGGGACGACGTGCCCGACGAGGGGCTGCGCGTGCGGGAGCCGCGTCTCGTTGCCTGCGACGACCTCGGCAGCCCCGGCGACGTCGACACGCCGGCGGACCTGCCCCGGCACCTGCGTCGGCGCGAAGGCTGACGCGGGCGCGCCACGCCGCGCGCTACGGCGCGTCGGCGGCGGAGCGGAGCTGCGTGAGCCGTTCGAGCAGGCCGGGCGGCATGCGCTCCTCGGCCGTCGTGCGGACGTACACGCGCAGCGTCTCCTCGAAGCGGTAGCGGCGCCGGCAGTACTCGCAGCCGTCGAGATGCGATTCCGCCTCATGACGCTCGGGCTCGGTGAGCGCACGGTCGAGGTAGCCCTGGAGCAGCTCCTCGCACTTGTCGCACGGCCCGTGGCTCACGAAAGCGCCTCCTGGGCGAGCTGCTGCTTGAGCAGGCGCCGGCCACGGTGAAGCCGGGACATCACCGTGCCGATCGGGATGTCGAGGATCTGGGCTGCATCCGCGTAGCTGAAGTCTCCGATGTCGACGAGCACGACCACGTCGCGGAAGTCGTGCGGCAGGGACGACAGCGCCGTCACGATCGAGTCCTGCGAGAGACGCTCGACGACCCGCTCCTGGTCGAGCGCCTGCTCGCCCTGGGTTTCGGCCACCTTGTTCGCGAGGTAGTAGTCGCCTTCCTCCAGCGGCTGCAGGTCGGGCGTGCGCTGGATCTTGCGACCGCGGTCGAGGTTGAGGTTGGTGAGGATGCGGAGCAGCCAGGCGCGGAGGTTCGTGCCGGGGGTGTAGGAGCTCCAGCTCCGGAACGCTCGTGCGTAGGTCTCCTGGACAAGATCCTCAGCCTCTTCTCGGGTGCCGACGAGCCGGCGTGCGACCCGGTACACCTGATCGGCGAGCTGGAGAGCCTCTTCCTCGAAGCGCACCCGGTCGCGTGCGGACGACGCGATCCGACGTGCCTCGATGTCCGGCTCGGGCTCGCCCATCGGGCTACCGTACCACCGTCGTACGAGACGATGAAACGCGCCGGGGCAGGGCGTTATTCCCCCGGGATGAGCGGATCAGACGAGCTCGATCTCGTGGAAGCCGGCCTTGCCCATCGACTCGACGAGCGCGCTGCGCGATGTCCTCTCGTCGTCGAACTGCAACATGACCTGGCCCATGAGGTTCGCGTTCGCGAAGTCGAGGCCCTCGTGACCGCGCAGGGCGGCCGCGAGGCGGTTCACGCACCGCTCGCACCGGATGCCCGTGACCTGGATCGTCTCGCTCTGGATCGCCATCGCCGGCCCGTCATGGTACCCGGGCAGGCGCGACGAGCTCCACCTGATCGTCGGCGAGGCCGATCAGCAACTGATCGTGGGTAGCGCAGACGAACGTGGTCCCGTACTCGATCGCGATGTCGGCGAAGAGGCCACCCAGCGCGAGTGTTCCGGCCACGTCGATGCGCGCCGTCGGCTCGTCGGCGAGGATCACCGACGGCCTGACCGCCAGCGCGCGCGCGATCGCGACGCGCTCTCGCTGACCGGCGGAGAGGAGCGCAACCTTGCGGTCGGCGTGCTCGACGAGGCCGACCACGGCGAGGGCGTCACCCGACCGCTCGTGTGCCTGCACGCTGTCGATGCCGCGCACGGCGAGGCCGAGCTCGACGTTCTCCCTTGCGCTGAGGAAGCCGGAAAGCCCGGGCGACTGGCCGACGAACGCGATGTGGTCACGCCGGAAGGCCGCCCGCCCATCGCGGTCGAGCGCCGAGACCGTGACGCCTCCGATCACGACCTCTCCCTCGTCGGGGACGTCGAGGCCGGCGAGCAGCGAGAGCAGCGTCGACTTTCCCGACCCGGAGGGGCCCGTCACGACGGTGAGCCGACCGGGCTCGAAGGTGGCCGTGAAGCTGCCGAGCGCGACCTGGGCGCCGTAGCGGCGGGTCAGTCCGCGCGCCTCGACGCGGGCGCCCTTGCCTCCCCCGATGCCCGGCACGGCCGTGTCCTCACGCGGCGCAGCCTCACCGAGTGGGCGAAGCTCGACGGCACGGTCGCCGAGCGTCACGCGGGCGCGGTCGTGGATGCCTGCGGCCCGGAGCGTCTCCTCCGGGATCCGCAGCCAGCCACCGCGGCCGATCACGACCGCCTGCCCGTCCTCTCCCTCCTCCTCGCTCACCCTGCCGTCGCGGATGTGGACGACGCGGTCGGCGATCCCGGCCGAGCGCGGGTCGTGGCTGACGACCAGGGCCGTTGCCCGTTGCTCTCGCGTGAGCTCGGCGAGCAGGTGGTAGATGCCGTCCGCGCTGACACGGTCGAGCTCGCCCGTGGGCTCGTCCGCGATCAGCAGCCGCGGCCGGCGTGCGAGCGCCGCGCACAGGGCGATCCGCTGCTGCTCTCCGCCGGAGAGCTCGCCGGGGAGCGCTCCCGCCCGGTCCCGCAGCCCGACGCGCTCGAGCAGCTCGTGGGCGCGGGCGCGCCGCACCGCCGGGCTCGACGCCGGCAAGCCCGAGTGGGACGGCGACGAGCTCCTCCGCGGTGAGCTCGCCGGCGAGCGCACGCCAGTAGTGCTGGTCGGCGTAGCCGAGCGTCTCCGACCGGTAGCGGCCGAGCCGGCGGGCCGGCAGCGAGCCGAGATCCAGTCCGGCGACCGTGACGGAGCCGGAGCTCGGGCGCTCGAGCCCGGCGAGCGTGCGCATCAGCGTCGTCTTCCCCGAGCCGCTCGGCCCCAGCACGATGCAGATCTCTCCGTCCTCAACGGACAGCGTGAGCCCCTGCAGCGCGGCCACGCCGCCCTGTGGGGATGGGTAGACGCAGAAGAGATCGTGGGTCTCGACGACAGGGGTCACGTCCCCGTCTCCTCTGCGCGCGGCAGGCCCGCGCCGGTCACCGAAAGCGCTTCGGGTGGCAAGGCCGACGAGAAGCGCAGCCAGCAGGAGGTAGGCAATCGCCCCCACGGCCACGACCCGCAGGTCGAACGTCGTCGCGAGCGGCGGGTCGGGCGCGGTCGCCCGAGCGGTGACGGAGACGACCCGGGTCACGAGCAGAGCGAGCAGCGCGCCCGCGAGCGCGCCGGCGACGAGGCCGGCGAGGGCGACGACGAGCGCACGGGCACGGACGACCCGCCGCAGCAGCGAGGGCCGGGCGCCCTGGGCCTCGAGGTCGTACAGCTCGCCGCGGTCGTCCCTCAGGTCGGAGCGGACGGTGAGCGCGAGCCCGACGGCGGCGAGCAGGAGCGCCACCAGGGCGGCAGCGACGAGCGCGTAGAGCGTCCCGTGGCCGAGGGGGTCGTCGCGTGCGTCGGCCTCCAACTGCCGGCGCGAGACGGTCTCGAGCGCGCGGAACGGCGGCCGAGACAGCGCCGCGTCGACAGCATCGTCGCGCCCGGGGGGCACGTCGAGCCAGATCTCGTTCGTGCGCGCCGCCCCGGGAGCCTCGGCGTTGACCGCCACCTCGAGAGCGTCGATGTCGCCGACGACGGCGTCTCCGGTCGTGCCCGGGAAGCGCTCGACGACGCCGGTGACCCGAACCGGCACGCTCGCGCCTCCGATCCGGAGCGGCAGGGTGCCGCCGACGCCTCCGGCGAGCTCGGCCAGCCGCGGCGTCGCGAGCACCGCAGGGGGGTCGCCGTCGGTCGGCTGCGCTGCGCGGAGGCGGGCCGTGCGCGCCGGCGTGATGCGGTAGCGCAGCACGGCCCCGTCGGCCGTCGCCTGAACGATGACGCCGCCCTCGCCCACCCACCCGGCCAACGGCAGCCCGCTCAGCCGCAGCGTGCCGACGAGCGCCTCGCCTGCGTCGGCTCCACGCTCCTGCAGCCGGGGCGGGACGAGCTCGAGCGCGACGAGGGTGCCGTGGCGCAAGGCGCCCGGAAGGGTCACGTGCAGGCGGCGGGCGGCGCGGGCGTCGAGCTCACCGAGCGCGACGCGGCGGAACACCCCCTGCGGCGACGCGATCGTGGCGAACAGGGTCGGCAGGCCCGGCCCCGCCTCGAGCGCGAGCTCGTCGGAGTCGAGGCGGACGCCCGCGAGCGCGATCGGCCGCTCCGGTGCGATGTCGGCCGCGAGCGTCGTGCGGGAGGCGTCGGCCCACGAGCCCCGCCAGCCGTGGAGCCGCCCGACGGCCGCGGCGGGCAGGCCCAGCACGGTCACACCGGTGACGCCTTCCGCCGCGCCGGCGCCGCCCGTGACGCGTAGCACGGGGACGGCGTCGACGCCGCCGCCGAGTCGGGCGAAGCGCTCGAGCGGCGCTGCGTCCAGCACCGGCACGAGGCGGCGCAGATCCTCCCGCACGACGACGTCGAGCGGGACGCGATATGCCGCCTGGTCGGCCTCACCGCGGGTGAGCGTGGCGCGGTAGCCCTCGGCGAGGAGAGCGAGCGCGAAGGCGAGAACGAGAAAGGCGACGGTGACGGCGGCGGCGCCGGGGCCCCGGCCGAGCGAGACGGCGGCGAGACGGAGCCCGAGCCGGCCCGAGCTCACCCTGCCGGCGAGGCGGACGAGCGGGGCGAACAGGCGCGCGGCGGCCACGGCCGCCGCGAACGCGATCAGGCCGGGGAGCAGGAGCAGCAGCAGGCCGGCTCCCTGTCCCGTTGCCAGCCGCTCCTCGTCAGCGGCACCGCCGAGCAGGGCCGCCACGACCACGGCGACGGCGCCCACGGCGGCCGCGTCGAGCAGCCCGAAGCGACGCCCCGGGCGGGAGTGCAGCGATACCGCGAGCAGGATCACGAGCGCCGCGGCGACCGAAACGCCGACTGCAAGCGCGAGCGCCGGCGGCGCGAGCACGCTCTCGCGGAGCACCGCGCTCACAGGAGCCCCGGCCAGGCGCGCCGCGAGGGCGCCGGCCGCGAGACCGGTGAGCCAGCCTGCCAGGACGCCGGCCACCGCAACGAACGCGCTCTCCGCGACCGCCAGCAGCCGGAGCTGCCATCGTCGCGCGCCGAACCACGTGAGGCGCCGGTGCGCAGCCTCTAGATCGCGCCGCATGCTGCGCGCGGCCAGTACCGCGAAGGCGAAGAGAAGCGCGGCCGCTTCCCCTCCGACGAGCAGCAGGCGCCGTCCCGACACCGTGCTCGCCCGCTCGGCCGCCCGCAGCTCCTCGACGGGCGCCTGCACCGCGAAGGACGACGACGTCGCGGCAAGTGCGGCGCGTGCCCGCTCGACCCGCCGCACGAACGCGCCGGTTTCCCACACGCGGGGAGCGCCGGAGCGAAGCGGCCACACCCACGCGTAGCTGCGGTAGGTGGCGGCGAGCGCCGGCGAGGCGGCGAGCGCTGCGACGCCGTCCGCCACGAGCAGCGGCCCCGGGGCGGGCCGGTGGTAGCCCGACGAGCTCTGCAGCGCCGGCGCAGCCTCGCGGTCGGCGAGCGCGTTGTCCGTCGGCGAGAGAAAGTCTCCGAAGAGAACGCTGGAGCGGAGCATCGCCGTGCCCACCTCGACGAGCCGGAGCCCGGGAGCGCTCGGGATGGCGCCCTGTCCGCGCAGGCGGAGCACCTCGCAGCGGGCCGGCGTGCAGGGACGGGGAAGGCGGCCGCTGCGCAGCACGACGTGCGGCGCCAGGCCGTCGACGGCCGCGAGGCCGGCGAAGCGGCCGGCCACGGTGCTCTCGCGGAAGAGCACGAGCGGCGTCGGCCCCGCGAGGCCGACGTCCGCGAGCTCGCCGCGGGCCGCCTCGTCGAGCACGGGGAGGCGCTCGCCTGCTCCGGACGGGACGCCGAACCAGGCGACCCGCAGCGAGCGCGCGGCGGCGGTGATCCGCTCCACCGCCTGGGAGGCGCTGCGGTCCTGCGCCACCTTGGTGCCGGCGAGGATGCCGAAGAGGACGGCGGTGCCGACCGCGATTCCGGCGGCGGCGAGCAGCGCCCCCGACGAGCGCCGGCGCACGCGCTTCCATGCGAGCGAGAGCACGTACGCGGCGCCGCGCATCTACCGCTCCGCCCTGCGCGGACCGTAGGCGGCGGTCTTCAGGACTTCCCGCGCACGCCGTGGACGGGCCGCCCCGAGGCTTCCCAGGCGTAATACGAGGCGCTCGGCCCGAAGGCGGACTGGTACGGGACGACGCGTGGGTCACGGCCGACCTCCATCGCGCGCTGGGCGTGCCAGAGCAGGTTGGGGTCGTCGCGCTCCTCCCACACGAGGATCAGGTGGGCGGCCGTCATGTACTCGGCCACGAACGTGCACCCCTGCGCGGGGCAGGGAAACGGCGCCGTGCGGACGCAGAACCAGCCGGAATGGTCGACGTCGCCGTCGTCCTCCCACAGCCACTCGTCCTCGAGCAGCTCCTCTTCCTCGAGGGTCAGCGAGCCGGGGTGCGGCGCGTGCGGGTCCACGGCCGCAGAATACGGACATGGTCAAGGACCGCGACGTGGCACTCGTGCTCTCGGGCGGCGGGATGAACGCCGTGCTGCTCGAGCTCGGCTTCCTGAAACGGCTGCGCGAGAGCCCGTTGTGGCCGCGGATCGGCTGGATCTACGGCACCTCGGCGGGCGCGCTCACCGGCGTGATGGCCGCGCTCGACCGGCTCGACGACCTGGAGGAGTTCTGCCTGGGCCTGCAGCCGGACGAGACCTTCCGTCCCCACCGGCTGTGGCAGCTGCCGTTCACGGGGCTGCACGACTACGTGCTGCCCGCCACGATCTCGGAGCGGATCGAGCCCGCCGAGGAGCTCGTCGCCGAGCTGCACGAGTCGCCGATCGAGCTCGCGGTCTGCGTGACCGACATCACGAGCACGGAGGACCCCGAGGTCGACCACGCCTTCGAGCGGGTCTACTCGTCGAGGACCACCGAGCCGGCCGTGATGGGCGCAGCCCTGATGGCGTCGGCGGCGATCAGCGCCCTCGTGCTCCCGGTGCGGGTCGGGGACGTGATCGGCACCGACGGCGGCTGGGTGCGGAACTTCCCGCTTGGGTCACGCCTACGACAACGCGGCAGTGCACGAGATCGTCGGCCTGCGCTACGTCTCCCGCCACCCGAAGCTCGGCGGCGAGAACCTGGCACGGCTGCGGCGGCGGCTGGAGCCTTTCCGGGCCGTTCCGCCGGTCCGCGCCATCATCGGCGAGCTGCAGGAGGCGGAGGCCCGGCAGGAGCGCGGCGAGCCAGCGCACCTGGCGGAGATGATCGTCCGGCTGATGCGGATCTCGATCGCCCGCAACACGGCGCTGGAGGAGCGGTACGCGGCAGAGCGCGACGCGTCGGTGCGCGAGATGGACGCGCTTCGGCGGGACATGGTGGAGATCGCGCGACGGCATGCGCTGCCGGGCCGGCGGCGCCGGGCCGCCGCGGCGGTCGAGGCCCGGTTCGCGCAGGCCTCCTTCCCGTTCCGGCACAACCGCGCGCTGCCGACGACGATCGTGCGGGGCGATGCGGGAGAGCACTCGCTCGACTCGAGCTTCAGGACCGGGCTCGTCTGGCCGGAGGAGGCGAAGCGCGCAATCGTCCGGCGCGGCTACGAGCTCGGCGACGAGGCGCTCGCGCGGCACGGCTGAGCGCTCGAGAGTCGGAGACGCCGCTCGTCGGCAGCTCGTCCCGATGGCCCGATGCCCCATCGTGATTCGAGCCCCGAACGACGAAGACCCCCTGGCAGGAGGGGGTCTTCGTCGGTTGGCGGGCTCCAGGGGAGGGTTGCCCACCATGGGCTTGGCAAGCCGCGTTACGAGGGAGTGGTCGGCCGCCGCCCAACTGGTGCGAACGGCAGGGAGGGGGAGGAGCCGTTCGCGGGGGGAAGGAAGGAAGTCGATGAGTCGAGGAAGGTCACGCATTCGTTATACGAGCCAGGCCGTAAGCCAGGGGTTAGGGCTGGTTAAGCGGGTGTTGCGTCAGCATTGGGCTCCGCCGAGCGCGGTCGCGTGAAGGGGGCGCCGAGACGCCCGATGTGAATATGGTGAGACCATGACGACGGAGCACGTCGAGACCTTCCTCACACTGGGGTCGCTGCTCGTGCTGGCGGGCGTGGTCGCGCTCGCGCTGGCGGCGCCGCTCGAGTGGGTCGGCGGGGTGAGGCCGCTCTCGTGGATCGCCGACCGGGTCTACGGCGTGGAGCTCTGGGCCGCCTTCGGCCTGGCCGTCGTCTCGATGGCGGGCAGCCTCTACTTCAGCGAGCACGCCAACTTCATCCCGTGCACGCTCTGCTGGTACCAGCGGATCGCGATGTACCCACTCGTCGTCCTCTTCGGGATCGCTGCCGCCCGGCGCGACCGCGGCATCGCGCTCTACGGTCTCGTGCTGTCGGTCATCGGGGCCGTGATCTCCGTCTACCACATGCAGCTGACGTGGTTCCCCGGGCAGGCGTCGATCTGCAAGCAGGGCGCTCTCTGCGAGGTGGAGTGGTTCAAGATCTGGGGCTTCGCGACCATCCCCTACCTCGCGTTCTCCGCCTTCGTCGGCATCGCCGCGCTCTCCGCGCTCTCCCTCTGGTCCGGTCGCCGCTACGCGGACGAGGAGGACGGGGAAGAGGGCGACGAGCTCGGCGTCTAGCGGGCGCCGAGCTCGACGGCGACGTCGACGAGGGCACGCACGTCGTCGTCGGTGGTGCGGAAGTTGACGAGGCACGGCCGCAGGCAGACGCGCCCGTCCACGGTGGCGGGGGCGACCCAGATGCGGCCGTCCTGCTGGATCGCCTCCACGAGGGCGGCGTTGTGGGCATCGAGGTCGCCCTCGGCCGCGACGTGGCGGAAGGGGACGATGGAGAGCTGCGGCGGCCCGCAGAGCGGCTCCAGCTCCGGCCTCGCGAGCACCTCGTCGTAGAGCAGGCGCGCCTGGCGCAGGTTGTTCGCGATCGCCTCGCGGAACGCCTCGGCGCCGTGGGCGCGGAACGCGAGCCACAGCTTGAGGGCGCGGAAGGGGCGGGAGTACTCGAGGGTGATGTCGACGGCGTGCGGCTGGTTGCGCTCGTGGGGGAAGTACGCCTCCTCGTGCAGGAAGGCTGCTTCGAGGTCGGCGCGACGGCGCACCAGGACGACGCCGCAGGCCTTCGGCAGGTACATCCACTTGTGCGCGTCCACCGAGACGGAGCTGGCGCGCTCGAGCCCGGCGAAGAGATGGGCGACCTCGGGCACGGCGGCGGCCGCCAGCCCGTAGGCGCCGTCGACGTGGAGCCACACGCCCCGCTCGTCGCAGATGTCGGCGAGCACGGGGATCGGGTCGACGGCCCCGGTCAGCGTGGTGCCGCCCGTCGCGACGACCGCGATGGGAACGATGCCCTGCGCCAGGTCGGCGTCGATCGCCGCGGCGAGCGCGTCGGGCCGCATGCCGCGGCTCTCGTCGAGCGGGAGCGAGCGCACGTTCGCCGCGCCGATGCCGAGCAGCTCACAGGCACGGTCGACCGAGTAGTGCGCCTCCTCCGAGCAGTACACCGCCATCCTCCGCCCGACGAGGCCGGTGTCGCGGCTGCCCGGCAGCGCGTGCTCGCGCGCGGCGGCGAGCGCGGTCACGTTCGACACGGTGCCGCCGCTCGTGAACGCGCCCGCGACGGCGGGGTAGCCGACGAACTCACCGACCCAGCGGACCGCGTGCTCCTCGAGCTCCGACGCGGCCGCGGCCCAGGCTGCGAGGTTGACGTCGTAGCAGGAGGCGAGCAGGTCCCCCAGCACGCCGATCTCGAGGCCCGACGAGCCGACGAAGGCGAAGTAGCGAGGTCTCGGCTGCGCGAGGCTCGCGTCGAGCACGTGGCCGGCGTCCTCGAGCACGCCGAGCACCGGCGCGCCGTGGCTGGGCAGCCGCTCGGAGAGGAGCTCGCGGATGCGCGCGTCGATCGGGGGCTGGTCGGGCCGGGCGCGGTCGAAGCTGCGCCAGGCCTCCGCCACGATCTCGGCGGTGCGCTCCAGCGCCTCCTCGCGCGTCACGTCGAGCCGCAGCCGTGGGCGGGGACGATTCGGTCACGCGGGCAGCATAGGGAGATCGGCCTCGATGCGCCCCGCCGCCTCGCGGGCGGGGAAGACCCGGATCGGCTCGTGCGCCGGGCCCTCCAGCGGCTCCCCGTCGGCAAGGGCGAACAACGCGCCGTGGCATGCGCACCGCACTGCCTCGTCCTCCAGCCACCCGTCGGAGAGCGGGCATTCCTCGTGCGTGCACCAGGTCTCGAACGCGAACCACCTGCCGCCCTCACGGGCGACGCACACCTGCAGGTCGCCCACGGCCACGTCACGCAGGGAGCCGTCGTCGAGGTCGGCAGGCCCGACGTCGACCCAGGTCATGCGTCCCAGGTGACGTCGAGGTTGCGCGGGGCGCGGAACTCCCAGCCGGTGAAGACGGGCGGCCGCTCCGGGTGGAGGCGCAGGCCGGGGAGCCGCTCGAGCAGCCGCTGCAGAGCGATCCGCATCTGCACCCGTGAGAAGTGGTGGCCCGAGCAGAAATGCGGCCCGAAGCCGAAGGCGGCGTGGTTGCGGCGCGGCCGGTGCACGTCGAAGACGTCCGCTTTCAGGCCCCAGACCTCTTCGTCGCGGTTGGCGGAGGAGACGAGCACGCCCAGGTTCTCGCCTGCGGGCACCGTGACGCCGCCGAGCTCGACGTCGACCTTCGTCCGGCGCGTCTGCGTGCCGATCGGCGAGACCCAGCGCAGCCCCTCCTCGATCGCGTCGCGCAGAAGACGGCCGGTATCGGCTGCGACCTCGGCGGCCTGTCCGGAGGCGAGGAGGCCGGCCAGCGTCGTCCCGGCTGCGTGACCCGGCTCCTGCATGCCGCCGAGCAGGATCACCTTCAGCGTCGGCAGGATCTGCGCCACCCGCTGCTCGAACGATCCCTCGGCGTGGTGCAGCATCGTGGAGATGGTCGAGTCGTCGGGCTCGGCCCACATGCGCTCCAGCACGGGTGCGAGCTCGCGGTCGATCTCGGCGCCGGTTGCGTCCGCGGTCTCCCAGCGGGCCGGGTCGTTCTCGAAGTTGATCGCGCCCTCGGCCAGCCCGTGGAACCAGCGCCGCAGCGTGTCGCCGTCGAGGTGGCCGAGGCCGAGCACGCGCCCGAGGGCGAGCACCGAGACCGGCTCGAAGTACTCGCTCATCAGCTCGGCCTCGCCGCGGGCGGCGAGGCCGTCGAGCAGGCTCTCCACGAGCGGCTCGACGAGCCCGGGTGTCGTCGCCTCGACGACACGGGGCCGAAGCGACGGATCGAGCATGGCGCGGAGCTTCTTCTGCGGCTCGCCGTCGAGCACGAGGATGCTCTTCCCGCCCATGACGCGGTCGAGTGGAGAGGGTGTAACGGCGGAGTCGATCAGCTCGGGGCTCGAGGCGGCGCGCTCGACGTCGCCCCAGCGGGTGACGAACCAGAGGCCGACGGCGGGCACGAAGCACACGGGTGCGTCGCGGCGCATGCGTGCGTAGATCGGATACGGGTCCTCGTCGAGCTGTTCGACGGTGATCGATTCGGCCCACTGCTCGGTCGTGCTCATGCCCCTCCTCCCTGGACGAGTGCCCGTGCCTCGCGCAGGCGGCGCGGCTCGTCGACGACGAGCACGCACACGGCCTCGCCGGCCGCGTCCCGGCCGACGTGCAGGCCGTCCTCTTCCGCCCACGTCTCGACCGCCCCGCTCCAGCCCACCTCGGCCAGTCTGCGCGGGCCGATGTCGCTCCACCAGTACGGCAGCCGCTCGTAGGGACCGGCCCGGCCGGCGATCGCATCGGCTGCCTGCTCCCCCGTGCCGATGGCGGCATCCCAGTGCGGGAAACGCATCGGGCCGAAGCGGGCATGGGGGACGAGCACGAGGTCGCCGCAGGCGTGGACGCCGGCCAGCCCGGGAACGGCCATGTCGGCGCCGACCTCGACCGGCCCGTCGATCTCCAACCCGGGCGGAGGCACCACGCGGCCGCCCATCGCAGCGACGACGACGCCGGCCTCGACGCTGCCCTCCTTGTGACGAATCGTCACAAGGCCGTCTGCTGCGACCGTGAGCTCCTCGACGGCGGCGCCGCCGACGAAGGGGATGCCGAGCTCCTCCAGCGTCGCGGACGCGACGGCGGGGAGCGGCTCGTGGAGGCGGTCGAGCGGCCGCTCGAGCAGGTCGAGCACGGTGACCGCATGCCCCTGCGTCGCGAGGGTCGCCGCGGTCTCGACGCCGATCAGCCCTCCGCCGATCACGGCGACCCGGTGAGGGCCGCCCACGAGCACCGCGGCCAGCCGTCGCATGCCGCCGGGAGTCGCGTTGACGTGCGCGGCGTCGAGGCCGGGGATCCGCGGCGGCCGGTACGAGAGCCCCGTCGCCAGGACGATCGCGCCGGCCTCGACGTCCTCGCCGCCGGCGCGGAGCCGCCGGGCCGACAGGTCGATCTCGTCCACGATCGCGTCCAGGCGCTCGACGCCGCGCTCGGCCAGCCGCTCCTCGTCGGCCAGCAAGACCGGCTCGCCCTTCACGAGCGCCGATTTCGTCAGCGGCGGGCGGTCGACGGGCAGGCCCGGGCCGATCAGGAGCGGGCGAATGCCGTGACGTGCGAGGCGCATCGCGCAGGCGGTGCCGGCGACGCCGTTCCCGACGATCGCGACGTCGGCCCTCATGCGGCGAGCTCCCTCACGCGCTCCACCACCTCCCGGCACCAGGCCGGGTAGAGCGCCATCTCGTCGACGAACTGGGACGGCTTGATGCAGAAGGTCGTGAAACCGCGCGCGATCTGCACGGGAAGCGAGGCGAGAGCCGGGCTCGAGCGGCGAGGGGCTGTCGTCGTCGGGGAAGACGGCGCGCATGCCGCCTACGAGCTCGAGCTCGGAGAGGTCGCGGCCCGCCTCGGCGAGGCCGGCCCGCAACGTGGCCATGTCCTCCTCGGACGGCTGCCCGAGCGGGTGGAAGCCGTGCGCGTAGCCGACGATGCGACGCAGGAGCCGAGGATGCACCGATTGGCCGCCGAGCCAGATGCGCGGCCCGTCGGGCCGCCAGGCTTTCGGCTCGAGATAGACGTCGTCGAAGGAGTAGTGCTCACCGTGGAAGCTCGCCGGCGAGCCGGCCCACACCGCCTCCCAGGCGGCGAGGTGCTCGTCGAGCAGCGCGCCGCGACGCTGGAAGCGGATGCCGAGCGCCTCGTACTCCTCACGGTGCCAGCTCACCGTCGGCTGCACGACGAGACGCCCCTCCGAGAGGATGTCGAGCGTCCCGAGCTCGCGCGCGAGCAGCAGCGGATGGCGCAGCGGCGCGATCACGGCGCAGGCGGCGAGCCGAAGCCGCGTGGTCGCGGCGGCGACGGCGGAGAGCAGCACGAGCGAGGAGGGCCACGGCATGGCCGGGTCCTGGTTGCCGGGCAGGGCGTAGTCGCGCGGGTTCCCCATGATCCCGTCCGCACCGGCGCTCGGGCCGAGCACGACGTGCTCGCTCACCATTACCGCATCAAAGCCTGCGTCCTCGGCGATCACGGCCATTTCGACCAGGGCACGCAGGTCGCGCGGCGGCGTCATCGTCCAGTTCTCGCTGAGCACGAGTACGAGCTTCGGTGTCACGCCGGGACGCGCTCCACGAGGCGCGCAGCAGCCTCCACGGCCTCGCGCTGGTGCGGCTGCAGCTCCTGCCCTTCCTGGCCCTCGACGTAGGCGAAAGGATCGTCGACGCCCGCGTCGAGCCCCGAGAGCGCCTCGATCACGGCGAGGCCGCAGAAGGGGACGTGGCGCGGCCGAGTAGCCGCCCTCGTGCGCGGCGACCAGCTTCCCGCCGCAGAGCCGGGCAGCGGCGTCGACCAGCCGGCCCGTCATCTCGCCGAAGGCCGCGGCGGAGAGCTGCATGCGCCCGAGCGGATCGAAGCCGCCCGCGTCGAGGCCGCACGCGATCACGATCAGATCGGGCCGGAAGCGCTCGAGCGCCGGGACGACGACCTGGTCGAGCGCGGCGAGGTAGGCGCCGCGGCCCGAGCCGGGAGGAAGCGGCACGTTGAGCGTCGCCCCCTCCCCCTCGCCGGAGCCCCGCTCCTCGCGTGCTCCCGAGCCCTGCGGGTAGCAACCGTCCTGGTGCAGCGAGATCGCGAGCACGGCGGGGTCGTCCCAGAATGCGGCCTGGGTGCCGTTGCCGTGGTGCACGTCCCAGTCGACGACCGCGACGCGGCCGACGCCGCGCTCGGCCTGCGCGTGCCGTACGGCGACGGCGACGTTTCCGAACAGGCAGAAGCCCATGCCCCGGCCGGGCAGGGCGTGATGCCCCGGCGGGCGCACGAGCGCGTACGCGTTGTCGACGACGCCGTCCAGGGTGGCGTCCACCGCGACGATCACGCCCCCGGCGGCGAGCAGCGCGATCTCGTAGGAGCCGTTGCCGACGATCGCCTCTTCGCCCATGTCGCCGCCGTGCCCGGCGGAGAGGGCCGCGACCCGGTCGACGTAGGCACGCTCGTGGACACGGCAGACCTCCTCCACGGTGGCGGGCCGCGGACGCAGCACGGTGAGCTGCTCCGTGAGCCCCGTCGCGTCGAGCAGGTTCTTCAGCCGCCGCTTGGTGGCGGGATTCTCGAAGTGCACGTGGGGCTCGACCCAGCCGCCCGAGGGCAGCTCGGCGGCGCCGCTGCCCGTGTCGTGCCACATCATGCGCTCGTGCCAGACGAGCCCGGTCGCCATCAGCGGCAGGAGCCCTCGAGGATCTGCAGCGACTTCAGGTCGGAGTAGAAGTCGAGCGCGTACTGGCCGCCCTCACGGCCGATGCCGGAGATGCCGATGCCGCCGAACGGCGCCGTCAGGTCGCGCACGAGGAACGTGTTGACCCAGACGACGCCCGCGCGCACGGCGCGGCCGACGCGGTCGGCGCGCTCGGCCGACCCCGTGTAGACGATGGCCGAGAGGCCGTAGCGCGTCGAGTTGGCGAGGCCGACCGCCTCGTTCTCGTCGGCGAACGTCTGGAAGGTGAGGACCGGGCCGAAGACCTCGTGCTGCACCACCTCGCTGTCGTTCGAGCGCGGCACGATCAGGGTCGGCTCGACCCAGAGGCCGCGCTCGAGCCGGTTGCCGCCCCGCACGATCTCGTCGCCGTTCGCCCGGGCTCGCTCGACGAAGCCCAGCACACGCGCCACGTGGTCGGGGTGGATCATCGGCGCCACCGTGGTGGCGTCGTCGCGAGGGTCGCCGAGCACGTGCTCGTCGGTGAAGCGGTGGAAGAGCTCGAGGAACGCGTCCCTCACGCTCTCCTGCACGAGCAGGCGCGTGCCCGCCAGGCAGACCTGCCCGGAGTCGTCGTACTGGCCGGCCGCCTTGCGCGCCGCCGCCTCGAGGTCGCAGTCCTCGAAGACGAGCAGCGGCCCCTTGCCGCCGAGCTCGGCGGTGAAGGGGACGATGTTGCGGGCCGCGGCGACGCCGATGTGGCGGGCGGTCTCGGGCGAGCCGGTGAACGAGATCCGGCGCACGCGCGGGTCGGAGACGAGGGCTGCGCCTACCTCCTCGCCGATCCCCTGCACGACGTTGAGGACGCCCGGGGGCAGGCCGGCCTCGGCGGCCAGGTCGGCGAGCAGCGAGCAGGAGAGCGGCGACCACTCCGCCGGCTTCAGGATCACGGTCGAGCCGGCGGCGAGCGCCGGGGCGATCTTCCAGGTGGAGAGCATCAGCGGCGCGTTCCACGGCGTGATCACGACGGCCGGCCCGCTCGGCATGCGAAGCACGCGGTTGTGCGTGCCGTTCGAGTCCCACACGCGCTCCTCGTACTCGACCGCGAGGTCGGCGTAGTTGCGGAAGTTGCGGGCGCAGCGGTTGATCAGGCGGGCCCGCAGCGAGCGCAGCAGCATCGCCATGTCGGTGCACTCGACGATGGCGAGCGGCTCGACGTTCGCGTCGATCAGGTCGGCGAGCCGGTGCAGGTGCTCGGCCCGGCCCTCCGGGCCGAGCGCGGCCCAGGCGGGGAACGCCCGCTCGGCCGCCTCGACCGCGAGCGCCGCCTCGCGCTCGCCGCCTCGCGCGACCTCGCGCGATCGGCTCGCTCGGTGATCGGGGAGATGTCGGTGAAGGTCGACGTCGCTCGCGACGCGCTCGCCGCCGATGAAGTGCTCGGTCGAGACGGAGACGCCGGCGACGTCCGTAGCGGCTCACGCGGAGGCCCTGCCGAAGGCGACGGTGGCGACGTCGACGGGGGTGTGCCCGCCGTCGACGGGGAGGACGGCGCCGTTGACGTAGGCGGCGTCGTCGGAGAGGAGCCAGGCGACCGTGCGCCGCGATCTCCTCGGGGGTGGAGGCGCGCCGCAGCGGCACGTCGACGATGCACGGCGGCGTAGGCGCCCTCGCGGTCGGTGCCGAGCCGGCCGGCGAGCGCGTCCATCTCCTCGTCGGCCATCGGCGTCCGCACCCAGCCGGGGCAGATGCAGTTCGCGCGCACCCCCTCCGGGCCGTGGTCGACGGCGATGCACTGGGTGAGCATCGCGAGGCCCGCCTTGGAGGAGCAGTACGCGAGCGACTCGGGGCACGCCCGCAGGCCGGCAGCCGACGAGACGGTCACGATCGCGCCGCGGCGTGCGACGAGGTGCGGGATCGCCGCGCGCGCCATCAGGAAGGCGCCCGTGAGGTTGACGCGCAGCACGTCGTCCCAGACGGCGGGATCGAGGTCGCGCAGCGATCCTTCGCCGCCGACGCCCGCGTTGCAGACGAGCGCGTCGAGGCCGCCGAAGCGGGCCACCGTCTCCGCCACGGCGCGGTCGGCGTCCTCCGACCTGCCCGGTGTCTGCGACGACCGCGATGCCGCCGATCTCCTCGGCCACGCTCTCGATCGGGCCGGCCCGGCGGCCGGTCACGGCGACCGCGTACCCGTCTGCGGCGAGCCTCCGCGCGACGGCGGCGCCGATGCCCGTGCCGCCGCCCGTGACGAGCGCGACCTTGTGGCTCTGAGCCACTAGCGCAGCTCCTTCACCGTCTCGAGGTCGTCGACCGTGTAGCCGAACGTGAAGCGGTAGCCGCGCCCGAGCTTCACCGGGGCGAGCGCGGCGTGCTCCTCGTGCGGCGCGCCGATGAGCTCGAGCGTGGCGCTGCCCTCCCAGACCTCCGAGCCGGCGCGGTCGCGCGACACGGCGCGCACGAGCTCGTGGACGGCCGGCGCGTCGTGCTGCCCGGCGGCGAGGCGCGGGAAGTGGCGGACGTTGACGATCGGCGGCGCGTTGTGGAACGGCCCTCCCTCGGAGGGGTGCTCGAGCGTGACGGTGCACTCGGCGACCCGGCGCTCGTAGGCCGCGCAGGTCGCTCCGAAGCGCGCCCCCGGAGCCATGCCCGGGTCGGCGGGGCCGCCGAGCCCGAAGCTGCGGGTGATCCAGATCGAGCCGAGCTTCTTGGGGAACCCCTGGATCCACCCGCGCGCCATCGCGAAGTCGCGGTCGACCCAGATGTACGAGCACACCGTGACCTCCTCGCCGTCGAGGAGCCCGCTCGTGACGACGAAGACCTCCTTGTACTGCGAGCGGGACGGGTCGACGAGCTCGTCTCCTCCCTCCGAGCACGACTGCCAGTCGGCCGCGACGAACGCGCAGCGGCCCTGGATCGGGATGCGGGTCGATCCCGTCGGGGAGGAACGCGACCGCCTTCTCCGGGTCGGCCCAGTAGTCGACCACGAGGAACGCGCCGACGTAGTGCCAGGGCGGGTACGGGACGAGCGAGCCCCTTCCCTCCGGCGTGCGAGGGAGGGTGTAGCCGCGAAGGCGGCTCACCGGGGGCCGTCCCAGCCGTCCGGCACCGGCGGCAGCGTCTTGCCGCGCGTCTCCCAGCTCTCCTTCTCGAACTCGACGGCAACCGGGTCGAAGCGGAAGTACGACCGCGGCGGCAGCGGGCCCCAGGTGTTGGACGAATAGCGGTCGTCCGGATAGGTCCGCGGCACGTGGTCGTCCTG
Organism: uncultured Gaiellaceae bacterium; assembly: GCA_963731095.1. Taxonomy (GTDB): domain Bacteria; phylum Actinomycetota; class Thermoleophilia; order Gaiellales; family Gaiellaceae; genus Gaiella. The sequence goes on from CAVSUK010000021.1 coordinate 154,678, forward strand.
GAGCTGCTCCATGTCGCAGTACAGCTCCACGTGGCACTCCTCCTCCGGAATGCGGATGTACGTGGCGATGTTCCCGGCGATCCCGTGCCGCGTCGGCCCCCACGACACCCACCGCCCGTGTCGCGCCAGGTGGTCGAGCATGTCGCGCATCTTCCCGATGTCGACCGTCTCGAAGGCCAGGTGGTGGAAGTGCGCGTACCCCATGCTCACGAGCGCCATCACGTGGTGGTCGGAGTTGACGTGGAACCATACGCCCGCGTCGCCCAGCCAGTCGGAGAGGCCCATGCCGAGCACCTCGGTGTAGAACCGGGCTCCTGCCTGGACGTCCTTCGAGAGGCAGTTGACGTGCCCGAGCTTCCGCGGACCGCCGAGGTGGACGCTGGCTGAAGGGCGCGCGTGCTGGGGCCAGCGGTCGACCTCGGTCGCCGGCGCCCGATAGGCCATCACCTGCACCGGCCGCCCGTCCGGATCGGTCACCCACAGGCAATCCTCTCGCTCCTGCCATTCGACGCCGAGCTCCTGGAAGTGTGCGCGCGCGTCCGCGAGCGAGCAGTCGCGGGCGAGCTCGAACGCGAAATGGTCGTGGCCGGGCCGGCCGCCCTCGAGGAGCTCGAGGCAGTACGGCTCGTCGTTGCAGGCCAGCAGCGCCCGCCCGTTCTCGCGCGAGCGCTCGACGAGCGCGAACTGGAGCTGCCAGCGCGCCGAGGCCTCGTCGAGGTCGGCCACGCGCAGGCACGCGTGGTCGAGGCGGTGCAGACGGATCACGGCACGGCTCCTTCCGCGGCCATGCGCTCGGCCTCGTCCTCGGGGATAGCGAGCGCGACGTGCAGCGTGTTGCCCGACACCTCGAGCTGCTCGCCGGGGCCGCTGAGGTCGACATCCCACTCGGCCACGGTGCTCGTGAGCCGGCCGAGCCCGCTGACCTCTACCTCGACGACGTCCCCGGGCTCCATCGGACGCGAATTGGCGGGAGTGCCCGTGAGCACGACGTCGCCCGGCTCGAGCGTGATCACGCGGCACAGGTCGGCGAGCTGGTAGGCGACCGAGAAGAGCAGGTCGCCGGCCGTCGCCTCCTGTACGACGTCGCCGTTGAGGTAGGTGCGCAGCAGATAGTCGGTGGGGTCGAACTCCGACGCCGCGACGAGCTCGGGGCCCATCGGCAGGAAACCGTCCTGCCCCTTCACCCGCAACATGGCGCCGCGGTCGGCATGCCGGAAGTCGTGCAGGCCGACGTCGTTGGCGCAGGCGTAGCCGCCGACGTAGTCGAGCACCTCCTCCATGGGCACGCCCTTCATCCGCTTGCCGACGACGACCGCCAGCTCGCCCTCGTAGTTGAGAAAGCGAGCCCCTTTGGGCCGGCGCACGATGCCGCGGTGGCCGTTCAGCGTCGTCGGCGGCTTCATGAAGTACGACGGTTGCGGTGGCGTGCGGGCGGCGTACTCCTCCACCCGCGAGCGGTAGGTGAGGTGGACGGCGATGATCTTCGAGGGCGCCGCAGGAGCGAGGTAGGTCGCCTCCGCCTCCGCGATGCGCACCCCGTCGGAGAGGACGATCTCGGCGCCGTCGAGCCGGCCCCAGCGTCCCACCCCGTCGACCTCGACGCGGACGCAGCGTCCCTCGGGGCTACAGATGGGATGCATATTCCTCGATCTCCCAGGCGGTGACGACCTCGACGTCAAGCTCGCCGACCGCCTCCGCAAACCGCTCCACCTCGAAGCGCTTCATCGCCAGGAAGGTGGAGACGAGCTGTGCGCCGAGTTTCTCGGTGAGCACGGTGTCCGCCTCCAGTGCGTCGAGCGCCGCCCCCAGGCTGGAGGGCAGGGCCGAGCCGGCATGAGCGTCGTCGAGGCGGTAGGAGTCGCCGACGACCGCGTCCGGCGGCGTGAGCCCGCGCTCGATGCCGTCGAGCCCGGCGAGCAACAGGGCGGCGGTGATGAGGTGGGGGCAGGCGGCGCCGTCGGCGGTGCGGATCTCGACACGTGCCCGCGGGCCGCGCTCGTTGGGGACGCGGCAGAAGGCGGTGCGGTTGTCGTGGCCCCAGTTTGCGTGGGTGGGAGCGAGGCTGTCGGGCAGGATCCGCTTGTAGGAGTTGATCGTGGGCCCGAGCAGGGCCTGCAGGCCCTGCGCGTGCTCGATCACGCCGGCGATGAACTGCGCCGCCAGCGGGCTGAGGCCGTCGGGGCCGCCCTCGTCGGCGAACGCGTTGTGCCCGTCGGCACCGTTGAGCGAGAGGTGCAGGTGGAAGCCGGAGCCGCCCTGGTCGGCGAACGGCCGCCCCATGAAGGTGGCCAGCATGCCCTCCCGCGCGGCGATCTCCTTGACCGCGGCCTTCAGCATGAAGGCGCGGTCGGCGGCGTCCCCGGCGCCCGAGTGCTTCACGTTGATCTCGTACTGGGAGTTCATGAACTCGTGGTTGGCGGCGAACGCCTGCAGCCCCAGCTCGTCGCACCAGAGCAGCATTCGCAGCACGATCTCGCGCGGATCGGAGACTGCTCCGACCGTGTACACGCGGGAGAGCTCGTCGACGTAGCGGCGCAGGCCGTTCGTCGCCGCCGGGTCGCGCTCGGCGAGGAAGAACTCGAGCTCGGGCGCGACGATCGGCTCCAGGCCGCGCTCGGCGTAGGCGTCGATCACGCGCTGGAGCAGGGCGCGCGGGCAGGAAGGCCAGTGCGCGGAGCCGTCCAGCGTCCACGCCTCGCCGAGGCACCAGGCGACCTCCGGCTGCCACGGAACGGGGCGGAGCGTGTCCAGGTCGGGGCGGATCGCAAAATCGACGTACCCCTCCTCCCCGCCGACGACCGGCGTATGCCGCAGGTCGGTGCCCATCACCGCGGCGCAGAAGGCGACGCCCTCCTCGCACATGCCTGCGAAGTGTCCGATCGGGATGTCCTTGCCGCGCGCGACGCCGTGCAGGTCGGTGTACAGCAGGCGCACGGCGCGGACGCCGAGCCCGCTCAGCGTCCTCGCGGCGGCCTCGGCCTCGTGATGATGACTCAAACCTCAGCCTCCTCTGTCAGGAGCGCACCCGCACGGGGAGGCGCTTGATCGCGTTGAAGAAGTTCGAGCGAAGCCGCGCGGGCTCGCCGGCGAGCTCGATCCGGTCGAAGTACGGGATCATCTCCTCGAGCCACACCTTCACCTCGAGCTTCGCGAGGTGCGCTCCGAGGCAGAAGTGCGGCCCGCCGAGGCCGAACGTGAGGTGGCGGTTCGGAGCGCGTCCCACGTCGAACCGGTACGGATCGGGGAACTTCCGCTCGTCGTAGTTCCCGGCCACGAACCACATCGTCACCTTGTCGCCGGCCTTGATCCGCCGGCCGTGGGCGGTTACGTCGCGCGTCGCCGTGCGACGGAAATGGTGCACGGGATGCGCCCGCCGCAGGATCTCGTCGGCCGCGTTCCCGGCCAGGGACGGGTCGGCGACGAGCCGCGCGAGCTCCTCGGGATGGGTCAACAGGTCCATCAGCCCGAGTGTGATCGTGTGACGGGTCGTCTCGTTCCCGGCAGTGGTCAGCAGGATGAAGAAGAGCCCGAACTCGTGCTCGCTCAGGCGCGACCCGTCCACCTCCGACTCGACGAGCTTCGTGGTGATGTCGTCGCGGGGCTCTGCGCGCCGCGCCTGGCCGAGCTTGCGGCCGAACTCGATCAGGTCGAGGCTGAACGGGCTCGAGAACGGCAGCTTGCGCAGCTCGGGATCGTGGAGCGCCCGTTCCTGCACGTACTCCTCGCCCACGATCTCCGGGTCCGTGTTGCCGAGGATCTTGTCGCTGAGCGAGATCACGAGCCGGCGGTCCTCGACCGGCAGGCCCATGATCTCCGAGAACACCCACATCGGGATCTCCGAGGCGACCTTCTCGACCCAGTCGAACTCGTCCTCCTGGAAGGCCTGCTCGAGGATGCCTCGGGCGAGGCCGCGGATCCGTTCCTCGTACGTGTTGACGACGCGCGGCGTGAAGCCCTTGTTCACGATCGCGCGGAGGCGGGTGTGCGCCGGCGGGTCCGTGTCGATCATCGACTTGCGCAGCTGCACCTCCTCCGGCGTCAGATCCTGCAGCGAGGTGCCGCCGAGCTCGGAGCTGTAGGTCTGCCAGTCCTTCGCCATCGCGAGGACGTCGTCGTAGCGGGTGAACGCCCAGAACCCGCGGCCGTCCGTCTCCTCCTGCCAGAAGAGCGGCGCCTCGTTCCGTAGCAGCGCGAACCAGTCGTACGGGACCTGCCGCTCCCACACGTCGAGGTCGGTCAGGTCGACGTCGTCGAGCACCAGCCCGGAGACATCGGGCGCGGCCACGGTCGCGGCCCGGACGACAGTCTCCGGGACGTGGTCCTCGCGGTCGTGCACCGCCTCGGCGGC
>CAVSUK010000022.1:0-179608 GCA_963731095.1 uncultured Gaiellaceae bacterium
GCAATCGTGCGAGACGGCTACTACGTGGCGCCGACAGCGCCGGGTTACAGCATCGAGATGCTGCCGGAGTCGCTCGACGAGTTCGCCTTCCCGCACGGGCCTGGCTGGACGGACGTCGCGCTGCCCGTGAGAGAGGAATGATGGAGTCCGTGACCGAGCAGAAGCAGGTGCAGGCCCCCGGCGGCGCGGGCCTCGACCGCTTCGGGCTGCTGCGGGCGGGGCTGTGGTCGCTCCGCGCCGGGCCCGCGCTGATCCTGCTGCTCCTGATCGTGATCGTCGGACTGACGACCCCGGTCTTCCTCACGAGCAGGAACATCGGCAACGTCTTCTCGCAGACCTCGGTGATCGCGGTTCTCGCCCTCGGGCAGCTGCTCGTGATCGTGACGCGCGGGATCGACCTGTCCGTCGGCGCCACCATCGCGCTTTCGGGCGTCGTCGGCGCGATCGTCTACGAGGACACCGGGTCGAGCGTCCTCGTGATCGCCGCGATTCTCGGAACCGGGCTCGCGGTCGGTGCCGTGAACGGCCTCGTCTTCGTCTACGGACGCGTGCCACATCCCTTCATCGTCACGCTCGCAACCCTCAGCATCGTCCGCGGCGTGGCGCTCTGGGCGTCGGACGGCACGCTCATCTCGGGCATGCCGCCGATCGTGCAGACCATCGGCGGGGGCTCGATTCACTGGATGCCCTACTCGATCTTCGTCGTGGCGGCCCTGGCACTCCTGTGCCTGGTGCTGACGACCCGCATGGTCTGGGGGCGCTGGCTGTACGCGGTCGGCGGGAACGAGGAGGCGGCGCGCCGCGCGAGCATCCCGACCCGCAGAGTGCTCGTGACCGTGTACGTCCTGAGCGGGCTTGCCGCCGGCGTCGGCGGGCTGATCACCGCCGGGCTGATCGACGGCGGGTCACCGACGGCCGGCGACCTGGCCGAGCTCGACTCGATCGCAGCGGTGATCATCGGCGGCGCTGCATTCGCCGGCGGGCGCGGCGGAGTGGGCAACGCTCTCGTGGGGGCGTTCACGATCGGTGTGATCCGGAACGCGCTCAACCTCCACAACGTCGACGCTTTCTACCAGCTGATGGTGATCGGTGTGGTCGTGCTCCTCGCCGTCGAGGCCGACGTCCTGCGTCGCTATGTCGAGGGCCGCGTCCAGGTCGCGCAGGCGGTTCGGCACGGATGACGTCGCTTGCCGACAGTCGGGTCGCTTCCGGCGGTGGAGATGCCGCCCCGGCGCTCGTGCTCAAGAGGGCCAGCAAGCGCTTCGGAGCGGTGACGGCGCTCGACGACATCTCGCTCGACGTCCATCACGGCGAGGTGCTCGCCCTGCTCGGCGACAACGGCGCCGGCAAGTCGACTCTGATCAAGTGCCTCAGCGGCGTGCACCGGCTCGACAGCGGCACGATCGAGATGGACGGTGAGCGCGTCTCGCTGCACACGCCCGCCGACGCGCGAGCCCACGGCGTCGAGACCGTCTACCAGGACCTGGCGCTGTTCGACAACCTGCGCCCCACCGACAACTTCTACGCCGGCCGCGAGCTCGCAGGCCCCTCGTGGGCGCCTCGCTCGCTGCGGTTCCTCAAGCGCAAGCAGATGACGCAGTCGACGCGCGAGGTGCTGGAGCGCCTCCAGGTGGAGCTGCCCGACTTCCATGCGACCGTGGGGCTGATGTCCGGTGGGCAGCGGCAGGCGGTCGCCGTCAGCCGCGCCGCCGCCTTCGCGTCCAAGGTCGTGATCCTCGACGAGCCGACGGCGGCTCTCGGCGTGCGCGAGTCGCGGCGGGTGCTCGACCTGATCCTGCGGCTCCGGAACGAGAACCGCGCCGTGATCGTGGTCTCGCATGCGATGGACCACGTGATGGAGGTGGCCGACCGCGCCATCGTGCTGCGGCGCGGGCGCAAGGTCGGAGAGCTGATCCCGTCCACGGAGACCTACGAACAGATCGTCTCGCTGATCGTGGGGGGTGGTGAGTGAGCGGACTCTAGGACGTCTGCCGCCGTGAGCTCGACGGGGCTCACCCGGCCGACACCTCTGCCGCTACTGCAGGGCCGCAGAGGCGACGTCAATGCTGATTCAGGTGCCGATGTCAATTCTGTACGCCTCAGGAAAGGACCGCACGATGTGGAGGAACAGGCTGGTTGTCAGCGCCATCTTCGCGGCAGTGCTCGCGGCGACGGCACTCCTCGCCACGAGCGCGACCGCGAAGCCGAGCAAGCAACAGCAGACGGTGAAGCTGGGCTTCATCACGAAATTCCCGGTCGACTTCTTCTTCACGCTCGAGAACGCCGCCAAGAAGTGGGACGCGGCAACACCGGGCGCGAAGGTGATCTTCGCCCAGGGCAAGAGCGGCACGGACGACGCGGGCGAGATCGCGGCGATCCAGAACATGGTCGCGCAGGGCGTGAAGGGGATCGCGATCACGCCCACGAGCCCCGCCGTCTCGGGCGCGCTCGACAAGGCGATCAAGCAGGGAGTCAAGGTCGTGCTGATGGACAACGACATCCCGTCGTGGAAGAAGAAGGCGTCCGTCGTGGCGACCGACAACTACAAGGGTGGTGTCCTGGCAGGCAAGTTCCTGGCCACGAAGCTCAAGGCCGGTGACACCCTCGGCATCCTCGAGGGCGTGCCGGGCGTGCCGGCCCTCGACGCCCGCGTGACCGGGATGCTCGCCGGTCTCGGGGCGCTGAGGAGCCAGATCAAGGTCGTCTCGAAGTTGCGGACGGACTGCGATCAGACGAAGGGCGCCACGGCGGCGCAGACGATGCTGACCGCGAACCAGAACCTGACGGCGATCTACGGGGCCTGCGGGCCGCCGATCCTCGGTGCGATCCAGTCGGTCAAGAACGCCGGCATCGATCCGGGCGAGATCATCATCGTCGGCTTCGACGCCTCGCCGGACGAGGTCGCGGCGATCAAGGCCGGGACGGAGACCGCGAGCGTGGCCCAGTTCCCGGCGAAGATCGGCTCGCTCGGCATCGCGACGCTGTACCGCGCCACGCAGGGCAAGGCGGTCGCGAAGAACGTCGACACCGGAACCGCCCTCGTCACGAAGGCGAACGCGAGCAAGTTCGGCTAGCGCGCTTCGGTGCGAGGCTCCGTCATCTCCCTCCTGGTGACGGATTCGGCCCCCGGCGCGGCAGGTGCGCCGGGGGCCACGTTGCCGGACGGCCGCGGACCAGACCGATGACCATCGACACTCACCAGCATTTCTGGAACCTCCGGCGGGAGCCGATGCCCTGGATGAAGCCTGAGCACGCGGCAATCGCCCGCGACTTCGAGCCCTCCGACCTGCGGCCGCTGCTCGACGCGTGCGGGATCGACCGCACGATCCTCGTCCAGTCGGCCTGCACCGACAGCGACACGGAGGCGATGTTCGTGCAGGCAGCGGAGCATCCCTGGATCTGCGCCGTCACCGCGTGGGTCGATCTCCTCTCGCCCGGGCGGACGCGGGCGCGGCTGGACGTGCTCGCACGGGAGCCGGCGCTGCGAGGGATCCGCCACCTGATCCACGAGGAGGCCGACCCACACTGGATCCTGCGCGCCCCCGTACTCGAGAGCCTCGCCGTCGTGGAGGAGCGCGGGCTCGTGCTGGAGCTTCCCTGCGTCTTCCCGCGACACCTCGGCGACCTGCCGGAGCTGGCGCGACGCTTCTCCGGGCTGACCATCGTGATCGACCACCTCGGCAAGCCACCGCTCGGCACCGAGCGCATGGGCGACTGGTCGGAGCTGCTCCGCCGGGCGGCCGAGCTCCCGAACATCTGCGCCAAGGTATCGGGCCTGAACACGATGCTCGCATCGTCCGGCTGGACCGGATCGGACCTGCAAGCAGCCGTCGAGGTCGCAGTCGACTGCGTCGGGCCCGACCGGCTCATGTGCGGCAGTGACTGGCCCGTTTCCCGGCTGAACGGGGACTACGCCAAGGTCTGGCACGAGACGGTCGCCGCAATCACCGCGGTCGCCGGCGACGCCGCCGCGCGCCGCATACTGGAGGACACGCCCGCCCGCCTCTACAGGATCGCCGAGGCGCCGCGCGCCGTGTCAACCGCCACCACCGGAGAGGCCCATGGTCGCGCTCACTGACCAGGCGATCGCGAAGATCAAGGATCTGATCATGTCCGGCGAGTTCGCGGCGGACTCGAAGCTGCCGAAGGAGCAGGAGCTCGCGCAGCGCCTGGGCCTGTCACGGAACTCGCTCCGCGAGGCGGTGCGCGCACTGACCCTGATCGGCGTGCTCGAGCCGCGCGTCGGCGACGGCACCTATGTCACCAGCCTCGAGCCGGAGCTCCTCCTCACGGGCATGGGCTTCGTGAGCGACCTCGTCTCCGGCGACACCCTGCTCGAGCTCCACCAGGTGCGCCGCATCCTCGAGCCCGTCGCCACCGGCATGGCGGCGACGCGGTTGACCGAAGACGACTACGCCGCCCTCGAGCTCTGCCTCGCCCGGATGGACGCGGCCGAGACGACCCAGGCTTTCATCGCCGCCGACGAGGAGTTCCACCGCATCATCGTCACGGCCTCGGGCAACTCGACCCTGGCCTCCCTGATCCAGCACCTCTCGGGCGGAACGCTGCGGGCGAGGCTCTGGCGCTCCGTCACCGAGCAGGGCGCGGTCGAGACGACGAAGCAGCGCCACTGGGACATCTACAACGCGCTGCGGAAGCACGATGCCGAGAGCGCGAGCGCGGCCGACCTGATCCACCTCGCCGAGGGCGAGCAATGGCTCAAGCACATGCTCGAAGCTGACGAGGCCGGAACGCAGTGACCGCCGTCTACTACGAAGGGCCCGGGCGCTTCAGCGTCGGCGAGAGCGAGATCCAGCCGCCCGGCCCCGGCGAGGTGCGAATCGACGTCGCCTTCTGCGGTGTGTGCGGCACCGACGTCCACATCGCCCGCGGCCACATGGATCACCGCGTGCGCGTCCCGCAGGTGATCGGACACGAGATGTCGGGCACGGTCGCCGAGGTCGGGCCGGGCGTCGACCGCTTCGCCGTCGGCGACCCCGTCGTGGTGCGACCGCTCGACACGCGCGGCGAGACGCCCGCGGACAAGGGCGCGAGCCATATCTGCCGCGATCTCAAGTTCCTCGGGATCGACACGCCGGGCGCGTTCCAGAGCTCCTGGACCGTGCCGGCGTTCACGCTCCACCGGTTGCCACCCGGCGTCGACCTGCGCCTGGCCGCGCTCGTCGAACCGCTTGCGGTCGCCTGCCACGACGTGCGCCGCGGTGGCGTCCTGCCCGGCGAGTCGGCAGTCGTGATCGGTGGCGGGCCGATCGGCCTCCTCGTCGCGCTGGTCGCCGGCGCCCAGGGAGCGACGGTGACCCTGAGCGAGATCAGCGGGTTCCGTCGCGATCTCGCCACCGAGCTCGGCATCGAGGCGATCGACCCCAACGTGGCGGACCTTCCCTCGACGGTGCTCGACCGCACGGGCGGCAGAGGCGCGGACGTCGTGTTCGAGGTCTCCGGCTCGGCCGCAGGCGCCGACGTGATGACCCAGATCGCCTCGATCCACGGCCGCGTCGTCGTGGTTGCGATCTTTCCCGACCCGCAGCCCGTGCGACTGTTCGACCTCTTCTGGAAGGAGCTGCAGGTCGTCGGCGCACGCGTGTACGAGCCCGAGGACTACGAGCGCGCGATCGAGCTGCTCGCCTCGGGGACGCTGCCGCTCGGACGCATGATCAGCTCCGTCGAGCCACTCGAGCGGTTGCCGGCGATCTTCGCCGGCAACGAGGGCGATCCCGCCTCGATGAAGATCCTGATCGACTGCCGGGCGTGAGCACCGTCGTTCGCGGGATCGACGGTGCTTGTGACGGGCTGCCGCCGCGGCATCGGCGCCGCGGCCGCGATCGCGTTCGCGGATGCCGGAGCCGACGTGATCGGGGTCAGCGCGACGCTCGAGCCCGACGGGGGCGAGGTCGGCAGGGAAGTCGAGCGGCGCGGCGTCACCTTCCGCGGGCACGCGTGCGACTTCGCCGATCGTGCCGCTCTCTACCGCCTGCTGGACGAGCTACGGGACGGGCCTCCGATCGACGTGCTCGTCAACAACGCCGGCACGATACGCCGCAGCCCGGCGGCGGAGCACGGTGACGACGACTGGGACACCGTCCTCGAGGTGAACCTGACCGCCCAGTTCGTGCTGACCCGCGAGATCGGCGGCCGGATGCTCGAGCGCGGCAGGGGAAAGATCGTGTTCGTCGCCTCGCTCCTCTCCTTCCAGGGCGGGATCACCGTCCCCGGCTACGCGGCCAGCAAGGGCGGCGTCGCCCAGCTGACGAAGGCGCTTCGCGAACGAGTGGGCCGCCCGCGGCGTCAACGTCAACGCGGTCGCGCCCGGCTACATCGCGACCGACAACACGCAGGCGCTCCGGGACGACCCCGTCCGCTCCCGCCAGATCCTCGACCGGATCCCGGCCGGGCGCTGGGGGAAGGCAGAGGACATCGTCGGAGCCGTGCTCTTCCTCTCCTCCCCCGCAGCCGACTACGTGCACGGGATCGTGCTACCGGTGGATGGAGGATGGCTGGCACGGTGAGCAACCTGACGCACTCCGGCACCCAGTCGTCCCGGTCGTGGTACCGAGCGATACGAGGAGGGCGCCTAAAGGACGATCGTGCCAGTCCACCCACCCTGAGACATGATCGTCGCATGCTCGAGGGTGATTCAGCTCGAACCGTCTGCTCGAGTCCCCGCTGAGACGCGGCATCCGCGGGCGTCGGTCAGAGAAGAGCAGTGAACTCGTCGGCCGAGAGCGCCGCTTGACGGAGGATCGACCGCAGGGTGCCGGGAGCGAGCTCTCGATGGATTGGGACGATAACCGTCCGGCCCTCTGCGTTGCGGAGCTTGACGTGGCTTCCCCGCTGGCTGATCTGCTCGAAACCAACGCCACGCAGTGCTCGCACGGTGTCCTGGCCCGAGACGACGGAGAGGCGTGGGCTCACGCAGCGATGTCGACTGAGGCGATGATCGGCGGCTCCGCCAGATCCGGGACGGGAGCGTCCTCGAAGTACAACTCAAGTGCCTCGCGAAGGTTGCCGAGCGCCTCCTCGACCGTCTTGCCCTGGCTGGCAACCTCAACCTCGAGGCAGCGGGCGACATACCACGGAGCCTCGTGCGTGATCGCCGCCGTCAAGCGCATGACCCGATTCTAGTTGAGAAGGCGGCGGAGCGAAGCTCCGGCTGAGCGTACGGTGAGCGTACCGGCCTGTCTCCGCACAGTGCAGTTCGCTGCAGTCTGTTGCAATGCAGAAAGCGGTCACTTACAGGCAGAAGCCGCGATGGCGCAGAACAACGACCCATGACGTGAGCATCGGGATGACCGGCCACTCCGGCTGTCGTGGTTCCACATGTTCCGCAACAGGCACAACATTCACTCGCACAACCTCGCGGCGCGCATGGGTCGTTGGAGCGCCGCTCACTGGAAGACCGCGACCTTCGGCTGGCTCGCCTTCGTCGTCGTCGCCGTCGCCCTCGGCGGCATGGTCGGGACGAAGAGCATCGACCCGAGCACGGCCGGACCGGGCGAGTCCGGACGCATGGACAGGATCCTCGAGGCCGGCTTCGAGCAGCCTGCCGCCGAGAACGTCCTGATCCAGAGCCAATCGGTTCGCGTGGGCACGGCCGCCTTCGACTCGGCGATCGCGGACGTCGTCGCCGAGATCTCGAAGGTGTCGGACGTCCAGAACGTCCGCTCGCCGCTCGCCGCCGACAACGCGGACCTGATCTCGAACGACGGACACTCCGCGCTCGTTCAGTTCGAGATCCGCGGCGAGAAAGACAAGGCAGTCGACGCGATCGGTCCCGTCCTCGACGGCGTGGCCTCCGCGCAACGTGCCCATCCGGGCTTCGTGATGGGCGAGTTCGGCGACGCGAGCGCCCAGAAGGGAGTTGAGTCGGCGTACGCCGACGACCTCGGCAAGGCCGGAATGCTCTCGCTTCCCATCACACTCATCGTCCTCGTGGTCGCGTTCGGCGCTCTCGTGGCGGCAGGCATTCCGCTGCTGCTCGCGCTGACCGCCGTCTTCGCGACGTTCGGCCTGATCGCGCTGCCGAGCAGCCTCCTGCCGGTCGCGATGGAGGCTCCCGCAATGGTGCTTCGATCGGACTCGCCGTCGGCGTCGACTACTCGATGTTCTATCTGAAGCGCGAGCGGCAGGAACGGGCTGCCGGAAGAAGCGAACGGGCGGCGCTGGAAGCCGCGGCCGCGACCTCCGGCCGCTCGGTGCTGATCTCGGGGCTAACGGTGATGGTCGCAATGGCGGGCATGTTCCTGACCGCCGACAAGACCTTCTCCTCACTCGCTGCCGCGACGATCCTCGTAGTCGCCGTGGCTGTGCTCGGTTCGCTGACCGTGCTTCCCGCTCTGCTCTCACGACTCGGCGACAAGGTCGACCGGGGACGGATCCCGCTCGTCGGCCGGCTCAGCCGCGACGACGGTGAGGCGCGAATCTGGGGTGCGATCGTCGATCGCGTCCTGCACCGGCCGGCGCTCTCGGCCGCCCTCGCCGCCACGCTGCTGCTGGCGCTCGCCGTGCCCGCGCTGCAGCTACATCTCGCGGCTACGGGGCCCGAGTCGTTCCCCAAGTCCCTCGAAGTGATCAAGAGCTACGACCGGATGCAGCAAGCGTTCCCCGGAACCGGGCTTCCGGCCAACGTCGTCGTCAAGGCACCGAGCGTGCGCACGCCGGCGATGAAGGCGGCAATCACGGAGCTCGAGGAGCGGGCGCTTGCGAGCGGCCGCGCGTTCGAGCCGATCACCGTCGCCGTGAACTCGGAGGGCACCGTCGCGAACATCACGATCCCGATCGCCGGGAACGGAACCGACGCCGCCTCGAACGCCGCCTTCCGGATGCTGCGCGAGACGGTCGTCCCCGAGACCGCCGGCGCCGTTGCGGGAACGGAAGCCGGCGTCACCGGGCAGACCGCGGCGTGGAGGGATCAGGCCGATGCGCTGAAGTCGAACCTGCCGCCCGTCGTCGCGTTCGTCCTTCTCTTCGCCTTCAGCCTGATGCTGGTCGCGTTCCGCTCGATCGTCGTCGCGCTCAAGGCGATCCTGCTCAACCTGCTCTCCGTGAGCGCCGCCTACGGCGTGCTCGTGCTCGTCTTCCAGCACGGCCTCGGCACGGGTCTGCTCGGGATCAGCTCCACGAACGGAATCGAAGCGGTTGTGCCGCTGCTCCTGTTCGTGATCCTGTTCGGCCTCTCGATGGACTACCACGTCTTCATCATCAGCCGCATCCGGGAGACGTACGACCGCGGCAAGAGCATGGACGAGGCGGTCTCGTACGGGATCAAGTCCACGGCCGGTGTGGTCACGAGCGCCGCGCTCGTCATGGTCGCCGTCTTCGCGGTCTTCGCGACGCTCTCGATGCCGTTCTTCAAGCAGTTCGGCGTCGGGCTCTCGGTCGCGATCCTGATCGACGCCACGATCGTCCGCGCGGTGCTCCTGCCCGCGTCGATGAAGCTGCTCGGCGACTGGAACTGGTACCTCCCCACCTGGCTCGAGTGGCTTCCGACGCTCGAGCACGGGAAGCAGCAACGCGAGCTCGAGCCCGCGCGCTCGGCCTAGACCACGGCTCGAGTCCCCGGCTCCCAGAACATCAGGGGCCGGGGATTCGGACCGCCCACAGTGAGGGGCACGATCTCGGAGCAATTCGGGGGTCGGGGTGAATACGATCCTTCCTTTGGCTGGGGTGGTCGTGAGGTTGTAGGCGTAGAAGAGCCCCGCGTTGGTACGTCGCGGGCCGATCGGGGCTGCCGAGGCGGCCGCTTCGGGTGGGAGCGCAGCCGCCTGCGTGGCTGCTCGATGGCGAGCAGCCGGGTCGGAGGTTCGAGCCCTTCCGGCGCGTCGGTGTTCACGCGGATCGCGGTATACAAGCGTCCTGCAGGGGCGGCGGTTCGAAGACGCGTCCAGCAAAGGAGGCTAGGTGTCCGCGGCGGCTTCGGGCGACAGCCGAAGTGCCTGAGGCCCAGCTCATCCGGCAGCGCGGGCTACACCCTCGGCGAACGCCAGAGCACGGCGGTGCCGAGTGCGATCAAAGCTACTCCGGCAACATCTCGAACATGGATGCCGTGACCACGAGGAAGGGTCAAGAGGACGACATCCCAACGGTTGGGATTGAACCCGATGAGGGCCGCCCCAACCGCAATCGCCACCACTGCAAGAACCCTGCCCAAACACCGAGCCTAGCCCTTGCTGGGCGATTCACGGCGCTTATCGGTGGAAGCGAGGTGGTGACACGACCGGCCGAGGCGCGTGGTCTTGCAGGAGGCGAAATCCGTATGAGAAGCTCGATTCTCCCGCCGGGCCGACACCCGTTCGGCGTCTGCTGATCCCGTAGGTCTGGATTGGAAGCGCGCCCGGCCGCGTTGTGTCGCAGGATCGGGCCATGGGCGAAGCTCTCACGACCCTCGTCCGTTGCCCGGCCGGATGATCGTGATATGAACAGTCGATGCCCGGCCGCGAACTACGTGAGATCCCGCTGTTCTCGGGCCTCTCGGAGGAGGGGCTTGCACGCGTAGCCGCCTCGGCGACCGAGGTGACCGCGGCACCGGGTCAGACGCTGGCGCTTCCCGGCGACGCCGGCTCGGGCATGTTCGTCCTGCTCGACGGGACCGTGACGGTCGAGCTGCACGGCGGCGACATCGAGGTCGCAGCCCCCGGCTTCGTGGGCGAGCTGGCGCTGCTCCTGCCCGATACGGGGCGCATCGGCCGGGTCCGTGCGAAGACAGACGTCCGCTGCCTCTCGCTTGCGCGCGAAGACTTCGACGAACTGGTCATGACGGAGCCCTCGTTCGCCCTCGCGTTGCTCCGCGGTCTCGCGGCCCGGCTGGCGACGTCTCGTCCCGGCGGCTGACCACCGCACCGGCCGGGACCGCCCCGTCGCTACCCTCGTCGCGTGATCGACCTCTCCCGTTCCGGCGTGAGACTGCGGCCGCCGACGTTCGACGACGTCGACGCGCTGGTAGCAGCGGCCGACGACGACCCCACGAACATGTTCCTCGGAGGAGGCGACACCAGGCGCAGTCGCCTGCGCGGGCGGGTGGAGCGCCCTCCGACGCTCGAGACCGACGGGCTCCTCGGACTGGTGGTGGAGCACGAGGGCCGCCTGGTCGGCGACATCCAGGCACGGGCGCCGAAGCACGGCATGCCGCCGGGAGGATGCGAGATCGGCATCTCGCTGTTCGCGGAGGCACGCGGCCTGGGGATCGGGCGCACAGCGGTGGCGCTGTTCACCGACTACCTCCTCGAGGTGGGCTTCCACCGCGTCCAGGCGACGACGGCGGTGCACAACGCGGCGATGCGCCGCGTGCTCGAGCATGCCGGCTACGCGTTCGAGGGGATCCTGCGGGATTACGGCCCGACGGACAGCAGCGGCCGCGAGGACTACGCCATGTACTCGTTCACCGCACGCGACCGCGAATGACGCGGAGCAGCGCGACACACACGCGCTGTCCCATGATCAGGAACCGCGCCGAGCCGGATGAGGCCCCACCACGTGCGGCTCGCGCGCCTGCTCGCGACCGGTCGCGGCACCGCATTCCGGGCACGTGGGCGTGCCCGGGGCCCCGCTGTCGTCGTTCCACGACTCGGGCTCGTGATCGACGGTCGGCCGGAGCTCGGTCGTGTACACGGTCCCGCAGCGCGGGCAGACGACCTCGACGAGGTCCGGTGGACGGGTCATCGAACCACCTCCCAACCCACAGGCTTCCAGGCAACGCCCCGACCGTCATCGGGGGCGGCGCTGAGCACGGCTGAGGGGATCCACGGAACACCGGAGGCGGACGATCAGGATGACGCGGGAGACGCCGGCGCGCCCGTCAGCGTCCGGCGCCTTGCAGCGACCAGGAGGACGCCGAGCGCCGCGAAGCCGACGGCGAGCACGACCGACGAGCGCCAGCCATGGTCGTCGATCAACCGGCCGCCGGCGATCGCACCGCCCGCG
Source organism: uncultured Gaiellaceae bacterium (assembly GCA_963731095.1). Lineage (GTDB taxonomy): Bacteria > Actinomycetota > Thermoleophilia > Gaiellales > Gaiellaceae > Gaiella. The sequence goes on from CAVSUK010000022.1 coordinate 11,938, forward strand.
AAGCCGGTCGAGACGGCCGTGCCGAACCACGAGAACGCCTCCGCCACCGAGCCGGGCGCGGAGACGCGGCCGATGATCCCGTACGCGGCGGCGATCGTCGGAGCGATCGGAAGGCCGGTGAAGAAGAGGAGCACGGTCATCGCGGCGAGCGACGTCGAGAGCAGGGGCAGCGCAATCGCGACCGTGAGCGCCGAGGCCCCCAGGAGCATGCGTCGCGGCTCGTTGCTCGACGGTCGCAGGCCGGCCACGAGCCCGCCGACGAGACTCCCGGCGGAGAAGCCGGCGAGCGCGACCCCGGCCAGGGCCCTGCCGCCGTGGTCCTCGGCGAAGGCAGGCACGGCGATCTCCACGGACGCGAAGGCGAGGCCGAGGAAGAGCGCGAGCAGCGTGATCGTGCGCACGCCCGGCGAGGAGAGAGCACCGAGCGGCGACCCGTGCCGTTGCTCCGCCGGGCCGGCCGCGCGGACGGGATCGAGCCGCATGAACGCGAACGTGCCGATCGCCGCGAAGACAGCTGCACCGAGCACTCCCCCTGCCGCCCAGAATGCCGCGAGCACCGCGACGATCAGCGGGCCGCCGACGAAGATCACCTCCTGGAGCGCTGCCTCGAGCGCATAGGCGGTGCGGGCGTCGTCCTCGCCGAGAACTCTCGGCCAGATCGAGCGCAGCGCCGACGACACCGGGGGCATCGTGAGCCCGGCAGCCGCCGCGGACACGGCCAGCACCACGAGCGGAGCGTCGAGGGCGCCGAGCACCGCGAGCAGCGCGAGCAGGCCGGGGAACACGACGAGGCGGAGCCGCATCGCCGGGACCGCGCCCCGCCGGTCGACCTGGCGGCCGGCATAGGGAGCGCCCACTGCGACCGCGGCGGTGTACGAGGCGGCAACGACGCCGGCCTCTCCGTACCCGGCACCCGTGGAGCGCACGAGCAGGACGAGTGCCAGACCGGTCATCCCGATGGGGAGGCGCGCGAGGATCGCCCAGCCGAACAGCGCCGGCACGAACGGGCGCCGCAGCAGGACGCGGTAGCGGTCGACGCCGCGCGACTCGTCCGCGCCGGCCATCTCTACGACGGCAGCTCGACCGCCGATGGAGGCGGTCCCGCCGGATCGACGATCCGGCGACGGCGCTCCGCGAGCCAGTCCACGACGAGCACCTGAATCGATCCGGCGACCGGGATCGCACCGAGCGCGCCGATCACGCCGGCCAGCTCCGCGCCCATCAGCACGGCGACGAGCACGATCGAGCGGCGACAGCTGCACCGTGCGCCCGTAGACCAGCGGCTGGAGGACGTGGTTCTCGAACTGCTGGTAGACGACGAAGAACACGATCAGGGCGATCCCGGCGGTCGTCGAGTGGAGGAACCCGACGGTGCTGACGATCACGGCGGCGATCGTCGCACCTGCGAGCGGGATCAGGTCGAGCAGCGCGACGATGAGCCCCAGCGCGACCGCGTAGGGGACGCCGAGCACGAGCAGGACCGCAGTGGACGTCACGCCGGCGATCAGGCTGATCGCGAGGTTGCCGGTCACGTAGCCGCCGACCGTCCTGTAGATGTCGCCTCCGACCTTGCGCCAGCGCGGCTGCGACGGCTCGGGCAGGAGGCTGAAGGCGCGCTCGACCCAGACGGGGCCCTCGAGCAGCATGAACAGGGTCAGGAAGGCGATCGTGACGACGGCGACGACGGCGTTGATCACGCTCTTCGTGACCGAGAGCGCGGTGGTGGAGAGGCCGAGCACGCCGCTCGCGCCGCTCTTCTCGATCGCCTCGCGGATCTTCTCCACGATCTGGTAGTCGCGCTCGAGGAACCCGAGCCGGCCCCGTCCCCGCGTGAGGTCGTCGACGTAGCCGGGGATGGCGTCGGCCAGGTCGTTGACCTCGCGCACGAGCGTGGGGACGAACGTCGCCGCGATCCCGGCGATCAGGAGGATCGTGCCCACGAACACGATCCCGACCGCCGCTCCCCGCCGAACGCCGCGCGCCGCGAGCCACTCGACGGCGGGATTCAACGCCATGGCGAGGAAGACCGCGATCAGGACCCAGATCAGCACGGAGCGCGTGACCCACACGACCTCGAGGACGACCGCGGTCGCCAGGATCACGCCGAGGACGACAAAGATCGCGCGAGGCCGGAACCGGACAAGGCGCTCTTCCATCCGCCCGAGGATAGAAACCGGTCCCGACGGCGCCTGGAACCAGGCCCTACCGCGCGGTGACGACGAGCGGCGCACAGGTGGCGCCGGTCTTCTCCTTGACGCGCGCGCCGGTGGCGGTCTTCGGCGTGACGGTCAGCTTCGCAGACGTGACGACGACCTCCGCGTAGCTGAACACGTCGGTGGCGGCGCACTGCAGGCCGATCCCGCGCGGCGGCGGCGGCTTCAGGAAGAGCGCGGTGACGAGGTCGCCGGTGCCGGGCACTCCGATCACGGCGTCGATCTCCTTCGCGTAGGTGTTCGTCGCGACGGGCCCGGTGACGACCTCCCGGATCCCGGTCCCGAGCGGGCCGCCGGCCTCGAGCGTCTGCCGGCGGATCTCGCCGATCAGGTTGGCGTGGGTGTCGGTGGTGAGGAAGACGACGTTCTCGACGCCGGCGAGCCCGTCCAGGACACGGCTGCGGTCGGCGGCGTAGCCCTCCCAGCGGTCGTAGGGGAGCTGGTAGAGCTGCTGCATCGGCACCTCGTTGACGACGACCTTGAAGGTGGCGGTGGAGGAGCGGATCGCCTTCAGGAAGGCGGCCTCCTGCGCGGCGCCGAGCATCGTGCGGGAGGGATCGCGGATCGCGTCGAGGCACGCCTGCGGCCACCGGCTTCGCGAGCGACGGGAGCAGCGTCGCGAACGCGGCGCGGACGCGCCGCCGGAGCGGTGGGCGCGAGATCGTTGCCGCACTGCTTCGCCACGCTTCGGCGCTGCGGAACGAGCGCTCGTCGAGGAAGAAGAGCTCGAGGTTCCTGCCCCAGCGGAACGTGCGGTAGAAGCCGCGGCTCGCGCTCCACGACACGGGGGCGTAGTCGGCGAATGCCTTCACGCCGGCCCGGTAGAGGGCGGCCCCGCGCTCGGGGACGGAGAAGTCGTTGACGTACTCGTGGTCGTCCGGATGGCTGTAGAGGCCGGTACCGGCGCGCAGGGCCCGCAGGGCCGGCAGCGCGAGCCCGTAGCGGTACTTCTGCCACTTGGCCGGCACGGTGAGCGCGGGCTTCGATCCGGACAGCTCGCTGTCGGAGTAGATCGTGTCGCCGAGGTTGACGTTGAAGTCGTTTCGCTCGGCGGCCATCCGGGCGTAGACCTGGAAGCGGTTGAAGCCGGGCTTGCCGTCCGGCCCGGGCGTCGCGTCGGCGTCGCCGGAGATCGCGAAGCGCACGGTGGCAGGACGGGTCGGCGGCGGCGCGGTGCGGAAGCTGCCGACGGGGCTCACCCGCACGCCCTGCCGGAAGCGGTAGGTGTAGCGGGCGCCGGGCAGCAGCCCTCGCACCCGGATCGAGACGGTGAGATCATCGGCCGCCGTCGCGACCGCGACGCCCTCGAAGCCCGCGGAGGCCGAGCGCCCGCCGCTCCTCGAGCTCACCGAGCCCTCGAGCTCGACCCGGCCCGCTGCAGGCGCACGCGTCCAGAGCACGGCGGACGTCGAGGTCACCTCACCGGCGGCAACGCCGTAGGCGAAGCCGCCGCTCCGCGGCTGCCGTGCCCGGGCAGGACGCACGCGAGCACGGTGAGGGCGACGACGGCCCGGCGCACGCAGCCGAGCCTACGAGCCGGCCGGGATCCGGTCAACGTCATCGGACGGTTCGTGATCCTGCTCGTGCAGGAAGCGGATGAACCAGTAGGCGAAGATGGCGAAGAACACGATCGACTGCTCGGACGCCATCGCGATGCCGCCGTACTGCTGGTCGGCGATCCGGGAGAGGCCCCACAGCCGCTCCGGCGCAGCCGCGTAGAAGTCGTACAGCGGATCCAGCACGAGGGCCAGCACGAGCCCGAGCGGCGCCGAGAGGACGAAGCCGGCGAACACGTAGCCGGCGCGGCTCTGGCTGGAGAGCCGGTGCGGGACGTCCTGCCAGACGCACCACCACATGGCGACGCCCGTCAGCAGGTACAGGACGTGCTCGACGACGAGCAGCGAGTGCGGATGCCGCAGCGAGGCGTCGTACAGCACGGGTACGTGCCAGAGCGCGTAGTTCGCGACCCAGACGGGAAGCGCGACGAACGGGCTCGTGAGGACGCGCACGGAGGCGGGCCGGGCGATGCGGGCAGCGAGCGTCGCAGGCAGCCCGACGACGAGCAGGAGCGGCGCCCATTCGGCGAGCACGACGTTCTGCCACAGGTGCACGACGAGCAGGTAGTGCAGCGAGACCGTGTCCATCGGCGTGATCCAGATGAGGACGAGCAGAGCGCACCCGGCGAGGAAGGAGGCGATGCGCCACCACTCGGCCGGGTAGCGACGGATCGCGAGCGAGGTAGCCGGCTGCGAGGACGACGCCGACGAGCGCCTCGGGGTTCCACGACCAGTCGGAAGGGCTCACGCCGCAACGCTACGCTTCAGCCCACGCGGGTGTAGCTCAATGGTAGAGCTCCAGCCTTCCAAGCTGGCTATGAGGGTTCGATTCCCTCCACCCGCTCTCTCTCTTCTCCCTGCTCGTGCCCCCGAGTTCTTCGTTTTCCTTTTCGACTCTCGCTGCGTCCGTCGAGCCTCGTCACGATCCGGCATGTCCGGCCTCAGCTGGACTGGCGAGCGCGAGAGCGACGAAGGCGATGCCCCACACAATCGCAGCGGCCGACCACGCACGGCCGAACCCGCCGGCCGCGTCCGGCCAGGCGAACGACACGAGCCCGAGGTAGGCGGATACGACGCCCGTGCAGCACCCGACAAAGCGGCGCCCGCCCGGCCAGACCGCAGTGATGACCGCCAGTGCGGCGATCGCCAGGCCGACGGCACCCTGCACCGAGTAGTGGTCGATGCCAAGCGTGACATCGGAGTCGCCTCTCTCCTGACGGTTCAGCGAGCACATACGAAAGGCATACACAACCCACGGAACGGCCCCCAGGCTCGCGATGAGCAGCAGCGGCTTCGACACCTGAGAAGCAAGCTCACTCCTGTCCAGTCGCACCCGCTGGGGCACCCGCATGACGATTGCCGTCTCGAGCGCGACGGCGACGGAGAGGGCGAGGAGCCGCGGCTCGCGCGCGAGGACGGCCGAGACGGTGAGCGCCCCCGCCGCCACGAAGAGCTGCGCCACGGCTGGGGTCGACACGCGAGGACGAATGGCCACGAGCCAGAACGCGACGCCCACGAGGACGGTGAAGAACAGCCCCCAGCCCGCCTCGAGCACCTGGGGCCAGTCCGAGTCCCACGTGACCGAGAGATCGATCAGCCCAAAGCCCGGCAGCACGAGCCAGCTGAGCGCAAACAGGCCGGCGAGCGAGCGCAGCGCGATCACTCTCATCCGCGCATCATGTCTGCCCCGATCGCTTTCCGGCCGGCGCACCGCTGTCCGGCGGCGGTGGCAGGGTCGGCGCATGCTGATCGAGCACGAGGGACGACGCCCGGCTGTCGCACCGTCGGCCTACGTCGCCCCCACCGCCGTCGTCTCCGGCGACGTCTCGGTCGGCTCCGACGCGCGAGTCCTCTTCGGGGCGGTGCTCACCGCCGAAGGCGGGCCGATCGAGCTCGGCGAGCGCTGCATCGTGATGGAGAACGCAGTGGTCCGCGGGCGTGACCGGCACCCCGCGCGACTCGGCGCCAACGTGCTGATCGGGCCGCATGCCCACGTGAACGGCGCCGTCGTCGAGGAGGACACATTCGTCGCCACGGGCGCGTCGATCTTCCCCGGCGCCCAAATCGGATCGGGCAGCGAGGTGCGTATCGGTGCCGTCGTGCAGGTGAACACCGTCCTTCCGCCGGGCACCACGGTGCCGATCGGCTGGGTGGCCGCAGGCGATCCCGCGCAGCTGTTCCCGCCCGAAGCCCACGAGGAGATCTGGGAGGTGCAGCGCGCACTCGACTTCCCGGGCACCGTCTTCGGCATCCCGCGCGAGGAGCTTACGATGGAGGCGGTCACCCGCCTCTACGCCGAGCGGTTCGGGCGCCACCGCGGCGACCGCGTCGTCGGGTAGGGACGTCCGCGGGTCAGCGCCCCGAGGCGGAGAAGTGCTGGTAGTCCTTCGCGCTCGACCAACGACCGCCCCAGCCCCACCCCACGGCGTCGAACGCGCGCACGAGCGCGTGCCCCTCGGCCGCCATCCCCGGCCGGAACGGCGTCCGCCGCACGTACGGCCCGCTGGCCGCGTGCGAGGAGGTGCCGGACGAGCCGACGTACGGGTTCTCGATCGGGTTGACGTCGATCGCCCGGCCGTACGCGTGCTCCGACCAGCGCATGGTGCCGTCGACGTACCGGCAGTTGAACGCCGACGTGTTGTCGGCCTCGATCGAGCGGTAGTCGCTGCCGCCGTACGCATCGACCGGAGTCATACGCCGGATCGGGAAGCCGTCGGCGTACAACCGCTTCAGCACGGCCAGCAGCTGCCGGGCGACGTCGCGGTGCACGATCACGGTGCCGACGCGGTCGCGGCCGTCGAAGCCGTGGTGGGTGGCGCGAACGGCGCGGAGGTCGCGCAGCGGCACCGGGCAGCCCGGCCGCCACGAGACGCCGGTCATGCGCTTGGCGAGCGCCGGCGAGATCGACGAGACCGACCCCTGGAACCCGGCGGTGCCCCGGAAGCGGACGCCGCTCCGGCGAGCGCGGCAGCGGCGATCAGAACGAGGAGGTCTTCATCGATCAGATCGGGGTGGCGAGATTCGAACTCGCGACCTCTCGCCCCCAAAGCGAGCGCTCTACCAGGCTGCGCCACGTCCCGTGCGGGACAGTCTACGGACGTCTCACGTCGCGACGGTCCCGACGAGGCTCTGGCGACGACGACTCCGTACGCCACTGTGCCGTCTACGTCGCGACGATCACGACGAGCCGGCGCGGGCCGTGTACGCCCTCGACGCGCTCGAGGCCGATGTCCGACGTGGCGGACGGGCCTGAGACGAGCACGATCGGCCGGCCCTCCGCCGCGCTCGACCCGAGCCGCTCGATCAGCTCCGGCACCGTCTCGACGACCTGCTCGCGGCGCACGACGCAGACGTGCAGGTCGGGCACGAGGCTGATCGCCCGCCGGCCCTGCCCCGGGCCGCCGTCGAGCGCGATCGTGCCCGTGTCGGCGCACGCGAGCGCGCACGTCGTCAGGGCGCCGTCGAGCCCGTCGAGCTCTGCCGCGGCGAGGCCGGCGTCCTCGACCAGCTCGACGCCCGCAGGCCGCAACGACGCGGGCAGGTCGGGTGCGACGACGACCCGCGCGGCGCCCTCGACCCGCAGCGCCTCGGCGGCGGCAGCGGCCGGGTCGGCGCTCTCGACGACCGTCGCCCCGTAGTCGCGCACGCGCTCCACGAATCGCTGCACGCACCTCGGCCTCGCCCGCCTCGCCGCGCAGGCGGTAGGCGCGCGGCACCTCGACCGGGGGAGGCGCCGTCGCGCAGCGCCGCCCGCACCCGCGCGAGCACCGCGTCACGGCCGGGCACGCCGCTCCCACCACTCGCGGAACGTCTCGTCGGGCACGGCCGGCAGGTCGCGCGACCGGCCCCAGGCGGCGAGCGGCCCGGGCGGGAAGCGCCGCACCCAGCCGTCCCGCACGACGAGCCGCTGCCAGCGCCGCGCGAGCCGCTGCGCCCGCTCGTAGCCCGCCCGCGAGGAGAAGGCCCGGCCGAGCCAGCGCAGCGACCGCGCCTCCGCACCGGCGCGCTCGTGCCGCACCGCCTTCGCCCGCTCGTGCACGAGGAGCGACGGGATGTCGATCCTGACCGGGCAGACGTCGTAGCAGGCACCGCACAGCGACGAGGCGAACGGCAGCGAGCCGGCCGTGCCGCCCTCCCCCTCGAGCTGCGGGGCGAGGATCGCCCCGATCGGCCCCGCGTACGGCGTGTGGTAGGCGTGCCCGCCCGTCTGCCGGTAGACGGGGCACACGTTGATGCAGGCCGAGCAGCGGATGCAGCGGAGCGCGTCCCGCCCGACGCGGTCGGCGAGCACGCGGGTGCGGCCGGCGTCGAGCAGGACGAGGTGGAAGGCACGCGGGCCGTCGCCCTGCCGCACCCCCGTCCACAGCGACGTGTACGGGTTCATGCGCTCGCCCGTCGACGAGCGCGGCAGGAGCTGCAGCATCACGCCCAGGTCGCGCCACGCCGGGATCACCTTCTCGATTCCCATCACCGTGATCAGCACCTCGGGCAACGCGGTGCACATGCGGCCGTTGCCCTCCGACTCGACCACGCACACGGTGCCCGTCTCGGCCACGGCGAAGTTCGCGCCGGAGATCGCCACCCGGGCACGGAGGAACGCTGCCCGCAGGTGCAGCCGCGCCGCCTCCGCGAGCTCCGCCGGATCGTCCGAGAGGCCGGGAAGGCCGAGCTGCTCCCGGAACAGGTCGCGGATCTCCGTCCGGTTCTTGTGCAGCGCCGGCACGAGCAGATGAGACGGGCGCTCGCCGGCCAGCTGGACGATCAGCTCCGCGAGATCGGTCTCGATCGGCGTCACGCCCGCGGCCGCGAGCGCCTCGTCGAGCCGGATCTCGTCGGTCGTGAGCGACTTCACCTTCACCACCTCGTCCGCGCCCGCGTCGCGGACGAGGCCCGTGACGAGCTCGTTCGCCTCCGCGGCGTCACGGGCCCAGTGCACGACGCCGCCCGCGCGCACCACTGCCTGCTCCAGCTCCACCAGCCGTTCGTCGAGCCGCCCGAGGGCGTCGTCCTTGATCGCCGCCCCCGCCTCGCGCAGCTCCTCCCAGTCGGCCACCTCGGCCACGACGCCCGCGCGGCGCGCGCGGATCGACGTCGTCGCCGCCCGGAGGTTCGACCGCAGCTGCGCGTTTGCGAGCGCCTCCGGCGCGGCGTGAGGGAAGCTCTCGGCGCGGGCGTTGCGCGCGGCCGCGCTCACGACGCGAGGATCTCCGCGAGGTGCAGCGGCCGCACGCCCGTCCCGCGGCGGCGCAGCCCGCCGCCCATGTGCATGAGGCACGACGCGTCGCATGCGCACACGGCCCCGGCTCCGGTGGAGAGGACGTTGGCGAGCTTCTCGTCGAGCATCGCAGCCGACACGTCGGCGTTCTTGACCGCGAAGGTGCCGCCGAAGCCGCAGCACTCCTCGGCCTCCGGCAGCTCAACGAGCTCGAGCCCGGCCACGCCGCGCAGGAGCCGCAGCGGGGCGTCGCCGACCCGCAGGTGGCGCAGCGAATGGCACGTCGGGTGGTACGTGACGGTGCCCTCGTAGGTGGAGCCGACGACCTCGACGCCGAGCCGGTCGACCAGGAACCGGGACAGCTCCCACGTGCGCGCCGGCACGCCGCGGTCGGCGCCGTCGAGCAGCTCGGGGTAGTGCCCGCCAACGAGCGCCACGCACGAGGCGGAGGGCGAGACGACCGCGTCGAACGGCTCGAAGACCTCGACGAACCGGCGCGCGAGCGCCCTCGCTTCGTCCGGGTAGCCGGAGTTCAGGTGCATCTGCCCGCAGCAGGTCTGCTCGGGCGGGAACACCACCTCGAGCCCGAGCCGCTCGAGCACGGTCACGGTCGCCTTCCCGACCTCCGGAAAGAGGGTGTCGGCGAGGCACGTGACGAAGAGCCCGACACGATCGATCATCGATTGCGAGCCTACTGGGATACCCGCACGAAGCAATCAACTAGTTTCGCGGGGTGGTCGAGATCGCCTTTCCCGCGGGCATCCCAGCGCACCGGACGGCGACCGCGTCTCGGCTACGCGATGACACTGGCGGCGGCGACGCTGTTCGCGGTCAACGGCGCCGTCTCGAAGATCGCGCTCGGTGCGAGCGAGATGGGGACGCTGCGCTGGACCGAGCTCCGCTCCACAGGTGGGTTCGTCGGGCTCGCGGTCGCGATCGCCCTGCTGGCCCCCGGGCGCCTCCGGGTCGGCCGGCACGAGCTCGTCTCGCTCGCGCTCTACGGCCTCTTCGGCTTCGCCCTCGTGCAGTGGCTCTACTTCGTCGCGATCAACCGCCTGCCGATCGGCATCGGGCTCCTGTTCGAGTTCACCGCGCCCGTGCTGATCGCGCTGTGGGCGCGCTTCGCCTGGCACGAGCCGGTGCGGAGGCGGGTCTGGGGCGCGCTGGCGCTCGTCGTCGTCGGGCTGACCCTGGTCGCGCAGGTGTGGCATGGGGCGACCCTCGACGGGCTTGGCGTCGCGGCGGGACTGCTGGCCGCCGTGGCGCTTGCGTTCTTCTACCTGCAGGGGGAGCGGCTCGCCGGCCGCCGCGACCCTCTCTCCGTCGTCTGCATCGCACTGGGCTTCGCAGCGCTGTTCTGGGCCGTCGTCCAGCCCTGGTGGAGCTTTCCCTTCGACTCGCTCACGGTCGATGCGACGCTGCCCGGGGACCTGCTCGACACGGCACCGGTGTGGCTGCTCGCGCTCTGGACGATCGTGCTCGGCACGATCGCGCCGTTCGTGCTCTCGATCGGGGCGCTGCGCCACCTGCCGGCGACGACGGTCGGCATCGTCGCCACGTTCGAGCCCGTCGCCGCGGCCGTCGTCGCCTGGGCCTGGCTCGGCGAGTCGCTCGTCGCGGTGCAGATCCTCGGCGGCCTCGTCGTCCTCGTCGGGATCGTGCTGGCCGAGACGTCGCGGTGACCCCTGCCCTATACCCTGTCGGCATGGTCGAACGCGTCCTGCTGGCATCGCCGCGCGGCTACTGCGCCGGCGTCGAGCGCGCCGTCGAGACGGTCGAGCGGGCGCTCGAGCACTACGGCGCGCCCGTCTACGTGCGCAAGCAGATCGTCCACAACATCCACGTCGTCCGCGACCTGGAGGCGCGCGGCGCCATCTTCGTCGACGAGGAGACCGAGGTGCCGCAGGGCGAGACCGTCGTCTACTCGGCCCACGGGGTCGCCCCGACCGTGCACGCGAACTCCGCGCGCCTCGCGCACAACGTCATCGACGCCACCTGCCCGCTCGTGACCAAGGTGCACGTGCAGGCCCGGCGCTACGCGGACGAGGGCTACACGGTCGTCCTGATCGGCCATGCCGGCCACGAGGAGGTGGTGGGCACGATGGGCGAGGCGCCCGAGGCCACCGTGCTCGTCCAGGACGTCGCCGAGGCCGAGGCGCTCGAGCTCCCCGAGGCCACGCGGGTCGCCTACATCACCCAGACGACGCTCTCGGTCGACGAGACGGCGGACATCATCGCCGTCCTCCGCCGCCGCTTCCCGCACGTCTACGCGCCGAAGAAAGAGGACATCTGCTACGCCACGTCCAACCGGCAGTGGGCGGTGAAGGAGATGCTGGCCGAGATCGACCTGCTGCTCGTGATCGGCTCGAAGAACTCGTCCAACTCGAACCGGCTCGTGGACGTGGCCCGTGCCGCCGGGGTCGCGGGCCATCTCATCGACGACGAGAGCGAGATCGACGAGCGCTGGCTGGAACGGCGCGCGCACGGTCGGCATCTCGTCCGGCGCGTCGGCGCCGGAGCGGCTCGTCTCCCGCGTGTGCGACTGGTTCCGGGCGCGCGGCGTCGAGCGGATCGAGCCGTTCCGCATGGTCGAGGAGGACGTGACCTTCAGGCTCCCGGTCGAGCTCCGCCGCGAGCTCGCGCTCGCCGAGACGCAGAGCGCGTAGGACGGGCCGAGCCGGATCAGGCCTTGGCGATCGCCGGCTCGCTGCCGCCGTTCGCCTCGACCGCGACCGACAGCGTCTCGGCCTTGATCCACTCCGCGTGCCGGAGCAGGTCGGCGTCGGCGGCCGGCAGCGTCAGCGTGATGCGGTCGGTGAGCGCGAGCCCCGCCTCCTTGCGCATCGAGTTGACGGTGTGGATGAGGTCGTAGACGCGACCCTCGAGCTCGAGCTCCTCGTCGAGCACGATGTCGAGCGCGACGGTGACGCCGTCCTCGGCGGCCACCGCCCACCCTTCCTTGCCGGAGCGCTCGACGAGCACCTCGTCCGGGCCGAGCTCGTGGCCGGCCGCGCGGAAGCGTCCCCCTTCGAGCTCCTCGAACTCGCCGGCCGCAAGCGCCGTGCGCACGGCGGCGAGATCCTTGCCGAGCTTGGGCCCGAGCGCGGGAAGGTGCGGCTTCACGTGCAGCTCGGTCGCGTCGACGGGGCCGAACTCGACCTGCTTGACGCGCAGCTCGTCGCGGATCTCCTCCGCGTGCGTCGCCGCGAGCGGAGCACCGTCGACGACGAGGCGGCGCAGCGGCTGCCGCACCTTGAGCCCCGACGACTGCCGGGCCTGGTGGCCGAGTGCGACGACGCGGCGCAGCTCGGCCACCTCGGCGAGCAGCGCGGCGTCGGGCTCGCCCGTGCCGGGCCAGCCGGCCAGGAAGACCGAGGCGGGGGCGTCCTCGCAGGCGTCTGCCACGAGCGTGCGCCAGAGGTGCTCCGCGAGGAACGGCATCACGGGCGAGACGACCCGCAGGCCCGGTCGAGATCGCGTACCAGAGCGTCCGCAGCGCAACCTCGTCGCCGTCCCAGAAACGGCGTCGCGAGCGGCGGATGTACCAGTTCGAGAGGTCGTCGACGAAGCCGTCGAAGGCGCGGATCACGTCCACCGTGAGCCAGCGCTCGTAGCCCGCCGGTCGCGTCGTCCACGAGCTGGCCGGTGCGGGCGACGAGCCACCGGTCGAGCGGCTGCAGCTCGCCGTCGGGGCCGTGCGCGAGGTCGGCGAAGCGCGGCACGAAGGACTCGATGTTTCCGTAGTCGACGAGGAACCTGGCCGAGTTCCACAGGGTCAGCAGCCGCCGCTTGATCTCCTGCGCCGGCCCGAAGCCGAAGAGCAGGTTCCGGTCGGGCGGCTGGGCGCAGTACTGCCAGCGCATCACGTCGGCGCCCATGCGCGCGAACGCGTCCGGCGCGTCGATCATGTTCCCCCACGAGCTGTGCATCTCGCGGCCCGTCTCGTCCAGCATCTTCTCGTAGCCGAGCACCTTGCGGAACGGCGCCCGCCCGGTCAGCATCGACCGACATGAAGAGCTGGGAGTAGAACCAGAGACGGATCTGCTCGCGCATCTCGGACACCCAGTCGGCCGGGAACCATTCGCTCCCAATAGGCGTGGTCGGGGAGGTCGGCGGTGGTCAGCCCCTTCGCGGCACCGGTCGCGTAGCCCTCGGGCACGAACTGCGGGTTCTCCCAGCCGAGGGTCGAGAACGGGACGATGCCGGCGTCGAGCCAGACGTCGCCGACCTCCTCGATCCGCTGCACCGGCTCGCCGCACTCCGCGCAGCGTGATCTGCACCGCGTCGATCCAGGGGCGCCGGAGCTCCTCGAGCTGGTCGAGGCCGTCGAGCGCTCGCTCCTCGAGCTCTGTCCGCGACCCGATCACGTTCAGGTGACCGCACTCGCACGGGTAGAACGGCAGCGGCAGGCCGTAGTAGCGGCGCCGCGAGATGTTCCAGTCGCCCATGTTGCGCAGCCAGTCGTCCATGCGCTTGCCCATGTAGGCGGGCGTCCACTCGACGGTCGCGTTCGCGTCGAGCAGCGGCTGCCTCAGCTCGTCGACCGCGATGAACCAGTCGTCCGAGAGGCGGAAGATCAACGGCGTGTGACAGCGCCAGCAGAACGGGTAGCTGTGCTCGGTCGTCTCCGCGCGCACGAGGAGGCCGCGGTCGCCGAGGTCGCCGACGATCTGCTCGGCCGCCTCGACCGTCGAGACGCCGTGGAGCCAGCCGTACTCGGGGTAGAAGCGGCCGGCCTCGTCCACGGGCGTGAGCACCGGAAGGTCATGCTCCTTCGAGAGCTCGAAGTCCTCGCCGCCGCAGCCGGGTGCGATGTGGACGATGCCGGTACCGGTGTCGAGCGCGACATCGGCCCACGGGATCACACGGTGCTCGACCTGTGCCCCCGGCTCGAGCGTGTCGAACGGCCCGGCATAGCGGAGGCCGACGAGCTCGGCTCCCTTGACGACCTGCGTGAAGTGCTCGTCGGGGAAGAGCGCGCCGGCGACCCACTCGCCGTCCTCGAGCAGGCCGTAGTCGGCGTCGGGGTTGACGGCCGCGGCCACGTTGGCGGGCAGCGTCCAGGGAGTGGTCGTCCAGACGACGATCCACTCGCTCTCGCGGTCGAGCAACGGGAAGCGCACGTAGAGCGAGGGATCGAGCCGATCCTCGTAGTGGCCGTGCAGCTCGTGCGCCGAGATCGACGTGCCGCAGCGCGGGCACCACTCCGTTGAGCGGTGACCGACGTAGAGCCATCCGCGCTCCTGGACGAGCGCGAGGAAACGCCAGATGTACTCGATGTTCGTGTCCGAGAAGGTGAAGTAGTCGTTGCCCCAGTCCATCCACTGGCCCAGCCGAATGGAGCCCTCGGTCAGAGCGCGGGAAGACTGGACGACCACGTCGCGGCAGCGGCGAGCAAACTCGGCGAGGCCGAACTCCTCGATCTCGGGCTTCGAGTTGAGCCCCAGCGAGCGCTCGACACCGACCTCGATCCACAACCCTTGGCAGTCGAAGCCGTTCTGGTAGCGCTGGTGGAAGCCCCGCATCGCCTTGTAACGCTGGAAGACGTCCTTCAGCGTCCGGCCCCAGGCGGTGTGAACACCGAGCACGTCGCGGTTTGCCGTCACAGGGCCGTCGACGAAGCTGAAGCGGGGGCCGTCGGCGTTGAGCGCACGCACCTGCTCGAACGTCCGCTCGCGCTCCCAGAGGTCGAGCACGGCACGCTCGAGCGCATCGTGATCCGGCTTGTCCGGGAGAGGTGCGAACATGCAGCGATTCTAGGGAAGAGCCGGAGCGCTTCCGTCGTTACACCAGATACGCACCTGACAACGAAAGGATTCGATGGCAACCGCAGTCAAGAACGACACCTTCGACGTGGAAGTGATCCAGAGCGAGACCCCCGTGATCGTGGACTTCTGGGCCGAATGGTGCGGCCCGTGCCACGCCGTCGCTCCCGTGCTCGACAAGATCGTCGAGGAGCGCCCCGGGGAGATCAAGCTGGTCAAGGTGAACATCGACGAGGAGCGCGAGCTGGCAGAGAAGTACGGCATCGCCTCGATCCCGACGATGATCCTGTTCAAGGGCGGCGAGCCCTCCGCGGCCGTCGTCGGCGCACAGCCGAAGGGCGCGATCGAGCGTCAGTTCGGCCTCACCGCCTAGAGCTTCTCCCTTCCCCCTCCCCTGCGACGAGCCGGCCCTGTGCCGGCTCGTCGTCGCGGGTGGGTCGAGATCAGCGGGCCGTGGCCGCGCGCCAGGCGGCGAGCACCCCCGGCAGCAACGTGAACGCGAGCTCGCCGGGCGGCGGCAGGTCGTCGGGCGCGAACCAGGCGAGCTCGGCGACGTCGTCGTCGGCCTGCAGCACGCCGCCCACCACCCGAGCACGCCACACCATGTTCAGGGTCGAGTTCGCCGACGGGCCCTCGCCGTACCAGTCCATCCACACGCCGAGGAACGCGATCGGCTCGATCTCGAGCCCGGTCTCCTCGAGCAGCTCGCGCCGGAGCCCGTCCAGCGGATGCTCGTTCTCGTGGAGGTAGCCGCCGGGCGTGTCCCACATGCCCAGGTACGGCTCGACGGCACGGCGCCCGAGCAACAGCCGTCCCTCGCCGTCCTCCACCAGCGCGACCGCGCACGGCGCCGAGTTCGCCCAGCCGACGAACCCGCAGGCAGGGCAGCGCACGCAGCCGTCGCCCGGCTCGAGGCCGTGCGCGCAGCGCGGGCAGAAGCGCCAGTCGTGGAGGATCGCCATCGCGGCGGTACGGTATCTCGCCATGAGCCCGCGCCACGTCCCCGCCTCCGTCACCGAGCTGCAGCGCATCGGGCTGTTCGGCTCCCTGCCCGGCGAGACGCTGAAGACGCTGGCCGAGCGGATGCGGCGGGAGGAGGTACCGGCCGGCCGGCGGATCGTCACCGAGGACGAGGCGACCGACCGCTTCTACGTTCTGCTCTCGGGCCTGGCCGGGGTCTCGCAGGACGGTCGCGGCGCACGCGGCGTCATCCGCCCGGGCGAGTACTTCGGCGAGGTGGCGCCGCTGATGGGAATCCCCCGTACCGCCACGGTGACCGCGATGACCGCGTGCCACGTGGCCAGCTGCGACCGCGCCACGTTCGACGAGCTGCTGCGCCCGCTGTTCGCGGACGAAGAGCCGACCTGAGCCGGCGGGCGATCAGTATCCGTCGCGCTTGGACTCTCATCCAGCGCGCGGCCTTCGGGACCCCCTCCGGCGAGATGATCGCTCGGCCAATGGCCGCGGGTTGCATCAGGCAGCCTCGGCTTCGCCGAGGACCGCATCCGAGAGCCGCGGCCAGGCCTCCTTCGCCCAGTCGCCGAACTCACGCGTCGTGAGGCAGGCGCAGGCGAGCCCTGCCTCCGGGTCGACCCAGAGAAAGGTGCCGCTGCCGCCGAAGTGCCCGAACGTGCGCGGCGAGGTGCGTGTGCCCGTCCAGTGCGGGCTCTTCCCGTCCTTCAGCTCGACGCCGAGGCCCCAGTCCATGGGGCTGAAACGGCCGAAGTCCGGCAGCACGCCGTCGAGCCCGGGGAACTGCACGGAGGTCATCTCGGCGAGGGTCTCCCGGGCGATCAGCGCCGGAGCGAGCAGCTCGCGGCCGAGCGCCAGCACGTCCTCGAGGCAGGCATGCATGCCCGCGCCGGGATGCCCGTGCGGGTCGAGCCCGAGACCGAGCGGCTCGCACACGGCCGCACACACGTAGTCGGCAAACGGCATCTCCGCCCGCGCCGCCAGCACGGCCCCGACGATCCCGAACCCCTCGTTCGAGTAGATGCGCCTGCGGCCCGGCGGCGCGATCGGGATCTCGCCCTGGAACGGCAGCCCGGACGCGTGCGCGAGCAGGTGCCGGACGGTTGCGCCGGGCGGGCCTGCGGAGTCGTCCAGGTCGAGCACGCCCTCCTCGGCGGCGACGAGCATGGCGAGCGCCGTGACGGGCTTCGAGACCGAGGCCAGCCTGACGGCCTGCCGGGTGTCGCCGCGGGTGGCGACCGTCGCGTCGGCGCGGGTGACGCCTGCCGTCGCGAACGGGACGTCCCACGCGTCTATCTGGCGCAAGGCGTCCATGCGGCGCGATACTAGCCCCATGATGGAGCGCCGCCTCGTCTCCGGCCACTCCCCCTTCGAAGCGGAGGCCGGCTTCTCGCGCGCCGTCGTCGTCGGCGACACGGTGCACGTGGCAGGCACCGCCCCCATCCCGCGCGACGGCTCGGCTCCGCCGGAGAGCGCCTACGAGCAGGCCCGCCTGTGCCTCTCCATCATCGGCGAGGCGCTCGGCCGCGCCGGCTCGTCGCTCGAGGACGTCGTCCGCACGCGCATCTTCGTCACCGACGCAGCTCACTGGGGAGAGGTCTCGCGCGCCCACGGCGACGTGTTCCGCGACGTCCGGCCGGCGGCGACCTGCGTCGTCACCGGGCTGCTCGACCCGCGCTGGAAGGTCGAGATCGAGGCCGAGGCGGTGGCTCGCCGTGAAGCAGGTGCTGCCCGAGACGGTCACCGGCAAGGGCGGCTTCTACGCGGGCAGCGTGCTCGAGCACCGGTTCGGCCAGAGCGACCCGTACACGCTCGGGGTGGAGGAGGAGTACATGCTGCTCGACGGGGAGAGCTTCGACCTCGTCCAGCACATCGACACGGTTCTGGCCGCGATCCAGGGCCACGAGCTCGAACCGCAGGTGAACGCAGAGCTGATGCAGTCCGTGCTGGAGATCGCGACGCCCGTATGCCATACGGCGGGCGACGTGATGGCCGAGCTGACGAAGCTTCGCGGCTACGTGTGCGGCGTCGCGCGGGAGCAGGGCCTGCGGGTGGGCTCCGCCGGCACCCACCCGTTCAGCCTGTTCGAGCGCCAGCGCATCACCGCCAAGGACCGCTATCGCGCGCTCGTCGACCAGCTGCAGTACGTGGCACGGCGCGAGCTGATCTTCGGCATGCACATCCACGTCGCGGTCGACGACCCCGACAAGGCGATCCGGGTCGTCTCGGGCCTGCTCCCCCAGCTCGCGGCGCTCCTCGCCCTGTCGGCCAGCTCGCCGTTCTGGCGGGGCGAGCCCACCGGCCTCGCGTCGAGCCGGCAGATGATCTTCGCCGCCTTCCCGCGCTCGGGCCCGCCGCCGCGCTTCCGCGACTACGCGGACTACGCCGAGGTGGTGGGACAGCTCGAGCGCACCGGCTGCATCGCCGACTACACGCACATCTGGTGGGACGTCCGGCCGCATCCACGGCTCGGCACGATCGAGATCCGGATCTGCGACGCGGTCACGCGGATCGAGGACGCCGTCGCGCTCGCCGCCTACTGCCAGGCCATCGTGAAGCAGCTCTGCGAGCGCTACGACGCCGGCGAGGAGATCCCTACCTACCACCGCATCCTCACGAGCGAGAACAAGTGGCTCGCCGCCCGCTACGGTCTCGAGGCGCCGATCATGGACCTGGCCACCGGGCGCCGCAACCGGATCCCCGTCGCGCAGCTCGTGCGCCGCACGCTCCGCGAGATCGAGGGGCACGCGCGCGAGCTCGGCTCGGAGCGCGAGCTCGAAGGGATCGCGGCGATCCTCGACCGGGGCAACAGCGCCGAGCGGCAGCTTCGCATCTTCAACGCGAACCGCGACATCGCCGAGGTGGCGGAGGAGATCGCCATAGCGACGGAGTCGCTGCCGGTGGCCTCGTAACGATGCTGTCGCCCGGCGAGCGCGTCCCCGACGCCCGAGTGTGGACGGCGCCGCGGCAGGAGCCGGTCGAGCTCCGCAACGCGATCGCAGGCGATGGTCCCACGCTGCTCTGCTTCTACCTGTACGACTGGTCGCCCGGCTGAACGAACGAGCTGCTGCTCCTGCGTGACAGGGGCGCAGACCTCGCGGCCGCAGCCGTCCGCCCGTTCGGGATCTCCCGCGACTCGCCCTGGTCGCACGCCTCGTGGGCGATGACGCTCGGAATCGACATACCGCTCCTGTCCGACTGGAACGGGGAGGCGGCACGCGGCTTCGGGATCGCGGTCGAGCTTCACGAGATGGCGGACGTCGCCGCTCGCAGCGCGTTCCTGATCGAGGACGATACGGTCAGGGCCGCATGGATGCTGGGGACGGAGCTGCCGGACGTCGACGCGATCGTCGCGGCCGCTTCGTCGCTCTAGCGCTCGCCGTCTACGCCGCCTGCGCGGTCTGGGCGACCTGGCCGGCGATCCGCCACGTCGACGGCCACTACCTCGCGCGCCCCGCGGCCGGGTACGGCGGGGCGGCCGCCGGCGACCACCTGCAGCTCTCCTGGGCGTTCTGGCTGCCCGGCCACCAGCTCGAGCGCGGCGCGGCGCCGTGGGCCGACCCGTACTCGTTCCGGCCGGAGGCGGAGGCGCCGCCGAACCTGCAGGGCTGGCTGCTCGGGCTTCCCGCCTGGCCGCTCGACCGCGCGTTCGGTCACGTGTGGGCGTACGACCTGATCGTGCTTCTCTCCTTCGTCGCCGCCGGCGGACTCTGCTGCCTGTGGCTGCGTGCGCTCGGGCTCACGCGCGGAGCGGCGCTCGCAGGCGGGCTCGTGTTCGCGCTCGCCCCGTACCGTGTCGGCCAGTCGACCGGGCACCTGCTCGGCCTGATCTCGTTCCTGCTGCCCGCGGTGCTGCTCGCACTCGAGCGGCGGCGGTTCCTGCTCGCCGGGCTCGCGCTGGCCGTCGATCCCGCTGTCGGGGCAGATCCACCTGGCAATGGGTGCCGTCCTGCTCTGCCTCGGCTACGCGTGGGCACGCGTGCCGCGCGCCGACTGGTGGAGAGCGGGAGCGGCGGCAGGCGCCACCGCACTCGCCGGGGTGGTCGTGCAGCAGGCCGTGGTGAAGGGCTCGATCGCAGGCGGCGGCCGCTCCTTCGCCCAGGTCGAGCGCTACTCGGCCGAGCTGTCGGACTTCTTCACGCGCGGCGTGGGCGCGGGAATCGAGGAGCTCGTGTTCGTCGGCCGGCTGACCCCGCTGCTGGCCCTCGCCGGGCTGTGGGCGATCCGGCGCCGACGCGGCCTCGCCTGGTTCCTCGGCCTCGCCGCGGTCGTCCCGTGCCTGCTCGCCCTCGGCGCGAACCTGCCGCTGTACGAGCCGCTCTGGCAGGCGCTGCCGCCGCTCCGCTTCGCCCGCGTCCCCGAGCGGCTGCTGCCGGTCTCCTGCCTCGCCCTCGCGGCCCTCGTGGCGTTCGCGCTGGACTTCGTGACACAGCGCCACAAGGTTCGCCTGCCGGCGGCGCTCGTCACGGCCGCCGCGCTCGTCGTGCTCGCGGCCGACGTGCGTGTGCCGGTGTTCGGCGCCGTCGCGCCCGACCGGGCGAGCGCCGCCTACGCGGCGATCCGCGGTGAGGGCCGCCTGCTGGAGCTGCCCGTCTTCCGGCCGGAGATCCACTTCGGCAGCGTCTATCCGGCGTACGCGCGCCAGAGCCCACGGGAGCGGCCGCAGGGGTACTCGACGACCGCGCCGCCCGCCGCCGACCGCCTCGCACGGGAGCTCCGTGGCCTCTCGTGCGGGCGCGGCACGATCCCCGCCGCGCTCGGCGTCCGCTTCGTCACCGTGCACCGCGCGCAGTACGCGCAGAGCCGCTTCTTCGGCCCGGGCTGCGCGACGGCCGCGGAGTCCCGGCTGCAGGCACTCGGCTGGCAGCTGCTCGCGCGCGACGGCGGCATCTCGAGCTGGCGGAGCCCCTGACGGCGCGATCGGCGGTCGGGTACGGTCACCACCGTGCCGCGCGAGACCGACTACCTCGAGAAGATCCTCAACGCGAACGTCTACGACGTCGCGATCGAGTCGCCGCTGCAGGAGGCGCCGCTGCTCTCGGCCCGTCTCGGCAACCGGCTGCTGGTGAAGCGCGAGGACCTGCAGCCGATCTTCTCCTTCAAGCTTCGGGGCGCCTACAACAAGATGTCCCGGCTCGCCCCAGGCGAGCTACGTCGCGGCGTCGTGGCGGCGTCGGCCGGCAATCACGCCCAGGGCGTCGCGCTCGCCGCCGGCAAGCTGGGCACGCACGCGACGATCGTGATGCCGGTGACGACACCGCACATCAAGGTCGACTCGGTCGCGGCCCTCGGCGCCGAGGTCGTGCTCCACGGCGACTCCTACGACGACGCCTACGAGGAGGCGATGCGGATCGTGCGCCGGCGGAAGCGCACGTTCGTGCACCCCTACGACGACCCCGACGTGATCGCGGGCCAGGGCACGATCGCGATGGAGATGCTGCACCAGCTGCGCCAGCCGATCCACGCGATCTTCGTCGCCGTCGGCGGCGGCGGCCTGATCGCCGGCATCGCCGCCTACGTGAAGCGGCTACGGCCCGAGACGCGGATCATCGGGGTCGAGCCGTCCGACGCCGACGCGATGGACCGGTCGCTGCGGGCGGGGCGCCGGGTGACGCTCTCGCACGTAGGCCTCTTCGCCGACGGCGTCGCCGTGCGCCGCGTCGGCGCGGAGCCGTTCCGGATCGCCCGGCGCCATGTGGACGAGATGCTGCTCGTCGACACGGACGAGATCTGCGCAGCAATGAAGGACGTGTTCGAGGACACGCGAGCCGTCGTCGAGCCGTCGGCGGCGCTCGGCGTCGCCGGCGCGAAGCGCTACGTCGAGCGGGAACGGCTGTCAGGCGAGAACCTCGTCACCGTGCTCTGCGGCGCCAACGTCAACTTCGACCGCCTGCGCTTCGTGGCCGAGCGCGCGGAGGTCGGCGAGCAGCGGGAGGCGGTGATCGCCGCCACCATCCCCGAGCGCCCCGGCAGCTTCAAGGCCTTCTGCCGGCTCGTCGGCACGCGCAGCATCACCGAGTTCAACTACCGCTACGACGACCCGCGTGAGGCCCACGTGTTCGTGGGCGTCGAGGTGCGGAACGTCACCGAGAAGGAACGGCTGCTGGCCGCGCTGGAGCGCCACCACATCCGCACGCTCGACCTGACCGACAACGAGATGGCGAAGCTGCACGTCCGCCACCTCGTCGGCGGGCGGGCCCGCGCCGAGCACGAGGTGCTCTATCGCTTCGAGTTCCCGGAGCGCCCGGGCGCGCTGATGCGGTTTCTCGACTCGCTCGGCGCCGGGTGGAACATCAGCCTCTTCCACTACAGAAACCACGGCGCCGACTACGGGAGGGTGCTCGCCGGCATCCAGGTGCCCCCGGGCGACAAGCGGCAGTTCAGGGCCTTCCTGCAGCAGCTCGGCTACCCGTACGTGGACGAGACGCACAACCCCGCGGCCGAGTTGTTCCTCCGCGGCTAGTTGAGGCGGATGCAGGCTAGGTGGCGGAGCGGGCGAGTGGCATCGCGTCGCGCAGCCGCTCGATCACCTGAGCCACGGTCAGCGGCTTCCGGCCCGTGAGCAGCCGGTAGTCGTCCGACGCCACGTCGAACTCGCCCGCTGCGAGCGCGCGGTAGGACGAGAGACCGGCCTCCACCTGCCATTCCTCGCGGCCCATGGCATACCGCTTCGCCTTCCAGTCGTCCTCCGTCTCGGGGTCGTAGCGATAGGTGTGGCCGGTCACCTCGGTGGCGATCCGCGCCAACTCGTCGAGTGAGACCGATTCTGGCGCAACGACGTCGTACACCTTCCCCTCGTGCCCACGTTCGGTGAGGGTGACGGCGATCGCCTCGGCCAGCTCCGGCCTGTAGGAGAAGGCGATGCGCCCTTCCCCGCCAGGCCCGCGGGCGACGCCGTCCTCCTCGAACCAGCCGGGGATGTTGTCGGCGTACATGCCGTTCCGCATCGCCGTGAACGGGAGCCCGGACTCTGCCAGCATCTGCTCCGTCGCCCCGTGCGAGCGCGCGTGCCGGAAGATCGCGTCGGGGCCTGCGGCGACGAAGGAGAGGTAGACGACGTGCGCGACGCCGCGTGCGGCGGCCGTCTCGACGAAGGAGCGGTGGAGAGCGACGCGCTCGTCGTAGCCCGCATGGATGGAGGTCATGAAGACCCGGTCGCCTTCGTGCAGGGCGGCTGCGAGCGCCACCGGGTCGCCGTAGCCGGCCGTCACGACCTCGGCGCCGGGGAGCTCGGGCGCTCGCGCCGGGTCACGGACGACGAGGCGCATGGGCTGCCCGAGCCTCGCGAGCTCGGCGGCGACGAGCCCACCGACGTGGCCGGTCGCCCCGGTGACGACGATGGTCTGGTCGGTGGTCACCGCGAGAGCATAAACTAGAACGTACGCTCCAATTTCTGATGACGCGCATCGACACCCATGCCCACGTGCTGCCGCCGGCCTACCTCGACGGTCTGCGCCTGCCCGACGGCTCGCGCTTTCCGCTCCCGCCCGCGCCCCTGGAGCAACTGGAGGCGACGATGGAGCGCTACGGCATCGACGCGGCGGTCGTCTCGACGGGGCCGCCGGGCGCGTTCCTCGGCGACCTCGGCCGGGCGCGGGAGCTCGCCCGCACCGCGAACGAGGGCATCGCCGAGATCGTGCGGGCGCAGCCGCAGCGGTTCGCGGGGTTGGCGCTGCTACCGCTGCCCGACCTCGACGGCGCGCTGGCGGAGCTCGCGCACGCGCTCGACGCGCTCTCGCTGGACGGCGTGATGCTCCTGACGAACGTCGCGGGCACCTACCTCGGCGACCCCGCCTGGGCTCCGCTCTTCGACGAGCTCGACCGGAGGGGCGCCTACGTGTTCGTACACCCGGGCTTCCCCCCGCACGCGCCGCCGATCCTCGAGCACCCGGTGTGGCTGTACGAGTTCCCCTTCGAGACGGTGCGCGCCACCGCGAGCCTCGTCTACTCGGGCACGCTCGAGCGCTGCCCGCGCATCCGCTTCCAGCTCTCGCACCTGGGCGGCGCCGCGCCGTTCCTCGCGCACCGGATCGCCTCGCTCTCCGCCCGCGAGCCCGAGCTCGCCACCGGGGCCCCGCAGGGGGCGCTCACGTACCTGGGAGGCCTCTGGTACGACACCGGCCTCGCGAACCACGCACCGGGGCTCGCCGCCACCCTCGAGGTGACCTCGCTCGACCACATCGTGTTCGGCACCGACTGGCCCTACGCCGACCTGCCCGCCGGAGGCGGCGATCCTGCACCGGGGCTCGACTGGCTCGGCGCCGAGCGGCGGTCGAAGGTCGACGGGGAGAACGCGGCGGCGCTCGTACCGCGGTTCGGGGACACCCCCGCAGGGTGATGGTCGATCCGGCGGTCGAGGCCTACGCGGTCGCCCACACGACGCCTTCGCACGCGGCGGTCGCGGCGGCCCGCGCAGAGACCGAGGCGACGATGGCCGTGCCGCAGATGGCCGGCGGGCTGGTCGAGGTTGCCCTGCTACAGGCGCTCGTCGTCGCCACGCAGGCGGTCCGCGTGCTCGAGATCGGCACCTTCACCGGTGTCGGGGCCGTCTCGATGGCGTCGAGGCTGCCCGCGGACGGCTCGCTCGTCACGCTCGAGTGGGACGAGGCCCACGCCGAGGCAGCCCGCCGCCACATCGAGGCGAGCCCGTGGGCCGACCGGATCGAGCTCGTCGTCGGCGACGCGGTCGAGGCCGTCCGCCGGGTGGAAGGCCCCTTCGACGTCGTCTTCGTCGATGCCTGGAAGCGCGACTACATCTCCTACTACGAGGCGGTGCTGCCCAAGCTGGCCGATCACGGGGTGATCGTGGCCGACAACGTGCTCTGGGGCGGAAAGGCGCTCGATCCCGATCCCGTCGACCAGGAAGCGGTCGCGGTCCGCGCCTTCGCCGAGCACGTGCAGGCGGACAACCGCGTCGACAATACCCTTCTCACCGTCGGCGACGGCCTGCTCCTGATCTGGAAGCGCGCGGAAGGCCCGCGTCGATGAGGGGGCCGCTTCCTCCGGTGCGCCGGGTCGTGACCGGACACGATGCCCTTGGCCGCGCCGTGATCGCCTCGGACGGGGCGCCACCGACCTCGGTGGAGCTCGCCGCCGTGCCGGGCACGTTCTTCCACGAGATCTGGTCGACGGCAGAGACACCCGCCAACGTCGACAGCGGGCCCGATCCGACGCTCGGGCCGCTCGTGCTCGCGCCGCCCCGTGGCGGCACCCGCATTCGCGTCGTCGACATCCCACCCGACTCGGTGCAGAACGCGATCTCGCCGGAGGACGCGGCCGCGGCATTCGAGGCAATCGGCGCAGGCGGCGCGCACGGCGGCGAAGGCCCGCACGCGCTGATGCACCGGACGGAGACGGTGGACTACGGCATCGTCCTCGCCGGCGAGATCTGGCTCGTCGTCGACGAGGGCGAGACGCGGCTCCGCCCCGGCGACGTGATCGTCCAGCGTGGCACGAACCACGCCTGGAGCAACCGCACCGAGGAGACGGCGCGCATGGCGTTCGTGCTCGTCGACGGCCGGTTCGTGGAAGGTCTCACCTAGCTGGAGGCCTTCCCGGCCTCCGGAGACGCGTCCACGGGCCTGCGGACGCCGCGACAACGGCTTCCGCGAGCCGTTTCGGAGCTTGTGGTGAATCACCACAAGCTCCGTCTGCCGCCGCGCCCTGTCGGCGCTCAAGGCTAGGTGGAGGGTCGCCCGGCGCGGGACCGGCGGAAGGCCGGTGGGCGCGCGGGCGGCACCGCCAGGGGAGCCAGGCCCTCGACGACCCGGTTCCGAATGGTGCCGATCCCCTCGACCGTGATCGTGACCACGTCGCCGGGCTCGAGCGGAGGGGGCTCGCGCCGGCCGGCACGGCCCCACAGCTCGGCCAGGCACCCCGACCCGCACGTCCCGGAGCCGAGCACGTCGCCGGGAACGACGCGGGTGCCGCGGGAGGCGTAGGCGAGCATCTCCTCGAACGACCAGCCCATGTTGGCAAGCGTGTCGCCGCCGAGCGGGACCTCGTTCACCCATGCCTGCAGGTCGAGGTGGAGCCGGTCGTCGCGCCGGTACGGCTCCAGCTCGTCGGCCGTCACGATCCACGGCCCGAGCGTCGAGGCGAAGTCCTTGCCCTTCGCCGGCCCGAGCATCACCTTCATCTCCCGGGCCTGGAGGTCTCGCGCGCTCCAGTCGTTCAGGATCGTGTACCCGGCGATGTGCTCGCGCGCCTGCTCGACCGTCAGGTCGGCGCCGGCCCGGCCCACGATCGCCGCCACCTCGAGCTCGAGGTCGAGCGCCCGGCAGCCGGGCGGAACCGGGACGTCGTCGTAGGGGCCGGTGACGGCGAGGGTGTTCGTGAAGTAGAACGTCGGCGCCTCGTACCACTCCGGCGCCACGACGGCGTCCGGCGAGGCACCGAGCACCATTCCCTCGACGTGCTCCTCGAACGTGACGAAGTCGCGGAAGCCCGGCGGCTCGAGCGGAGCCAGCAGGCGCACCTGCGACAGCGGCACCTCGGCCACTGGTGCGGCCGCGAGACGCGTGCGCTCGGCTGGGCCGGCGGCGAGCAGGTCGACGACACCCACGTCGGCCGCGAGCACGCCCACCAGGTCCGCGTCGACGACGGCGGCTCGCGCCCCGCCCTCGTGCTCGACGCGGGCGATCTTCACGTCCTACCCTGTCTCCTCGAAGATGGCCACCACCCGCGACCAGCTCGCACTCGCACCTTCGAGCTTGAACGGGAACGCGACGACGGTGAAGCCGGTCGGCTGCGGCAGCTGGTCGAGGTTCGCGAGCCGCTCGATCTGGAGGTACTCGTGCTCGCGGCCGTACATGTGCGATTCGAAGGCCTGCTCGAGCGTCCCCGCCTTCACCTCGTCGATCATCACGTCGACGGCACGGTCGACCGTCCACGCGTCGATGCCGATCAGCCGCACGCCGCGCTCGACGAGGTACGCGGTCGCGTCGCGCCGCAGCCCGGCGTGGGCGTTTTCGTAGCCCGGCCGGCGCAGGTCCGTGCCCGTCCACACGAGCACTACGTCCCCGGGAGCGAGCTCGTGGCCGATGCGGGCGAGCCCGGCTTCCACGTCGGCCGCGCCGACGCCGGCGACCCGGTCGAGGCCGCGCACGTCGAGCAGCACGCCGGGCCCGTGACACCACGAGAGCGGCACCTCGTCGATCGTGCGCGCACGGCCTCCGGGCGGCGGCCCGTAGTGCGCCGGCGCGTCGACGTGCGTCCCGGAGTGCGTTGTCAACGTGACCGTCTCGGCCTGCAGCGCCTTGCCGTCCGGCCAGTAGCCGGGCCCCAGCCCGAACGCCTCCTCGGCGATCTGCTCGGGTGTGATGTACGTGATCTCGTGCTTGTTGAACTCGAACTCGGCGGTGTCGTTCGAGAGGCAGTCGCTCAGGTCGTAGTAGGTCAGCCGCGCCCTGCCCCGGGTGACTGTCTCAGGGGGCAGGGGTGCGTTTCCGGCGGTCACGAGACCGCCGCCGGCCGCCTGCGCGCGGGCGGGATCGCCACCCGCTCCTCGTCGCTCGCGACGAGCCGGTTCTCGATCGTGCCGATGCCCTCCACGGTGATGCGCACCACGTCCCCCGGCCGCAGCGGCGGCGGGTCGTCGGTGCTCCCGCGACGACCCCAGAGCTCGGCCAGAGCACCGTTGCCGCACGTTCCCGAGCCGAGCACGTCGCCTGCGCACACCCATGCCGACCGCGACGCATAGGCGACGAGCTCCTCGAACGACCAGGCCATGCTCGACAGCCGGTCGCCTGCACCGAGGGGCACGTCGTTGACCCAGGCCTGCAGCTCCAGGTCGAGGCGGTCGTCGCGCCGGTACGCCTCGAGCTCGTCGGGGGTGACGAGCCAGGGGCCGAGGGTCGAGGCGAAGTCCTTCCCCTTCGCGGGCCCGAGCCCGAGCCGCATCTCGTCGCCCTGGATGTCGCGCGCCGACCAGTCGTTGAAGATCGCGTACCCGGCGATGTGCTCGCGCGCCTGCTCCGGCGTCAGGTTGCGCCCGTCGCGGCCGATCACGACGGCCACCTCGAGCTCGAGGTCCATCAGCTCGCAGCCGGGCGGGATCGCCACCGGGTCGTGGGCGCCGACGAAGTTGTGCGGGCTCATCCAGAGGAACGACGGCGACTGGTACCAGCGCTCGTTGACGGGCTTGCCGTGACGCATCTCGACGCCCTCGACGTGCTGCTCGAACGAGACGAAGTCGCGCACGCTCGCGGGGTGGAGCGGCGGCAGCAGGCGCACCGATGCGACCGGCGCTCCGGCTCCGGCCCGGGCCGCGGCGCCGAGCGCATCGCGATCGGCGAGCGCCTCGAACAGCGAGGTGCCGTCGGGGAACGGGTGGATCGTCTCGCCCTCGACGAGACCGAGACGCTCGGTGCCATTCTCCTCGTAGGCTGCAATGCGCATAGGCTCCTCCGGTCGGGCGGCGACGCAGCGCCACGCGACGTTCTAGAATCAGGATTCGTGTTCGTATATAACACCGTCAACCACACCCGGGCAAGGAGGAGGAACGCATGGCAGTCGTACTGAGCGCGACCTGGACGGCGAAGGAGGGCTCCGAGGAGACCGTCCTCGACGCCCTGACGAAGTTGTCCCCCCTCTCGCGCCAGGAGCCGGGGTGCCGCTACTACCAGGCCTACCGCGACCCGGCCGATCCGCGCGTCTTCCGCATCTTCGAGATCTACGACGACCAGGACGCGGTCGCCGCGCACGCCTCCTCGCCGCATTTCGAGCAGTACGCGCTCGGCCAGGCGATCCCCGAGCTCGAGAACCGGGAGCGCGTCTTCTACGAGACGATCGACGTCTAGGGGCCCGAAGATCCGGCCTCCTCTGCCCGCCGCGAGACGAAGCTGACCCCAGCGACCCAGTCTCGACCGGTCGAACAGGGATCCATCGCGGTCGTCACGGTCAGGTCCGGAGCGCGCCCCCAAGTGTCAGTCTCGCCCGAATGTGACCAGGTCGAATTACTCCAGCGCGGATCGGTCAACTTCACGCCCGGGCGCATTTCGCCTCCGATATCGGCTGTCGCGGTACTCGGTCACCCACTGCTTCGTCGAGTACCACTGGCCGTGCTGGATGAGGGCACGAAGTCGTCCGCGCTTGGCCGCAACGGCCAGGGCAACCTGGGAAAGATCCCTGCTTGCGAGGGATGAGAGTGGCACGAGGCGCAGCGGCCCCGCGAGCGCGGGCAGCAGGAACCTGTCGATGCTCGTACGAACGGCCCGCGCCAGCAGCTCCGCCAGTGGACCGGAGTCGCCGGCGTCCGCCCTAGCCAGGGCCGAGAGGTAACGGGCCCGATCACGCTTGTAGATCACGACCGGCGGGTAACCGTGTCGTACGAGGAGCAGATTCAAGACGAGCCGGCCGGTGCGACCGTTGCCGTCCCTGAACGGGTGGATGCGCTCGAAGGAGGAGTGGAGATCGGCCAGATGGAGCATGGGATGCGGCCGGTCTGCTTGCCCAAGGTTGACTGACCGGATCCAGCCGTCGACGAGCAAAGGCACCTCGGGGAAAGGCGGTGGCCTGAACCCGCTCGCAAAGGGTGTGATGTCGTGCTGCCGAAACCCCCCGGGGCCCTCCTTCGGGTCGAGACCGTCCGGCGGGAACTGACGCCACACCGGATCGACGACCGTCCGATGGCATTCACGTAGCTCGGCGAGCGTCATCAGCTCGGCGGGTCGCCAGTCGCCGACCTCGACGGCCTGGGCATAGACCCACTCCGCAGCGTCCGCATACCCCTTCACTTCGAGGTACTCCCTCAGCTCTTTGTCTCCGACGGCGAGGCCCTCATCGAGCAGAAGCTGGACCTCCTTGAGGACGAGGGTGTTGCCCTCGATCGCAGTGGAGTTGTGAACCTCCTCGTACCAGATGCCCTTCCAGATCTCCTCCGCCTCGGCGGGCTTCGGCAGCCCACCGACTGCCGCAAGATCGTCCACGGCCCTGTCGAGCGACGCCAGAACGGCGTCACGGCTCGGGCGACCGCGTCCTCTCAGCTCTCGGTTCATCCGACCGACTATACGCGATTGCGACAATCTCGGTCACAATCTGATTGGTCTGTTCGAATTGTCGCGAACCAACTCGGTCAATTCCTTGTCGACGCCTTCGCGAGACATGCAAACCGAGATCGGTCGACCGCCGCCTTGCTTCAGCCCGGTTGGCCACCTCCCGCTCACCACTTCACCGGCATGGGTGGGTCGCCGGGGCGCGGGGGCGGGGCGCCGAAGTCGGGGAGCTCGTCCGGCCTGAAGTCGTCCGTCTCCCAGACGCGGCGGCGGATGTCGTCGAACGACGCCCCCTCCGCGTACGCCGCCGCGACGCGGCCGGGATCGACGAAGGCGCCGATCGGGTTCTCCCGGAATTCCGGCGACTCCTCCATCCACGCGCGCGAGGCTGCCCAGTCGCCGAACACGTCGCACTGCAGCTCGACGTAGTTGTCCTCCGGGTCGGCGTAATAGTAGGAGAACGTCATGCCGTGGTCGAGGCAGGCGCGGGGCACGATGCCGCTGCCCCGGAGGCGCAGGTACGTCGCGTTCAGGTCGTCGAACGACGCATACTCGAACGCCGTGTGGTGTATGCGCGCGTGCATGCGCTTGTCGCGATCGAGCTCGAGCGCCGGCAGCGCGGTCAGGGCGACCCGGTGGTTCGCCTCGTCGTTCGTGAGCCAGGCGCCGAGCGGTGACCCGAACACGACCTCCATGCCGAGCACCAGGCCGTACCAATCGGTCATCTCGTCGAGCCGGGTGGTGAAGACGTTGACGTGGTGCAGCTGCGCGTGGCGGACGTCGGTGGTCATTGCTCTCCTCGTTCGTGGGTTCGGTGGTCGAGCTGCCGGCGAAGCTCGTCCGTGACGGCGCGGAGGCCATTGCGGTCGCGGGCGACACCGAAGACATAGCCGTCCGGGCGGATCACGGCCGCGAACGCCTCGAGCCCCGCCAGCCAGCAGGTGAGGGCGCCGTCCACGTCGCGCACAGATTCCTGCCCGTCGCCGAGCGCGACCAGACGGGCGCCGATCGCCCCCAGGTAGTCGGCCGTTTCCGGAGCGAGCGCCGACCACGGATCGTCGTCGCGGCTGACGACGACGAAGCCGGAGCCGACGACGTCGTCGAGCTTGCCGCTGCGGCCGCCGAACTCGACGACGCCCTGCACCGCGAGCGTGCCCGCAGGCGCAGCGCCGGCCATGATGCCGGCCTCGATCACCGGGAACGGCGGCGGCTCCACGCCCGCGGCACGGAGCGTGACGTCGCGCTCCGCGGCGGCAACGGGGTCGAGCTCGCAGGAGATCCGGCCCATCGCCCGCGAGAGCTCGACGACCGCACGGTTGTGCGGAAGGCGCTCGGCGGTGTGAGCATCGAGGATGCTCTCGTCCGCGAGCCCGCGGACGACGAGCGAGAGCTTCCAGGCGAGCCCGTTGGCGTCCCGCAGGCCGGAGCACATCCCCTCTCCCATGTGCGGCGGCATCAGGTGCGCCGCGTCCCCGACGAGAAAGCACCGGCCCCGCTGCATCGAGGTCGCCACGGCCGAGCGGAACTCGTAGACCGCATGCCGCACGATCGTGGCGTCGTCGCGACCCAGCCACGGCGCGAGCAGCTCCCAGGCGCGCTCGGCGGAGGCGAAGTCGTCCGGCTGCTCGTGCGGCAGCAGCATGAACTCGAAGCGCCGGTGCCGGCGGCCGTTCGGCACGACCACGTGAGGGCGGCGGGGATCGCAGTACTGGCGGGGCCCGACGAGGGGCTCGAGCGCGGCGAGGTCGTGAGGACGCAGATCGAGCACGAGCCAGCGTTCGTGGAAGCCGAGACTCTCCAGCCCGAGCCCGAGCGCGTCACGCACGTACGAGCCGGCGCCGTCGGCACCGACGGCGTACCTGGCGCGGACGGTCACGGGCGCGGCGACGGGGTCGGAGGAGTGCCGCAGCCGGAGCTCGACGTGGTCGCCTCGCTCCTCGAGCCCCTCCGCGGTGAGCCCGCGCCGCACCTCGACGGTCGGCTGCGCTCGCGCGGCACGGTCGAGAGCGGCCTCGAGAAGCGGCTGGTAGAAGACGTAGGAGTACGCCCAGCCGGACGGCGCGGGAGGTGATGGAAACGTGACGATCGGAGCACCGTCCGCGCCGAGCCACTCATAGCTCGCGCAGGGAAGGATGTCGCCTTCGAGCTCGTCCACGATCCCGAGCCGCTGCCAGAGCCGCATCGCCTCGTGGTCGAAGCGGATCGCCCGCGGCAAGGCGTACGGCTCCTCGTGGCGCTCGAACACGGCGACCTCGAGGCCGTCCTGTCCGAGCAGTGCCGCCAGCGTCTGCCCGACCGGTCCGTAGCCAACGATCGCGACGTCGAGCAGGTCGCTCATCGTCCGGAGGAAGCGCTCCAGTGGGGGAGCGGCAGCCCCGGCACGGGCGAGCGGAAGCTCGGGATCGTCGTTCCCATCAGGCTGCCCACGTAGACGGTGCACAGGTCGGGGCCGCCGAAGGTGACGCTCGCCATCATCGGCGCCAGGGTGCCGCATGCCGAGCTGAGGATCTCGGGTGTGATCGTCCCGGCCGCGAAGTGCGCGTCCCAGACGGCCACCTTCTCCGGGTCGCCGTCGTCGAGCAGGGTCAGCACTTCCCCCTCGGGGGTCAGGGCGATCAGGCGGTCGGCGTTGACGAGCGTGATCCAGAGGTTTCCCACCGCGTCGAACGCGAACCCGTCGGGAATGCCGCCGAGATCGGGCGGCCCGTAGACCTCCCGCTCGCCGAGCGACCCGTCCGGGGCGGCGCGGAGGCGCGAGATGCGGCGCGCGTTCGACTCGACCACGTAGAGCCACTCCTCGTGCTCGTCGAAGCGGATCTCGTTGGTGCCGACGAAGCCGTCCGCGACGACGCGGATGCCGCGGTCGTCGATCAGGCCCGACGTAGCCGTCTGCGACGCGCTGGTTGACCGAGCGCGTCCAGGGATGCAGCCGTGTCGTCACCGTGAACCAGATGCGCCCCCTCGAGTCCGCGAGGACGAAGTTGGTCTTGCCGAGCGGCTCGCCGTCGAGGTCGGCGTAGAGCGTCGTCGACACACCGGCCCGGGTCATCCGCTCGATCGCGTCGGTGCCGAAGTTCGCGATCAGGAAGTCGCCGTTCGCAGCGAAGGCGAGCCCGTTCGGCAGCGTGCCGTTCATCGTGTAGCGCTCGACGGAGCCCGAGTCGGAGAAACGGGTGTCGACGCCCTGCGCGACCAGCTCCTGCGTGCCGTCGGGATCGATGCGCATCACGCCGCCGCGAGCGTCGGCCGACCAGAGCGTGCCGTCGGGCTCGGCGAGGATGCACTCGGGACGCTGCAGATCGTGGCCGACGAAGGTGATCGCCTCACGCTCGACGTGCCAGCCGGACAACGGGTTCTCCGTCACCGCGGGCCCCACACGCGGTCGGCGACGTCGGCGACGAGGCGGAGCTTCGCGTCCTGCGTCTCCGGCGTGATGCGCCGCTCGGTTGCCGTCTCGCTGGCGGACGCGAACCCGCACTGCGTGGACACGGCCAGCCTCTCCTTCGAGTGGAAGCGGGCCGCGTCATCAATGCGTGCGCAGAGTTGATCCGGGTCCTCGAGCTCCAACCACTTGGTGGAAACGAGCCCGAGCACCGCCACCTTGTCGTCGGGAAGGCTTGCGAGCGGCTCGAAGGAGCCCGACCGCTCGTCGTCGTACTCGAGCAGGAACGCATCGAAGCCCGATGCGCGCGCGAAGACGCGCGCCGCCAGCGCCTCGTAGCCACCCTCGGCGATCCACGACTGGGTGCCGTTGCCCTTGCACAGGTGCATCGCGAGGCGAGTGCCGGGAAGGTCGACGTCTCCGAGCCCGCAGACGAGCTCCGTGCCGACGTCGAGGAACGCGTCGGACGAGATCCCACGGGCATCGTACTCGGCCCGGACCCGCTCGTCCGCGAAGGCCTCGGCGAGCTCGGGCGCGTCGATCTGGATGTACTCGCAGCCGGCGTCGGCCAGCTCGCGCATCCAGCCGCGGACGACGTCCGCCGCGTCGGACGCGAGCTCGAACGGGTCGGGATACGCCTCCCGGGACTGCTCGTTCCAGAAACCGAGGATCATCATCGGGCTCGGGAGCGTCACCTTCACGGGCAGCCTGGTTCGCTCCCGGGAATACCGGAGCTCCTCGACGCCCGGGCAGCCGCGGGCCGCGATCTTGTCGGTGACCGTGAAGGGGATCGTGACCGCCATCTCGTCCTGCGGCCGCCTGCCCTGGAAGCGGACCGTGAGACCCGGGATCGGGCTCAGCCCGTCGAGGCCCGATACGAAGAAGTCGAAGAAGATGCTCCGACGCATCTCTCCGTCGGTGGCGACGTCGACTCCGGCTGCCTCCTGGAGGCGCAACGCGTCGTCCACAGCGGCGTCTTCGACCTCGCGGTATGCGTCGGGATCGAAGGCGCCCGCCCGCAATGCTGCGCGGGCCTCGACGAGCGCCGCGGGCCGCAGAAGCGAACCGACGACGTCGGCGCGGGGGTCGATCATGACATGTGCCGGTATCGCACCCGGCCGCCGCCCCGCTCGACGCTCAGGTCCGCGTACGGGTTGAAGGCCGGGTTCTCGACCACCCGGTAGAGGCCGTAGAGCTGCGGAAGGAAGCGCGCCCAGTTTCCGATCTCCTCCGCGCAATGCTTCGCCCAGACGAGTCCTTCCTCCGGGGTCTCCTGCTTGCGTCGACCGATCGCCGAGGAGCGGCCGACGACGCCGAAGTCCGTCTTCTGCCACTGGTGCACGCGGTAGCCCATCGGCTCCTCGACCTCGAGGCTCTCCGGCCCGAAGCCGAGCCCCGCCGCGACGATGCAGTGCTCGTAGACGATGCGCTCCTGGATCTCGGGCGCGAGCGTCGCCGGGTCCTCGAAGCGGATGTAGAGGTTCCGGAACGTCCCGTCCGACCACGTCTGGGGAGCGAGATGGACAGCTCCGACCGGGCTGCCGGGCGCGACCGGCACCGCCCAGCTGAGCGGCTGGTGCTCCTGCGGGTGCCAGAGCAGGAACCCCTTCTCCATGTTGCTCCAGAACCAGTCGATCATCTTCGGCGTGATCTGCTCGTGCTCCCAGTCGAGGTGCGTGCCGAGCTCGTCCTGCGTGACCCGGGGGGCCGCGGCCGTCTCGGGGGCGCTCACGGGCGCACCTCGACGAGGAGCGACATCGGGCCGCGGAACGAGATGTTGGGATGGAAGGGGATCTCCTGGCCCGGTACGAGCCGCAGGCGCGGGAACCGATCGGCGAGCACCTCGACCGCGACCCGGGCCTCGAGCTTGCCGAGGGCCGCTCCGATGCAGTAGTGGATCCCCTTGCCGAACGCGAGCGTCTTCCCGGCGTTCGCGCGCAACGGATCGAACCGGTTCGGCTCGGGAAACACGGACGCGTCCCGTCCGGCGGCGGCGAGCCAGAGGAAGAGCCTCGCACCGGCGGGGATCCTGACGCCGCCCACCCCCACTTCCTTCTTCGCCTGCCGTCGCCAGACGGTGACCGAGGGGTCGTAGCGGAGCACCTCGTCGACTGCGCCCGGGATCAGTGCCGGGTCGGCGACGACGGCGTCCCAGCGGCCGGGCTCCTCGAGCAGGCGCCTGATCGTGTTGCCGATGAGATTGTTGGTCGTCTCGTGCCCGGCGAACGAGAGCGAGAAGAGGATGGACGCGATCTCCTCGTGGGTCAGCCGCTCGGGGTCCTCGTCGTGGATCGCGAGGAGCGCGCTGGCGAAGTCATCGTCCCGCTCTCCCACCTTCGTAGCGACCAGGTCGCGAAGGTAGCTCCGATACGCAGCCATGTTGTTCGCGTGCTCGATCTGCTCCTCGGGCGTCGGACGCCCCCATGCGAGGGCGAGCCTGTTTCCGCCCCACGCGCGCAGCCGCGGCCAGTCGCTGCGCGGAACGCCCATGAAGCGGAAGATCATGGTCTGCGGCAGCGGCTGGGTAAGCCGGGCGACGACGTCGAACGGCCGCCCGGAGTCGATCGCGTCGAGCAACTCTGCGACCGTCTCACGGATCTGCGGCTCGAAGTCGGCCACGCGCCTGGGCGTGAATGCCCGCCCGGTCGGGGCACGCAGCCGCGTGTGCTCGGGCGGGTCGAGGCTGACCATGGAAGGCTGCGGGCGGTGTCCGCCTTCGAACAGGATCCGCTGCGCCTCCGGTACCAGCGGCACGAGCGGGAGCTGTGCCGGCGCAGCCGAGAACGTCTCGTGATCGAGGAAGATCGCCTGGACGTCCGCATAGCCGGTGACCACGTAGTAGTCGAGGGACGGCGCGTAGAAGACGGAAGGCAGGCCGTCCATGGCGGCGAAGGGGTCGGCGAGGAACCGGGGCGAGAGGGGGTCGAAGCCGTCGACGACCGGCGCCTCGAGCAGGGTGGACGGCGCCGTCACCCGGAAGCTCCCTTCGGATCAGCCGTCCAGTCGCCGGGAAGCACCGTCGACCAGCCTCCGTCGACGACGAGGTTCGCGCCGGTGACGTAGGCGGACTCGTCGCTCGCGAGGAAGAGCGCGCACTGCGCAACGTCCTCTGGGCGGCCGGGCCGCCCGAGCGGGATGTGGTCGGCGATGCGGGAGATCGGATGGCCGGGATCGTCGAACAGGTGCTGCGTCTGCGGCGTCACGGTCATGCCCGGACTGACCGAGTTGACGCGGATGCCGTGGCGCGCGCCCTCGGCTGCGAGCTGGCGGGTGAGCGCGATCACGGCCCCCTTGGAAGCGGTGTGCGCCGTGCGGTCGAGCGTCAGCGATCCCGTCAGACCGGCGGTCGAGCCGACGTTGACGACACTGCCGCCGCCGCGCGCGCGCAGGTGCGGCCACGCGTGCTTGCAGCTGAGGAAGACGACGTCGAGCTCGTTGCGGATCGTGAACGACCAGTCCTCGTAGGTGACCTGCTCGAGCGGCGCGAATGACGTCAGCCCGGCGTTGTTGTAGAGCACGTCGAGGCCGCCGTGCTCTGCAGCGGCACCGTCGATCCAGGCCCGCACGGCTTCCTCGTCGCCCACGTCGACCGGCGCTGCGGAGGTCATCGTCCCCCCCGCAGACCGCACACGCTCGACCGTCTCCGCCGCGCCCTCCGCGTTCAGGTCGCAGCCGACGACGACGGCTCCCTCCCGCGCGAACAGCTCGGCAGCAGCCCGCCCGATTCCTCCGGCCGTCCCGGAAATGAGGACGACCTTGCCGTCCAGGCGCCCCATGCTCAGACGCGGTCGCCCAGCCGGCGGTCGCGGCCGTAGAAGAAGACGACGACGAAGATGAGGATCCCGTAGAGGATCTGCTGGTCGGCCGTGTCGTAGCCGTTGCCGATCATCAACGTGCCGAGCACGATCAGCAGCAGGCAGCCGAGCACCGTGCGCCAGTAGTCGCCCCTCGCGCCGAACGCGGTGCCGCCGACGATCACCGCCGTGAGCCCCTGCCAGAGGTAGTTCGTCCCGAGCGACGCGTCGGCGGCCCCGGCGAAGCCGCCGAGCAGGATGCCGGTGACGGCGGCGACGAGCGCGCTGAAGGCGAACACGCCCATCCAGACGAGGCGCGTGCGGACGAGCGCCATCTCTGCCGCACGGATGTTCGCTCCCGTCGCGTAGAGGCGACGGCCCGGCGGTGTGCGGTGGAGGAAGAGCGCTATCCCGAGGGCAAGCGCTGCCCAGACCGCGACGAGCGGCGGGAAGTCGAGTCCGAACGTCTTGCTGGCCGGTGACGTGAGTGTCTGAAGCCAGCTCGGTGGGGTGCCGGTGATGAAGCCCTTGGCCCAGAC
Organism: uncultured Gaiellaceae bacterium; assembly: GCA_963731095.1. Classification (GTDB taxonomy): domain Bacteria; phylum Actinomycetota; class Thermoleophilia; order Gaiellales; family Gaiellaceae; genus Gaiella. The sequence continues at coordinate 49,368 of CAVSUK010000022.1, forward strand.
CAGGAGGGCGCCGTTCACGATCGCGCCCATCGCGAGGGTGATGATCAGCGGGTCGATCCGCCAGCGGTGGCAGATGTAGCCAACCGTGCCACCACCCACGATCGCCAGCGCGGCGATCAGGAGGAGGGTCGTCCCGAACGACCAGCCGCGCGACCCGTTGAGCTGGACGAGCAGGATCGCCCCCATCCCGATCCACGCGGCGATCGAGAAGTCGATGCCGCCGATCAGCACGCACAGCGTCTGGCCGGCGGTCGCCATGCCGAGGAGCGCGGCCAGGACGAGCATCGAGTAGATGCTCCGTCGCGACGCGAACCCGTCGAGGGTCGCGGTCCCGTAAGCGAACAGCACCATGAGGGCGACGAGCTGGGCGATCGGGTAGTGAGCCTGGAGTCGACGAAGCGCCGCAAGCGCTCCGGGCCGGCGCGAGACGGCGGTGTCGACCGGCGCGACGCTCACGTGGCCTCCACCTTCCGCGGTGCCGCCAACTGTGCTCCGATCACCGACCCGACGATGAGCATGCCGCCGTAGGCGACCTGGAGCCAGTAGGCGTCGACGTGGAGCGCGCTGAGAAGGTTCTGCACGAGGAAGATCGCCGCCGCGCCGACGATCGCCCCGAGCAGGCCTCCTCTGCCTCCGCCGATCGGAGTGCCGCCGAGCGCAACCGCGGCGAGCGCGATCAGCACGTACTCGAGGCCGGCGTTCCCGTCGGACGACTGCAAGAGAGTCGCGATCGCGATTCCCCCGACTGCAGCGAAGAGACCGCCCAGGCCGTACGCCAGGATCCGCACCCACGTGACGTTCACGCCTGACGAGAAGGCGGTCGCGTCGTTCCCGCCGACGGCGAGAAGGACGCGATGGTACGGGATGCGCTGAAGCGCGAGCCACACGAGGACGGGGCCCAGGATGAGGACGAGGCCGCCCGGGATCGGGCCGAAGCCCTTTGCGAGATCGTTGAGCCAGCTCGGCGGCGCGGCTGTGGGCGCGCCGGCGATCTTCTGGTTGACGCCCTGGAGCACGAACAACATGCAGAGTGTCGCGATCACGGGCTGGTAGCGGAGCACCGCGACGGAGAGACCGTTGGCGGCACCGATCGCCGTTCCCAGCATGAGCACGAGCGGGACGGCGACCCACGGGCTCCCCCAGTCACCGTGCGGCAGCAGGTACAGGACGAGGACGTTGCTGACGAGCCCGGCGTTGAGGCCGACCGACATGTCGACACCGCCGCCGCCGCTGAGAATGGCCGGCGTGGCGGCCATGGCCACGAGCGCGAACGGCGCGAATAGCGTCAGGTTCGTGTCGAAGTTGCTCGGGCTGCCGAAGCTCGGCAGCACGGCGATGTTCGCGACCAGCAGCACGGCGGAGAGCAGCAGCGCGAACGCAAAGCTGCGCGTCCGGAGGAATCGCCGCAGGTCAGACACCAACGGCTCGTTCCTGACCGAAGTAGCTGGCGACGAGCACCGACCTGGTCAACGACGCGCGCTCGAGCTCGACCTCCAGTTCGCTCTCCTTGAAGACGAGGACGCGATCCATGAGCTCGATCAGCTCGTCGACTTCCGTCGAGAGCATGACGACGGCGATGCCCTCGGCCGTGAGCTCGTCGAGCAGGTCGTAGATGTCACGCTTGGCGCCGAGGTCGACACCGCGGGTGGGATCGTTCAGCAAGAGGATGCGCGGCTCGGCGGCGAGCCAGCGCGCGATGACGACCTTCTGCTGGTTGCCTCCGGAGAGCGTCATGATCCCGTCGCTCGACCGGCCCAGCTTGATGCGCAGCCGGTCGACGTAGCGGGCAAGCCTGCGCTTGCTCGAGCCGGGGTGCACGAGACCCGCGACGCTGTCTCGCCGAACGGTCGGGAGCGAAAAGTTCTCGAGGATCGACAGGACGCCGAACAGCGCCTCGTCCCGCCGTTCGCGCGGGATGTAGGCGATCCCGGCGCGCGCAGCGGCCGCAGGTGAGCGGATTTCGGCGCTCTGCGCGTCACTGTGACGGAGAACGCTTCCGGTTCGCGCGCCGGCGCCACGAAGCGCATGCAGAAAGCGGTCCTGCCCCTGACCCTCGAGCCCCGCCAGGCCGACGATCTCGCCGGCCCGCAGCTCGAAGTCGATCGGAGCGCCGTCCGGTCGGAGCCTGATGCCGGAGGCCTGGAGGACGACGTCGCCCGACTTCGGTCGCGTCACGTGGTCGTGAGCGGTGTCGGTGAGGTGCTCGGCGCCCGTCATCAGGCGCACAAGCTCGGCGGCAGACACCTCCCCGCGCCAGGTCGTCGCCACCGTCTCCCCCGAGCGCATCACCGTGACCCGATCGCCGAACTCCTCGACCTCGTCCATCCGGTGGGAGATGAAGATCGTGCTCGCCCCCTCGGCTGCGAGCCGCCGCACGATGGCAAAAAGGCGGTCACGAGTGGCGACGTCGAGCGCCGAGGTCGCCTCGTCGAGAATCAGGATTCGCGGCCTGCGGATGAGCGCGCGAGCGATGCAGCAGGCCTGGCGGTCGCTCAAGGACAGCTCCTCCACCGGCCTGCCGAGATCGGGCTCGCTACCGGTGAGCTCGCGGAGCATCTCGCCCGCCCGGGCGACCCGCTCGGCCTTCGAAACGGCGTCGCGGAGCAGCGGGTCGATCCCGAGCCAGAGATTGTCGAGGACGGAGCGCGGCGGGACGACCAGCACCTCCTGGAACACCGGGACGATTCCCAGGCCGAGCGCCTCCCTGGGTGACCGTATCGCGGTGAGAACCCTGCCGCCCACCTCGATCGTGCCGCGATCGGGCCGGTGGACGCCCGTGAGCAACTTCACGAGCGTGCTCTTGCCCGACCCGTTCTCGCCCATGATCGCGTGCACCTCCCCCAGACGCAGGTCGAAGGTGCACGCTCTCACCGCCTGGGTGGGCCCGAACGACTTCGCGAGATCAACGGTGCGAAGCGCGTAGGGTGCCGCCTGGTCGTCGGCCGGAAGGGAGTACGGATTGCTCAACGGCTCCTCAGAGGGTGGGGTGGCCGCGCGTACGTGGAGTACGCGCGGCCACCGTCGGACGGGATGCTAGAACCCCTTCGCCTTGCGCTCGGGGTGAGTGAAGAGCGAGCTCAGGTCCTTCTCGGTGTAGTGCGTCGACCGGGGCTGCTCGACCGTGCCGGGCGTCTCGAGAGTCCAGCCCGGCTTCGCATACTGCTTGTAGTTCGCCTGCGTGATCTGCGGTTGCGGCCAAGGAATGTCGGACACCTTCGGGCCCTGGCCCGCGAGCATCCGGAGGGTGACCCGCACCATGAGGTTCGTGATGGCGGTCGGACCACCGGCGAAGCCCGTGGTCGCGTAGCCCTTGCTCGCGTTGTCCGACCAGTACGCGAGGTCGCCCTTCTGGGCGGCCGCGGCCATCACCGAGGGCACCGTCCTGCCGGCCTGCTGGAACGCGCCGATGATCGACGGGCCCATCACGGCCGTTTGGAAGACCGCGTCGATCGAGCCGGGGTATGTCGCCAGGAACTGCAGCACCGCGGCGCGGACGGCCGGAGGGGCGAAGTTCCCGTCGATCTCGCCGACGAGCTTCACGTCCGAGCATGCGGCAAGCAGCTGGTTGTAGACCGCCCAGGTCGACTTGTCCACCGCCGTCACGCGGATACCGTGAACGCCGAGGAAGTTGCCCTTGCCGCCCTTCAGCTTGAGCAGGTTGGCGAAAGCCTGCCCGGACGACGTGTACACGTTCGGGCCGACGCTGACGGCCGAGGCATCTGACAGCGGATTGATGTATGCGACGGTCGCGACGCCCTGCTTGAGCGCGGCCTTGACGACCGGCAGCATGGCGGGCGCGGAGCTCGGCTGCACGATGATCAGGTCGGCTCCCTGCTGGACGATGGACTGGTAGTTCTGCACTTCCTTTGTCGGGTTCCCCGCCTCGGAGACGACGGCGATGACCTTGTCGACCGCAGGAGAGCGATTGAGGAACTTCTGCAGGGAGTTGAAGACGTACGCCTGGAACGGGTTCGAGAGCCCGTCGAAGAGGATCCCGACCGTGTACGGGCCATTGCCCTTCGGCTTCCAGTTCGCGAGCTGGCTCTTGTAGAGCTGGAACGGCCAGCCGTTGTAGTACGTCCTCGTCGTTAACGTGGCGCCGGTGAGCGCCTTCTGCGGATCCTTTGGAGCGACCTTCGGAAGCTCACCGCAGGCGGCAGCCGAGCGGGCCGTCGCCGAAGCGCCCGACGTAGCCGTCGCGAGCGCGACCGCTGCCGCAAGGGCGATGGCGAACAGGACTCCGACTGTCCACTGGCGCCATGCGATCACATTTGTGTGATCACGGTTCATGCAGTCCTCCTTCTGTGAGTCGAACGGTTTCATCGCCTCCGCTCGTCTTCTGTGACGAGTAATCCGGTGATCGAGATAGGGCCTTCGCTGGTTACGTGGCGAGCCGCCCCTCCTCTCCGATCGCATTCGCTGCAGCGAGCAATGCGTCCGAGAACACCTTCGCGCCCCCATGCCCGACCTGGCCGCCGTCGACGGCGATCTCGGCCCCCGTGATGAAGGACGATTCGTCCGAGACGAGGAACAGGACGAGCGGTGCCACGTCCTCGGGGGTGCCGAGACGGCCGATCGAGGTGACGCCCACCGACGCCTCGCGGAACGCTGCGGGGGCGGACGCCGTCATCGGCGTCTCGATGTAGCCGGGGTGCACGGCGTTGACGCGGATCCCGCGGGCGCCGAGCTCGAGGCTCGCGAGGCGCGACAACCCTCGTAGGGCCCACTTGCTGGCCGTGTAGGCGGCCGTGTAGTGGCCGGTCAGCGCCGCGACCGAGCAGATGTTGACGATCGAGCCGCCGGCGGGCATCAGCGGCACCACCGCCTGCATGCCGAGCAGCGCGCCCGTCAGGTTGACGGCGAGAACCCGGTTCCAGTCGTCGAGCTGCACGTCGAGCAGTCGCGCCCGGTGCGGGATGCCGGCGTTGTTGACGAGCGCGTCGATCCGCCCGTGCTCGCCCTGCGCGAACGCGGCGAGCTCGGACCAGTCGTCGGGGCTCGAGACGTCGAGGCGGCGGTACGCGATCGTCCCGCCGCCCGCCGGGCCGGCGGGGGGCTCCACTCGCGGCCGCCAGGTCGGTCGCGATCACGTGGGCGCCCTCGCGCGCGAGCAGCTCGGCCTCGGCGAGGCCCTGTCCGCCGGCCGCCCCGGTGACGACGACGACCTTGCCCGCAACGCGGCCGGCGCTCACGCAGCCTCCCTCCGGCAGCGGTTGCGCTGGGCACCGAGGCCGGTGACCTCCGCGTCCATCACGTCGCCCTCGGTGAGAAAGCGGTCGTAGTGCGTGCCGTTTCCGGCGGGAGAGCCCGTGAGCAGCAGGTCTCCCGGCAGCAGCTCGACCACCGACGAGGCGTACGCGACGAGCCGCGCGACGTCGAAGATCATGTCCTGCGTCGACTCGTCCTGCATCACCTGCCCGTTGAGCGAGAGCCTGATCTGCAGGTCCTGCGGGTCGGCTACGAACTGCCTGGGCACGACGAACGGGCCGGTCGGGAGGAACGTGGGAGGGTTCTTGCAGCGCACCCAGTCGGAGCCGATCACCTTCATGTCCGGGCGCGCGAAGAGGTCGCGGGTCGTGAGGTCGTTGCAGATCGTGTACCCGGCGACCCAGTCGAGCGCCCGCTCGCGCGGCACATGGCGCCCGCGGCGCCCGATCACGCACGCGAGCTCGAGCTCCCAGTCGTGCTGCTCGCCGCGCACGCGGCAGGATCACGTCGTCGTAGGCGCCGCAGAGCGCGGAGACGGCGCCCTGGAAGATGTACGGCTCGCCGGTCTCGGCGCGCTCGCGCATCATCTGCTCGGTCTCCGACGCGCAGCTCGTCGAGCGTCATGTCCCTCGCGCAGCCCGATGCGGTTGTCGACGGCGAGCTCGACGACGTGCCGGTGGTAGTTGGCGCCGCTCTGGAGGATCTGCCGGGGCATGACCGGCGGCAGGACGCGTAGCCCGGCGAGCTCTCGGGTCACCGGGTTGCTCGCCGCGAGCTCCGTGAGCTCCTGCAGGACAGCGTCCCACTGCTCGAAGATCGCACGGGTGTCGGCGAAGCGGCCGGAGAGATCGGCGACGCGGTCGCCCGGGAGCACGAGACCCGCGAACGCAGGGCTGTCGTTCGCCGCGAAGGTGCCGAGCGCGAACTGCCCGTCGGGGATCGCCATGCTCAGATCGGGGCCGCCGTGGAGTGGATGGACTGCATCGTCAGGCCGACGAAGTCGGCCTCGGGGGGCGGCGTGTGGTCGATCTCCCACTGGCCGATCTGGCGCGAGATACTCCAGATGACATGGCAGCGCTCGAAGCGTCGCTCCATGAAGCGAGCGAGCGCGTCGTCGAGCGACGCGTCGGAGGAGAGCTCCTCGACGAGCACGATCGCGTCCTCGATCGCCATCGCGGCGCCCTGCCCGACATGCGGCGACGTGGCGTGGGCGGCGTCGCCGATGATCGCCACCCGTCCGCGGTACCAGGGAACGGGGACGAGCAGCGACTCGACCGGCCGGTAAACGACGGCGGCGTCGTCGCGAACGTACGCGTCGCGGACCTCGGCGACCGGGCCGCCGAACTCGCCGAGGCGCTCCCGCATCGTCTCGGCGAGCCGGTCTGCGGGTACCGGGACGTCGGCAGGGGCGACGTTCTCGATCAGGAGGAGGTACATCAGGTCGGGCGCGAGCGGAACGAAGCCCGCCTTGCCGTTCGTGCCGACGAACATGTGGAGCCAGTCGAGGTCGGGCGGACGCGGCACGTTGTAGCGCCACACGACCTGGCCCGTGTACTCGGGAGTCGGCACCCCCTCGAAAACGAGCCGCCGGACGAGGGAGTTGAGCCCGTCGGCTCCGACCACGAAGTCGTAGCGACCGGTCGAGTCGTCGGTGAACACGACGTCGACCCCGTTACCGTCCTGCGTGATCGAGTCGACGGTCAGGCCGAGGCGGATCGACGCGCCGGACGCCTTCACCGCGTCCTGGAAGATCGCATGGAGCCGCGGGCGGGTGATCCCGTTCATCGGCGGGTACTGCGGGCCGAGCAGCGGCTCGGCCGGGATCTCCGCGATCAGGTGGCCGTCCTTCGTGTAGAAGCGCGACCCGACCATCTTGAATCCCTGTGCGACGGCCGCGTCGGCGAGGCCGAGCGAGTCGAGGGCGCGGATCGCGTTCGCGGGCTGGATGATCCCGACCCCGTAGACGTCCCACTTCGGGTTGAGCTCGATCACGTCGACCGCGACGCCTGCCTTGCGCAGGGCGATCGTGGCCGACAGCCCGCCGATGCCGCCGCCGACGACGAGGACGCGCTCGACGCCGGCCATCAGTTGAACAGGCCCGTCGCCGCCTTCGTCTCCTCCGCCTTCTCCGGCGTGAACTCCGCCGGGCGGGAAGGACTCGAACATCGAGTGCGGCATGCCGAGGTTCTTGTAGAAGACGTTCGAGCCCTGCTGCGGCTCGTAGCGGACGACCTGCCAGTCGGGCTCGTAGTTGCGGTACCCGCCGGCGTTGATCTCGATCCGCATGCCGCCCGGCTCTCGCACGTAGAGGTAGTCCTGCTCGCCCATGCCGTGCTTGCCGGGGCCGAACTCGATCGGCACGTCCTGGTTGAGCAGCACGTCCGCGACCCGCAGCAGCTCCTCCCGGGACTCGACGAAGTACGCGAGGTGGTTGACCCGGGCAGGGACGCCGGAGGGATCCCAGACGACGCCGAGGTCGTGGCTCCGCTCGCAGACGGTCAGCATCCCGAACACGACGAAGTCCGGGCGCTCGGGGATCACCGTGTACTCCATGTAGCGGTGCCCCAGCGTCTCCTGGTACCAGCGAATGTCGCCCTCGGGATCCGCGGTCGCGATCGTGACGTGGTCGAGGCAGCGGAGGGCAGCGCCGCGCGGCACGTAGCGCTGCGGCCGGTTCGGGAAGGGCGACACGAGCTCGGGCGGCGCCTCGTAGCGCTCGACCTCCCAGAAGACCTCGTGCAGGTGGCCGCCGGGGCTGCGGTAGCGATATGCACGGCCGTGACCGGTCGCGTCCTCGTACCAGCCCTCCCCCTTGCCGGTCGCCTCGATCCGCGCGACGGCCCGCTCGAGCTGCTCCGGCCCGTCCGCGCGCCAGGCGATGTGGCCGAGGCCGGGCGCGTCGCCCGCCGTCAGCTGGAGCGTGTGGTGGAAGAAGTCGCCCCAGCCGCGCAGGTAGACGGAGTCGCCGGCCCGGCCGGACTCCTCGAGACCGAGCACCTCGGTGTAGAAGCGCACGGACTCGTCGAACGCCGGCGTGAGGATCTCGACGTGGGCCAACTGGGAGAGTAGGCGCTCGGGCATGGCGATCTCCGTCCTGGGAGCGACCCGATCCGGCGGCGGATCGGAATTGGTATTCGGATTCGGTTTTATAGCGCCCCGCCCCCTCCGCGTCAAGAAGCGACGCCGGCCGGCACAGCGGGAGCAACCCCTTCGTGCGCGTTCCGACGGCGCCGGCACTGCCCATCGGTCTGGACCCGCGACGGGGCCGCGTCGGGAGGGCGCTACGGTGGATCGGCGGCGTTAAGCGAGCAGTTCGACGACGGTGGCGTTGGCCTGGCCGCCGCCTTCGCACATCGTCTGCAGCCCGAAGCGGATGCCGCGGTCGCGCATGTGGTGCACGAGCGCCGTCATCAGCCGGGCGCCGGAGGCCCCGAGCGGGTGACCGATCGCGATGGCACCCCCGTTCGGGTTGAGGGCGTCGCGGTCGGCTCCGGTCTCGGCCAGCCACGCGAGGGGCACGGAGGCGAACGCCTCGTTCACCTCGAAGGCTCCGATCTCACCGATCGACAGACCCGCTTTGGCGAGGGCCTTCTCCGTGGCAGGGATCGGCCCGGTCAGCATGATGATGGGGTCGCTGCCGACGACGACGGCTGTGTGGACCCGCGCGATCGGCTCGAGCCCGAGCTCACCGGCCCGGGCCGAGGTCGTCATCAGCAGCGCGGCCGCGCCGTCGCTGATCTGCGAGCTGTTGCCGGCGTGGAAGACGCCGTCCTCTTTGAAGGCCGGCTTCAGCTCGGCGAGCTTCTCGACCGTCCCGCCGCGACGCACCCCCTCGTCGACGTCGACGACGGAGCCGTCGTCGAGCGCGACGGGAACGATCTGGCCCGTGAGCCTGCCTGCGTCGATCGCGGCCGCGGCCTTCTCGTGCGACTCGACCGAGAACTCGTCGAGCACACGGCGCGACAGGCCCCAGCGCTCGGCGATCATCTCCGCACCGAGGCCCTGATGCGGGAAGTCCGTCCCGTAGCGCTCGACGTAGCGGGCTCCGAGCGGCGAGCCGCCGTTCGCCATCGGCGAGCCCATCGGCACGCGGGACATCGACTCCACGCCGCCGGCCACGACGACGTCGCACTGCCCCGAGGCGAGGGTGGCGGCAGCGAAGTGGATCGCCTGCTGGGACGATCCGCACTGGCGGTCGACGGTCGTGCCCGGCACCGACTCGGGCCAGCCGGCCGAGAGCACAGCAGTCCGCGCGATGTCGAAGGTCTGCTCTCCGACCTGGCTCACGCAGCCCCAGATGACGTCGTCGACGAGGCCGGGATCGATGCCCGTCCGCTCGACGAGCGCGGAGAGAACGAGCGCCGAGAGATCCGCGGGATGGACGCCCGACAGCGCGCCGTTCCGCCTTCCGAGCGGCGTGCGGACGGCCTCGACGATGACTGCGTCGCTCATCGGCTCTGATCCTACGCCAGGATCGGTGTGCGGCGGAGCGACGAGCTCCCCCGAGGCTCCCTACGCGCTACGGCGCGGACGGGGCTTCGAGGAAGGGGCGTCGTCTGGCACCGGCGAGCCGAGCAGGTATGCCACACAGGCCCTGCCGAGCTCGTCCACGAGTGTGTCCCAAGCCACGGCGCGATGCGACTCGAACGTCGGCCAGTACATGATCTGGCGCGCGAGCGTCCCCCAGGCCATGCGGAACGCAACGTCGACCGCGAGCTCGGGATCGGGGTGGGCGATCTCGCTCCGCCGCGTCAACAGGAGCTGCTCGAAGGAGTCGCTGAAGTGCGAGACGCTCGAGGAAGAGCGCGTGCCGACGACGTCGTCGACGAGGCCGCGGTGCATGAAGACGCGCAGCAGCGGCGCGTCCTCCTGGAAGACGCGGCCGATCTCGCGCACGGCGGTGACGATCATCTCCTCCGCCGGCAGATGCTCCCAGGCGGCCACATCCGTGAAGCCGGGCTGGTTCTCGGTGCGCGACATGAAGCGGTCCTGGATGACGTGGAAGAGGTCGTCCTTGCTCTTCACCCGCGCGTAGATCGACCCGATCGAGACGTTCGCCAAGCTGCTCACCTTCGCGAGCGTGAACCCCTCGTACCCCTCCTCCTCGAGCAGCTTCGTGCCCGCAGCGATGACGCGCTCGAGCGAGGCTCGGCTGCGCGGCTGCTGCGGAGGACGGATGGTCGGTTCGGATGCTGCCACCGGATCGGATCCTAGAGTCGGCGGGGGAGGTCGCTCTCCCCGCGAGGACGATTCCGAAATAGAATACTGATTCGAAACCGGGAATGAAACCCGCAGAAGGAGGGCTCGGATGGGACGGCTCGACGGCAAGATCGCGCTTGATCACCGGGACGGCGCGCGGCATGGGCCGCTCGGCGGCGTTGCTCTTCGCGGAGGAGGGCGCCCGCGTCGTCGGTTGCGACATGCTCGCGGAGGAAGCGGACGAGACCGTCGCGCTCGTGCGCGCCGCCGGCGGCGAGATGACCTCGATGGCACCGGTCGACCTCAGCACCGAGGAGGGCGCGCGCAGCTGGGTCGAGGAGGCCGTGGCCGCCTACGGGGGCATGGACGTCCTCTACAACAACGCCTCCTCTCCCCGGGTGGGGCCGTATGCCGAGCTGACACCCGACGACTGGCACTACACGATCCGCAACGAGCTCGACATCGTCCACTTCGTCACCGCCGCGGCCTGGCCGCACCTGATCGCGCGCGGCGGCGGCTGCATCATCAACGCCGCCTCCATCGCAGCGATCCGCGGCGCCGCCTTCTTCCAGCAGGCCGCGCACGGGGCGGCCAAGGGCGGAGTGCTCGCGTACACCTACCACCTCGCAGCGGCGGGCGGGCCGCACCGCATCCGGGCCAACGCGATCCTGCCGGGCATGATCCGCACCCCGTCGACCGAGTTCCTCTTCGAGACCGACGACAGCCCCGGCAGCAAGCTGGCCGCCGCCAACCCGCTCGGCCGCGTGGGTCACGCCGACGACGTGGCGAAGCTCGCCGCCTTCCTCGCCTCCGACGACGCCTGGTACATCAACGCCGCGGCGATCCCGGTCGACGGCGGGCAGGCCGCGATCACGTAGGACATCACGAGAGCGGCGAGCCCGGCGTCGGCGTGAGCGGGATCGCGTCGACGCCGACGATGTGCGCGAGGTGGTCGAACCCCTCGAGGTCCTCCGCGAGATCCGTGCTTCGCATGTAGGCGGCCCCGATCTGCGCGGGGTCTGCGTCCTCGTCGAAGGAGACGAGCACGTAGAGCTTGTGCTCCGAGCCGCCGGCCGGGCGAAAGAAGCCCTCGGGCTTGATCCCGAACTGGGGAAGCTCTCGAGGTGGCGCGGGTAGTTGACGGTCGAGTACTGCTCGAGTGCGGCCTCCGAGTCGAGGGTGTAGATGCGCAGCTCGTACTTCCTCACGTCTTCCTCCAGGTCACTTGATCCACGTCACGTCGGGTTCCTGCCGACGAAGAATTCGCGGTTGGGGTCGGTCGTCGGCTCGAGGCCGGAGTCGACGAGGCCCTTGCGGAGCATGTTCATCTGGCTGTCGTGGATCCGTTGCGTCGGCTGGCGCAAGCGGACCGCCGTTGTAGCCCTGCAGCCAGGCCTGGAACTTCCAGGCCTGCCGGTTGATGAAGGCGCCGCCGTGCAGCTGCATCGCGACCGCCTGCTTCGCCTTCCGCGCCGGGTGGATCTGCCAGTACAGCGCAGTGGCTGCGTCGTGCTCGCCGGCCTCGAGGTGGCGGAAGATCCGCGGGATCATCGGCCCGTAGTACTCGTGGTCGGAGGTGGCCGTCAGGTGCAGGGGCATCACCTGTGCGAGGGGGATGAACTCGCCCTCGATGGGGCAGCTGATCACGACCTCGTCGCCGAACAGGCGGTGGCACTCGATCACGCCCATGATGCTCGGGAAGCCTCCCTCGGCCTTGATGGCGACGATGTTCGGACAGTCGTCGAGCAGCCGTCGGATCAGCGACGCCGGGATGTCGGAGGGGTGGATGCGGGGCGAGAAGCCCCACAGGTACATGGGGAACAGCATCACGCCGAGCGCTCGTGGCGTCGCAGATCGCCTTCGTGTAGTCGTAGATGTCGTCCTCGCTCTCGGGGTAGAAGCTCGGCGGGTACGAGAGCAGGACGCACTCGGCACCGGTCTCTTCGGCGATCCGCAGCGCGGCGAGCGCGTGCTCGAGATCGCTCCAGCTCGAGTGGTGGACGAACAGCTGCCGTCCCTTCGCCTCGTCGGCGGCGATCTCGCAGAACTCGCGGTACTCGGGTCGGCGTGATCGCGACCTCGGAGACGAGCAGCGCGCCGTCGAAACCGTGCTCGAGCTGCTTGCGCACGTCGTGGCGGACCGCGGCCTCGTTGATCCCTCGCAGGTCGTTCGTGAAGGACGGGATGATCACGTTGATCACGCCCCGCAGGTGCTCGCGGGCCCAGTCACGTGCCTCGTCGCGCTCGTAGCTCGCCATCCGGGCGCCTCCTCCTACGCCTTCGTCAGGAACTGGATCGGGAGGGGCGTCGCCCGTCCGGCCGCCTGCGCCCGCTCGAGGATCAGGCTCGCCACGACGACGTCCTGCAGGCCGCTGCCGACCGACTTGAACATGCGCCGCCCGGCCGCGTCGAGCTGCGTGCCGAGCTCACCCGCGAGAAGGGCGTGCAACGCGAACGTCTTGCCGACGAACGGCACGCCTGCCCGGGTGGCTTCGAGCATGTCGCCCGTCTCGTGCGACACCTCGTGGACGTCGTCGCAGACGATCAGGTCGCAGCGATCGACGACGCTGACGTCGATCTCGCGCTGCTCCGGCACGGTCGATCCGATCGACACGACGGCGACGTCATCCGCCAGCCAGTCGCCGTACAGGATCGGCAGCTCGCCCCGAGAGCGTGCCGCGGCGAGCACCACGGTCGCCCCGACCACGGCGTCGCGCGGCTCGTCCACCGCGCGGCCGCCGAACTCGGCCGCGAAGGCGGCGCGCCGCCCGGGCGTCGGGCTGTAGACGGCCAGCTCCTCGATCGCGCGGACCGCGCCGAAGGCCCGCACGTGCATCGACGCCTCCAGGCCGCTCCCGAGCACGGCCAGGCGCATCCCTCCCGGGGGCGCCAGCCTGTCGAGCGCAGCCGCCGAGGTCGCCGCCGTCCGGTACGCGGTCACGAGGTTCCCGTCGACGAACGCGGCGATCCGGCTCGTCTCCCGGTCGTAGAGGACGATCACGTACTCGACGCCCGGCGACGGCGCGGTCGCCGACATCCCCATCAGCTTCGCGCCGAAGTAGCGCCCGGGTGGGAGCGCCGGCAGCGTGCGCAGCCAGCTCCCGTCCGCCCGCCCCAGCGTACGTGGCGGCAACGCAGCCGGATCGAGGGGTGCCGCATACGCGGACTGGATGGCGGCGACGCCGTCCTGCCACGAGAACAGGTCCTGGGCTGCAGCCGCCGATACGAATACTGGAACCACGTTCCAGTAAAGCGTACTACGCGAGGAGGACGTGCTCCAGCGTCGCGGCCGCCCACGCCCGCCACCGGCGCTTCGACCAGCCGACGTCCTCGACGAGGAAGCGGTACTGCTCCGGGTGAACCACCGTGAACACGAGTGCGCTGCCTCGCTCGACGTCGATCTCGGGCCGTAACGCGCCCAGCTCGGCGAGCCGCTCCACCGGGTGCCGGAAGTTCGCGAGTCGCTGACGATGCCGCTCGCGCTCGAGACCGGCGAGCGACGGCTCGACTGCCGCGGCCTCACGAATCACCCGGAACACCGGGATCGTGCGATCGAAGTTGGCGCTCGAGATCGACACCACCGCGACGATCAGCTCCTGCGGATCGTCGATCCCCGCCACCCGCTCGCGCGCCACCTCCCCGACCGGCATCGGCGCCCGCTCACCCGAGGCCGCGTAGTCGAGCACACGTACGAGAAGCTCGCGCTTCGATCCGATCGAGTTGTAGATCGTCTGCACCGAGACGCCCGCCGCTGCAGCGATCTCGTCCATCCCCGTCGCGTGATAGCCGCGCTCGAAGAACATCCGAGACGCCGCGGAGACGATCGCACGGCGCGTCGCCTCCGCGGAAGTCTCTCGCGCCCCCATCGGCCGGCTCATCCCTCGACACTATGCGCACGACGCCCGGCGCGTCGCTCGCGACCACCCGGCCTACCCCCGCGGCCCGATCAACTCGACGAGGTTGCCGTCGGGGTCGGCGACGAAGGCGATCCGCATCCCGGACACGGGCGCGTCGCGGGGCGGCCAGACCGATCGCCCGCCAGCCTCGACGGCGCGGTCGAAGGACGCCTGCACGTCGGAGACCGCGAGCCCGAAGTGGACGATGCCCTGCTCGAGCGCCTGGATGGGGCCGCTCCAGAGCGGGTCCTCGCGCGGCGCGAGCTCGAACAGCTCGACACCGGCCCCGCCGGGAGCGCGGAGCATCGCGATGGCCGTCCCCTCGGGCACGCGGCCGCGGTGCTCGACGGCGAAGCCGAGCGCCTCGCCGTACCACGCGATCGACCGATCGAGGTCGGCGACGCACACCGCCACGTGATGCACCGATCCGGTCTCCATCGCTGCGCCCGACATCGTCCTCCCTTCGCCGGTTGCATCGCAGCCGGTCTCCGAACTATGCTGCGAAACCCGAATCAATGTTCTTGTTCTGTTTCGTCGACGCTACACCGGCCCTCGGGCACGGTCAAGGAACGGAGGAAGGATGAGCTGCCAGCAGATGCCGGGTGTCGGCCACGGAGCGGTGCGCTGATGCCGGCCGCAGTCGTTCTCGGCGCGCGGAACCTCGGCGGCGCCATCCTCGACCGGCTGCTCGCGGACGGCTGGGCGGCCGCAGGGGTGGCGCAGTCCGACGACACGCTCGCGGCGATCGGAGCTCGAGGCGCGACCGCGCTCCGCGCCGACGTCACAGACCCCGACGAGCTCGCGTCGCGTGCTCGATCAGGCGGCGTCGACGCTGGGCGGGCTCGACCTGATCGTCAACGCGGTCAGCGTTGCGCGCATGGGCCCCGGCGACGTCTGGGGCGGTGGCCCACTGGCGGACGCCGACCTCGAGGCGTTCCAGCGCTGGCACGTCGAGGTGGCGCAGCTCGGGTTCGTCACGCTGTCCGTCGGTGCCCGCGCGCTGCGCGAGCACGGCGGCGGCACGATCGTCTCGGTCACCAACGCGACGTCGCTCCACCCCACGCCCGGGCTCCGGGCTCTGGTCGGCCGGCCACCACGCGATCCGGGCCCTGACGCTCACCGCGGCCCAGGAGCTGCGCAGCGAGGGGATCCACGCCTGCGTACTCGCAGTCGACGCACCGATCGACTCCCCCAAGTCGGCCCCCCGCCTGGCGGCGGACGGGATCCCGCCGGAGGGCGCGGTCGACATGGCGGAGATCGCCGGCGCCGTCGCCTACCTCGCCGGGCAGGGCGCCAGGGGCGTCGCATACGAGCTCCGGCTCACCTCGCTCGGAGCGAGGTGGACATGAGCGCCACGACGATCCCCGAGCGGCTGCTGATCCGCGGGGCGCCGGGATACGAGGAGGCGCGACTCGGCGCCGTCTGGCAGGACCGCAAGCCCGACCGCTACCCGGACGCGATCCTGCTCGCCGAGAGCGAGGACGACGTCGCTGCCGGCGTCCGCTACGCGCGCCAGCGAGGCTGGAAGGTGAAGGCACGCTCCGGCGGCCACAGCTGGACCGGCTCGAGCGTGCGCGACGGCGGGCTGCTGATCAACCTCTCACGGCTGACCGAGATCTCCGTCGACGCCAGCTCGCGCGCCGCTTCCGTCCAGCCCGGCACGCTCGGCAAGGACCTCGCCACGGCGCTGCGCCCGCACGGGCTCTTCTTCCCGGGAGGCCATTGCCCCACGGTCGCGATCGGAGGCTTCCTGCTGCAGGGCGGCTGGGGCTGGAACTCACGCCTGCTGGGGCCTGCGTGCCTGAGCGTGCGCGCGGTCGACGTGGTCACGGCCGACGGCGAGCTGATCCACGCGGACGAGGAGCAGAACACGGACTGGTTGTGGGCGGCCCGCGGTGCGGCGTCCGGCTATTTCGGGATCGTGACACGGTTCCACCTCGACCTCCACCTGCGGCCGACGTCGATCTTCATGGCCACCGACGTCTACCCGCTCGACGCCCTGGACGAGGTGCTTGCGTGGGCACTCGAGGTGCAGGACTCGCTGCCGCCGGCGCTCGAGTTCGTCATCCTCGGCACCACCCCCCGCGGCCCCGACGGCGCGGTGGCGGCCGGCGAGACCTCGCTCGTCGTCAGCGCCACCGCCCTGATGTGGGACGACGACGAGGCGCTCGCGGCCGTGGCGGTGCTCGACACCTGCCCTGTGCTCGACCGGGCGGTCGAGCGCGTGCCGGTGGCACGCGTCGAGATGGACGACCTGTACGCCTCGGCAGAGGCGACGGAGCCCGAGGGGCACCGCTGGGCCGTGGACAACATGTGGACGAACGCCGGCCCCGAGGAGCTCCTGCCGGCGGTGCGGGAGCTGTTCAGGACCGTGCCGACCGACGCCTCGCACATCTTCTGGTACCCGTGGCACCCGCAGCCGATCGAGGACGCCGCGCTCTCGGTCACCGGGAACCTCTACATCGCGGCGTTCGCCGGCTGGCACGACCCGGCCGAGGACGACCGCATGGTCGCCTGGTCGACCGACTGGATGCGCCGCCTCGAGCCGCTCTCGGTCGGGATCCAGCTCGCCGACGAGAACCTCGTCAACCGGCAGGCGCGCTACATGTCGGACGAGAACGGCGCCCGGCTGGAGGCGCTGCGGACGAAGTACGACCCGGACGGGGTCTTCCACTCGTACCTGACCGCCTGAGCTGACCGAGTCCGTGTAGGTTCGAAGCACCGAGCCAGGAGGCCCACGTGGATCGTGATGCTCTGCGACGCGCACAGGACCCGCTGAAGCAGCGCTACCGCGACGACCCCGCTGCGGCGCTGATCACGCTCACCGCCGAGGGAACCCTTGGCGAGGGAGTCACCTGCTCTGTCCGTACCGGACGCGCGCTCGCGGAAGCCGGGCTCCATCCTGCGACCGGCGGCGACGGCTCGTCGCTCTGCTCGGGCGACATGCTGCTCGAGGCGCTCGCCGCCTGCGCCGGCGTGACGCTCCGCGCGGTGGCCGCCTCCCTCGAGATCCCGGTCGAGGGCAGCGTCCACGCCGAGGGCGATCTCGACTTCCGCGGAACACTGGCAGTCGACAGGGACGCGCCGGTCGGCTTCCGGGAGATCCGCCTGCGCTTCGACCTCGAGACCGACGCGGGCGAGGAGCAGCTCGACACGCTGCTTCGGCTCACCGAGCGCTACTGCGTCGTCTATCAGACCCTCGCGAGCGTACCCGGCCTGTCGGCCTCCTGGAATCGCGACAGCAGTCGTTCCGGCAACTGATCAGCCGCTCACCTGCGTGACAGACGCCCCCGAGAACGGAGGAGGGCCGAGGAACACGACTCCGTGCTCACGGGCCGCACCGAGCAGAAAGCGCGCACCCGGGCGGCGCTGATCGCCGCGACGCGCGACCTGCTGGCCCAGGGTGTGACCCCCACCGTCGAGCAGGCGGCAGAGTCGGCGTCGATCTCGCGGACGACCGCGTACCGGTATTTCCCGAATCAGCGTGCGCTGCTGGTCGCGGCGCACCCGGAGATCGAGACGCGGTCACTGCTCGGACCGAACCCGCCCGCGGACGCCGCGGCTCGGCTCGAGATCGTCGCCGAGGCGATGGCGCGCCTGTTCGTGGACACGGAGCCCGAGCTGCGAACGATGCTGCGGCTCTCGCTCGAGCGCAGATCGTCGCAGGACGAGAAGCTGCCGCTGCGTCAGGGGCGGGCGATCGGCTGGCTCGAGGACGCGCTGACGCCGCTCGAGGCCGAGTTGCCCGAGGCGGAACTGCGACGCCTCGTGCTCGCGATCAGGTGCGCCGTCGGGATCGAGGCGCTCGTCTGGCTCACGGACATCGCCGGGCTGTCACGCGAGGAGGCCGTCGAGGTCATGTGCTGGTCGGCGCGCGCGCTGTTCCGGTCCGCCGTCGCCGGCACGGCCGGCGACCGCAAGCCCTCGGGCTGAGCTCAGGCCCGCTGCCCGGCTGCGGCGAACCGCCGCAGGCCCGGGTGCGGCTCGAGCCGGACGACCGCGTCGACCACCGCCGGCAGGCCGGACGCAACGGCGCGGTCGAGCGCCGGCCCGACCTCCTCGCGCCGGGTGATGCGCTCGCCGTGGCAGCCGAACGCGCGGGCGATCGCCGCGTAGTCGGCTCCCCGCGAGGTCGGTGCCCAGCTCGAAGCCGGCCCGGCCCTGGCCGAGCCGGATCACGCCCCACGCCGCGTTGTCGTGGATCACGTGCACGGCCGCGATCCCGTGGCGGCGGGCGGTGTCGAGCTCCTGCACAGTGAACCCGAAGCCGCCGTCGCCGTTGACGCTCAGCACCGTGCGCTCCGGATGGAGCAGCTTGAGCGCGTGCGCGTACGGCGTGCCGAAGCCGAGATGCGCCATGCCGGGCTCGTGGAAGCGGGTGCGCGGCTCGGTCGCGGGCGTGAGGTCGTTGCTCCAGAAGCTCGTGTGGCCTCCGTCGTAGACGACCAGGCTGCCGTCCGGCAGCCAGGCACCGATCTCCTCGGCGAGCGCGGCCGGGTGCATCGCCTCGCCGGGCACGGCGGCGGCGGCGCGCAGCTCGTCCCGGTAGCGGCCGTACTGCTCGACGAGCGAGCCCACCCAGGGCGAGCGGGCCCTTGCCGTCTCGCCGACGGCCTCGAGCAGCTGGGCGAGCACCGCCTTCGCGTCGCCCTGCAGCCCCACGCTCACCGGCCGGTGGCGGCCGATCACCGCCGGGTCGACGTCGACCTGGACGAGCTCCTGGTGCGGCAGCCCCCGCACCCCCTCGTCGGCGCCGCACCAGAGCCACGACGAGAAGCGGCAGCCGACCGCAAGCACCGCGTCGGCCTCGGTGAGCGCCCGCACCACCGCCTCGCCGCCGATCACGCCGCCGTGCCCGAAGAAAGAGGGATCGGCAGTGGACACGCACCCGAGGCCCATCTGCGTCGCCGTCGCCGCCGCGCCGAGGCGCTCGGCCAGGGAGCGGAGCTCGGGGGCCGCGCCGGACACGGTCACGCCGCCACCCGCGATCACGAGCGGGCGCTCTGCCCGGGCGAGCAGATCGGCGGCCCGCTCGACTGCGCTCGGGTCGGCGTGCTGGCGCCCAGCCGGCCGGAAACGCTCGAGGGGCGCGTCGAGCTCGGCCGGGTCGAGGTCCACCGCCGCGGCGAGCACATCGGCCGGCAGCTCGAGATAGACGGGACCGGGGCGTCCCGTCAGCGCCTCGACGAGGGCACGCCGAACGAGCCCGGGCAGGCGCCCTGGATCGCGGGCGACGGCGCGCCACTTCGTGACCGGCGCGAACAGGCGCTCGTTGTCGGAGTCCATCGCGAGGCCCTCGAAGGGGTACGCGAGGTGCGTCGGCGCCCCGGGAGTCACGACGAGCACGGCGAGGCTGTTCGCCCAGGCCGAGCCGAGCCCCGAGACGAGGTTGTGCGCACCGGGCCCACTCTCGCCGAACGCGACCGCAAGCCGCCCTGTGGCCTGGAACGTCGCAGCCGCCATCCACACCGCGGCGGCCTCGTGCCGGACGCCGACGGTGCGGAAGGAGCGGCCCGCCGCGACGGCTGCCAGGAACGGCGACAGCTTCCCGGCCGGCACGCCGTAGAGCTCGCTCACGCCGGAGGCGGCGAGGACGCGGGCGAGGGCCTCGCCCCCGGAGACGGTCGTGACGTCGTGCACCGAGGGCCACTCTAAATCAGAATGACGGTTCTAAACCACACGCGACCAGGAGGACGGCCTGATGGGCGAGCGGCGGTTCGAGGGCAAGACGGTGATGGTGACGGGAGCCGGCACCGGCTTCGGCGCGGAGATCGCGGCCCGCGCGGCGGCCGAGGGGGCGAGATCCGTCGTCGTGCACTACCGCAGCTCCGCCGCGGGGGCCGAGCAGACGGCAGCGCGGGTGCGCGACGCAGGCGCGGAGGCGCTCCTCGTGCAGGGGGACATCTCCTCGTGGGACGACGTCAGGCGCATGACAACCCGGGTGTTCGACGAGCTCGGCTCGCTCGACGCGCTGGTCAACAACGTCGGCGACATGGCGGCGGAGCAGACGTCGTGGCGCGAGCTGACGGAGGAGTCGATCGACCACGTGCTTGCCGTCGACATCAAGGGGACGATGCTGATGACCCACGAGCTCGGGCAGCGCATGCTCGAGCAGGAGCGCGGCGCCATCGTGAACATCGGCTCGACCGTGATCGTGCGCGGCAGCACCCGCGCGCCGCAGTACGCCGCGGGCAAGTACGGCATCCTGGGGATCACGAAGTCCTACGCCAAGGCCTTCGCGCCGCACGTGCGGGTGAACACCTTCGCGCCGGGGTTCATGCAGACCGATGCGATCCTGAGCCGGCCCGACTGGCAGGCGGGCCGGGGCGAGGAGCTCGCCGCCGCGACGCCGGCCGGGCCGCATCCCGCCGCCCGAGGACCTCGCGGCTGCCGCCCTCTTCCTGGCAAGCGACGACGCCCACCACATCACCGGCTCGTACATGATCTGCGACGGCGGCTACAGCATGCTCGGCGCCTGAGCGCCGGGGCTCCCGCTCAGCGGCGGGTCATGCCGCCGTCGGCGACGAGGAACTGCCCGGTCATGAACGCTGCGTCGTCGCTCGTGAGGAAGAGGACGGTGCCGACGAGATCCTCCGCGGTACCCTCGCGCGGGATCGCCTGCTGGGCGATGACCGCGTCGACGGCGTCGGGCGGGACGACCCCCGCTCGGATGTCGGCGTCGACGCCCGGGGTGCGCGTGAAGCCGGGAGAGACGGCGTTGACGGTGACGCCGAAGCGCCCGACGTCGTTCGCGAGCGCGCTCGTGAAGCCGAGCACGCCGCCCTTGCTCGCCATGTAGGCGGTCAGGCCCGGCGTGCTGGTCAGCAGGGAGGACGACGCGACGCCGACGATCCGCCCCCAGCCGCGCTCGATCATGTCGGGCAGGAAGGCCTTCGCCGTGAGGAAGTGCGAGTCGAGGTTCGTCGCGATCGTCCGGCGCCAGGTGGCGTAGTCGACGTCGAGCACCGGCGCCGCCCCGAGCAGCGCCGCGTTGTTGACGAGGATGTCGCAGGGACCGAGAGACGCATGGACGCGGCTCGCGATCCCGGCGACTCCCTCCTCGCTCGCGACGTCGCCCGGGACCACCTCGCAGATGCCGCCCGCGGCACGGATCGCCGCCGCCGTCTCGCCGGCGTCGAGCAGGTCGACCGCGGCCACGCGGGCGCCGCGCGCGGCGAGGCCGACGGCGAGGGCGCGGCCGATCCCGCGCGCTGCCCCCGTCACGACCGCGACCCGCCCCTCGTGCGTCATGGGGCGAGGCTACACACATGCGTCCCGCAAGGGACGTCGACGGGCTCGAGACGCGCATGCTCGAAGGCCTCGACGCGGCGGCCGCCGACGAGCTGACGACGTCGCTGCCGCAGCTGGCGCGAGCGCTCGAGCAGGACGCCGCAGCCTGAGCAGTGACCGGGCTCGCCTTTACGCGGACGGTGCGTAGTGCCGGAAGGCGTAGCTCCCCCGTTGCTTCCATCGGCCGGGGCCGATCCGTGTGGTGCGCCCGGCGAGGCTACGAGGGCCAGTCGGGGCGGGTCATCGCGAAGACGTCGACGGCCCTCGTGTACTCGTCGTAGCCGAGCCTCGCGATCGCGTCGAGCGCGACGGCGTCGACGCGGCCGTCCCGGATCACGCGGTCGTCGATGTCGATGCCGACGACCTCGCCGAAGCAGACGGTATTGGGATGGCGGGCGAGGATCAGGCGTGACGAGCTCGACCACCTGCGTCAGCCGGCACTCGAGGTGGACGGGGCTCTCGGCCACGTAGGGCGGCCGCACGAGCCGCGCCGGGGCCTTCGTCAGGCCTGCCACCTCGAACTCGTCGACCTCCGGCGGGGCGGCGACGCTCGACGCGTTCACCGCCTCGCGCAGCGGCCACGTGGCGAGGTTGACGACGAACTCGCCCGTCGCGCGGATGTTGGCGAGCGAGTCCTTGGAGCCCCCCTGCCGGTGCGGGCCGCTGGTCGAGAACATCACCTGCGGTGGCACGTAGGCGACCGCGTTGAAGAACGAGTAGGGCGCCAGGTTCACGCGACCGTCATCGCCGACGCT
Organism: uncultured Gaiellaceae bacterium; assembly: GCA_963731095.1. GTDB lineage: Bacteria > Actinomycetota > Thermoleophilia > Gaiellales > Gaiellaceae > Gaiella. Next base: position 71,716 of record CAVSUK010000022.1, read on the forward strand.
GGAGATCCAGCCGATCGGACGCGGGATCACGAGCTGGTTGAACGGGTTGGCCGCCAACCCGTGGTCTTCACCCGGGCGGTAGAACACCTGCCGGGCTCAGCTCCCGGCGAGCCAGCGGTCGACGGCGGCAGCGCACTGGCGGCCCTCGTTGATCGCCCACACGATCAGCGACTGCCCACGGCGGGCGTCGCCGGCGGCGAAGACGCCGTCGGCCGAGGTGGCGTAGGCGGGCGCGAGGGCGTTGCCGCGCGCGTCGCGCTCGACGCCGAGCCCTTCGAGCAGCGCCGGCTCAGGGTGGAGGAACCCCATCGCGAGCAGGACGAGCCCGGCGGGCCTCGACTCCTCGGTGCCCGGCACGAGCTCGAACGGCGGCACGCCGGTGTTCTGCGCCCAGTGGATCTCCTCCACCCGGCCCGCCGAGCCGCTGAAATGCGTGGTGGAGATGGCGAAGTCGCGCTCGCCGCCCTCCTTCAGCGCGTACGAGGTGCGGAGCTTCATCGGCCAGCGGGGCCAGGGAGTGACCTCGTCGGGCCGGTGCGCCGGCGGCTCGCCGAGCAGCTCGATCTGCGTCACCGAGGCGGCGTGCTCGCGGTGCGCCTGGCCCACGCAGTCCGCACCGGTGTCGCCGCCGCCGATCACGATCACGTGCTTGCCGGCGGCGCTGATCGTCTGCTCGGGGCCGGGCTCCGGCGGAGCGCCGGAGGGGACGGCGCCGAGATCGCGCGCCACCCAGCGGGTGCGCTGGTAGAGGTAGTCCATCGCGAAGTGGATGCCGGCGAGCTCCCGCCCGGGCACGGGCAGGTCGCGAGGCACACGCGACCCCGTCGCGACGACGACGGCGTCGTAGGTCTCGCGCAGCTCGCCCGGGTCGACGTCGACGCCGACCTCGACGCCGTAGCGGAAGAGGATGCCTTCGGCGCGAAGCTGCTCGAGGCGCCGCTCGACGACGCGCTTCTCGATCTTGAAGTCGGGCACGCCGAAGCGCACCAGCCCGCCGCCGGCCTCGTCTCGCTCGAGCACGGTGACCGCGTGGCCGAGCCGGTTGAGCTGCTGGGCGCACGCGAGCCCGGCCGGCCCGGCGCCGATCACCGCCACCGTGCGACCGCTGCGGACCGCGGGAGGCTGGGGCACGACCCAGCCTTCCTCCCACGCCCGGTCGATGATGGAGAGCTCCATCTGCTTGATCGTGACCGCCTCGCCCTCACGGATCTCGAGCACGCACGCCGCCTCGCACGGCGCCGGGCAGAGGCGCCCCGTGAACTCGGGGAAATTGTTCGTGCGGTGGAGCTCGGTGATCGCCTCGCGCCAGCGATCGCGGTAGACGAGGTCGTTCCAGTCGGGGATCAGGTTCCCGAGCGGGCAGCCGTGGTGGCAGAACGGCACGCCGCACTCCATGCAACGGGCGCCCTGGCGCTGCAGCTCGGCGAGCGGCAGCGGCCGCACGAACTCGCGGTAGTCGCCGACGCGCTCACGCGGGTCGCGCTCGAGCGGCTCCTGCCGGTCGATCTTGAGGAAGCCGCCTAGCTGCCCCATCAGGCAGCCTCCTCGCCCTCGGTCTCGGTCTCGCTCTCGGTCGTGACGAACCCGTCGCCGCCGGTCGAGACCGGATGGTCGAAGGCCTCGACCTCGAGGTCCGCGAGCGCCCGCTTGTAGTCGTGCGGCATCACCTTGACGAAGCGGGCGAGCGACTGCTGCCAGTCGTCGAGCAGGCGGGCCGCCACCGCTGAGCCGGTGCGGTCCCGGTGCTCCTCGACGAGCGCCTTCAGCTTCTCGGCGTCTCCTTCCTCGATCGGGTCGAAGCCGACGAGCTCGGTGTTGCAGCGCCGCTCGAACGTGCCGTGCTCGTCCAGGACGTAGGCGATGCCGCCGCTCATGCCCGCCGCGAAGTTCCGTCCGGTAGGCCCGAGCACGACGGCGATGCCGCCCGTCATGTACTCGCAGCCGTGGTCGCCGACGCCCTCGACGACGGCGCTCGCACCCGAGTTGCGCACCGCGAAGCGCTCGCCGGCGAGGCCCCGGAAGAAGGCGCGGCCGGACGTCGCGCCGTAGAGGACGGTGTTGCCGACGATCACGTTCTCCTCGGCGACGAAGCCGGCGTCCGGCGGAGGCGTGACGGCGAGGACGCCGCCCGAGAGCCCCTTGCCGACGTAGTCGTTCGCGTCGCCGACGAGCGTCAGCTCGATGCCCGGAGCGAGCCAGGCGCCGAACGACTGGCCGGCGGAGCCCCTGAGCGTGAGGCGAACCGAGCCGGGGGGCAGCCCCTGCGCCCCCCGCGCCCTGGTGACGTGGTGCGACAGGAGCCCGCCGACCGTGCGGTTGACGTTGCGGATGGGGAACTCGGCGGCCACCGGCTCACCGCGCTCGAGCGCCGGCGCGGCGGTCTCGACCAGCTGCCAGTCGAGCGCGTCCCCGAGCGGCGAGACCTGCGCGCGCGTGCGCCGCAGCGGCGTGCCGGGCGGCACGTCCGGCATCCGCAGGATGTTGGAGAGGTCGATGCCGCGCGCCTTCCAGCGCTCGATCGCGTCGTCCGCCTCGAGCAGGTCGACGCGGCCGACCAGGTCCTCGAAGCGCCGCACGCCGAGCCGCGCCATGATCCGCCGGGCCTCCTCGGCGACGAAGAAGAAGAAGTTGACGACGTGCTCGGGCTGGCCCTGGAAGCGCCGGCGCAGCTCCGGGTCCTGGGTGGCGATCCCCACCGGGCACGTGTTGAGGTGGCAGGCGCGCATCATCACGCAACCGGTGGCGACGAGCGGCGCGGTTGCGAAGCCCATCTCGTCGGCCCCGAGCAGCGCCGCCACGACGACGTCGCGTCCCGTCTTCAGCTGGCCGTCCGTCTGCACCCAGATGCGCGAGCGCAGGTCGTTGAGCACGAGCGTCTGCTGCGTCTCCGCGAGCCCGATCTCCCACGGGATGCCGGCGAAGAGGATGGACGAGAGCGGCGAGGCGCCCGTGCCGCCCTCGTGCCCGGAGATGAGCACGTGGTCGGAGTTCGCCTTGGCGACGCCGGCGGCGACGGTGCCGACCCCCACCTCCGAGACGAGCTTGACGGAGATGCGGGCGTCCGGGTTCGCGCAGCGCAGGTCGTAGATGAGCTGCTTCAGGTCCTCGATCGAGTAGATGTCGTGGTGCGGCGGCGGCGAGATCAACCCCACGCCCGGCGTCGTCAGCCGCACGCTCGCGATGTAGCGGTCGACCTTGTGGCCGGGCAGCTGGCCGCCCTCGCCGGGCTTCGCGCCCTGCGCCATCTTGATCTGCAGCTCGTCCGCGTTCGCGAGGTAGTTGGCGTTGACCCCGAAGCGGCCGGATGCGACCTGCTTGATCGCCGAGCGCCGCAGGTCGCCGTTCGCGTCCGGCTCGAAGCGGACAGGGTCCTCGCCCCCCTCCCCGGTGTTGGAGCGGCCGCCGATGCGGTTCATCGCGATCGCGAGCGTCTCGTGCGCCTCGCGCGAGATCGAGCCGAGCGACATGGCGCCGGTCGCGAAGCGCTTGACGATCTCGGCGGCCGGCTCGACCTCGTCGAGCGGGATCTCACCGCCTTCCGGGAAGCGGAAGCGCAGGAGCCCACGCAGCGTCGAGCGCCTGGCGGCATCGTCGTTCACCGCCTGCGAGTACTGCTCGTAGGTGTCCCAGCCGCCCCGGCGCACTGCGTGCTGGAGCAGGGCGATCGTCTCGGGGTTCCACTGATGGTGCTCGCCGTCCCGGCGCCACGCGTAGAGGCCGACCACCGGCAGCAGAGCCTCGGGGTCGCCGGGGTACGCGCGCGCGTGCCGCGCGAGCGTCTCGCGCGCCAGGTCGTCGATGCCGATGCCGCCGATGCGCGAGGCGGTGCCGGTGAAGTGCCGCTCGACGAGCTCCGGAGAGAGGCCGACCGCCTCGAAGATCTGTGCGCCGCAGTACGAGGGAATCGTCGAGATCCCCATCTTGGAGAGCGTCTTGAGGAGGCCCTTGGCGACCCCCTTGACGGCGCGCTGCTGTGCCTGCTCCTTCGTCATCCCCTCCGGCAGCCAGCCGAGCTCGACGAGCTCCGACAGCGTCTCCAGCATCAGGTACGGGTTGACCGCGGCCGCGCCGTACCCGATCAGGGTGGCGACGCTGTGCACGCTGCGCGCCTCGCCCGACTCGACCACGAGACCGGCCTGCAGGCGCGTCCCCTCGCGCACGAGGTGGTGGTGCACCGCGGCGACGGCGAGGAGCGACGGGATTCCCGCACGCTGCGGCCCGACGGCGCGGTCGGAGAGGACGAGGATGTTGGCGCCCTCGGCGAGCGCCGCGTCCGCATCCGCACAGACGCGCTCGATGGCGCGCTCCATTCCCTGCTCGCCCTCCGTCACCGGCCAGGTCGCGTCGAGCGTGTCGGCCTTGAACACGGCGGAGTGCACCTGGCGCAGGCTCTCGAGCTCTGCGTCGAGCAGGATCGGGTTGTCGATCACGAGCTGGCGGGCGTGCTCCGGCGTCTCGTCCAGCAGGTTGCGCTCGGAGCCGACGCTCGCCTGGACGCTCATCACGACCGCCTCGCGGATCGAGTCGATGGGCGGGTTCGTGACCTGCGCGAACAGCTGCTTGAAGTACGAGTAGATGAGCGGGTGGCGGCCCGAGAGCACGGCGAGCGGCGTGTCGTTCCCCATCGACGAGACCGCTTCCTCGGCGTTCCGCGCGAGCGGGGCGAGGATCACCTTCATGTCCTCCTGCGAGTAGCCGAACGCGAGCTGGCGCTGGCGCAGCGGCTCGCTCGGCGCCTCACGCGCCGGCCGGGGCGGTAGGTCGGAGAGCTGGACGACCTCCTGCTCGTACCAGGCGGCGTAGGGGCGGCGCGTCGCGACCGCGTGCTTGACCTCGTCGTCGCCGACGATGCGCCCCTGCGCGAGGTCGACGAGGAAGATCTTGCCGGGCTGCAGGCGCCCCTTGCGCAGGATGTTGGACGGCGGCTCGTCGAGCACGCCGGTCTCCGAGGCGAGCACGACCCAGCCGTCTCGCGTCTCGAGCCAGCGGCCCGGGCGCAGGCCGTTGCGGTCGAGCGTCGCCCCGATCACCCGCCCGTCCGTGAAGGCGATCGCCGCGGGGCCGTCCCAGGCCTCCATCAGCGCCTGGTGGTACTCGTAGAAGCCCTTCAGCTCGGCGTCGACGTCGTCCCGGCCGCGGTACGCCTCGGGGATCATCATCATCATCGCGTGCGGCAGCGTGCGGCCCGCGAGGACGAGCAGCTCGAGCACGTTGTCGAAGGTGGCCGAGTCGGAGCCGCCGGGCCGCACGACGGGCAGCACCTTCGTCGAGGTCGTCCCCGAAGAGATCGGAGGCGAGCTGCGACTCGCGCGCCCGCATCCAGTTGACGTTGCCGCGGAGGGTGTTGATCTCGCCGTTGTGGGCGATCATGCGGTAGGGGTGCGCCAGCTCCCAGCTCGGGAACGTGTTCGTCGAGTAGCGCGAGTGCACGAGCGCGAGCGCCGACTGCATGCGGTCGTCCTGCAGCTCCGGGTAGTAGCCGAGGAGCTGCCGGGCCGTGAGCATCCCCTTGTAGACGATCGTGCGGGACGAGAAGCTCGGGATCACGAGGTCGGGGCCGGCGGCGTGCTCCGCCACGCGCCGGATCACGTAGAGCTTGCGCTCGAAGGCGTCCTGGTCGACGGCGAGCTCCGGCGAGGCGGCGACGATCAGGTGCTCGGTGTAGGGACGCGCCTCGCCCGCGACCCGCCCGACATGGTTCGTGTCCACCTCGACGTCGCGCCAGCAGACGACGCGCTGCCCTTCGGCCTCGACGGTGTCCTCGAGCAGCTGCTCGAGCTCACGGCGCCGTGCCTCGTCGTGCGGCATGAAGCAGACGGCGACCCCGTAGGAGCCCACGGGCGGCAACGGCTCCGCCACGACGCCGCGGAAGAACGCGTCGGGGAGCTGCAACAGGATGCCCGCGCCGTCGCCCGTGTCCGCGTCGGCGCCCGAGGCGCCCCGGTGCTCGAGGTTCGCGAGCGCCACGAGCGCGCGCTGCACCGTCTCGTGGCTCGGCACCGCGTCGAGGCGCGCCACGAAGGCGACCCCGCAGGCGTCGTGCTCGTACGACGGGTCGTAGAGGCCGATCGGACGGGTCGGTCGTCGCAGGGCGCTTCTCCTTCGCAGCAGGTCGTCACCCCGGATTACGGGGTGGGCAAAGCCGGAGCGAAGCCCTGCGTCGGGCCACACCCCGGTGATTCCGCTTCAAAAGCTATAGGAACGCCGCGGATGCCGCCGGGGCGAACCGCTCAATCCGATACTTGTGTGAATGAAGTGATATTGCTATACACAATGAAGTGAGTGTTGGAGGCTCCGGCAACGGGGCCTCCACCGTCTTCGGCAGGCCGAGGGGAGCGTAGAGGAATGGCCGGTGGCACCCGAGTCGTGAAAGAGGCACCGAGCCTGGAGCTCGTGCTGAAGCGCAATCCGGTCGAGCGGCTGAAGCGGGAGAAGAGCCCGCTCCGCATGCTCGACGAGCTGCCGGCGCTGATCGCGACGGGGTACGCGGACGTGGCGGAGGAGGACCTCGTGCGGCTGAAGTGGTGGGGCGTCTACCACGACAAGCCGAAGGTCGGCACGTTCATGCTCCGCATCAAGCTGCCCGCCGGGCGCGTGACGCCGGAGCAGCTGCGGGCCGTCGGCGAGCTGTCCACCGGACACGGCCGCAACGCCGGCGAGCTGACGACCCGGCAGACGATCCAGCTGCACTACCTCGAGCTCGGCTTCCTGCCGGCCGTGTTCGAGCGGCTGCGCGAGGTGGGGCTGACGACAGTGGGCGCCTGCGGCGACGCAGTGCGGAACGTCACCGGCTGCCCCGTGGCCGGCCTCGCGCACGACGAGCTGTTCGACGTGACGCCGCTGCTGGACGAGGTGACGGCGTTCTTCTACGGCAACCCGGAGTACTCGGACCTGCCGCGCAAGCACAAGATCTCCATCGCGGCGTGCGCGCACCGCTGCAACGCGCCGGAGATCAACTGCATCTCGCTCGTGGGCGTGCTGCGCGACGGCGAGCCGGGGTTCGCCGTCCTCGTCGGCGGCGGGCTCTCCTCGGTGCCGCGGCTCGCGCGCGAGCTCGGCGTCTGGATCCGGCCGGACGAGGCGCTGCCCGTCCTGCGAGCGCTGCTCGACGCCTGGCGGGACGACCTCCGCTACCGCGTCTCACGGGTGAAGGCGCGGCTCAAGTTCATGGTCGACGACCGCGGTCCCGAGGGGATGCGCGAGGAGGTGGAGCGGCGGCTCGGGTACACCCTGCCGAGCTTCGCGCTGCCGCCGCTCGAGGGTGAGCCGGCAGACCACATGGGCGTCGCGCCCGAGCACGGGCACGGGCTCAGCTCGGTTGGGGCGCCCGTCCATCTCGGCCTCGTCTCCGGCAGCCAGATGATCCGGCTGGCCGAGCTGGCCGGAAGCGTCGGCGGCGACGTGCGGATCACACGCCAGCAGAACTTCGTCCTCACCGGCGTCCCGGACGGGGAACTCGAGCGGGTGCTCGCGTCGCTGCGCGAGCTCGGCTTCCCCGTCGACGCGAACCGCCTGCGGGCGGGCTCGATCGGGTGCACGGGCGAGCCGCACTGCAACTTCGCCGTGACGGAGACGAAGAGCCGCCTCGGCGTCCTGATCGACGGCCTGGAGAGCCGCTTCGGCGACGAGGTGGCCGGGCTGCGCCTCCACCTGGACGGCTGCCCGCACGCATGCGGGCAGCACTGGGTGGGCGACCTCGGCTTCCAGGGGACGACGGTGCGCGACGCCGAGGGCAAGCGCCGGCAGGCCTACGACGTACTGCTACGCGGCGCCCTCGGCCCCCGGGCGGCGATCGGCCGGCCAGTGTTCAGGCGCGTTCCCACGGAGGAGCTGGACGACGCGGTGGCAGGGCTGATCAGCGGGTGGCTGGACGGCCGGCTCGATCGGGAGAGCTTTCGCTCGTTCTGCGACCGGCACACGGACGACGAGCTCGGCGCGCTGATCGGCCGGGAGCCGGCCCGGTCGCGCCGCGACACCGAGACAACGGCAGAGGAGGCAGCGTGAGCGTGGAGCTGATCGACGAGCTGGAGGCCGGCGAGCTGTCGGTCGAGTTCGAGGGGCAGGAGCCGTGGGAGCTGCTCGAGTGGGCGATCGAGCGCTTCGGACAGGGCCTCGCCGTCTCGACGGCGTTCCAGGAGGGCGACGTCGCCCTGATCGACATGGCCTACCGCATCGACCCGTCGGTGCGCGTGTTCTCGATCGACACGGGCAGGCTGCCGCAGGAGACCCACGACCTCGTCGAGGAGCTACGAGAGCGGTATCCCGGCCTCGAGCTCGACCTGCTGTCGCCGGATGCGCTGCAGATCGAGCGGCTCGTCAAGCGACACGGGCCGAACGGCTTCCGCGCCTCCGTCGAGAACCGCCTGCTCTGCTGCAACGTTCGCAAGGTGCAGCCGCTGACCCGGGTGCTGGCCGGCCTGGACGCCTGGGTCACCGGTCTGCGCCGCGACCAGTGGGCCTCGCGCTCCGACATCCGCAAGATCGAGATCGACCACGACCACGGCGCCATCGTGAAGCTCAACCCCCTCGCCGAGTGGTCGGAGGAAGAGGTCTGGGACTACCTGCGCGAGCACGACGTCCCCACCCACACGCTCTACGCGCAGGGCTACACCTCGATCGGCTGCTTCCCCTGCACGCGGCCGGTGGCCGCCGGAGAGCCGGTACGAGCCGGGCGCTGGTGGTGGGAGACGAACGCCCCCAAGGAGTGCGGCATGCACTGCGCCATCGAGACCGGCGGCTTCGAGCATGAGCTGCACGCGATCGTCGGGGAGGGCACGCATGAGTGAGATCACGCTCGACGCAGACGAGCAGGAGATCGCGCTCGTCGAGACGCAGGCCGTGCTCGCCGCGACGACGCGGCCCGACTACCGCGCGGAGCTGACCGGGCTGGCCGCCGCGATCGAGGCAGGGGGCCTGCAGCCCGAGCACGCAGAGACGCTGGAGCGGATCGTCGAGCTCGCGCTCCAGGCGGGCCGTATCCGAGCGCTCTACGGCCCACCCGGAGAACAGGCGACGCTCAGGCTGTACCGCCGGCTGCCGCGCGGGGCGGCGCTGACCGAGAGCGCCCGCGAGGTATCGCAGGCACTCGGGTCGCTGCGCGGCCGCACGCTCGAGGGCGCGACACTGACCGCCGTCGGGCCCGGCTCCTACACGCTCTCGCTCTCGGCCGGCGAGGCGCGCCTATCCCTCCGCCTCGACCGGCAGGGGGCGCGACTCACCTCGGTGGAGGTCTGAACGTGGATCAGGGCCGCTACTACATCGCCTGCCTCGACCTCCGCGGCCGCGACGTGCTCGTCGTCGGCGGCGGCCGGGTGGCACTCGAGAAGGTGGAAGGGCTGCTCGACTGCGGCGCGCGGGTGACGGTCGTGGCCCCTCAGATCGTGCCCGACCTCGCGGCGCTCGACGTCGCGCTCGTGCGGCGCGGCTACCGGGCCGACGACCTCGAGGGCCGCTTCGTCGTCGTCGCCGCCACCTCGACGACGTCCGTGAACCGGCGCGTCTTCCGCGACGCCGAGGCCCGCGCCATCCTCTGCAACGTCGTCGACGTGCCGGAGCTCTGCTCGTTCATTCTCCCCGCCGTCCACCGCGAAGGACCGATCGCCGTCGCAGTCTCCACCGGCGGCGCCTCGCCCGCGCTCGCGCAGCGCCTCCGCGACGACATCGCCCGTGTCGTCAGGCCCGAGCACGCCGCGCTCGCCCACTCTCTGCGGGAGCTGCGGCCGTGGGCCAAGTCGCACTTCGCCACCTACGAGGAGCGCAAGGCCTACTTCGCCGGCCTCGTACGGGAAGCGCTCGGATGACCGTCCATCTCGTCGGCGCGGGGCCCGGCGACCCCGACCTGATCACGGCCCGCGGGCTCGAGCTCATACGCGCCTGCGACGCTCTCGTCCATGACGTCCTCGTGGCGGACGAGCTCGTCGCAGAGGCCCCCGACGACGCCCTCGTGCTCTCGCGTGCCGGCCTCGGGCAGGAGGACGTGAACCGTCTCCTCGTCGAGCTCGGCCGCCGGCACCTCGACGTCGTCCGGCTGAAGGGAGGCGACCCGTTCGTGTTCGGCCGCGGCGGCGAGGAGGCGCTGGCACTCGCCGGCGCCGGCATCCCCTTCGACGTCGTGCCCGGCGTGTCGTCGATCGCAGCCGTACCGGCAGCCGCGCTCATCCCCGTCACCCACCGCGGCGTCTCGGACCACGTCACCATCGCGAGCGGGCAAGACGCCGGCGGCGGCGAGCCCGACTACCGGCAGCTCGCCGCGGCAGGCGGCACCATCGTCCTCTTCATGGGCCTCCGGCGGCTCCCACGGCTCTGCGCCGGGCTCACCGCAGCCGGGCTGTCGCCCACCACCCCGGCGGCCGTCGTGTCCCGCGGCACCCTGCCCGACCAGGAGGTCGTCACGGCCACCCTCGCGACTCTCCCGGACGCGGCGGCAGGGCTCGCATCACCCGCGCTCGTCGTGGTGGGCGAAGTCGTCTCGGTGGCCGGCTCGATTCACCGGGGCCGCGTGGGCGCGGAAGTGCCCGTCGGCTGATCAGGCGCCCGCCGCCCGGACGAGCACCGAGGCCGCCTCCGTCTCGTCGAGCTGGTGGCGCGCCCCGGCCAAGACGACGGCCGGCCCGCCCGCCGACGCAGCTTCCAGCTCGATTGCGGCGCCCGGGAGCAGTCCCATCGCGGCGAGCCGGCTCACCGTGTCGGCGTCGTCCTCGACGAGGGCGACGACGGTCGCCGCACCGGGAGACGCGGCCGGGAGAGTGACGGCGTCGGCCAGCAGCGCCGCCTCGCGGGCAGGATCCAGCGGCCAGCCGTGGGGGCAGGTCTCCGGCGGCGCGAGCTGCGCCGCCAGCCGCTCGGTCATCGACTCGTCGAAGTCGCCGCGAACCTGGAGCGCCAGCCCGTGGCATTCCGCCACCGTGTAGCCGAGCACGTCGGTGAGCATGCGCTCGACCACGCGATGCCGCCGGGCGAGCCGGTCGGCGCCGCGGTGACCTGCGGCCGTGAGCAGGATCTCGCGGGCGGGGCCCCTCTCCACCAGGCCTTCCGCCTCGAGGCGGTCGAGCATGGCACCGGCAGTGGGCCGGGACACCGAGAGCACGTGCGCGACGTGCGCTGCCAGGGTGGGAAGGTCGTAGACGACCGTGCCGCAGCCGACGAGGGGGGACGTCAGCGAGCGGATCGCGTAGAGGTAGTCGTCGGCCGAATGGGAGCGCTTCTCCCCTGCCTCGGCGGCGTCGGGCGCCGCGGGCCGCCGCTGCGGCGTTCGCGCGGCCGGGCCACGCTCGGCAGCCCGTCGCAGTCGCTCGACCACCTCGGCGAGCAGCTGCTCCCGCCCCGTCGTGCCGAGTGCCCCCGCGGCGGCGATTCCGAGCTCGTGCAGACCGACCGAGGTCGCTCTGACGCCGCGCGCACCGAGCGCCCGGGTGGCGCACGCGTCGGCGCAGCCGTCGACCGCGATCACCTCCGCCCCGTCCGTCTCGAACGGCAGCGCTTCGAGCCGTGCCGCTATCTCCTGCGCAAGCCGGGCAGGCACCGTCGTCCCCGGACAGGACACGACACGAACGGGAGCGGCCTGCTTCGCCACGTGCAGCCATCGTATCCCTGGAACGTCGGCATGCGTCCGGGCGCCGGGATCACTCAGGGGGCTCCGTTGCACGACGCGCGACGACGACGCCGGCATGCCAGCCCGGTGCTCGTCCGCCGGCCGGTGGTCGACGTGACCCGGCGTCCAGCCCGGCACGCTCGACGAGCCACGCGATCACCGAGTTCGAGTTCCACATGTCCCCGGCACCGAGCTCGTCGCGGCTCCAGACAGGAGTCGGCACGAGCGGCACGAGCGCGAGCAGGCGATCGGCGACGACGAGATCGTCCGTCAGCCTTTGGGGGCTCTCGACAGCCTCTTCGACATCGGGAATCACGCCGTCGCGCCAGCAGCGCAGCTCGTAGCGGAACACTCTGAAACGGCCGGCCGGCCGCGCACCGACCGCGCCCTCGGACACGACGCCCCGATCGGGCCCGTCGCCCCGGCGGATCGGTGCCGATTCGATCACGAAGCGGCCGTCGGGTCCTGCGACGACGAGCGCGGAGTGATAGAGGCTGCGGCGCGGCCGCCTTTCTCGGAATGCGACGGCGGCCTCGTAGGCTCTGCCGTTGAGACGCACGAACCACCCTCCTGCTCCGAGAGGCAGCCTCAGCCAATACAGGTCGACTCCGGCGCCGACGTCGTGCATGCGCGAGCCCCAGTCTGCCGCCGAACGGGAGCGGGCGCGCAGGCGACTACACCTCGTGCGCGACCGCTCAGTCCTCAAGCAGCGCGGGCGCGCGATGCTCCGGGGCGCATCCCCTCAAGGAGAGTTCGCAGAAGTGCGGCCGGTGGATGTGCCGCGTGTCCCCCCGGGCCTCCGGTCGCGATCTCGCCTATCTGCGGGCTGGAGGTCGCTGGCGCGCACGAGGCCCTGCGCGATCCCGCGCATGGCGATGTACGGCTGGAGGAGCGGGTTGACAAACCGGTAGCGGGCTGTTCCGGCGGAGCCGGATTTCTGCAGGATTGCCCCGCGCGACTCGCTCGACAACTCCTCGAGGTGTCGCGCGAACGTGCTGGTCCTCGACGGCTTCTGAAGGATCCTGCTCAGAGGCTCTCGAACGGCCGAGGATGCGAAGAAGCCGAACTCGTCCTCCTCGGCGAGGGCACACGCGAGCACCACCTGCGGATAGATGCTGCCGGACGTGCCGGTGACGGCCTCCCGATAGGACTCGACGATGCTCTGCTGCGCACGCTCCATCGCCCGCGTCACGGCGGCATCGACGTCGCGGACGCCGACGTGGGCGCGCCGCTTGCCGAGGGCGGCCTGCGCCGCCAGCTGGGTCAGTAGATGCGTGTAGTGGGGCAGGCCCTGGGAGAGAGCGGCGATCCTGGCGAGGGCTGCGTCCGCGATCGTCATCCTGCCGGCCGCGATGCCCTTCGTGGCGATCTCGACCAGTTCAGAGGTTGACATACGCGGCATCTGGATCTGCACGAGCGCGCGCTCCACGGAGCGGTGCTCCCGGATCAGCTCGCCGACGCTGTCAGCGACGCCGATCAAGACAACCGTCGACGAGACGACCCGGTCGGAGAGGGCCTTGATCGTGTCAGCGAAAAGCACGCGCCCACCCGGGTCCTGGAAGCGGTCGAACTCGTCGATGAAGATCGCAATGGCACGCTGCCGGCTGGCCTGCTGGAGCGCGCCCTGGACGGTGTGCGGCGTAACCTCACGTGACGCCAGCAGCCTCGAGAGCGGCTCGGTCGACTCATCGACGCGCTCGCCGAAGCCGATCGCTTGCCTCGTAGTCGTGACACCGATCTCGCCCAGCGCCTTTTCCCACACGCTCGAGAAGTTGTCGCTCGCGTCGCAGGTCGCCCACGCGCTCAGGACGTTCGCGGCCCGAAGCAGCTCCGCGGCGACCAGTCCCAGCGAGGTCTTGCCGACGCCGCGCTCGCCGTAGACAATCGCGTGCTGGCCCGGCTGAGAGACGATCGAGAACACGTCGGCAATCTGCGAAGCCCGACCTGCGAAGAGGTCTCGCCGGTTGATCGGCGCCGCGGGACGGAAGGCCTCGGCGACCCGTCGCGTACGATCCAGGAAATCTGCCTCGTCCATTCCCACGCCTGTCGCAACGAGCCTATCGCTCCTGCGCCGACGCGCGACGAAGCGATGATCGTCGACGAGTCCATCCGACGAGCGCGGACGGGCGCGGGACCTACCGGGTGCCGTGATCGATCCGACCTCCGCGTAGCTGTACCGCAAGTCTCTGGCGGCCCGGCTGGTGCCCCTCGGCGCGAGGCAATCACGCCGCGAACGTGAGCATCCGAGCCGCCGGCAGCGCGGCCCGAACGGCTTGAACAGAAGGCCTGCGGCTCATCACCCCAAGCCGCGCCGTGACGCCGGCTACATGCCCATCGCGTGATAGCCGGAGTCGACGTACAGCATCGTCCCGGTCACGTTCGCGGCGTCGTCGGAGAGCAGGTAGGCGGCTGCTCCGCCTACGTCGTCGGCGCCGATGTGGCGGTGGAGCGGCGCCCGCTGCTCGAACATCTCCTCCATCGTCGTGAAGCCCGCGATCGAACGGGCGGCGAGCGTGCGCACAGGCCCGGCGGAGACGGCGTTCACGCGGATGCCGCTCTGCCCGAGGTCCCAGGCGAGGTAGCGCATGCTCGCGTCGAGCGTCGCCTTGGCGACCCCCATCACGTTGTAGTGCGGCACGGCGCGGACGCCGCCGAGGTAGGTCATCGTCACGATCGAGCCGCCGCCGCGCGCCTGCATGAGCGGCTCAGCCGCTTTCGCGCAGGCGACGAGCGAGTAGGCGGAGATGTCGACCGCCATCCAGAAGCGGTCGCGCGGCGTGTCGACGAAGCGTCCCTCGAGATCCTCTGCGGCGGCGAACGCGACCGAGTGCACGAGGACGTCGAGACCGCCTCCGAACGCCTCACCGGTCTCGGCGAAGACGCGGGCGACGTCGTCGTCGGAGCGGACGTCGCACTCGGTCACGAGCTTCGCGCCGACCGAGTCGGCGAGCTCGCGCACGCCCTTCTCGATGCGCTCGCCCTGGTAGGTGAACGCGAGCTCGGCGCCCTCCTCGTGCAGACGCCTGGCGATCGCCCACGCGATCGACCGCTTGTTCGCGACGCCGAGCACGAGCGCCTGCTTGCCCTCGAACCTTCCTGCCATGGGCGCGAGCATACAGAGCCGGTTCGCTACGGTCGCGCCGTGCAGGCCTTCGCCCACGACGTCTACACCTACCCGCTGCCGGCGGGTCACCGCTTCCCGCTCGCGAAGTACCGGCTGGTGCGCGAGGCGGCGGAGGCGCTGCCGATCGTGGAGGTGGTCGACGCGCGCGCCGCCGGCTGGGACGAGCTCGCGCTCACGCACACCGCCGCGTACCTCGAGCGGGTGCGCGAAGGAACGCTCGAGCGGCGCGAGCAACTGGCTCTCGGCCTGCCCTGGTCGCGCGAGCTGGTCGAGCGCTCCCGCCGCGCCACCGGCGCCACCATCCAGGCGGCGGAAGCAGCGCTCGCCGACGGCGTGGCGATGAACCTGGGCGGCGGCACCCACCACGCGTTCGCCGACAGCGGCCGCGGGTTCTGCGTCCTCAACGATGTCGTCACCGCGACCCGGGCCCTCCGCGCCGCCGGCCGGCTCCGACGCGTGCTCGTCGTCGACCTCGACGTGCACCAAGGCGACGGCACCCACTGCGCTCCTCGCAGGAGACGCCGACGCGTTCACGCTCTCGATCAACGGGTTTCGCAACTATCCCTTCAAGCGGGTACCGGGCGACCTCGAGCTCGACCTGCCGGACGGAACGGGCGACGAGAGGTACCTCGAAGGCCTCGCCCGCCTGCTGCCCGAGGCGCTGCGGCGCTCGCGACCCGAGCTGGCGTTCGTGCTCGCGGGGGCCGACCCCTACGCGGGCGACCGGCTCGGCCGGCTGGCGCTCTCCAAGCCCGGACTGCTCGCCCGGGACGCGTACGTCCGGGACACGCTCTGCTCGGCGGGGACGCCGGTCTGCGTTACGCTCGCCGGCGGATACGCGGAGGACATCCGCGACACGGTCGAGATCAACCTGGGGACGGTGGCGACATTCAGCGGGTAGCGGTCGTAACGGGGGCCTCCTCCGGCATCGGCGAGGCGACGGCGCGCCTGCTGAGCGACCGCGGGTGGCACTGCGTGCTGCTGGCGCGGCGAGAAGAGCGCCTGCGCCTCGCTCGCCGGGCAACTCGGCGGCGAGGCGGAGCGGTGCGACGTCGGAGACCGCGAGGCGGTGGAGGAGACCGCAGCCAGGATCCTCGCGCGGCATCCCGAGGTGCACCTCGTCGTCAACAACGCGGGGATTCCCGCGCGCCGCACCCTCGACGAGGTCGACCTCGACCTCGTGGACGAGGTGACGCGCGTGAACTACCTCGGCGGCGTCTGGGTGACTCGCGCGCTGCTCCCGGGGCTGCGGCTCGCAGCCGTGAGCGGGCGCTCCCACGTCGTCGAACGTCGTCTCGATCGCCGGTACCGCCGCGTTCGCCCCCGCGGGCGCCTACGCGGCCGCCAAGCACGCGCAGCTCGCCTTCTCGCGCTCGCTGCGCGCGACGCTGCGCGGAAGCGGCATCGACGTGCACACGATCCTGCCCGGGTACGTCGAGACGGAGGGGTTCCCGCAGCAGCTCGCTGCTCGAGCACCCGCTGCTGCGCCGCATCGTCGCGCAGCCGGAGCGCGTCGCGGAGGCGATCGTCGAGGGCGGTCGAGCGGGGCCGCAGCGAGGTCGTCGTGCCGTGGTTCCCGTATCGCCCGGCCGTCGTGCTCCACGGCGTCGCCCCCGTGCTCGTGTCGCGACTCGGGAACCGCGTCGTACGGACGAGCCGCACCTTCCGGGCGAAGGCGGCCGAGCAGGCGGCGGGGGACGCATGACGGGCGCACCCGGAGCCCGCAGGGTCGCGGTCGTCACCGGGGCGTCCTCGGGGATCGGCGAGGCCACCGCCCGGCTGCTCGCCGAGCGCGGCTGGCACTGCGTGCTCGTCGCGCGCCGCGAGGACGTCCTCCTGCGTCTCGCAGGCGAGATCGGCGGGGAGGTCGAGGCGTGCGACGTCGGCGACCGCGCCGCGGTCGCCGAGACGACGGCGCGCATCCTGGAGCGGCACCCGGCCGTCCATCTCCTGGTCAACGGCGCCGGCATCCTCGTCCGCGGAACCTTCGTCGACGCACCGCTCGATCTCGTCGAGCGGGCGATCACCGTCAACTACCTGGGCGGCGTCTGGACGACCCGCGGGTTGCTGCCGGGGCTACGGGAGGCGGCGCGGGCGAGCGGGCGCGCCCACGTCGTCACGATCGCGTCGATCGGCGGCTCGATCGTGTTCACGCCGGCGGCGCCGTACTCGGCGTCGAAGCACGCCCAGGTCGCCTTCTCCCGCTCCCTCCGTGCGGCGCTGCGCGGCACCGGCGTCGAGGTGCACACGATCCTGCCGGGGTTCGTGACGACACCGGGATTCCCGCATCCGAAGATCTTCGCCACCCGGCTCGGCCGCCGCTTCGTCGTCGGGCCCGAGCGCGTCGCGACGAAGGTGCTCTCGGCGATCGAGCGCGGCAAGGCGGAGGTCGTCGTGCCCTGGTTCCCGTACGGCCTCGGGCCGATCGCACAGGCTCTCGCGCCGACGCTCACCGCGAGGGTGCTGCGCCACGCCGAGTACCCCGACGACCCCGCGTAGGGGCCGCGCCGGGGCTTCAGCTTCACCGCGCTTTCGTGAAGCGCTGCACGGCGGCGAGCAGCTCCTCGGTCTTCTCCTGCGCCACGGCCTCGTCGCCCGAGGCGAGCGCGCCGGCCACGCAGTGCCGCGTGTGCTCCTCGAGGATCTTCAGCCCCACCGTCTCGAGCGCGGTCGTCGTCGCCGCGATCTGGGTGAGGATGTCGATGCAGTAGCGGTCGTCCTCCACCATCTTCTCGATGCCGCGCACCTGTCCCTCGATGCGCCGCAGCCGGTTCTGCAGCTTCTTCCTGTCCGCGCTGTACCCGTGGGTCATGCCCGCACGCTCCTGAATCGTCGTAGCCGGAGGGAGTTCGAGACGACGAAGACGCTGGAGAAGGCCATCGCAGCGCCCGCGATCATCGGGTTGAGGTAGCCGGCGGCCGCGAGGGGAATGGCCGCCACGTTGTAGGCGAACGCCCAGAAGAGGTTCCCCTTGATCGTCGCCAGCGTGCGCCGCGAGAGCCGGATCGCGTCGACCGCCGCGCGGAGGTCGCCCGAGACGAGCGTCAGGTCGCTCGCCTCGATGGCGACGTCGGTGCCGGTCCCGATCGCGAGACCGAGATCGGCCGCGGCGAGCGCAGGCGCGTCGTTGACCCCGTCCCCGACCATCGCGACGACCTCGCCGGACGGCCTGCAGCGACTGCGACCTCGGCGCTCTTGTCGCCGGGCAGCACCCCGGCGACGCACCCGCTCGATGCCGACCTCGCGCGCGACCGCCGCCGCGGTCGCGCTCGTTGTCGCCGGTGAGCAGGACGGGCGTGAGGCCGAGTGCCTTCAGCTCGGCCACCGCCTCGGCGAGGTCGAGCTTGACCCGTGTCGGCGACGACGAAGAGGCCGCGGACGGCGCCGTCCCAGGCAGCGGCGACCACGGTCGTGCCCAGCTCCTCCGCCGTCGACGCCGCGCTGCTCGAGCTCGGGCGGCAGCCCGAGCCCCTCGGCCAGCGAGCGACGCGGGCCGCCCGACGACCACTGCATGACCGTCGACGACGCGCCTCGATCCCGATCCCGGCTCGGGCGGCGAAGCGCTCGACGCGGTCGAGCTCGCCCGCGCTCGGCGAGCGCGCGTGCGGCGATCGCAGCGGGCGATCGGGTGCTCGCTCGCGTTCTCGGCAGCGCCGGCGAGGCGGAGCAGCTCGCCCTCGTCGACACCGTGGGCGGCGACGACGTCGACGACCGCCATCGCTCCCTCGGTCACGGTGCCCGTCTTGTCGAGCACGACGGTCGTGACGCGGCGCGTCTGCTCGAGCACCTCCGGGCCCCTTGATCAGGATGCCGAGCTGCGCTCCGCGCCCCGTGCCGACCATCAGCGCCGTGGGGGTCGCCAGGCCGAGAGCGCACGGGCACGCGATGATCAGCACGGCGACGGCTGCCGTGAACGCCTCCGAGACGTCGGCCGCCGGCGACGAGCCAGCCGCCGAGCGTGGCGAGCGCGACGGCGATCACGACCGGCACGAAGACGCCGGAGACGCGGTCGACGAGACGCTGGATCGGCGCCTTGCCCGCCTGCGCGTCGGCGACGAGCCGGGCGATCTGCGCGAGCGCCGTGTCCGTCGCCGACCTTCGTGGCACGCACGACGAGGCTCCCGGACGTGTTGATCGTCGCGCCGGCGACCGCGTCCCCCGGGCCGACCTCGACCGGCACCGGCTCGCCGGTCAGCATCGACTGGTCGAGCGCCGAGACGCCCTTCCTCGACCACGCCGTCGGTGGCGACCTTCTCGCCGGGGCGCACCACGAACACGTCGCCGACGCCGGAGCTCGACCACCGGCACGCGCACCTCGACGCCGCCGCGCAGGACGGAGGCGTCCTTCGCCCCCAGCTCGACGAGGGCGCCGATCGCCTCGCCCGAGCGCCGCTTCGCGCGCTCCTCGAGGAACCGACCCGACGAGGATCAGCGTCGTGATCACGGCGCCGACCTCGAAGTACGTCTCGGCGTCGAGCGACCCGGTGAGCACGACGACGGACCAGCCCCACGCGGCGAGGGTGCCAATGGAGACGAGCGTGTCCATCGTGACCGTGCCGTGCCGGGCGTTGAGCGCCGCAGCGCGATGAAAGGGCCACCCGGCCCAGAGCACGACCGGAGTCGAGAGCGCCGAGCGCGACCCACTCCCAGCCCGGGAAATGCAGGAACGGCGCCATCGCCAGTGCAACGAGCGGCGCCGTCAGGACGGCGGAGATGGTCACCCGGCGGCCGAGCGAGGACCTGGAACCGCCCGCCGCCCTCGAAGCAGGCGCGGCAACGTGGTACCCGGCCGCTTCGACCGTGGCCCGGAGCTCGTCGAGCGATGTCCGGGAGGGGTCGAACGACACCGCCGCCGTCTCCGTCGCGTAGTTCACCGTGGCGTCCACCCCGTCCAGGCGGTTGAGCTTCTTCTCGATCCGAACCGCACAGGAGGCGCAGGTCATGCCCTCGATCTCGAGGCTGACGCGGTCCGGGCCTTGCTCGACGACGGCCATCAGGCCGTCTCGTACCCCGCCTCGTCGATCGCGGCGCGGATGGCAGCGTCGTCGAGCGCATCGCCCCGCACGACGACGAGCTTCGTGGCAGGGTCGGCGACGACGGAGTCGACACCGACGACTCCCGTCACCTCGGTCTCGATCGCGGCCTTGCAGTGCGCGCACGACATGCCGGCAACGACATACGTGATCTCGTCCACACCGGTCAGTATACCCTACTAGGGTATGTGTCAAGTGCCGTGCTTGACCGCCACGTACCAGCCGATCTCGACCTCGTAGACGGGCGCGGGGGCCATGCGCCGCACGCGCTCGCGCTGCTCCCCCTCGAGCCCGGCGAGGTCGAGGAAGCGCTCGACGTCGCGCTGCTCGCGCACGACCTCGTTCGCCACCACGATCAGGTCGTTCGCGTCGAGGAGATAGCGGATGTCACCGTCGGGCAGGAGCCGCTGGTGCGACGCGTCGCGCGCGCGCTCGAAACGGTCGAGCTCGAACGAGACCGTGGGGTCGACGTGGCCGAGCTGGTCGGCGACGAGGATCTTGCCGCCGGGCCGCGTCACGCGCGCGAGCTCGGACACGACGAGCTCGGGGCGGCGCACGTGGTGCAGGACGCGCAGGCAGCCGCTGAGGTCGAAGGCGCCGTACTCGAACGGCAGGGCCGTCGCGTCCGCCTCGAGGAAGGTGCAGTTCGGCGGCGCTCCGCGGCGCGCAGCCTCGAGGAAGGCCGGGGAGGGATCGACGCCGACGACCTCGGCCACGCGGGGAGCCAGCGCGTAGGCGAGTGCCCCGGTGCCGCAGCCCGCGTCCAGCGCCCGCTCGTCGCCGGAGAACGGCGCGAGCAGGCGGGCCACCTGCGCCTCGAGCTCGGCGGCGCGGTCGTCCTGCAGCCCGCGGCGGAGCGCGACGACGTCAACCATCGAGCACCTCGCGAACGGCTCGCGGTTGCCGCGTCACGAGACCGCACGCGATCTCGTACCCGATCGTGCCCGCCACCCGGGCGTGGTCGTCGATCGTGACGCCGTCACCGACGAGCGTGACGGGCGAGCCCACCGGAACCTCGGCCGGGAGCTCCACGGCGATGACGTCCATCGACACGGTTCCGACGATACGCCTTCTGGCCGCCCTCGACGAGCACCTCGGCACCCGTCATGTCACGGCGGAAGCCGTCGGCGTAGCCGACGGGGACGAGCCCGATCCACGTCGGGCGCTCCGCGACGAAGCGGCGCCCGTAGCCGGTGCTCTCCCCGGGCGCGAGCAGGCGCACCTGCGCGATCTCCGACTCCCAGCGCAGCGCGGGACGCAGCCCGTCGTCGGCGGGGTCGCCGCCGAAGGGGGAGATGCCGTACAGGGCGATGCCGCAACGGGCGGCGTCGAGCCGGGACTCGGGATACCGCAGCGCACCCGCGCTGTTCGCCAGGTGCCGCGTGAGGTGGGAGATACGGCGCGGTCGCCTCGAGGAAGCGTGCGGTCTGCAGGCGGGTGAAGCCGGGATCGCTGTCGGCGGAGGCGAAGTGGCTCATCAGCCCGACGACGTCACGCCCCGGAGCAGGCAGCTCGGAGAGGCCCCAGCGGCCCATCCCGGTGTCGAGCTTCAGGTGCACGGGGACGCCGTCCGGGACGGGCAGGTCGGAGACGACGAGCTCGAGCCGGAGCTCGCCGGCTGCACGCAGGTCGTCGGGCCCGACCGGGCCGAGCACGATCAGCCGGGCGCTCCGGAAAGGCGGGGCGCAGCTCGGCCGCCTCGCCGACGGTCGCGACGCAGAGCGCCGTCGCCCCCTCGGCGAGCGCCGCCCGGGCCACGTCCGCGGCGCCGTGCCCGTAGCCGTCCGCCTTGACGACCGCCCAGAGCTCGCGCCCCGGCGAGCACGCCGACCAGCGTCCGCACGTTGTGGCGGACGGCAGCGAGGTCGAGCGTGAAGAGGGAGCGGGTCACCGCAGCCATTGTCGGGACGCGGCCGTCAGCGAACGTCGACGGTCATGCCGTCGTAGGCGAACGTGACGGGCCGACCCTCGTCGCGGAGGCGGCTGCCGAGCCGCTGCAGGTCGTCGTGGGAGAGGCCGTCCATCTCCTCGACGTGGCTGAGCACGACCCGGCGGGCGTCGAGCCGCGTCGACGATGCCGAGCGTCTCCTCGAACGTCGCCTCGAAGGTGAGCACCGGGTGGTCGGGGTGGATCCGTCGCTCGCCCGTGAACACGTCGCACTCGCAGATTCCCATCGGCAGGACGGCGAGATCGCAGCCCGCGTGCCGACGGCCGGCGGAGTCCATCCGTTGAGCTCGTCCATCGCGACGAGCACCCGCTTGCCGCCGTCCCGCAGCTCGAACGCGTAGACGTAGTCCTCGGCGAGCCGAAACGGGCGAATCGCGACGCCGCCGATCTCGACCACGTCGCCGTCGCGCAGCTCATGGATCCGGATCCAGCCGCGGTCGCGCATGAACTCGAGATGCGCCATGCCGCCGAGCCAGACGCGGAAGTCGGCGGCCACCTGCTCGGGCAGGTAGACGTCGGTCACACGGGGCCGCTTCGCCTCCCGCGGCCAGGTGCGGAAGTCGCCGTTCCGTGTCTCCCAGACACGCCGTCCCATCGTGTGGTCGGGATGCCAGTGCGAGTAGAAGCAGGCCCCGATCTCCCCGATGCCCGCGCGCTCGAGCTGCAGCTTCGACTCCTCGGGCGTGTCGAAGACCACGTTCGGGCCGTGCACGAACGCGGAGGGGCCGGTGCGGCAGTACGGCAGTCCCTTCACGCGGGCCTCCGCACAGACGCGGCACGTACAGCCGGGACGCGGGATCGTGGCAGCGCCACCGGAACCGAGGATCTCGACCCTCACGGGGTCGAGGTTACTGGTAGGCGAAGGCGCAGTTCGTGAAGGTGTCGGTGCCGGGACCGCCGATGCAGACGTCGGAACCGCCGTTGCCGTTGAGGTCGTCGTTGCCGCCGCCGCCGACGATGCAGTCGTCGCCGCCCCGTCCGCGGATCCTGTCCGCGCCGGGGCCGCCCAGGATGAGCTCGCTGCCGCCCGAGCCGTCGACGGTGCCGCTACCCGTCACGATCGCCGACAGCACGAGGCCGGCGCACGCGGCAGGCGCCAGCTGACCCGCCGTGGCGGCGGCGGTCGAGGAGCCGGCCCTGGAGACCGCGACGGTGCTCGTCGCCGTCAGGCCGACGACCACTACAGCGCAGAGCGCAGCGGCGGCGGAGAGCCAGCGCACGGGCCGCATCAGCTGCGCCCGGGAAGAGGAGACGTGCCGGGGGCGCGCGCACCCTCGGTACCCGAGCCGGCGCGGTACCGGTACACGGCGACGCCGTCGTCCACCAGGTAGGCGTGGTGCGCGCCGTCGCTCGTCCGCAGGACGACGCGGTCGTAGTGGTCGGCGAGGCGGACGAGGCTCTCCATGTCGGCCACGTCGGTCACCCAGCGGCCCGTCGGGGATCTCCGTCGCAGCCTGGACGATGCGGCCGGCGTACCGCGCCTCGATGCGCTCGTCCTCCGAGCCGTCGAGACGCCGCGAGAGGAGCACTGCGGCACCGATCAGGACGAGGAGAGCGATCCCGATGCCGAGCCCCGAGAACGCACGGGCATCGGCGACCGGCAGCTGCCAGCGCTCCGATGCCGATCCGGTTCTCGCGCTCCTCGACGACGCCGCCCGGCTGGCGGGGCGCCAGGGCGGACGTCGGAGTCGCCACCCGTGTCGGGCCTGAGCGAGAACGGGTCGAGCACGAAGCCGCAGCTCGGGTGCGAACTTCTCGTCCACGACGGCCTCACCGGCGTAGCCGGCTACCTGAACCTGCGGCCTGAGCGTGACGGTGAAGGTCGATGCGCCGGTGCCGGTCAACGCGCGCATGCGTGCGCCGAGTGCCTCGAGGCGGCGAAGGTCGAGCACGCCCTCGGCGCGCGCCGTGTCACCGTCGAACGGCACCGTGGAATCGATCGGAATCGTTCGCGACCAGCCGGCGCCGTCGCTGATCACGGCGTCGAGGGCGATGCCGCCGCGGACGTCGTGACGGCGACCCGTGTCGAAGCGGTAGTCGAACGCAACGTCGAGGCGACGAACGAGCCTGGTGAAGGCCGTGTCGCCGGTCGCGACGCGCCCGTCCGGATAGACCGCGCTCGGGCGCACCTCGGCCGAGTACGAGAAGGAGCCGGTGTGCTCGTACGCCTGGCCCACCGGGTGCGCCGTCGTCCCGGGCGACCGCCAGGCGATCGCGGCGAGCAGGGCGAACAGCCCGAGCGCGACGGCGCCGGCAACGAGCACCGTGCGCGCGGCGGCGACTCCCTCGCTCACGCGTGCCGCCGGCACGACGGCGGACGTCACCGGCTGCAGCGGACGAACGGCCGCCCGCGGCCGGCGGCGGGAAACCTCACGTCCTCCGGCGAGCGACAGGAAGACGAGCACGAACAGTGCCATGGCGGCGTTCAGCGGATGCCGCAGCCAGGCGACGGGCTTGCCGGCGCCCGGGACGAGGAGGACGGCCCCGCCGTTGACCTCGCCGGGTGACACCCGCCCCGGGTCGCGGTAGTCGTTGTTGTCGCCCTTCGTGACGAAGCGGCCGTCCTCGACGGCGACGATCCGGTGCAGGACCTCGCGGCCGAGCGTCGTGCTGCGGAAGAGCACGACGTCGCCGACGCCGTAGGAGGAACGCTGCCGGACGATCACGAGATCGCCCTGGTGCAGCTTCGGCTCCATGCTGTTGCCGGAAGTGATGACGATCGACGTCTTCCCGCCCAGTGCCGGGGGTGCGAGCAGGAGCCATGCGAGCGCGAGCGCCGCGAGGCCGGCGAGAGCGCCGAGGATCCGTGTGGCGGGGCGTGAAGACATGGGAAAGGAGAACGACGGGTTCGGCCGGGCGAGAGGTTCCCCTCTCGCCCGGCCGAGCCGGTGCTAGTCGGCTGCGACGACCTTGAGCGACGTCGCACCGAGGACGGTCCCGGTCACCGGGCAGCTCCACGTTCCCGACGAGCTGGTGCACGAGACGTATGCGCCGGTGTTCAACGCCGCCCGCACTGTCGCACCCGCGGCGGGCGCCGGCGCGAGCGTGAACGACACGCCGGTGATGTTGGCCGGATTGGCCGAATCGAGCGTGTAGTGGATGGCCGACACGGTGAAGCCGCTGATCGTGCCCGAGCCCTCACCGGCCGCCGAGGCGGGCACGGTGTTCGTCGCCGTGAACGCGTAGGCGGACACGGCCACGATCAGCGCGACGAGGGCTGCAAGCGCAACACGGCGCCTGCGGTTGAACCGCTTCATCTTCTCTCCTTGGTTTTCCGGCGCCCGACACGATCACGACGAGACGCCTCACAACGGGGGTGCACCGAATGTCGGCGCGACGGGACGTGACGTCACTCCCCCGGAAGGGGTAATCGCATCGAGTGAGAGCTCTAGGAGAGCGCTGCCGGGCAGCGCCGCGACGACGTCGCTCTGCGACGAGCCCGGCCTGGTTCGGCAGCGTGGCCGCGGCGATGCCGTGCGCGGTCGCGGCTGCGGCAGCCGCGGTCACCGGCTCGAGGCCCTTGGCCAGGAAGGCGGCGATCACGCCGGTGAGCACGTCGCCGCTGCCGGCGGTGGCGAGCGACGGCGGCGCCAGGTCGGAGACGATGGGGCCGCCCGTGCGGCCCTGCACGATCGTGTCGGCCCCCTTCAGCAGCACGACGGCACCGAAGCGCTCGGCGCAGGCGCGGGCGGTCTCGAGCCGGTGCTCGCCCACCTCCGCCGCGGTGACGCCGAGCAGGCGGGCGAGCTCGCCGGCGTGCGGCGTGAGAACGGTCGGCGGCTGCGCGCTCGACCGGCTCCAACCCGAAGAGCGCGTCCGCGTCGACGACGACGGGGAGCTCGAGACGCTCGAGCAGCGCTCGCACGAGAGCGTGCGCCTCGTCGCCGCGGCCGAGCCCGGGCCCGAGCGCGACCGCGTTCGCGCGGGCGGCGTCGGCCAGGATCTCGTCGACCGCATGCTCCCACGTGAACCCTCGCTTGACCGGCTCGAGCGCGAGCGTCTCGACGACCGGCAGGGAGGCGACGGGAACGGCGAGCGTGACGTAGCCGGCGTCCGCGCGCAGCGCGGCGGTGGCGCAGAGGACAGCCGCCCCCGTCATGCCCGGCGAGCCGCCGACGACCAGGACGACGCCGGCCGTGTACTTGGAGTCGTGCGGCGCCCGCCGCGGGACGTGGCGCAGCAGCGCGTCGGTCGTGCGGGACGCGTTCGTCTCGAGGTGCTCGAGCCCGATGTCCGCGACGACCACGCGGCCCGCGTGGAAGCGGCCCGGTGCGACGACGAGCCCGACCTTGCGCCCGTGAAACGTGACGGTGAGAGCGGCGCGGACGGCGGCGCCCTCGATCTCGCCGGTGGACGCGTTCACGCCGGACGGGAGATCGACGGAGACGACCGGCGTGCCCGCGCCGTTGATGCGCTCGATCACGGCGGCCGCCTCGGGTCGCGGCGCGCCGCGGAAGCCGGTGCCGAAGAGCGCATCGACGACGACGTCGTACCCCTCGGGCTCGTCCGTCTCCACCGCCTCGCGGCCGGCCTCGCGCAGCACGCGCGCCGCGACGGCCCCGTCGCCGCCGTTCGCCCCGCCGCCGCAGACGACCGCGAACCGGCGTGCGCGAGGAAAGGCCCGCATCGCCTCGCGCGCGACGGCGGAGCCCGCCCTGTCCATCAGCTCGGGCGCGGAGACGGGATAGCCGGGGTACCCGGCTTCCGCGGCACGCATCTCCTCGGCGGTGTAGAGGGGCTCGAACGACCCGTGCGGCATGGCTCTAGTCTCCGAGGGTGGCGACGCAGGTGGCGCCGGCCATCGTGTGGGAGTGGGTCAGCGAGACGTCGAGCTCGCGCAGCCCCACCTTCTCCGCGAAGCGCGCGGTGCGGCCGCTGAGCGAAACGCCCGGCTTCGGCGGGCCGACGATCTCGATGTCCTTCCAGGTGAAGCGGACCCCGCAGCCGAGCGCCTTCCCCACCGCCTCCTTGCCGCAGAAGCGCGCCGCGTAGCTCTCTGCCGGGTTCCGCCGCGACTCGCAGTACGCCTGCTCCGCCTCGGTGAAGCAGCGGTCGCGGAAGCCCGGCCGCTCGAGCGCACGGACGACGCGCTCGATCTCGATCAGGTCGGTGCCGACGCGGACGGCCATCGGCGTCAGAGGACGCGCTCGAGCCAGTCCGGGAACTGTGCGAGCGAGCTCAGCACGATCTCGGGCACGAGGCCGGAGCTCTCGAGCGTCTCCGGCCGGAACTTGCCGGTGCGGACGAGGGCGGTGCGCATGCCGAAGAGCTGGGCGCCGCGCACGTCCGCCTCCACGTCGTCGGTGACCATCCAGGTCAGCTCAGGCTCGGCGTCGAGCTCGTTGAGCGCTGCCGCGAGGTACGCAGGGCTCGGCTTGCCGAGCACGGTCGCGTCGATCCCGGTTGCGTACTCGAGCCCTGCCACGAAGGCGCCCGCGTCGAGCATCTGCCCGCGGCTCGTCTGCCACCACTTGTTCTTGTGCAGGCAGTAGAAGTCGGCGCCCATCTGCAACTCCTCGAACGCCCGGCCCAGGTTCATGTACGAGAAGACCTGGTTCGGCTCGAGTGTCTCGTCGCAGCCGCCGAGCAGCACGGCGTCGGCATGGTGCGCCCACGAGCTCGATGCCCTCCAGGTCGGGCACGATCGCCGCCATCACGAGCGCGAAGACGCGCTTTCCCGCGAGCTCGCGGGCGGCGGCGCGCGGGGTGGTCTGGAGCTCCTCCTCGTCGAGCTCGAAGCCGAGCGCGCGCAGCTCCTCCGCCAGCACGGCGCGCGGCCGCGTCGAGTTGTTCGTGACGAAGCGCAGCGAGTGCCCCTGGCGTCGCAGCCGTGCGACGGCCTCGACGGCGCCGGGGATCGGCTCGCCCGAAACGTGGAGGACGCCGTCGACGTCGAGCAGGATGCACGCCATCGCGTCGAGTCTATTCGGGCAACCGGGTGCGCCGCATCCGTGGTTCACATCAAGCCTCTAGATTGTCGTGATGAGCGAGCGCGAGACGGTGCGGGTGACCCGCTCCGTGATACTGCCCCTGGCGGAGATCCGGCTCCGTGTCTCCCGGTCGAGCGGGCCCGGCGGCCAGCACGCGAACACGGCGGAGACGCGTGTCGAGGCCACGTTCGACGTGGCGTCGTCGAACGCGCTGACCGACCTGCAGAAGCGCCGGGTGATCGCGAAGGCCGGCCCCGTGCTGCGCGCGGTGGCGCAGGACGAGCGCAGCCAGGCGCGGAACCGGGAGCTCGCGATCGAACGGCTCGTCGCACGGCTCGCGGAGGGGCTGCGGGTGGAGCGCCGGCGTGTGCCCACGCGCCCGACCCGCGGCGCCGTCGAGCAACGGCTCGCCGCGAAGAAGCGCCGCGGCACCGTGAAGCGCCTGCGCCGACAGCGCGATGACGAGTGACCTGAGCCCCGGGGCGTTCGGTGCCCTGCGCCGGGGCCGCTTCGGCGATCCCTACCTGTACGTCGCGGAGTGCCGGTCGACCCAGGAGCTGCTCCGCGACACGGCCCTCCCGGAGGGAGCCGTCGCCGTCGCCGAGCACCAGACCGCCGGACGGGGCCGGCTCGGGCGCACGTGGGAGGACGCCTCGGGCAGCTCGCTGCTCTGCTCCGTCCTGCTCCGCCCCCGCGGCGGCGCGCTGCCACAGCTTTCGCTCGTCGCCGCGCTCGCCACCGCGGAGGCGGTCGAGGAGCTGACGCGGCAGGGGGCCCAGGTGAAGTGGCCGAACGACGTGCTGGTGGACGGGCACAAGGTGGCGGGCATCCTGCTGGAGCACGCCGCCGGCGCGGTCGTCGCCGGGATCGGCGTCAACGTCGGCCAGGAGCACGGCGAGCTGCCGGAGGTCGCGCGGACGCCGGCCGGATCACTGCGCACGGCGAGCGGCCGCGGGCACGACCGCGGGGCTCTGCTGGCCGGGCTGCTGGTCCGGCTCGAGCGTCGCTACGCCACCTGGGAGGAGCAGGGCCTCGCCGCCCTCCGGCCCGCGCTCGAGGCGCGCAACGCGCTCAGAGGCTTACGCGTGCAGGTCGGCGACGTCCGCGGCGTCGGCGGCTCGATCGCCCCGGGCGGCGGGCTCGAGATCGTGACGCACTCAGGCGGGACGGTCGTGGTCGAGAGCGGCGAGGTCGAGGTCGCCGGGGGTGTCGACGTCGACGAGTAGCGCCTCGTCGACGTGCAGCACGGTCGGGTTGACGCCGCGGAGCGACAGCTCCCCCCGCGCGATCCGCTCCTCCAGCAGGGGCAGCAGCGCCACCGGATAGGCGCCGGGCAGCGGGCCCGTCTGCGGCACCGCCACGGCATCTCCGAGCGATCGCAGCACCGCGGGAGTGATCGCCACGCAGTCGACCGGGAGGACGACGCACACGTCTCCCGACGCGGCGCGCAGGCCCGCCACGACGCCGAACACGGGCACGCGCTCCGCCGTGCCGTCGTCGAGCAGCGGGAAGGGGAGAGGCAGGCGGTCGGCGAGCTTGCCGACTGCGAGCACCTCGTCGCACGCCTCGCCGAGCACCCTGAAGCCGCGCTCGGCGAATGTCTCCACGCCGATGCGGGCCAGCGCCTTGGGCGCGCCGAACCTCGAGGACGCTCCGCCGACGAGCAGGATGCCCGTCAGCCGCCGATCCGCCACGGCTCCGTGTAGACGTTCACGCGGCCGTCGCGGACGAAGCCGCACAGCGTGATGCCCCTGTCGGCGGCGAGCTCGACCGCGAGCGAGGAGGGGGCGCCGACGGCGACGAGCACGGGGCAGCCGGCCACCGCGGCCTTCTGGACGAGCTCGAACGAGAGACGGCCGCTCACGCAGAGGACGTTCTCCGCGAGCGGCAGCCGGCCGTCCAGGAACGCACGGCCGATCACCTTGTCCATCGCGTTGTGACGCCCGACGTCCTCGCGCGCGAAGAGAAGCTCGCCGTCGGCGGCGAAGAGCCCCGTGGCATGGATGCCCCCGGTGCGCGCGAACGACGGCTGCGCCTCCGACAGGCGATCGGGCATGGCGGCGACCGCCGCGAGCGGAACCCGCAACGCGCTCTCGACGGGGGGCGCCTCGACGGCCACGGCCTCGAGCGCGCCCTTGCCGCAGACGCCGCACGAGGACGAGGTGTAGAAGCTCCGCGCCACCAGGGCGGGGTCGAAGCCCGGCGCCTCGACGTCGACGGTGTTGGCGGCGAGGTCGTCCGGCGCCCGTGCCGACTGCGGCTGCAGCCCCTCGGAGAGGCAGAATCCGAGCGCGAGCTCCTCGTCGTGGCCCGGGGTGCGCATCGTCACCGCGACCGGCACGCCGCCGATGCGGATCTCGAGCGGCTCCTCGACGGCGAGCCGGTCGACCTCCTCGGCGCCGGCGGGGAGCCGGAGCACGCTCGCTGCGGCGGTCGCATACGGTGGCGGCGAGGCCGCCTCGGGCTCGAAGGCCATCGACCTGGAACGGTAGCGCGACGGACGATCAGCCGTAGAAGGCGCGCGGCTCGCTGTCGAGGAACATCGGCGGCACGGCGTCGCCGGCCGCCACGACGCGGCCCCGCCCCAGGTCGATGAGCCAGGAACGCCCCTCGCTCCAGGAGCGGGCGAGGCCAAACGTGCCAGTCCACGCAGTGTCCGTCACGTCCCGCACGCCGAGCACATGGCCACGGCGCCTGCCGACGCTGTCGTACCAGCTGACGCCCGCACCCTGGTCTGCGACGACGAGCCAGTCCCCGGCTGTGACGAAGGTGCGCACCGCCGGATCGACCAAGCGTGTCTCCCACGTGACCGTGTCGAGCAGCGCGAGCCCGAGGGCCGTCTGTTTCAGGTTTCCGGTCGTCTCGTCGAGGCCGTCGTACATCGTTCCGGTCAGGGCGATGTTGCCCGAGCGCAGCCACGAGGCATGGATGTCCGGGCCGATCACCAGCTTGGCCACCCGGGACACACGTCGCACGACGACGGGGTGGTAGGTGACGGCGCCGCTCCCGAGGTCGATCTCGGCGACGGGTTCGTCTGCCCCGACGACGACGGCGCGCACGCCGAGACGGTTGACGGCGAGCCCCGGGGCGCGCATACGGGCCGGCACCTCGGTCGCCTCCCCGGACTCCGTCCCGGACGGCAACGACCAGCCGGTCACGTTGCGCGGCAGTTGGACCGTGCGCATGCCGAGCTCACCGTCGACGAGCACGACGCGAGAAGGGCCAAAGCCCTCCGAGGGCCCGGTGAGCAGGGCGAGCCCCTCTTTCGTCCGTGCTCCGCGCACGAGGCGGCCGGGGACGTCGACCTGCCGCAGCTGGCGAGGGCCCCGCGGATCCACGAGCCGCACGACGGTGCCCGAGTCGCTCACGGTCACGAGCAGCAGCCGGTCGGCGGACACCCACCGTGCGGCGACCGGACGACCGGGAGCGAAGCGGAAGGTGGCGGTGCGGCGTAGCGAGACGACGTCGAGGAAGACGACGACACCGCGCTGCTCCCCTCCCGCAAGCGCAATCGTGCCCCCGTCGGAAGAGCGGCTCCAGGTCCACGCGGGCGCCCCGATGTGCAGCGTGGGGCCGTACGGCCGCAGCGTCTGCCGGTCGTAGCGCTGCACGAGCACCCCTGCTTTCACTCCTCGCACGCCGAGCACGGGGTAGCCCGTCTTGGCGGTGGCGGCGGCTGTGAGGGTGGCTGCGAGGGCCACCACCACGAGACCGGTCAGCACTCTGGAGGCGTGCATGTCCTCTCTACACCCGCTGCGCTCCTGGCGTTCCGTCCCTCATGCGAGCACCGCCGCCCGGTCGAGCGCACCGACGAACGCCCGCGACCACTCGGCGAGGTCGCCCCAGCCACGGCACGAGACGAGGTTGCCGTCGACGCAGTCGGGCTCGTCCACCCAGATGCCTCCCGCGAGCTCGATGTCGGGCGCGAGCGGCGGATACGCGGAGCAGCGGCGGCCCTGCAGCAGGCCGAACGCCGCGGGCACCTGCGGCCCGTGGCAGAGCGTCCCCACCGGCTTGTCCTCGGCGAAGAAGTGCTCGACGATGCGCCTGACGTCCGCGTCGGCACGGATGTACTCCGGCGCGCGGCCGCCGGGGATCACCGCGCCCGCGTACCCGGCCGGGTCGCAGTCGGCGAACGTGACGTCGACGGGGCACTGGCGGCCCGGACGTTCGACGTAGGCGTCGAAGCCCTCCTCGAAGTCGTGCACGACGAGCTTGACGGGCCTGCGGGTGGGCGCAGCGACGTGGACGTCGTAGCCGGCCTCCGTGAGGCGGTACTTGACGTACATCACCTCGAGGTCTTCCGCCGCGTCACCGGCGAGGACGAGCACGCTGGCCATGAAACCTCCTGCAGGTCGGGTCATCTCGGAGATCATCGATCGTACGCCGGGATCAGGCAAGGTCGAATCGATCGAGATTCATGACCTTGTCCCACGCAGCAACGAAGTCGCGCACGAACTTCTCCCGCGAATCGTCGCTCGCGTAGACCTCCGCGAGTGCGCGGAGCTGGGAGTTCGAGCCGAAGACGAGGTCGACGCGGCTTCCCGTCCACTCGGGCTCGCCCGACTCGCGATCGCGGCCCTCGAAGGTCTCCTCGGCGTCCGACGTCGGCTGCCACGTCGTGCCCAGGTCGAGCAGGTTCACGAAGAAGTCGTTGGTCAACGCCTCGGGCTGCCTGGTGAGGACGCCGAGCTCGGACCTGTCGAAGTTCGCGTTCAGGACCCGCATGCCGCCCACGAGCACCGTGGCCTCGGGAGCGGTCAGTGTCATCAGGTGGGCCCGCTCGAGCAGCAGAGCCTCCGCCGGCAGCTGGTGCCCCTCCCCGAGGTAGTTGCGGAACCCGTCAGCAGTCGGCTCGAGCACCGCGAACGACTCCACGTCCGTCCACTCCTGGGTGGCGTCCGTGCGTCCCGCCGCGAAGGGGACCTCGACGTCGAAGCCGGCGTTCCTCGCGGCCTGCTCGACGGCCGCGCAGCCGCCGAGCACGATCAGGTCTGCGAGCGAGACCTGCTTCGTCCCGCCGGCCTGCGAGCTGTTGAACTCCTGCTGGATCCCCTCCAGGGCCTGCAGCACCGTCGCCAGCTCGGCGGGGTTGTTGACCTCCCAGCCGTTCTGGGGGGCGAGGCGAATGCGTGCTCCGTTGGCTCCACCGCGCTTGTCGGTGCCGCGGAACGTCGACGCCGAGGCCCAGGCGGTCGAGACCAGCTGGGAGATCGACAGCCCGGAGGCGAGGATCTTCTGCTTCAGCGCAGCGACGTCCGCCGCGTCGACGAGCTGGTGGTCGACCGCGGGGACCGGGTCCTGCCACAGCTGCGGCTCGGCCGGGACGAGCGGGCCGAGGTACCGCGTGATCGGCCCCATGTCGCGGTGCGTCAGCTTGAACCACGCCTTGGCGAAGGCGTCGGCGAACTCCTGCGGGTTCTCGTAGAAGCGCCGCGAGATCGGCTCGTAGACCGGGTCCATCCGCAGTGCGAGGTCCGTCGTCAGCATCACCGGGGTGTGCCGCTTCGACGGGTCGTGGGCGTCGGGCACGGCATCCGCCGCATCCGGGTCGGTCGGGACCCACTGCCACGCGCCGGCAGGGCTCTTGGTCAGATCCCAGTCGTAGCGGAAGAGGGTCTCGAAGAAGCTGTTGTCCCAGGTGACGGGGGTTGGCGTCCAGGCGCCCTCCAGGCCGCTCGTGATCGCGTCGCCGCCCTTGCCGGTGCCGTAGCCGCTCTTCCAGCCGAGGCCCATCTCCTGGAGGGCGGCAGCCTCGGGCTCCGGGCCGACGAGCGCGGCGTCGCCCGCGCCGTGGGTCTTGCCGAACGTGTGCCCGCCCGCGATGAGCGCGACCGTCTCCTCGTCGTTCATCGCCATGCGGCGGAACGTCTCCCGGATATCCCGCGCCGCGTCGAGCGCGCTCGGGATGCCGTTCGGGCCCTCCGGGTTCACGTAGATGAGGCCCATCTGGACGGCGGCGAGCGGGTTCGCGAGCTCCCGGTCGCCGCTGTAGCGCTCGTCTCCGAGCCACGTGTCCTCGGTGCCCCAGTCGATCTGCTCGGGCTCCCAGACGTCCTCGCGCCCGCCGGCGAAGCCGAACGTCTCGAACCCCATCGACTCGAGGGCGCAGTTGCCGGCGAGGACCATCAGGTCGGCCCACGAGAGCTTCCGGCCGTGCTTCTGCTTGACCGGCCAGAGCAGCCTGCGCGCCTTGTCGAGGTTCGCGTTGTCGGGCCAGCTGTTGAGGGGCGCGAAGCGCTGCTCGCCGGAGCCTGCGCCTCCGCGGCCGTCGTTGATGCGGTACGTGCCCGCGCTGTGCCACGCCATCCGGATGAGGAGCGGGCCGTAGTGGCCGTAGTCGGCGGGCCACCAGTCCTGCGAGGTCGTCATCACCGCCTCGATGTCCTGCTTCACGGCGTCGAGGTCGAGGGTCGCGAACTCGGCGGCGTAGTCGAACTCCTCGCCCATGGGATTTGCCGTTGGCGGGTTCTGGTGGAGGACGCTCAGGTCCAGCTGGTTCGGCCACCAGTCCCGGTTCGACCTGCCCCCGGGCCGCATCGGGCACTTGCCGTTGCTTTCCTCGTTCATCTCTCCGACGACTGCGTCAGGACTGTCAGACATGGGAATCCTTCCGGGATCAGGGGGTTGGTCAGGAGCTGCGTGCGGTGGAGCAGTCGGGGCACAGGCCCCGGTAGACGACCTCGGCCTCGTCGATCGCGTAGCCGTGGTCGTCGGAGGCGGTCAGGCAGGGGGTGTGACCGACGGCGCAATCGACATCGGCGATGGCACCGCAGGACCGGCACACGACGTGGTGATGGTTGTCTCCGACCCGCGACTCGTAGCGCGCCACGGAGCCCGGCGGCTCGATACGCCGCACCAGACCCGCGGCGGTCAGCGCACGCAGGACGTCGTAGACGGCCTGCGTGGACACCTCGCCCAGATCTTCACGCACGACACCGATGATCGAGTCCGTGTCGGCGTGCGGATGCTCGTAGACCGCGGTCAGCACCGCCACCCGGGGACGCGTCACACGCAGAGCAGCCCCGCGCAACAGGCGCTCGGCATCCAACGTCGTGAGCACCGTGCGAGTGTGGCCCATTTTCTGGAATTAGTCAAGAAACCAGGCGGCAGCCTTCGACCACCGGAGCCGCGGAGAGGCGGCTCTCGCTCGTTCCGGGGGTACGGAAACACGGTCCACCTGCCGATAGGTGGCGCATGAGAGCCGGCGCGCTGATGGGTGACAACCCCTGGTTCGATCGCCGGGCCGGCACGGTCAGGCGGGAGCCCGTCGACCGGAAGGGCCCGCGCGCCGCCGAGGAGCCCGATACCCCGCCGCGATTCATCCCCACCGCCGCAGTGCAGCGCTGGTGGAGCACCGCGACTGCGCAGGCCTCTTCGCCGCGCGCCTGAGCGGCGTCACGACGACGGGGCAACGCGCGCCGTGACCGCCCCCTGTGAGCGTCCGGGGCGAAAGACGACCTGCCGCGAGAGCGTGAACGTCGTCACCGTCACCGGCGGGAGCGCCAGGACCTGCGCGAGGAGCTCCTCGAGCCCTGCGGCGTCGACGAGGAGCCACACGAGCGTGACGTTGAGGCCGAGGCCGAGCAGCTGCACGGCCACGTAGAGAGCGCGTGCGCGCCACGAGCCGTCTGCGCGGAACGTCCATGTCCGGTTCAGGACATAGCCGTTGACGGCGCCGGCCGCGAACGCCAGCGCCGCCGCGAGCACGTAGTGCACACCGACGTGGAGCAGCACCCAGAACGTGGCCAGGCTGACGGCGGTGTTCGCCGCACCGACCACGCAGAAGCGCAACGCCTGCCCGGTGATTCCGCGCAACTCAGGCGGGGCCCGCATCGCGCAGCTCCGCGGCCTTCCCGGCGCAGTCGTAGAGCGAGGCCGAGCTGCCGCCGAAGCCCGACATCCCGTCGCTGCCGCTGCCGTCCGTCGTGCCGGTGCTCCAGTCGCTCGTCGGCACAAGCGTGCACGTGGACGTGATCGCGTCGGCCGCCGCATTGCTCGACCCGAAGGGCCCGCCGCCGCTGCCGCCGAGCAGGAAGTACCTGACGTCGCCGGACGAGACGAGGTCGGCGAGGAACGAGCCGGTGAGCACCGTCTCGCGTCCCGTGAAACCCCCCATCGCGGCGGTTCGCTCGCCGGCGATGATGCTGGGCGCGACGCTCTGGGCGCTCGAGACGATCAGGGTGAAGCGCCGCTCGCCGCCGTTTGCCTCGGCGTACGCGAGCGCGTCGTCGATGCCTTCCGCGTTGCCCATGCCGCCCACGCCGCCGGGCCTTGCTCCACCGCCGAACGAGGGCGGGGTCGGCTGCGAGCCGCTGCCGTCGCCGAACGACGGAGGGGTCGGCCGGCTGCCTCCGTCGAACGAGCCGCCGGGACCGCCCTGTTGCGAGCCCGAGCCCATCGGCCCCGTCGGCCCGCCCCCGCCGGGGAAGCCCATCCCCCCGCCGCTGCCCGTGCTCCCGAGGCCCGAGATGAAGTCGGGGCCGGCGCCGGGGAACACGCCGTTGACGGCGCCGAGCAGGGTCGTCCGCGACCAGGCGGCCGGAGCGACGAGCAGCGCGCCGATACCCGCCGCCAGGGTTAGCGTCGCGACCAGGCGACGGGTGTCGCGGTTTGCCGAGGGGGCGAGGGCGAGCCGGGCGAGGGCGAGCCACGCGAGCGCCACGCAGGCGCCGGCGGTCACGGCGAGCACGAGCCACTGCAGCCCGGTGAGGTAGTCGCTGCGTCGAAGCAGGTCGACCTGGACTGCGGCTGTCGCGATGAGGGCTGCCGCCGGAAGCAGCGTCCACGCGCGGCCGCGGCGGGCGTCGTGCCATAGCGCCACGGCGCCGACGCCGACGAGGCCGCAGGCGGCCGGAGCCAGCGCCGAGAGGTAGTACGTGTGGATGATCCCGCTCGACCAGCTGAAGATCGCGGCAGCGGTGACGAACCAGCCGCCGAGGACGACGAGCGCACCTGCCTCGAGCCGTTTCCGGCGCCGCCAGGCGGCGAGGAGCGCGGAGAGCCCGCCGATGGCCGCGAGCGGCAGCAGCCATGCACCCTGGTCGCCGAGGGCGTCGTTGAAGAGCCGCAGCAGTCCCGGCGTGCCGGAGAAGGCGCCGCCCATGCCGCCGCCGGACGATGTGCCGCCCGTCTGCCCCGCGACGCGGCCGAGACCGTTGTAGTCGAACGCGAGACTGAGGGCGCTGTTGTCGGTGGTACTGCCCACGTACGGCCGGTCGGCGGCGGGTGTCAGGTCGACGGCTGCGATCCAGGCGAACGAGATCACGACGATGACGGCACCGGCCGCGGCGAGCTGCAGCAGCCGTCGCCGGCAGGACACGGGTGCGAAGAGCAGGTACGCCGCCCCGAGGGCGGGCACGACGACGCCGGCGGCGAGCATCTTGGTGTTGAACGCGAGCCCGACCGTCGCTGCCGCCGCCAGCACCCACGTGAGGCGCCCCCGCTCGAGCGCCAGCACGACGAACCAGGCCGCGAGAACGAGGAGCAGGGCGAGCAACGCGTCGGGATTGTTGTCCCGGTTGACGGCGGCGCTCACGGGCGAGACGGCGAGCGCGAGCGCGGCCACCAGGCCCGCGACGACGCCGAACACCCGTCGGACGAGCAGGTACAGCACGAGGACGGCAGCCACCCCGGCGAGCGCCTCGGGCAACAGGATCGCCCAGCCGGAGAAGCCGAACACCTTGGCGCTCGCGGCCTGGAGCCACAGCGCGAGCGGCGGCTTGTCGACCGAGACCAGCCCTCCGGCGTCGAACGAGACGAAGAAGAAGTTGTGCCAGCTCCGGAGCATGCTTCGGACCGCGGCGGAGTAGTACTCGTTGGCGTACCCGTTCTGGCCGATCCGCCAGAAGCCGAGGAAGGCCGAGAGCAGGAGGATGGCGGCCAGCGCAAAGCGGTGCCAGTACGCGCGCAGCCACGCGGCCGCCGTGCCCGACGACTCCGCAGCCGCGGTCGGCGGCTTCGTCGCGGCGGCGGGCGTCTCGGTGACGGCGCTCACGCGGTCACCTCGATCGGCGCGGGGGCGGCCCGGCCTCCGCCGCGCCAGAAGGAGCGGCGCACGCGCCACAGGCCATGCAGGTCGTCGACGACAGTGCGCGAGATGTCGACCCGGGAGTCGAGGTCCTCGATCCAGTCGACCGGCACCTCGTGAATCCGCATGCCGTTGCGCTCGGCGAGCAGCAGGAGCTCGGTGTCGAAGAACCAGCTCTCGTCCTCGACGAGCGGCAGCAGGCGGCGGGCGGCGTCGGAGCGGATCGCCTTGAACCCGCACTGCGCGTCGCTGAAGCCGGCGCGGAAGAGCAGGTGGACGATCAGGTTGTAGCCCCGTGAGAGCACCTCGCGCTTGAGCCGGCGCGTCGTATGCGCGCTGCGGGCGAGGCGCGTGCCGATCGCGACGTCGCTGTGGCCGGAGAGGAGCGGGGCGACCAGAGGGAGAAAGCTCTCGAGATTCGTCGAGAGGTCGACGTCCATGTAGGCGACGACGTCGGCCGTCGAGCTGCCCCAGGCTGCCCGCAGCGCACGGCCACGGCCCTTCCGCCCGAGCCGCAGGAAGCGCACGCCGTCGATCTCAGCAGCGAGGGACTCCGCCAGCCGCGACGTCCCGTCGGCGCTGGCGTTGTCGACGATCGTCACGCGCCAGCGGAACGGGCAGTGACGCTCGAGGTGGCCGGCGAGCACGCGAACGTTGTGCTCGAGGACATCCTCCTCGTTGTACACGGGCACGGCGACGTCGATCACCGGATCGTCGAGGGGGATTCCCATGACCCAAGCCAACCACCGCCACCGAAGATCTGGCTGAGAGCAGGCTAAGAATCCCGTAAGAGGGTGAATTCTCGGACGCGAGTACCGGCTTCGGAGATCTTCGAGCGAGCGGGTTCCCGCACGTCCGCGCCAGCGAGGTCCGCCTGCAGGAAAGGCGCGGGCTACTCCACCGTCACGGTCTTCGCGAGGTTCCTCGGCTGGTCGACGTTGAGGCCGCGCAGCCGGGCGATGCGGTAGGCGAGAAGCTGCAGCGGCACGACCGCCAGCACCGCCTGCAGGAAGGCCGGCGAGCGCGGGATGAAGATGACGTCGTCCGCGTGGTGCTGGATGTCCTCGTTGCCGTCGGTGGCGATCGCGATCACGTGGGCGCCGCGTGCGCGCACCTCCTGGATGTTCGACACGATCTTGTCGTACACCCGCTTGTGGTCGGTGGCGACCACGACGACCGGCGTGTTCTCGTCGAGCAGGGCGATCGGCCCGTGCTTCATCTCCCCGGCCGAGTACGCCTCGGTCGGGATGTACGAGATCTCCTTCAGCTTGAGCGCTCCCTCGAGCGCGACCGGCAGGCCGATGTTGCGCCCCAGGTAGAGGAAGAACGGCTTGTCGAAGTGGCGACGTGCGATGTCGTCGATCGGGTGGTCGCCGCCGAGGAACGCCTCGATCTTGTCCGGCAGCGTGTAGACCTGGTCGAGGATGAACGTCAGCTCCTCCCGGGGCAGCGTCTCCCGCACCTGCGCGAGCTTCAGCGCCACGAGGAAGAGCAGCGACAGCTGCGCCGTGAACGTCTTCGACGCTGCCACGCTCACCTCGAGCCCCGCCCGCGTGTACAGCACGGAGCCCACCTCGCGGGTGATCTGCGAGCCCATCATGTTCGTGATCGCCACCGTGTGCGCGCCCATCTCGCGCGCGAGCTTCATCGCCTCGATCGTGTCTCGCGTCTCTCCCGACTGGGAGATCCCCACGACCAGCGTGTTCGTGTCGAGCACCGGGTTGCGGTAGACCCACTCGGACGCGATGTCGTGCTCGACCGGCACGCGCGCCCACTCCTCGATCGCGTACCGTCCGGCCACGGCCGCGTGGTAGGACGTGCCGGCCGAGAGGATGACGATGCGGCTCAGCACGCCGCAGTTCGTCGTCCGACATGCCGAGGCCCTCGAGCTCGAGACGGCCGTGCCGCACCCGGTCGCCGATCGTCTCGGCCACCGCGTCCGGCTGCTCGTAGATCTCCTTCAGCATGAACGTCTCGAAGCCGGCTTTCTCGGCGCCCTCGTCGTCCCAGTCCAGCTCGACCAGCTCGAGCTCGACCGAGCCGCCGTCGGCAGCGACGATGAAGCGGGCCCCGTCGGCGCTGAGGGCGACGATGTCGCCGTCCCTCGGGAATTGCACCTCGCGCGTCTCGCGCAGGAACGCCGCCGCGTTGGAGGCGAGAAACATCTCGCCGTGCCCGACGCCGACGACGAGCGGGCACTGATGGCGGGCGCCGACGAGCTCGCCCGGGTGGTCGCGATGGATGACGACGAACGCGAAGTGCCCCTCGAGCTCGTTGAACGCGCGCCGCGTCGCCTCCACGAGGTCCCCGTCGTAGTGCTCCTCGACGAGATGGGTGACCGTCTCGGCATCCGTCTCGGACGTGAAGACGTGACCGGCGTCGCGCAGGCGTTCGCGCAGCTCACGGTAGTTCTCGACGATGCCGTTCAGCACGATCGCGACCTGCGAGGGATCATCACCCGCGAGTGGGTGCGCGTTCTCGACGGTGACACCGCCGTGCGTCGCCCAGCGCGTGTGACCCAGCCCGGTCGTGGCGGCCGACGGCCCGTCCCCGGCTTCCTGTTTCAGGTTCTGCAGGTTGCCGACCGCGCGCGTGTACACGAGGCCGTCCGCCTCGAGCAGTGCGATCCCGGCCGAGTCGTAGCCCCGGTACTCGAGGCGCTCGAGGCCGTGGAGCAGGATCTGCTTGCACTCCCGTGGGCCGACGTATCCGATGATTCCACACATCTCAGCAGCTTCTCCCTTCTCGTCCCCACCTGCCGCTCGGCGTGGCTCTCCGCCGGTACAAGAAAGCGTGCGGCGGCCGAAAAAGCGCTGCTAACGGCCGCCGAGCTCGTCTCGGACGAGCCGGACGATGCTACCACAGAGGGTCTCGGCCTCCGCGGCCGTCTCGGCCTCAGCCAGCACCCGCACGAGCGGCTCCGTCCCCGACGGGCGCACGAGCACGCGTCCCCGCCCGGCGAGCTCATCGTTCAGCCTCGCCGCCTCGGCGAGCACGGCCCGGGGCACCTCGCGCCGGGCCACCGGCACGTTCTCCTTCACCTGCGGGAAACGAGGCATCACGGCCACCGCCTCGGACAGCGTGCGCTCGCCGAGGCACCCGCAGAGCAGGAGCGCCGCGGCCAGCCCGTCGCCCGTGACGTGACCGTCGAGATAGATGACGTGCCCGGACTGTTCCCCGCCGAGCACCGCGCCCTCGCGCCGCAGCGCCTCCAGCACGTAGCGGTCGCCGACGTCGGTCGTGAGCACCCGCACCCCACGCTCGGCCATCAGGCGGTGGAAACCGAGATTGGTCATCGACGTGACGGCAACGGTGTCGACGCCGAGCGCGAGCGCGATCACGGCGACGATCTGGTCGCCGTCCACCGCTTCGCCCTGCTCGTCGACGGCGAGCATGCGGTCGCCGTCACCGTCGAAGGCGACCCCGAGATCGAACGAGCCGCTCCGCACGACCTCCTGCAGCAGCGACAGGTCGGTGGCACCGCAGCCGACGTTGATGTTGTCGCCGTCCGGACGGTTCGCGATCGCGGTCACCTCCGCTCCGAGGCGCTCGAACACGCCGGGTGCGATCTCCGAGAAGGCGCCGTTCGCGCAGTCCACGGCGATCCGCAGCCCGGTGAGGTCGGTGCCGAAATGCTCCACCACGTGCTCCACGTACCCGTCGGCGGCCAGCTCGGCGTGCTCGACCGAGCCTCCGCCCGGGCCAGGCGTGTCGAGCAGCGCCTCGATCTCCTCTTCGCCCGCGTCCGTCAGCTTGTGCCCCGCGGCGTCGAACAGCTTGACGCCGTTGTACTCGGGCGGGTTGTGCGAGGCGGAGATGACGACGCCGAGGTCCTGCGCGAGCAGCGCCACCGCGGGCGTCGGCAGGATGCCGCCGAGCACGGCCACGCCGCCCGCCTCGACGATTCCCCGTGTCAGCGCCTGCTCGAGCAGCAGCCCGGAGCCGCGCGTGTCACGGCCGACGAGCACCCGGCCCCGGCCGGCCCACGTGGTTGCCGCCCGCCCGAGCCGCTCCACGAGCTCCACCGTGAGCGAGTCGCCCACGATGCCGCGAACGCCGTCGGTGCCGAAGTGGGTACGGGCCATGGAGGGTGTCGCCGGACGCCGGAGCGTGCGGTGGGCGAGATGCGGCGAGGCTTGGCCTCGCCTCTACAAGCGCGGCTCTACCGCTTGGAGAACTGCGGCGCCTTGCGCGCCTTGTGCAGGCCGGCCTTCTTACGCTCGACCTGGCGGGCGTCGCGCGTAAGGTACCCCTCGCGCTTGAGCGGCACGCGCAGCTCGGGGTCGGCCTCGACGAGCGCCCGGGCGATCCCGTGGCGCACCGCCCCGGCCTGGCCGGTGATGCCGCCGCCGTGCACGCGCACGCGCAGGTCGTAGGTGCCTTCGGCGCCCGCCGTCCTGAGCGGGGAGAGCGCCGCCACCCGGTGGGCTGCGCGCGGGAAGTACTCCTCGAGCGTACGCCCGTTGACCCACGTCTTGCCGTCACCGGGACGGAGGATCACGCGCGCGACGGACGTCTTGCGCTTACCGGTGCCGAGGTACTGCGCGATCTCTGCCATCAGTGGAGCTCCAGGGTCTTGGGCGCCTGCGCCGTGTGCGGGTGCTCGGGGCCGGCGTAGACCTTGAGCTTGGTGAGCTGTGCCGACGCGAGCTTGTTCTTCGGCAGCATGCCCTTGACCGCCTTGCGGATGACCTCGGTCGGCCGGCGCTCGAGCTGCTCGCGCAGCGTCCGCGTCTTCAGGCCGCCCGGGAATCCGGAGTGGCGGTAGACCATCTTCTGATCGAGCTTCTGCCCGGTCACGTGGATCTTCTCCGCGTTGACGACGATCACGAAGTCGCCCGTGTCGACGTGCGGGGTGTACTGCGGCTTCTGCTTGCCGCGCAGGGTGTCGGCGATCTGCGTCGCGAGGCGGCCGAGGGTCTTCCCGTCGGCGTCCACGACGTACCAGTCGCGCTGGATCTCTCCCGGCTTGGCGGTGTAGGTCTTCATCACGTCAGAAGGAGCGCGGTCGGGTGACCGCACGACGGCGGAGTGTAGCAGCGGACCGGAGCCGCCGAGGGCCGAACGCGCGGTGGCCGAGAGCCGCTCAACCCGGTCCGGCAGCCCCCTCTGCTGCCGGCTCCGCGACCGGCGCACCGAGCACCTCACGGTCGTGCGGCGGCTCGATCGTGATGTTCGGGAGTAGCCGGTCGAGCCACCGGGGGATGTACCACGACTTCTCGTGCATGAGCGTGAGGAACGCCGGCACCATGGTCATCCGTACGACCAGTGCGTCCGTGAGGATCGCGACCGCGAGCAGCAGCCCGAACTCCTTGGGGATGCGGTCGGCGCTGAGGATGAAGGCGGCGAAGACGGTGCCCATGATCACGGCCGCCGCGACGACGACCCGTCCGATCGCGGCGACGCCGTGCTCGACCGCCTCCCTCGTGTTGAGGCCATGGACGTGCTCTTCGCGGATGCGGCTCGTCAGGAAGACCATGTAGTCCATCGAGAGCCCGAACAGGATCGCGAAGGCGATCGGCGGCACGAAGGTCTCGATCGGGCCGGTCCGGTCGAGCCCGGTGAGCCCGAGCAGATGTCCTTCCTGCACGACCAGCCCGAGCACGCCGAAGCCGATGAACGCGGAGAGGATGGTGGTGAGGGCCGCCGTCAGCGAGATGACGATCGACCGGAACGCCATCGCGAGCACGAGGAACGTGACGCCGATGATGTAGAGCAGGAACAGCGGCAGCCGCTCCGTGATCCGGTCGCCGATGTCCTTGAAGGCGGCGGTCACGCCGGAGACGTAGACGACCGCGTTGCTGCCCTCCGTCGCAGCGGGCACGACGTCGCTCCGCAGCCGATCGACGAGCCGGTCGGTCGCCTCGTCCTGTGGGGCGGAGTCCGGCGTCACGAAGACGATCGCCACGGTCTTGGGATCGTTGAACTGCGGCTCACCCACGGACGCGACGCCGTCGAGCCCCTTGACCCCGTCGTAGACCCGCTGGGGGGCCTCGGTGTCGCCGTTGACGTCGACGACGATCGGGATGGGGCCGTTGAAGCCCGCGCCGAACCCCTCGGCGAGGAGATCGTAGGCCCTTCGGCTCGTCTGCTCGATGGGCTGCGTGCCCTGGTCGGCGGCGCCCAGCCGCACGAGCGCCGAGGTTCCGGCGAGGACGAGGCCGGCGACCAGCAGGACGGTGAAGACGATGCCGCGCGTGGGCGGTCACGAACCTGCCCCAACGGGCGACGAGCGTCTTCTCGCGTGCCGCTTCCGAGTCGTCGATCGGGCGCAGGAAGGGAACCTTGAGACGGTCGATCTTGTGCCCGAGCAGTCGCAGGCACGAGAGCAGCAGCGAGTTTGCGATCAGCACCGTCGTGAGCACGCCGAGCGCGCTGCCGATGCCGAGCTTGGTGACGAAGTCGAGGCCGAAGAAGGCCAGACCCG
This sequence comes from uncultured Gaiellaceae bacterium, assembly GCA_963731095.1. GTDB lineage: Bacteria > Actinomycetota > Thermoleophilia > Gaiellales > Gaiellaceae > Gaiella. Next base: position 115,798 of record CAVSUK010000022.1, read on the forward strand.
TGACCGAGATCGCCACCGTCAGGCCGGCGAAGAGCACGGCACGCCCTGCCGAGGCGCCGGCCTCGGCGGCCGCGTCCTCGGGGGAGAGCCCGTCGTGCAGCAGCTGTCTGAAGCGGGTGACGATGAAGAGCGAGTAGTCGATGCCGACGCCCAGCCCGATCATCGAGACGAGCAGCGGCGTCACCGTGTTGATGGTGGTGAGGCCGGCGAGGATGAAGAGCAGCAGGAACGCCGACACGAGGGCGACGATGGCGAGCACGATCGGGATCAGCGCCGCCACGAACGTGCGGAACACGAGCAGGAGCACGATCAGGGCGGCGAGCAGGCCGAGCAGCTCCTGTGTCCCCTGCTCGAGCGGCGGGAACTCCGCGTCGCCGTTGAACTCCGCCGTGATGCCGGCCGACTCGACCTCCTCGCGGACGGCGTCCTGCACGGCCACGACCGCCTCGCGGTCCTTGTCGTAGATGACCCGGTCGAACTGCGCCTCCGTGTAGGCGATACGTCCGTCGTCGGAAACGGTGTCGTCCTCGAACGGGTTGCCGACGCTCTCCACGCCGGCCCGGTCCTCGGTGGCTGCAAAGGCGGGCGACTGCAGGCGCTCGGTCGCCGCGAGGATCGCCGCCTTGCGCTCGGGCGTGTCGAGGCGCTCGCCGGCGGGCGCCGCGAAGACAAGGTTCAGGACGCCACCCTGCTCGGACGCGAACTCCGACTCGATCAGGTCGGTCGCCCGCTGCGTCTCCGAGCCGGGGATCTCGAACTCGTCCCGCAGCGACCCGCCGACGGCGGCCACGAGCACGATCAGCACCGCGATGATGCCGACCCAGCTGATCACGACCCGCCACGGGTGAGCGGCGCAGGCACGCGTCCAGCGGGCGAGCCCGCCGGTCGAGAGGCGCTCGTGGGCGGAGAGCCGATCGGTCGCGGCCGGCTCCTGCGAGCCGTTCCCGGGCTCGCCGTTTCCGTTCTGTCACTCCGCCCTGCTCCGCCATCTCGCCTCCCGTCGAACGTGGTCCCGGACCGTCACGCTAGCGTGTCGCGCCCACTCTGGGCCAGTCGAAGCCTACGACGCCTGCACCATCCGGATCTGGTTGCCGGACGGGTCGCGGAAACCCGCGTCCACCCCGTACGGCCGCTCCATCGGCTCCTGGCTGAACTCGACGCCGCGGCTCCTGAGCTCCTCGAAGGTCGCCCGGCAGTCGTCGGTCGTGAAGAAGAGGCCGCCGGCCGCGCCCTTGGCCACGAGCGACCTGAGCTGCTCGGCCGTGTCGGCGTCGAGCACCGGCGGCCCGGGCACCGTCATCAGCACGACGGCAACGTCGGGCTGACCAACCGGTCCGACCGTGAGCCACCGGAAGTTGCCCATCTCGGGCACGGTGACGTCGTCCCGGAGCTCCATCCCGAGCTTCTCGGTGTAGAAGGCGAGTGCCTCGTCCTGGTCGTGCACCCACTGGTTGACGTGCGTGAGCTGCTTCAGCATGTCGTCCTCCGTCGTCGAATGGTCGACGCCACGCTAACCCGCTGCCCGCTCGCCGTCTTCTCGAAAACTGCTGGGCTGCGGCCGCGCCCACGCGAGCAGCATGCAGGTCGGGATCCTGGCCCGGTCCGCCGCGGGGGCGTGTGCCGCCCGGTAGGCGGCGGGAGAGGTGCCGTAGGCGCGCCCGAAGCTCGTGGTGAACGAGCCGACGCTCCGGAGCCCGACGGCCAGGCACACGTCGAGGATCGACCGGTCCGTGCTGCGGAGGAGCGCCGCCGCGCGCTCCAGGCGCCGGGTGAGGAGGTACTGGTGCGGCGTCTCGCCGAAGGCACGGCGGAACTCGCGGCTGAAGTGCGCGGGCGAGAGGTGGGCAGCCCGGGCGAGTGCGGGCACGTCGAGCGGCTCGCGGTAGCGCGCGTCGATCAGATCCTTGGCCCGGAGCAGGTGCCTCGCCGGCGGAACGGTGCTCATCCCGACAGGAAGTATCGCGGCGCCGGCCAAGCCTCCAGGCGAGGCTAGTCGACGATCTCGATCCCGAGCGCAGCGGCGAAGAGGGGCGCACTCGCCAGCACGTCGTTCCACGGCATGCGGGCCCCGCGCAGGGCCTCGACGCCGAGCACGCCCGCCAGGTCGCAGCCGCGCAGCTCTACGCGGTCGATCCTCGCCGAGGAGAACGTCGCCTCCCGCAGCTCGCAACGCTCGAAGAGGACGTCCTCGAGCGTCGCGCCGTAGAGGTCGCAGCCGCTCATCCGGCAATCGCGGAAGACGACACGCCTGAGCCGCGCGAAGCGGAGGCCCACGAGATCGAGCCGGCAATCGGCGACCGTCACGTCGGTGAGCGTCGACTCGCCCAGCTCGGCGCCCGTGAAGCGGCTTCGCTGCACCTCGACGCGCAGAAGGGCGAGGCGCGGCGAGCGCCGGTTCGCCCAGTCGGCGTCCTCGACGACGGTGTCGGTCAGGTCATCGAGGTCGGAGCCCGTCTCCGCGTCGTCGCTTCGATCGGGGGGATACGGCGACGACGGAGGCTTGCTCACCGGCGGCCATCATACGACCAGCCGCACCCGCTGCGGCCCCGCCGCGGGACGGATGACGAACGTACGGGGCGCCGAGCGCCTCCGCCGCGACCCGGCCGACGGCGACGACCGTGCGATTTGCCGCCAACGCTCCGCGAAGCGGCGTCCCGCCTCGACCTCGTCCCGGGTCGGAGCGCGATTGGAGACAGCGGTACCGGGATGGGTGGGGACGACGTTCCACAGCAGGACGTCGTCCTCGATGCCGAGGTCGCGCAGGACACGCTGCACGATCGTCGAGGTCGCCTCCGCCGGCCCGCGGCCGGTCACTTGGCGCTCGGACGTGAACGGGACTCCGGACACGCGCGCGCCGCGATAGCCGGGCGCCTCCCCGACGAGCAACAGCGTCGCCCCTGTCCGAGCAGCCAGGTACGCGTCGAGCCTCTCGCGCAGGAGCGCAGCCCGGGGCCCGTCCGCGTACTGGTTGAACGTCGTCCCGATACGCGTGCCGGAGAGCTCTGCCACAAGGGGTTGCACACGGCCAAGCATGCCGCGCTAGGATCGACGGTGCGAGACGGGGAGCTCGGGGCAACCGGGCTGAGAGGGCGGCTACCGCGCCGCCGACCCGAAGAACCTGATCTGGGTAATGCCAGCGGAGGAAACGCGTGCAGCAGGACACCGTGATCGTCGTCGCAGGAGGAACTCCTCCCCACCCGGGCGCCGCCGGTCCGGCCGCGGGGATCGCGGCAGACGACAGCACAACCGTGATCGCCGCCGACGGCGGCGTCGACCGGGCGCTTGCCCTCGGCCTCCGCGTCGACGTCGCCGTCGGCGACTTCGACTCGGTCACTCCCGGCGGCCTCGCCGCCGTCGAAGCTTCCGGCGCCCGTCTGGAGCGGCACCCCGCCGCTAAGAACGCGACCGACCTCGAGCTCGCGCTCGACGCCGCCCTGGCTCTCTCCCCCGCCAGGCTGCTCGTAGTCGGCGCGTCCGACGGGCGGCTCGACCACCTGCTTGCAAGCCTCCTCCTGCTTGGCGACGAGCGCTATGCGGGCGTCGAGATCGACGCGTTGCTCGGCGGCGCGCAGGTGCACGTGATCCGGAGCTCGCGCACCCTCTCGGGGACCGTCGGCGAGCTGGTCTCGCTCCTTCCCCTGCACGGTCCGGCCGGGGAGGTCACGACGACCGGCCTCGCGTACCCGCTGGCCGGCGAGACGCTGGCGGCCGGCTCGAGCCGCGGCGTCTCGAACGTGTTCGCCGACAGACGTGGCCCGCGTGGAGATCGGGCACGGCGTCCTGCTCGCCGTCCGCCCGGGGGATCCCTCGTGACACAGCGTCACAAGCGACGGGTGGCGATGCTCGCGACAGCGCTCCTGCTCGGAGCCGCGGGGCTCGCGGGCTGCGGCGGCGACGACGACGTCCCCGCCGAGGTGGTGCTGGTCACGCACGACTCCTTCGCCGTCTCGAAGGACGTGAAGGCGGCGTTCGAGCAGGAGAGCGGGATGAAGCTGAAGCTCCTGCAGGGCGGCGACGCCGGCGAGGCGCTGAACCGGGCGCTCCTCACCGCCGGCGACCCGCAAGGGGACGTGCTCTTCGGCGTCGACGACAATCTGCTCTCGCGTGCGCTCGCCGGCGACCTCTTCGACGCGTACAGCTCCCCGGAGCTCGACGCTGTCGACCCGGACTTCGCGCCCCCTGACGACCGGGTCACCTCGATCGACCACGGCGAGGTCTGCCTCAACTACGACCGGGCGTGGTTCCGGGAGCACGGCGTCGCACCGCCGGCCTCGCTCGACGACCTGATCCTGAACCGGTACCGGAACCTGCTCGTGGTGGAGAACCCGGCCACCTCGAGCCCGGGGCTCGCCTTCCTGCTCGCCACCGTCGCGCGCTACGGAGACGATCGCTGGCAGGGCTTCTGGCGCGGGCTGCGTGCGAACGGCGTCCGGGTCGTCGACGGCTGGGAGGAGGCGTACACGCAGCAGTTCTCCGGCGCGGCCGGCAGCCCCGGCAAGCGGCCCATCGTCGTCTCCTATGCGACGAGCCCCGCCGCCGAGGTGATCTACGCCTCGAAGCCGCTGACAGCGGCGCCGACCGCGGTGGTCGAGGACGGCTGCTTCAGGCAGACCGAGTTCGCGGGCGTGCTCCGGGGCGCCCGCAACCCCGCGGGAGCGAAGAAGTTGATCGACTTCATGCTCTCCGAGCGCTTCCAGGCGGACGTGCCCGGCTCGATGTTCGTCTACCCGGTGCGCGACGGAGTGACGCTGCCGGAGGCGTTCCGGAAGTTCGCGATCCAGCCGCAGCAGCCCCTCACGCTGCCGCCCGAGGACATCGCCGCACACCGCGACGACTGGGTCGACGAGTGGACGCGGATCGTGCTGCGCTGACGCGGCGCGCCGGGCTCACGGCCGCGGCCGTCGTCCCGGCGGCTTTTGTCGCGCTCTTCTTCGTCGTCCCGTTCGCCGCCATCCTGGGCCGCGGCCTGCGCGAGGGAGGCAGCCTGTCGCTCCCGTTCGACGTCTGGCTGTCGAGCGAGACCCTGCGAATCGTCTGGTTCACGGCGTGGCAGGCCGCCGTGTCGACGGCACTGACGCTCGTCGCCGGCCTGCCGCTCGCATGGGCCGTGGGCCGCTACGCGTTCCCGGGCAGAGGGATCGTGCGAGCGCTCGTGCTCGTCCCGTTCGTGCTCCCCACCGTCGTCGTCGCGACCGCGTTCCTCGCACTTCTCCCCGACAACCTCGAGCAGGGGCTGCCCGCCATCCTCGCGGCGCACGTCTTCTTCAACGTCGCGATCGTGACACTCGTCGTCGGGAGCGCCTGGGAAGGGTCTCGGCCGGGAGCCGTGGGAAGCCGCCGCAACGCTCGGTGCGGGGCCGTGGCGGCGACTCCGCGAGGTGTCGCTGCCGCTGCTCGCTCCGGCGCTCTCCGCCGCCGCGGCACTCACGTTCCTGTTCTGCTTCACGTCGTTCGGGGTAGTGCTGATCCTCGGCGGGCCGGGCCGCTCCACGCTCGAGACGGAGATCTACCTTCAGGCAGCCCGTGCGTTCGATCTCCGCACCGCCGCCGCGCTGTCGCTGCTGCAGCTCGCGATGGTGGCGCTGGCCCTGCTCGCGATCAGCCGCATCGAGGCCTCGACCGGCGGCGGGCGCCCCGCGACGGTCACGCGGAACGGTCCCCGGCGGCCCGCGGGCAGGGAGCGTGCCGCCGTCGCCGTCGTGCTCGTCGTCACGGGCACGGTGCTTGCGCTCCCGATCGCGATGCTCGTCGCCCGCTCCCTCGACACCGGCACCACCGCGTGGCAACGGCTGTTCGAGGAGACCCCGGCCCTCCTCGTCACGCCCTGGCATGCGATCGTCAACTCCGTCGTCTTCGCCGCCGTCGCGGCCTGCCTCTCCGTCCTCGTCGGCGGGCTCGCCGCCGTCGTGCTCGCGAGGGTGCGGCCCGGGGCACTCGACGCGCTGGTGCTGCTGCCGCTCGGCGCCTCCGCGGTGATGCTCGGGTTCGGCTTCCTGATCGCCTTCGACGAGCCGCCGTTCGACTTTCGCGCCTCCTGGTGGCTCGTACCCGTCGCGCAGGCGCTCGTTGCCGCGCCCTTCGTCGTTCGCATCGTCGCGCCGGCGCTCCGCTCGATCGACCCGCGCCTGCGCGACGCGGCCGCGGTGCTCGGCGCCTCGCCGGGACGGGCCTGGCGCGAGATCGACCTCCCGCTCATCGCCCGTGCCGCCGGCGTGGCCGCGGGATTCGCGTTCGCGATCGCCCTCGGCGAGTTCGGGGCGACGGTGTTCGTCGCCCGGGCGGAGTGGCCCACCCTCCCCGTCGCCATCTTCCGCTTCCTCGGACGTCCGGGCGCCGAGAACCAGAGCGTCGCCGGCGCGCTCGCCGTCTGCCTCGCCGCGCTCACGATCGTGGCCGCACTCGTCCTCGACCGCACCGCGGCCGGACGCCGGGGGCCGCTCTGATGCTGCGCGCCACCGGGATCCGTGTGCGCTTCGACGACGTCGTCGCCGTCGACGACGCCACGATCGACGTGCCGGAGGGACAGACCCTCGCGGTGCTGGGGCCGAGCGGCTGCGGGAAGTCGACGCTGCTGCGCGTGATCGCAGGTCTGCAGCGGCCCGAGCGCGGCACCGTGGAGCTCGACGGCCGCGACGTCGGCGACGTGCCGGCCCACCGCCGCGGCGTCGGGCTGATGTTCCAGGACGACGTGCTCTTCCCGCACCGCGACGTCGCCGGGAACGTCGGCTTCGGGCTCCGCATGGCGAATCGGCCCCGGCCCGAGATCGAGCGCAGGGTCGGGGAGCTGCTCGAGCTCGTCGGCCTGTCCGGGTTCCAGCGCCGCTCCGTCACCTCGCTCTCCGGCGGCGAACGGCAGCGGGTGGCACTCGCGCGGACGCTGGCGCGGGAGCCGCGCGTGCTGCTGCTCGACGAGCCGCTCGGCGCGCTCGACCGGCCGCTGCACGACCGGCTGCTGGGGGAACTGGAGGAGCTGTTCGCCCGCATCGGCATCACCGTGGTGACGGTGACCCACGACGTCACCGACGCCTTCGCGCTCGGGCACCGGGTCGCGGTGATGCGCGCCGGCCGCGTCGTGCAGGTCTCGACCCCGGACGACCTGTGGGCCGCTCCGGCCGACGCGTGGGTGGCCCGCTTCCTCGGTCACGCGAACGTGGAGGAGCGGGACGGCCGGGCGCTCGTGATCCGTCCGGAGGCGGTACTCGTCGAGCGGGACCCGCACGGCGGCGCCACCGTCGTGAGCGCCGAGCGCCGCGGCCCGCTCGTGCGTGTCCGCGTGCGGCTGGCAGACGGGAAAGGGCTCGAGAGCGTCACGACCGGCATCGACCACCCCCGGCCCGGCGAGGCGGTCACGGTCGAGGTCGACCCGTCGGGGGCCGTCGAGGTGCCCGTGTGGGACGAGGAAGCGCGGTGACCCGGCGCCGTATCGTCGTGACGGGACGGGTCCAGGGCGTCTGGTTCCGGGAATCCACCCGGCAGGCCGCAGAGCGGCACGGTGTCGCAGGCTGGGCCCGCAACCGGCCGGACGGGACCGTGGAGATCGTCGTCGAGGGGCCCGAGGAGGGGGTGGAGGCGCTCGTCCGCTTCTGCGCGACCGGGCCGCGCGACGCGCGGGTCGAGGAGATTCAGGTCACGCCCGAGCAGCCGGAGGGCCTGGCCGGCTTCGTCGTGCGCCGCTGAGACGCGAAGCGGCTACTCCCACTCGATCGTCGCGGGCGGCTTCGACGAGAGGTCGAGCGCAACCCGGTTGACGCCGGGCACCTCGTTGATGATCCGGCTCGAGATCGTCTCGAGCACGTCGTAGGGGATACGCGCCCAGTCGGCCGTCATCGCATCCTCCGACGTGACAGCGCGGATCACGATCGGATAGGCGTAGGTGCGCTCGTCCCCCTGCACGCCGACCGACTTGATCGCGGGCAGAACCGCGAAGCTCTGCCACAGATCGCGGTAGAGGCCGGCCCTGCGGATCTCCTCCTGCAGCACGGCGTCGGCGGCGCGCAGGATCTCGAGCCGCTCGCGCGTGACGTCCCCGATGATCCTGATCGCCAGGCCGGGGCCGGGGAACGGCTGCCGCCACACCATCCGCTCCGGCAGGCCGAGCTCCTCGCCGACCCGCCGCACCTCGTCCTTGAAGAGCAGGCGGAGCGGCTCGACGAGCTCCATCGCCATGTCCTCCGGCAGGCCGCCGACGTTGTGGTGCGACTTGATCGTCGCCGCCACGCCGCCCTCGGAGCCGCCCGACTCGATCACGTCTGAGTAGAGCGTCCCCTGCACGAGGAACGGCACGGTGCCGAGCTTGCCGGCCTCCTCCTCGAAGACGCGGATGAACTCCTCGCCCACGATCTTCCGCTTCGTCTCCGGGTCGGTCACACCGGCGAGCCGGGTGAGGAAGCGCTCCTGCGCCTGCACGTGCACGAGCGGCACGTGGAAGTGGCCGGCGAAGGTCTCGACCACCTGCTCGGCCTCGTTCTCGCGCATGAGGCCGTGGTCGACGAAGACGCACGTGAGCTGGTCGCCGACGGCCTTGTGCACGAGCAGGGCGGCGACGGCCGAGTCGACCCCGCCGGAGAGGCCGCAGATCACCTTTGCCTTGCCGACCTGCGCGCGGATCCGCTCCACCTGCTCCTCGATCACGGCGGCCGGCGTCCAGGAGGGAGGCGCCCCGGCGATCTCGTAGAGGAAGTTCTTGAGGATGTCCTGCCCGCGCGGCGTGTGCACCACCTCGGGGTGGAACTGGACGGCGTAGAGGGCGCGGTCGACGTCCTCGAAGGCGGCGATGGGTGTCGTGGGCGACGAGGCCGTGACGCGTGCGCCCGTGGGCGGCGCCGTGACCGAGTCGCGATGGCTCATCCAGACGGTCTGCTCGGCGGGAAGGTCGTGGAAGAGCGTGGACTCCCCGAGATCCGCCTCCGCCTTGCCGTACTCCGACACCTCGTTCGACTCGACCGCACCGCCGAGGTTCAGGGCCATCAGCTGCATCCCGTAGCAGATGCCGAGCGTCGGAATGCCGAGCTCGAAGTTGCGCACGTCCATCTGCGGCGCCCCCGGCGCGTACACGGAGGCCGGCCCGCCCGACAGGATCAACGCCAGCGGGTTGCGCGCCCGGATCTCGTCGGGGCCGATGCGGTGGGGGACGAGCTCGGAGTAGACGCGCGCCTCCCGCACGCGACGGGCGATCAGCTGGCTGTACTGGCCACCGAAGTCGATCACGAGCACGGGCCGCTCCTCGGGGCCCGGCTCGGCTGCCGGCAACGGGATCACCTCGGCCCGTTGCTCAGACACGGCGATAGTTCGGCGCGTCTTTCGTGATCGTGACGTCGTGCGGGTGGCTCTCGCGCAGGCCCGCGCCCGTGATGCGCACGAAGCGGCTTCGCGTCTTCATCGCCTCGATCGTGGGAGCGCCGCAGTAACCCATCGCCTGGCGCAGGCCGCCGACGAGCTGGTAGACGATCGGCGCGAGCGGGCCCTTGTACGGCACCCGGCCCTCGATGCCCTCCGGCACGAGCTTGTCGACGTCCTCGACGTCCCCCTGGAAGTACCGGTCCTTCGAGAACGAGCGCGCCTTCATGGCACCGAGCGAGCCCATGCCGCGGTACTCCTTGAACCGCTCGCCCTGCACGAGGATCACGTCGCCCGGGGCCTCGTCCGTGCCGGCCAGCATCGACCCGAGCATGACCGTGTCGGCGCCTGCCGCGATCGCCTTGGCGACGTCGCCGGACGAGGTGATCCCGCCGTCGGCGATCACCGGCACTCCGTGCCTGGTTGCGACCTCCGCAACGTCGAAGACCGCCGTGACCTGCGGCACGCCGACGCCGGCGACGACGCGCGTGGTGCAGATGGAGTTGTGCACGATCGCGTTGTTCGCGATGAAGCTGTGCGACGCGCAGTCCACTTCGAGGTCGTAGACCGGGATCGCGATGTCGGTGTCGCGCAGCTCGAGCGGCTTGACCACCTGATGGCTCTTCGCGAGCCGCTTCTCGTGGGTGACGTTGAGTCGTGACACGAAGGACGGCAGGCAGCGATCTGACCGAGTGCCTCTGAGCCCGCCTGCGCTCGGAGCCTCCGTGTGAGTATTCGGGAAGGATCCGTGCAGGAGGAAGGTGACGACGTTGAAGAGCTCGACGAGAGCAAGGGAGGTGTTCTTGAAGCAGATCCGTCCGTCCGCCGCGACGAACCCATCACTCGCGACCAGCCCGTCGTGCAGCCCTTTGAGGTAGAGAGGATTGCCGCAGAGGTACCGCGACGGCAGGTGCTTATCGGCGCGCTTCCCGAGCTCGGCGAGCAGACGGGCCCATTGAAGGGAGTACAGATGGATCGTGATCGTCTTGCCGTCTTCGACCAGTGTAGACCCGACACCCGTCACCGCACGAAGAGCGGCGACCAGGGCCTCGGCGGTGGCGTGCTCCTCGGGACCGAAGTACCAGGAGACTCTCCCGATCTCCGAGCGGCCATTCGTGTTGAGGAAAGCGTGGCCGTCGCCCAGAAAGGTGCCGAGCACGAAACCCAGTTCGTACGAGTCTTCGATCCGCGTCCGATAACGGTCGAGCCTCGCCTCGCGCACCGCGAACTCGGCGAGATCGATCTCGAAGTGGTCGGATAGCTCGAAGGCGATCTGACGAGGGAGGAGCAGCACGTCGCGCTCGATCTCGCCGATCTCCTTCCAGCGCTGCTTCGACTCTCCGGCTCGATCGGGGCGCTCCAGGTGTCGCACGTACCCGGATGCGGCGAGTGTGCGAGAGCTCACGGAGTTGAGGTCTCCGACCCAGTACGCATGATCGGGCGTCACGAGCGTCACGAGCGGGGATGCCGCATGACGTACACCCACGACCTGCCTGACCCCCGTGCACCACGCGTGGAGCACCGTGACGGGCTCGCCGTTCATGTTGACAACGCGATCGCCCGGGCGAACGTCCTCGATGTTGCGGTACGTCGCGTCGGCCATCAGGATTCGTGTCCCTGCAGCAAGGCACCCCGGTCCGACGCCGGCCTTGAGGCAGTCGGCGCCGGCGTCGATCAGCGCCTCGGCCGCCTCGCCGGTGGCGATGTTGCCCGCGATCACCTCGATGTCGAAGTCGGACTTGATGCGGCGCACCATCTCGACGACGGCGCGCGAATGCCCGTGCGCGGTGTCGACCACGAGCGCGTCCACCTCCGCGTCGACGAGCGCGGCGGCCCGCTCGAGGGCGTCGGTGCCGACGCCGATCGCCGCCGCCACCCGCAGGCGTCCCCGCTCGTCCTTCGTCGCGAGAGGATAGCGCTCCCGCTTCTGGATGTCCTTCACCGTGATCAGGCCCTTCAGCCGGCCGGCCTCGTCGACGATCGGGAGCTTCTCGATCTTGTGCTCGCCGAGGACGCGCTCGGCCTCCTCGAGCGTCGTCCCCACCGGGGCGGTGACGAGGTTGCGGCTCGTCATCACCTCGCGGGTGCGCTGCCCCGGCGAGGCGCCGAAGCGGAGGTCGCGGTTCGTGAGGATGCCGACGAGAACGCCGTCACCGTCGGTGATCGGCACGCCCGAGACGCGGTAGCGGGCCATCAGCTCCAGGGCGTCCGAGACGAGGTCGTCGGGCCCGAGGGTGACCGGCTCGACGATCATCCCGGCCTCCGAGCGCTTCACCTTGTCGACTTCTGCCATCTGGTCGGAGATGGACATGTTGCGGTGCAGGACGCCGATCCCACCCTCGCGCGCGAGCGCGATCGCAAGGCGCGCCTCGGTGACAGTGTCCATCGCCGATGAGACGATCGGCACCTCGAGCGCGATCGTGCGGGTCAGCCGGCTCGCGGTGGCGACGTCGTTCGGGAGCACGGACGACTCGGCGGGGACGAGCAGCACGTCGTCGAAGGTCAGGCCTTCCCTGCCGAACTTGCCGTCGCGATCGAGCTCGAACTCCAAGAGTCGCCCGACTCTACCAACCGCGGCCGACGGGGCCGCCGTTCATGTTCGTGCGGCCGGCTCGAGCTCGCGCATCTCCGTCAGGGCCGCGAGCCGCGTCGCCTCCCGCGGGTCGAAGCGCCCCGCGCCGACCTCGAGCACCGAGGCCGAGCCGGCGCCGACGGCGAGGCGGATCGCCTCCTCGGCCGGACGGCTGTCCAGCAGGGCCGCTAGATACTGAGCGAGCAACGCGTCACCCGCCCCGAGGACGGAGACCGGCTCGAGCTGAGGCGCGAGCGCCCGGTAGCGGCGCACCTGGCGCTCCTCCCGGACGAGGGCGTAGCACCCGCTCTCCATCGTTATCTGGACGTTGCGCGCGCCCATCTCGCTGATCGTGTCCAGAGCCATCAGGAAGTCCTCTTCGTCCTCGAGCTCCTGCCCGACGAGCTGTTCGGCCTCGTGCTGGTTGGGCGAGACGAGGAACGGCTCCGCCTCGATCCCGCGCTGCAGCGGATCACCGTCCGCATCCAGGACGACACGGGCACCGAGCCGCGTGATCTCACGCACCGCCTCGGCGTAGAACCCCTCGTCCACGCCACGGGGCAGTGAGCCCGCGAACACGACGAACGAGGCGCCCCGCACGAGATAGCGAAGCTTCTCGAGCAGGATCTCGAGCTCTGCGGGCGTCACCTTCGGGCCCCACTCGTTGATCTCCGTGTAGAGCCCGGACGTCGGGTCGACGACGGCGGTCGACGTGCGGGACTCCTCGCGGATACGCACGAAGTCGTTGAGGATCGCCTCCTCGGTGAGCTCCTCCACGATGCGCGTGCCGGTGCGGCCGCCGGCAAGGCCCGTCGCGACCACGGGGACGTCGAGCCGCTTCAGCGCCCGCGCGACGTTGATGCCCTTGCCGCCGGCGAGCGTGACGACCGCGCTCGCGCGGTGGCGGTGGCCGAGCTGGAAGATCGGCACCGTGAGCGAGCGGTCGAGTGCAGCGTTGAGCGTGACGGTGACGATCACGATGACCCCATCTTCCTACGATACGAATCCGACGAGGTGATGCAGGGTGCGCCTGGCGTACCACGCCATCTTGCCCGAGGCACCCGGTTCGGCGACTGCGCGGCCGGCCACGAGCGGGGACGCGGCCACGAGGCGGTCGCCATCGTACACACGCACCTCGCCCAGGCGCTGACCCGCGCGAACCGGGAGCGGCACCGCGGTCGGGGCGACGATCCGCTCGAGCAGCGGCCGTCCCACGCGGGCCGGGCGGACGAGCGTCGACCGGGCGACGAGCGGCACGTCGTCCCGGCCGTAGCCGACGCGCGCGAGCGCGTAGACGCGCGACGCGTCGACGGCCTTGACGGGCCGGTACTGCGCGAGCCCGTAGCGGAGCAGAGCCTCCAGATCGCGGTTGCGCTGCTCCTCGGTCGGCGAGCCGAGCACGGACGCCGTGATGCGGACGCCGCCCTCCTTCACCTCCGCGACCTGCGACCAGCCGGCATTGCCGGTATGCCCGGTCTTGCCCGCGACGAGCTGCGGCAGCCTCCCGATCAGGTCGTCGGTCGACTCGACGACGCGACCGCCGCCGATGGTGGCGCGCTCCGCTCCACCCCACCGGCTGATGAACGGGTTGCGCAGCGCGGCCGAGAGAAGCGCGACGACGTCGCGCGCGCTCGAGTAGTGCCCCGCCTGGTCGAGGCCGTGCGGGTTGCGGAACGAGGTGTGCCGGAGGCCGAGGGCGCGCGCCTTCGCGTTCATCATCGCGACGAAGCGGGGGACGGAGCCGTGCCCCGCGTGCACGGCGAGTGCCGTGGCCGCGTCGTTCGCGCTCGGCACGAGCGCGCCGACGGCAAGATCCCGCACCGTCATGCGCTCACCGGCATGCAGGAAGATGGTCGACTCGCCGATGCCCGCCGCCGCCGGCGTGACGGTGACCACGTCGTCGAGCCGCGAGCGCTCGAGGGCGACGAGCACGGTCATCAGCTTCGTGATGCTCGCGATCGACCGGCGCTGGTCGGGCGCCCGGCTCGCGAGCACGTCGCCGTCGACGTTGCCGCGGACGAAGTACGCCTGCGCCTGGATCGCCGGCGGCGCGCCCCCGGCTGCGGGTGCGAGCGCGGCGACGAGCGCCGCTACCGCGAGAAGAGCCCTGCGCATCGGCCGGGAAATCTACTTGACGCGCAGGCGAAGGCCGACGCGGAGCTCGACCGGGTCGACGCCGGGGTTGAGACGCTCGAGCTCGCTCGACGTGGTGCCGAAACGTGCCGCGATCTCCTCGAGGGTGTCACCCTTCCGCACGACGTAGACCTGCTCTCCCGTGGTGACGGCGACGACGGCGCCGCCGCCGGGTGGCGCCTCACCCTCGCGCAGGCCGGCGCGGACGAGCAACACCACGATCGTCACGGCGAGCAGGAACGCGACCGGCGCAGCGACGCGTGCGACGGCGGCCCGGTTCATCCGGCTACCAGCCCGCCGCCGCCCAGATCTCGCCTGCGAGCCGCGCCGCTTCCCCACCCGCAGCCGAGCGCCAGTCGTCCGAGCCGTCCCGGAAGGCGTAGATGACCGAGCGGGAGGCGTTGACGAGCGCGCTCGCGGGGCCGCTCGTGAAGGCTCGGGCGACGTCCGCGGGCGATGCGCCCTGGGCGCCGACGCCCGGCAGCAGCATGATCGCCTGCGGCATCGCGCGCCGGGCCTCGCCGATGGCGCGCGGCACGGTGGCGCCCACCACCGCGCCTGCGCTCGAGATGCCGCGCTCCCCCACGAGATCCTCGCCCCATTCGCGCACGAGCGCCGCGACGTGGCGCCACACGGGGGTGCCGTCGGAGAGGATCGCGTCCTGGATGTCGCGGGCGCCCGCGTTCGACGTACGCACCAGGAAGAACACGCCGGCGCCGTGGCGGCGGCAGGCGGCGAGGAACGGGTCGACCGAGTCGCTGCCCAGGTACGGGTTCACGGTCAGCGCGTCCGCAAGCGGCGGCTCCCCGTCGCGCGGCTCGAGGAACGCGGCCGCGTATGCGCGCGCGGTGGAGCCGATGTCGCCGCGCTTCGCGTCGGCGATGACGAGAAGCCCCGCCTGGGAGGCGTAGCGGCACGAGGACTCGAGCGCCGCCCATCCGTCCGCCCCGAGCGCCTCGAAGAAGGCGACCTGCGGCTTGACGGCGACCGCATACGGCGCCACCGCATCGACGATGCCCTTGCAGAAGCGCTCCACGGCCGCAGCGGCGGCGGCGCGCCCCAGCACCGCCTCTCCGCGCAGCTCGACCGGGAGCAGGTCGACACGGGGGTCGAGGCCGACGACGAGCTGGCTGCGCTTGCGCTCGACCGCTTCCGCGACACGGTCGGAGAACGCGGTCACGCGGGCCGAAACGGCCGTCTCGCGGGAGCCCTGGGTCACGCTGCCAAGGCTACTCCGTTCACGGCTGCGAGGATCGCTGCGGGATCGAGCGGCGCAACTGCGACCTCCGGCGGCGGTCGCCGGAGGAATCCGTCGATCAGGAGCAACGCGTCCGCGTCCTCCGCGGCGAGCGACGGCTCGGCGACGGCGACGGCGGCGAGCCCCGCCTCGATCTCGATCCGTGCGCCCCCGCCGCGCGGGACCGAGCGGGTCGCGACGACGCGGCCGTGGGCGACGAACACCGCCCTGACGAACCCCGGCCGGCGCGCAGGAGCGAGTACGCACGCCCGCAGGCACCGCAGGCGGTGCAGGCTCGCCAGGGCCTCCACCACCTGCTCGAGGGCGGCGATGCGGTCACGGAGGCGGGCAGCGTCCTCGAAGCGGAGATCGCGGGCGAGCCGCCGGAGGCGCTCTTGTAGTGCCGGCAGCGCCGCGGCCGGCTCGTCGCCGTCGAAGCCGTCGAGCGCCCGGGCGGCGCGGCGCGCCACGCTGCGGCTCCTGAGCGGCCCGTGGGCGGTCGGCTCGGTGCCGCAGACCCAGCCGCCGCCGCGACGGCGCAGGTAGACGTGCCGGTCGGGCCGCGTGCCGCGGGCGTTCCCCGGCGGGCGCCACTCGCGAAGGAGCCGGAGCTCCTCGAGCGCTGCCTCGAGCTCGGAGCCGAGCTCCGTCCACTCGACCCGTTCGAGCGCCGCCAGCGCGGCCTCGACCGCCGGCCGCTGGCGGTCGCCGGCGAAGTACGAGCGCAGTCTCGCCCGCAGGTCGCGGGCGCGACCGACATAGAGCGGCCCACCGTGACAGTCGCGGAAGACGTAGACGCCGGGTCGCGGTGGCGCCCCCGCGACGAGCACGCGCTTGCCCTGCAGCCGCCGGGCGCGAGGAGCCGACAGCTCGACCAGGTCGGCGACGGTGACCGCGCCCCGCTCCTGGGCGAGCCCGAGGAGCGCGAGCAGGATCTCGGCGGTGGCGCGGGCGTCCGCGAGGGCCCGATGGCACGGCTCCACGCTCGTCCCGAAGAAGTGTGCGAGCTCGGCAAGCCCGACACGCCGCGCGCGGCCGGCCAGCAGGCGCCGCGCCAGCCAGACGGTGTCGACCACCGGCGCCGCCACCCGGCGGCCGGTCAGGCGCTCGACGGCCCTGTCCAGGAACGCCATGTCGAAGCGGGCGTTGTGGGCCACCAGCACGCCGTCGCCGGCGAAGGCGAGGAACCGGCGCACCGCCAGGTCCTGTCCGGGCGCGCCACGCACGTCGGCCTGCCCGATGCCGGTGAGCGCGGTGATCGCCGGCGGCAGCACCTGCCGCGGGTCGACGAGCGTCTCGAACGTCGCGCTCGGGACGAGCGCCTCGACCCGCTGCGCGCCGATCTCCACGATCCTCGAGCTCGCCGCGGACAGGCCGGTCGTCTCCAGGTCGAAGACGACGAAGGCAGCGCGCTCGAGCGGGGTACCGGATCCGGGCGCGTCGGCGAGCCCGACCGACGGCCCGCGCCATGCGAGCCGCGCGTCGCCGCACACGACGTCGTCGAGCAGCGACCGGGCGATCGCGGTCGGCGCCGACGCGAGCGCGAACAGCGCCCGCGCCGCCTCGTCGGCCGGGACGGGCCCCCGGCGTGCCTGCACGAGCTCCACGAGGCGGTCGGCCGCGTCGAACGAGAGCTGCATGGAGCAGGACGGTACACGAACATCATGTTCGCTTGTCCATTCCCCCGCTCGGGCAATCAGGCCCATGCCGGAGCGAACGAGCCGAAATGCGAAAGGCCCCTTGCGGGGCCCTTCGCGACAACGGGAGGAGCGGCCGGGCTGCTAGTTGACGGCCTTCTTCAGGTTGCTGCCGGCCGAGAACTTCGGCACGGTCGCAGCCTTGATCTGAACCTTCTCGCTCGGGTTGCGCGGGTTGACTCCCTCGCGAGCTGCCCGGTGCGTGGTGTGGAACTTGCCGAACCCGGTGAACGTCACGGTGTCGCCGGCCTTGAGCGCTCCCTCGACCACATCGAGGAACGCGTCCACGGCCGCCCCCGCATCCCGCTTCGACAGGCCCGTCTTGTAGGCCACTGCGTCCACGAACTCCTGTTTGGTCACTGCCTCTCCTCCTGATCGTCGATCGATGGCATGGACCCGCCTGGGACCCTAACAGTCCGGCGGATTTGGCTCAACCATGCGGCTTTGCGGCACTTTTCCGCGTGGCGAGGAGGTCGCTCGCGCGGTAGAGCGCGCGCAGGCGCACGCCGAGCCGCGCGAGGGCGTCGGCTCCGCCCTCTTCGCGATCGACGACGCACAACGCGTTGCGGACGACGAGACCTGCGTCGCGGAGGGCCGACACCGACTCGGCCAGCGCTCCGCCGGACGTGACGACATCCTCCACGAGGCACACGAGGTCGTCCCGTTCGAACGGGCCCTCGATGCGGTTCGCCGTGCCGTATTCCTTGGTTTCACCGCGGACGATGATGAAGGGCAGCCCGGACGCCATGGACGCGGAAGCGGCGAGCGCAACGGCTCCCAGCGCCGGTCCGGCCAGTCGCACGGCCTCCGGCTCCGCCTCGTGCGCCGCCGCGGCGAGCCGCTCGCCGAGGGCGCGCAACAGGTCGGGCCGCGTCTCGAACCGGTACTTGTCGAGGTAGAAGCTGGAGCGCTTCCCGGAGCGAAGCAGGAAGTCCCCCTCGAGCAGCGCGTGCTCGACGAGCAGCTCGCCGAGCGCGTCCACCGTCACGCCCGCACGACTCCGCGCGCGATCCCGAGCATCCGCTCGAGCTCGGGCGAGCCCTCCTCGAGCGCAACGGACGAGCCGTCGCCGTAGCCGACCAGGACGCCGGCCTCCCGTCCGCTCTCGCGCCGGGAGAGGAGCCACCAGACGGCCCCCGCGAGGCCCGCCAGGAACAGCAGCCGCCGGATCACGGCTCGTTCCCTTCGTCCATCCGTCGGAGCGCCGTGCGCAGGTCGTACAGGACGAGGCCGACGGTCGGCTCCGGAACCGTCGTCGCCACTGCGGTGCGGCCGCCCTCGCGCACCACGAGCACGCTCCCCCGCTCGAGCGCGACCTCGACCCGGGTGACGGCAGGACCGCCGGGCCGCGCCTCCGCGGCGGCAGCGAGCAACTCGGACGCGGCCCGCGCCAGCTCCTCCCCCCGCTCCGGCGTGCCGGTGCTCGCGAGCACGAACCCCGACTCGCCGAGGATGGCCGCCTCCTCCACCTGCGAGGAGAGCTCTGTCAACTCGGCAAGTGCCTCTGCAGGACCCATCGGCCGCCGAACCTAGCAAACTGCATGGGATGCGTCGCCCCCCGATCCGCGCGACGTTCGCCCATTTCTTCCGCGAGCGCGGCACCCACCTGGCTGCGATGGTCGCGTACTTCGCGCTCGCGTCGTTCGTGCCGCTGATCTTCCTCGCGCTCGCGATCCTCGGGTTCCTCGACCAGGCCGACGCCTCGAGCGCCCTCGTCACGTACCTGAAGGAGATCTTCCCCGGCCAGCCGGTGGACAGCATCGTCCGGGTCGTCGACGCGGTCCTCTCGAACGCGAAGACGCTCTCCATCGTCGGCGCCGTCGCGCTGCTCTGGAGCTCGGTGTCGCTGTTCTCCGCGCTCGAGTCGGCGTTCAACATCATCTACGGGCGTCCCAACCGGCCGTTCCTGCGCGGCAAGGCGCTCGCGGTCAGCTACATGACCATCTCGCTCGTCGTCCTCTTCGCCGGCCTCGTGGCAGGCACGTTCGGCTACGACCTGATGCGCCGCTACGCGCCCAGCGTCGTCGGCTCGAGCGAGGTTGCGCTCACGCTCACGGTGGCATCGTCGGCGCTCGCGCTCTTCGCCTTCCTGCTGTCCGCGTACTACCGCCTCACGAACGCGCGGCTCACCCGCCGGGAGGTGCTGCCTGGAGCGATCGTCGGCGCGATCGTGCTGGAGGTGACGCTGCAGGCTCTGCCCCTGTTCGTCTTCGTCTCGAGCGACGTCCCCGCCCTGCGGGCGCTCGGGACGACGTTCCTCCTGCTCGTCTGGCTGTACGTGATGGCGAACGTGATCGTGTTCGGCGCCGCGCTGAACTACGAGGCCGCCTACGGCCAGACGGGCGAGTTGCCGCGCCCCAAGCACGTCCGCGGCGCGTGACGCCGAACGGACTCGACGGCTCAGGCGACGGCGAGGCTGCCGATCAACCGTGCCGTCTGGGGAACTCGTCCAGCCGGTGTCGTCGCCCATGCCCGGCCGGAGCGGAAGTTGACGGACAGCTGCCGTCAGAAGGTCGCCGCCAGGGCGGCCGCGGCGCGGGCACGGTGCGAGCTCCGGGTCTTCCAGTCGTCGCCGAGCTCGGCCACCGTGCGCACCTCGCCGGCGGGGACGAAGATCGGGTCGTAGCCGAAGCCGCCGTGGCCGCGCGGCGGCCCTGAGACGGTGCCTTCGAGGATGCCCTCTGCCACCCGCTCCTCACCGTCGGGGCCGATCGCGACGATCACGCAGACGTACCGCGCCCGCACGTCGTCGACGCCCTCGAGCTCCCGCAGCAGGTGCGCGACGCCGTCGTCGGCCCAGCGCGCGGAGGCGACGCCGGGCCGGCCCTCCAGGCCGGACGCCTCGATCCCCGAGTCCTCGCCGATCGCCCATTCGTCCGCCGCCGCGTGCCCCCTCCCGAAGACCGCCTTGGCGCGAGCGTTCTCGGTGTAGGTGGCGCCGGTCTCGGGCGGGAAGTCACGGTCCTCGAGCAGCTCGATCGACCAGCCCGGTAGCGCCCGGCGCAGCTCCTCCAGCTTGTGGGGGTTCCCGCTCGCGAGGCGTGCCTTCACGCGCGCCCGACCTCGTGGCTCTGAGCCACTTGCGTCACGCGCGGGGAGCTGCGGCGGCCGCGGCCTGTGCCACCCCGAGCTCGTCGATGCCGACGGCCGCGAGGTCGAGCAGCTCGTCGAGCAGGTCGCGCGAGAACGGGTCGCGCTCGGCGGTCGCCTGCACCTCGACGAGCCGGCCGTCCGCCGTCATGACCACGTTCATGTCGGTCTCCGCGTTCGAGTCCTCCGGATAGTCGAGGTCGAGCACCGCCGCGCCGTCGACGACACCGACGGAGACGGCTGCGACCGAGCCGGGTAGCGCCTTCGACAGCCCGAAGCGGTCGAGCGCGCGGTGGGCGGCGACGTACGCGCCCGTGATGGCTGCGCAGCGGGTGCCGCCGTCGGCCTGCAGCACGTCGCAGTCGAGCCAGAGCGTCCGCTCGCCGAGTGCCTCGAAGTCGCAGACGGCGCGCAGCGCCCGGCCGATCAGCCGCTGGATCTCCACCGTACGCCCGTCCGGGCGGCCGCGCGAGACGGCGCGCTGCGACCGCTCTCCCGTCGCCGCGGGCAGCATCGAGTACTCGGCCGTCATCCAGCCTCGGCCCTTGCCGCGAAGCCAGCGCGGGATCTCCTCCTCGACCATGGCGGTGCACAGCACGCGGGTCTTGCCCTGCGACCAGAGCACACAGCCGTGCGGCTGCTCCAGGAAATCCGGCACCACGTCGAGCACGCGGAGCTCGTCCGCCTTGCGTCCGTCGTGCCTGTTCACGCCGCCGCCCGTTCCAGCTCGGCGACGGACACCCGCTCCACCTCGTCGATCGGGAGCTGCAGGAAGCGGCTGCCCATGGCGCGAAACGCCTCCGTGTCGCCGGTCGTGAGGAAGCGGTAGAAACCCTCGCGGGCCGGGTCGTTCTCGATGCCCTTGCGGGCCAGCGTCTCTCCCACCTCGCGCGCCGTCTCGTCGGCCGAGAAGACGAGTGTGACGTCGCGACCGAACACCCGCTGCAGGATGGGCCTGATCAGCGGGTAGTGGGTGCATCCGAGCACCACCGTGTCGACGCCCGCCCCCTTCAGCGGTGCCGCCACCTCGCGCACCGCCTCGACCGTCTCCGTCCCGAACGGGTCGTCGCTCTCGATCAGCGGCACGAGGCGCGGGCAGGCGACGGGGAACACCGTCACACCGGCGTCGAGCGTGCGGATCAGCGCCTCGTAGCGCCCGCTCGCCACCGTCGCCTCGGTGGCGAGCAGGCCGACGCGCCGGTTGCGGGTGGCGCGCACGGCCGCATGCGCCTCGGGCTGGATCACGCCCACGACGGGTACGGCGAGCGTTCGCTGCAGGTCGGGCAGCGCAGCAGCCGTCGCCGAGTTGCAGGCGGCCACGACGAGCTTCACCCCCTGACCCTCCAGGTACCCCGCGACCTCGCCGGCGAAGCGGCGGATCTCATCGAGCGGCCGCGGGCCGTACGGCAGCCTGGCGCCGTCGCCGACGTAGGTGAAGTCCTCGTGAGGCATGGTCACCAGGCACTCGTGCAGGACGGTCAGACCGCCGGCCCCCGAGTCGAACACGCCGATCGGGCGGGGATCCATGCGGGGATTGTAGGGACGCTCCCCGCGGGCGCGAGGCGAAGGGCTCTCGTATCGTCCGGGGCGATGACCGCGACCGTGCGCCTCGGCACCTGCAGCTTCGCCGACGAGGGACTGCTCCGCGCCTGGTATCCGCGCGGGATCTCGACGGCGGAGAAGCGGCTCCGCTACTACGCGGAGCGCTTCGACGTTGTCGAGGTGGACTCCCCCTTCTACGCCCTCCCCGACCCCGACGTGACGCGGCGCTGGGCCGAGCGCACCCCCGCCCATTTCACCTTCCACGTGAAGGCGAGCGCGGCGATGACCTTCCACGAGGGCGAGCCGACCGATCGGGCCTTCGCCGAGTTCCGGGGCGCGCTCGAGCCGCTCGAGCTGTCGGGGAAGCTGCGCGGCGTGCTGCTCCAGTACCACCCGCGCTTCGTCAAGTCGCGGGCCGCCAAGGAGGAGCTCGCACGCGCTCCCGAGCGCCTCGCCCCACTCGTGCCGCTGATCGAGTTCCGGCACCGCTCGTGGCTCGAGCAGACACGAGCGCCGCGACACGCTCGACTTCCTGGAGCGGCACGGGCTCGCGTACGTGTCGGTCGACGCGCCGATGACCCAGGCCTCGAACGTCGTGCCGCGTGTGGCCGCAGCGACGCACGCCGTCTCCGTGATCCGCTTCCACGGCCGCAACGCGAAGACATGGAACATCCGCGGCCGCAGCGCCGCCGACCGCTTCGACTGGATGTACTCGGCGGAGGAACTCGCAGAGTGGGTGCCCAAGGCACGCGAGCTGGGCGAGCAGGCGAACGAGGTCTACGCCTTGTTCAACAACAACCGCGACGACTTCGCGCCCCGCAGCGCCATGATCTTCCGCGGCCTGCTCGACGAGGCGGGCATCACCGCGACGGGAGGGATCGAGCCGCCTGCCGCCGAGATGACGCTGTTCTAGCCGGTAGATTCGCCGGATGCGCGTGCTCTCGATCGTCCACGACCCGTCGTCACTCGGCGGCGGCGGCCTGTTCGAGGAGATCGCGGCGCGCCGGGGTGAGCGGCTCGACCGCTGGATCGTCCCCAACGACGACCATCCGGTGTTGGCGCCAGACTCCTACGACGCGATCATGGTCTTCGGCGGCGTCCAGCACCCGGACCAGGACGACGAGTACCGCTGGATCCCGCGCGAGGTGGCCTACATTGCGGAAGCACTCGAGGCGGGTGTGCCGACGATCGGCGTGTGCCTCGGCTCGCAGCTGATCGCGCGTGCGGCAGGCGCCTGGGTCGGGCCTGCTGCGCAGGCGGAGGTCGGCTGGCATCCGGTCGAGCTGACCGCCGAGGCGCAGGACGACCCGGTGCTCGGCGCGCTGCCCGGGCAGCTGCAGGCGTTCCAGTGGCACTACTACACCTACGAGCTCCCGGAAGGCGCCGTGCAGCTCGCCGTCGAGCCCGGACTGCCGGCAGGCCTTCCGCGTCGGCGAGACGACCTGGGGCATCCAGTTCCACGCCGAGGTGACCCGGCAGATGCTCGACTACTGGCTTCGTCGAGGGCGAGAAGGAGCTGCAGAAGCCGCTCGCCGAGGTGCGCCGCGAGACGGACGTGTACCTCGGCGCATGGAACGAGCACGGTCGCAGCATCTGCAACGCGTTTCTCGACGTCGCCGCGGCGGCGTAACCGCGCGTCACTCGACGGGCAGCGACTCGTCGGCCGACCACTCGTGCCACGAGCCACCGTAGTTCCGCGCCTCGTATCCCGCGGCGCGCAGGATCTGGACTGCGACGCCGGAGCGGCCGCCGGAGTGGCAGTAGGCGATCACCTCGGCGCCCTCGGGGGCTCCCACGAGCTCCCTGACCCCCGCCGGGTCGAGGCCGAGCAGGTGCTGCACGTCGACGTTCCGGGCGCCCGGCATGTGACCCTGGCGGGCGTCGCACGGGTAGCCGCCGGCACCGCCGTACTCGGCGGCCGTCCGCACGTCGAGCAGGACGAGGCCGTCCTCGCCGAGACGCGCCTGCGAGCTCGTCGCGGGTGATGTCCGTCATGCGAGGCCTGCGACGATAGCGGCTTCGGCGGCGACCGATGGCCGGTCGTGGAGGCCCGAGAGCCAACCGGCGACGTGCGGGAACGGCTCCAGCGAGACGCCCATCAGGGTCTGCGCACGCAGTAGCCACGGCACGTAGGCGACGTCCGTCAGCCCGAACGACGCACCCGTGAGAAACGGCATCGCGGCGAGGATCCGATCGAGCGCTGCCAGCTCGCTCGTCGAACGCGGCGGCGGCACCGGCCTCGCCGCGGCGCATCGCGTAGTACGGCCGGGAGAAGTCGTCGTGACGGAAGACGAGCAGCCGCGCCACCGCGCGCGCGCCGGCGTCGTCGGGAAGGAGCGGCGGCTCGGGATAGCGCTCCTCCAGGTACTCGTCGATCACCGCCGACTCGGGCAGCACCCAGCCGTCGTCGTCGAGCACGGGCACCTTGCCGGACGGGTTCTTCTCGTACAGCCAGGCGGGCCGGTTCGCGAGGTCGATCACGACGGTCTCGTACGGCACCCCCTTCTCGGCGAGCACGATGCGCACGCGGGCGCAGTAGGGGCAGCGGGGGGCGTCGTAGAGCGTCAGCATCAGCGCTCGAGCCGGATCGAGCCGGCGAGCTCGGGCGCGTCGGCGAAGCCGTGCCCGGCTCCGGTGACGCCCAGGGCGCCCGCGAGGCCGGCGAGCAGCTCGCGCGGCGGGGGCAGCTCGGACGGCGACCGGCCGATCGGGGTCGCCGCGCGCACGGCGCCCTGGTCGGCGCCCGTGAGCCGCTCGATCACGACCGGGTTCGCCTGCAGCGCCACCACCTCGCCGGGCGGCAGCGGCCCGTGGTACTCGGGCACCGACGCGTACTCGTCCACGATGGCGCCGCGGTCGAAGAGGATCAGGCGCACGACCGCCTCCTCCTCCACGCCGAGCGCGAGCGTGACGAGCCCGGTTCGCGTGGAGATCTCCTTCGCCAGGCGCCGCAGCATGGCCGGGTCGCGGTCGCAGACGTCGTCGTAGACGGCCACGTAGCCGTCGCGCGGCGGCGACACGATCGAGCCGCGCGAGCCGCCGGGCAGGCGCGGCACGTAGATCTCGAGCGCGCGCACGATCGCGTCGACGTCGTCGGTCTGGACGTGGATCGAGCCGAAGGACGATGCCTCGTGCGCCTCGCCGAGCCGGGCGGCGAGCGCGTCGAGCGGCGCCACCAGCGTGAGCGTGTCCTCGCGGAAGCCCCAGCGGCCGTACACGGCGCGGGCGGCGCCGTTCGACGCCAGCACCTCGAGGTCGATGGCCTCCGCGCCCTCCGTGACGAAGCGGGCGACGACCTCGCGGACGAGCGCCTCCGCGACCCCGTGGCCGCGCGCCTCGGGGCGCACGTAGAGGTCGGTCAGCCGGGCGAGCCTGGGCGAGCGGCGCCGCGCCAGGGCCATCCCCACGACATCACCGTGGCGCTCGGCCAGCCAGGCGAGCCCGGAGCCGACGATCTCCCGGATCTCGGCGAGCTCCTGCGCCTCGTCGACGTCGACGTGCGCCGGCGGCGGCACCTCCGCCTCGAAGGCGCGCCACAGCTCCTCCAGCACCGCCAGGTCGGCAACGGTGGCGGTGCGCACGGTCACGCCGCCGATCGTACCGGCGGCGCTCTTCTCACCCGACCATGCGCAACCCCGCCAGCAACATGTGGCAGGTGACGTTGCGCCACGGGCCGAACCGCTCGCCGACCTCCCGCGTCTCCTGCTCGGTGAGCTCGCGCCCCTCGCCGTAGAAGTGGGAGACGGCCTTGCGCACGCCGAGATCGCCGGCGGGCCAGGCGCCGCCGCGGGCGAGGCAGCGGGCGAGGAACCAGTCGGCGGTCCAGCGGCCGAGCCCGCGGACAGCCGGTGATCGCCGCGACCACCTCGTCGTCGGGCAGGCAAGCGAGCCCGTCCAGGTCGAGGTCGGAGCGGGCGAGGCCGATCACGTACTCGGCCTTGCGGCCGGAGAAGCCGACCTCCCTGATCTCGCTCTCGCCGGCGGCGGCGATGCGCTCTCGCGTCGGGAACGCCCAGGCGACGCTCGTAGCGGCTCGCCGAACCGCTCGATCAGCCGCGACCGCACGGCGAACGCGGAATGGAGCGAGACCTGCTGGGCCGTGATCGAGGTGACGAGCATCTCCCACGGGTCGGGAGCGAGCGGCGGCCGGTATCCCGTCAGCGGCTCCTCGCAGCGCCGCGAGCACGGGCTCGTCCCGCGCCCAGGCCCAGAAGCGCTCGAGCTCGAACGGAAGGCCCGAGCAGATGCGCGACGGCGCGCGCCGACCGCGTCGTCGCACGGCTCGACGCGCACGCCGCCTGGCGCCGCCTCGATCCGCACCTCGCGGCCGGCGACGACCCGGTGCAGGCCGCCCTCGTGCCAGAGGTTCGCGCGGTCGGGGCCGTAGGAGCGGAACCGCTCGGTCGAGGCGAGGAAGTCGTACGGCTGCGGAAGGGCGAGGTGCGGCAGCGCCGATCGTAGACCGAGGGCTCAGGCCTGCTTCGGGCGCGGCGGTCGCCACGACCACCGGCGACACGGCGGTGGAGCCGTCGCTCCCGCGTGCGATCGCCACCACCTGCACCTTCTCGCCCCGGCGGAAGCGCGCCGGGTCGAGGAAGGCCCGGTAGGGGCGCCGAGTCGTCGACGGCGATGCGCGTCCACGCCTTGCCCGCCCTGCCGGAGCGCGAAGGAGACGCGTGGCGGGATCGGCCGTCTTCAGCGACGCCGAGACGACCCGGAGCTCGCTGAGCCGGTCGGGGCCGACCTTCACGGCCGGCGCCGGCAACGGCACGGACGGGCAGGTCCGCGCCGGCACGCAGGAGGAGCGCGCCGAGGGCGCGGGATCGTCAGGGTGAGGCGACCGTCCGCCCGGCTCGTGACGGGCGCCGTCGACGCCGAGCAGCGGCTCCCAGGACGCGCCCGGGCGTCGCGGTCGCGACGGTCACCGTGAGCGCGGTAGTGCCGGAGTTGAAGCGCCTCGACGTACTCGCGCCGTGCGCTGCACGGTCGATGCGGCCGACGACGAGCGCCGATCTGAGTCGGCGTAGCGGACGGTCGTCGACCCGGTCGAGAGCGCAGGGTGCTCGTCGCGCAGGCGCGCCGAGCGCGCGCAGCTGCTCGCCGATCGGGTTGCCCGTCGACGTCGAACGACGAGCCCGTCCCGATCGGCGGCGAGCCGACGCGCTTCTCGGCCTGCCAGTCGGGCACCTGGGTCGGGAACATGTCCTGCCGCGCCGCCTTGTCGCCGCCGCTTCCCATCATCCCGACCTCGTCGCCGTACATGACGACCGGCGCGCCGCGCAGGAGGTAGAGCAGGTCGTAGCCGAGCAGGACGCGCTGCAGCAGCTCGCGCGTCCGATGGCGTCGAACGCCTGGTCGAGGATCATGCGCGCCGCGCGCCCGGTGTCGTGGTTGCCGAGGAACGTGGCGGGCGTCGGAGCGATCCCCGACGGCGCCCCGGAAGTAGTCGTCGTCGGCGAGCCGGCCCGCGACGCCGCTGCGCGCCGGCCGACGCCGCCCGCGAAGCGGTCGAGCGAGTCCTGCAGCGGGAAGTCGATCACGTTCGGGAGGCCGCGCGTCGCGGACGTAGCGGGAGAGCTCGACCGCGTCGGTCTCGAAGACCTCGCCGAAGATCTGGAAGTCCTGCACGCCCGGCCGCGCGCGCGGCGGCCCGGATCTTCGGCAGCCAGGCCCGAAGAAGGCGCGGTCGACGTGCTTGGCGGTGTCGACGCGGAAGCCGTCGACTCCGTAGCGCCTGATCCAGTCGCCGTAGACCTGCGCGAGGCCGTTCACGACCCGGCCGGCTGCTCGGTGAAGAGGTCGTCGAGGCCGTAGAAGTCGCCCTGCTCGAAGCAGGCCACGCTGCACGAGGAGAAGTCGATGTCGCCGCGGTCGTGGTACCTCGTGACGTCGTTCAGCCAGGCGGGCTTCTTCGCCTTGCGGTCGGCCGGGAACACGATCGCCTGCCGTCGGCATGTTCTTCGCGGACAGGCACGGGAACGTCGTGCCGCCCGCGTAGCGGGCGGGCGCGAACACCTTGCCGCGGCAGTCGCGGTACGGCTTCTCGTCGGCGCCCGACGAAGCTGCTGCCGCCGCCGAGCGAGGATCACGTCCGCCGGTGTGGTTGACGACGACGTCGAGGATCACCTTCAGGCCGAGCCGGTGCGCGCAGTCGGTGAACGCGCGCGAAGTCGGCCGCGCTGCCGAGGTGCGGGTCGACGTCGGTGAAGTCGAGGCCCCAGTAGCCGTGGTAGGCGGCGCTCGAGCCCTGCACCGTCTGCTGGCCCACGACGGGCGTCACCCAGATCGCGGTGAAGCCGAGGTCGCTGATCCGCTGCAGGCCCCGCTGCGGGTCGGTGCAGCGTGCCGGTCAGCCCCTTCAGGTCGCCGCCGTGGTACCAGCCGGTGTCGACCGGGTCGAAGCCGGTGACGGAGCGGCCGCCGCTCTTGCCGCCCCGGTCGTTCGACGGGTCGCCGTTCGCGTAGCGGTCGGGCATCACGAAGTAGATGCGCTGCGACGCGAACGGCGTGTACGCCGGAGGCTGCGCGAGCGCCTCGAGCTCCGCGCCCGACGGAGGCGCCGCGGCCCCGTCGCGTCCGGCGAGCGGCGACGGCCGCCACGGCGAGCGCGGCACCGGCGAGCGCGCCGGCGAGAGGAGGGCTCTAGCCGAGACGCAGCGCCCGTCTCGCTGTCGAAGAGGTGGAGGTTGTCCGTGTCGACGGCGACGGGGATCGGTGTCGCCGATCTGGAGCGCGACGCGCGGCGGGAAGTGGGCGATCAGGTTCGGGCGCGCGCCCGCGATGCCGCCGGCTCCCTTCGGCGGTACGTCGTCCGTCGGCGCCGCTGTGCCTCGGTCCGGACCGCCGTCGGCGTCGATCGTGAAGTACGCCATCACGCCCGGAGCCGAGCGCCTCGACGAGATCGATCCGCGCGTCGAGCGTCGGGAGATCCGGCCGGACCGTCGCCGGGTGCACGTCCTCGGCGCGGATGCCGACCACGACCGTGCGTCCGTCGCAGCCCCGCACGCGCGGGTAGCGCTCGAGCGCAGGCGCTCCGACGGGCAGGGTCACCGGGCCGACGTCGACGGTGACGCGCGTCGCCGTCGACGTGCACGACGCCCTCGACGAGGTTCATCGGCGGCGTGCCGATGAAGCTCGCGACGAAGAGGTTCGCCGGCTCGTCGTAGAGGTGCTGCGGCGTGTCGACCTGCTGCAGCAGTGCCCATGCTCATGACGGCGACGCGGTCGCCCATCGTCATCGCCTCGACCTGGTCGTGCGTGACGTAGATGGTGGTCATGCCGAGCTCGTGCTGCAGCTTGGCGATCTCGGCGCGCATCTGCACGCGCAGCTTCGCGTCGAGGTTCGAGAGCGGCTCGTCCATCAGGAACACCTGCGGCTCGCGCACGATCGCGCGGCCCATCGCGACGCGCTGGCGCTGGCCGCCGGACAGCTCCTTCGGCTTGCGGGCGAGGTACGGGGTCAGGTCGAGCAGGTTCGCCGCCCAGGCGATCCGCCTGTCGATCTCGTCCTTCGGCATCTTGCGCAGCCGCAGGCCGAAGGCGATGTTGTCGCCGACGGTCATGTGCGGGTAGAGCGCGTAGCTCTGGAACACCATCGCGATGTCGCGGTCCTTGGGCGAGAGGTCGTTGACGACCCGGTCGCCGATCGTGACGACGCCGTCCGTGATCGTCTCGAGGCCGGCGACCATGCGCAGCGCCGTGGTCTTGCCGCAGCCGGACGGGCCGACGAGGACGAGGAACTCGCCGTCCGCGATGTCGAGCGAGAGGTCCTGGACGGCGTGGACGTTGCTCGTAGACCTTGTCGACGTTCTTCAGCACCACTTCAGCCACGACGGGCCTCCTTCGCTTCATGGTCACGTGAGTCTCCAGACATGGAATGCCGGTCCGTCGGCGGGGAGCACGGCGTCGCCGCCGCTGCACCAGCGCGTCGCCGCCGTGCAGCGTCTCGAGCGCGGCGCAGCCGAGCCGGCCGAGCGGCAGCCGCACGGGCTCGTGCGCTGCGCGCGCGGCGAGGCAGAGCAGGCGCTCGCCGGGCAGCTCGCGCAGGTAGGCGATCGCGTCGGCCGAGACGTGGGCGTAGCGCATGCCGCCGCGGGCGAGCGCCGGGCTCGAGCGCCGCAGCGCGACGAGCGCGCGGTAGCCGTCGAGGGTGGCCCGTCCCAGGTCTCGGGCCGGCCCCACGGCATCGTGCGGCGGGCGTCCTCGCCCCAGTCGCCCTCGAGCCCGATCTCGTCGCCGGCGAACACCATCGGCACGCCCGGCGTCGTCATCTGCAGGCCGACGCCGACGAGCTGCCGCTCGCGCGAGCCGACGACGGTGCGGAAGCGCGCCGTGTCGTGGCTGTCGAGGAGCGTCCACGAGTGCAGGAGGCGGTCCCAGGGGATCCCGCCGCGGAAGCTCCGCATCGACGTCACGACGGCGTCCCCCGGCAGCCGCGGCAGCCCGACGGGGATGCTCCAGAAGAAGCTCTGCAGCTCCTCGGGCAGGTCGTCGCCGCGCAGCCAGCGACCAGACCGGGCGCGAGGAAGCCCGCGTAGTTCATGGTGCCGTGCCAGCCGTCGCCCAGCAGGTCGGCGCGGAAGTCGTGCCCGTGCTCGGCGACGAGCAGCTTGCCGCTCGACGCTCGTGTGCGGATCTCGCTCGCGACGCCGGTCGTGAGGGTCGAGCTCCCGATAGCGGCCGACCATGTTGGCGACGTCGACGCGCCAGCCGTCGAGATCGTAGCGGCGGCGCGCAGCCAGCGCCGCGCGACCTCGGTCATGCGGCGGCCGCAGCTCCGGCGAGCGGCCACGTCGAACTTGGGCAGGGAGCGGACGCCGAACCAGCACTCGTAGCCGTCCGGCAGGCTGTCGTCGAAGCGGAAGAACTCGCGCTCGGGCGCGTCCGGGCTCTGCTGCGCGGCGACGAACCACTCGTGGCGCGGCGCCGCAGTGGTTGAGGGTGATGTCGCCGATCGACGCGGAGCCCGCGCTCGTGCGCGGCGTCGACGAGCGGGCGAGCGCCTCGTCGCCGCCGAGCAGCGGGTCGACGCGGTCGAAGGAGGAGGCGTCGTACCGGTGCGTCTGGACCGGCGGGGAAGACCGGCGTCAGGTAGAGCGATCGTCGGCACCGAGCCGCTCGACGTGGTCGAGGTGCTGCTCGATGCCGTCGAGGTCGCCGCCGAAGAACTCGACGGCGTCGTCGGGCCCGCGGCCCGTCGGGCTCGTCGTCCCAGCGCGCGGGCACGGCCCAGTCGGGCGCGGTCGCCGTCGCCGGCCGTCGGCGCCGAGTCGTCGCGAAGCGGTCGGGGAAGACCTGGTAGACGACGCCCTCGGCGTGCCAGTCCGGGGCGGCCGGTGCGACGCTGATCACGAAGTCGAGGTCGTCGGGCACGTCGTGGCGGAAGACGCCCGGCGCCGGTCAGCCAGGCGAAGTCGAAGGCGCCGCCGACGAGCAGCCACCGGTAGTGCGGTCGGGTTCCAGATCGGCACCGTCGGCCCCCCACCACACGTCGGTCGTCGGTCTCCTCGTCGACCACGGCCGGCACGACGTGCGGCTCGCCGTCGCGCACGTGCGCAGCGGCCACGTCGACCGCTGGAGGCGCGGGGCACGCGCATGCGCACGGCGACGTCGTCGCCGATCTCGGCCGGCGCTCGGGACGTACAGCGGCGAGCCGTCGTGGTGGGCTCGCGTCAGGGGCGGCGCGGCACTATCCCTTCACCGACCCCGCCGTGAGGCCGCTGACGATGAACTTCTGCAGGAACATGAACAGGATCACGACCGGGATCGCCGCGAGCAGGGCGCCGGCGCGAACGGCCCCCAGTTCTCGGAGTACTCGTTGGCGATGAAGCCCTGCAGGCCGACCGCCAGGGTCTTGGCTCGGGTCTGGATCAGGCGCTGGCGATGATGAACTCGTTGATCGTGCCGATGAAGCTCAGCAGCCCGACGACCGCGAGCACCGGGCACGCCGAGCGGCAGGATGATGCCCCAGAAGATCTGGCCGTGGCGTGGCGCCGTCGACCTTCGCCGACTCGTCGATCTCGTTCGGGATCGGTGTCGAAGAAGCCCTTGATCAGCCAGGCGTTCACGCCCATCGCGCCGCCGAGGTAGACGAGGATCAGGCCCGCGAGCGGTGTCGAGGCCGATCGGCGGGAAGACGTCGCCGATGTTCACCATGATGATGTAGATCGCGACGAGGGCGAGGAACTGCGGGAACATCTGCACCAGCAGCAGGAACATCATGCCGACCTTGCGACCCTTGAAGCGGAACCGGCTGAACGCGTAGGCGGCGACCGGCTCCGATCAGGACCGTGAAGAAGGCGGACACGAGCGCGACGATCATCGTGTTGACGTACCAGTTGGCGTAGGCGTCGCTGCTCGCCGGATCGTCCGGGTTCGTGAGGATCTCGCGGAAGTTGTCCAGCGTGAGGCTGCGCGGGATGATCGACGCGCTGCTGATCGACGGGTCCGGGGTGAAGGCGGCGCGAGACCACGAGACGACCGGGAAGAGCGCGAACGCGATCGCGACCAGCGCGACGAGGTGCCGCCACCCAGGTCGCCGCACCAACCGCGGATCGTGCGGCGCCGCCTCGGCGACGGCGGTGCCGGCGAGCGGCCTCGACGGCGCTCATACGTCGTCATCGCAGGTCCTCCAGGATTCGTGCGCCAGAAGGAGATGGCCGAGATGGTCGCGATCAGGAGAAGATGATGATCGAGATGGCGCTCGCGAGGCCGAAGTCCGATTGCCCTTGCCCGCCGGCGAAGGCGATCTTGTACGTGTAGCTGATGAGGATGTCGGTCGCGCCGGCGACGCTGGTCGCCTCGCAGCGGGCCGCCGCCGGTGAGCAGGTAGATGTTGTTGAAGTTGTTGAAGTTGAAGGCGAACGACGCGATCAGCAGCGGCGTCAGCGCGACGAGCAGCAGCGGCAGGTTGACCAGGCGGAAGACCTGGCGCGACGTCGCGCCGTCGATGCGCGCGGCCTCGTGCAGCTCGCTCGGGATCGCCTGCAGGGCGCCCGTGGAGACGAGGAACATGTAGGGGAAGCCGAGCCAGAGGTTCACGAGCACGCACGAGACCTTGGCCCAGGACGGGTCGAAGAGCCACGGGATGCTGCACGCCGAGCAGGTTGTTGATCGCGCCGAAGTCGTCGTTCAGGAGCCCGGCCCACACGAGGACGGAGAGGAAGGCCGGGACCGCGTAGGGGATGATCAGCAGGGCGCGCTAGATCCGCTGCCGCCGCAGCTCCGGCTTGTTGAGCACGATCGCCAGGAAGAGCCCGAGGGCGAAGGTGAGGAAGACGGTCAGGATCGCGTAGACGAACGTCCAGATGAAGACGTGGATGAACGGGTCGCGGACGAGCGGGTCGGTGAAGATCGTACGTGAAGTTCTTCAAGCCGACGTACGTGCGCCAGCCGGGCTCGAGCACCTCGCCGGAGGCGGAGACGTAGGAGCCCTCGCCGTTGTCCCTGTAGACGGTGTCCGTCTCGATGTTGACGAAGACGTCCCTCGGCGGGCACGTAGCGCAGGGTGGGCTGCAGCTCGACCGCCTGGCTGAGGCCCTCGGCGCGGATGAACGCGTTGCCCGTGGTCGGGATCGAGGAGCTCCCCGAGCTGCCTGGTCGAGCGTGAGCAGCTCGTCGCCCTTGACGATCTCGTAGCCCTTCGCGGCGGTGACGGTGCCGTTCTCGATCGTGACGTCCGGCCGGGGCAGCGGCACGAGGCCGTCCTGCGAGCCGGCGTAGGCCTTGCCGGTCGCCTCGTCGACGAGCAGGAGCGTCAGCTCGCCCGTCCTTCGTCGCCGGGCGTCGAGGTGTAGGTGGCGCCGTCCGGCGGCGGCGTCAGCGAGTTCTCCTCGATCGCCGCGATCGCCTCGCTCTGGGTGAGGTTGTGCCCTGTCGACCAGTTCGTGAAGCCGATGTTGACGTTGGAGAGGATCGGGATGATCTGGAACCCGATCAGGAACACCGTGCCCGGGACGAGGAACTTGAGCGGGATCGATGCCTTCCAGGGCCCCAGGTAGACGACGTCGATCGCGACCGTGGCGAGCGACGACGACGACGCCGGCGAGCCACTTGCCGTCGGCGAGGAGGACGCCCGCGGCCCAGAGGCCGAGCGCGTTGGCGGCCGGCGAGGAAGACGAGCTTGATGACGAGCCCGACCGTGCCCGAGAAGAAGCCGAGCGCCCGGGCGAGCAGGAGGCCGGCGGGACGGCCGCGACCGCGGCGTCGCTGGCGGTGGTGGCGGTCACGGCGTCACCCTAAACCGTCGCGGGACGAGCGCGAGAGGGCACAGCGGTCGAGACTGCTGTGCCCTCTCGGTCGTCACGCCGATCGACCTGTGCTCTCGCTAGCCGATCTTCTGCGCGATGCTCTTCTGCGCGCCGATGAAGGAGCGCCTGGCCGGGATCGACCCGGAGCCCTTCGTCGAGCGCACCCAGGCGGAGCCGAGGTCGCCCCACACCGAGGACATCTGCGGGATGTTCGGCATCGGGACGCCGCCGACGCTCGCCTTGCCGAACGCCTTCACGTCCTTGTCGGCCACCTTCGCGCCGCGGCCGTGTTGGCCGGGAAGCGGTCGTTGGCGGCCGCCAGGGCGAGCTGCGCGTCGGGCTGCATCATGTAGTTGCTGACGAAGTCCTTGGCGAAGCTGTCGACGCCGTGCGTCGGCGGCGAACTTCGTCACCATGAAGCCCTGGACGCCGAGGAACGGCACCGACTTGCAGCCCGTGCCGAGGTCGGGGAACGGCCGAGATGGCGATCTTCAGGCCCGGCGTCTTGCGGATGTCGCTGAGGTTCCACGGGCCGGTGAAGAAGTACGCCGTCTTGCCCTTCAGGAACAGGTCCTTCGAGATGCTCGAGTCGACGCTCGAGCGGATCAGGCCCTCCTTGTTCCAGGTGTCGATCTGCGGCGGCGTTCTTGAGGAACTTCGGGTTGGCGACGCCGATCGCGGACGGATCGAGGTTGCCGGCCGAGTTCGTGCCGAAGATGTAGCCGCAGAGGCCGGAGAAGAGCGGGTACATGTGGTACGCGTCGCCGCCCGAGCCCTGCTGCACCGAGAGGCCGACCTGCGCCTTCGTCTTCTTCTTGACGGCGAGCGCCTGCTTCTCCATGTCGGCGAACGAGGTCGGCACCTTGGCCAGCTTCGTGTTCGTGACGAGCGCGATGTTCTCGAGCGCGACCGGCGCGCCGTACAGCTTCTTGATCGCCGTGCCGTACGAGAACGCGTTGAGCGCGTAGGCCGGGAACTGCTTCTTCGTCGCGGTCGACGGGAACAGCGGCACGACCGAGCCGTTCGCCGCGAGCTCGCCGACCCAGTCGTGCGCGCCGACGATGACGTCGGGGGCCGTGTCGGCCTGCACGGTCTTCAGGTCCTCGCGGATCGGGCCCATCTCCTTCTGCACGACCGAGACGGTCACGCCCTTGCGACTGCGCCCACAGCGTTCGCGATCTTGGTGACCGCCGGGACGCGGTCCTTGTCGGCCCAGATCACGATCGTCGTGTCCTTCGACGCCTTCGACGCGCTCGTCGCCGGCGACACCACCACGACAACCGCAAGCGCGACAACCGCGAGCGCCAGGGCGGCCCGCAGTGTGCGAATGCTCAACATCTGCTCCTCCTCCTTCGGGTCTCGGCGCCAGGCGCCGCTCGGAAACGTGTTACAACATTGTGAAACGTCGGCCGGTAAACTACTGCCCGTGACACTGCCGGTCAAGCGGAAAAACCCTGATCGGAGCGCCTGGTGATGTACCGATATGTCGACAGGCCACCTGCGGGAAACCTTGTATGAATCAATGCGTGTATGGAGTTCCATTCCTGTGAAACCGGCCTCTCTTAGAGACGTCGCGAGCGCGTGCCGGAGTTAGCGTCGCGACCGCATCCCGCGTCGTCAGCGGATCGGCCGCGGTGCGACCCGAGACGCGGGAGCGCGTCGAGCGGGCGGTGCGGGACCTGCTCTACGTCCCTCCCGGCCGGGTCGAGACCGCGGGCGCGATCGGGCTGCTCGTGCCCGAGTTCGGCAATCCCGTCTTCGCCGCGCTCGCCCAGGCGATGGAGACGCGGGCCACGCGGGTCGGCTACGCGACGATCCTCTGCAACACGGCCGGCTCGGTGCTGCGCGAGGTGGACTACGTGCAGATGCTGCTCGAACGGCGCGTCGAGGGCATGGTCTTCATCTGCGCCGAGGTGACCGACGTCCGCGGCGAGCACTCGCACTACCGGCAGCTCCTCGATCGCGGCGCGCGCATCGTCTTCGTCAACGGCAGCTCCGACGCCCTCCCCGTCACGTCCGTCGGCGTCGACGAGCGGGCGTCGGGGCGCATGGCGACCGAGCACCTGCTCGCGCTCGGGCACCGGCGCATCGGCTTCGCGGCCGGGATGGAGTTCGCGCAGCCGACGCGGGAGAAGCTGCAGGGCCGCACCGACGCGCTGCGCGAGGCGGGCCTGGACCCCGGTCGGCACGTGGCACACGCCGCCTTCACGGTCGAGGGCGGGCGGCAGGCGCTGCGCGCGATCCTGGAGCGGTCGAACGGCAACCGGCCGACGGGGGTGATCTGCTCGAACGACCTGATGGCGATCGGATGCCTGCAGGAGGCGGCCTCGCTCGGCCTGCGCGATCCCGGACGACCTGTCGGTCGTCGGCTTCGACGGGATCGACGCCGCGACCTGGACGCAGCCGCCGCTGACGACGATCGAGCAGCCGATCGCCGAGATCGCCGCGACCGCGATCGACGCGCTGCGGACGCTGATCGACGAGCCGGAGCAGGCCGTGCCGAGCTCGACGTTCCGCCCCCGCCTGCGCCAGGGCGGGACGACGGCTGCGCCTCCTAGCCTGCACGCGGACTTCCGCTTCGCGGAAGTCCGGAGCCCGCGAGGCACCCCGGCGCGGGCCGCGCCCGCAGGCAGGGCCGGGTCAGCCGCCCAAGGCCACCAGTACGTCGCGCAGGTCGCCGAAGGGCTCGTAGCGCTCGCCGCGCGCGTCGAGCCAGCGCGCCAGGCCGTCGCGGGCGAAGACCCGGTCGGCCGCCAGCGACACGCAGCGGTCGCTGACGCCGTCGCCGACGTAGGCGAAGGGGTCGAGGCCCGCCACGCTCACCCGCTTGCAGTGCTCGCCGCAGACGGCGCACGGCTCCACCTCGGGGAAGGCCGCGCGCCACCCGGCCGGGTCGGCGCCGACACGGTTCGCGACGACGCGTGCCCGCACGCCCTCGCGCTCCAGGACCGGGCCGATCAGCTCGTGGAACCCGGCCGACACGATCAGGGGGTCGTGCCGCTCGACGAGCTCGGCGAAGCCCGGGCGGACGCGCACCGTCTCGAGCAGCCAGCCGACGACCTCGTCGAGCGGCGCCGTGATCGTCTCCATCTCGCAGGCGATCACCTCGCGCAGGGTGAGCCTGCGCCCGAGCTCCGCCTCGAGGGCGTGGAACACGTCGACGTCGCCGAATCGCTCGATCGCGAGGTGCAGCGTGTCCCGCTCGGTCACCGTGCCGTCCCAGTCCAGCACGAGCGCGAGGCCCGCCTCTCCCACCCCGCTCACCCGGCCGACTGAACGAGGACGCCGATCCCCGATCCGCGCAGCGTCGACCCGTCCGGCGACGCCGTCGAGCCGGCCGGCGGGCGGCCCGCCGAGGATGTCGCCGGGCCGGAGCGTCGTGCCGGCCGCGGCATGCGCCCGGGCCGCCTCCCAGTCGAACGAGGGCGCAGGCGCACGAAGCAGCTCGTCGCCCCCGACCTCGACGACGAGCTCGACCGCGCCTGGATCGAGCTCGTCCGGCGTCACGACCACGGGGCCGAGCACGAGCGCGAAGTCGCGGTCCTTCGGGGCAACGCGGTCTCCGGCACGCCACTCGGCGAGCAGCGTGATACCGCCGATCCGGCCCTCGGCGCCGATGACCGCGGCGAGGCGCGGCAGCAGCGACAGGCCGGAGCCGGCGACACGGGCGCCCGGGCCGGCGACGGCGGTCGCGTTGGCGAAGCCGAACGTCGTCCTGCGACTCGAAGACGCGGACGTTCGGCGGCTGCAGCACCGGGGTCAGCAGCGTCACGTCCGCCAGCGGATACTCCGCATGCTCGCGGGCGCCGCCGCCGCCCAGGAAGAACGCCTGCAGTGTCTGCGCTGCGAGGTGGAGCACGCGCTCGCCGTCGACGCGGCCGACCCAGCCGCGCTCCATCGGGTTGTCGTTCGGGTGGAACATGCAGAGCCGCACGGACGCCTATTCAACCTGTCAGGGCTCGGTGTGGACGATCACCTCGTCCACGCCGGGCAGCGCCCGGTGGATGCGCTCCTCCACCTGCGATGCGACGCCGTGGGCCGCCGACAGGCTCTCGGACGAGTCGAGCGCGAGGGTGAGGAAGACGACGAGCCCGTCCGTGGTGTTGAGGAAGCGAATCGTCCGAGGCCGCGCGCCCGTCACCTCGCGCACGATCCGCTCGATCTCGGCCGGGTCCTCGTCCACCTCGCGGCCGGCGGCCGGCTCGGCGAGCGGCTCGAGGTGGGACTGCACCTCGACGACCTCGTGCACGCCGTCCACGATCGCGCGCTCGACCTGCTCCGCCAGCGCGTGCGCCTCGCCGAGCGGGAGGTCGCCGGGCACCTTCAGGTGGAGCGAGACGTGGGCGCCGTCCGGGAGCTCGATCACCGAGAGGTTGTGGAGCTCTCGCACGCTCGGGACGGTCATGGCCGCCGCGCGGACGCGCTCGCGCAGCAGCGCCTCGCTCTCGCCGGCCGGCTCCACGTGGACGACGATGTCGCAGCCCGGCAGGACACGGTCGAGCGCCGCCTCGACGCGGTCGGCGACCGCGTGCCCCTGCCCGACGGCCGCCCCCGGCGAGACGCCGATGACGACGTCCGCGAACGCCCTGCCTGCCGCGTGACGTAGCCGCAGCCGGCGGAGGTCGACGGGAGGCTCGATCGCTGCGATCGCCTCCCGGGCGGCCTCGACGGCGTCCGCGGGGGACTTGTCCATGAGCACGTCGACGTTGCGCCTGATCAGGCGCGCCGCGGCGACGAGCACGAGCAGCGCCACGAACAGCGCGGCAACCGAGTCGCCCCCGGGCCACCCGGCCCGGACGGCGACGAGCCCGGCGAGCACGGCGAGCGTGCCGGCGAGGTCGCTGCCGAAGTGGAGGGCGTTCGAGCGCAGCGCCGGGCTCGAGAACCGGCGCGCCGCGCGATGGCTGACGAGCGTGCGGGAGACGTCGATCGCGATCACCACGGCTACCGCGGCGAACACCCACCAGGCGGCGTCGGTCTCGATCTCGACCCGGCCGGTGAGGCGTGCGACGGCGAGTGCCGCCACCCCGACGCTGACGACCGAGAGGATGCCCGCCTCGGCGAGCGCGGCAAGGTGCTCGGCCTTGCCGTGACCGTACGGGTGGCCCCGGTCGGCGGGCTTCACGGCAAGGCCGACGGCGAAGAACGTGAGCAGCGCGGCGACGAGGTCGGTGCCCGAGTGCAGCGCCTCGGAGACGAGCCCGAGGCTCCCGCTCGCAAGGCCCGTGCCGAGCTTGACGAGCATCAACGCGACGGCTGCGCCCACGGACACGAGCGCGGTGCGCCGTTGCGGGGACACGCGGGAAGGCTAGATGGTTAGTCGACCGGCGGCGCGGACGGCCGCTCGCCGCGATGGCGCGCCGCGAGGATGCCGAGCCCGATCAGAAGCGCCGCCCGCCACCTGCACGGCGTCGATCCGCTCGCCGAGCAGCACCACCGCGAAGAGCGCAGCCAGGAACGGCTGCAGGTTCGTCGCGAGCGTCGCCCGCGAAGGCCCGATGCGGTCGAGCGAGTGGAACCAGAGCACGTTGGTGAGGACGAGCGGGCCCAGCGTTGCGAACACGAGCAGCGCCCACACCTCCCAGCCGAGCTGCCAGTCCTGGCTCGACGTCTGCGGCGCGCCGCAGAGCGCGATCGGCACCCAGGCGAGCCCCAGCACGAGCGCGCTCAGGCGGGAGGGCGAGTAGCGGCGCATCAGCGGCGCGATCAGCATGGAGTAGACGGCCCAGGTCGCGGCGGTGAGGATCCCGAGCATGATCCCGCCGAGGTCACCACGCAGCTCGCCGCCGGCTCCGAGGGCCACGAGGCCCACGCCGGCGAACGAGAGCGCGGCCCCGGCCCAGAACCTTCGCGGCAGCACCTCCGTCCCGAACGCGAGCCCGAACAGCGCGGCGAAGATCGGCGTGGCGGCGAGGATGAGGGCGATCACCGACGCGGACGTCGTCTTCAACGCGTAGACGAAGCCGAGCTGGTTCACCCATACGGCGACCGCCGCTGCGAGAACGAGCACGAGGTCGCGACGCGCGATCCGCAGCGACCGCTCCGCGACGATCGTGATCCCGACGAACACCGCAGCCGCGAGGCCGTAGCGGACGGTCGCGTACGCGAGCGGCTGGAAGCCGTGCGTGAGGATGTACCGCGTCATCGTCAGGTTGAGCGCCCACAACCCGATCGCCGAGAGCAGCATCACCTCGACGGTCGTAGGGCGGCGCATGACCGGAACCTAGATGGTTGCTCGACCGTCCGGCTCGGAGCAACACGAGGGCGAGGCATGGCCCCGCCCCACGGGTTACCCTTTGCGCGATGCGCGAGCCGACCGCCGACGACGTCGAGGCCCTCGTCGGGCCTGCGACACCGCACTTCGCCTTCCAGATCCGCGCGCGGGTGCGCGAGCTGATCGCCGACCTCCCCGAGGAGCACCCGGTCCGGGTGCTGGGCGAGCAGAAGATGGCGCTGCTCGCCGACCTCGGGCACGCGTCTTCGAAGGCCGAGGACGACGAGCCGGAGCTGCCGCGCCGCCGCATCGGCTGGGACGAGATCCCGTCGTCCGCGCCGGCCGCGAGCCCTCTGCCGCGCAGAGCGTGACGACCTCCGCGGGCAAGTCGGTCTTCGTGACGGGCGGGTCGCGAGGCATCGGCAAGGCGATCGCCCTGCGCTTCGCCCGCGACGGCGCCGCGCGCGTGGCGATCGGCTACCTGCGCTCCGACGCGGCCGCCGAGGCGACGGCGGAGGAGCTCCGCGCACTCGGCGCCGAGCCCGTCCTCGTCCGCGGGAACGTCACCGCAGACCGCGTGCTCGAGCAGGTGGCGGCGCTCGGCCCGCTCGACGTGCTCGTCCACAACGCGGCGACGGGGGTGATCCGCCCCGCGCTCGAGACACAGGACAAGCACTGGGACTGGACGCTGAACGCCAACGCCCGCGCCTTTCTGGCGCTCGCCCGCGTGGCGGCGCCGTCGATGCCGGCAGGTTCGTCACTCGTGGCCATCTCGAGCCTCGGCTCGACGCGCGTGCTCGAGAACTACGCGCTCGTGGGCACGTCCAAGGCGGCGCTCGAGTCGCTCGTCCGCTACCTCGCCGTCGAGCTCGGGCCCCGCGGCATCCGCGTGAACGCGGTCTCGGGCGGCGTCGTCGAGACCGGCGCGCTGGAGCACTTCCCGAACCGGGAGGAGATGCTCGAGATGGGGGCCAGGAACGCCGCGGGCAGGATCGTCGCGCCGGACGACATCGCCGGCGCCGTCGCCTTCCTCTGCTCCGCCGACGCGGAGATGGTCCGCGGTCAGACGCTCATCGTCGACGGCGGCTTCAGCCTGGTAGCCTGATCGCAGGGTCGGCCCGCGGGTCGAGCGGAGCTCTTACAGCCGACCCGGTCTCTATCGTTGCGGCCGGGCGTGAGAAGGGGGGACGAAACCGCGATGGGTTCCTGGGGGGAGGGGCACCGCCTGCGCATCGTCGCAGCCGCGCTCGCGGTCGCCGCGGCAGGCGCCCTGGGGCTGGCCGGCGCCGCCACCGGCGTCGCGCCCACGGAGGCGCTGCCGGATCTGGTCTCGGATTCGCCGACGAGCGCCGTGCTGCAGACGTACATCGACGCGGACCCCAGCGTGCCGCGACGCCTGCTTCTCCGCTTCAACGGGTACGTCCACAACAAGGGCACCGGACCGCTCGAGATGATCGGGCGCTCACCGGCCAACCTGACGATGACGCAGACAGGGCAACGCATCTACGACACAAGCGGCGCATTCCTGCGCGAGGACACTTCCCGTGACCCGGTGCTCGTGTACGAGACCTCGGACGGCCACAACCACTGGCACCTGCGCGCGGCGATGCGGTACGCCCTGTACGACGCGAGCAAGTCGGTCGAGGTGGCGCCCTCGCAGAAGGTCGGCTTCTGCCTGATCGATTCCGACCGGGTCGAGACCACCGGACCGTCCCAGGAGGTCTACCACCTCGACACGTTCTGCGAGAGGAACAGGACATCGGCGCCGTCAGTGACGATGGGCATCTCGTCGGGGTGGCGTGACGTCTACGGCTCGGGCATCGCCTTCCAGTGGGTCGACGTCTCCGACGTGAAGCCCGGCACCTACTGGATCGCCGCGTCCTCCGACCCCGACAACGTCGTCGTCGAGTCGAACGAGGCGAACAACGGGGTCGCCTTCGCCGCGACGGCCTCGATCGTCCCCGGCCACGTGGCACAGCCGGTGACGTGACGGGCGTCAGCGCCGGACAGCCGCGCAAGGTGACGCTGGGCGCCCAGACGTTCGGCTCCGGCGGGGCCCGCAAGTTCCGGATCGCGACCGCACCCGCGCACGGGACGCTCGACCAGGCGGTCGGCCAGGCGTTCGACGGGCCGGACGTGACGTACACGCCGAACGGCAGCTACTCGGGCTCCGACTCGTTCACCTACGAGGCGCTCGACGCGAACAGCGAGTTCCCTCGGACTCCGGCGCGCGCGACGGTCACGCTCGACCGTCTCCGGAACCGTCCCGACGGTCTCCATCTCCGGCGCGCCGGCCAGCATGGTCGCGGGCACGAGCGTCCAGCTCGCCGCGACGGTCACCGGCTCCTCGTCGACGGTGCAGTGGAGCGTGAACGGTGTCGCCGGGGGAACCGACGGCAACCGGGACGATCACGACCGGCGGGCGCTACACGGCCCCGGCGACGCCGCCGCCGGACGGTAGCGTGACGATTCGCGCGGCGAGCGCGAACGCCCAGGCCCAGGTCACGATCGCGATCACCGCGCCAGCCCGCGCCGATGCCCGCCCCCTCGCCGACGCCCACTCCAGCCCCTCGCCGACGCCCACGCCGACCCCACTCCAGCGCCCGCACCGGCTCCCGACGCCGACCCCGGCTCCCTCGCCCACGCCGGCCCCTTCGACGACGACCTCGGCAGTGACGACGGCCCCCGAGAACCCGGCCCCGGCCGCGCCGCTGCTGCCGCCGATCGTCAAGCGCACGCCGGCGGTGCTCGCCGCTCCGTCGCTCGCACGGCGCGGCAACGTCCTCGTGATCGGGGCGCTCAGCCGGAAGGCGGGCATGGTGGAGGTGACCGCGTGGAAGGGGTCGAGCCGCCTCGGGCGCTGCGTCGCCCTCACCCCCGCCTCCCGCTCCCTGACCTGCCAGATCCGGCTGCACGGCGGGCTGCAGGTGACGGGCCTACGCGTGACTGTGCGCCTGCTCGTGGGCGGCAAGCCGGTCGCCCTGCGCCGCGCCACGTTCTCCCGGCAGATCGCGGGCCACCGCACGCTGGCGATCTACCGGGGCACCGGCCTCGAGTGCTGGCTCTCCACGCCGGTGCGCTGACGCGGCGTAAAGCAGCTGCTCAGGCGCGCCCGGTGAGGCGGCCGAGCGTGGCCTTCGCGATCGTCCCCGCCATGCTCGGGTTCTCCTGCAGGCGCCGCAGCGAGTACTCGTACCACCGCTGCCCGTAGGGGACGTACACGCGCAGCGGATGGCCCGCGGCGACGAGCTCGCTCGCCCGCCCCTCGCGCACGCCGAGCAGCATCTGGAACTCGTAGGCC
Organism: uncultured Gaiellaceae bacterium; assembly: GCA_963731095.1. Lineage (GTDB taxonomy): Bacteria > Actinomycetota > Thermoleophilia > Gaiellales > Gaiellaceae > Gaiella. The sequence continues at coordinate 159,168 of CAVSUK010000022.1, forward strand.
TCCCGGCCGAGACCGGCCACCCGCGTCAGCGTCTCGCCGATCAGCGTCTCGTCGTGCGTCGCCACGCCCACGCGCGAGCCGGCCGCGAGCAGCGCCTCGAGGCACGCGACGAACGAACGGCGCACCACGTCCGGATCCTGGAAGGCGATCCCGGCGGGCTCGACGTAGATCCCCTTGCACAGGCGCACGGCGGGGCGCAGCTCGGCCAGGTCGGCGATGTCCCCCAGGGTGCGCTTCAGGCACGCCTGCAGCACGATCCCGACGTTGTCGAGACCGGCCGCGCGCAGCCCACGGTAGAGGGTGAGCGTGTCGTCCACGCAGGTCGAGTCCTCCATGTCGATGCGCACGAACGCCTCGCGCGCCGCAGCGTCCCGCACGATCGACTCGAGCAGGTCGCGGCAGAGACCGACGTCGAGCTTGAGGCCGAGGCCCGTCAGCTTCACCGACACGTTCGCGTCGAGCCGGTCGCTCTCGATCGCCGCGAGCACGGAGCGGTAGGCGTCGGCGATCGCCTGCGCCTCCTCGGGCCGAGTGATCTCCTCCCCGAGCACGTCGACCGTGGCGGACTTGCCCTCCGCGTTCAGGGCCGCGACCGTGCGCCGCGCGTCGTCGAGCGTCGGCCCCGCGATGTACGGAGCGGACACGCGCTGCACCACCGACCGCGGCACGGCCGGCAGCACCCGCACGACGACGCGATCGAAGAGGCCCACGCGAGGCGATCGTAGCGTTCCCCAGCCCCGTCCGTAGCTCACCGCAGCGCGAATCGGAGGGGACGCCGATGCCGTCGCCCACCGTCGGCGTTGCAATGGGGGAGAGCCCCCGACGGGCCAGTCCAACGAGAGGAGAGCCACATGCGCAGCGTCGTGATCATGGGCGCAGGCGGCCGTGACTTCCACGACTTCAACACCGTGTTCCGGGACGACGCCGGCACGCGGGTCGTGGCGTTCACCGCCGCCCAGATCCCCGGCATCGACGACCGCGTCTATCCGGCGTCGCTGGCGGGCCCGCTCTACCCGGACGGCATCCCGATCAGGCCCGAGCACGAGCTCGCCGAGATCGTCCGCAACGAAGGGCGTGTCCGAGGTCGTGCTGGCGTACTCCGACCTCTCGCACGAGGACGTGATGCACAAGGCGTCGCTCGTCCTCGCCGCGGGCGCCGACTTCCGGCTGCTGGGGCCGCGGGCGACGATGCTGAAGGCGGAGCGCCCGGTGATCGCCGTGACCGCCGTCCGCACCGGGTGCGGCAAGAGCCAGACGAGCCGGAAGATCGGCAAGATCCTCGTCGGCTCGGGGCTGCGCGTCGCGCTCGTGCGGCACCCGATGCCGTACGGCGACCTCGAGGCGATGCGGGTGCAGCGCTTCGCGACGCTCGCCGACATCGACGCGTCCCACCCGACGGTGGAGGAGCGCGAGGAGTACGAGGCGCCGGTCGAGCTCGGGATGGTCATGTACGCCGGGGTCGACTACGCCGACATCCTCGGGCAGGCCCAGCAGGAGGCCGACGTGATCGTCTGGGACGGGGGCAACAACGACTTCCCGTTCTACGAGCCGGATCTCCTGATCACGGTCACCGACCCGCTGCGCGCCGGCCACGAGCTCGGCTACCACCCGGGTGAGACGAACCTCCGCATGGCAGACGTGGTGGTGGTGAACAAGGTCGACAGCGCGGCCCCCGAGGACGTCGAGCGGGTGCTGGCGGACATCGCAGCCGTGAACCCCCGCGCGAAGGTGATCAGAGCGGAGTCGCCGGTCACGCTGGACGCCGGCTCGCCGCTGACGGGCCGCCGGGTGCTCGTCGTGGAGGACGGGCCGACGCTGACCCACGGCGGCATGGCGTTCGGGGCCGGCACGGTGGCCGCACGGCAGGCGGGTGCAGCGGAGATCGTCGACCCGCGGCCGTTCGCGGTCGGCTCCATCCGCGAGACGTTCGCCCGGTACCCGCACATCGGGCCGGTGCTGCCCGCCATGGGGTACGACGACGAGCAGCTGCGGGAGCTCGAGGCGACGATCGACGCGGCCGAGTGCGACGTCGTCGTCACCGGCACGCCGTTCGACCTCGGCCGCCTGATCAGCACTCGCCACCCGTTGCGGCACGCCCGTTACGAGATCCGCGAGATCGGGCACCCGACGCTGCACGACGTGATCGGCGCGCTCGAGCACCTCGCCCACCAGGAGACGACCGTCGCAACCGGCTGACAACGACGCGAGACGCCGAGGCGCCGCCGAGCGGGCGGCCCCGGCACGGAAGGAGGACGCATGAGCACCGTGCACGCACCGGCGATCCCGGCCCATTTCCTGCGCGTCGTCGACCTCGACCACGACGGCGTTGCCGCAACGCTCAACCTGGCCGCCTCGATGAAGGCACGGCCGCACGGGTTCGTCGACGCTCTGCGCGGCGACACCGTGGTGTGCTTCTTCGAGAAGCCGTCGACCCGCACGCGGGTGTCGTTCGCCGCCGCCGCGGAGCGCCTCGGCATGCTCCCGCTCGTGCTGCGCCCGGACGAGCTCCAGCTCGGGCGAGGGGAGACGGTGGCCGACACGGCGCGAACGCTGTCCGGCTACGCCTCGGCGATCGTCGTCAGGACGTTCGCCCACGAGATGGTGGAGGAGATCGCCTGCCACGCCACCGTGCCGGTGATCAACGCCCTCACGGACGAGCACCACCCGTGTCAGGCGCTCGCCGACATGCTGACGCTCTTCGAGCGCTTCGGCCGCCTGGACGGCCTCAGGGTGGCGTTCGTGGGTGACGGCAACAACGTCGCGAGGTCGCTGGCCGAGGCGGGCTCGTTGACCGGCGCGGAGATCGTGATCGCGGCGCCGGAGGGCTACGCGGCACGGATCGACGGGGCACGCGTGGTGGCCGACCCGGTGGAGGCGGTGACGGGAGCGCACGCCGTCTACACCGACGTATGGGTGTCGATGGGGGAGGAGGCCGAGCGGGAGCAGCGCCTACGGGAGCTCGCCCCGTATCAGGTCGACGAGCAGCTGATGCGACATGCGCGACCCGACGCGGTCTTCATGCACTGCCTGCCGGCCCACCGGGGCGAGGAGGTGGCGGCGGAGGTGATCGACGGGCCGCAGTCGGTCGTGTGGCAGCAGGCCGAGAACCGCATGCCCACCGAAGAGGCACTGCTGCTCACGCTGGTCGCCCGCCGCTGGGAGCTCTAGGGCGAGCCCATGCCTCGCCTGTGTCGACAGAGCCGGCACCACCTGCCCGAAGCTCCCTGAGGCCTCCGACGCGAGGCGGCCCGGAGGCCGGCTCCGCCGGCACACCATCCAACCTACGTTCCCTGACGCCTCCGACGCGTTCCTGCGCGTGCCCGGCCGGAGGGGATAGTGCGTCAGCACAGACCCGGAGAGCCGGGTGCGCGCAGGGGCGCGAGGCGGCCCGGAGGCCGGCTCCGCCGGCCGGGAGGGCCGCCGGTCGGTGGCGTCAGGGGGATTCGTGCATGAAACCCTGGCGTGCTGCGGAGACGAGTGCGACCGCTTCCGGGAACAGCACGCGCATGGCGTCGCGCAGCGCGATCGACTGCTCGTCCACGCCGCCGCTCACCTGGATCTGCTTGAGCGCGGCGGCGGTGAGCTCGACGGCGGTGTTCAGTGTGAGGGTGGCGAACTGCTCGCGCTGCGCCTCCTTGACGCCCTCGGCCTGCTGCTCGGCGAACTCGCGCAGGCCCCGCATGATCTCCTCGGGATCGCCGCCGAACGGAAAGAAGCCGCCGCCTTCCATGCAGGAAGGTTAGACGAGCTCGGCGAGGTAGGCGGCCTCCACCTCGGCGAGGAGCTCGTCGATCGTTCCCTGCGCGCTTCGCATGGCCGCCGTGAACGGGGACGATGCGGCCGGGTCGAGAGCCTGCTCGAGCCGGCGAGTGGCGTGCCCGATCTCGTCGAGGCGCGCGGGCGTGGCGAGCTGTGGTGGCGTGCCGATCACGTGCTGGAGGGCCCGTACGGCGTCCTCGGCCTCGTCGATGCCCTCGGGCGCCTCGGTCAGGCGGAGCGCCACGAGCTGCGCGATGAGCTCGTCCAGGTCGCCGCCCGCGGCCGCCTCGCCCGCGATCTCGCAGAGAGCTGCGATGGCGACGACGTCGCGGACGCACCGCCGTGTCGGCGACGGGATGGCCGGCGTCGTCGAGCACGATCCAGGCGCGCCGCTCGTCCTGCGCTTCGAACGCGCAGAGGTAGAAGCGACCGCCGGCGCCGGGCTCGGCGGCCAGCACGGCGGTGACCCCGTGGCCGTCGGGGGAATGCGGGGCGGCAGCCGCGGCGATGCGCTCGAGCTCGTCGAGGAGCGTCACCGTGCCAGGATAGTGGCGTGACCGAGAGCCCGAATCGGCATGAGCCTGCGGGCTCCGAGCGTCGCCGCCATGCCCGGCAGCTGTTCTCGACCCTCGGCCCGGCGTACGACCGGATGGGCGCCGTGCTGTCGTTCGGGCAGGATCCCCGTTGGCGGCGGTTCATGGTCTCGCGGCTGCCCGAAGGGCCGCAGGGTCGCACCGTGCTCGACGTCGCGACGGGCACGGGCCTCGTGGCCGAGCGCCTGCTGGCTGCGGGGCTTCGCGGTGACGGGCCTCGATCAGAGCCCGGAGATGCTGGCGGAGGCGCGGCGGCGCTTCGGCGGGCGCGTGACGCTGGTGGAGGCGTCCGCCGACGAGCTGCCGTTCGCCGGATGCGTCGTTCGACCACCTCACGTTCACGTACCTGCTGCGCTACGTCGACGATCCTGCGGCGACGCTGCGGGAGCTGGCCCGGGTGGTGCGGCCCGGGGGCACGGTCGCGTCGCTCGAGTTCTGCGTGCCGCGCGGGGTGTGGCGGCCGCCGTGGGAGCTGTACGTGCGCGTCGGGCTGCCTGCGGCCGGGCGCCTCGTGTCGCCGGGGTGGTACGAGGTGGGCCGGTTCCTCGGCCCCTCGATCCGCGACTTCTGGGCTCGCTGGCCGCTGGAGCGCCAGCTCGCAGGCGTGGCGGGAGGCCGGTGTGGTGGACGTCCGCCACCGGCGCATGTCGCTCGGCGGCGGCATCGTGGTCTGGGGCACGAGAGACGACGTGGTCGTGCCGGCGGCACCGGGATGAGGCCGGCGTTCTACGCGCTCGAGAGGGGCGGCCGGCGCGACTACGTCACGCTGCTGCACCTGCCGTACACGGGATGGCACCTCTCCTACGTCGTCGTCGGAGGATGCCTGGCGCCCACCGTGGCGTGGGGCCGGCTGGGGCTGACCGTGCTCGCGTTCTTCCTCGCGCTGGGCATCGGCGCCCACGCTCTCGACGAGCTGCACGGCCGCCCGCTGGGGACGGAGATACCCCGGCGGATCCTGATCGCGCTGGCTCTCGTCTCGGTGGGAGCGGCGTGCGCGATGGGCGTCGCGGTCGCCCTGTCGTTCAGCCTCTGGATCCTGGCGGCCGTGGCCGTCGGCGCCTTCCTCGTGCCCGCGTACAACCTCGAGCTCCTCGGCGGGCGCTTCCACACGGACATGTGGTTCGGCCTCGCGTGGGGCGCGTTTCCCCTGCTCACGGGGTACCTGGCGTGCTCGGGAGACCTCTCGGCGGCGGCGCTCGTCGCGGCGGCCTGGGCGACGGTGCTCTCGCTCGCCCAGCGACAGCTCTCGACGGCCGCGCGGCGCGCGCGGCGACAGGTCGTCGCGGTCAGAGGCGAGGTCGAGCTGCGGGGCGGCGGACGTGAGCCCGTCACGCGCGAGATGCTGGCCACGGCCCCCGAGACGACCCTGAGGCTGCTCGCGGGCTCGTCGGTGCTGCTCGCCGCCGCCCTCGTCGTGCTCCGAAGCCTGTAGATGGTCGACCATCTAGTCTCTGGCCATGGCCGTGTGGATCCTCGCCGCCGTCCTCGGCGTGGCGATCGTCGCGCTGCTCGTCCTCGCGCTCGCCCTCCGTCGCACGAGAGCCCGGGCGGCCGCCACCGACGACCTGGTCGCGTCGGCGCGCGCGCAGATCCGCGCGGCGGTCGAGGAGGAGACCGCCGCGCACGTCGAGGAGATCCGGCGAGTGCTCTCGCGCGAGCGGGCCGACGCCGCCTCGCAGCTCGCTGCAGTCGAGCGACAGCTCGGCGAGGAGCGTCGCGCGGAGTTCGCCGAGCGCGAGCGTCGCGCGGGCGAGGGGCTGTCCGACACGCTGGCTGCCACGGAGCGCCGGCTCGAGGAGCGGTTACGCGGGTTCTCCGACGACCTGGACCGGGCGCAACGGCATCTCGAGGCCCAGCTCGCGCGCCTGGCGCAGCGTCAGGAGCAGGCGATCGCGGAGGTGGAGTCGCGGATCCAGGCGGAGGCGGAGGAGCTCGGCTCCACCTCCGACGAGCAGCGCAAGGTCGTGGTGCGGCTGCGCGACGAGCTGGAGCGCGCGGCGAGCACCGCCGTCACCGAGGCTCTCGACGACCTGGAGGCGCACACCGCCGAACGGCGGCGCGCGATCGAGGAGATCACCGAGCGGCTGCGGGCACGAGAGGCCGCGATCGCGGAGGGGATCGAGCGCGCCGAGACGGACGCCCGCGGCCGGCTCGAGCTGACGCTCCTGGAGTTCGAGCGCCGGCAGACGGAGCGGCTCGAACGCGTGACCGAGCGAGAGATCGAGCGCCATGCGCTGATCGCGGCGGCGGCGTTCGACGAGCGCATGCGCGAGATCCGCGAGGACGCAGCGACCCGGTTCTCGCGCGAGCTCGACCGGGCCGTCGAGCTCCTCGCACGGGACGAGCTGGCGCGGCGGATCGACGGGCCGGCGTGACCGGCTCTGTTCGGGAGCGCCAACATTTTCCGGAAGGGAACGTCGTAGCGATCACGAATCCCCGGGCACAGATGGCCGAGACGACCGAGACACCCGTCGAGCTTGGAGGCGAACAGGCCAAGGTGGAGGGCTGGCGCCTCCACGTCCTGATCGAAGCCGGCTTCCCGCTCCCTCTGGCGGAGAAGCTCGCCGCGAGCGACGCCGACCTCCACACGTGCGTCGATCTGGTGCGCCGGGGCTGCAGCCCGGTCACCGCCGCCGAGATCCTCCTGTAGCGGCCCTGCCGCAACGACGCCGGTCGTGGCGCGCTGCCCGCCTGCGCCCGTAGGCTGCGCCCATGACGGTCGAGGCGACGCTCTACGGCGACCGCAAGGTGTTCAGCGTGGCCGCGTTCAACCACGGGGTCGGCACGTGGCTGCGACGTCTCCCGGAGGTGTGGGTGGACGGAGAGGTGATGGAGCTGCGACGCAACGACGCGTGGGCCAACGTCTTCTTCACCCTGAAGGACCCTGCGTCCGGCGCGTGCCTCTCGGCGACGATGCAGCGCCGGCGCTTCGACGCGCTCGAGCTCGGCCTGACGGAGGGTGAGCGCGTCCAGGTGCAGGGGCGCGCCGAGCTGTACGAGGTGAAGGGGGAGCTCACGTTCCGGGCGACGACGATCGAGCGCTTCGGCGTGGGAGAGCATCTCGCTGCGCTCGAGCGCCTGAAGCGGGCGCTCGCCGCCGAGGGCGTGTTCGCGGCGGAGCGGAAACGGCCGCTGCCGCGCTTTCCGCGGGCGGTGGGGGTGCTGACGGGTGCCGACGCGGCGGCTCGCGGCGACGTGCTGGCCGGCATCGAAGCGCGCTTCCCACCCGCCCACGTCATCGTCGTCGAGACCCGCGTCCAGGGGCGGGGTGCGCCGGAGCGGATCGTGGCCGGCCTGCGGGCGCTGGCGGCCCATCCGTCGGTCGACGTCGTCGTGCTGGCGCGTGGCGGCGGCAGCTTCGAGGACCTGCTTCCGTTCAGCGACGAGCGCGTCGTGCGCGCGGTCGCAGCCTGCCCCGTGCCGATCGTGTCGGCCGTGGGGCACGAGCAGGACACGCCGCTGTGCGACCTGGCGGCCGACGTCCGGGCTTCGACGCCCACCGCGGCGGCGCGGCTCGTCGTTCCCGCGCTGGACGAGCTGCAGGCGGGTCTGGAGCGGTCGCGGCTCGCGCTGGGACGATCGGTGCGGCAGCTGCTCGCACGCGACCGGGAGCGCCTGGGTCGCCTCGGAGAGCGGTTGCGCACCTCGCCCCGCCTGCTGCTGGAGCGGCGGCGGCTCGCGGTCGAGGCGAGCGGAGCGCGGCTGCAGGCGCTGTCGCCGCTGGCCACCCTGGCGCGGGGCTACGCGATCGTGCGGCTCGACGGCGCCGCGTTGAGGGATGCGGCGGCGGTGACGGCCGGCGCGCGGGTCGACGTGGAACTGGCGTCCGGCGGCTTCGCCGCGCGCGTCGAGGAGGTGCGGTGGATGACGGAGGAGCAGCAGTCGTTCGAGGCGCTGCAACGGGAGCTGGAGGAGATCGTCGGCCGACTGGAGCGGGGCGAGGTCGGGGTGGACGAGGCGATCCGGCTGTGGCAGCGGGGCGAGGATCTCTTCCGCCGCTGCGTCGCCAGGCTCGACGAGGCGGAGGGCCACGTCGAGCGCCTCCTCACCGACGCGCGTGACACGGGCGCGCCGGATCTGTAGATTCGCGGCATGGCACAGCCTTCCACCGACCTGCTCAAGGGGCGTCAACCTCTTCGCCGACCTCGACGACAAGACCCTCGCGAACCTCGCGTCGGAGTTCATCGAGCGGCATTTCGACGCGGGCGCGGCGATCGCGACCGAGGGCGTGGACGGGCTCAACTTCTTCATCGTGTCGTCGGGCGAGGCGACCGTCACCGTGCAGGGCCGGAAGGTCGGCTCCCTGTCCCGTGGCGACGCGTTCGGAGAGGTGGCGCTGGTCGACAAGTCGGCCCGCTCGGCCACGGTGACCGCCGACACCCCGATGGTCGCGTACGCGCTGCCGGTCTGGAGCTTCCGCCCGTTCGTCGAGCAACGGCCGGAGCTCGCGTGGAAGCTGCTGGAGATGCTCGCCGAGCGCCTCCGCTCCGCCCAGGCGCGCTGACCATCTAGACCCGGCCGGCCGGCTCGTGTTGACTATCCACGTGGGGTCGCTGCCCGACGCAGAGCTCGTCGCGCGCTGCCGGGCAGGCGACCCGGACGCCTGGGGAGAGCTCGTGGAGCGCTTCTCGCGATACGTGTACGCAATCGCGACGAAGGCGTTCCGGTTGCCCGAGCACGACGCAGAAGACGTCTTCCAGGAGGTGTTCGGGCGGGTGTACGAGCGGCTCGACACTCTCCGCTCCGACGATGCGATCCGGCCGTGGATCGGGCAGCTGACCCGGAACTGCTGCCTCGACCGCCTGCGCAGCGGCAGCCGGGAGCTCATCGTGGACGAGATGGACGACCTCGCGGCGAACGACGCGATGGAGCGCCTCGAGGAGGCCTTCGCGGTGCACGAGGGCCTCGCCCGCCTGTCTGAGGAGTGCCGCGAGGTACTCGACCGCTTCTTCTGCCGTGACGAAAGCTATCGCACGATCGGCGCTGCGCTTGGCATCCCGGCAGGCACGATCGCGAGCCGCATCTCCCGCTGCCTCGCACGGCTGCGGACGGAGCTCGAGGGATGAGCTCCGTCCCTCGTGGAAGAAATCTGCCCCGACCCGCGTCCTGTGGACAGGTGATCGTATGACCGGATACGACGAGGAGCGTCTGGCCGAGCTGCTGCGCGCGCTTCCCCCGGCGCCGACCGGGTGGGTGCAGGCGGCCCGCGAGCTTCCCGCCGCCCGCGCCGGGCTCGATGCGCTCGTCGAGCGCGCAGAGCAGGATGCGGCCTTCCGGCAGGCGCTCGTCGCCGATCTCGAGCAGGCGCTCCGCGCCGAGGGGCTCGAGCCGCGCCGCGACGTCGTCGATCACCTGCGCAAGCGCCTCGACGCGTGACGGACAGCGAGGTGTCAGCGACGCTGTCGCTCGCCGATTTCCTGGACGAGCTGGAGGCTCCGGCGCCGTCGCGCTCCGGCGGAACGGCCGCAGCGACCGCGGGGGCGATGGCTGCGTCGCTCGTGACGATGGTGGGGCGCGGCTCGAAGGACTGGGCTGACGGCGCCGGCGTGGCGGCGCAGGCGCACGCTTTGCGCGAACGGCTGCTCGATCTCGGCGATGCCGACGCGCGCGCATACGGCGCCGTGTTGAAGGCGATGCAACGGGGTGACGCGGCGGCTCCGGAACAGCGCGATCACACCCTCGGGCAGGCGCTCGTCGTCGCGGCGCTGATGCCGCTCGCGATCGCCGAGGCGGCGGCCGACGTCGCGGAGTTGGCGGCGCTCGCAACAGCGCACGGAAAGGAGTCGCTGCGTCCCGACGCCGCGGTGGCGGCCGCGCTCGCCGAGTCCGCGGCCCATTCCGCCGCGCACCTGGTCGAGGTGAATCTCTCCACCATCCCGGGGGACGACCGCTCCGAGCACGCCGCGGAGCTCGTGGAGGCGGCGCGCGCGGCGCGCGCCCGCGCGCTCGGGGCGCTATGACGGGGATGCTGCCAGCCTGGAGCCTGCCCGCGGACGCAGTCGACGGGATCGGGATTCCCGCGAGCTGGCCGGAGCGGGTGACGCGAGACTGGGCGCTCGGGGAATCGACGGGCGAGGGCGTCGACGTCTGCATCCTCGACAGCGGCGTCGACGGCGAGCACCCGCTTGTCGGCGGCCTCGCGAGCGCCGTGGCGGTCACGCTGGACGGGGAGCAGATCCGGATCGTGCCGGACGAGCTCGGCGACGTGTGCGGGCACGGCACCGCCTGTGCGGGCATCGTGCGGGCGCTCGCCCCCGGCTGCACCCTGCACAGCGTTCGCGTGCTGGGGGCCGGCAACACCGGCAGCGGCGAGCTGATCCTCGGCGGACTCCGCCACGCGATCGGCGAGGGCTTCAACGTCGTCAACCTCAGCCTCTCGACGACGAAGAGGCGTTTCGCGGAGCTGCTGCACGAGCTGGCCGACAGCGCCTACTTCCAGGGGACGGTGCTGGTGGCGTCGGCACACAACATGCCGGTGGAGAGCTATCCGTGGCGCTTCTCGTCCGTCATCTCCGTCGGCAGCCACGAGGGATCCGACTCGCTCACCTGGTACGCGAACCCCAGCCCGCCCGTCGAGTTCTTCGCGCGCGGCGTCGATCTCGACGTCGCCTGGTCGGGCGGCGGCACGCTGCGCTGCACGGGCAACAGCTTCGCCGCACCGCACATCGCAGGGCTGTCCGCGCTCGTCCTCTCGAAGCACCCGGGATTGACTCCGTTCCAGCTGAAGAGCGTCCTCTACCTGACCGCGTCGAACACCGGAGGTGCCGCATGACCGACGACGCCCACTACCGCGAGGCGGCCGCCGTCGGGGCGCTCGCCTCCGAGGAAGGGCACCGGGCCCTGCTGCAGTCGATCGTGGACGTGGCCCGCGCGATCTTCGGCGCGAAGGCCTCGTCGGTGTTCCTGCTCGACGAGGAGGCGGACGAGCTCGTGTTCGAGGCCGTCTCGGGCGAGGGCGAGGACGAGCTGATCGGGATGCGCTTCCCGTCCAGCACCGGGATCGCGGGCTGGGTGCTCGTGACCCGACAGCCGCTCGTGATCGACGACCTGCAGCAGGACCCGCGCTTTGCGCGGCAGGCGGCGGAGTCCACGGGGTACGTGCCGCACGGCCTGATGGCGGTGCCGCTCCTGATCGAGGAGCGGGCCGTCGGCGTGCTCGAGGTGCTCGACCGGCCCAACGACACGTCCTTCTCCCTCGCGGAGATGGACCTGCTGACGCTGTTCGCGCACCAGGCGGCGATCGGCCTCGACCTCCTGCAGAAGGCGCGCCGGGCGCGGGCGGTGCTCGAGCACGGCCACGGCCGACCGGCTCAGGTGGCACGCATCGCCGAGCTCCTCGAGCACTCGGACGACCGCGTCGGGGGCCAGCTGCTCGACGCGCTGGAGGCGATCCTCGGCCAGCGCCCCGCCGTCTGACGGCGAACGAGGTGCGGCCGACTCGGCCGGCTTCGGGCTACGCACCTCCACCGGTCGAGTCGGCCGCACTTCTCTGGTGCAGACCCTCCAGGCCGCACCGCCCCCCAATCACCTCCGAACCTCTAGGCGTCGGACGTCCGGTCAGCCGCATGGCGGTGGCCCTCGAAGTCCGGCTCGTCGACGTCGTCGTGCCGCTCGACGTCGTCGTGCCGCTCGACGACCTTGTCGCCGCCGCTGTCGCCATGACCCTCGAAGTCCGGATCGCCATCGGCGCTGTCGTGACGACTTGCCTCGGTACGTGCTTTCTCCTCGGACACTGGGTCTCCTTTCGTAAGACCAGTTTGGCCGTTCGTTCGACCGATACTGACCAGTAGACGGGCCGCGACCGTGAAATCTTCCCGCCGATGTGGTGTGGTTGGCACATGGTGGAACCAGGGGCGGCGAAGTGCAAGGGCTGAGGGAGCGCCTCGGCGAATCCGCACGCGCGTTCGGGGAGGTCTTCCGCAACCCCGACCTGCGCCGGCTGCAGCTCGCCTGGGCCGGCTCGCTGATCGGCAACTGGTCGTATTTCGTCGCGCTGGCGGTGTACGCCTACGACCAGGGCGGGGCGGCCGCCGTCGGGCTCGTCGGCGTGATCCGGATGTTGCCGGCTGCCATCGCATCGCCTTTCCTCGCGCCGCTGGCCGACCGGTTCCCGCGCAAACTCGTGATGGTCGTGGCGGACGTGGTGCGCGCCGTGCTGATGTTGCTCGCCGCGCTGACGATCTGGCAGGGATGGTCGCAGTGGGTCGTGTACACGATCGTCGCGCTCTCGACCGTCTCGGGCACGGTGTTCCGCCCGGCGCAGGCGGCGCTGCTGCCCCACCTCGCGCGCAGCCCGGGCGAACTGACCGCCGCGAACGTCGCCTCCAGCACGCTCGAGTCGGTTGGCGCCTTCGTCGGCCCGGCGCTCGGCGGCGTGCTGCTTGCGCTCACGAACGCCGAGACCGTGTTCGTCGTCAACGCAGCCTCGTTCATGTGGTCGGCGCTGCTCGTGCTGGCGGTGCGCAGGGGAGGCCGCATCGAACCGAAGCCCGGCGTAGCGCCGGTCGCCGCCGACGCGCACGGCAGCGGCGTCGGGGCCGGCTTCCGCGCGATCTTCGCGAGTCGCGACCTGCTCGTGCTCTCCGGCCTCTACACCGCGCAGACCCTCGTGGCCGGCGCGCTGAACGTGCTCGTGGTCGTGTCGGCGCTGGAGCTGCTCGACGTGGGCGAATCGGGTGTCGGATACCTCAACGGCGCCCTCGGGGTCGGCGGCCTCGTCGGCGGGTTCGTCGCGCTCGTGCTCGCCTCCCGGGGACGGCTGGCGGCCGACTTCGGGCTCGGCATCGCGCTCTTCGGGGTTCCGCTCGCGCTGATCGGGATCGCCTCCTCGGTTCCGGTGGCCGTGCTCGCGCTGGGGCTCATCGGCCTCGGTAACTCGCTCGTCGACATCAACGCGCTCACGATCATGCAGCGCACCGTGCCCGACGAGGTGCTCGGGCGCGTGCTCGGCGTGCTCGAGGGCGTGCTGCTGGGCTCGATCGGCGTGGGCGCCCTTCTGGCACCGCTGCTGATCGAGGCGGCCGGGATCCGGTGGGCGCTGGTCGCCACGGGCCTGCTGCTGCCCACGGTGGCGCTGCTCGCGTCGGCACGGCTACGCTCGATCGACCGCCGAAGCGCGGCACCCGTTGAGCTGGAGCTGTTGCAGGGTGTTCCCATCCTCGCGCCGCTGCCGCTGGCCACGCTCGAGCTGCTCGCGGGCTCGCTCGTCGAGGTCAGGTATCCGGCAGGCTCGGTCGTGATCCGGGAAGGCGAAGCCGGAGACCGCTTCTACGTGATCGACGAGGGCGAGGTAGAGATCGCCGGTGTGCACTTCGGCCGCGGCGAAAGCTTCGGCGAGATCGCCCTCCTGCGCGACGTACCGCGGACGGCGACCGTCACGGCCGCGACCGACGTCGCCCTCTACGCGCTCGAGCGGGACGAGTTCATCGCCGCCGTGACTGGACACGAGCCCGCCCGTGCTGCCGCCGACGCCGTGATCGCGGCACGGTTCGCTGGATTCAGCCCGACCGTTTCCCGGGCGCCGGCATAGCCCGCTACACGACCGGCGCCCGCTCCGCCTCGAGCGCCGCCGTCTCCGAGGCGACGATCGCGTCCTCCTCGGACTCCTGTTCCTCCTCCATCCGCTGCAGGGAGGCGAGGGAGAGACCCTCGCGCGCGAGGAAGATGAGGCCGACGCCGACGCCCACGGACATCTCGACCGCCTGCAGCACGAGCGCGTAGGCGAAGCCGGTGCCGTAGGCGACGCCGTACTGGACGAGCGGCAGCGCGATCGCAGCCTGCAGCAGGCCGATGTTCCCGGGCCAGAGCGGGAAGATGGTGGCCACGTTCATCAGCAGCAGGACGAGGCCCGCGGCGGGCAGCGGCGTGCCCATGTCGAACGCCTTCATCACGACCCACACCGCCAGCAGCTGCAGCGTCCAGCCGACCACCTGGAAGAAGATGGCGACGGCCGCAGTGGCCGGCGCGCGCAGCACGGCAAGACCCTGTCGTGCCATCACGAGCAGCCGGCGAACGCTGCTGACCCCCGAGCCGATCGCATGGGGGGTGGAGTGCGCCCGGCGAGCCGAGATGACGGCGACGGCGAGCAGGGTTATCCCGACGAGGAAGAAGATGGCGAGGCTCGTCACCGCCCAGTGCGGGATCTTCGCGGTGAGAAGCACGTAGACGACGAGGAGGGACACCGGGAAGAGGTCGAACAGCCGGTGCGCGAAGACGGTGCCGAGCAGGGTGGCGGTCGTGCCGGGGCCGTGCTGGGGCAGATGGCGCCGGAGCACGGCAACGCGGGCGAGCTCGCCCGCCCGCGCCGGCAGCACGGCGTTGCCGAGCAGGCCGATCCCGAAGGCGGAGAACACCTGCCCGAAGGTGGGCTGTGGGTCGGGGAGCGCCTGCGAGATCGTGAGCCGCCACGAGATCACGCGTGCCAGCACCGAGAGCAGGTTGAGGATCACCGCCACGACGACCCAGCGCCACACGACGAAGTCGAACGCGTGGTAGACGGTGCCCCAGTCCGGGCCACGCCACCAGACGGCGAGCATGGCCGCGGCGAGCAACAGCAGCACCAGGACGCCCCGGGCCCATGGGCTCCTCAGCCAGTGCAGGGCCTTCATACGGCGGCCGGCTCCACGACCTTCCCGGCGACCCGGTCGTAGATCTCCTCGAGGCGCCGAGCGATGTCGGTCCAGGCGTACTTCTCGAGGGCGAGGGAGCGTGCGGCGGCGCCCATCGCCTCGCGGCGCGGCTCGTCGGCGAGCAGCCCCGTGACGGCGTCGGTGAGCAAGGCGATGTCGCCCGGAGGCACCGTGATCGACGTCGCGGGCGTCAGTACCTCCCGGTAGCCGGGAATGTCCGAGGCGACGACCGGCAACCCGCAGGCGAAGGCACGCGTGAGCACCATGCCGAAGCTCTCGCCGCCGAGCGACGGGGCGATCAACGCCTTCGTGCGGGAGAGCAGGGCGGTGAGATCGTCCTGGGAGAGGAAGCCGAGGATGTCGATGCCGTCGTCGGGAATCCGGAGCCGGGCGAGCAGCAGGCGCACCGCGAGCGGATCGGCTCCGCACACCTGGAGACGGGCGCCCGTGCGGCGCCTGATCTCGGGCCAGGCCCGCAACAGCACGTGCAACCCCTTGCGCTGCTCCTGGCGTCCGGCGAACGCAATCGTGTGCTCGCGTCCCGCGGGCGTGACGCCGCCGGGGATGAGGACGCCGTTGGGGACGACCTCGTAGTCGCCGGGCAGCCAGCGCGCGGCCGATTCCCGCGCGCGCTCGGACACGGCGATGCGGACGTCGATCCTGTCCATGAGGAAGGCCCAGGCGGGCATGCCGAGCTTCATCCAGCCGAGGTCGCCGGAGGCGTGGTGGGTCGCGACGATCGGCGCTGTAGCGAGCGCGAGCGTGGCGATGCACGTGACGGGCGTCATCGGCTCGTGCAGGTGGAGCACGTCGAAGCGCTCGCGCTCGAGCACGCGGGCGATGCGCACGATCGCGCGTGGGCTGAGAATGATGTTGGGCAGCGAGCCGTTCGCCGGGACGATCACGCTGCGCCCGATCGGGATCACGTTCGCGGGCGGGTCGCCGTGCCGCCCCACGCGAGGGTGGAGGGCGCGCGTGAACTGACCACGCGGGTCGTTGCCCATCACGAGGCGTACCTCGTGGCCACGGTCCTCGAGCGCCGCCGCCTGGAGCTCCGCGTGCTCGACGACGGCGCCCCAGAAGGACCACGAGAACGGCACGACGATGCCGATCTTCACGCGGGGAGCCTACGTGATCGGAGCCGGGTGCTCGTCTGCGTGGGTCGCGGCGGAGCCGGGGACGATCCGTTCCCAGAAGCCTGCGAGCTCCGCCAGCTCCTCTGCGGAGAAGGACGAGAGGAAGCGTGCGCGGACGCCGGCGAGGTGTGTCGCGCGCGCCAGCTCGAGAAGCTCCCTGCCGCGATCGGTCAGCCGGACGTGGAAGCCGCGGCGATCCGCGGTGCAGCGCTCGCGCTCGACGAGCCCGTCGCGCTCGAGCCTGTCGACGAGGCGCGTGAGCCCGCTCTGGCTGAGCAGGACGCTGCTCGCGAGCTCGGTCATGCGCAGGCGCCCGGCGGACGCGTTGTCGACCGTCAGCAACACCTCGTACTCGTGCAACGGCAGCCCGTGGGCTGCCTGCAGCTCGGCGTCGAGCTCCCGGACGAGCCCTGCGTGGACGCGAAGCAGGCCGCGCCAGGCGCCGAGCTCGAGCGGGGAGAGATGGTTGACAGAAGATATTTGCGTATGCAACTATAATCCTTGATCAAACAAATATCTATCATGCGCGACAGGCCGCCGCCCGCAGAGGGCGATGCCGAAAGGATCCAGATGCGCTTCGAAGGCATTCACCACGTCACCTGCATCACCGGGGATGCGCCCGGAAACGTCGACTTCTACACCCGCGTGCTCGGCCTGCGGCTCGTGAAGAAGACCGTCAACCAGGACGACCCGACCGTCTACCACCTCTTCTACGCCGACGAGGAGGGCAGCCCAGGCGCCGACATCACCTTCTTCGAGTACCCGGGCGCCCGCCGCGGCCGCGCGGGGGCCGGCATGGTGCACACGATCGCCTTCCGGCTCGGCTCGCCGGAGGCGCTCGCGTTCTGGGAGGCGCGGCTCGAAGGTGAGGGGATCACCACCCACCGTGACGGCGAGCGGCTGCGCTTCGAGGACCCCGAGGGTCTCGGCCTCGAGCTCGCGGTCGTCGATACCGACGACGCTCCCCTCGTCGCCCGCCACCCCGAGATCCCCGCCGAGCACGCGTTGCAGGGATTCGACGGCGTCCGCGCCTTCTCGGCCGATCCGGCCGCAAGCCGCGAGCTGTTCGAGCAGGTGCTCGGGTTCCTCCCGGCCGGCGAGGCCGCCTGGGAGGCGCGGGGCGCGATCCGAGGCGGCACGTATGCCTTCGACCCACCGCCCGCGTCGGGCTCCGGCGTCCCCGGCGCAGGCACCGTTCACCACGTCGCGTTCTCGTCGAACATGGACGAGCAGGACGCGTGGCTCGCGGCCGTTCGCGCCGCCGGCCGCCACCCGAGTGGCGTGATCGACCGCTTCTGGTTCCGCTCGATCTACTTCCGCGAGCCGAGCGGCGTCCTCTTCGAGATCGCGACGATGGGCCCGGGCTTCTCCGTGGACGAGGACCAGGAGCACCTCGGCGAAGCGCTGATCCTGCCGCCCGCGTTCGAGCATCTGCGGGCGCAGGTGGAGCCGCTGCTGACGCCGCTGCCTGACACGCGGGCCTCGTGGGCGACCCGGGCGTCGTAGGGGCGGGCGGTGCCGCCCGGCCGCTCGAGCGACTGACCCGCCCTGCGAACGGCGAGCCCGAGGGAGCGCTCGTCCTGCTGCACGGGCGCGGGGCGGACGAGCACGACCTCTTCCCGCTGCTCGACCTGCTCGACCCGGAGCGGCGCCTGCTCGGCATCACGCCGCGGGCGCCGCTCTCCCTCCCGCCGGGTGGCGCGCACTGGTACCGGCTCGGCGGGATCCCGACACCGGAGCCGGAGACCTTCCTCGCCTCGGCGCGGCTCCTCGCCGACTTCGTCGACGAACTGCCGGTGCCGATCGACCGCGTCGTGCTGGGCGGATTCTCGCAGGGATGCGTGATGAGCTGGGCGACGGCGCTCGGCCCCGGGCCGGCCGCGCCCTGCCGGCATCATCGGCATGTCGGGCTTCCTGCCCCGGGTACCGGGCTTCGCGCTCGACCTCGGCGGGGCGGAGGGACTGCCGGTCGCCGTCGCGCACGGGTCGCTCGATCCGGTCATCCCGGCCCTGTTCGGGGCCGAGGCGGCAGACGCGATGAAGGCGGCCGGCGCCGACCTGACCCGGCTCGAGACGCCCGTGCCGCACACGGTCGACCCGGCGTGGCTCGCGCCGCTGCGGGCGCTGGTCGACTCGGCCATTCCGTAGGCTGCCGCCAATGGGCGGCACGCTTCGATCCGAGCACGCTCGACGACGAGCCCTCGCTCGCGGACACGATCAGGGAGCTCACGAACCAGCCGGCCGGCAGCGGGCGCCTCGCCCGCAGGCGACGGAAGCTGCTCGAGCTCGCGGAGCGCCTGACGACGCGCGGCCCGCTGGCGCCGGCGGCGGAGATCGGCTGGGGCGTCAACCGGCGCATCCAGAGGGTGGGCGGCAGCGCGCTGCCCGCGCTCCTCGCGTACCGCATCTTCGTCTGGCTGCTCCCGCTCGCGCTGGTCGTCGTGTTCGTGACCGGGCTCTACCGTGAAGATCCGCTCGACCCGCAGCGCGCGATCGAGCGCTTCGGCGTGGCGGGGTACGTCGCCGCCTCGATCTCGGAGGCGACGGCGGAGGCGGGCGGGCCGGGGCTGGTCTCGGGGGCGGTCGTCGGCGGCCTCGTGCTGCTGTACATGACATACGCGCTCGTGCGCGGGCTGCGCGCCGTGCACGCGCTCACCTGGCGGGTCCGGCTCACGCGGGTCCCCAGCCCGTTCACGACGACGCTGCTCGCCCTCGCGACGCTGCTCGCGATCGTGCTCGGCGCGCGGGCTCCTCGACGGGCTCGGCGAGCGGGCCGGTGGCCTCACGCGCGTAGCGCTGGCGCTGGCGTCGTACCTCGTCATTCCCGCGCTCTGGCTGGGCTTCTCCACGTGGCTCCCGCACCGCGGCTCCCACTGGCACGACCTCGTACCCGGCGCCGTCCTCTTCGGAGTCGCGATCGCCGCGATCCACGCGCTCGTCACCCTGCTGCTCTTCCCGTACCTGGAGCAGAAGCAGGAGACGTACGGAGGCCTCGGCCTCGCCGCCGGCATCATGCTCGCGCTGTACGGGGTCGGGTGGGCGGTCACGGTCGCAGCGGCGCTCAACGCGGAGCTCGTCGAGCTGCGGGAGGAGCGCGCAGGCGCCGGGAGCGGCGCCGCGTAGACTGCGCGCCGTGATCCTCGAGGGAGAAGGGCTCGCCGAGCTCCACACGCATCTCGGCGGCTCCGTCTCCTCCGACACCCTCTGGAGCCTCGCGCACGAGCAGGGGATCGCGCTGCCGGTCAAGGACTACTGGGAGTTCGACCGGCTCGTCACGGTCTCCGACCCGCGCGGCGTCGAGAACCTCGACGCACTGGACGCGATCTACCACTGGACGGAGCTGATCCAGTCCTCGCCGCTCGCCGTCGAGCGGTCGGTGCACGGCGCGATCGGGGGCGCCTACCGCTCGCAGGGGATCACGACGCTCGAGCTGCGCTTCAACCCGATGAAGCGAAATCGTGGCGGCGAGCGGGATCTCGACCACATCATCCTCGCGGCGATCCGCGGCCTCGACCGGGCCAGCCTCGAGTACCCGCAGGTGCGGCGCGGGGCTGATCCTGATGATGGATCGCACGTTCGACGCCCGGCAGAACACGGTGATCGTGGAGAAGGCGATCGCGTGGTCGCAGCGTGGGATCGTCGGCGTCGACATCGCCGGGCCGCGCCCGGGTGGCCGCCGCTACGACTACACGCAGGTCGTCCCGATGGTGGAGCTCGCCCGCGAGGCGGGGCTCGGCGTCACGATCCACGTCGGCGAGGAGGGCGCCACCGGCGGCGAGGAGATCGGCGAGGTCGTCGAGCGCCTGAGGCCCGACCGGATCGGGCACGGCATCCTCGCCGCACGCGACCCGGAACTGATGCGGCTCCTGCGCGACGCAGGCACCGTGCTCGAGATCTGCCCCACCTCGAACCTGCTCACGAAGGCGCTGCCCGACGAGGACGCCGTACGCGCCACGATCCGCACGTTCGTCGAGCACGGGGTCGCGTTCACGATCGCGACGGACGGGCCCGAGATGATGCGCACCCACCTGCGGGACGAGCTGGAGCTGCTCGAGCGCATCGGCGCGCTCGACGCCGAGGAGCTCCGGGAGGCGAACGCGCGCGGCCACGCCGCGAGCTTCATCCGCCGCGCCTAGTCGGCTTTCGACGGCGTTTCGGCGTCCTCGACGTCGGCGCTCTCGACATCGGCGCCGTCGAGATGGATGCGCTCCGCGATGTCGCGCGACTCCTCCTCGACCGCCTCGAGCGTGCGGCCGACACGGCCGCCGGTGTGCTCGTCGGCGACGACCTCCGCCTTGTCGATCGCCTCTATCGCCGAGTACTCG
>CAVSUK010000023.1:0-47099 GCA_963731095.1 uncultured Gaiellaceae bacterium
ATCAGACGGCCGTCGTCGTGGCGCCCGGGTGCGGCGCCGGCGCCGACAGCGCCCGTAGCCGTGCCACGCGCTGCGCGAGCGGCGGATGCGTGCGGAACATGCGCGCCAGCCTGTCGGAGCCCTCGAACGGATCGACCGTGTACAGCGGCTCCGTGGCGGGAGACGCGGAGAACTCGACGAGCTCGGCGGCGCGGTCGAGCCGTAGCAACGCGTCCGCGAGGTCGTTCGGGTCGCAGACGCGTGCGGCCGCCGCGTCGGCGTGAAGCTCGCGTCTGGGCGACAGCAGCAGGTGCGTGAACGCCGCCCCGACCGGCGCCAGGACGAAGAGCAGCACTCGAGACAGCCAGCCGCCGACCCGGCTCGTCTCCACCAGCGTCGCCGACAGCAGGACGGCCATCGTCTGCGTGAGGACGTCGCGCGACCGCACGTGAGCCAGCTCGTGCGCGATGACGGCGTCCACCTCCGCGGGCCGGAGCGCGTGCAGCAGGCCGGTCGAGACCGCGAGCGACGAGCCGCGCGGCCCCCGTCCGACGACGAAGGCCCGGGGATACCCGTCCGGGATGAGGAACAGGCGCGGCGGTGACAGGGCGAAGGCGGCCGCGACGCGATCGGTGGCCGCCCGCAGCAACGGGCTCTCCGCGACGGCGAACGGCCGCGCGCCCAGCATCCCGAGTACCGCGCGGTCGCCCAGCCAGTACGCGGCCACGGCGGCGAGCAGGCCGCAGAGGACGAAGAGGGACGCCGTCCGCTCCTCGCCGAGGAGCCAGCCGAGGCCGCCGAACAACCCGATCAGCAGGCCGTTCAACACCAGGGCCTTGCAGACGTTCAGTGCGACCGCCCCCCGCACACGGCCGGGCATGGTCTCGAGCCTACTCGTCGTCGCGGTCGTCGCGGTCGTCGGCGAGGCCCTGCGGGGGCCAGTCCGGCTCCGGGGCGTCGCAGCGGCTCGAGCAGTGCAGCGACGCGACGTTCTGCAGCGGCACCAGGATGTGCCCGTTCAGCTCGACGTGAGGGACGTCCTCGATCGAGCAGTACGCGGTGAGCACGCCCTCCTGGTACTCGCCGCCGAAGAGCGCGAGCTCCACCTGCTCGCCCTTGTACTTGTTCGTGTAGTCCTCCACTCGGCGCAGGCTAGCCGATCCGCGCACGTCGGCCGGTACCCGCACGGTAGAGGCGGGACGTCACCTTCCGGCTCCGACCAGGCCTGCGTCCGCGCGTCGGGCGCTCGGTACGGCTCGCGTCAGCCCGGCCGCGCGCCTTCGAGCAGCCGATCGGCCTCCGGGCCGTCGGGTGGCGCGGTCGCGCGCGGCTGCAACACGAAGCTCGCGGCACGGACGTCATCCCTCGTGCCCGATCCGTCCGTGGCCCACCCTCACCCGGATCACGTCGCAGTTCTCGATCGGGGCCTCACGATCGGCGCCGCAGTGGCGGAGTACCGCCCGCAAGGGACCCCCGTGTGAGACGACGAGCACGGTCCCGCCGGGATGGGACTCGGCGATGGCGTGGAGCGCCGCGAGGACGCGACCGGCCATCTCGTCGGCGGACTCGCCGTCGCCCCAGTGGCCGGGGAGGGCGTCGGGGAACCGTCTCAGGATCTCCGCGTCGGTCAGACCCTCCCACGTGCCGAAATGCCGCTCGCGCAGGTCGGGCCGGAGGACGACCTCTCCCGCGTGGCGCTCCGCCACGATCCGCGCGGTGTCGCTCGCGCGAGACAGATCGCTCGCGTAGATCGCGTCGAGCCTCTCGGCTGCGAGCTCGTCGGCGAGCGTGTGGGCCTGGGCCCGTCCCGAGTCGTTCAGCGGCGTGTCGGAGTGCCCCTGCACGCGCCGGTCGCGGTTCCAGTCGGTCTCGCCGTGTCGCGCGAGCAGGATCGTCGTCGCGTCCACTCGTCTAGGCTAGCGCCGTGGATCTCCGGCTCGCAGGGAAGGTGGCCCTCGTCACCGGGTCGAGTCGTGGGATCGGCCGCGGGATCGCTTCGCGGCTCGTGGAGGAGGGCGCCGACGTCGTCTATTGCGCGCGCAGTGCCGATGCGCTCGAGGATGCGGTCGCCGGCGCTCCCGGCCCCGGCGGGGCCTATGGCGTCGTGGCGGACGTGTCCAGCGAGGCCGGGGCGGCAGCAGTCGTCGCCGCCGCCGTCAGCGTCTTCGGAGGGCTCGACATCGTCGTCAACAATGTCGGCGGCTCGGGGGCCCGCTCGTTCGAGGACATGGACGCGCCCGACCTCGAGGATGTGCTCGGCAAGAACCTCTTTCCCGCGCTCCGCGTCTCCCGGGCCGCACTCCCTGCCCTGCGCGAGCGCGGCGGCGGCGTGGTCGCGATGATCGCGTCGATCTGGGGGCGCGAGGCGGGCGGCGGCCCCGCCTACAACGTGGCCAAGGCGGCGGAGATCAGCCTCGCGAAGGCGATGGCCGGCTCCCTGGCCGGCGAGGGCATTCGCGTCTTCAGCGTCGCGCCGGGATCGACACTGTTCCCCGGCGGCAGCTGGGAGCGCCGTCTGCGCGACGATCCGGAGGGCATGGCCGCGTTCGTCGAGCGGGAGCTGCCCTGGGGGCGGTTCGGCACCGTCGACGAGATCGCCGACGTCGTCGCATTCCTCGTCTCGGAGCGGGCCTCCTGGGTCGTCGGCACCTGCGTTACGATCGACGGCGGCCAGTCCCGCTCGTTCTAGGGGCGCGGCGATGCCTCGCCTTCGTGTGCCGGTTCCCTGCCGTATCCGCTACGGCCCGGTCTTCGCGCCCGGTACCGGCGGGCCGGTCATGTCCAGCTGGTCGACCAGCCAGCGCATGTGGTCGCGGTAGGCGACCGGTCCGAGCGCGTGCTCGGCGTCGTACCAGCGCACCTCGGTGCCGTCGGGTGCGGCGTCGATCAGCGCCTGCAGCGCCTTTCGCGGGATCACGCTGTCCCGGCGGCCGTCCTGGAGCAGGAGCGACCCAGGCCGTGCCTGCGCGACGTAGCGCAGGGGGTCGATCGACGACATCGTCTCCTCGACCTGCGGTCGCAGGTCGGCCGGCGCAGCCTGCACGAACTCCGACACCGTCGCGGAGCCGCCGGAGATCAACACCAGAGAATGGAGGCGCTTCTCCACCCCCGCGAGGATCGCCCCCGCCCGGGCGCCCGCGCTCCAGCCGACGTACCCGAGCCGTCCCGGATCGACGTCGTCGCGAGCGGCGAGGAGATCGATCGCGCGCCTCACAGCTATCACGTCCCGGATCTCGAGCTCCCGTTGCCAGCGCAACCGGTCCAGGGCCGACGTGAGCGTGGGGGAGCCGGCCGTGCTCGACGGCGCCGTGATCGCCATCGTCACCGCCCCGCGTGCCGCGAGCCATAGGGCCGGGCCGATCATCGAGTCACGGGTGCTGCCGGCGCCGTGCACGTAGACGACGCCGGGGCGTTGCCCGGCGCCCGGCGGCCACGGAGACGAACGCATCGACCGTGTCGTCGCCAGACGCGTACGAGACGTCGTGGACCGCGATCGGGTAGTCGTCGTCGACGACGCCGCGGTCGGTGATCGCCGGGGAAGACGTCGCGTCGTAGCCGAACGGCCCCTCGTCGACGGCCTCGCTGCCGCCACAGGACGTCGCGAGGGCTGCGAGCAGCAGCGCGGTCACGCCGGTGGCCGCGCGCCGGGCCGGGTTCCACCGCGCCGTTCGCACGGCGTGCAGGGTAGCCGGGCGCCGCCGAATGATCCGGGGCGGCGACTACGCTGAGACGGTGGAAGTCGCAGGCATCACGGTGCAGTCGTTCGAGCAGCGGATACGCGCGCTCGAAGAGCTCTCGCTGTCCCCGCTGGCCGTTCGCTCCTACGAGACCGGTGGGCGGGAGCACCCCGAGGAGCCGTGCGCCGTGCGCACGCCCTTCCAGCGGGACCGCGACCGGCTCGTGCACTCGAAGCCCTTCCGGCGGCTGAAGGGAAAGACACAGGTCTTCATCGACCCCGAGGGTGACCACTACCGCACCCGCATGACGCACACGCTCGAGACGACCGCGATCTCGCGCGTCGTCGGGCGCGCGCTCCGGCTCAACGAGGATCTCGTCGAGGCGATCGGCCTCGGCCACGACACCGGGCATACGCCGTTCGGCCACGCCGGCGAGCAGGCGCTCGACGACTGCCTGTCGGCCCGGTTCGGCGTGCGCTTCAGGCACAACGAGCAGTCGCACCGCATCGCACGGCGCCTGAACCTGACCCACGAGGTGTGCGACGGGATCCTCACGCATACCGGTGCGCAGGAGCCCCGCACGCTCGAGGGGAAGATCGTGCGCCTCGTCGACCGGGTCGCCTACATCAACCACGACATCGACGACGCGATCCGCTACGGGATCCTGCAGGAGCCCGATCTTCCGGCCGGGGAGATCGCACTGCTCGGGCCGACCGGGTCGCAGCGCATCGACACGCTGGTGCACGACATCGTGGAGGCCTCCGAGGCGGCGGGCGACATCCGGCAGAGCGACGAGATCGGGGAGGCGATGCTCTCCCTGCGCGCGTTCATGTTCGACCGCGTGTACCTCGGCCCCCACGTCGAGCCCGAGCACCGGCGCGCCCACGACGTCATCCAGAGCATCTTCGAGCGCCTCGTCGCCGAGCCGGACCTGCTGCCGCCGGGACAGGGAGAGCTTCCGGACCGGATCATGGACTACGTGGCCGGCATGACCGACCGGTTCGCGCTCGCGTACGCTCGGTCGTCCTGATGGCGCGCATCAAGGACCACGAGCGTGCGGGACGTCGTCGCCGCCGCCGACATCGTCGAGGTCGTCTCGCAGCGGACGTCGCTGCGCAAGCAGGGCTCCCGGTACGTGGGCCGCTGCCCCTTCCACGACGAGCGCACCCCGAGCTTCTCGGTCAACGCCGCCGACAAGCTCTACTACTGCTTCGGCTGCAGTCGCGGAGGCGACGTCGTCCGGTTCGTCCAGGAGACCGAGAACCTCGACTTCGTGGGCGCCATCGAGGCGCTGGCCGAGCGCTTCCGCGTCGCGCTCGAGTACGAGGAGACCTCGCCGCAGGCAGAGGCCGCACGGACGCGCCGTGAGCGGCTCACGGCGCTGCTCGACCAGGCCGCCGCGTTCTACGAGCGCGTGCTGTGGGACTCGCCCGCCGGGGAGCCGGTGCGCGCGTACCTGCAGCAGCGCGGGCTGGGGGAGGCGGTCGCGCGCGAGTTCCGGCTCGGGCTGTCGCCGGGGTCGGGTCTCGCGCGCAAGGCGCGGGAGAAGGGCTTCACGCAGGAGGAGCTGCGGGCCGCAGGCCTCGCCAACCAGCGCGGCAACGACTACTTCCCCCCGCGGCTGATGTTCCCGCTCGCGGACGCCCGCGGGCGCATCATCGGCTTCCAGGCGCGCAAGCTGCGCGACGACGACCCCTTGCGAGGGAAGTACGTGAACTCGCCCGAGAGCGACCTCTTCAAGAAGAGCCACGTCCTCTACGGGCTGCACCTCGCGCGCCCGGCGATCGCTAAACAGGACCGCGCCGTCGTCGTCGAGGGGAACACCGACGTGATCGCGCTGCGTCAGGCGGGGTTCGAGCCGGTGGTCGCGTCCATGGGAACCGCGCTGACCGAGGCGCACCTGCGCGAGCTCGGCCGGCTGACGAAACGGCTCTACCTCTGCTTCGACGCCGATGCCGCCGGCCAGGAGGCGACGCTCCGCGGAATGGAGCTCGCCGCGGCGCAGGGCTTCGAGATCCGCGTCGTGACGCTCCCGCCCGGGCAGGATCCCGCAGACGCCCCCGAGGGCTTCGAGGATCGGCTCGGCGCAGCCGAGAGCTACCTCCACTACCGGGTTCGGCTCGAGCTCGACCGGGCGTCGGACAGGCAGGAGGGGTTCGTGCGGGCACGCGAGATCCTCGCGAAGGCCGAGGACTCGCCGGAGCGGCAGGCCGCGCTCCGTCTCCTCGCCGACCGGCTCGACCTTCCCAAGGAGACCCTCTCCGGGATCGCCCCCGCACGGGGAGGCGCGACGGCAGGCCGTGGCGACGACGGGCCGCAGCGTTCACGGCTGCTCGACGCCGGCGACCGGCTCGAGCGGGACGCGCTCGCGGCGGTGCTCGCACACCCGGAGCTGCACGACGCGCTCGGAGAGCTGTCGGAGGACCACTTCGACGACGAGGCGCACCGGCGCTTCCGCGCCTACCTGCTCCTGGGCGGAGAGCCCGACGGCGACCTCGTCGCCCTGCGAGCCGAGCTCGACGCGCGCGCCGACCGGGAGGGAATCACGCGACGCACGGGCACCGAGCTGCTGCTGCGCCTGCGTGAGCGCAAGCTGCGGCGTGACCTGCACGGCGAGACCGACCTCGCGCGCACGACCGAGCTGCAGGCCCACCTGGCGAAGGTCCGTCAGGCGCTCGTCGAGCTCGCGTGAACCCGTACGCTGCGGCCGTTCGCACGCTGGGCCGCACGCGCGCCTTCGGGTGGTTGGGCTCGCGGGTGCTTCCTGCTCTCGATCGCCCCTTCGCGCGCAGCCCACGGTCGCCCACGAGCCTCGGCACCGGCTTCCCGCTCTGCTATCTCACCGTCGCCGGGCGGCGCAGCGGCCTACCGCGAACCGTCCCGCTCCTGCACGTCGCGGACGGCGACCGCGTCGTCCTGATCGCGTCGAACTGGGGCCGCCGTGGGCATCCCGCGTGGGCCCTGAACCTCGACGCGGCCGCCGAGGCGGAGATCACCGTCGCGGGACGAACCCGTCGCGTGCGAGCCCGCAGGGCGACCGCCGACGAGCGCGAGCGCTACTGGAACGAGGCGGTCGCCTTCTGGCCGGGCTACGAGGGCTACCGCCGCCGGGCAGGGCGCGAGATCCGGGTCTACGTGCTCGACCCGCTCTGATCCCTCCCGGGTGCAGGGGGCGGCGGATCCTGGTGGACGAACAGGCCCAGGACGAGCCGGCGGGCCTTCGCGCGCAGCGACTCGTCGATCGGCGGGCCGGGGTGCGACCAGGCGGCGGCGAGCTCCGCGCCGACGAGCAGCGCCGAGGCGTACAGGTAGACCGAGTAGAGGAACACGAGCGCGGCGGTGAGGGAGCCGTACACGACGCTCAGCTTGGCGGCGCGCCCGAGGAGCCAGCTGGAGGCGAGCGAGATCGCCAGCAGCAGGATCGCCGTGACAACGGCGCCGGCGAGCGCGTCGCCGAAGCTGAGACGGCGGGCCGGAACGAAGCGGTAGACGAGGAGCACGACCACGGTGCTGAGGAGCAGCGGCACGCCGTGCCGGGTGAGCAGCTCGAGGGCCCCTCCGTCGAGGCCCAGGGCGGCCAGGGGGCGATCGACGACCTCGGTCACCAGCTGCGCCACGAGGTTGAGGAGCACCGCCGAGAGCACGAGCGCAGCCGCTCCGACGACGAGGAGGAAGTCGACGAGCTTCGCCCGCACGATCGGCCGGGAGCGCTCCACGCGCATCGCCGCCTCCAGCCCGAGCCGCAGGGCGCCCATCATCCCCGTCGCCGCCCACGCGAAGAGGAAGAGGCTGACCACGCCGATCGCGTTCACCGGGGTTGCGATCCGCTCGATCGCCGCGGTGACGTCCGCGGTCCCCTCCTCGGAGAGCGGCAGCGTGTCGACGATCTCCGCGATCACGCGGACGCGCAGGTCGTCGTCCTGCAGCACGATGCCGAAGATCGCGACGAGGACGATCGCGAGCGGCGCGAGCGAGAACAGGACCCGGTAGGCGATCCCGGCGGCATGCTGGGGACAGCGGTCCGCGAAGTACCCGTCGACGGCCTGCGGCAGGGCCCGCACGAGCGTCCGCACGACGTCGAGCGGAGCGCTCAGCAGGCGCCCCGGCCGTCGCGTGTCGGTAGGGCCGGGCTCGTCGATCACCGCGCCAGTCTACGAGCGGCCACCGGACGCGGGCGCGACGCGTCTGGCTACAATCAGCCCGCTCCTTCCCCGGTAGCTCAATTGGCAGAGCATTCGGCTGTTAACCGAAGGGTTGTTGGTTCGAGTCCAACCCGGGGAGCTTCCGAGGCGAGTAGGCATGCGGAAATGCGAAGGGCGCCCGATGAGAGCGCCCCTCGTGGTACCGGATTTGGTACCGGGTGAGCTACCGAAGATCGTGTTCCTGCGCGGCCGCCCGCGTGTCTGCAGCGAGACGCTCGAGCGCGTCGGCGACGTCATCAAGACCTTGCTCGCGAAGCAGCAGGCCCGTATCGCGCGGCGAGCTCCTGCATGTCGTAAGCCGTTGCCTTGAGCACGTCGCTCTCACTCTGCGCCTTGTCGTCCTCTGTCATCGGCCTCCTCCGATCCGACGAACAGGCGCGCCTCGGCAAGCTCCGCCGCGTCGGGGTAGCTAGTCCGCGCCGCGTGAAGGTACCGCTCCGTCGTACAGCCTTGCGCGTGGCCTGCCTTCGCTTGCACGAACATCGCCGGCACCCCCGCCGCGGCCGTCTCCGTCAGCGCCGTGTGCCGCAGCCCGTGCCACGGCCGAAACGGCTTCGAGATACCGGCCGTCTTGATCGCCTTCCGCGCGTAGCCGGTCAGCTTCGACGGGTCGAGCGGCGTGCCGAGCGCCGGATGCGAGAACACGATCGACTCGGGCGCCCGATGCATGCGACGCGGCGTACTGCTCCTCGAGCGCCGCCGCGGCAACGTCGCCGAGCGGCAGCGTCCGCCGTCCCGCACGGCTCTTCGGCGTCGTGATTTCGTTCCGCACGAACTGCTGCCGCACGTGGATCACGCGCTCGAGGAGCTCGACGTCCTGCCACCGCAGGCCGAGCAGCTCGCCCCGACGCAGGCCGGTGGAGAGCGCCACCGTCGTCATGCGCCGTGCGGCCGCGTACCACGGCTTCTCAGCGTCCTCGGCGGCTGCTTCCAGCGTGCGGTACGCCTTCAGCACGGAGGCGATCTCCGCGGCCGTCAGCGTCTCCGTCTCGTGGTCGGGCATCGACGGCGGCTCGACGAGCTCGAGCGGGTTCTCCGACACCCACCGCCACCTTCGCGCCGTCTTGAACATCAGTCCGGCGAGCACGAGGTGGTTTCTTACGGTCTTCGGCGACAGGCCCGCGGCGATCTTCTGGCCGGCGTACCGCTCGAACTCCTCCGGCGACCGGGAGAGCCGCTCGAGGTCGAAGTGGCCGAGCGTGGGGCGGAGGTGCAGCCGGATCGTGCAGCCGTAGTCGACGAGCGTGCTCTTCTTGCGCGGCTTCGCCGGCAGGGCGACGGCCTCGAACTCGTCGATCAGGTCGGAGAACGTGCGCCGCTTCGGCTTCGGGTCGGCCGCGGGTCACGGCGTCGAGTTTCGCGCCGAGCGCCCGTTCCGCCTTCTGCCTCGTCCAGCCGTCCGCCTCACGGCCGAGCGTCTCTTTCACCTGGCGGCCGTCCGCGTCGACGTACTTCACCTTCCACGTGACGCCGCGGGCGCCGTCGTACTGGATGACGCAGGCGCCGCTAGCCATCATTGCTCCCGATCTTGGCCTTGAGGTCCGCTATCGCGCGCTCGCATTCGGGCGCGTACTTGCGGTCATGCTGGCTCGCGTATGCGAGGCGGCTCTGCCAGATCTCCAGCTTTGTCTGGAGAATCTCGGCGGGCGTCTTGAGGACATACCGCGTGGTGGTCACTTATGACCCCCCTCAGCGCAACGCCCTCCGAGCAACGCGATTCGGCCGCGCGCCCGGAGGGCGTTCGCAGCGTACGAAGTGAACCGGAGGATGCAGGGCCGAATCCCGCATGGCTGCGACAGTAGACATCTCGGCGGACGGAGGCAAGACGCCGATCCGTGTAACACTCCCAAGATGGACTCGGGGTCCTTCGTTGACGCACCCCAATGGTTCATCAAGCTCGTCAAGGACGTCTGGGACGCAGACGACTGGCATGCGTGGCACAACCTAGGCATCCCTGCCCTCGCTAAATGCGGCTTCAACCCGTCCATGCTCGTACCGATGGGCGTCGACCCAGACAGGCCGATCGCGATCACAGTCGAGATGGCGGACGGCGGAATCTTCCTTCCGGGCGGGAGCGTCAGGTGGGAGGCCGACGGCGAGCGCCAGGCCGTACAAGAGGCGTTGAAGCGGCTCCTCAAGAACCTCGCCGCCGAAGGGCGATAGGCCTACCAGGGCGCGAGCACTTCTCGAGCCACGCGAGGACGTCAGCCTCCCGATAGCGCCTGTACCGGCCGAGCTCGACGACCGGCATCGCACCGGAACGCGTCGACTCACGCACCCACGACACGGGCACGTGCAAGAGCTCGGCAACCTCGGCGGCGTCGAGGAGCCGAGCAGTCACCGCGTATCCTCGAGGACGTGCTTCGCGTCTACGGAATCCCGGTCGACGAGCCCGGCGTGCGCCGAATCATCGCCACCCGGCTCATCGAGGGGACGCCGGCCGCGCGCCGAGCGGCCGAACAGCTCACCAAGGGCGTCGAGCGCGGGCTGTACGCGGTCGGCCTGTCGCCCGACGAACGCGACGCCGTGCTCAGCTGCCTCGAGGAAGCCGCGACCGACCCGCTCGCCGAGCTCCGCGGCGCGCTGCTGCGAGACCACCGCAGCCGGTTTCCCGATCAGCATCCTTAGCGGTTCCCTCGGCGGTCTACAAGAGGAGTAAAATCGGGGTTGACGGGGGAGTTGACGGGTAGGAGGTCGGTAATGCCAACTCTGGAAAAGACTCCGTCCGAACGCGTTGACGAGTTGCTTGAATTTCATCGTCACCAGCCGTTTCGCCACTCGATGGGGACGGTGGCTGCGATTGCCGAGCTCATCAACCGGACCAATGGGCTCGAGCTCGCCATCCAGGAATTGGCCGAGGAGGTCGAGCGTCTCAAAGCGCTCGTAGCGTCCGACCGGCTCTGAACGCGATCTCGACAGCGTCACCGCGTCGGCCGCGCATTTGAGTGTCACCGTCACCATTCCGGGGGATGTTTGGGCGTGGCCACGGGGGTAGCTTCGAGCTTCGAGAACGAGAGAGGAGCCGCACCCTCTTGGTCTCGAGCGGCGCGGCCCCCCCGTTCTGCGGCCGCGTCTTCGGGGGGGCGCGGCCGGTCTGATGCAGAGCGGCCGCGCCTCTTCCCCTGCACACCCCCTGAGAACCGAATTTCCGTCAGAAAGAAACTGGCGGGGTACGAGGGAGCGTCCGTCAACCCACGGTCGCCCCCCCGTAAACAAATCGGGCAACGCCGCCGAGAGTGTGTTTCGCGAAAGAGAGGCGGGTTGCGCGCAGGCGTGTCGAGCGGCATGGCATGCCCCCCCGTCAATGTCGCGAGTCATGCGGCCACCTCCTCGACGTGGTCGACGTCGTCGATCCAGCCTGCGAACATCGCTCTGCCCGTGGTGGTGAGGCGGTAGGAGCCTGGCCAGGAGTCGTCGGCCGGGGCCACGGCGGGCGGCGATCCCGCGAGGCTTCGTGGTCTGCCAGCGATCGGACGCAACTGCCCCGGCCGAATGCCCGGCACCGACCCGGTCGGCGCACTGATCGCGAAGGAACGCAGGCGAAGGTAAAAGCGAGGGCGGGCAGGAGGAGACCCGCCCCCGCAGCAAACCCCGCTCGGCGACTCTTGTGGGGGAGGCTCTTTCGGGGCCCACGCCGGGGGGTGACGTCGAGGCTATGCCTCGAGCGAGTGGGTTCCTACCATCGATTGGCCAGGATGAGTCGCGCTGACAATCGGCAATTTGGTACCGAATTTGGTACCCCACTGACATGATCTGACAGCACCTAGCAGCGCCTTAAACGGCTTGAAATACCGCTTTGGGCCTGGGCTTACACCGTTCTCGCGTCCTGTTAACCGAAGGGTTGTTGGTTCGAGTCCAACCCGGGGAGCCTCGGACGTTACAGTCCATGCGGAATGGCCACCACGGTGAACGCCTCGCCGATCGTCATTCTCTTGTTGATCGTCGGTCTCGGGGTATTCCTCGCCTGGCGCATGGGAAGGAAGAGGTAGACCCGACCGTCGCCCGTGTGCATGGTCCGCAGCCAGGTAGTCGGGATTCGGGGAGAGAACCGGAGGATGCGCGGGCTTCCGTGCGCATCCGGGCAAGCATGCCTTTGGGCGGCCGGGCGGCGGGGTAACCGCCGGCGTGCAGCTCTCCCCGTGGAATGCTCGTCGCGTAAGAGCCGTCTCAGTGGCCGGCTGCAAGCGTCACGACGGAGATCGCCTCGTCGGACGACAATCGATCCGTGTTCACAACGATGTCGTACTGGGTCGGCAGTTCGCTCCTGGCGCCGTAGAAGCGCTTCAGGTAGTCGGCCCGGGCGGCATCGGACCGGTCGACCGCGCGGGCGGCGTCCTTCTCGCTGAGGCCCTGCTCCGCGGCGACGCGCGCGCTGCGGACGAGGCGGTGAGGCGGTGACGAGCACGCGCAGGACGTCCGGCCGTGACGCGAGCGCGTGCGACGCCGCGTGCGACACGATGACCGCATCGCCGCGGAGGGCGGTCTCCTCGATCGCAGCCCGGATCAGGTCGCGCACCTGGCTGTCCGCGGGCTCCAGCGTCTCCCGCCAGACGCCGAAGGCCGCCGCCCCGGTGGCATCGGAGCTCGATCCGAGCGCGCCGAGCGCGCGCTCCATGAAGGAGCGGCGCCTTTCGGCATCTGCCACCACCTCCGGCTTGACGCCAGCATCGGCGGCAGCGCGCTGGATGATCTCCTCGTCCACCAGGGCAAACCCGAGCCGCTCGGCAACGCCCCGCGCGACCTCGTGCAGGTTCGCGCCGACGGCCCCGGACATGCACACGACCCGACGTGCCATGAGGCGACGCTACGGCAGCACCCGGGTGCCGTCAACCTCCCGCGTCTGGTGCTTCGCGGCGGCGGCATCGCGCTCTGCGTGGAGCAGGAAACCCTCCCGGGGAGTATTCGGCCGGACGGGGCAGGGTGCCCTGGAAACAGGCTGCTGCCTCGCGTACGGTGCGGGACAGGGGGAGTGGTGGAAGCAAGACGCGACATCGACGTTGTTCCCGAGCGCTGCGACGGCTGCGGCAGGCGGGCGGCGGCCTGTGGCATGGACACGGTCGGCTGGACCGTCCGCACGCTCCCGGCCGGCTTCGCCGGGGCCTACTGCCTCGACTGCGCCTCCGCGCTGCAGCTCCTTCCGTGGCTCATCCAGTGCTCCGAATGCGGCCGCCACAAGTCGAACGAAGCCGCCGCGGAGCGCGCCGGCTACCGCTACTACCCGGACGTGCACGGCGTGTTGCAGCCGTACTGCGCCGACTGCGCCGGGATCGGTCTTCGGCGGCGTGGCGTCCGAGCCTCGCCAGGTTCCTCCGCTCGCCTCGGAGTAACCTGACGCCAACGACCGTTGCGCCCTTCCCGCAACGGGGATCAGCGATCACTGCGATGCGCCGGCGTGTCGCGGGGCCGACGATGACGAGATCCGACCAGGAGGCCACGGCGATGCCAACCGACAGCCTGACCGTCACCGACAACCGCACCGGCTCGGCGTACGAGCTACCCATCGCCGACGGGGCGATCCGTGCGAGCGACCTGAGGCAGATGCGGGTCGACGCCGACGACTTCGGCCTGATGAGCTACGACCCGGCCTTCCTCAACACGGCCTCGACGCGTAGCGCGATCACGTACATCGACGGCGACCGCGGCATCCTGCGCTATCGCGGCTACCCGATCGACCAGCTCGCGGAGCAGAGCACCTACCTCGAGGTGGCGTATCTCCTCGTGCACGGGGAGCTGCCGACGAAGGAGGAGCTGGCCGCCTGGGTCGACGTCGTCACCCGCCACACGTTCGTGCACGAGAGCATGAAGCGCCTCATGGAGGCGTTCCGCTACGACGCCCACCCGATGGGGATGTTGATCTCCTCGATCGCGGCGCTCTCGACGTTCTATCCCGATGCGTCGCGCGTCGACGACGCCGAGAACCGGATGCTGCAGACGGTGCGCCTGATCGCCAAGGTGCCGACGATCGCCGCCTTCGCCTACCGGCACAACTGCGGGCTGCCGTACGTCTACCCCGAGAACGACCTCGGCTTCATCGGCAACTTTCTCTCGATGATGTTCCGCATGGCGGAGCCCCGCTACTCCGCCCACCCCGTGCTCGAGCGCGCGCTCGAAGTGCTGTTCATCCTCCACGCCGACCACGAGCAGAACTGCAGCGCCAACGCCATGCGCGCGATCGGGTCGAGCAGGGTCGATCCGTACAGCGCGCTCACCGGCGCCGCCGCAGCGCTGTACGGGCCGCTGCACGGCGGAGCCAACGAGGAGGTGCTGAAGATGCTCGCGGAGATCGGCGACGTCCGGCACGTGCCCGCCTACATCGACCGGGTCAAGGCCGGCGACTTCCGCCTGATGGGCTTCGGGCACCGCGTCTACAAGAACTACGACCCGCGCGCGAAGATCATCAAGGAGACCGCGGATTCCGTGTTCGAGGTGACGGGCCGCAACCCGCTGCTCGATGTCGCGCTCGAGCTGGAGCGGATCGCGCTCGAGGACGACTACTTCGTCTCCCGCAAGCTCTACCCGAACGTCGACTTCTACTCCGGGCTGATCTACCAGGCGCTGGGCCTGCCCGTCGGCATGTTCCCGGTCATGTTCGCCATCCCCCGCACCGCCGGGTGGCTCGCGCAGTGGCTCGAGGGCGTCGTCGACCCGGAGCAGAAGATCGCGCGGCCGCGTCAGCTGTACGTCGGCGCCGGCGAGCGAGACTACGTGGCGCTGGACGAGCGGAGTGCCGCGACGGCAGGCGCCTCTGCCTAGAGGCTTGCTGCAGTGTCACCTCGCCTGCTGGCTCGTCGCGACCGGCATGGCTGCGGCAGCCCCGGCATCGACCCCGGCGCAGCTCCTCGCGCGCCACGTGCCGGTGCTCGTACTCCATCCCTCCGAGCGCTTCGCCCCCGCGCCGGTCGACGGGTTCCTCTCGGACAGCGACCTCCTCGCGCGTGCAGCCGACGGAACCTGGCAGCCCTCCGCCGTCCCGCTCGCGCAGGCGGGGCGGACCCACCGCCTCGACCGGCGCACGTGCCGGGCGATCGACGGCCCGGCAGCGCTCGACTGCTACGCGGCCGGCGAGGAGGCGCACGGCGCCAGCCCGACCGTGTACGGCGCATTCCGGCGCACGGACAACCGGATCGCGCTGCAGTACTGGCTGTTCTACCCGGCGAACCTCCTCAGCGCCGCCTCCACCTCCGGGCGGCTCTGGCAGTTCCACGAAGGCGACTGGGAGGCTGTGACCGTGCTCCTCGACGGCGACGAGCGGCCGCAGACCGTCGCGCTGTCCGAGCACTGCGCCGGGGCGCGACGTGACTGGGTGCGAGCGCCCAGACGGGGTTCGAGGCCGATCGTGTACGTTGCGCTGGGCTCGCACGCGAATTACTTCACGCCGGGACGGAAGCGGCTCGAGCGCCGTTGCTGGCCCAGGGAGGCGCTCGCCGTAGCCGCCGCCTACCGGGTCGCCCTGCTCGACGTCGCGGGTCGTGGGCGCACGGTCACACCCGTCGTGTCGGTCGTTACGGCCGCATCACCGTCGTGGATGGCGTTCGCGGGAACGTGGGGGGAGGATCAGTACGTCCGCTTCCCGGGCGTCGCTCCGCTCCGGTACGGAGCCGGGCCGGTCGGGCCGGCGTTCCATGCGCTCTGGCGCGCGCCGGTCGCGACCGTGCTCGGCTGGCCGCCGGCGCCCTGAGCGTCGTTGCCACCTCTGCGGATTATCCGTATTGCGCTTCCCCGGGGAGAGCGCAAGAATCGCGCCACGAACAATCGATCATCGAGGAAGGAGCTCTCCGATGCCCGAGCTGCGTGGGGCCGATCTCGTCACCGAGTACCTCATCAGGGAGAAGGTGCCCTACCTCTTCGGCTATGCGGGCCACGGCGCCGTCGGGCTGCTCGACGGCGTCTACGACCGGCAGAGCGAGCTGAAGATCGTCTTCCCGCGGATCGAGACCGGGGCCGCGTACATGGCCGACGCGTACTACCGCGTGAGCCACGAAGTGATTCCCGTCTACACGTCGACGGGCCCCGGGCCGATGCTGCTGACGGCCGCCGTCGCCAATGCCTTCTACGACTCCTCCGCGCTGATCGCCATCACCGGGCAGGTCGCCACCACTCAGAACGACTCCGGCGCGCTGCAGGAGGAGTACAGGCACTTCCAGTCCGACTTCCCCAGCATCGCGAAGGTGATCACGAAGCGCAGCTTCCAGGCGCACTCGGTCAAGGACCTCGGCAAGTTCCTGCCCAAGGCGTTCAAGCTCGCCCGTACCGGCCGGCCGGGGCCGGTGCACATCGACGTCCCGTACGACCTGTGGGTGACGAAGGACGACGTCGAGGTGCCACGGCCCGAGCAGCACTCGGAGATGCTGAACTGGCGCACCCCCGGCTCGCCGGAGGCGGTGGCGAAGGCGCTCGAGATGCTGCTCGCCGCCCGCCGGCCGCTGATCCTGGCGGGTGGCGGCGTCATCTGCTCCGAGGCGAGTGCAGAGCTGCTTCGCTTCGCCGAGCACGTGAACGTCCCGGTCTACTCGAGCTTCATGGGCAAGGGGGCGATCAGCGCCCGTCACCCGCTGCACCTCGGCATCGCCGGCTGCTGGGGCGAGTACCCGGCGCAGGAGGCCGCCCGGAACGCGGACGTGATCCTCGCGCTCGGCTGCCGCTTCTCCGACATCCACGCGTCGTCGTGGCTTCCCGGCTACACGTACAACATCCCGCCGACCCGCCTCATCCACGTCGACATCGACTCGCAGGAGATCGGCCGCAACTATCCCACCGAGCTCGGCATCGTCGGCGACATCCGCGAGGTGCTGCGACAGCTCAGCACGATGGCCGAGGCGGCGGGCCCGAAGCGCGAGCGCACCGGCTGGCACGAGCAGGTCGAGGCGTGGAAGTCCGAATGGTCGAACTTCATCGAGCAGGAGAAGGCGTCGGACGCGGTGCCGATCGACCCGCGCCGCGTGATCAAGGAGCTCCGCGCCGCCGCGCCGGAGGACACGCTGATGATCACCGACACGGGGAATCACCAGACCTGGGTCGAGCAGTACTGGGACGCCTACGGGCCGCAGATGGTGTTCACCCCCGGCGGCTTCGCCGGCATGGGCTTCGGCACCTACGGCGTGCTCGGGCTCAAGCTCGCCCGGCCGGAGCAGCCCGCCGTCTGCGTCACGAGCGACGGCAGCTTCATGATGTTCCCGGGCGCCGTCGCCACGGCCACGGAGTACGACATCCCCGCCGTCTGGGTGATCCTCAACAACTACACGATCGGCGTCATCCGCGACCTGCAGCGCTTCTACATGGACGGACGCGAGATCGGCACGAGCTTCGTGAAGCAGTCCACCGGCGAGTTCTGGAACCCCGACTTCGCGGCCATGGCCGAGTCGATGGGCGCGCTCGGGCTCACCGTCGACCACCCCTCCGACCTCGGGTCGGCCTTCGAGACCGCGCTGGCGGCCGGCCGGCCGGCAGTGATCGACGTCAAGGTCAACCGCGACACGGCGGTCCCGCTCATCGGCACCTGGCACTTCGCGCCCATCCCGCAGGCCGAGCCGACGTTCGGGAAGCCGCTCATCCTCAGCTGACCACCACGTACCCCTTCACTGCGATCGTCGCGCAGGAGCGCCTCGTGCAGGCGCTCCTGCTCAACGCCGTCAACCCTGCCGTCGGCGGCGTGCTGGTGGAGGGGCCGAGTGGCACCGGCAAGTCGACCGCGGTGCGCGGCCTCGCAGAGCTGATGCCCGAGATCGAGGTCGTCGTCGGGTGCCCGTTCTCGTGCGACCCGGCGGCACCGTGCCCGGCCTGTCGTGAGCGGCAGGGCCGCGGTGAGCCCCTCGAGTCGGCCGCCAGGCGGGTCTCCATCGTCGACCTCCCCCTCAACGCCACCGAGGACCGGGTCGCCGGGTCGGTCGACATCGGACGGGCGCTCCGCGACGGGGTGATGGCGCTCGAGCCGGGGCTTCTCGCCGACGCGAACAGGGGCATCCTCTACGTCGACGAGATCAACCTGCTCGACGATCACATCTGCGACGTGCTGCTCGACGCCGCGGCGCTCGGCACGAACGTCGTCGAGCGCGAAGGGGTCTCGGTCTCCCATCCCGCCAGGTTCCTGCTCGTCGGCACGATGAACCCCGAGGAGGGCGATCTGAGGCCGCAGCTCGCCGACCGGATCGGGCTCCGCGTCGAGGTGGAGGCGCTCGGCGACCCCGACCTACGGGCCGAGGTGACCCGGCGGCGGGAGGCGTTCACGCGCGACCCGGGCGCCTTTCGCGCTCTCTGGACCGAGGCGGAGGAGGCGCTCGCGGCCACCCTGCAGGACGCGCGGGCACGCCTGGACGACGTCACGGTCGCGTCCGACACCTATCGCACGATCGCGGTGCTCGTGATGCGGGCAGGGGTTGCGAGCCACCGCGCGGACGTGACGGTGCTGCAGTGCGCGAAGGCGCTTGCGGCACTCGGCGGCCACGGGGCTGTCGGCCGCGACGAGCTGCTCGCGGCAGCCTCGCTGGCGCTCGGCCACCGCGTGCCGGTCGACCCGTTCGACGGCGGCGCCGGCATCGACGAGCGGGTGCTGCGGCGGATCCTCGACGACGTGCTCGACCAGGAGGCGGCCGAAAAAAAAGCGGCGGGCCCGGGGAGACCGGGGCCGACGCGGAGCTGACCGAGCTGGAGGCGGCGCCGCCGGCGATCGCCGAGCTGCCCGTCGACGTCGAGCGCGCCTTCGCCGCGCCGCCCCGGACCGATCGGCTGGAGCGGGGTGCGATCGGGCGCCGTGAGCGCTCCCTCGTCGCGCTGCGGCGCGGGAAGTACTCTCGCGCCCGCCTCGCCGGCACGGCCGCAGTCGACGTGGCCGTCGACGCCACCCTGCGTGCCGCCGCCGCGCGCGCGGGCCGGGCGGGGCGCGGCCTGCCCTCGGTCGCAGCGGAGGACCTCCGACGCAAGGTACGCGAGCACCGGGTTCCCTTCGAGCTCTGCTTCGTCGTCGACAACAGCTACTCGCTTCACGCCGACCGGCTCGTCGAGAAGGTGAAAGGGCTCGCCTTCGCCCTGCTCGAGGACGCGACGGGCGCGGAGACCGCGTCTCGCTCGTCGCCTTCCGCTCGGGCGTGGCCGAGGCGACCATAGCGCTACGTCCGACCGGCAGCGTGCGTGTGGCGTCCACCGCGCTACGGGCGATCCCGCTCTCCGGGAGGACGCCGCTGCCGCATGCGCTTCTGCTCGCCGGCAGGCTGCTGCGCCAGGAGCTCCGCAAGCGGCGCAACGCGCGGCCCTTCCTCGTCGTCGTCAGCGACGGGCTGCCCAACGTGCCGCTGCGGCGCGGGGGAGACCCGCTCGCGGACGTGCTGCGAGAGGGTCGAGCGCTGCGGCGCTCCGGCATAGGCCTCGTGGTCGTCGACGCGACGCCGCCGGACCGGCCCACCTCGAGCAGCTGCGCCGAGGCGCTCGCCGATGCCGGCGCGGGCTCGCTGGTGCGTCTCCACGAGCTGTCGCCGTCCGCGTTCGCGGAGCTGCTGGAGAAGGTCTGAGTCGTCGGCGGCGATGCTCTCGCAGGCGCAGGCGGCAGCCCTCGAAGCGCTCCTCGACGAGGAGGCTCGGCGGTGCCGCCCGCCGGAGCCGTCGCGGACGACCGTGGGGGGGGAGCTTCGGGCGGGCGGCCTGCTCGAGCCGGCCCGGCGCGACGGCCTGCTCGCCGAGCTCGAGGCGCGGGCGGTCGCGAGGCCACTCGAGTGGGCAGCAGCAACCGTCACACAGGGCGAGCTGCTCGCCGCCTTCACCGCCCACTGCGCCGAGGAGCTCGACGACGTCGAGGTCGTGTCGGCCGCCCCGGCGGAGCTCGTCGTGCGCTGGCGCGACGAGACGAGCACGTTCCTCGTGCGCAACGGCGTCGTCGGCGTCGAGCGTCGTGCCGGCGGGGCGCCGCTGATGGTGATCGCCGAGCTCGGCGACCACGGTGACCGCCTCGTCCAGGCGTACCTGGCCGACCCGTCGCTGCGGGCTTCGGTAGCCGTCTGCGACCTCGCATTGCTGGAACGCATCGGCGCCGTTCGCTCGAGCGCGTTCGTGTACTTCGAGTGGTTCCTCCGCGACGCCTACGGCGTCAAGCTGCTCCCGTCGGCGGCGTTCACGGCCGGATTGATCGACCGCGGCATCCTCTCGCTGGGCATGGGGTGAGGCGCTGACGCAGTGACATGTCACGCGACCGCCCGGTTGCGGTTGCGATTAACGCTCGACCCGGCTCCTGCCGACAGAAGAGGCATGCAACGTCTCGCCGCGATTGCCGTCGCGGCCGCCGCCGCACTCTGCGCGGCGGTGCCCGCTCACGCGTCGTCCGCCAACTCGAGCGTCGCCGCGCTCCAGGTCGCGCTGCGCGCGCACGGCGACTACCGCGCGCCGGTCGACGGCGTGCCGGGCCGCTGACGAAGGCCGGCCTGTCGACGTTCAAGCGCACCGCGGGCGTCCGCGAGCGAGGGTTGGGCAACAAGACCCGTCGCGCACTCGGACTGCTCGGCCGGCCGCTCCTCGGGCAGCGGGAACTGGCCGTCGGCGCGATCGGCTGGGACGTCTCCTCGCTCGAGTTCCGGCTCGTCGCGTTCGGGCTTGCGCCCTCGGCGGTCGACGGCCGCTTCACGGCCGAAACCGCCACCGCGTTGCAGAAGTTCCAGCGTGCTAGGCGGCTGCCTGCTGACGGGATCGCCGGGCCGCGCACGTACCGAGCGTTGGCCCGGGGAGGGGCTCGGCCGTCGACACGGCGGCCCGTGCTCCGTATCCACGTCGTGCGACCGGGGGAGGGGTTCTACGCCATCGCCGCCCGCTACCACGTCGACGCAGCAGCTCTCGCCCGCCGGAACCGTCTCCGCCTGACCAGCCTGCTCGTGCCCGGGCAGCGCCTCCGCCTTCCGGCAGGCGCGCGGGTGAGCGCTCCCACGCCGGCGGGAGCCCGCACGACCCCGGCGGTCGCCGCCGCCGTCCACGTCGTGCGTCCCGGCGAGGGGTTCTACGCGATCGCCGCCCACTGGAGCGTGAGCCCGTGGGAGCTCACCCGCGTCAACGGGCTCTCGCTCACGAGCGTGCTCCAGCCCGGCCAGCGGTTGCGCCTACCCGCCGGCGCCCGACCCGCCGGCAGCCTCGCCCCGACGGCGAGGGATCAGGTGCTCGCCGCCATCGACCGCTGGTCGGCGGCCTACGGCGTCGATCCGCGCCTCGCGCGCGCGCTCGCCTGGATGGAGTCCGGCTTCCAGTCCGACGTGGTGTCGAACGTCGGCGCCGTCGGCGTGATGCAGCTCCTGCCGGAGACCTGGGCCTGGGTGGACGAGAACCTGATCGGCGCGAAGACATCGCGTACCTACGAGGGCAACGTGCAGGCGGGCGTCCGCTATCTGAAGTGGCAGCTCGACCAGTTCGGCGGCGACGTCAGGCTCGCTCTCGCCGGCTACTACCAGGGGGCACGCGCGGTGCGCGAGCGCGGGCTCTTCGACGACACGAAGCAGTACGTGTCGGTGATCAGGCAGCTCTACGGCTCGGTCTGAGCGGTCTCGAGGCCGGCAGCCTCGCCGATGCGAGAGCAGGCTGCCCTCGGCGCGCGCGCGGGCGAATGCGGGGCCGTCTACGCGCAAGACGAGAGCTTCGATCTCTTCGCTGGTGCTGCTCCCACTGGCCGACGCGCCCTGTCGCTCAGCCTCGCTCTCGACAGCCCCCCAGATCCGCCCGGCCCGTTCGGCGTCCCCGCGCTGCAGCGGCGATGATCGCGAGCTCGGCGCCGGTGAACACCATGTGCATGTCGGTCGCCGAGGCCGAGGGAGAGCCCGAGCGACCGGAGCGCGTGCCCTTCGGCGGCATCGAGCTGCCCGCGCTCCCGCTCGAACGTTGCGGCACTGTCGAGCTGGCCCGCCTCCCACCAGGCCCAGCCGACCTCGCTGGGCGATGGCGGCGCTCTCGAGCGACAGCTCGACGGCGAGCGCGAGATCGCCGTCTGCGTGCGCCTTCCGCGAAAGAAAGCCCAGGACCTCGACCTTCGCTGGAGCCGCAGCCCGAGTCGCCGGAACGTATCGAGCGCGTCTTCGAGCAGCGGCCAGCGCAGCGGCTGCCTCGCCTCTCATGACCATGTTCGCAGGCGGCGCGGACGCGGACGTTGTGCAGCCTGGGTCTCGTCTCCGACCGAGACGAAGAGCTCCAGGCTCTGCCGGTAGCAGGGTGCCGCCCGTTCGGTGCTCGCCGAAGATGTCGTGCGTGCCGCCGAGCGCACGCAAGGCGGTGGCGCGAAGCCGCGGATCGGCTTCCGGTGATCGCGACAGGAGGCGCTCGAGCCACGATGCGCCTTCGACCGGGTCGCGAACGACCCAGAACGCCTCGAGCCACGTGGCGAGCCGGAGGCCGCGCTCGGGGTCGTGTTCGAGCGCCCATTCCAGCACGGCCCGCACGTTGTCGATCTCCGGCGCGACGAGGTCGAAGTCCCAGGCGAGGGGGACATCGACGATCGCCCGCGTGCCGGCGCGGTCGGCGAGCTCGATCAGCCGGTCGGCCTGCGCCCGCCGCAAGGTGTCCTCCTCACCGGAAGCGTCCAGGCGCTCGCGGGCGAACTCGCGGATCGTCTCGAGCATCCAGAAGCGCTCCTCGCCGTCCGCGTCGGTGCGGCGGCGAGCGAGGCTCTTGTCGAGCAGCGAGCGCAAGCGTGTCGAGGTCCGCCTCGCACACCTGCTCGGCGTTGTCGAGGGTGCAGCCGCCGCGGAAGACGGCAAGGCGCGCGAAGAGCCGCTGCTCGTCGTCGTCGAGCAGGTCGTAGCTCCAGGCGATCGTCGCGCGCAGCGTGGCGTGGCGCTCGTCGGCGTCGCGGGCGCCCTTGAGCAGGTCGAGCCGCTGGGCGATTCGCTCCAGCAGCTGCTCCGGGCCCAGGAGCTTGACCCGCGCCGCAGCGAGCTCGATCGCAAGCGGGAGGCCGTCGAGACGCCGGATCAGCTCGTGCACGGCCGGTGAGTCGCCCACATCGGTACGGACGGCCTGCGCCCGCTCGAGGAACAGTGTCACGGCATCGCCCTCGTCCATCGGC
The DNA here is from genome assembly GCA_963731095.1 of uncultured Gaiellaceae bacterium. Taxonomy (GTDB): domain Bacteria; phylum Actinomycetota; class Thermoleophilia; order Gaiellales; family Gaiellaceae; genus Gaiella. The sequence continues at coordinate 22,878 of CAVSUK010000023.1, forward strand.
GGCAGGTCGAACTCCGACTCGCCGGCGATCCGGAGCGGCTCACGACTCGTCGCCACGAGGCGCAGTGCCGGGGCGGCAGCCAGCAGCTCGGCGAGCGGTCGCGCCGAGTCGGGAAGCAGTTGCTCCAGGTTGTCGAGGACGACGTGGGCCCGCTTCTCGCCGACGCGTGCTGGCGATCGCGGCGGCATTGTCGCCGGACGCGCCCAGGCTCGCGGCGATCATCGGCACGATCAGCGCCGCGTCGCGCACGGGCGCGAGCGGCACGAAGACCGTGCCGCCGTCGGCCTCCTCGGCCAGGAACCGGGCGAGCTCGATCGAGAACCGCGTCTTCCCGGTGCCGCCGGGGCCGACGATCGTGAGCACGCGCGGGTCGCGGTCGAGCCAGAGGGTGGCGGCCTCGAAGAGCTCGCGCTCGCGGCCGAGGAAGTGGGTGGCCGGGGTGGGAAGGTCGACGGCACCCGGCGTCCGCAGCGGCGGAAACTCCACCAGTCCGAGCTGGAACAGCTGGGCAGGAGCATCGAAGTCCTTGAGCCGGTGGCGCCCCAGATCGCGAAGCGGCGCATCCCCGACGAGCGCCGCCGTCGCGGCCGAGAGCAGCACCTGGCCGCCGTGGGCGAGCGCGGCGATCCGCGCGCCACGATGGACGTCGATCCCGACATACCCCTCCGCCGTGGCGGTCGGGGTGCCCGTGTGCAGGCCCATGCGCACCGTGATCGGGCCCGGTGCGAGCGCCTCCTGCCCCGACGTCGCGGCGGCGACGGCCCCTGCGGCGGTCGGGAAGCCGACGAAGAACGCATCCCCCTGCGTGTCGACCTCGACGCCGCCGTGAGCGGTGAACGCCTCCCGCAGGACACGGCGGTGCTCCCCGAGCGCCTCGGCGTACCGCTCCGGACCCGAGCGCGTGCAGCAGGCGCGTCGAGCCCTCGATGTCCGTGAACAGGAACGTCACGGTTCCGGTCGGCAAGCTTCGCATCGAACCGAGTATCGCGCGGCGTGCGAGGACTTTGTGGTGAATCACCACAAGCTACGAAGTCGGCGCGATCACGATGCGAAGGCGTTACGGCTTCCATGTGACCCTGGGAGCGTGAAGTTCTCGCCGCTGCTGCACGATCGGCTCGTCCACGCCGTCCGGCACGCCGACGTCGAGCGCATGTCGATCGCGGACGTCTGGCGGCTCGCCGGCGCCGAGGCCGGGCGACTCGGGCTCTGCCGTCCCGGGTACCACTCGATCCTCGCTCTCGTGTTGGAAGAGCGCGAACGCCGCAGGGCTCGGAGGGAGGCGATCCTCGACGCCGTGGACGAGCTCTGGGCGTACACCGGCCCCGACATCTCGGGGCTCATCGAGCGGCTCGGCGACACGCGTCGACGGTGAGGCCGGACTTTGTGGTGAATCACCACAAAGTCCGGCGATCGCCCAGGGGGGTCGCCCGCGGTGAGCTGCGGCGTGGAGTGGATGGGCGCTATCGCCTCGTGGCGGAGACTGGAGCGGCAGGGGGCGCGTCGGCCGGCGTCAGGCGACGAGCTGCCGCGCCGCTTCGTATGCGCGTCGAGCGGCCTCGTCGACGGGAAGGCTCCAGAACCCGTCCGGGGTGGAGAAGATCTCCACGTCGAGCGTCCCGTCCCAGCCGCCCGCCCGGGCCGCGTCGACGAGCTCGCGCGTCCGGCGCCGTTCGTGCCGGGAAGCGCACGTCCCGGCGTCCCGTCCACGGTGACGTCGCCGACGTGCACGCCGGCCACCCGGGAGCCGTTTGCGAGCAGCCAGGCCGCAGCGCCGTGCGTCCTCCCAGAGGTTGTACGTGTCCACCATCACGCCGACCTCCGGCAGGCCCGCCTCGTCCAGCAGAGCGGCAGCGTCGGCCACCGTGACGACGAAGCTCGTGGTGTCGCGCTCGGCAGGATGGGTCGGCTCGAAGCCGAGCGCACGCCGGCTCTCGCGGGCGGCTGCGCCGACGCGGCGCAGACCGTCCACCACGATCGCCCTCCCCTCCGACCTCCGTGCGCCCGCCGAGCGGGCCTGCCAGGCAGAGGACGCACTCCGGGTCGATACGCCGCGAAGCGGCGCACCGACGCGCAGATCGCCTCGATCCGCTCCTCCGGGTCGGCCGGCCCCTCCATGCCGGGGATCCCGAGCTGGAGCAGCGACGGCACCGCGGGCACGCAGTTCGCCACGGCGAGCCCGTTCTCCCGCAGGAGCGCGACGTTCGCCTCGTCGTCCTCCGGCAGCTTGAACTCCCAGAGCCCGATCGCGTCGAAGCCCGCCGCCGCGTACGCCGTCGACGTCGTCGGCGAACGACGCGCCGACGGTCGAGATCTCGGAGAGGCCGAGCCTCACGAGCGGCCCGGCAGCCGCGCGAGGAGACGCTGCGGCAGCGCCGGCTTCGTCAGCTCCTTGGCGACGAGGTAGCCGGAGCCGGCGCCGAGCCCGGGGCCCGGATGCGTGCTCGCGCCGATGTGCCAGAGACGCGTCGACCGCGGTGCCGTGGCCGGGCGACTCGGCCAGCGGGCGCCAGAGCAGGTTCTGGTCGAGCGCGCACGAGCCGCCGTAGATGTCGCCGCCGACGAGGTTGCAGTTCAGCGCCTCGATGTCGACGGGGGAGAGGACGACCCGCTTCAGCGTCGCCGAGCCGAGGTTCGTGATCGACTCGCCGAGGCGCGCCACGATGCGGTCGGCGTACGCCTCGCGCAGCTCCTCCGTCCAGGTGCCGTCGCCGGTGTCGATCTCACCGGCCGCGTCGCCCTTGACGCGCCCGGCGGGGAGCTCCTGCAGCTGGATCCAGACGATCGACTTCCCGTCCGGCGCGCGGGAGGGGTCGAGCGCGCACGGCTGGCCGCACACGATCGTCGCCTCGGCGGGCAGCAGCCCGCGCTCGGCCTCGTTGACCGCGCGCGAGACACCGTCGAGGCCCGGCGTGACGTGGACGATCGGGCAGCGCGCGAGGCGCTCGGCGTCGGGGCCGCGCCAGCGCGGCGGCTCGTCGAGCGCGAGGTGGATCTGCATCTCGGCGCGGCCGTAGCGGAAGCGCGCCGCCGCGTCGGTCACCTTCGGCGGCACGTCGCCGCTCGCGAGCAGCCTGCCGTAGAGCTGCGTCGGCGTCACGTTCGCGACGACCGCGCGGCTCGCGGCCACGACGCTCGCCGTCGGCGAGCCGCACGCCCGTGGCGCGGCCGTCGGCGACGAGGATCCGCTCCACGTCCGCGCCGCGTGCGCACCTCGCCGCCCGCGTCGCGCACGATCCCGGCGAGCGCCGTCCACGAGCCGGACGCCGCCGCCCGCCGGCACGGGCATGCCGCCGAGCTGGAGCGCGGCGGCGATCACCTGCGTCATGAAGCCCGACGTCGCCTGGTCGGGCCCGAGGCCGGTGTGCAGCACCCAGGGCGCGAGCAGCCCGTGCGCCTGCTCCGACGCGAACGTGCCCGTGCAGCCAGTCGCGGCAGGTCGACGAGCGTGCCGCCGGCGAACTCGAGCAGGCCGCGGCGCCCCAGGCGCCTGTAGCGCCTTGCGCCCGAGCGACGAGCCCGGCGCCCGACCAGAGCTCGGTGCCGAGCAGCCCGAACGCGAGGTCGGCGTTCGCCATGAAGCCGTTGAACTGCCGCTCCCAGGCCGCGCCGTCGCCGGCGGCGTGCCGGTCGAGCTCGGCGACGTTGCCCTCGAGCGAGGTCGACACGAACGCGGCCGAGCCGTCGGGGAAGGCGCTGCCCGGTGGGCAGGTCGGTGTTGAGGTACTCGAGGCCGCGCCGGTCGAGCTCGTCCTTCAGCTCGCCGTAGGCGGCGCGAGCCCGTGAAGAGCGGGTGCCACGAGGCGAGCACCTCGTGCGTGAAGCCGGGCAGCGTCAGGTCGCTCGAGGTGCGGATGCAGCCACCCGCGGTGTCGTTCGCGCTCGAGCACGCAGACGCTCCAGCCCGCGCGCGAGAGGAGCGCCGCCCCGGCGAGCGAGTTGATCCCGGAGCCGACGAAGACCGCGTCGAAGGAGCTCATGCGCGCGACCCTACCACCCTCCGACGCGCTTGACATGTCACGAGAAAGGCCCGTCCGAGGCACCTGCGTGGCTTCCGGGCGCCGCCACGCCGCGGATGCGATAGCGTGATCCTTGACATGTCACCAACCGGTGTGGGGTAATCGAGCCATGCTTCTACGAGAGGTCGAGTACGCGCGTCCGGCTACCGTCGAGGAGGCGATCGCCCTCCTCTCCGAGCACGACGGGGCACGTGCCCTCGCAGGGGGCCAGACGCTCGTCAACGTGATGAAAGCCCGGGCCGCCTCGCCCGACGTGCTCGTCGACCTGGCCGATCTCGACGAGCTGCGCCAGATCTCCTTCTCCGCCGACCAGTCGTCGCTCGAGATCGGGGCGATGGTGACGAGCACGCAGCTCGCCGCCTCCTCCGAGGTCGAGGTGGCGCGCCCGATCCTGGCCGAGGTCGTCTCCACGATCGCGGACGTGCAGGTGCGAAACCGCGGCACCGTCGGCGGCAACGTCTGCGTCAACGATCCGACCAACCACCTGCCCGCCGCTCTTCGTCGCGCTCGGCGCGACGTTGACGATCCGGAGCACGTCCGGCGAGCGGGTCGTCTCCGCCGACGACTTCTTCGTCGGCGTGTACGAGACCGCCGTCGGCCGAGGGCGAGCTGCTGACCACGCGTGTCGGTGCCGACCCGCAAGCCGGGCACGGGCGACGCGATGGAGGGCATCACCCTCGGCGCCCACGGCACCTACGTCGTCAACGCGGCCGCCACGGTCGGCCCGGACGGCGTCCGCGTCGCGCTCGGCTGCGTCGCGGCGACCCCCGTGCGCGCGACGGCGATGGAGGACGCGCTCGCCGGCGGCGATCTGTCCGAGGAGGCCGTGCGGGCCGCGGCCGCCGGGCTCGGCGCGTCGCTCGATCCTCCGTCCGACGTCCACGCCTCGGCCGACTACCGCCGCCACCTCGCCGAGGTGTCCGCGGTGCGCGCCGTCCTGAAAGCAGCCGAGCGAGCGAAGGGGTAGATCGTGTCCATCACACCGACCACGAGCCGGACGGTCTCGATCGAGATCAACGGCACGACGTACGAGCGCGAGGTGCCCGCCTCCAGGCTGCTCGTCCATTTCCTGCGCGACGACCTCGACCTCACCGGCACGCACATCGGCTGCGACACCGGCAGCTGCGGCGCCTGCACCGTGCAGCTGGACGGGCAGGCCGTGAAGAGCTGCTCGATGCTCGCCGTGCAGGCCGACGGCGCCTCGGTGCGCACGGTCGAGGGCCTCGCCGGCGACGACGGCGAGCTGACCGCGCTGCAGCAGTCGTTCAAGGAGCACCACGCGCTGCAGTGCGGGTACTGCACGCCGGGCATGCTGATGAGCGCCACGGCGCTGCTCGAGCGCAACCCGCAACCCGACCGAGGACGAGGTGAAGGTCGCGCTGCAGGGCAACCTCTGCCGCTGCACCGGGTACTGGAACATCGTCGAGGCCGTCGTCGCCGCCGGGAAGGGAGGTGCGTCGTGACCGCCGTCGAGACCGAGACCGGCACCCTGCAGAAGGGCGCCGCCATGGGGCAGAGCGTCCCGCGCAAGGAGGACAACCGGCTCGTGCAGGGCCAGGGCGTCTTCTTCGACGACGTCAAGCGCCACGACATGGGCTACCTGCACTTCGTCCGCTCGCCGTACGCCCACGCCAAGATCGTCTCCATCGACGTGTCCGCCGCGCTCGAGCTGCCCGGCGTGTACGGGACGCTGACGGGCGACGAGGTCGCGATCCTGACCGACCCGTTCTTCCAGATCGCGGCGCCTCCCGGCGGCACACGTCAAGGACTACGCGCTCGCCGTCGGCAAGGTGCGCTACCTGGGCGAGCCGGTCGTCGCCGTCGTCGCCGAGACGCGCGAGCTGGCGCGCGACGCCGCCGAGCTCGTGTAGGTCGACTACGAGCCGCTGCCCGTCGTCGTCGACGCCCGCCGCGCCGGCGACGCCGACGCGCCGGTGCTGCACGAGGAGGTCGGCGGCAACATGTCGTACACCGGCGTCTGGGAGTGGGGCGACGTCGACGCGCGCCTTCGCCGAGGCCGATCACGTCGTCACGATCAAGGAGCTCCACTTCGACCGCTTCAACTCGACGCCGCTCGAGACGCGACGGCGCGCTCGTCGAGTACAACCGCGGCACCGGGCAGTGGACGATCACCACGAACAACCAGTTCCCGGGCTTCGCCGCGATCATGATGGGGCCGGCGATGCGCGTCGGGCTGGACAAGCTCCGCATCGTCACGCAGGACATCGGCGGCGGCTTCGGCAACAAGATCACGACGCATCCGCAGCTCGTCGCCTGCTGCCTGCTCGCCCGCAAGCTGCAACCGGCCGATCCAGTGGACCGAGTGGCGCACCGAGTTCCACCAGTCGATGTCGCACGGCAACGAGCGCTGGTTCCAGGACATCGAGGTGGCGGTCAAGGCCGACGGCACGCTGCTCGGCTTCCGCTCCAAGGCGATCGACGACGCCGGCGCGTACCTCCGCTACGAGCCGCTCGGCGGCGTGATCTGGGCGCAGGTCGCGCCCGGGCATGTACCGGTGGCGCAACCTCCGGCTCGAGTTCACGCAGGTGATGACGAACAAGGCGCCCGTGCTCGCCGAACCGCGGCTACTCGCGCATGCAGCACCTGTGGTTCACGGAGCGGATCATCGACATCGTCGCCCACGAGCTCGGCTTCGACCCGGTCGAGATCCGCAAGCAGAACTACGTGCAGCCCGAGCAGATGCCGTACGAGACGCCGAACGGCTGCGTCTACGACTCGGGCGACTATCCGCGCTCGCTCGACCTCGCGCTCGAGCTGATCGGCTACGACAGGCTCGAGGAGCGGCGCCGCGACGCCGCGGCGCGCGGGAAGCTGCTCGGCTTCGGCATCGGCTCGACGCTCGACTCCGGCACGAACAACTTCGGCCAGTCGCAGCTCGTCAACCCCGACCTGCAGTTCTCCGGCAACAACGAGGTGGCGACCGTCAAGCTCGACATCTTCGGCGAGGTCGTCGTCACGCTCGGCACCACGCCGCAGGGGCAGGGGCACGAGACGACGGCGGCCCAGGTGGTGGCCGACATCATCGGCTGCGGCGTCGACGACGTGCACGTGCGGGCCGGCCACGACGACTACTGGAACTCGCACGCCGGCTTCTCCGGCACCTACGCGAGCCAGTTCGCCGTGACAGGCCTCGGCGCCGTCAAGGGCGCCGCCGACATGCTGGCCGCCGAGATGAAGCAGCTCGCCTCGATGGTGTTCCAGTGCAGCCCCGACGACATCGAGCTGGGCGAGGGCTTCGCGCGGATCAAGGGCAACCCGGAGGCGGCGCTGCCGTTCATGGCGCTCGGCGCGATCGTGAACGCCAACAACGCCGGCTTCCCCGAGGACCCGCCGACGCTCAATTGCCGCTACGTCTACCGGCCGCCGTTCGAGGTGCCGGACAAGGAGCGCAAGTTCGGCAAGCTGACGCTCACCTACGCGATGCAGATCCACGCGTGCGTGCTCGAGATCGACCCCGAGACGGGCGTGTACGAGGTCGTCGACTACGCCGCCGTGGACGACTGCGGCGTGCGCATCAACCCGCAGATCGTCGAGGGGCAGGTGATGGGCGCGACCGCCCACGCGATCGGCGCGGCGATCTGGGAGACGTTCGCCTACGACGAGGAGGGCAACCTGCTGACGCCCAACTTCTACGACTACCACGTCCCGCACGCGCTGGACATGCCGCCGCTGAAGACCGGGGCGATCGAGTCTCCGTCGCCGTTCACCGCCGCTCGGCACGAAGGGGATGGGCGAGGGCGGCGGCGGCGGCATACACTGCATCTGCGCGGGCCTTCAGGACGCGCTGCGGACGGCCGGGAAGCCGATCGTCAGCGACAGCCACAACCCCTACCACCGCGTCTGGGAGCTGCTGCAGCACCCGGAGCGGTCGCGAGAGAACGTCGAGGTGAGGTCAACGTGAACGTCGAGGGAACGAAGGAGTTCGACGCCCCGCGCGGCGGTCGTGTGGAGCGTGATCAACGATCCTGCGCAGATGGCCGGGCTGATGCCGGGCGTGGAGGGCTTCGAGATCAAGGACGACCGCCACTGGCAGGCGAAGGTGAAGGTGCCGCTCGGCCTCGGCGGCCTGAAGATGACGATCGACTTCGAGAAGCTCGAGGAGCGCGAGCTCGAGTTCGCGTCGATGAACGCGAAGGGCAAGGGCGTCGGCGCGATGATGAACATGACGACGTCGTTCACGCTCTCGGGCGAGGGCGGGCACACGTCGATGGCGTGGTAGGCGGACGTGAAGATCGCCGGCCCGGTCGGCTCGATGGGGCAGCGGGTGCTGCAGCCGATCATCAACCAGCAGGTCGGGAACGTGCTCACGGCACTCGAGGCGAAGGTGGCAGAGGCGAAGGCGGCCGCGGCGTAGGGGCGAGGCTCGCCTCGCCCAGGCGTGCGGTGGCACCGTGACGCGTTGTGACATGTCACCGGGCCGAAACCGTGTACTCTCCCGGTGACATGTCACGGTGCGCACCCGCACCACTGACCGGACAAGGAGGCTCGAGGTGGCGGTTCCTTTTCGCATCGGCGTGATGCAGCTCACGATGGAGCCGCTCGACGAGATGCTCGCGTCCGCGCGCGCGATGGACGAGGCCGGCATGGACACGGTCTGGCTCGCCGAGGCGTACCCGTGGTGGCGCAAGCACCAGATGGAGGCGCGCGGCTCGACGGTCGTCTCGGCGCTGATGGCGCGCGAGACGAAGAACCTGACGATCGCCTGGGGCATCATCTCGCCGTACACGCGGCACCCGGTGCAGGTCGCCATGGACGCGCGCGTCGTGCAGGAGGCCGCCGGCCCCGGCCGCTTCATCGTCGGCTTCGGCACCTCGAAGATCTTCCTCAACAACACGAAGCAGGGCGGGCCGCCGAAGGTGACGAAGCCGCTCGGCCACATGCGCGACTCGGTGGAGATCGTGCGCGGCATCCTCGGCGGCGAGCGGTTCGAGTACGACGGCAAGGTCTTCTCCGCCGACATCCCGGCGCTGTCCGCCGAGGCGCACGCGCCCGGCTGGGACGTCCCGGTCTACGTGGCCGGCACCGCGCCGATGATGCAGCAGCTCGGCGGCGAGATCGGCGACGGCCTGCTGACGCCGTCGATCACGACGCCGGACTTCGTGCGCTACACGGCGCGGCAACATCCGCGAGGGCGCCGCCAAGTCCGGCCGCGATCCCGGGGACGTCGACCTCGGCTGCACCATCCTGGCCTCGATCCACGCCACCGACCGCGACGCCGGCCGCGACGGCGCCCGGGAGATCGGCGGGCATGTACCTCGCCAACAAGGTGCAGAACATCCAGGGCTCCGCGGACGTGCTGCTCGACTGCGCCGGCATCGACCAGGAGGAGATCCGCCCCGTCGCGGAGGCAATGGAGCAGGGCGGGCGCCTCGCCGCCAAGGCGAAGGTGAGCGACGCGCTGCTCGACAAGTGCAAGCCCATCGCCGGAACGCCGAGCGACTGCATCGAGGCGATCGAGGAGTACCGTGACGCCGGCTGCACGCACGTCATGCTCGAGCTCTGGGGCGAGGACCGGCTCGAGCAGATCCGGCTCTTCGGTGAGAAGGTGCTCCCGCACTTCCGCGACTGATGGCGACGATCACGGTCAGAGGGAACGGCACCGTCTCCGCGACGCCGGACGACGTCACGGTGGGGCTCACGCTCGAGGCGCTGCGGCCGACGCCGGCCGAGGCGTTCCGCGAGGCATCGGATCGGGCCGCGGCTGCGGTGGCGCTGCTGGACGAGCTCGGCGTGCCCGAGGGCGCCCGTCTCACCTCGGCGGTGTCGCTGCGCGAGCACGGCGAGCACGTGGAGGGGCACTGGCAGCACCGCGGCTACCGCGCCGCCACGCGGGTCGCCGTGCGCCTCTCCGACGGCGAGCTCGCGAGCCGCGTGCTCTCGGAGGCGGTGGCGAGGCTCGAGGCGAGAGTGGACGGCCCGAGCTGGCGCGTCGCTCCCTACAACCCGGCCCACGGCGAGGCGCGCCGCCTGGCCGCGCTGGACGCGCGCGCCAAGGCGGAGGCGTACGTCGAGGCGCTCGGCGCGCGCCTGGGCGCGATCGCCACGATCGCCGAGGCCGGGGTGGAGGCGGCGCCGCTGCCCGTCGCCCGGGATGCGATGCTGCTGTCGACGGTCGGGGCGGAGATGCCGGTCGAGGCCGGCGACCTGCTCGTCTCGGCCGCAGTCGACGTGACGTTCCAGGTGGAGCAGGGATGAGCGAGATCCGGATCGACCGCGACCGGCTCGTGGAGACGGCGAGCCGCATGATCGGCGTGCACAGCTTCACGGGCGACGAGCAGGCGCATGGCCGAGCTGATGGTGGAGCTGTACGAGGCCGTCGGGCTGCACGTGCAGTGGCAGCAGGTCGAGGACGGCCGCGCCAACGCGCTCGGCATCCTGGCCGGAGCCGGGCGGCGGCAAGAGCCTCATGTTCAACGGCCACATGGACACGTCGTACTCCGGCAGCGAGCCGTGGCTGAAGGGCGTGCCGGGCTTCCAGCCCGAGGCCTTCGTGCGCGACGGCCGCCTGTACGGCCTCGGCATCTCCAACATGAAGGGCGCGCTCGCCTGCTACGTGGAGGCGGTCACGGCGCTGCAGGAGGCAGGCGTGCGGCTCCGCGGCGACGTGATGATCGCCGCCGTGTGCGGCGAGATCGAGAAGACGCAGTACGGGGACGACGCACAGGGGGCGCAGTACCGCGGCTATGCGGCGGGCTCGCGGTACCTGGTGTCCCACGGGGGCGTCGCCGACATGTGCCTGCTCGGCGAGCCGACCGAGGGCAAGGTCGTGCTCGGCCACTACGGGGCGCTCTGGCTGCGCATCCGGGTGCACGGCAACTTCATCCACACGGCGTTCAGCGAGGGCAAGCGCGGCCTCAACTCGATCCTGCGCATGCACGAGGTGCTGGCGGCCGTGCAGGAGTGGATCCCCGCCTGGGAGGACGACCCCGAGAACGGCTACCGCGGTGCGAAGGCGATCGTCAACGTCGGCGCGATCGACGGCGGCTTCGGCTGGCGCGTCTCCCGCACCCCGCACCACACCGACCTCTTCCTCGACGTCCGCGTGCCGCCCACGAAGCCGATGGGCGTCGCCCGCCGGCAGGTGCTCGACATGGTGCGCGGCCTGGCCGAGCGCTTCCCCGAGTACGGCGTCGAGGGCGAGGTGTACGTGACGGCCCCCGGCGCGGAGATCGACGAGGGGCACGAGCTCGTCGCCGCGATCGACGCGTCCCACGCGGAGGTGTTCGGCGAAGCGCCGGGCCGAGACGTGACGCGCTGGTTCTCGGATGCGTCCGCCCTGACGCGGTACGGCATCCCGACGGTGAACTACGGCACCTCGACCGGGCTGATGGACGTGGAGCTGGGCGAGAACCTGGAGATCGACGGGCTCGTGCAGATGGCCGAGGTGTACGCGCGCGTGGCGACGCGCGTCTGCGACACCGCCTGACGACGCTTGTGTTGAATCACCACAAACGACGTACGACCGGGAGGACGGAGCGCCTGTGAAACTGGTGACGTTCGGCGAGGGAGCGGGGCGCGTCGGGGTACTGGACGGTGAGGAGATCGCCGTCCTCGACGTGCCCTCGATGCGGGAGTACTTCGAGCGCGGAGGGGCCGACGAGACGGGCGAGCGGGTGGCGCTGGCCGAGACCCGGCTGCGCGCGCCCATCATCCCGAAGAAGTTCTTCCACACGGCCGGGAACTTCCGGGAGCACGAGGAGGAGTCGAAGAACGTCAACTGGTCGCACGTGATCGCCCCGTGGATCAACTTCTTCCAGAACGTCGACGCGATCGTCGGCCCCGACGAGCCCGTCATCTATCCGGAGCACCTCACGGAAGAGCTCGACTACGAGCTCGAGCTCGCCGTCGTCCTCAAGAAGGCGGGCAAGTGGTTCACGCCGGAGGAGGCATCCGACTACATCGGCGGGTACGTGATCTTCAACGACCTCACGGCCCGCGACATCCAGCGTGGCGAGATGCGCTCGGGCGTGTTCTCCTTCTGCAAGGCGATCGACACGTTCTGCCCGCTCGGGCCGTGGATCGTCACCCCCGACGAGATCCCGAACCCGCACGACCTCGCGATGCAGCTCCGCGTCAACGGCGAGGTGCGGCAGGAGTCCCACTCGAGCCGCATGTCCGTCACGATCCCCGAGATCCTGTCCAACTTCTCCGGCCTCACCTACTCTGCCGGCGACGTGCTCTCGACCGGCACCGTGTCCGGCGTGGCCGGGTTCAAGTCGCCGGAGGAGCGGGCGCGGCTGTACCTGAAGCCGGGCGACGTGATCGAGGCCGAGATCGAGCGCATCGGGGTCCTGCGCAACCCGGTCGTCTCGTGGCAGGAGGGGCACGGCACGCCGCCGCTGCCCCGCGTGCGGCCGTGGGGAGAGGACGTGTGAGTCACGTGAGCCCGGCGATGAGCTGGCCCGTCGACACCGCGCAGGCTCGACCGCGTGCGCGCGCTCATGCGCGAGCGCGGGCTCGAGGCGCTCGTCGTGCGGGCTCCCGACAACGTCGTCTACCTGACCGGGTTCTGGGGCATGAAGGGATTCGACGCGGTCGTGTTCCCCGCCGAGGGCGAGCCGACGCTGATCTGCCTGGAGCCGTCGCGGGAGGACGCGGCGCGCACCGCCTGGACGACGGACGTGCGCACGTTCGGCGGCTACGACCCGGTCGACCCGCGACCGCCCGCACTGCGGGCGCTCGACCGCGCCGCCGCCGCGGCCGAGCAGTACGAGGCCGTCGGCATCGAGCTCTCGCTCGGCACGCAGGCGGCCGACCGCATGATCGGCGAGCCGACCACCTTCCCGAAGGCCTGGTTCGACGCCTTCCCGCACGCGCAGGACGCGACTCCGCTCCTCAACGAGGCGCGCATGATCAAGACGCCGCAGGAGCTCGAGCGCATGCAGCTCGCGAACGACATCGCCGCCGCCGCGATGGAGCACGTCCAGGGCGTGATCCGCCCCGGCATGACGGAGGCGCAGGCCGCCTCCGAGTGGCTCGGCTTCGTCCACGGCGAGGGCACCGGCTGGGGCGGCCAGGTCGAGCTCGCGTACGGCTTCGCGCTGGTCTGGGCCGGCCCGGGCATCAAGACGTTCACCGCCACCGCGGCGCGGCCGGTGGTCGAGGGCGAGCCGACCCTGTTCGAGATCTGGGTCTGCGCCGACGGCTACTGGGCGGATCACACGAAGAACGTCGTCGTCGGCGACCTCACGGAGCGCTACCGCGAGCTCGAGCAGGGCCTGCTCGGCGTGTACGACGACGCCGTGGCGTTCTGCACGCCCGGCGCGAGCCTCGCCGAGCTCGACCGGCGCGTCCGCGCAGGCATCGAGGCGATCGGCTTCCCCGGGCAGCCCTCCCACCCGATCCTGCACGGCGTCGGCGCGCGCGCGCACGAGCCGCCCGTACGCCCACCAGGCGGGCGGAGGCGAGGTGCGCGAGGGCATGGTGCTCGCGATCGAGCCGGGATGCTACTTCGACGGCGGCGGCGGCCTGAGGGTCGAGGACAACTTCACGATCACCGCGTCCGGCGCCCGGAAGATGAGCAGCTTCCCCGACGGGATCGTGCAGGCCTAGAGGCTTGATGTGACGAGCGAGGAGAGCACGTGATCGACAGGAGCAAGGTCTGGACCGGCGGCCTCAACGAGCAGGCGCTCGAGCCGCAACCCCACCGCACGGTGGGCCTCTACGACACGACGCTCCGCGACGGAGAGCAGTCCGTCGGCGTCGTCCTCTCCCCGGAGGACAAGCTCGAGATCGCCGTCGCCCTCGACGCCGCGGGCGTCGACCGCATCGAGGCAGGCTTCCCACGCGTGTCGGCCGACGACTGGCGCGCCGTCGAGCTCGTCTCCGCTGCCGGCCTGAAGGCGGAGGTGTGGGGCTTCTCCCGCGCCGTCCAGGCCGATGTCGAGGCTCTTGTCGAGCTCGGCGTCCCCGCCTCGGTGATCGAGAGCCCCATCTCCGACGCCAAGCTCGCGGCGCTCGGCGTCTCCCACGAGAAGATGCTGGAGCGGATCCGTAGCGCCGTCTCCTTCGCGAGCAGCGCCGGTATCCGCGTTGCGTTCTTCGGCGTCGACTCGTCGCGCGCCGACCTCGACTTCTACCGGCGCGCCTACGAGACCGCCGTCGAGGCAGGTGCGCAGGAGGTGGCGGTGGTCGACACGGTCGGGATTGCGACGCCCGAGGCGGCCGCCTTCCTGGTCGGCCAGACGGTCGACTGGCTGGGCGCCGAGATCCCCGTGCACTGGCACGGCCACGACGACTTCGGGCTCGGCACCGCCGCTGCGATCGCGGCCGTGCAGGCCGGCGCCACGTGGGTGCAGGGGACGGTCAACGGCATGGGGGAGAGGGCGGGTAATGCAGACCTGATCGAGGTGGCGCTCGCGCTCGAGGCGCTGTACGGCATCCCCACGCGACTCGACCTGACGCAGGCGCGGGCGCTGTCGCGGCTCGTGCAGGAGAAGGCGGGGACGCCGCTGCCGTCGTGGAAGGCGGTCACCGGCGACGCGCTCTTCACCCGCGAGTCGGGCGCCGTGGCGGCGCAGTTCCACGACCCTCCGGCGATCGAGCCCTACTCCTCCGAGCTCGTCGGCGCCACCGCGCGGGATCGTGCTCGGCAAGAAGAGCGGACTCGACTCGATCCGCATCAAGGCGGAGGAGCTCGGCCTGGACGTCTCCGAGGAGCAGCGGGCCGGCCTGCTCGCGGCGGTGAAGGCGCTCGGCATCGAGCAGCGCCGCCTCGTCCGCGACGACGAGTTTCGCGCGCTCGTGCGCGACGCCCCGCCCCGCTGACTCTGCGGGAAACCCGCGTTGACCCGGTCGCGCGCTGGAGGGATACTCGATCGACCTGCAGCCTGACATGTCAGAGGAGGTCGACGCGATGCGGTTCAGCCTGTACTCGGAGCTCCAGCTCCATCCGGGCCAGACGGCCGAGCAGCTCTACGCGGAGGTGCTGGAGCAGATCGTGAACGCCGACCGGCTCGGCTACGACTGCTACGCGGTGATCGAGCACTTCTTCTACCCGAAGTTCTCGGTCTCCACGAACCCGACGGCGCTCTTCGCGGCGGCAGCCCAGCGAACGCGCGACATCCGCTTCCGCACCATGCTGCACGCGCTGCCGTACCACAACCCGATGGTGCTGGCGTCCGCGATCGCGGCGACCGACATCCTCACCGGCGGCCGCTACGAGTGGGGTGTCGGCCGCGGCCACGGCTGGATCCCGCTGCCGGCGGGCGAGCCGCTCGACGAGCATGCGCGGCCCAGGTACGAGGAGGCCGTCGACCTCCTCTTCACGGCGCTCGGGCAGGAGCGCTTCTCGCACCACGGCACGTACTTCGACGTCGACGACTCGCACGTCGTGCCGTTCCCGCAGCGGAAGTTCCGCATCTTCCTCGGCGGCACGTCCGACCGCACCTACACGCTCGCCGCCGAGCACGGCTGGGGCGTCGCGGTGCCGCCGCTCCTGCCGTACGCGGCGCTCGAGCAGCAGCTCGACCTGTACCGCGCGTCCTGCGCCGAGCACGGCACCGAGCCCGACATCGTCTGGATCCACGCCTGCCATCTCGACGAGGACCGCGAGACGGCGATCCGGGAGGCGCGCGACTGGGTGCCCGGGTTCATCCAGGGGAACTGCTCGCCGCTGACCGAGTGGCCCAAGCCGCCCGCCGACGCCCTCAACGCCGCCGGCTACGGCTTCTACGCGGCCGGGATCATGGAGCAGCTCGCCGAGGTCCCCTACGAGCAGCTCGTCGAGGAGGACTACGTCTGGGTCGGCACGCCGGACGACATCGTCGAGCGCATCGCCGAGACGCGCCGGATCTGCGAGGGCGTCCAGGAGATCGGCATCACCGTCAACGCCGGCGGCGCCCCGCACTGGATGGCGATCAAGAACCAGGAGCTCTTCGCCGCGAAGGTGATGCCGCACGTGCGCGCCGCTGCGCCCGCCGTCACCGCCTGAGCGCACGCTGCCGAACCCGGCCGGTTGACATGTTACGGTTTGACTGTCATGTCACAGTCCGGGATACTCGCTGTGTGCGCAGCGTGAGGGGTCTCGCGAGGCTTCGGGACGGGCGGCCGTTCGCCGTGCCGTGCCGGTGATCGAGCGCGTCTGCATCGTGGGCGGCGGCTCGATCGGGAGCCTCTTCGCCGGTCATCTGGCGTCGGTCGCCGAGGTCAGCGTGCTCACCCGGCGGCGCGAGCACGCCGAGGCGCTCGACGCGCGAAGGGCTGCGGATCAGCGGCCGCAGCGACCTCCACGCACAGGTCGCGGCCTCGGCCGATCCCGCCGAGCTGCCCTCGCCCGACCTCGTGATCGTGGCGACGAAGGCCGACGGGCTCGAGGCGGCCGCCGCCGCCATGGAGGGGCACTTCCCCGACGCGACCATGATGACGACCCTGAACGGCCTCGGCGCGGAGGAGGTCGTACGCGCGCACGGCGACTGGCCGATCGTCTCGGCCGTCACGTTCATGAGCGGCACGCGCATCTCCGACACGCACGTCGAGTACATCCTCGACACGGAGACGTGGCTCGGCCCGTACGAGGAGACGCCGTTCGAGCGGGTGGAGGAGATCGCCGACCTGATCGCGCGCTCCGGGCTGAAGGTCGAGGCGCTGCCCGACCTCCGGCCCGCGCAGTGGTCGAAGCTGATCTTCAACGCCACCGTCAACTCGGTCGCCGCGCTCACGGGCCTCCCGCACGACGCGCACTTCGCCGCCGAGCAGGCGCCCACCGACCTCGGCCACCTCGTCCACGACCTCGTCGACGAGGGCAAGGCCGTCGCACCGGCGGCGGGCATCGAGCTCCACGACGACCCGTGGGAGATGAACGTGCTCGCCACGCAGCGAGGCTCGGCGCACTATCCATCGATGCTGGAGGACGTCGAAGCACACAGGAAGACGGAGATCGACCTGATCACCGGCGCCCTCGTCCGCGAGGCCGAGCGGCACGGTGTCGGCGTCCCGCTGCACACCGCGCTGTACCGGCTCGTGAAGGCGAAGGAGGAGTCGTGGTCGTGAGCCCGTTTCGTGTACGTGACACCGTCAAACGCACCCAGGAGGGCGTAATGACTCTGAGGAAGAAGGGGGCGCTCATGGCGCTCCTCGCGGTGGCCGCCATGGCTGTCGCCATGGTGGCCGGCACCGCATCTGCGGCCAGCCAAGCCGATCGTGATCGGCTGGGCGTACGACTCGAAGGGCGCGATGTCGCCGTTCGACAGCCCGGCCCTCGCCGCGGCGCAGGTTCGCGTCAAGCAGTGAACGCGCAAGGGCGGCGTCAAGGGCCGGCAGCTGAAGATCGTCACCTGCGACACGCAGGGCAACAAGCCGGCGATCGCGAAGGCGTGTGCGGCGAAGCTGCTCGGCCAGGGCGCCGACATCATCTTCACGACGTGCGACGTCGACTACGCCGCGCCGGTCGTGCAGGAGGCGATCAACGCGGCAAGCTCACGGTCGCGCCGTGCATCGGCACCGACCAGATGGGGCCGAAGCGGTTCGGCGCGAAGGGCACGCTCGCGTTCACGTTCGGCAACGTGGCCCAGGACGAAGGCTCGGCGATGGCGCAGTACGCGTGGACGAAGGGCTGGAAGACGGCCTCGCTCGCGACCGACACCGTGATCGTCTACTTCAAGGACGTCGTGCAGGCGTTCAAGGCCCGTTCGACGCAGCTCGGCGGCAAGATCGTCGACCGAGGAGACCTACCAGTCGCTCGGCAGCACGAACCAGCAGAACCTCGTCACCCGCCTCAACGGCGAGAAGGCGGACGTGATCGTGACCGCGACGGCCGGCTCGTTCGGCGCGCTGCCGCCGATCGTCACGGGCCTGCGCACGCTCGGCAACGACACGCCGATCCTCAACTCGTGGGCCGGCGACGGCACCTACTGGGTGCCGAAGGACCCGCAGGTGACGAACTACTACTTCGTCACCTACGCGTCCGTCTTCGGCGACGACCCGAACCCGGCCGTCAACAAGCTGGCCAAGCAGCTCGGCAAGGCGCGTACGGGATCGGCGGCTTCGTCACCGGCTCCGGCCGCGATCGACGGCGTCGTCACGGCGATCAACCGGGCCGGCGGCTCGACGACCGGCGTCGGCGCTCGCCGCGCAGATGGAGAAGTTCAAGAAGGTGCCGACGCTCTCGGGCCTCGTCAGCTTCTCGCCGACCTGCACACCGTCTTCGGCCGGCAGTACCGCGTGATCAGGATCCAGAACAACGCAGCGAAGGTGATCGGCTCGGTCACGCGCGAAGGTCGTCCCGAAGATCTAGGGACGGCACGTCGACCGACACGCAGCACCAGCAGGACGGCCGACGGCCCGGAGGATCGCTCCGGGCCGCCGGCGTCTCCCGCTCCTTCGAGGGCGTGCACGCGCTGCAGGACGTCACGCTCGAGCTGCACCGCCACGAGGTGGTCGGCCTGATCGGCCCGAACGGCGCCGGCAAGTCGACGCTCGTGAACGTGCTGACCGGCTTCGACTTCCCCGACCACCGGGACGGTCGAGCTCGACGGCCGGGACGTGACCCGCTGGAGCGCCCACCGGCGCGGCCGCGCCGGGCTCGCGCGCACGTTCCAGCACAGCCGCTCGTTCCGCTCGCTCTCCGTGCGCGAGAACGTCGAGGTCGCCGCGCTCGGCGTCGGCGCGGGGGCCGCGAGGCGCGCCGCCGCGCCGACGAGCTGCTCGGCGTGCTCGGCCTCGCCTCGTACGCCGACGCTCCGGCCGGCTCGCTCGCACACGGCGACGAGCGCCGGCTCGGCGTCGCACGCGCGCTCGCGACCGAGCCGCGCTTCGTGCTCATGGACGAGCCGGCGGCCGGCCTGCCCGAGGCGGAGGTGCCGGAGTTCGCGGCGGTCGTGCGCTCGGTGCGCGACGACCACGACGCCGGCGTGCTCCTGATCGACCACAACATGGCGCTGATCATGGACGTCTGCGACCGCATCCAGGTGCTCGACCAGGGCACGACGCTCGCCGAGGGGACGCCGGCCGAGATCCGCGCCAACCTCGACGTCGCGGCCGCGTACCTCGGCGAGAGCGCCGTGCACGAGGACGACGCGTGAGCACGAGGCTCCGATGCTCGAGCTCGAGAGCCTCGACGTCGCGCTACGGCGCCGTCGCGGCCGTGCGCGGGCTGTCGCTCGAGGTGCGGCGCGGCGAGATCGTCGGCCTGATCGGCCCGAACGGCGCCGGCAAGTCGTCGACGCTGCACGCGATCATGGGCCTCGTCCCCGCCCGCGCAGGCGACATCCGGCTCGCCGGGACGCTCGCTCGTCGGGCGGCGCCCGGAGGACATCGCGCGCAGCGGCGTCGCGCTCGTGCCCGAGGGGCGCCGCATCTTCGCGGAGCTCACGGTCGAGGAGAACCTCCGGCTCGGGCTCGCCGGCCGCCGCGCGGAGGGCGGCCGACGACGACATCGACGCGCGTCTACGAGCTCTTCCCGATCGTCAAGGAGTTCCGCCGCCGCCAGGCGGGCGCGCTCTCCGGGCGGCCAGCAGCAGCAGCTCGCGATCGCGCGCGCGCTCGTCGCCGCGCCCGGACGTGCTGCTGCTCGACGAGCCGTCGCTCGGGCTCGCGCCGACGGTCGTCGACATCGTCTTCGAGGCGCTCGCCGCGATCCGCGAGCGCGGCATCACGGTGCTGCTCGTCGAGCAGCGCGCGCAGCGCACGGTCGCGTTCGCCGACCGCACGTACGTGCTCGCGAACGGCGAGCTCCGCCTGACGCTGTCGCCCGGCCAGGACGCGGACGACACGGAGCGGATGGTGGCCGCGTACCTCTCGTGACGATCGTCGCCGCGTCGACTCGCAGTTCCTGCACGACGTGCACGACCCGCAGGTGCTCGTCGACGCCGATCGGCCTCGGCGCCGTCTACGCGCTGATGGCCGTCGGCATCGGCCTCGTCTTCGGCGTGCTCCGGCTCGTCAACTTCGCCTACGGCCAGCTGATCATGGCCGGCGCGTATCGCGCTCGCGCTCGCGTCGCAGTGGGACTGGCCGGCCTGGGCGGGGATCGCTGCTCTGCTTCGCGGTCGTGCTCGCGCTCTCGCTGGCGATGGACCGGCTCGTCTTCCGGCCGCTGCGCACGCAGTCGCCGGCGGTGATGCTCGTCGCGACCTTCGCGGTCGCGTTCCTGCTGCAGAGCATCGCGCTGCTGTGGTTCGGGCTCGCTCGGCAAGCCCGCGACGTCGCTCGGCTATCGCTGAACCGGCCGGTCACGATCGGGCAGCGTCGACATCCGCAAGATCACGATCGTCGCGATCGTCGTCGCCGCCGTCTGCCTCGTCGCTGCTCGTGCTGCTGCTCGAGCGCACGAGCATCGGGCTGCACATGCGCGCGGCGGCGACTGGACTTCCGCACGGCGCGCCTGCTCGGCGTGCGCGCGAACCGCGTGATCGGCTCGGCGGTGCTCCTCTCCGGCGCTGCTCGCCGCCGTCGGTCGCCGTGATGCTCACCGTGCAGAACCCGCTCGTCACGCCGGACTTCGCGCTCGACGACACGATCGTCGTGCTCGCCGGCGTCGTCGTCGGCGGCATGAACCGGCTCCTGTCGGCGACGCTCGGCGGCTTCGCGATCGGCTTCGTGTCCGGCCTGCTCGGCGGCGCGCTGCCGACCGACCAGAGCCAGTACCTGCCGTCGTTCCTCTTCGGCCTCGTGATCCTCGTGCTGCTCGTCCGGCCCGCGGGGCCTGTTCACCCGGGCCGGGCACCGGTGGAGCGCGTATGAGGGCCGGCGCGGCGGGTCCCGCTCGGCGGCGCCGGCCGCTGCTCGTCGTCGGCGCGGGGCTGCTCGGCTCGACTCGTCATCGCGCTCGACCGAGATCTACTTCATCAACGCGCTCGTCGCGGTCGTCCGTCGTCGTCGCGCTCTACGTCTTCGTCGGCAACTCCGGCGTGCTCTCGTTCGGCCACATCAGCTTCGTCGCGGTCGGGCGCGTGGACGGCCGGCGTGCTCTCGGTGCCGGTCGACGGAGAAGCCGGCGATCTATGCCGAACCTGTTCCCGTTCCTCGGCGACGACGACGGTCGGCAACGTCGCGTCGCTCGCGCTCGCCGCCGCGGTCGGCGGCGTCTTCGCGCTCGTCGTCGGCCTGCCGCTGATGCGGCTCTCGGGCCTCGCCGCCGGCATCGCGACGTTCGCGGTGCTCGAGATCACGCACAACGTCCTCCGCTACTACGAGAAGATCGGGCCCGGGCCTGAACACGTTCTCGTCGGTGCCCGAGACGACCGACCTCGTGCAGGCGACGCGTCGGCGCCGTGATCGCGATCGCTGTCGCCTTCGCCTACCAGCGCAGCCGCTCGGTCGCCAGCTGCGCGCGACGCGCGAGGACGCGGCCGCCGCCCGCGCGGTCGGCATCTCGGTCGTACCGGCAGCGGCTCTGGTCGCGTTCGCGCTCTCGGGGGCGCGTCGCCGGGCTCGCGGGCGGCCTCTACGTCCACCTGCTGCCGCTGAACACGGAGACGGTCTATCTCGATCTCACGTTCATCACGCTCGCGATGCTCGTCATCGGCGGCGCCGACGAGCCTCTGGGGCGCGGTCGTCGGCGCGCTCGCCGTCAGCGCGCTCGACTCGTTCCTCGCCGAGGCCGAGAACGGGCTCGGCGTCGCTCGGCGTCACGCTCGACCTGCCGCCGGGCACGCGGCATCGTCGTCGTCGGCTTCCTGATGGCGCTCGTGCTCGTCGCTGCGACCGGCGGCTCACCGGCGGGCGCGAGTTCTCGCTCGGGCTCGGCTGCACCGCGACGATGGAAGGAGCAGGTCATGAGGATCTGCGTCGTCGGCTGCGGCGCCGTCGGCTCGCTGTTCGCGGCGAACCTCGCGACGCTCGACGACGTCGAGGTGTGGGCCTTCGACCTCAACCAGGCGCACGTCGACGCGATCAACGAGCGACGGCCTGCGACTGACCGGAGCCGGCGAGGTCGTCAGGCACGCCGCACGCCACGAGCCGACCCCGCCGAGCTGCCGCCCTGCGACCTCGGCATCGTCGCCACGAAGGCGATGCACGCCGAGGCGGCGATCGCCGCCACCGCGCACGCGTTCGCCGACGGCGCCGTCGCGTCCGTCATGAACGGCGTCGGCAACGAGGAGACGCTCGCCGCGCCACGTCGAGCGCGTGATCCGCGGCACGACCTTCCCGGCCGGCAAGCTGCTCGAGCCCGGGCGTCGTGCAGTGGGACGTGAAGGGCGACACGACGCTGGCGCCGTTCGAGCCCAGCCCGGCCCCGATGGACGCAGGTCGAGCGGCTCGCCGACGCGTGCACGCGCGCGCGGGATGCCGACGCACGCCGTCGCCGACGGGCGGCCGGCGCAGTGGCGCAAGGTGATCTTCAACGCGGCCACCAACCCGATCGGCGCGCTCACCGGCCTCACGCACGGCCGCGTCTGCGAGCGCCCCGACCTGCGCGCGCTCGTCAGCGGGCCTCGTCGACGAGGGCAAGGCGGTCGCCGCCGCGCAGGGCATCGTCGCTCGACGCCGACCCGGAGGAGCTGATCGACCACGCCGCCAGGCCCGAGGTCGCCTACGACCACAAGGCGTCGATGCTGCAGGACGTCGAGGCGCGCCGGCCGACCGAGATCGACTACCTGAACGGCGGCATCGCGCGCTTCGGCCGCGAGCTACGGCGTGCCGACCCCGCTCAACGACACCATCAGCGCACTGATCAAAGGAGTGGAAGCCTCGTGGACCTCGCAGCAGAGCTGAACCGCCGCCACGCCAACGTCCGCGCCGCGATGGCGCGAGCACGACCTCGACGCGCTGATCGTCTCCGGCAGCGAGTACACGGGCTTCGAGGGGGCGGTGACGTACATGTCCGGCTTCCAGATCGTGCACCGCTACGCGTACGTCGTGCTCCCGGCCGACGGCGAGCCGTTCGTCGTCTTCCCGACCGAGGCGCGCTACGTCGGCGAGCACGGCACGACGCCGCTCGAGCAGGTGTTCGCACGCCCGCCCGGGCGAGGAGATCGCCCAGCGGCGCGCGCGACGCCGGCTGGAAGCGGCTCGGCGTCTACGGGCTCGACTACGTGATGACCGTGCGCGACTTCCGCGCGCTCGACGGCCTCGACCTCGTCCCCTTCGACGTCGAGTTCGACCTCGCGCGCGCCGTCAAGAGCGAGGCCGAGCTGGTCGCGTGCGCGACTCGGTGCGCATCAACCAGCGCGGGTTCGAGATCTGGCTCGAGCACTACGCGCCCGGGAAGACCGCCGCCGAGGTGATGGCGGCCGCGGAGGAGTACTTCGTGGCCGAGGGCTGCGGCCGGCTGACGATGAACATGGTGCTGACGGCGCCCGGACGCTCCGGGCTCGCGCTGCCCGGAGTTCAAGATCGCGCGCAGGGAGGAGGTGCTCGGCGACTTCGTGCTCCCCTCGCTCGAGGTCGCGGGCCCGGGGATGCACTGGGTCGAGGTCTCGCGTGCGGTCACCGCGGCGGGCACCGAGCTCTCCGACGACACGAGGCGGATGGCGGAGGCCTACGACGAGTACTACGAGGCGGCGAGGCCGGCGATGCGTGCCGGCGCGACGCTGCCACGACGTGCACCGCGCCGTCTCCAAGGGCTTCTCCGATCGCGGCTACCACCTCGGCCACGTCACCGGGCACTCGATCGGGATGACGATGATCGAGTTCCCGAAGGTCGGCGAGGGCGTCGAGACGGAGCTGGCGGAGAACATGGTGTTCTCGATGCACCCGCACGCGATCGCCGCCAACGGCGAGGACTGCCTCTACATGCAGGACACGTGGCTCGTCACCGCCGACGGCGGCGAGCCGCTCGCCGACCCTGCCGATCGCGATCTGCGAGCGGTAGGAGGCCGGCGGGCCCTGATTCGCATGTCGAGGATCCTCGCCCGTGGGGCTACACTGTGCCCGTGAGCTGGCCGTGGATCGTGCTGCTCGCGCTGGCCGTCGCCGTCGTGGCGGCGGCCGAATGGCCGCGCTTCGGACGCGTCGTCGGGGCAGACGCTCGGCGGCAGCGCGAGCGCGCGAAGCAGAAGGCGAAGCTCCGCGTCGTCTCGCAGCGACGACGACGAGTTCGTGCGCAGCGTGCAAGCCGATCTCGAGGCGCTACCCACCATCGAAGAGCGCGAAACCCCCCGCTGACGCCACCGAGCGCGAGTCGCTCCCGGCCGGCCGAGCCGGCCTCCGCGACCCGCTCGCCCCTACGGCGCCGGGGTGACGACGATGGTCGTGCGCAGCACCCGCGTGTTCGGGAGGATGGGCGGCACGTTCTCCATGTTG
>CAVSUK010000024.1:0-203807 GCA_963731095.1 uncultured Gaiellaceae bacterium
ACCGGTGCCGTCAGGGCCTGACAGCAAAAAGACCTCCGACTCGCGCCAGAGGCCTCCGTGTGATTCGGTACGGGTCGTATCCGATTCGCTCGAAGGCCGCTCCGGTGTCGAGTGACAAGGGCGCTCTTGCTGCCTCCCTCTCGGGCGGCGAAGGGATAGTAGCAGAGGCGGAAGGCCTGTCAAGCAGTGCGGTCGGGCCCGTCCTGCAGGCGCACGAACCGCCGCTTGCCGGCCTGGACGAGCGCGCCGGCGAGCGCTTCCCGCGGCAGGTCGAGCTCTCCGACGACGGCGCCGTCGACCTTGACGCCGCCCTGCCCGATCAGGCGGCGGGCATCGCTCGTGGAGAGCCCGAACACGCCTGCGAGGAGCGCCGGCAGATGGACGGACGCGCCCTCCGGCAGCGGCGCCTCCGGGACGTCCTCGGGAGCGCCGCCCTCGCGTACGACCCGGGTGAAGTGCCCCTCCGCCGCACGGGCCGCCTCCTCTCCGTGCGAGCGGCGCACGATGAACCGCGCCAGCGCGAGCTTTGCCTCCATGGGCTCGCCCTCCGGCACGGGGCCCTCGACGACGAGCCGGTACCAGTCCGGCAGGAGCTCGTCGGGTATGCGCATGGTGCGGCCGAACTGCTCCTCCGGGGGCGCCGTCAGCGGGATGTTGTTGCCGACGGAGGAGCTCATCTTCGCCCCGTCCCACGAGAGGAGGAGCGGGCGTCGTGAGCACCACCTGGGGTGCGAGGCCGTACGCCTCCATCACGGTGCGCCCGGCGAGCAGGTTGTAGAGCTGGTCGGTGCCGCCGAGCTCGACGTCGGCCTCGATCGCGACCGAGTCGTACGCCTGCATGAGCGGGTAGAGGAGCTCGGACACCGAGACGGGGTGGCCGCCGGCGATCCGCTTCGCGAAGTCGTCGCGCTCGAGCAGCTGGGCGACGGTCAGCGTGCGGGTGAGGCGCACGACGTCGGCGAAGGAGAGCTTGGCGAGCCACTCGCCGTTGTAGCGCACCTCGGTGCGCGCCGGGTCGAGGATCTGCAGCGCCTGGTCGACGTAGGTCTTCGCGTTGCGGTCGATCTCCTCGTCGGAGAGGATCGGCCGCTCGGCCGAGCGGCCGGACGGGTCGCCGATCCGCGTCGTGTAGTCGCCGACGATGAGCACCCCGATGTGCCCGGCGTCCTGGAAGGCCCGCATGCGCTGCAGCGGGATCGCGCGGCCGACGTGGATGTCGGGCGACGTGACGTCGATGCCGAGCTTGACGCGCAGCGGCCGGCCGAGCTTCAGCTTCGCCTCGAGGCCCCCTTCCGGGAGCAGGTCGACGTGGTTCCTGGCGAGTGTGGCGACGTCGTTCACGGGCCCGTGATTCTACGGGTGCTCGAGCGCCGGGGAGCCGGCCCTGCGATGGCGCAGCAGCAGCCTCTACCGGGCGCCCCGGTGCAGGTGCGCGGCGGAGAGCTCGTCGCACGACCGGCAGCCGGTGAGGTGAAGCGCGACCTCGAGCTCCTCGCGCAGGAGCTCCAGGACCGTGCGGGCGCCGTCCTCCCCGCCCGCCGCGAGCCCCCACAGGGGCAGCCTCCCGGCCAGCACCGCCTTCGCCCCCAGAGCGAGCGCCGTGGCGACGTCGGTGCCCCGCCGGATGCCGCTGTCCAGCAGGATCTCGATCTCGTCGCCGACGGTGTCCGCGATCCACGGCAGCGCGTCGATCGTCGCCGCCGTGCCGTCGAGTTGCCGCCCGCCGTGGTTCGAGACGACGACGCCGGCGGCACCGTGCTCGACGGCCAGGCGGGCATCCTCCGGCTCGAGCACGCCCTTCACGACCACGGGGACCGGCACGGAGCCGCACAGCCGCTCGAGGTAGGCCCAGTCGAGCGCCGGGTCGAGCAGGTCGGGCAGCCCTCCGGCAACGCCGCGGCCGAGCGCGTAACGAACGGCCGGCAGCGACTCCTCCGGGAACGTCCAGCGGATTCGGCGTTCACGATCGCGAGAGCCGACCACGGGCAGGTCGACCGTGAGGAACACCGCCGAGAAGCCCTCGTCGAGTGCCCGGGCGATCAGCTCGTCCGTCACACCGTGATCGCGGAAGACGTACACCTGCAGGAACCGGGCCACGCCGGGCGCCGCCGCCGCGACCTCGCCCGAGGCGGCCGTGGCGAACGTCGACAGGCAGTAGCCGCACCCGGCCGCCTCGGCGGCGCGCGCCATCCCCTCCTCCCCGTCGGCGTGCGCCATGCGCTGATACGCGACGGGAGCCACGACGACCGGTGCGGCGAGCTCGTGGCCGAGCACGCTCGTCGCGGCCGAGACGCGCTCGATGCCGCACAGGATCCGCTGCCGCAGCCGCCAGGCACCGAACGCCCCGACATTCTCACGAAGCGTGCGCTCCGTCCCGGCGCCTCCGGCGAAGTACTCGCGCCACTCGGGGTCGAGCCGCTCGTTCGCGAGCGCCTCGACGTCCGTCAGAGTCAGCGGGACATCCACTGCGCGAGCCTATCGCCCGCGCGCGCTGGCGGAATTCGCCCCGCCATTCTCACGAAGCGTGCGCTCCGTCCCGGCGCCTCCCGCGAAGTACTCACGCTACTCGGGGTCGAGCGTCACGGTCAGGGGCGGACGGTGCACATCATGCATGAACCATGCGACGGCGCTCGGCGGCGAGTGCCGGGACGAGCTCGGAGCGCGGCCCGTCCCGGCACGTCGTCGACGATGGGGCTAGCCGAGGAATGGTGTGACCGCCTTGGATGCCTGTGCCGCCGTGAGCGCCTTGGGGAACGACGGGCCCGACACGATCGTGCCGGCAGCGATGTTGGAGAGAATCGCCAGGTGGCGTGACTCGTTGGCTCCGATCGTCGCTGCAACCCCCTTGAGCTCGTCGCGGTCGCCGAAGCGGTGCCCGAGCAGGGTGTGGTGGCGGTCACCGTCGAGGACGACGGCGGCGCCACGACACCGACGTTGCCGGTCGTCGCGGCGTCCGAGCCGGTCTGAGCCCGGCACAGAGTCGTTCCGATTCGATCCGTACACTCGTTCGCATGCCCTTGCTCGCCCCCGAGCTGAAGCGCCTGTTCGGCTTCGACGAGTTCCGTCCCGGCCAGGAGCAGGTCGTGCGCGCCGCCGTCGACGGCCGGGACACGCTCGCCCTGATGCCGACCGGCTCGGGGAAGTCGCTGACCTACCAGCTCGCGGCCATGCTGCGTCCCACTCCGACGCTGGTGCTGTCGCCGCTGATCGCGCTGATGAAGGACCAGGTGGACTCGCTGCCGCCCGACGTCGCGGCGACGGCGACGTTCGTGAACTCGTCGCTCGGCGCGGGTGAGACGGGCGCGCGCCTCGAGGGAGTGGCCGCGGGCCGCACGCGCCTGCTCTACGCGGCACCGGAGCGGCTCCGCAGCGCCGGCTTCGTGGAGACGCTACGGCGCATCGGCGTCGGCCTCGTCGTGATCGACGAGGTGCACTGCGTCAGCATGTGGGGCCACGACTTCCGGCCCGACTATCTCTTCATCCGGCGGGCGCTCGCCGAGCTCGGCGAGCCCTCGGTGCTCGGGATGACGGCGACCGCCACGCCCACCACCGCCCGTGAGATCGGAGAGGCGCTCGGGCGCCGGCTCGAGGTGGTGCGCACCACGGTCGTGCGGCCAAACCTCCGCTACGACGTCGAGGAGGTCTCCGGCAGCGAGGATCGTCTCCGGATCCTCGTCGACCGTCTGGGCGGGCTCGCGCACGGCAGCGCCATCGTGTACGCCCGGTCGCGCGACTCTTGCGAGCGGATCGCGCGCACCCTGCGCGGCCACGGCCTGGGGATCGAGCACTACCACGCGGGGCTCGAGCCGCAGGAGCGGACGCGCGTCCAGGACGATTTCGTCTCCGGCCGGATCCAGGGCGTGGTCGCGACGACGGCGTTCGGCATGGGCATCGACAAGGCCGACGTGCGGTTCGTCTGCCTCGTCAACTACCCGGATTCGGTGGAGAGCTACGTCCAGATGGTCGGGCCGCGCCGGACGCGACGGGGCGCCCAGCGACACGCTGCTCCTGGCGAGCCCGTCCGATGCAACGGCCGTGAGGCGCTTCGCCGTCTCCGGGCTCCCGGGCGCCGACGACCTGCGCCGCGTGTACAGGGCCGTCCGCGACGCGGGCGGCGTGGTCGAGCCGGAGACGCTCGCCCGGTCCGTGGCGGGCGACGCCGACCCGCGCGTGCTCGTCGGGATGCTCGAGCAGGCAGGCATCGTCCGCCGCGGCTTCGACGCGGGCCGAGCCATGCGGGTGGAGCTGCCGGACCTCGGCGAGGGAGCGGGCACTGCGCTCGAGGCCCTGCTCGCCCGCTACGCGGCCGAGGCGGAGGACCGCGTGGAGCGGATCGTCCGCTTCGCGGAGAGCCGAAGGTGCCGTCATCTCCAGGTGGCGGAGCACTTCGGCGAGTCCCTCGACGAGCCGTGCGAGGCGTGCGACGTGTGCGCGCCGTTGAGCCGCGGTGATTCCCGAGGCACCGCGGCGCCGCTGCCGGCCGACGTGGCTGAGGCCATCGTCCGTGCCGTCGAGGGGCTGGCCTGGCCGCTCGGGCGGCGCTCGCTCGTGGCCATGCTACGCGGCTCGGTCTCCGCGCCGAAGTCCGCACGGCGCTCGACTTCGTACGGCATCCTCGCGGCAGCCTCGGAGGCGGAGGTGAAGCGCTGGGTGAAGGCGCTGGAGACGGCGGGAGCCCTGCTCGAGCTCGAGACCGAGGACGGCTTCCGCGTGCTCAGGGCCGTTCCCGGCACGCCGCTGCCGGCCCTCGGCCCGCGGAGGACGGGCCCCGTGGACGACGACGTCGTGGAGCGCCTGCGGGCGTGGCGACGCGCCCGCTCGCACGCCGACGGCGTGCCGGCCTACGTGGTGCTCCACGACGCCACGCTCCGCGACGTCGCCGCCACGAAGCCCACGACCCTGGGCGAGCTCGCGGCCGTGAAGGGCCTCGGGCCGGCGAAGGTCGAGCGCTACGGCAGCGACATCCTCGAGGTGGTCGCCGCAGCGTGACGCCACCGGGCACGTGATCGCGGCTCGCCTCCACCGAGGCGGTGAGGGCTACACTTCTGTGGTTGCGGCTTCGACGAAGCACGAAGGCCCCGCGTCGACGAGGCCGGATTCGCAAGCTGCGCCTGCTGGCAGTGGTCACGGTGCTGTCTCTGCTCTCGGGCGTGGCGTTCTCGCTCGGTCTGGTTCGCGCGGTCGCGAGCGAGATCCCTTCACTCGACCCCGCACGCCAGCAGGCGTCGAACCAGGTCGACAGCGTCATCTACGCGAGCGACGACCGTAATCCCGGCAACAAGCGCGTGCTCGCCGTCCTGCGCGGCGACGAGAGCCGCGTGCTCCTGAAGGATATCGACGATGTGGCGCCGATCATGCGGCAGGCGATCGTGTCGGTCGAGGACCAGCGCTTCTACGAGCACAACGGCGTCGACATCCGCGGCATCGCCCGCGCACTCTGGGAGGACGTGCGCTCGCAGGGCGTCGTGGAGGGCGGGTCGACGATCACGCAGCAGTACGTGAAGAACGCGTACGTCCGCAACGAGCAGACGATCGCCCGCAAGGTGCGCGAGGCGGCCCTGGCGTGGCAGCTCGAGCAGAAGTGGTCGAAGGACCGGATCCTGCTCGCCTACCTGAACACGATCTACTTCGGCAACGGCGCCTACGGCATCCAGCAGGCGGCCCGTACCTACTTCCAGAAGGGCGCGGGACGCCTGACGCTGGCGGAGTCGGCGCTCCTGTCCGGGTTGCCCGCCGACCCGTCGCTGTACGACCCGACCCAGCACCCCCGCGCCGCACGGGCGCGGCGCGCGTACGTCCTGCAGACGATGTTCGACCAGGGGAAGATCACCGAACGACAGTTGGCCCGCGCGAACGCCGCGCCGCTGCCGCAGGCCGACGACGTGCGGCTACCCGGCACGCAGGGGCCGGCCCCTTACTTCGTCAACTACGTGAAGGACCAGCTGATCGCGAAGTACGGCGCCGGCCGGGTCTTCGGCGGCGGTCTGCGCGTCACGACGACGATCGATCTCGAGCTGCAGGACCTGGCGCGCAAGGCGATCGAGAAGATCCTCAGAAGCGACGACGGGCCCGCGGCCGCGCTCGTCGCGATCGACCCTCGCGACGGATCGGTGCGCGCCATGTTCGGCGGCACGAACTTCCGCCGCAGTCAGTTCAACCTGGCCACCCAGGCCGAGCGGCAGCCCGGCTCGTCGTTCAAGCCAATCGTGCTGGCGACGGCGTTCCGGCAGGGCATCTCCCCGCAGACGCAGTTCGACTCGAAGCCCGTCGAGATCGACGCCGCCGACCGCGTGTGGCGGGTGACGAACTACGAGGGCGACTACCTCGGCCGTGTGAACCTGTCCCGTGCGATGGTGTCGTCCGACAACGCCGTGTACGCGCAGCTGACGAAGCTCGTGGGGCCGAAGGCGATCGTGCGGACGGCCCACGCACTCGGCATCCGCAGCAAGCTCGACCCGTACTTCTCCATCGGGCTCGGGGCCGTCGCCGTCAACCCGCTCGACATGACACGCGCATATGCGACCTTCGCCAACGGGGGCAAGCGCATCGACGGCTCGCTCCTCGGCGACCGCGCCCGCGTGGTCGACAAGGTCGAGTTCGCCCTGACCGGGAAGACCCGCGAGAACACCCCGGTGCCGAAGGAGGTGATGACGGAGAGCGAAGCCGACTTGCTCACGTCGATCCTCGAGGACGTCGTCGTCTCGGGCACGGGCAAGCGGGCCGCCCTGGCAGACCGCCCGTCGGCTGGGAAGACGGGCACGACCGACAACTACGGCGACGCGTGGTTCGTGGGCTACACGCCACAGCTCGCCGTCGCCGTGTGGGTCGGATATCCCGACGCGCTGAAACCGATGCTGACCGAGTTCGGCGGCAAACCGGTTGCCGGCGGCACGCTGCCGGCCGAGATCTGGAAGGAGTTCATGACGAGGGCGCTTCGGGAGCAGGAGGACGAGCCGGAGGCATTCGCCCCGACCCCGTACATTCCGGCACAGGAGAAGCGGATCGTCTGGCGCGGCGGCTCGTACAAGCTCGACAACGGCTACTGCCCCGGCACGTCCGTGGTCGCCTACTTCGCCGGACGAGGCCCGGCGACGGCGGCCGAGTGCTACGCGAACGAGGTGACCGTGCCGCTTGTCGTCGGGCTCACGGTCGACGCGGCACGCGCGCGCCTCACCTCGCAACCTCTCACCTCGAGCACGATCGGCGTCCCGGCGAAGCCGGGCACCCGTCCGGGCTTCGTGATCAAGCAGGAGCCGCGCAACGGCTTCCTCTCGGCGGGAGACTCGGTCCGGCTCTTCGTGACCCGCCCCGACCCGCGCTACGGCCTCGTCCCGAACCTCGTCGGCTCCAGCCTCGTCGACGCCCGGGCGCGCCTCCGCAAGGTGGGCCTGAAGCCGCGCATCACGTACGGGAAGGGCACGGCCGGCACGGTCGTGGCGCAGAAGCCGCAGGCCGGTGTCGCGGCAGGCCGCGGGCTCAAGGTGCGGCTCGTCGTGGGCCGCGCGACGCCCACGGCGTCCCCCTGAGCACGTAACGCCACGGCAGGTCGGCGGCCCTGGTGATGCCGACCCGCGGAGTCGTGTCGAACGCGACCTGGCCTGCCGGCGGCACCAGCCGGAACGGGGGCCGGTCGAGTCGCGCCCCGTCGTGCGCACCGGTGACGCCGAGTGCCTGCGCGAGCCGGCCCGGCCCGGCGCAGAGCAGCCGTACGTCGTCGATGCCGCGGCGCTCGGCCATCGTCTCGAGGCCGTGCGTCGGCTCGAGCGCCCGCAGCAGCACGGCGGCACCGATCCCGGCAGGCTCGCAGACGATGTTGGCGCACCAGTGCAGCCCGTACGAGTGGTAGACGTAGAGGCGCCCTGGAGGCCCGAACATCGATCGGTTGCGCGGGGTCTCGCCGCGGTGCGAGTGGCTGGCGGGGTCGTCCGGCCCATAGGCCTCCACCTCGACCACGACGCCGCCGACGCCGTCGACGAGCAGCGTCCAGCCGAGCAGCGCCGGCGCGACCTCGAGCACGGGCCGCTCGAAGAGCGTCACTCCTCCGGAGCGAAGAGCTGCGGGTGCTGCTCCGCCTGACGCCGGGCCCCCCGTGGGCGGCGAGCCGGATCGGGCTCCGCTCCCATCTCCTCCAGGATCGTCTCCTGAGTACGCGAGGCCACGATCGGCTCGGCGATCCCTTCCACCCACACGAGGGTCCGGCGCCCGTTGCCACGCTCCTCGCCGGTGATCGGCTCGAGCGCATAGATTCGGTCGGCGCGAGCGTACTTGCCGAATCCGAGGAAGACCATCGCGGGCCTGCTCATGCGCGTAGTATCGCCCGCTCACGCATCAGCAGCCAGGCGGCCAGCCCCGCCAGGGCGAGTGTGACGAGCGTCACCGGCTTCAGCCCGGGATAGAGGGCGCTCGGGATCCGCCAGCCGGCCCAGCCGCGCTTGACCACTTGCTCAAACCAGACGTCCTGCACGAAGTTGATGGCCCCGTAGCCCGCCAGGGCTGCGATGCACCCAAGCTGCCACCCGCGCAGCCGGCGGCCCGCCACCTGGGCCCGCGATAGCAGGAGCGCCGTGAGCAGGAGCAACGCCCCGTGGAAGCCGTGATGCTCACCGAGATGTACCGCAGCCTCCACCCGACCGCCGTCAGTGCCAAACAGCTCCTCGCCCATGAACATGTCGCCCGGAAACTGGAAACCGACCTCGGCGAAGAGCCAGGGCAGCGAGAGCACCACCACGATCGCGCCGATCGCGAGACGGAGCGGGTCGCCCGCGAGGCGCGGCTGAAACGACGCCCCGGCCTTGCGGACCGCGGCAACGGTCAGGCCCAGGGCGAGCACGACGCCCACTGCCGGAACGACGTTGACCCAGCGTGCGTCGAGGTCGCCCTGATCGACGAAGAAGGGCATCGTCGAGCAGAGCACGATCGACACTCCGGCGACCCACCAGGCGCGGGGAGGAAGCGCGTCCATGGTCGTCAACACCAACGCGACCCCCACCAGAGCGAACGGCCAGTTCATGTGCACGAGCGCCCGGCCGAGCCCGGCGTGGAGACCGCGCCCGCTGACGTGGTACAGCTCGGCCGGATCGATGCGCGAATACGTGAGGACGACCGCGACCAGGGTCATACCCCAGACGGCCCAGATGGCGAGCACCTCGCCCTGGCCACCCCTCCCTCTCATGCGGCCACGGTACCGAACGGTGTCCGTGCCGCAAGGAGGCGCGGCCGAGCCGTCAGCGCTCCAGCGCGTGCTGCAGGGCCGCGGCGACGACCGCCTGGTCGTCCTCCGACAGGCGTGCGTGGAACGGCAGCGCCAGCGTCCTCGCGCTCTTCTCCTCGGCGACCGGGCACAGACCCTCCGCGAAGCCGTAACGCTCACGCATATACGACTGCAGGTGGATGCACGGGAGGTAGCGGGCCGTGCCGATGCCGCGCTCCGTCAGGTGATCGATGATCGCCTCGCGGTCGGTTCCGGCCGGCAGCTCGACCACGTACACGAACCACGAGCGGACATGGTCGGCGTCATCGGGGCACGGCAGTCCGAGGCCGTCGATGTTCCCGAGCAGCTCCGTGTAGCGTGCGGCCACCTCGTGCCGCCCCGCGAGGATCCGCTCCAGCTTCTCGAGCTGCCCGATCCCGATGGCCGCGCGGATGTCGTCGATGCGGTAGTTGAAGCCGAGGCGGGCGTGGTCGAGCCAGCCGCCGCCGTCCGCCCTGCCCTGGTTGCGCAGGCTCTTCAGCAACCGCCACGTCTCCTCCGACCACGTGGTCACAACGCCGCCCTCGCCGGTGGTGATCTGCTTGTTCGGGTAGAACGCCCAGACAGCGTCCTGCCCCTGGGAGCCGAGCGGCCGGCCCTTGTAGACGGCCCCGAGCGCCTCGCAGGAGTCGTCGATCAGCGTCAGCCCACGCCGCTCGCACAGCGCTTGCAACTCTTCCAGCTCGCTCGGGTAGCCGAAGATGTCGACCGCTACCACAGCCTTCGTCCGGTCTGTCACGGCCGCCTCGACCGCGGCCGGATCGAGGTTCAGGGTACGCGCGTCGATATCGGCGAACACCGGCGTCGCACCTTCGTAGATGGCGCAGTTCGCCGACGCGACGAACGAGTACGGCGAGGTGATCACCTCGTCCCCGCGACCGACGCCGGCCGCGACGCACAGCAGGTGCAGGCCGGCGGTGCCGCTCGAGACCGCAGCCGCATACGGCGCCCCGACCGCCTCGGCGAAAAGCTCCTCGAACCGGTCGATCCACGGGCCGAGCGACAGCCGGCCCGACCGCAGCACCTCGACGACGAGCTGCTCCTCCCGCTCGTCGAGCCAGGGTGCCGACAGGCCGATCGGGCGTGTCGCCGCGCTCACGCCTCGGCGGGCACCGTCTCGACGACGTCGAGCCAGTGCGACCAGCGCTCGCTGCGGCCGTTCACGGTGTCGAGGTAGTGCGACTGGATCTCCCGCGTGACGGGGCCGACGCCGATCTCCTGGTCGTCGACCGCGCGCACCGGCGTCACCTCCGCGGCGGTGCCGGTCATGAACACCTCGTCGGCGAGGTAGAGATCGGAGCGGATCAGCGGCGTCTCCTCGACCACGTAGCCGAGGTCGTGCGCGATCGTGATCACCGCTTCGCGCGTGAGGCCCGGCAGGATCGACGTGGAGAGCGGCGGCGTGCGCAGGACGCCGTGCCTGACGACGAAGATGTTCTCGCCCGGCCCGTCGGCCACGAAGCCGTCGTCCGTGAGCAGGATCGCCTCGTCGTATCCTGCGCGGCGCGCCTCGGTGGTCGCGAGCATCGAGTTGAGGTAGACGCCGCTCGCCTTGGAGACGTGCGGGATCGTGTTCGGGCCGACGCGCTTCCACGACGAGATGCTCGCGGTGATGCCGTCGGTCAGCGCGCCCTCGCCGAGGTAGGCGCCCCACGGCCAGCTCATGATCACGGTCTCGACCGGGTTGCCCTGCGTGGAGACGCCGAGTTGCCCGTATCCGTAGAACGCGATCGGCCGGATGTAGCACGCAGGCAGGCCGTTGGCGCGCACGAGGTCGTGCGTCGCGTCGCGCAGCTCCGAGACGGAGTACGGGAGATCCATGTACAGCAGGCGCGCGGAATCGTGCAGCCGCTGCATGTGGTCGGCCAGCCGGAAGACGGCGGGGCCCTTTGGCGTCTCGTAGCAGCGGATCCCCTCGAAGACCCCGGAGCCGTAGTGCAGGCCGTGCACGCCGACATGGACCTTCGCGTCGGCCCAGTCGACGAGCTCGCCGTTCATCCAGATCTTCGCGGTTTCCTGCATCAGGGGCTCCTTGTGCCGAATGTCCGGATGTCTCCCGAGAAGACAGGGGAACCACCCGCCATGCTGTCCGATTCCGAATGCCGGGTGTCTCCCGAAAACGCAGGGGAGGCACCCGCCATGCTGATCATTATGCGGATTCCTGCACGACGTCCACGGCCTCACCGCGCGTGAGCCGCATCAGCTCGAGCGGGGAGAGAGCAGCCATG
Source organism: uncultured Gaiellaceae bacterium (assembly GCA_963731095.1). GTDB lineage: Bacteria > Actinomycetota > Thermoleophilia > Gaiellales > Gaiellaceae > Gaiella. The sequence continues at coordinate 11,479 of CAVSUK010000024.1, forward strand.
TGACGGTCGGAGCCCGCTCCCACCCACACGAGGGGGCTCGCGAGCAGCGTCCGCTCGACCAGCACCCGCTGCACGTTCGGCAGCGGGAAGGGCGCCACCGCGCCCGGCGTGAATCCCGTCGCGGCGAGCACCTCGTCCGGGGAGGCGACGCGCGCGCCGGCGGTGCCGGCAAGGCGCGCCACCTTCGCGGTGTCGCAGCGGCGGTCACCGGGGATCAGCACGACGACGGGCGCACCGTCGCACACGAGCGCGATCGTCTTCACGATCTGGTCGAGCGTGCAGCCGGCCGCCTCCGCCGCCGCTTTCGCAGTCGGCGTCTCGTCCTCGAACTGCTCGAGACGTGCCTCGGCGCCCGCTTCGCGCAGGAAGGCGGCGACGCGCTCGACGGGCTCGGGCCAGGCAGCCTCCACGACGTCGAAGGCTACAGCGACCGCCGCCGCGAGTGCGATACGCGGGCCCGGTCAGTAGACGTACGGGATCAGCCGCCGGCGCACGCGGCGGCAGTATGCGGCATAGGCGGGGTACTGCGCGACGAGGTGCCGCTCCTCGACGCCGGCCTTGAGCGCCCAGAGCACGGCGAGCGCCGCGGTGAGAGCGAGCGCGACCGGGCCCGCGTAGAGCGACCAGCCGCAGAAGAAGAGGATGCCGCCCGCGTAGATCGGGTGCCGCACCCAGCGGTAGGGGCCGGTCTCGACGAGCTCGCCGGCCGCCGCCGGCCGCGGAAACGGCGTCAGCGCAGGCCCCAGCGACCGTGCCGCCCAGACGGCTATGCCGCCGCCGCAGAGCGCCAGCACCGCTCCGGCGGCCGAGAGCGCCCCGCTCGCGCCCGTCGGCCAGTCTGGCGGCACGGCGATCGCAGCGATGGCGACGGCGATGAGCGCGAACTGCGCGATCACCCAGCCGCCGCCACGACCTGAGCTACTCATCTACAGCTCGATGAACTGGGCGTCGCCGAAGCCGACGTTGTGCAGCTGCTCGATCAGCTCGTCGGACGGAGGCTCGTCGACGGACAGCGCCATCAGCGCCTGTTGCCCGTCGCGCGTCCGCGACACCGCCATGTTCGCGATGTTGAAGCCCTTCTCCCCGAACATCGTGCCGACTCGTCCGATCACGCCGGGGACGTCGTCGTAGCGGAAGAAGACCATGTCCTTTGCGAGCTCGATGTCGATCCCGAAGCCGAGCGCGCTCGCGAGGAAGAGGCGCGGCTCGGGGCCGATCGTCGTCCCCGATACCTCCACCTCGTCGCCCGTGTCCGGCGTGACGCGCACCTCGACCACGTTCATGTAGTCGCGTGACCCGCGGAAGCGCTCCTCCGACACGGCGATGCCGCGCTCGGCCGCGATCGCCGGAGCGTTGACGTAGTTGACGGCCTGGTCGACCCGTCCTTCGAAGACGCCGTTCAGGGCGGCCATCGTGAGCAGCCGCGTGTCGTAGTCGGACAACGGCCCGTGGGCGGCCACGACGATGGTGCGCGGACGCCCACCGGCCAGCTCGACGGCCAGGCGCCCGAGCTTCGCGGCGAGCGGAAGGAACGGGCCGAGCACCTCGAGGGCCGCCTTGTCGACGACGGGGATGTTGACGGCGTTCGGGACGACGCCGCCCTCGAGCGCAGCGACGACCTGCTCCGCGATGATCACGCCGGCGCGGTCCTGCGCCTCGTCCGTGGACGCCGCGAGGTGCGGTGTCACGACGACCTCGTCGAGCTCGAGCAGGGGGCCGTCGTACGGCTCGGACGAGAAGACGTCGAGCGCGGCCCCCGCGAGCTTGCCGGAGCGGATCGCCTCTGCCAGCGCCTCCTCGTCGATCAGCGCACCGCGGGCCGCGTTCACGACGCGGGCTCCGTTGCGCATCTTGGCGATCGTCTCGCGGTTGATCAGGCCCCGCGTCTCGTCGGTGAGCGGCGAATGCAGCGTGAGGAAGTCGGCGCCGCCGAGCACCTCGTCGAGGGTCGGCGCGTGGTCGACGCCGAGCTCGCGGAAGCGCTCGTCGGAGACGAACGGGTCGTAGGCGACGACGTGCATGCCGAGCCCGACGGCGCGGCGCGCAACCTGCTGGCCGATACGGCCGAACCCGACGACGCCGAGCGTCTTCCCGTCGAGCTCGACCCCACCCCACTTCGACCGCTCCCAGCGGCCCTGCTTCAGCGCCGCGTGGGCTTGCGGAATGTTCCGGGCGAGCGCGACGAGCAGCCCCACGGTCTGCTCGGCAGCCGAGACGACCGTCGACCCGGGCGCGTTGGCGACGATGATGCCGCGGCGGGTGGCGGCGTCCACGTCGACGTTGTCGATGCCGACGCCGGCCCGGCCGATCATCCTGAGACGGTCGGCCCTGTCGATCAGGTCGGCGGTCAGCTTCGTCGCGGAGCGGATCACGATCGCGTCGTAGCGGCCGATGATCTCCTCGAGCGGCGTGTCAGCGTCGACGTCGACGTCGAACTTCGAGCGCAACAGCTCGATGCCGGCGTCGGCGATCGTCTCCCGAACGAGTACCTTCATGGCCTTACGCCGCGACGATCGTCTCGTACGCCTCGAGCGCGGCCGCGACGGCGGCGCCACGCTCGACCGTGGCGCCCATCTCCGTGAGCTGGAGCTCGACGGCGGCGAGGACGGTCGTGATGTCGAAGATGTCGACGTAGCCGATGTGGCCGATCCGGAAGAGCCGGTCGGCGATGTCTCCGTGGCCGCCGGCGATGGTGATGCCGTAGCGGTCACGCAGCGCCAGGCGCAGTTCGACCGCGTCGATCCCCTCCGGCGTGAGGATGCCGGTGAGCACGGCCGCGCTGTCGTCGTCCGGCGAGTACAGCTCGAGCCCCATCGCCCTGGCCCCGGCGCGGCACGCGCGGCCGAGAGCGCGGTGCCGTGCAAAGCTCTGCTCGAGGCCGGCCTCGAGGATCGCTCCGAGCGCCGCGTTCAGCCCCACGACCGTCGAGGTGGCCGGGGTGAACGGCGTGCTGCCCTTCTCCTGGGCCTTCCGCGCCCGCGCCCAGTCCCAGTAGAACCGCGGTGACGTCGACTCCTTCGCCTTTGCCCACGCCCGCTCCGAGATCGATGCGAAGGCGAGGCCGGGCGGCGTCATCAGCGCCTTCTGCGATCCGGTCACGACGACGTCGATGCCCCAGGCGTCGGTCTCGAGAGGGACGGCGCCGAGGCTCGAGATCGCGTCGACGACGGAGATTGCCCCCGCTTCGTTGCACGCGGCGACGAGCGCCTCGACGTCGGAGACGACACCCGTCGACGTCTCCGAGTGCACGAGGAAGACGACGCCGGCGCCGCTCTCCGCGAGCAGCCGGGCCACGTCCGCGGGCTGCGGGGACTCGCCCCACGCGTAGTCGAGCGGCACGACGTCGCCGCCGTACGCCGCGACGAGCTGCTGCCAGCGGGTACCGAACTCGCCGTGCGAGACGACGAGAGCCTTCTCGCCGGGCGAGATCAGGTTCGCGACCGCAGACTCGTACGCGCCCGTGCCGGACGACGTGAAGACGAGCACCTCGTTCGCGGTGCGGAACACCTGCCGAAGCCGCTGCTGCACCTCGAGGAAGACGGCCTTGAAGTCGGGTGAGCGATGATGGATGACGAGCTCGGCCATCGCGGCGAGCACCTCGGGCGGCACGGGTGTCGGCCCGGGAGTGAGCAGATACCGCTTCGTCGCCATCTCTCAGAGACTAGCTATCCGGATTGAAGCGGCTCGGGGCGAACGTCCACGGGACGTCGCCGGCCCGCGGACGACGAGGCACCGTCCCCGAGCCTGCACCCTCGGGGCGGATACGCCGGGCCCCTACGATGACGCACTGTGGACGCGCTCCTCGCTTTCGCCGCCATGCTCGTGTCGCTGCGACTGACGGCGCTACTGCTGCGGCGCCGCCGTGAGCGGCCCGCACCCGGGCTCCTGGCATGGGCAGGCTCACTCGCGGCGTTCGCGCTCGGCTCGGGTGCGCTCGCCTGGGGCGCCGCAGCCGGCTGGGACGACCGCAGCTTCCGCGTCTACTACCTCTTCGGCGGGCTGCTCACGGCCGCGCTTCTCGGCGCCGGGTCGCTGTTGCGCCGCGGCGCGGCCTGGATGGCCCCGCTCGCGCTCGTGTACACCGGGCTCGCGGTCGGTGTGGCGCTCGCGATGGAGATCACCGCGCCCGTCACGGGCGACTCGATCCCGGAGGCGCAGGAGCACCTCGAGCTCTTCCCCGCCCGTGTCCTCGCGATCGTGGGCAACGGGCTCGGCACGCTCGCCGCAGTCGCAGTGGCGCTGGCGGGGATCCGGCGCCGTCCTCTCGGGAACGGGCTGATCCTCGCGGGCATCGGCGTCGCCGCCCTCGGCAGCGCGCTCGCCGGCCTGGGCGAGGCCGAGTCGGCCCTGTTCGCCGCGGCGGCTGCGGTGCTCCTCTATGCGGGGTTCGTCGCCCCCGCGCCGGCCGGCGAACGGTAGCGAGCCGGGTCGCGCCAGGACTGGCCCGCCGCGCCGCCGACGCTGTCAGTCCCGCATCCTGGCGGGCGGCCTGCCACTCGCGCGCCCGACGCCTGCGCTCGCGCCACCAGACGACGCCGAGCGCGCCCGCGACGAGCACGCCGAGCGAGGTCTCGGCGATCAGGCCCGGGATGCCGCCGTGCGCGACGAGGTCGGGGATCATCCGCGCGAGAGCAGCCAGAGGCCGCCGACCGTGTAGAGCACCATCAGCGCCAGCATCGCGTACTGCGAGCGCAGCGCATCGTCGCGGTCGGCGAAGATGTCGACCGCGCGATCGTGGGCGACGGCGAGGCCGGCGACGTGCCCAGCCACGAGCGCGCTCGCCTGCACGTACCAGATCGTGTTCGGCGAGAGCACGGCGAGGTTCGGCGTCACGTCCGCCGTGCCGAGCAGGTCCCAGCCACGGCCGAGCGGGTCCGACAGCAGCGGGAGCGCGAACTGGCCCTGGATCACGAACAGCGAGAAGTAGTGCGCCACCTCGTAGACGAGCGCGATCGGCACGAGGGACAGCACGAAATCGGGGGCGAGCGACCGCGGCGCGTTCACCATCGACCGCGCGACGGCGCAGGCGCCCATGAACGCGAGGCCGACGACGAGGACGGCGGCGACCATGCCGGCGAGGTTGAGACCGGTCACGAGCAGCTCGCCCAGTCCCGGCCGGTCGACGACGTACGGGCCTTCGACCCGCGCCGCCAGGTCCTGCCAGGTGCTCGTGCGGCTGAACCCGTCGAAGCCGACGGTGCCGAGCATGACGGCGACGAACGCGACCGTCCCGGGGACACGCTCCGCGCCGGCGAGCCCCGTGAAGGGAAGCCGCAGCCGGATGCGCCCCGCCCGGCTCGTGAGCGGCGCGATGCGGGAGAACAGCTCGAACAGGACGGCGAAGCCCTCTCCGCGCGCGCTCCAGGTTTCGCGCCCGAAGACGGCCATGCCGAAGAGCGCCACGTACGTGTAGAGCGCGACCGCGAAGGCGAGCGCACGCGGGCTCGAGGGGTCGGAGTACGCGAGCTCGAGCGCCGCGAACGCGAACAGCGCCACCGCGCCCGGCCAGCGCCCGAGGCGCTCGGGGTAGACGGCGAGCGGGCGCGCCTCGCGTCCCGCCGCCTCGCGCAGCCACACGAACGCGTCGGCGAGCGCCCGCCACGGGCTGAGCGCGCGCCACACGTTGCCGAACAGCACCGACAGCGCGGGCAGCCCGAGCCAGAAGATCACGTAGATCCAGGTCGGCGCGAGGTTCCGGAACGGGTCGGTGGTGCCGAACAGGGCGGCCGCGAAGACGAGCGCGAAGAGAGCCGACCGAGAGCACCTGCGCCGCGATCCGCACCGGCCCGAGCACGAAGCGCGAGAGCCCTTCTCCGAGCGCGCGCCCGCCGGCGCGCCGGGCGAGCTGCGGCGTCTTCCAGAGCCCGCCGAGGAGGAGGAAGGAGACGACGAGGACGACGGCGCCGCCCCAGTAGAAGAGCCACGCCGGGACGGGGAGGTCGCGGACCCCCCCGATCCCGTGCGCGAGCAGGCCCGGCAGCGGCACTGCGGTCAGGGCTTGACGGTGATGTCGGCGAGGAGTGCGTCCGGGCTGTGGAGCTCGAGCTCGAAGCGCCCGGGGAGCTTCGCCGTGAACTGGATCACGGTCGGCTTGCCGATCCGGGGCGTCTTCTCGATGTCGTAGCCGTGCAGGTGGAGCTCCTTGCCGGCGTCGGTGACGACGACGATGCGGACGACGCGGCCCTTCTTCACCGTCGGGCGCTTGATGCCGCCGACAGGGCGGCCCTTCTTGACGGTGATCGAGATCACGACGGGCTTGACGGCCCGCGGCTGCGCGCCGGCGCCGCCGGTGGCCACGAGCGCGAGCAGGGCGCCGGCGAGCGACGAGGGTGAGAGCGAGCTTCGTCACGAGATGACCTCCTGGTCACGAGATGCCGCCCCGCGGGCGGCGAGGTGCGGGTCAGGAGGAGGCGGGCGGGCCGCGGCCGCGGACCGGCCCGGGCGTGACGGCAGCGACGGCGAAGCGCGGCATCGCCGGAGGAAGCAGCGGGAGGATCGCGAGCCTCGGCGGACGCGGCCGCTGACCCGGCGTGAGCGTGCGCGCGAGGCGTCGGGCGAGGTAGCCAGACGGCGGCGGCGAACGGCAGCTGCAGCGCAAGGCCGACCCAGAACGTCGGGCTCGTCAGCAGGAACGGCACGTCTCCCGTGTGCAGCCAGCTGCTCGAGGTGCTCCTGGCACGCGAACCCGGCGGCGGCGAGCACGGCAACCGGCGCGAGCGACGGCGTACGGGTGCGCCCCTCGTGGGCGAGCCCGAGCAGGCCGAGGAGGACGAGGATCGCAACGACCTGCGGCGCGTGCTCGAGGTAGCCGTGAACCGCGTCCGCCGGGGCGCCCGTCAGCGCGTAGGCGGCTGCGTGCCCGGCCAGGATGCTCGCGGCCGCGAACGGCAGCGTCAGCAGCCAGAGCGAGCGCACGGCGCATGGCGGGATTGTAGGCGCGTCTACGCCTTCAGCTTCGCGCGAACGAGCTCGGAGACGACCCGCGGGTTGGCGCTGCCGCCGGTCTCCTTCATCACCTGACCGACGAAGAAGCCGAGCAGGCCCTCCTTGCCGCCCCGGTAGGCGGCCACCTGGCCGGGGTTGGCAGCGATGATCGCGTCGATCACGGGGTCGAGCGCGGCGGCGTCGCTGACCGTCTCCTGCGCGAGGTACGGCTCGGCGGAGAAGCCCTCGTCGCCCGCCTTCGCGATCGCCTCGTCGAGCGCCGCGCGCGGAATCCGGTCGCGGGCCTCGACGAGCTTCGCGAGCTCGGTCGCGTCGACGGCGCCCGGGTCGACGCCGGCGCCGACCAGGTTGTTCGCGATCACGTTCGCCGCCGCCACCCGCTCTGCGCCTGCAGCCACGGTGGCCTCGTACAGGCCGTCGAGGCCGCCGGTGACGAGCACGAGCGCGCGCTCGAGGTCGAGCTCCTGCCCGAGCCGGCCGATGCGCTCGGCCGGAGGCTCCGGCAGCTCGCTCCGCAGCTGCTCGATCAGGGCGGCGGACGGCTCCACCGGCACGAGGTCGGGCTCGGGGAAGTAGCGGTAGTCGTCGGCCTCCTCCTTCGAGCGCCGCGGCGTGAGCGTGCCCGAGCCGGCGTCGAAGTCGAAGGTCTCCTGCTTCACCTCGCCGCCCGCCTCCCAGATCGCGATCTGCCGCGCCACCTCGGCGTCGATGCCGCGGGCAATGTAGTTGAAGGAGTTCATGTTCTTGATCTCGCAGCGGGTGCGCAGCTCGTCGGAGCCCTGCGGACGGACGGAGACGTTCGCGTCGACGCGGAGCGTGCCCTTCTCCATCTCCGCATCCGAGATGCCGAGCTCGACGACCGTCTGGCGCAGGAGCTGGAGGAAGCGCTTGGCCTCCTCGGAGGAGCGGATGTCGGGCGCGGTCACGATCTCGAGCAGGGGCGTCCCGCCGCGGTTGTAGTCGACGAGCGAGTACTCGGCGCCGCCGATGCGGCCGGTGTGCCCGCCCATGTGCACCGTCTTCGCCGCGTCCTCCTCGAGGTGCGCGCGGACGATGCCGACCTCGAGCTCACCCTCGGGCATCGGTACTAGCATATTGCCATTAATGCAAGAAGGCATATCGTACTGGGAAATCTGATACCCCTTCGGGAGGTCGGGGTAGAAGTAGTTCTTGCGCGCGAACACGGCCCGCGGCGCGATCTCGCAGCCGAGCGCGAGCCCGAGCTTGATCGTCCACGCGATCGCGGTGCCGTTCGGCACCGGCAGGGCGCCGGGAAAGCCGAGGCACACCGGGCAGGTCTGCGTGTTCTCGTCCGCGCCGAAGCCGACCGGGCAGCGGCAGAACATCTTCGTGCGGGTCTTCAGCTGCACGTGGATCTCGAGCCCGACGACGGTCTCCCAGCTCATCGCAGCCTCGCCGGGACGGTGTCGAAGCCGATCGCCTGCTCGAGCGCGTGGCCGGCGCGGAACAGCGTGTTCTCGCCGAACTGCGCGCCCGATCAGCTGCAGGCCCACCGGCAGCCCCTCCGACAGCCCGGAGGGGATGTTCAGCCCGGGCAGCCCGGAAAGGCACGACGGGATCGTCATCACGTCGCATGCGTACATCGCGAGCGGGTCCGACGCCTTGTCGCCGACGTGGAACGCGACGGTCGGCGACGTCGGCGTCGCGATCACGTCGAAGCGTTCGAGCGCCTCGCGATGCTCGCGGATGAGCAGCGTCCGCACCTTCTGCGCCTGGCCGTAGTAGGCGTCGTAGTAGCCGGCCGAGAGGGCGTACGTCCCGATCATGATCCGGCGCTTGGGCTCGTCGCCGAAGCCCTCGTCGCGCGTGCGCTCGACCATCTCGCGGTAGCGTGGCGCCTCGACGCGGGGGCCGTAGCGGACGCCGTCGTAGCGGGCCAGGTTGGACGAGGCCTCGGCCGGCGCGATCAGGTAGTAGCACGGCATGCCGTAGTCGTAGGAGAGCGGCAGCTCGCACTCCCCCACCTCGGCGCCCAGCGAGCGGGCGGTCTCGATCGCCGCCTCGAACGAGGCGCGCACCCCGGGCTCGATCGCCTCGAGGGCCCAGATCTGCGACGGGATGCCGATGCGCACGCCCGCGAGCGAGTCGGCGACCGGGAGCTCGACCGGCTCGGGCAGCTCGACGGTGGTCGAGTCGTGGACGTCGCGCCCGGCGATGATCGAGTACAGCAGCGCGACGTCGCGCACGGTCTTCGCCGACCGGGCCGATCTGGTCGAGGCTCGAGGCGAAGGCGACGATGCCGAACCGGGAGACGGTGCCGTAGGTCGGCCGCAGCCCGACGTTGCCGCACAGGGCGGACGGCTGCTTGATCGAGCCGCCGGTGTCCGATCCGAGGCCCCAGGGGGCGAGCCCGGCGGAGACGGCTGCTGCGGTGCCGCCGCCCGACCCGCCGGGGACGCGGGTCGGATCCCAGGGGTTGCGCGAGGGCCCGTAGGCGGAGTTCTCGGTGGAGGAGCCCATCGCGAACTCGTCGGTGTTCGTCTTGCCGATCACGGGCATGCCCGCCGCCTTCACGCGCGCGGCGACGGTCGCGTCGAAGACGGGCACGTAGCCGGCGAGGATCTTCGAGCCCGCCGTCGTCTCGACGCCCTTCGTCGAGATCACGTCCTTGAGCGCGATCGGCACTCCGGTGCCTGCCCCGTCCTCGACGAGCCGCAGGTAGGCGTGCAGCTCCGGGTTGCGCTCCGCGGCGGCGTCGAGGTAGGCGCGGTGGAGCTCCGCCGACGAGACCTCTTTGCGCTCGATCATGCCGAGCGCCTGCTCGGCGGTAAGGCGAAGCGTGTCGATCACGCCGTCACCTCGGGCCCTGCCGTCGGCGGCACGCGGAAGAGCGGGCCCTCGCGCGACGGTGCGTTCGCAAGCGCCGTCTCGAGCGGGAGCGACTCGTGCGGCTCGTCCTCCGCCCAGACGTTGACGAGGTCGAGCGGATGCGAGGTGGGCGGCACGCCGGTGAGGTCGAGCTCGGCCACCTTGGAGACGGCGTCGAGGATGGCGCCGAGCTCCAGCGTGAGCCGGTCGAGCTCGTCCTCGCGCAGGTCGAGGCGCGCGAGACGCGCGACGTGCAGCACCTGCTCGCGGGAGATCGACATCGGCTTGATCCTTTCAGAAAGGCGACGGGCCCCTTCCGGGGCCCGTCGCACGAAGCTCGCATCCGGAAGCTAGCCGCCGTGACGTTCGCCGCCTGGGCACCCTTCGGCCCCTGGACGACCTCGAACTCCACCTTTTGCCCCTCCGTGAGGGACTTGTACCCGTCCATGGTGATCGCCGAGAAGTGGACGAAGACGTCCTCGCCACCTTCACGCTCGATGAACCCGAAGCCCTTCTCGTTCGAGAACCACTTGACGGTACCGGTCTCTACAGACAACGAACGTCCTCCTACAACATGCGCAGCCCACAATGGGCAAACGCGACTTACGAAGCGGCCAGAACGGTACCGTCACGCACCGGGGAACGCAAGGAGCCCGCGGCGGTAGCGAGCGGCCTTGAGCGTGCTCTCGAGCAGGCACGCGATCGTCATCGGGCCTGTCCCGCCCGGCATCGGCGTCAGGTAGCCCGCCACCTCCGCCACGGCGGGGTCGACGTCGCCCCTGATCCCCTCGTCGGTGCGCGTCAGCCCGACGTCGAGCACGGCGGCACCCGGCTTCACCATCTCGGGCGTGACGATGCCCGGCCGTCCCACGGCGGCGACCACGATGTCCGCCCGGCGGACGTGCGCGGCGAGGTCGGCGGTGCGCGAATGGCACACCGTCACGGTGGCGTGCGCGTGCATCAGCAGCATCGCCATCGGGCGGCCCACGATCTCGCTGCGGCCGATCACGACCGCCTCCTTGCCGGCCGGGTCGATGCCGTACTCCGCGAGCAGCTCCATGCACCCGGTCGGGGTCGCCGGCACGTGGATCGGCGTGCCGAGGTAGAGGTTCCCGGCGTTGACCGGGTGAAAGCCGTCCACGTCCTTCAGCGGCGCGACGGCGTAGGTGACCCGCGTCTCGTCCATGTGCGAGGGCAGCGGCAGCTGGACGAGGATCCCGTCCACCTCGTCGCTCTCGTTCAGCTCGGCGACGAGCGCGAGCACGTCCGCCTCGGGGGTGTCGGCGGGAAGGCGCACGTCGCGCGCGTCGATGCCCGCCTCCGTCGCCGCCTTGTGCTTGGCGGCGATGTAGACGTGCGAGGCCGGGTCGTCGCCGACGAGGACGGTTGCCAGCCCGACGTGGCCGAGCTCGGACACCTCGCGCGCGACCGCCTCGCGCACCTTCTGCGCCAGGGCTTTTCCGTCCATCAGCACCGCCGTCACACCGAAGACTCTACGGATCGCGCACGGCGGCCGCCCCCGGGAACCGACCAGAGGCATTGACGGGGATCGGGTGTGCGGCCGGGGCGCTTCTGCCCGCGGCGGATCCGGAGCGTGGTACTCGGGAGGCGGGGATCAAGCCCGGGCCGCCCCCTGCCGATATCTCTCTGACACCGTCCGTTTCCCCGTCCAAGGCCCGCCATGGTTCTCGTCAAGATCGTGCTCGTAGGGGCCTTCGCCGCGCTGATGCTCGGCGTCGCGAAGCAGCAGCACTGGTTCGAGCGGGCGGGCCTCGTGTCGAGCTGCGTGCTCGTCACCACCCCTGCCGGCCAGCCGGCGGGCGGCTCGTGGTACCTGTGCCGGGAGGGCATCATGACCGGCTTCCCGCGGCTCGAGCGCGACAACTGCGACAGCCGGGGCTTCGTCGGGAAGCAGGAGCTGTGGCACTGCGACACCATCGCAGACGTTCGCTCCCGCCTTTGACAACTCTACCACTCTAGAGTTGTGTTATAGTACCTCCCGTTCCCGCGACCGGAGGTACACGATGCCCCTTCCCCATCCCCTTCCCGATCCGCTCGTCGAGCTGATCGCGCGACGGTTCCGCGTCATCGGCGAGCCGATGCGGATCCGGCTGCTCGACCGCCTGCGCGAGGGCGACGCGAGCGTCCAGGAGCTCACCGAGGCGACCGGCGCCAGCCAGCAGAACGTCTCCAAGCACCTCGGCACGCTCCACGACGCCGGCATCGTCGCCCGCCGCAAGGAGGGCACGCGCACCGTCTACTCGATCGCCGACGTCTCCGTCCTCGATCTCTGCGAGCACGTCTGCGGCAGCCTGCAGCGGCAGCACAGCGAGCTCGGCGACCTGCTGGCGGGGGTCGCGTGATGACGGTGTGCAGCCGCCTCGGGATCGAGCGCGTCCTCTTCGCACTGGCGGGAACGATGACGCTCCTCTCGATTCTGCTGGCCGTCGCGGTCAGCCCCTGGTTCCTCCTGCTGACGGCGTTCGTCGGCGTCAACCAGTGGATCTACGTCCTCGCGGGAGACTGCCCCGCCTCGCTCGTGCTGCGGCGGACTCCCTGCTTCTCGAAAGGAGCGGTGCGGTGAGCTCCCTCGGGCCGATCGGCCGCCTCGGCTACTGGATGGCCGGCAACGTGCGGTTCGTCGTGATCGCGTGGGTCGTGATCGCGGTGGGCCTCGGCATCTTCGCTCCGCGCGCCGAGCACGCGCTCTCCGGCGCAGGCTGGGAGGCGAGCGGATCCGAGTCCGTCGCCGCCCGGGACAAGATCGAGGGCGCCTTCGGCGGGCAGTCCGGCTACGCCCTGATGGTCGTCGTCAGCGGCGACGGGAACCTGCAGCCCGCCGTCGACGAAGGCGACCGCGATCCTGAAGGCGGACGACCGCGTGGCGTCGGTGGCGGCGCCCCAGGTCTCGGCCGACGGGCGCACGATCGTGCTCCAGGCCGGTGCGGCAGCCCGCCCCACCGTGATGGTGCAGGCAGCCGACGACCTCAAGGGCGAGTTGTCCGACCTCTCGAGCGACGGTGTCAGCGTGAGCCTCACGGGCGCACCCGGCATGTGGTCGGACTTCAACGAGGCGAACAAGAGCGCCATGATGAAGTCGGAGCTGCTCTCGTGGCCCGTCACGATGGCGATCCTCGTGCTCGCGTTCGGGTCGCTCGTGGCCGCAGGCCTGCCGCTCCTGCTCACGATCCTCGGCCTGATGGCCTCCGCCGGCACGCTGTTCCTCGCCGCCCAGGCCTTCGACGTCTCGATCTGGTCGATGAACTTCGCGCTCATGTTCGCGCTGGCGCTCGGCATCGACTACGCGCTCTTCATCGTCGCCCGCTTCCGAGGGGCCCACTTCGGGTCGCACCTGACGACGCGCGAGGCAGTGGCGGTGACGATGGACACCGCCGGCAAGGCCGTGCTGTTCTCGGGCGTGACCGTCCTGATCTCCCTGTCGGCGGTGATGCTCGTCCCCAGCCCGGCCTTCCGGTCGATGAGCCTCGGGATCATGCTGTCGGTGCTGTTCGTGCTCGCGGCCGCACTGACGCTGCTGCCCGCGCTGCTCGCGAAGCTCGGCGACCGGGTCGACGCGCTCTCCCTGAAGTGGGTGCACGCCGGCGAGCACCGCTCGCCCGCGTTCGCCCGCTGGGCGGAGCTGCTCTGGCGACGGCCCTGGCTCTTCGGGACGGCCTCGGTCGCGATCCTCGTCGCGCTCGCCCTGCCCGTCTTCGGGCTCGACACCGGCATGCCGTCGATCAAGGTCGTGCCCCAGAGCGACGGCTCCCGCACCGGCTACGAGCAGGTGCAGGCAGCGTTCGGCCCGGGTGCCACCGGCACCCTGCAGATCGTGTCGCCCGCCTCCGAGGCAGCCGACGTGCTGAAGGTGGCCAAGGCCGACCCCGGCATCGCCGGGGTCTCCTCGCATGCCCGTCTCGCAGGGGCTCGCCCTCGTGCTCGCCCAGCCGACGGTCGATCCGTCCGATCCCGACACTGGCCACGACGATCGACCGTCTACGGCACACGCTCCCGGCCGACGCGTTCGTCGGCGGCGTCGCCGCCGAGAACCACGACCTCGAGCAGGCGCTCGCCGCCAAGACGATTCCGGTTCTCCTCGTCGTGCTTGCGCTCGGGTTCGTGCTCCTGCTGGTCGCCCTGCAGGCACCGCTGATCGCAGCCGCCGGCGTGGCGACGAACCTGCTCGCGACCGGCGCCGCATTCGGCGTCGCCCGGCTCATCTTCCAGGAGGGCCACGGCAGCGGCCTGCTGGGCTTCGAGTCGCAGGGATTCCTCAACGCATGGGCACCCGTGTTCTTCTTCGCGATGATCTTCGCGATCTCGATGGACTACACCGTGTTCCTGCTCTCGTCCGCAAAGGAGCACTGGGACCGGAGCCACGACGCACACGAGGCGATGATCGGCGGCGTCGCCCACTCGGGCCGCACGATCTTCGCCGCCGGAGCCGTGATGGTGGCGGTGTTCTTCACCTTCGCGCTCTCCGGCCCGCTGCCGCCGAAGGAGATGGGCGTCATCCTCGGCGTCGCCGTCCTGCTCGACACGATGCTGATCCGGCTCGTGCTGATGCCCGTGCTGCTGCGCCTGCTCGGCCCGGCCGCCTGGGCGCTGCCGCGGTGGCTCGACCGCATCCTCCCGGACGTCCGTTTCGGGCACTAGAGGCCCGATGCGGGTCGGGAGTGCGGCGGGGCGGTTCTGCACCAAGGAGCGCGTTCGACGCGGGCGGCCGTCAAGGCTGGTTGCCTTGATGCCGTCCGCGGCGGACGCGATCCGCAGCGTGCAGGGCCGCATCCAGACGTGCTTCCAACCCACATCGGGCCTCTGGCACCGCGACCGACCGCCACACGCCGGGGTGTCTCCCCTGCTCTTCGGGGAGACACCCACGCCTCCGCCGGCTGCGCCACGCCGTCAGTGGCGGCCACGCGGCGCAGCGCGATCCCGGTGAGGGTCTCGCGCACGACGCGCTCGGCGACGAGCGCCGTGATGTCCGCCGAGCCGACGGCCGTTGGGATCACCTCGACCACATCCATGCCCACGAGGCGCAGCCGGGAAGCCAGCTCACGGCAGGCCCAGAGCAGGTCGACGCTCGTCATGCCTCCGGGCTCGGGCGTTCCGGTGCCCGGGGCGAAGGCCGGATCGAGGACGTCGACGTCGACCGAGAGGAACACCGGGCCCTCCCCGACGATTGCGACCGTCTCCTCGACGACGGCGCGGATGCCCTGGTCGCGCACGTCGTGCATGAAGAAGCTCGTGATCCCGTGCTCGGCCTGCCAGCGAAACTCGCGCTCGCCCGGCCAGTAGCCGCGCAGGCCGATCTGGACGTAGCGCGAGCCCTCCACGTGGCCGTCGCGCACGAGGCGGTACATCGGCGTCCCGTGCGACACCTCGACGTCGAACACCTCCTCCCCCGTGTCCGTGTGCGTGTCGAAGTGGACGAGGCCCACCGGCCCGTGGACGGAGGCCACTCCCTTGACGTCGGGCTCCGCGATCGAGTGGTCGCCGCCCAGCACGAGCGGAATCGCGCCCGCCCGGGCCACCTCGGCGACCAGCGCCTCGATCGCCGCGTGCGAGCGCGCAGGGTCGGCGGGCAGCACCGCGGCGTCGCCGTAGTCGACGACTCGCAGCACCTCGCTCCAGTCGATCTTCGCCTCCAGGTGTGGGCCCGGCGGGCAGCTGGCAGCACGGATCGCGCGTGGTCCGAAGCGCGTGCCCGGACGATCGGAGACGAGGTCGTCCATCGGCGCGCCCACCACGGCCGCGTCGACGCCGGCCAGCTCGGCCGCATCCTGCGTGTACGGGACGGCCGAGAACGTGAGCAGCCCTGCGTAGTCGGGCTTGTCCGGCAGGCCCGCGGCTCTCCAGCGCTCCAGGGGGTCGATCACCCCGGGGATCCTAGACTGCGTCGGTGACCGGCCACGGCCGTCAGCGCGCACAGGTCGCGGCCCGCGTAGGCGGGCTCGTCTTCGTGCTCGCCTGGCTCCTCTCCGGCTCGCTGCAGGCAGCGATCCCCTTCTGGCTGCCCTTCGCGGTCCTCGCCGCCACCGAGCTCGAGTTCCTGGTGCGCGGGCTCCGCGACCGGCGTGGGCACCACCGGCCCGAGGCGTCCCGCACGGCGCTCGAGCGGCGCCTGCCGGGGAGCGACGACGCGGACCTCGGCTGGGTCGAGGCGGAGGACGAGGACGGCGAGATCGTGCTGGTGCCCGCCCCTCCCGCCCTCCGACGACGGTCACGGAAACTGCCGTTCGCGATCGGCGTGGCCGTCGCGGTCGCGCTCTTCGTCATCGCCCTGCGGGTGGACACGCGCAACACCTGGTCGTCGCTCGAGCCGGAGGCCCGAGCACTGGCCGAGCAGCGGTTCACCCGCGAGGCACGAGAGATCGCGGGCCGCGCCGTCACCGTGCGCTGCGACGACGGCTACGCCTTCACCGGCGTCGGCTCCGATGCAGCCGGCGTCGCGTTCATCCCCCGCGGGCTCGCCTTCCTCGAGCCCGGAGTGTGCCGCACGCTCTACGACATCACGGAAGGGGGCGGCCTCGGCAACCGGGAGGAAGCGGCATTCGCCGTCACGGTGCTGGCGCACGAGGCGACGCACCTCCGCGGCATCCGGAACGAGGCGACCACCGAGTGCTACGCGCTCCAGGAAGGGACGGCGCTCGGCACGAGGCTCGGGATCTCTCCCGGGGTAGCCCACGAGTTGATGCAGTTCCAGCTCGAGCGCGATCTCGGCAACCGCAGCGTCGAGCGGCTCGGCTACCGCCTACCCGCCGAGTGCCGCAACGGCGGCGCGCTCGACCTCCGCCCCGAGGACGCGACGTTCCCCTGACGCTCGACCCTACGGGCGCTGGAGGTGAAGCTCCAGCCGCCTGCGCACGAGAGCGACGCTCGACCCGGCGAGCTGCTCGCCGAGCACTGCGGCGCCGAGCGTATTGGCCTCGACCACGATGCGCTCGCGCTCGCTCTCGAGCCCGCCGCGCACGACGAACAACGCGGCGTGCACGCGCCCGCCCCACTCGATCAGCTCGGGGAGAGCCGCGCCCGGCTGCTCGCGGCCCGACTCTGAGACGCGCGGCGTCTCGCGGATCTCGGCGGCTATGTCCCTGGCCGTGACGGCCAGCCCGTCCGCCTCGGCGCGCAGGACCCGCTCCGAGTCGACGAGCTCCTGACGACGGACGGCGATCCGGGCCACCGCCGCGCCCGCGTCCTTCACCTGCTCGCGAGCCCGCGTGAGCTCCCGTTGCGCCTGCGCTCGCGCCCCGTCGCCGCCGCGGCGGCTGCGCGATGCCTCCTCCGCCGTCCGCTCCGCCTCGACGAGCTCCTCCCGGGCGCGCTCCTCGCGGTGCTGCGCCTCCGCCCCGGCCTGATCGTTGCGGGCGAGCTCCCCCGGCAGGGCCGAGAGGGCTTCGAGCACCTCGGCGGCACGACCCCGTACGCGGTCGGCCCGGCCGAGCAGCCCGACGACCGCGTCGATCCCTGCGGCGAGGGCGTCGTCCCGGCGCTGCAGCTCCTCCGCGTGAGCGAGGATCGACGCGGCCTGGGGATCGCTCGTCATGGCGCGATTATCGCGGAGCCCGGCGGCATGCCGCTCCTGAATGCGGTGCGGACAATTGCTGCAGTGCCGTGAGGAGAGAGATACTTGGGCCGACGACGCCGTCGAGGGGAGTGACCGTGGAACCGAGCCCGCTCGGGATGAGCCCCGAGGAGATGCGCACGACGGGCTACAGCATGGTCGACATGCTCGTTCGGCACCTGACGGACGACGATGCTCCTCCGCTGCGGCGGGCGACCCCGGCCGAGATGCGCGAGCGTCTGGGCGGGCCTGCGCCGGAGCACCCGTCCGCCTTCGACGACGCATTGCAGCGTCTCGAGCGAGACGTGCTGCCGTTCAGGGGACGCGGTGACCACCCCCGCTTCTTCGCGTTCATCCCCTACTGCGGTACCTGGCCGGGAGCGCTCGGCGACTTCGCCGCGAGCGCCGCGAACGTGTACGCCTCCTCGTGGACCGAGTCCGCAGGCCCCTCCCAGGTCGAGCTCGAGGTGCTGGGCTGGTTCAAGGAGTGGATCGGCTATCCGCCCGACGCCGGCGGCATCCTCGTCAGCGGCGGCTCCGCCGCGAACATGACAGCCCTCGCCTGCGCCCGGGAGCGAATGGTGGGGCCGATGGCGGACGACCTCGTCGTCTACGTCCCCGACCAGGCGCACTCGTCGGTTGCCCGCGCAGCGCGGATTCTCGGCTTTCGCCCGGATCAGGTTCGCGTGCTGCCCGTCGGAGAGGGCTTCCGCCTGCAGCCGGAGACGCTACGAGGCGCGATCGAGGCAGACGTCGCCGCCGGCGGGCGCCCGTTCTTCGTCTCGGCGAGCGGCGGCGCCACGAACACCGGGGCCGTCGACCCTTTGCCCGAGCTCGCGGCTATCGCAGCGGCCTTCGGAGCGTGGTTCCACGTCGACGCCGCCTACGGTGGCTTCGCCGCCCTGACGACACGCGGACGCGAGACGATGCGAGGGCTGGAGCTCGCCGACTCGGTCACGATGGACCCGCACAAATGGCTCTACCAGGCGTACGAGTGCGGCTGCCTGCTCGTACGGGACGGCACCGCGCTGCGTCAGGCGTTCGAGATCGCGCCCGACTACCTGCTCGACGTCGTTCCCGAAGACGAAGAGGTCAACTTCTCCGACCTCGGCCTGCAGCTCTCGCGCACGAGCCACGCCTTCAAGATCTGGCTCTCGGTGCACGCGTTCGGGCTTGCGGCGTTCCGCGACGCGATCGACGCGTCGCTCGACCTCACGGCGCACGCGCAGCGCCTCGTCGAGGCGAGTGACACGCTCGACCTCGTCTCCCCTGCGTCGCTCGGGATGCTCTGCTTCCGGCGCCGCTTCGACGAGGCCCGGGACGAGTACGAGTCGGACGCGATGCACGCGGCGCTGCTGGCCGCGCTCGAGGAGAGCGGCGTCGGCTTCGTGTCGTCCACGCGCCTGCGTGGCCGCTACGCCATGCGGCTCTGCGTGATGAACCACACCACCGGAGCCGCGGACGTGGAGCGCGTGCTGGCGTTCCTCTCCGAGCATCCCGTTCCCCGGGTCGAGGCGACGCCTCGAGCAACCCGCGACCGGTTTCCCGACATGACGCGCGGCTGGCTCGGCCGACCCGCACTCGACCAGGCCTCTCTGGTCGCCCTGCCCCTCTTCGGCGGTCTGTCGCCCGAGCAGGCGAGCCGTGTGCTCGCGGCCGCCGTGGAGCGCACCGCTGCGCCCGGCGAGACGGTCGTCACGCAGTGGGACGGGTCACGCGAGCTCTACGTCGTGCTCGACGGCCGGGCCTGCGCGGTGGTCGACGGCTCGACGGCGGAGACGATCGGCCCCGGCGGCGTCTTCGGTGAGATCGCTGCCCTCGAATGGGGCGCAGGGTTCGGGTACGCGCGAACGGCCACTGTCGTCGCGGACACCGCGCTACGCCTGCTCGTGCTCGCCGCCGCCGATGTGGGCGGGCTCGTCCGCGAGGCGCCGTTTGTCGGCGAGCGGTTGCGCGCGATCGCCCGGGATCGGCTCTACCGCAGGTGAGCCTGGGCAAGCAGATTGCACGCGCCGGCAGCGTCCTGCGCGTCGTCTTCGGCAACCCGGACATGCGCCGGGCCCAGTGCGCGCTGGCGGCCTTCAACTGCGCCGAATGGGCCGCCTGGGTGGCGATGCTCGTCTACGCCTACAACCGCGGCGGCGCCTCGCTGGCGGGCCTGGTGGCGCTGATCCAGCTCGTGCCGGCAACGATCTTCGCTCCGTTCGCCAGCGTGCTCGCCGACCGCTACCGGCCGGCACTCGTGCTCAAGCTCGGGTACCTCGCGCAGGCGGCCGGGATGGGCGTGACCGCCGCCGTCCTCCTCGGCGACGGCCCCGCCTGGCTCGCGTACGGATGTGCAGCGTTCGCCTCGACGGCGCTGACCGTGACGCGTCCCACCGAGGCGGCGCTGACGCCGGGACTGGCACGGGTACCGGAGGAGCTGACAGCCTCGAACGTGGTCTCGGCCTGGAACGAAAGCCTCAGCATCCTCGTCGCCCCCGCGCTCGCAGGGGTGCTGCTGGCAGTGGCCGGACCGGGCTGGGTGTTCCTGGTCATGTCGGTGCTTCTGCTCGGAGGAGCTGTGGCGGTCGCCCCGATCAAGGGCCCGGCTGCCGCCGTGTCGAGCGACGCGGGCGCGATCTCGGAGCTGACCGAGGGCTTCCGCTGCGTGGTACACGAGCCGGCCGCTCGCACCCTGGTCGGATTGCTGGGCACCCAGTACGTGGCGCTCGGAATGCTCGACGTGCTGTACGTCGTGCTCGCGATCGACGTGCTCGGGATGGGCGACGGCGGCGCCGGCTACCTGAACGCCGCCTTCGGGGCCGGCGGCGCGCTCGGGATCGCCGTGACCGCGTCGCTCGTCGGTCGAGCGCGGTTGATGCCGGCCGTGCTCGTGTCGCTCGTCGCCTGGTCGGTCTCGTTCGCGGCGATGACCGTCTTCTCGACCGCGCTCGCGGCGCTCCTGCTGCTCGCCGTCGCCGGTGCGGCGCGTGCGCTGTTCGACGTGGCGGGCCGGACGCTGCTGCAGCGGACCGCGCCCCCGGGCGTCGTGGCGCGCGTCTTCGGCGTGCTCGAGGCGCTCATGGGCGCAGGTACGGCGGTCGGCGCCCTGCTGACGCCGCTGCTCGTGAGCGCGAGCGGGGCAACCGCGGCGATCGTGGGCGTGTGCGTGATCATGCCCGGTCTGGCGCTGCTGCTCGGCCGCAAGCTGATGACCCTCGACGCATCCGCGCACGTCCCCGTCGTGGAGATCGGCCTGCTCCGCTCGTTGCGGCTCTTCGCGGCGCTTCCCCCGCCGGAGCTCGAGGGTCTCGCGCGCAGCCTCGTGCAGGTGACGGCACCGGCCGGCGAGGCGGTGATCACGCAGGGCGGCGACGGCGACCGCTACTACGCAATCGCCGAAGGGGAGGTCGAGGTGATCAAGGACGGGGCCCGCGTCAACGTGCTCTCGCGCGGGGACGGTTTCGGGGAGATCGCGCTCCTGCACGAGGTGCCGCGCACCGCAACCGTCACGGCGCTGACGCCGGTCACCCTGTACGCGCTCGACAAGGAGCCGTTCCTCGAGGTCGTCACCGGGCACCCGGTCGCGAGCAGGGCGGCGCACGCCGTCGCCGACCGAGCGGCTCCGCCCCGCCGAGAGCTAGCGGGCCGGATCATGGAAGTGGGCTGAGGTCTCAGGCTTCGCAGTTCTTGACCGTGTTGCTGCCGGAGCCGGGCTTGCACACGTCGTAGCCGGGTCCGCCGTCGAGCTTGTCGTTGCCGGAGCCGGCCGTGATCCGGTCGTTGCCGTCGCTGCCGTTCACCGTGTTGTTTCCGTTGCCGGCGTCGATCGTGTCGTCCTGAGCCCCACCCTCGATCACGTCGTTCCCCGACCCGGTCGTCACGTTGTCGATCCCGCCACCGACGTTGACGGTGTTGTTGCCGCCCGCGTCGCTCACGGTGTCGTTGCCGTCTCCCGCGGTGATGACGTCGTTGCCCGTCCCCGTCGTGACGCGGTCGTCGCCGCCGCCGACGTCGATGGTGTTGTTGCCGCCCGCGTCGCTCACGGTGTCGTTGCCGTCTCCCGCGGTGACGACTGTCGTTGCCCGTCCCCGTCGTGACGCGGTCGTCGCCGCCGCCGACGTCGACGGTGGTGTTACCGCCGGTGTCCGTGACGACGTCGTTGCCGGCACCGGCGGTGATCTTGTCGTTGCCCGTCCTGGTGCCGATCTCGTCGTTGCCGCCGCCCGTGTCGACGGTGTTGTTGCCGCCGGTGTCGATCACGATGTCGTTCCCGCCGCCCGTGACGATCGTGTCGTTGCCCGAGCCCGTGCAGATCGTGTCGTTGCCACCCTTGCCGTCGATCTTGTTGTTGCCGCCGGAGTCGTAGATCACGTCGTTGCCGGCGGTGCCGTTGATCGTGTCGTTGCCGCCGCCCCTGACGATCGCGCCCGCCGGAGCCGGGAGGGCGCACGGCTCGATCACCGTGTAGGTCACGGACAACGCAGCCGGGTTGCCGACATTGTCGGTCGCATTGACCGCGAACGTCCGGGTGCCGGTCGTGGTCGTCGAGATCGGCGAGCCCGACGCGACGGTGCCCGTGCAGGAGGCGACGCCGGAGCCGGCGTCGGCGCAGGCGAAGTCGGCGGTGAGAACGCTGCCCCGTCTGTAGACGGCACCGTTGAGCGGGGCACCGATGGTGATTCTGGGGCCGCTGCCGTCGATCGGGACGAGCGTCGTCGCGGTGCCGCCGTTCGAGCCGCGGGCATCGACGACGTGGATGCCGTCTCCGCTGACCGCCGGGCCGGTGCCGGAGGGGACGGCGGTGAAGGGACCGCCGTCGACGCTCACCTGCAGGGTGACGCCTTCCGGCCCGTTGACGACGACCCCGGTCTGCCCCGTGAACCATCCGCTCGAAGGCACCGGGCTCACGGGTGCAACGGTGACGCCGCCGGTCGGTTCCGTCGGAGCTGCAGCGGCGAAGAAGAAGCCCTTGTTCGTGCTCACCGCGACGTTGCCGGCGGCGTCGACCGCCTGCACGAAGTATTCGAACTGGTCTCCGGCGGCGGTGAGCGGGATCCCGCCCGACCAGGTCGATGTCGTGCCGACCCGACCGAGGTCGGAGAACTTCCACGTCGTATCCGAGCCGCTGCGGAGGGCGACGAGCACCCGTTTCACCGTGGCCGTCCCGCCGGTGTCGGTGACGTCGATCGAGAAGGCCGCCGTCCCCTCCACCTTGCTCGCCTCGATGCGGGTGAAGGCGGGCGGCGCGAAGTCGTTGCTGCTCGACCGCAGCACGCGGGCGCCGATGCGCGTGTAGAGCCGCTGCACACCCGTGCCGGTGTTGCCCGGAGCGCTGCCGGTGAAGAACTGGCCGGTCATCAGCACGACGCGCTGGACGAGGGTGCCGTCCTGCCTGAAGGTGCGGAGCGCCTGCAGCCGCGCCGGGAACGCAACGTCGCCGAACGAGAGCTCGGGCTCGGTGGCCCGGGTGTCGACGATCGGCCGTGCGAAGACGGGGTCGACGCCGGGCGTGTCGGCCTGCTGGCGAAGCTCGGTGATCAGCGCCCCGTGCCCGGACGTGCCGGTGACTTCCACGAACGCCTTCGGCTGCAGGGGCCGGAAGTGGGTTGCCTGCACGCCGTCGGGCCCGCTCCAGTAGCGCCCGAGCGATGTCGTGTGCTGCGTGTTCGTGATGCCGTCGAGCACGAACGCCTCGGCTTCGAGGCCCGTGGCCGCGTCGGTGACGACGGACGTCGAGGTCGGCGTCGCCGCGGTCGCCTGGAGGGACAGCACCTGCACCCCACCGGACGGGCCGCCGGAAGCGGGCGTCACCGAGGCAGGAGCCGCACCGCCGTCGGGCGTGTTGACCGACCACATCGGCAGGCCGTAGAGCGTGAACTCGGCCATCGCCTTCTCGTCGTAGACGCCGAACACGCCGAGGCTGCCGAAGTACTCCTGCTTGGCGGCGGCGAGGGCGTTGCCGACGGTCGACCCCGCCGCGATCTTGGCGGCGAAGATGGAGTCGAGCTGCTCGGAGTAGGCGACGACGAGGCTGTCGCCGTAGCCGAAGCCCGTGTTACCGAGATATGCGCCGACCCCGTTGTGCGCGTACGCCTGCGGCCAGTCGTACGTGTTGGCCGTCACGACCGCGTCGGACACCGACAGGCCCGGAGTGACAGCCCATGCTGAAGACGAGCCGGTTGACGAGCGGGCCCGTGCTCCCGGCCGGCGCGGCGGCCGTCCCGAGCGGCAGGTCGCCGGTGGTGAAGAACGGCGGCGCAACGGACGGCGGCGCGAACTCGAAGTGGTCGGCGTGCCCGTTCAGCGAGGTGATCGAGGGCGCCGATCCGCCCGTAGGCAGGAAGGCGCCGAGCAGCGAGGCGCGCGTCCAGTTCGCCGAGCCGGTTGCGATCGGGCTCGGCAAGGTCACCGCACCGCCGCCGAAACGGCTCGCAAACGGCGCGTTGATCGCGGTTGCTCCGTCCTGCATGAAGTCGTAGCCGGTGACGAGCGAGGTGGCCGGGTTGAGGCGGCCGCCGAACGTGGTGAAGCGGTTCAGCGTGGCGACGATCTCGGCCGGGGTCTCGACCAGACGGCCGACCGAGAGGCGCGGCACGTACAGCTGCCGGTTCAGGTAGGGCACGGGCTCTAGCGTCCCGTACGGGTCGTCCGAGAGCATCTGGCCGGCGCGCAGGTTGGCGTAGAGGTCGCTGGAGCGGTCGAAGGTGTCGGCGTAGCCGGTCTCGTTGGCGGCCGTCGTGAAGTCGCCGAGGCGCCCCTGCGGGATGACGCGGTCGCCGCCGACGATGACGAGGTACTTGAGCCCGGCCCCGTTCGGCTGTGCTCTCACCGAGTCGACGACGGCGTTGATCGCGGCGACGACCTTGTTCGCCAGGTCGGGGTTGCCCGGGCTCGCGTCCCAGGCACTGTACGCCGCCCTCACGGCCGAGTAGGCGTCCACCGAGAGCATGACGTTCGGGAATCCGAGCGCAGTGAAGCTCGCCTGGTTGGCGGTGATCGCGCCCAGCACGCTCGTGGCGCCCGCAGCGCCGTAGAGGCCCTCGAGCCGCTGTCGATTGACGAGGAACAAGGTGTTGAAGGCCGCCGGGAGGGCACCGGCGGCGCTCCCCGTCGTCCCGGTGACGGTGCGGGGCGGCGTCGAGACCGGCACGCGCGGCTCCTCCGTCGTCACGCGGAGCATGTAGGGGTCGGCACTGGTGGCGCCGTTGTAACTCGTCACCTGCACCGTGTAGAAGCTTCCGATGCCGTCGGAGAGAACCGTCACGTCTTCGGGGTCGGTGTTCCGGCTCGCCGAGACACCGACGAGAGGCAGGGTCTGCAGTCGGAGGTCGTCGAGCGTTTGCGACGGCAGCGCGTCCGTCCTGTGCGTGAGCTCGGATCCGGTGTCGACGAGCGGATCGCCGTCGAGCGGCGGCGTCGAGGCGGACGGGGGTCGGAGCGGTGTCTGCTCCGGGCCGTAGACGACGAGGTCGTAGTCGACGGGTAGGTGGCTGAGGTGGAACGTCGTCCGGCTGCCGACGGCCGGCACGGCGACGCGGTAGTAGTCGACGTCGGAGGCGCTCGTGAGGTACGAGAGGTGGAGGTTGCTCGTCGCGAGCACCGGCGCGCTCGACGGGGTGTTGTTGGAGGGCTCGCTACCGTCGACGACGGTGACGGGCTCGGGTGCGTCCGCAGAGACAGTGGCACCGCCGCCCGGCGTGGCGGCTGCGCTCGCGCTCTGCGGGCCGAGCACGATGCCGGGCCGCGTCGAGAAGCAGAGCGTGTAGGAGCTGCCGACGTTGCCGGTGACACTCCATGTCGCCTTCGTCACACCGGGATTCCCGGCGAGCTGCGTGAGTGACGGATCGTCGACGGGCGCACCTGCGCTGCAGGTGCCCGGGCTCTGTACGAGCTTCGAGCTTCCCGGCGCGTAGGCGAACGTCCGCGGCAGCGTCACCGAGACGGCGATTGTGGCGGGGACGCCCGTCGGCCCGCCGTTCGGCGCCAGCGTGAAGTCCACGGAGTACGGTGCCGCGCCCGGCGGACTGGCGTAGAGCGAGAGGCTCGTGTCGAAGATGTTGAGCGTCTCGAAGGCGAAACTCTCCGGGTCGTTGGCGAACAGTGCGAGCGCGAGCACGTCGGCGAGCGTCAGGTCGTTCGGCTGCGGCAGGCTCCTCAGCAGGTCGCCGACGATGAGGTTGCCGAAGTCCTCCAGGTTGGCGATCGTCCAGTCGTCCGGCACGTCGTTCGGGAGGGCGCGACGCAGGTCGCCGAGCGTCTGCCCGGGAAGCACCTTGCCCACGTACGCACCGAGCGTTCCCGTGCACTGGGTGCCGCCGCAGTCGAGCACGGACTGGTTGACGGGGAGCTGGTTCACGGGCAGCTGGTTGACCGGCGACTGGTTGACCGGGGCGTTGGCGACCAGGATCGCGTTCAGCGAGAGCTGGTTCACCGGCGACTGGTTGACCGGCGACTGGTTCACGGGCAGCTGGTTGACCGGGAACGAGAGGATCCGCGACTGGTTCACGGGCAGCTGGTTGACCGGCAGCTGGTTGACCGGCAGCTGGTTGACCGGCAGCTGGTTCACGGGCGCCTGCGCGGCCGCGAGCGCGTTGATGAGCGACTGGTTGACGGGGCTCTGATTGACGGGCGACTGGTTCACCGGCGCGCCCTCGAGCGCCGCCGAGAGCAGCGAGGTACTCGCGGGAAGCGAGCCCGTGCAGTTGAGCGGCGGGCCGCTGAAGAGCGCGCACCAGTCGACGCCCGGGATCCCGGAGAGCGGCAGCTCGCCGAGCGCCAGGGTCATCGCCGGCAGCGAGCCGAGCGGGCTGTTCGAGAAGTCGATGTCGGCAAACAGGATCGGGTTCGCTGCACCCGGTCTCAGCGCGGGCGGAAGCGGGCTGAGCCCGAACACCTGGCGCAGGGTCACGCTCTGCAGCGGCGTGCCGGCGAGGGCCGTGCCCACGAGGAGCGCGCCCCAGCCCCCGTTGCGCATCAGCGGGATCGTCGACAACGCGGTGTCGCCGAGCGGCCCGGGCCCGAGCGCGAGGGACTTGAAGTCGAGCCCCGACTGGTTGACGGGCGACTGGTTCACCGGGAGCTGGTTGACCGGCGACTGGTTCACGGGCGACTGATTGACCGGCAGCTGGTTGACGGGCAGCTGGTTGACCGGCGACTGGTTCACGGGCGACTGGTTCACCGGCGCCGCCTGCGTGCCGCTCGTCTGCGGCGTCACGAGCGCCGCCGGCGGGATGCCTGCGAGCGGCACGACGCTCGCGCCGGCGTCAGCTGTCGCCGGGCCGGTGATCGTCAGGCCGGTGACGACAGGGGGAGCGGCAGACGTAAGCCCCAGGCAGTTCGAGAACTCGGACGTATCGTTCGTCGGCCCGGTGAGCGTGGCGGCGTAGACCTCCCCGGCAGCAAGACCCGTCAACCCGGCCGAGAACGGGAGCGTCCCTGCCGCGTCGGCGACGACCGTGACGAAGGTGAGATACGTCCTTCCCTCGCCGGAGCCCGAGTCGTCGCACGAGGCGTTGGAGAAGACTTCCACGAAGTAGCTGCCGCTCTCCGGGACGTCCACGGTGCCGGCGATGGTCGTCAGCGCACCGTCGGCGGTGACGCTCGTCAGCGTCGGCGCCGCCAGGGCGTGGTTCGCATTGACGAGCGAGATCCCGAGGCCACCATTGTCGTGGATCGAGTTGGCGACGATTCGGTCGCCCGTGGCGTCCGCAATCTCGACGCCGGTGTCGTTGTTGTAGGCGACCTCGTTGCCGGGGCCGATCTGGACGTCGGACGCCCGCACCCCGATCCCGGTGCCGTTGATCCCGATCGTGGTCGTCGTGCCGGCCCTGTTCGTGCCGACGGCGTTGAACGTGACCCTCGTCCCGCTCGACGCACCGGAGACGATGATGCCGTAGATGCCCTCGTCGCCACCGATGCCGGCGACGACGTTCCCGAAAGGCGGATATGCGGCGTTGTTGAGGTCGGGGGGGCCGGCGTCGGCACCGACGATGGTGCCAGGCGAGTCGAGGACGAACACGCCGTTGAGTGACCCGCTGGGGCTTCCGCTCGGATCGAGGCCGATCACGTTCCCCTGGATCTTGTTGCCCGTTCCCGCGCCACTCACGTGGACACCCGCGCTCGCGAAGCCGTAGATCGTGTTCCCCGCGCTCTCGCTGCCGCCGATCGTGTTCCCGCTTCCGCCCTGGACGTCGCCGGGGGTGATCCCACAGGCACTGTTCGTGCTGGCCGTCACGAGGACGCCGCATTGGCCGCCTGCGATCCGCGACCGGACGACGCTGGCTCCCGTGCCCTCGAGCACCACGCCGACGTCGGTGTTGGGGCGTAGCGCGCCGCCTGGCTCGACCCCGAGCCAGGAGTCCTCGACGCCCCCGCTGCCGAGCAGCGCCACCGCCGTGCCCCAACCGGTGATCGAGAGCCCCTTGACGGTGACGTTGTTCCCCGCGCCGAAGAACGCCTGTGAGCCTTCACCAGGACCCCGTACCTCGATGACCGGTGTCCCCGAGTAGCCGGGCTGCGTTGTGCCATCGACGAGAACGTCCGCCGTGTCGGGCAAGTTCGATCCGGCATCGATGAGATGCGGGCCGCTCCCGGGGATCGCGAACTCGATCCGGTCGGGGGCGCCCGAGTTCGGGGTCGCGTTCGCTTCCTCGATGGCGGCGCGGAGCGTGCAGTTGCTGTCGACGTCGGTCTTGCAGATCCCGTCACCGGTCGTCTCGTCGCCGAAGTCGTTGGTCGAGTCGACGACGAAGGCGCCCGCAACCGGTGGCGAACCGGCGATCGCGGTGCAGTCGGACAGCTCGGACGTCCCCTCCGGCCCGGTTACGGTGGCACTGGCGAACTCCGGCGCTCCGGCCTCGGAGGCGTAGGCGAGCGAAAGCGTCGGCACGTATGACCCTGACCCGGCGACCCGGATCAGATTGGGATCGTCGGGGGCGGTCTGGATGTCGGTCGTGCCGATCCACTGACGCGTTCCGCAACCCGGGCCGGCGTAGACGTCGAGTGAGTAGACGGTGCCGAGCTTGCCCGAGAGCGCGATCCCCAGCGTCAGGAGGCCTGCTCCGCTGCCGCTCTGGGTCGCGGTCACGACGGCCGGCTTGTTCTGGAGGCCGTTCGGCCCCGTGTCCACGTCCCCCGCGTCGTTGGCGGTCGGGCCGTCGCTCCCGAGGTCGATCGGGAGGCCACCGTTGCCAGAGAGAGCGTTCCCGCGGATGACGATGCCCGTCGGGGCGGACGCCAACACCGCGATCCCGGCGCCGGCGTTGTTCGCGATCGTGTTCCCTTCGCCGGCGGCGATGCCGCCGATCGTTGCACTGGGAGGCGTGCTCGACCCGATGATCAGGATCCCGTCGGCCGTGTTCGGGATCGAGGTGAGGCCGTCGGTGCTGGTGCCGATCCGGTTCGCCTTCACGACCACGCCCGTCGAATCCTGGATGCGGATCCCGTCACCCGCCTTCCCGGACACGACGTTGCCCTCTCCGGCGGCGCCGATCGTGGTGTTCGGCGCCGCGAGCAGCTGGATCCCGTTCGCTGAGGGCGCATTGTTCAGCGCGGCCGTGCCGGCGGCGTTCGTGCCGATCCTGTTGCGACGGATGTCGGTGCCGGACGCGCTCTGAACATCGATCGATGCGACGACGTTGTCGAGGATGGACGTCGTGGGTGCCTGGTCGACCCGCAGCGCAGCCCCTCCCAGCGCTGACGTCCCCGTGACGTCGACGCCGATCCTGTTGTTGCGCACGACCGTCCCGCCTGCCGCTGCGCCGAAGATGGTCAGGCCGCCCCCGATCACGTTTCCGTCGGCTGTTGTGGCGCCGCCGATCGTGTTGCCGCCCCCACCCTGCACGGTGACCGATCCGAAGGCGGGGGGCGTGATCGTGGTCGTCCCCGCCGCATCGGTCCCGACGAAGCTCGCGCTGAGCGTGTTCCCCGGCTGGGTGATCCACACGTTCCGGTTGGTGAACCCTGTGATCACGAGGCCCGTGATCACGTTCCCGGAGCTGCTGATCACGAAGCCGTTGTTCCCGGGGCCTGCGCTCGAGCCGTCCACAAACACCTTCCCGCTCGGGTAGCCGGGCTGGGTCGTCCCGTCGATCGTCAGCTGGTTCGTCAGCGAGGGCAACGCCGAGTTGAGGCTGACCGTCGGGTTGCCGAGCGGCAGGTCGAAGAAGATCTGGTCAGGACCGGCCAGGGCGTTCGCCGCGGTCATCGCCTCCCGCAGCGTGCACGTGATCGCATCGCAGGTGCCGTCCGAGTCGTCTCCGGACTGGTTCACGGTGAACACGGCGCCGAGCCCGGCCGGAGCGACGAGCACGGCAAAGCAGGCCCCGACGGCGAGCGAGGTGATCCTCGCCCGGCGGCCCGGGCTCCTCAGGCCTGGACGCGCGATCCCCCTCATGACGCCCGTCCAGACTAGAGCTTGTTCGTCGCGAATGCAACGAAACCAAAGTGTGGGTTTCCCTGCCCCGTTGTAGGCAGTGTCCGGAACAGCGATGCTCCCGGTGAGCACTCATTGATGACCGATACCTCCGCGCCCCCTTCCCTGCTCGCCCCGTACCTGCCGCGGCTCGTGCGCGGGTGGAGCGAGGAGCCCGACAGCCCCCGCATGCGACTGCTGGACGGCTCCCTCGTCTCCGTCGACATCTCGGGCTTCACGGCGCTGGCCGAGCGGTTGCAGACGAAGGGAAAGGCCGGAGCGGAAGAGCTCGTGACCCGTATCTCGGATGTCTTCGACGCCCTCATCGCCGTTGCCGAGCGGCACGGCGGCGACGTGCTCAAGTTCCGCGGGGACGCGCTCCTGCTCCTCTTCACCGGCGAGCGCCACGCGGAGCGTGCCTGCGGAGCCGCCTCCGACATGCAGTGGACGATCGAGCGCGTCGGCAGCGCCGAGAGCTCGGTCGGGCCCGTCGAGCTGCGCATGTCCGCCGGCGTGCACAGCGGCCCGTGCCATTTCTTCCTCACACGCGAGCCGCACCGCGAGCTGCTCGTGGCCGGGCCGGCCGCGACCCACGTCTTCGAGCTGGAGGACCTCGCCGGCGCCGGCGAGATCGTCGTCAGCGCCGACACGGCGGCTGCGCTCGACCCCGGCTGGCTCGGCGACGAGCGCGACGGAGCGCGGTTGATGACCCGGCTCGACTCCGGGGCCAGCGCGATCCCGCCTCCGCCCGCCGTCGCGGGGTACCGACCTGACCGAGTACGTGCCCGGCCCGCTCCGCGACCATCTCGCCGTCGCGAGCGGCGAGGCCGAGCATCGCCAGGTGACGGTGGCGTTCCTCAAGCTGCCCGGCACGGACGAGCTGCTGGTGAGCGAGGGATCCGAGACGCTGCTCGCCCGGCTCGACGCGGTCGCGGCCGCCGTGCGAAGGGCATGCGCCACGTACGGACTGACATGGCTCGAGTCCGACATCGACGTCGGAGCGGTGAAGCTGTACCTCACCGGCGGCGCCCCCTCGAGCTCAGGCGACGACGAGGAAGGCATGCTGCGTGCGCTGCGCGACGTGCTCGCGGCATGCCCCGACCTCGGCCTGCGCGCAGGCGTGCACCGCGGCCACGTCTTCACGGGCGACATCGGCAATCCCGCGACGGCGCACGTACGCGGTGATGGGCGACGCCGTCAACCTCGCCGCACGGCTCGCAGCCCGGGCGCAGCCCGGCCGCATCCTGGCGACGGCCGACGTGCTCGACCGCGCGACGCACGATCTACCACACGGAAACCGAGCCGCTGCTCGTGAAGGGCAAGGAGCAGGCGGTGATGGCGCACGCGGTCGGAGCCGCGATCGACCAGCGGCCGAAGGACCAGCCGGACACGACGCCGATCGTCGGCCGCGAGGCCGAGGTGGAGCTGCTCCGCCTCGCCGTCGACCAGGCGCGCATGCGGCAGCTGCAGGTGATCGAGCTCGTCGGCGAGCCCGGCATCGGCAAGTCGAGGCTCGTGCAGGAGCTGCGCACGCTCGCGCTCGGCTTCCAGCAGCTCGAGACGGCGGCCGAGCACTACTCGTCGGCCGAGCCGTACGCGGCGTTCCGAGCGCTGCTGCGCCAGCTCGTGGGCATCACGCCGGACCGCACGCGCGAGGAGGCGGGCGCACAGCTCGCACCCTTCGTGACGGGGATGATGCCCGACCTGGCGCCGTGGCTGCCGTTGCTCGCGATCCCGTTCGACGCCGAGGTGCCCGTAACCGCCGAGGCCACCGCGCTCGACCCGGCGGCGAGCCGCGACCGGCTGCACACGACGGTGGAGACGTTCCTGGAGCGAATCCTGATGATGCCGACGCTGATCGTGGTCGAGGACGCCCACTGGCTCGACGACGGCTCCCGCTTCCTCCTCTCCCATCTCGTCGCAAAGCCGGCGCTGCGCCCCTGGCTCGTCTGCGTGACGACCCGGCCGGGCGCGGAGCCTCTCGTACGCGCAGACGGCACAGGGCGTCAGGATCGAGCTCGCGCCGCTGACCGGCAGCGCCGCGGAGCAGCTCGCGATCGCGGTCGCCGAGCAATGGGCGCTGTCGATCGACGCGGTACACACACTGGCCGAGCGCTCGGGCGGCAATCCGTTCTTCGTGCGCGAGCTCGTGTTCGCGGCGCAGCACGGCGAGACGCTGGAGAGCCTGCCGGAGACGGTCGAGAGCCTGCTCACGACGCGCATCGACACGCTCGATCCCGCCGACCGGATGCTGCTCCGGTATGCGGCGGTGCTGGGCCCGACCTTCGAGCTCGACCTGCTCGGCGAGATCCTCGAGGACGAGATCCCCGAGGCGGGCCACCCCGAACGCTGGGCGTACCTCGGCGAGTTCGTCGTACCGGCCGAGCACGACCGGCTCACGTTCCGTCACGACCTCGTGCGGGCCACCGCCTACGAGGGGCTCTCGTTCCGTCGGCGCCGCGACATCCACGGCCGGGTCGGGGCCGCGATCGAGAAGCGGCTGGGGATGCAGGCCGAGGAAGAGGCTGCGCTGCTGTCGCTCCACTTCTTCGAGGCGGGCGACCACCCCCGCGCCTGGCGGTACTCCGTGATCGCCGGCCGATCGGGCAGAGGCCGGCTTCGCGAACGTCGTTGCCGCCGAGCTGTACGACCGCGCGCTCGCAGCCGCGGCCGAGCTCCACGATCTCCCGGCCGCCGACGTGGTGCGTGTGAACGAGTCGCTCGGAGACGTGTGCGAGCGCTTCGCGGCGTACGAGAAGGCCTTCGCCGCGCTCGAGGCAGCACGGGCCGCCGGGGGTACAGACAGCGCGATCCTGGACGCCCGTCTGCTCGGCAAGCAGGCCGCCGTGCTCGAGCTGATGGGCCGCTACGAGGACGCGCTCGAGACATGCGCCCGCGGTCTGGCTCGCCTGGACGAGGCGGGGGTAGGCGGTCCCGAGGCGGGTAGCGTTCGTGCCATGATCGAGCTCAGCGCCGGCGGGATCAACTACCGCCGCACGAACACGGACGAAGCGGTGCGGTGGCTCGAGCAAGCGGCCGCCGACGCAGAGGCGGCCGGCGACCGCAGCACGCTCGCCCACGCCTACTACCTGCTCGATGCCGCCCTCACCGACCTCGGGCCGGCAGGACGGTCTCCACTACCTCGAGCTGGCTCGCCCCATCTACGAGGAGCTCGACGACCTGCGGGGCCTCGGCGTGGTGCTGAGCAATCTCGGCATCCATGCCTACTACGAGGGACGCTGGGACGAGTCCGCCGCGTACTACGCGGAGAGCCGGGCGGCCAAGGAGCGGTCGGGCGACGTCATCGGCGGCGCGATTCAGGTCAACAACGAGGGCGAGATCTTCTCCGACCAGGGTCACCTCGAGCAGGCGACGGCTTCGTTCGAGGTGATGTTGCGCGCGTGTCGAGCGGCTGGATGGCCGTTCGGCGCGGGCGCCGCGCTCTCCAACCTGGGCCGAGCAGCGGCGCGGGCAGGACGGTTCGAGGAGGCGCACGGGTTCTTCGACGAGGCGTTCGCGCTCTTCGAGGAGCTCTCTGCAGAGCGGTTCATGAGCGAGACGCAGGCGCGCCGCGCGGAGTGCCTCCTCTTCGAGGGCAGACACGCAGAGGCCCTCGCGCTTGCCACCGAGGTGCGTGAGGCGGCCCGGAAGTCTCCGGTGGGCGGGCTCGAGGCGCTGCTCGAGCGGGTGATCGGGCTCGCGCACGTGCCAGGCGCGACGCCCCGCCGACGCCCCTCCGCACCTCGAAGAAAGCCTCCGGCTCGCTCGCGAGCTCAAGGCCGAGTTCGAGGTGGCGCTCACGCTGCGCGCCATGGCGGCCGTGCGGATGGGACGGCGCCGATGACCTGCGGGCGGAGAGCGACGCGATCCTCGAGCGTCTCGGCGTCGTCTCCGTCCCGCGCGTGCCGCTGCCGTAGGGGCGAGGCGTGTCTCCCTGCTAGTACTCGCCCTTCCCTCCGTCGTCGCCCGGGTCGGGTGCCGGCGCCGGCGTGGGAGTCGTCTGTGCCCCGGACGTGGTGTCCTCGGTGCTCTTGACGAGCTTCGCCTGCCCGCGGATCTCGCCGGCCGTGTTCTTCGCGGTGTGGACGTTGACGTAGGCTCGCCCCTGCTCGAGGGCGTCGGCGACGGCGCTCGAGATCGTCGCCTTCCCGGTCTGGCCGTTCTTGCAGGGCCCGCAGAGACCGAGCAGGACGCCTCCGGCGACGCCGGGCTTGCCCCTGTGGATGTGCGCCGCGACCGCCTTGCCGCTCAGGTTGCGGAAGGTGAGCGTCCACCGGATCACGCGGGTGGAGGCGTTCTCGGTGACGGTGGCGCTGAACACACCGCGGGCCTTCGCCGGTGCGCTGGGCTTCGGCACCTCGTCCGCGACAGTCATCGCAGCCTTGTAGGTGTACGTCGACTTCGCCGGCGCGCCGAGCGCGACAGCGCTCGCGGCCAGCGCCGTTGCGGCAATGCCGAGTGGGACGAGCTTGAGCACGGGGCCTCCTCGGGTCGACTGCTCTCCCCCACCTCTACGGCGAGACGAGAGCACCCGGATTGGCCGGAGTGGCGACGCGCGTCAGGCGGGGGCCGCGCCCTTGCTCTCCCAGTACCGGTTGAGCGCGCCCTGCACCTTGAAGAACCAGATGAAGAGGCCGACGATCGGCAGCAGCATCCAGAGCCCGGTGACGCCGCGGACGGGGCTGTGGCCGCCGTCGAGGTCCTCGTACATGTAGCGGATCTCGGAGGGGACGACGAACCAGGTGACGGGCGAGATGAGGAGGTACACGACGAGCCCGAGCACGCCGCCGATCCCGTTGCCCGAGTAGCGCTTCACCTCGTCCTGCGTCCGGTACACCCAGACGAACGTGTAGATCCCGAGAGTCAGGATCGCCCACAGGATGCAGAGCCCGATCGAGCGTGTGTTGCCGACCGGGCCCTCGATGATTGCGTCTGCTCGGTCACGGTCATGTCTCCTCCGATCCTCGGCCCGACACGGGCATGTGTCAGATCTCGTGGATTCGGCGGACGCGCCGTCCCTCCTGCGCGGGGCCTCGGCCGCGATCAGCGCATCCGGCGGATCACGATCGCCCCGAGCGCGACGACGAGCACACAGAGCGCGCCCACGAGCGCGGGCCACCAGGCGGAGTCGGCGGCGCCGAGCACGGACGCCGTCCACAGGGCGAAGAAGACGGCCGTCGCGACGGCGAGCAGCAGAGCGACCCAGCGGGTCTGGCGGACGCGCCGCGCCTCCTCGGACGTGCTCTCGGGCGGCGGCACCAGCTCGAG
Source organism: uncultured Gaiellaceae bacterium (assembly GCA_963731095.1). Classification (GTDB taxonomy): domain Bacteria; phylum Actinomycetota; class Thermoleophilia; order Gaiellales; family Gaiellaceae; genus Gaiella. The sequence continues at coordinate 46,482 of CAVSUK010000024.1, forward strand.
GTGCCGTCTCGTCGGCCCGGCACCCGGTACGGGTGCCTCCGTCCGCCTTGGGTCGATCCTGTCGGGAATGGCCACGACGAGCACCTTTCTCGGTTCGACCCCATCGTCGCCCGGCGGAGAGGCGGCCACATCGGGGCCGCCGCGGATCGGGGTGCACGATGCCCGCAGCCGCAGGGCGCACGAAGCGGCGACGAGCGGATTCGAACCTCACGTGGCCCCGGTCGCGGTCGACGGCGCTCAGTGGTAACGATTCAGCGCTGAGAGCTCGTCGGCGGCCAACCGGGACGGAGCACATGACGGGAGCCGGGGGTGAACACCGAGATCGCGTGGGTGCGTGGCGGCGTGCGTCGCGACGACACCGAGGCTGGGTCGTGGCCGCCGGAGTCGTGCTCGTGCCGGCGGCTCTGTGGTTGGGCGCGGCTGACCTGGAGACGCGGTTCGGCAGCCCGGCTGCAGCGTTGAAGAGTCTCGCCAACCTGTCCGCGCTAACGGGGACGGCTGTGTTCGCCGCGACCATCGTCCTCGCCGCCCGGATTCGAGCGGTCGAGCGCCTCATGGGCGGCTTCGACCGGATGTACCGCATCCACCGCGTGCTCGGCTACACGGTTCCGATCGTTCTCGTCGCTCACGCCGTCCTCGTAGCCTCGAGCAAGGCGACGTCATCCGTTCGCTCGGGCCTCGTGCTGTTCGTCCCGGCAGCCGGTCGGGTCAGTTCGCCTTCGTCACGATTCTGGACGACCAGATGCCCCGCGAGGCACACCCGTTCTCGATCACGTCGGCGCCGCACGACCCGCGGCTGCGATTCGTCGTGAAGGCGCTGGGTGACTACACGGCTCGACTGCTCGATCTCAGGGCCGGCGGTGTCGCGCTGGTCGAGGGTCCGTACGGCGGATTCCGGTTCGACGCCGTGGCCAGCCTGCGCCAGATCTGGATCGCCGGAAGGGTCGGGGTGACGCCGTTCCTGGGCATGGCGCGCACCCTCGACGACCCCCGGTACGACATCGACCTGTACTACTGCACGGAGCGCGCCGACGACGCCTTCGTCCAGGACGAGCTGTTCGACCTCAGCGACGCGAACCCGCGGCTGCGCGTGATTCCGATACGCCGTGCCTCGCTCGGCCACATCACCGTCGAGGACATCGGTGCGGCCAGCGGTAATCTCGTCACGCAGGACATCTTCATCTGCGGCCCGCGCGTGATGGTGCACAACCTCCGCCACCAGCTCCTGCAACGTGGCGTCCCTTCCGCCCAGATCCACTTCGAGGACTTCGCTGTCCTGTCGCCTTGACTCGATCGCGTAGACCACGCCGGTAACACGCGGCCGCTGGGTCCACAGCCCCTGTCAGCTGTGCGGTGGCAGGAACGTGTCGGTCTCGTAGCTGTGGAGCACGGCCGAGACGTGCATGGCCGCGTGCGCGATTGGCGCTCCAACCGGGTTCAGCGTCACGAGCGTAGGAACGCTCCAGACGAGGTCCCCCGTGATCGGCTTGCGGATCTTGTCCGAACGGAAGTCGCTGTAGCCGGCGTGGTACACGGCCGTCATGAGAACCGAGACGGTCATCGCAACTACTCCGACTGCGAGCGTCCGCCGCCATCGATGACCCACGCGCCAGCTTGCAAGCGCGGCGAAGACGAGCAGGATGGGAAACGCCGACAACAGGAGACCGTCGACCGCTCCGTAGACGACGCCGCGCCAGAGCACCTCGGCTCCGAGTTCCAGGCCACCGGGACGTGCGGTTGCATCTTCCGTTCGGAGCACCATCACGGTCAGGAGCGCCCCGCAGGCCGCGCCGAGTACGACGGCGATGACCCACCGGCGCCGCAGTGCCACTCCAAGCTCGTACCCCGTCGCGCGAGCCCAACCCCAGAACAAGGCGAGTACGAGCATCGCGTAGAGGCCATAGAACAGGTCTCTGCTCATCTCGAGGGTGTCCGCGAGCAAGGACGGCGTGGCAAACGCCACAGCGAAGCCGATACCGAGCCATGCCCAGTTGCTGGAGAGAATCGTCGTCAGCCCGTGGGTTCCGTGGTGGACCCGGCCGCCGAGCGAGTGCGTACTCATGGTGCCCTCCTATTGATCTAGGCACACGCTGGCACGCCGATCGGTGGCGGACATCGGTTCGACGCCGCAATTGCAGATCGGGTAATCCCTGAGCGATCGACCTCGCAGTTTCGGGAGGACGAGGCGAGTGCTTGGCAGGTTAGACCGTCCGGCCCCGCAGCTGGGGCATTCCGTTCGAAGCATTGGCTGACAAGGCGACGAGCGGATTCGAACCGCTGTACGAGGCTTTGCAGGCCTCTGCCTAACCACTCGGCCACGTCGCCCGGCGCGCCAATCCTAGCCGCGATCCCGGCGCGGCCCGCGGCGTCGGACAGCCGCCCGGCGTGGACGCCCGCAGGGGCGCAACGTACTTCCCCGCGCATCTCAGCGCCCTTTCCACGATGACGGCCCGGGCAACACCGGCGACCCTGTGGATGGACTACCAGGCGTTCGAGCGCGAGGAGGAGCACCGGTGTTCAGGAGCGGGTATGCGGACGAGTTGATGGCCCACGTGCGAACGAAGAACCCCGGCGAGAACGAGTTCCACCAGGCAGTGCAGGAGGTGGTCGACTCGCTCGCGCCGGTGCTCGAGCGCCATCCCGAGTACGTGGAGGCGAAGGTCCTGGAGCGGCTCGTCGAGCCCGAGCGGGTGATCGTGTTCCGCGTGCCATGGGTCGACGACCGGGGCGAGATCCAGGTGAACCGCGGCTACCGCGTCGAGATGTCGAGCGCGATCGGCCCCTACAAGGGCGGGCTGCGCTTCCATCCGAGCGTCTACGTGGGGGTGCTCAAGTTCCTCGCGTTCGAGCAGGTGCTGAAGAACGCGCTCACCACCCTGCCCATGGGAGGCGCCAAGGGCGGTGCGGACTGCGACCCGAAGGACCGCAGTGACGCCGAGGTGATGCGCTTCTGCCAGTCGTTCATGACCGAGCTGCAACGCCACATCGGGCAGTTCACGGACGTCCCTGCCGGCGACATCGGGGTCGGCGCACGCGAGATCGGCTACCTCTTCGGGCAGTACAAGCGGATCCGCAACGAGTTCAGCGGCGTCCTCACCGGCAAGGCGCTCGGCTGGGGCGGCTCGCTGATCCGGCCCGAGGCGACCGGCTACGGCGCCGTCTACTTCGCGCAGGAGATGCTCGCCACCCGCGGTGAAGGGCTCGAGGGCAAGAAGTGCCTCGTGTCGGGCAGCGGCAACGTGGCCCAGTACACGGTCGAGAAGCTGATCGAGCTGGGCGCAACGCCCGTCACCCTGTCGGACTCCGGTGGCTTCGTCTACGACCCGGACGGCATCGACCGCGAGAAGCTCGACTTCGTGATGGAGCTGAAGAACGACCGGCGCGGGCCGCATCCACAGCTATGCCGAGCGCTACCCGACCGCCTCCTTCACGCCCGCGAACCCGATCGCGACCAGCAACCCGTTGTGGGCCATCCCCGCCGACTGCGCCTTCCCGAGCGCCACCCAGAACGAGATCGGCGACGTCGACGCCGCCAACCTCCTCGCCGGCGGCATCCAGGTCGTCACCGAGGGCGCCAACATGCCGACCCGCCCGGACGGCGTCGACCGCTTCATCGCGGCGAAGATCCTCTACGGGCCGGGCAAGGCCGCGAACGCGGGCGGGGTGGCCGTTTCCGGGCTCGAGCTCTCCCAGGACGCCCTACGGCTGAACTGGACGCGCGACGAGGTGGACACCCGGCTGAAGGGGATCATGTCGGAGATCCACCGCCAGTGCCACGACACGGCAGAGGACTACGGCAGCCCCGGCAACTACGTCGTCGGCGCCAACATCGCCGGCTTCGTCAAGGTCGCCGACGCGATGCTCGACCAGGGGCTCGTGTAGACGGTCGACGGGGGTCAGGCATGGCCTGGCTTGGCCCGGACCGCCGGCTGCTACCAGCCGCGGACTTCGAGGCGCTCGCTCTCGGGGAGCGATGCGGAGGAGATGCCGACCATCGGCTCGCCGAGCCCGGTCGACACCTCGGCCAGGATCTTCGCGTCCTGGAAGTGCGTGGTGGCCTCGACGATCGCCTTGGCGCGGCGGTCGGGATCGCCCGACTTGAAGATGCCGGAGCCGACGAAGACGCCGTCGGCGCCGAGCTGCATGCAGAGCGCTGCGTCGGCGGGGGTGGCGATGCCGCCGGCGGTGAACGTGACGACGGGCAGCCGCCCGTTCTCGGCCACCCAGCGGACGAGCTCGACCGGAGCCTGCAGGTTCTTCGCCTCCGTGAACAGCTCCTCGGTGCGGAGCGACTGGAGCCGGCGGATGCCGCCGAACACCGTCCGCATGTGCGTCACCGCGTTGACGATGTCGCCCGTGCCCGCCTCACCCTTGGTGCGGATCATCGCGGCGCCCTCGCCGATACGGCGTAGCGCCTCACCAAGGTTGGTGGCGCCGCACACGAAGGGGACGGTGAACTCCCACTTGTCGACGTGGTGCTCCACGTCGGCGGGCGTCAGCACCTCGGACTCGTCGACGTAGTCGATCTCGAGCGCCTGCAGGATCTGCGCCTCGACGAAGTGACCGATACGGCACTTCGCCATCACCGGAATGGACACGGCCTCCTGGATCTCGCGCACCATGCCGGGATCCGACATGCGCGCGACGCCGCCGTCGCGGCGGATGTCGGCCGGAACACGCTCGAGCGCCATCACGGCGACCGCGCCGGCGTTCTCGGCGATCACCGCCTGCTCGGCGTCGACGACGTCCATGATGACCCCGCCCTTGAGCATCTCGGCGAGGCCGCTCTTGACCCGCATCGTCCCGTACTCGGCCATTGGCTCAGTGTAGCGAGGTGGTTCCTCCCGCGACTGCCGGAGGAACCACCTCGCTGATGCTCCAAAACGTGGTCAGGCGGTCCGTGGCGGCTCGTCCGCGGCCGGTGGTGCGTCCGCAGCCTCGGTGGCGGCTTCCGCCGCGTCCTGCCCCGCCGCTGACGGTGCCGCAGGCTCGTGCCTTGTCGGCGAGCAGAGTCGGCGGCGCCTTTCGCCGCGGCCGTGGCACTGGTCGCCGCAGCTGACACGGATTGCTTCACGTGGCTCAGGCCCTCACCCGCGGCCTGCATGTTCATCCACGCGCCGACAACGATGCAGAATCGCGAGAATCATCCCGAGCCACGCCCAGATGGTGCGCCCGAACGCGCTTGGCTCGTCGAGGAACCGGATGAAGGCAAAGAGGACGAGCAGCACGGCCAACGCGGCGGTGATCATCGACGGCGTGACACCGATCTCGAACTCGATGTTCGCGAGGCGGAGCGCCTGCCAGACGATGATCGCGATCGCCAGAAGACCGGCGAGCCATCCGATGCCATGCCACATGTTCACGCCCGTGTCCCCGCCGACGGCCTCGATTGCCTCCTTGCCGGGCCCGTCGTACGAGAACCAGCTGAGAAACGAGACGAGTAGGAATGCGATGCTCGCGCCAAGAACGAGCTTGGCGCCGTGGGACAGCTTGGAGATGTCCATTTTGCGAGCTTTTCCTTTCCGAGGCGGTCGACCAGACCCTCGCAATTATCGTTGCGATGTGAGACAGATACGCCTGGTTCGGCGTGACTCCTCTCCCCGCAGGCGCGAAATCGCCTGGTCCCGAGGTTGCGTCGTCGGGCAGAGGAGGCGCTCGGTGCCTCCTCTGCCCTCCCCCCACCGCCTGTGGGCGGGGATTCGCTTCGCGACGCACGAGAAGCCGCTTGCGCGGGCTCCGGCGGGCGAGAGCCTCCCGAAGCCGGGACATGGCTTTGGCTTCCGGCCAACCATCCGCTCTACGCATGGCGGGGCACCGGCGCGAGCTCGTAGGCCGGGCGACGCCAGGTTGGGCGACGCCAGGTTCCCGTGCCGGCGCAGCCGGCACACTCGGGCGTAGTCCGGCGCTCAACCCGCCGGCCGGAGCTGTCGATATTCGGCTCATGCCGGACAACGTCGATCGCAGGCTGCTCGGCAGCTGGGAGCAGAGCCGCCGCCACCAGGCGGAGGCACGACGCTTCCTGGCGCGCCAGCGCTTCCCCGTGCGGGCCGGAGAGGGCCGGGCGCTCGACGAGATCGTGGCCACGATCGCCGACCTCGAGCGGCTGCGCCGCTCCGAGCTTCACGGCCCGCCGCGGCCCGCGGCGTCCTAGAGACCGTCGTTAGCATTCCCCTCCATGAGCGCACCCGCGCTAGCCGGCGTCGGCACGCCGACGCTGCGAATCCGCGGCTCGGCGTACCCCGTGCTGCTGCCGTCCCTGCGGGACCCGCGCCTGCATCTCGCGACGGTGATCACGTCGCTGCAGGTGCTGGGGCAGGTCGCCTTCGACTTCAACCTCTCGATCGCGCAGATCCTCGTCTCGCTCGTGACGTGCGCGGTGCTGGAGGTGACGATCGCGTTCCGGCGGCAGCGTGTGCTCCTGTGGCCGGCCAGCGCGCTCCTCACGGGGAACGGCGTCGCGTTCGTGCTTCGCGTGCCCGGCACCGAGCACGGCGACTGGTGGAGCATGCACGGCTGGTGGCTGTTCGCGGGCACCGCTGCGGTGGCCCTGCTGTCGAAGTACGTGATCCGCTTCCGTGGCCGGCACGTGTTCAACCCCTCGAACTTCGGGCTCGTGCTCTGCTTCCTCCTGTTCGGGCCCGAGCTCGCAGATCCGCTGCCGTTCTGGTGGGGGCCCATGTCAGGATGGATGGCGCTGGCACTGGCGATCATCGTCACGGGCGGCCTCGCGATCCTCCTGCGCCTCGGCTTGCTCGCGATCGCGATCGGGTTCTGGGTGGCGTTCGCCGCGGGCATGGGCGTGCTCGCGCTGTCCGGGCACGAGATGACGGCGCGCTGGCACCTCGGGCCGATGACGGGCTTCGAACTGTGGCGGATCCTCGTGTTCTCGCCCGAGGTCCTCGTCTTCCTCTTCTTCATGATCACCGACCCGAAGACGATCCCCGCCGGGCGCAGCGCCCGCCGGGCATACGCGGTCGGGGTCGGCCTGCTCGCGGTGCTGCTGATCGCACCCGCAGACGACCGAGTTCGCGGCGAAGGTCTCGCTGCTCGCGGCACTCGACGATCGCGTGCGCTGCGCGCCCGGTGCTCCTGCTCCTGCAGGGCACGTCGCTCGGTCGCGCCGCGACCCGCCTCGTGCCTGGGCGCCGCCCACTCGCCGGCGCGGTCGCACTGCTCGGCGCCACTGCCTTCGCGGGAGGCCTCGTGCTCGCCGGGATCCCCGCCCGGCCCGGCGCCGCGGCAGCCGGGGCGCCGGTGTCCGCCTCGGCCCGCCTGTCCGGAGGTGACGGTGGTGCCCTCGCGTACCGTCTCCACGAAGATCGACCGGGCCGAGGCGCGCCAGATCGCGCGTGACGTCCTCAGCGACCTACGGACGGAGGGCGAGGCGCTGCGGCTACTCGACCGCGACCGTGCCAAGGCCGCGGCCACCGGCGCCCGGTTGCAGGAACTGTGGGGGAAGATCGACCTGGCGGAGATGGATGGCACGGTCACCGTCCCCGAGCATGCGATCGCGCGGATGCGGGTTACGCTCGAGGCGGGGGCGGGCCAGGGGCCGCCGCTCGTGCTGGCGCACCTCGCCGGGACGGAGACGCTCGTGACCTACGTGGGCCGGCAGACGACGGTCGCCGGTCGCGGCAAGCCGCAGCCGCTCGAACGCACGATCGAGCTGCGCCTCGACGAGGGCCGCTATCTCATCACGGGCTCACGCGGCGAGACACCTGCGGTGCCGGCGCAGCAGGCGGACACACGGGTCTCCGCGTCCGGAATCCGCGGCGTCCGGCTCCGCGACGTGGCCGCGCGCGTCGGCCTCGACTTCCGGCAAGGCACCTTCCGGTACCAGGTCACGACCGACCCGGTCGCGATGATGGGCGGCGGCGTCTGCTGGCTCGACTACGACGGCGACGGCCGCCTCGACTTGTACGCCGTCAACTCGTACACCGATCTGGACGCGGGCAGATTCGAGCAGGCGGGCGGGCTGCCGCGCAACGGCCTCTTCCACAACGTGGGCGGTCGCTTCGTCGACGTCAGCAAGGGCTCGGGTGCCGACCTGTCGCTGCGCGGGAACGGTTGCGTGGCAGGCGACCTGAACAGGGACGGGCACACCGACCTGGTGGTCACGGCAGCAGGGTACGACGCACTGCTGTGGAACAACGGCGACGGCACGTTCACCGAAGGTGCCCGGGCTGCGGGCATCACCACCTACGGATGGCATTCGGGCGCGGCGATCGGGGACGTGAACGGCGACGGGCGCCAGGATCTCTTCGTGGCCGGCTACACCGACGTGAACGCCCCCATCCCCGGCTCGGAGGGCGGCTTCCCCAGTGACCATCAGGCCGTCTCCGACCGTTTGTATCTCAACGAAGGCCCGGGCAGGGGCGAGCGCCCCCACTTCCGCGAGGTCGCAGCACAAGCTGGGATCGAGAGGGGCCACGTCGACCACGGCCTTGGCGCCGTGCTCGCCGACTTCACGGGGGACGGGCGGCTCGACCTGTACGTCGCGAACGACACCGACCCGAACCGGCTCTACGTGAACGTCCCCCGGCCGGAAGGCGCGACGGCGGACCCGGCGGGGCTCGGGTTCCGGTTCGAGGACGCCGGCCGGAAAGCCGGGGCCGACGACCCGAACGCCGGCATGGGCATCGCGCTGGCGGACTACGACCTCGACGGCCGCGCCGACCTGTTCGTGACGAACTCCCACCGGCAGCTGCACGCGGCATACCGGGGACTGCCGGCGACGTCGGGCGCGCCGTCGTTCGCGGATGCGCGGCCGGCGTTCTCGCCTTCGCTGGACACAACCCTCGCCGGCTGGGGGGCCTCGTGGGCCGACCTCGACCTCGACGGCGATCCCGACCTGCTGCTCGCCAACGGCGCGATTCCGGTGACCAACCTGGCGAAGGACGCCGAGCCTCTCAAGGTGCTGGGCAACATGACGGCCCAGGGGAAGCGAGGCCAGGTGACTGAGGTCACGAGCATCGTCGGGCTCGACCACGCGGTGAAGGTGGTCGGCCGCGGGCTCGCGGTCGCCGACTACGACGGCGACGGCGATCCCGACGTCGCGGTCAACTCGATCGGCGGCAGGCTCCAGCTGCTCCAGAACACGGGTGCCGAAGGCCATTGGCTGGCAGTGAGGCTGAAGACGTTCGCCCCCGGCACCGTGGTCACCGCCGTCCTCCCCGACGGCCGCCGCCTGGAGCGCACGCTCCTCGCCGGCAGCAGCTACCTGTCCTCGGAAGACCCGCGCGCCCTCTTCGGGCTCGGCGATGCGACGACCGTGACGAAACTGATCATCCGCCACCCGAACGGCACCGAAACCACCATCGCGAACGTCAAGGCCGATCAGATCGTGGAGCCGTAGGCCGTTCCCGACGGCCAGGGGCGTTCCCGCGATCCAGCAGGGCCCGCCTGGACTCGAGCCAGGGCCGTCGGATCATGCGTGCCCTGGAGACCCTCCCGTAATCTCCGACCACCGCCCGAAACAACCTGAAGGGCGGAGCCCCAGGATTCGAGGTCTGCACTGAGCCGAGCACCGATCCGGCCGGTTGCGCGGTCGAGGAAGGAGCGGCGGCGACGCTGAGAATCTGAGCGAGGGCGGGCGCCGGGGTCGAACCGGGGGCCGCCCCCGCTCGATACCCGCTGGCTTTGGGTGCGGCGCCAGCTGGCTTACCGCGACGCTACGCTCCTGGCGGGTTAGGTTCCCACCGCCGATCGGCCAGGATTCCACGGCCATTGACAACTGTCCGTAGGCGCATACGGTGCGTTCGTCAGGTGGAGAGCGAGGGCGGGTCGGGGTTCGACTCGGGGGGCCGCCCTCGCAACACCACTAGCTGGCAGGTCTCGAGTGCGCGGGTTGCCGAAAACCCGCCGATGCAGCGGGTTTGCGGATCTTCCATGTTGTACCGGCTAATGGGCCTGCCTGGACTCGAACCAGGGACCGTCGGATTATGAGTCCGCTGCTCTAACCAGCTGAGCTACAGGCCCGCCGCGACCGAGGGTAACGGGTTCGCCCGCCGCCGGCGCTCACCCGCCTGACACAATGGGGCTGCACACGGGCGGCGTCGCCCGAGCCGACAGAAAGGGACGCGGAGGGTGAAGACGTTTCAGCGCGAGGTGCAGCTGCGCACGGCCGGTGGGCTCACGGTCACCGACATCACCGACAACGTGCGCGACGCGGTGCGAGAGAGCGGCATCCGCGACGGCATCTGCTGCGTGTACTCGCCGCACACCACGTGCTCGGTTCGCGTCAACGAGTGGGAGCGCGGCTTCCTGGAGGACTTCGCGGTGATGCTGAAGCGGCTCGTCCCGACCGAGCACTACTACGCGCACGACGACTGGGACCGCCGGACGGAGAACATCAACGAGGAGGACCAGGGCTTCGACAACGGCCACTCGCACTGCATGTCGATGCTGCTCGGCCCTGCCGGCGAGTCGGTGCCGGTGCGCGAGGGTGAGCTGTGCCTCGGCACGTGGCAACGCGTCCTCTTTCTCGAGCTGGACCGCGAGCGCGACCGCCGCTGGCTCGTGCAGGTGGTCGGGGTCTAGCCCAGCTCCACGATGTCGCGGATCGGCTGGGCGCCGAGGAGCGTCGCGGCCCGCCGAGTCGACAGCGTGGCCGCAAACGCCTCGACGAGGCTCCTGGCCTCGCCGAAGACGGCTTCGGCGCCGACGTCGTCTCCAAGCAGGTACGAGGCTCGTCCGAGCGCCGCACGTGCTTCCCACCGCGCAGGCGGCCCGACGAGGTCGTCGGCGATGCGAACAGCCGTCCACAGCTCGGCCAGCGCCTCCTGGCGCGCACCCCGCCGCGCGAGCGCCTCGCCGAGCAGCGACCGTGAGCGAGCCTCGTATTTCCGTCGTCTCGTCCTGGTGGTGACCTCGAGCGCTCTCGTCGCCCAGTCGATCGCATCGTCCGTCGTCTCCGAACGCAACGCGATCTCCGCCCGGGCCGTCGCGAGCCGACCGTAGATGAGCCAGCGGGTCCAGGCCGTGGCGTGCTCGGCGTCACGCCAGGCCCCCTCCCAGGAACGGCGTGCGGCGTCGACGTCGCCGGCAAGGAGGTCGGTCTGGATCAGGTCGGAGCGGGCGAACGAGCGCGGCATGCTGAACGTCATCCCGTCGGAGAGCGCCAGCGCCTCGTCGCTGAAGCGGCGGGCGGTGTCGAGGTCGTAGACCTCACGATGGACGGTCGTCGTGTAGTTGAGAAGGACGCGAACGTTCCGGCCGAGCTCTCGCGCGACCTCGAACAGTTCGTCCCACAGCCGAAGTGCCTCCTCGTGACGGCCCAGCCCCGTCAGGGCGAGCGCCTCGCCACCTCCCCCACGAAGGAGAAGCTCGGCTCCATGGACGTCGGAGGCCACGGCCCGCGCCATCCGGGAAAGCTCGGCCGACTGCTCGTACCGGCCCGTCCAGAACGTCACGTCGTGATAGAGGTAGTACGCCTCGGAGAGATCGACGGGCCGTGCTCCGGGGACCCACCGGGCGAGCGCGCGCCCACCAAGGTCGAGCGCACGGTCGATGTCGCCCTCTCCGCCCCGCATCTGCAGTCCCTGCGAGAGAAGCGCCATGGCGGCGGGAATGGCTTCCTCGTCGCCCAACCGCTCTGCGAGCTCGAGTGCCTCCTCGCCAAGCGCGATGGTCTCGGCATCCCGCTCCGACCAGTGGGTGGCGCGTCCTCGGGCGAGGAGCGCCTCGAGCCGAGCAGTGCCCTCGAGCTCGGGGAGGAGTCGTTCGAGATGGTCGGCCGCATCCGCGAACTCCTCCAGCGCCACCAGGGCGAGGCCCAATTTCAGGGCGATGTCGCGACGGAGGACGTCGTCCTCGCCCGCAAGCTCGAGGGCGCGCCGATAGAGGTCAACGGCGGCTCCCTTCGCCCATCCGCGCTGCGCGGTCTCGGCCGCGGCGAGCAGGTACGGGATTGCCTTGCCGGGCTCACCCGCCTCCCCCCAGTGGTGGGCGAGCACCCAGGCGAGCGTCTCCGTCGAGTCGACGACCGACTCGATGTGACGGGCAATCGCCGCATGCCGCTCGCGCCGTACCGCCCGGGGCACCGTGGCGTACGCGACCTCCCTGATGAGGGCGTGCTTGAACGAGTACTGCAGATCGCCGGCGACCTGGCTCGTGGGGTCCCGCCTGACAAGGTCCCTCGTCTCGAGCACCTCGAGAGCGGAGCGCACGTCGACCGGCCCGGCGACGTCTTCGAGCACCCTCACCCAGAACGACTTGCCGATCACCGCGGCAGCGAGCAGGAGTGCGCGGGCGTCTTCGGGCATCACGTCGATACGAGCTGCGATCGCAGCTCTCACCGTCACGGGCAGCTGGTCAGGGTCGTCGAGCTCGACGAGTGCCGCGCCGAGCTCTTCGAGGAAGAGCGGGTTCCCCTCGGACAGCTCGACCAGGCGTGCGACCTCGGGGCCGCGCGCAGCACCCGCGAGCACGTGGGTCGCGAGCAGAGCCGCGTCGTCGCTCGAGAGAGGGTTCAGCGGGATGGTCGTGTGCGCGGCCATCCCGCCGCCCCACGACGGGTGCGTGTCGAGCAGCTCGGGACGCGCGAGCGCGATCAGGACGATGGACGTGTCACGGACCTGCGTCGCCAGGTACTCGAGCAGCTCGAGCTCGCTCGGGCGCGCCCAGTGGATGTCCTCGAATACCACCAGCGTCGGCCGCTCCAGCCCGAGGCTCTCGAGAAACCGCCGGGCGCCGTACCGGAGCAGCATCGGCTCCTCCACGGGCGAGTCGCCTCCGATCCCGAGGAGGATCGCGAGGTGGCGGCCGATCTCCGGGATCTCGTGCCCCGGCACGAGATCCCGGAGCGCCCGGTCGAGCTTTGCACGTGCTGCGCCCGGCGGGTCGGAATGGAAGATGCCTGTGGCTTCCCTGACCAGAGTGGAGAAGGCCTCGTAACCCGTCTGCTCGCCGTAGGGAAGGCAGCGGCCACGGACAATGCGCCCGTCGTCTGCCGCAACGAGGGCTGACACCTCGGCGCAGAGTCGCGACTTCCCTATCCCAGGGGGGCCGAGGATCGTGATCGCATACGGTCGCCGGTCGTCGCGGGCGTGGCTCCATGCCGAGCGGACGATCTCCATCTCGCGCGATCGCCCGACGAGTGGATGCACGGCGATCGGCCTCTCGGAAGGTGCCACGACCGCTTCGTCGACGAGCCAGGCCGGCACCGGCGCGGACTTCCCCTTCGCCTCGACCGGCCCTACGGGTGAGAAGGAGAACGCGTGCCTGGTGGCGCGGTGGGTCTCGTCGCCGACGATCAACCTGCCGGGGGGCGCGGCATTCTGGAGTCGGGCCGCAGTGTTGACCACGTCGCCGATGGCCAGCACCTCGCCGGCCCGCTTCGGCTCGACGGCCACCATCGCATCACCGGTGTTGACGGCTGCCCGTGCGCTCAGCGCCAGCCCGTGCGCACGATTGAGGTCGTCGAGCCCGGCGAGCGCGCGCAGGCCGGCCCGGATCGCGCGCTCGGCGTCGTCGCCGTGGGAGACCGGTGCGCCGAACACGGCCATCACAGCGTCGCCGATGAACTTCTCGACCGTGCCGCCGACGTCCTCGACGACGCCCTTCACCCATGCGTGGTAGTGCTGGAGCGCGTCCTTGACGTCCTCGGGGTCACGGCGGTCTGCGCTCGCAGTGAACCCGACCAGGTCGACGAAGAGCACGGAGACGAGCTTCCGCTCCTCCCTCGGAACCGCGTTCCCGAGCGGCGCGCCGCAGCCGTCGCAGAAGCGCGCCTGCTCCCTGTTCTCCGCGCCACATTGCGAGCACGTCGCGTCCATGACGGCTTCATGCCCCGACACCGACATCGCCCAAGTGTCATCTCATACGACCTGAATGGCAAGGCGACCACCGAGCGGTGCGACGTGATTCAATCGCCCCATGGCCACATTCGAGGGGCTGGTGATCGAGGGCGAGCGCGTCGCGTCTGCCGAGGGACGCACCTTCGAGAGCGTCAACCCCGCGACCGGCGAGGTGTTCCGCACCGTTGCCGAGGCCGGCCCAGAGGACGCCGAGCGCGCCGTTCTGGCGGCCGCGCGGGCGTTCGAGGACTGGGGCTCGCGCACGCCGATCCAGCGCGCGAAAGTCCTCTACCGCTGGGCCGACCTGCTCGAACAGCACGTCGACGAGCTCGGCCTACTGGAGACGCGCGACATGGGCATGGCGATCGGCGACGCGCGCTGGTGCGTCGGGAACGCAGCCGCGATCATGCGCTACTACGCGGGCGCTGTGGACAAGTTCTTCGGCTCGACGATCCCCGTCGACCGCGACGGCATCGTGCTCACCTTCCGCGAGCCGATCGGGGTCGCGGCGCTGATCACGCCGTGGAACTTCCCGCTCAACATCGCGAACTGGAAGACGGCGCCCGCCATCGCCGCCGGTAACACGGTGGTGCTCAAGCCGGCGAGCCTCTCCCCCCTCTCGGCCCTGCGCTACGCGGAGCTCGGGCTCGAGGCAGGGCTGCCCGCCGGGGTCCTCAACGTCGTCCCGGGGCCAGGCCGCGCCGTCGGCGACGCGCTCGTCGAGCACCCGCTCGTCGGCAAGGTCGGCTTCACCGGCTCGACCGAGGTGGGCGTGGAGATCGCGCGCAAGGCCGCCGGCACGATCAAGCGGGTCACGCTCGAGCTCGGCGGCAAGAGCGCCTGCATCGTCTTCGCCGACGCCGACCTCGAGAAGGCCGGCCGCATGGCGCCCTTCTCCGTGTTCGAGAACTGCGGGCAGGACTGCTGCGCGCGCTCGCGCCTGCTCGTGGAGGAGTCGGCCAAGGACGAGCTGCTCGAGCGCTACGTCGCCGCCACCGATGCGATCGTCGTCGGCGACCCGGAGAGCGCAGACACGCAGGTCGGCCCGATGGTCTCCGCCGGGCAGCGCGAGACCGTGGAGGGCTACATCGCCAGGGGCGTCGCCGAGGGGGCGACGGTCGTCGCGGGCGGCGCCCGCCCCGACGACCCGGCGCTCGCCAACGGCTACTACCTGCGGCCGACCGTGCTGGACGGCTGCACCAACGAGATGACCGTGAGCCGGGAGGAGATTTTCGGACCTGTCGTCTCCGTCATCACCTTCTCCGACGAGGCCGAGGCGATCCGGCTCGCGAACGACACGCCCTACGGTCTCTCGGGCTCGCTGTGGACGCGTGACGGTGCCCGCCAGCTGCGGGTCGCCCGTGCGCTCCGCACCGGCGGCATCGGCGTCAACTCGAACAGCTCCGTGTTCCCGCAGGCGCCCTTCGGCGGCTACAAGCAGTCGGGCTCCGGCAAGGAGCTCGGCATGGAGGGCCTCGTCCACAACACCGAGCTGAAATCGGTGTTCATCTCCACGGAGACCTGACCCCGCCCTTCCGTAGGGCCGGGTGATGCACGGCCGATGCCGGCAAGGGCGGCCGCGTTATGCGCGCGCCTCCAGGGCGAGCGCCGCGCGGAAGGCCGATTCGACCTCTGCGCGCGTCCATTCGTGGCAGTCGATCTCGAGGAAGAACGCCTGCTCGCCCACGGCAGCGTCGACGAGGGCCGGCACGTCGTCGTCGGTCACCCCGGCCTCGCGAAGCGTCGGGAAGCCGACCTCGGCCAGGACGCGCCGCACGGCGTGCACGGCACGCGAGCCGTCGGCCGTGCCGTCTGCCGGCTCGCCGAGCGCGTCTGCGACACGCTCGAGCCGGTCGGCGCAGTCCACGCGCGACACGTCGAGGGTCTCGGCCAGCACGAGGCCGACGGTGAGGCCGTGCGGCAGGTGCTTGACGCTCCCGATCGCCTGGCCGAGCGCGTGATCGGCGGCGCAGTCGGACAGGTTCATCGCGAGGCCGGCCGTCAGGCTCGCGCACGACAGCCGGCGGCGGGCATCCGCATCGGACCCGTCGCGCACGGCCGTCGCGAGCGAGGCGGCAACGTGATGGCACGCCTCGAGCCCGAATGCGACGGACAGGGGCGACGAGTCGGACACCGTGCACGCTCCGATCGCCTGCGCCATGGCGTCGACGCCCGAATGCGACGTCGGCGCCGGCGGCAGCCCGTGGGTCAGCACCGGGTCGACGAGGGCGTGCTGCGCGCGCATGTTCGGATGACCGAACCCGATCTTGAGATCGCGCTCGGCGTCGGTGAGCACGCTCGCGCCCGACACCTCGCTGCCCGTGCCGGAGGTGGTCGGGCAGAGGACGAGTCCGATCGCCGGCGGCTGCGGGACGATCGTCCCCTCGGCGAAGTCCCGGCTCGAGCCGCCCTGGTCGGCGACGATGCGGGCCGCCTTCGCGACGTCGAGCGCAGAGCCTCCTCCGATCCCGACGACCGCCTGCAGCCCCTGCGCACGCACGGTCCCGGCGAGGTCGTCGGCGAGCGCGAAGGTCGGCTCTCCCGCCCCCTTGACGAAGCGCTCGAGCGTGATGCCCGTCGCCTCCGCGGCGGCGAGTGCTGCCACGACGTCCGGGTGCGCGGCAACGGGCTCCTCGATGACGGCGAGCGCCGAGCGGGCACCCAGCGCCTCGAGCGCGCCGGCGAGCTCGGCGACGACGCCGTCGCCGAAGGCGATCCTGACGGGCAACTGCGAGTGGAACGGGGTCACGGGGTCACGCATCGGTTGTCCTTTCCTGTGTCAGGCCTGCCGCTCAGCCCGGTAGCGCCGGGCCTCGGCGACGAGCGCCTCGAAGAGGCGCTTGTCGTCCTCTTCCATCTCGGGGTGCCACAGCACACCGACGGCGAAACGCTTCGACGGGTCCTCCAGGCCCTCGAGCGAGCCGTCGGCCGCCCACGCGGTCTCGACGAGCCCGTCCCCGACCGTGCCCACCCCCTGGTGGTGGCTCGATTTCACGCCCTCGTGCCGAGGCCCGAGGATGGCCGCGAGCCTCGTGCCGTCCTTCACCTCGACGGGATGCTCCGAGAAGGTGCCGAGCACCTCACGGTGACCCTCGTGCCCGACCGTCTCGGGCAGGTGCTGGATCAGGTCGCCGCCACGTAGGACGTTGAGCAGCTGGAAGCCGCGGCAGATCGCGAGCGTCGGCAGGTCGCGCGCGAGCGCGGCCTCGAGCAGCGCCATCTCGCCCGCGTCGCGGTGCACCTGGGCGGGATCGGTCGAGGGATGGCGCTCGGCCCCGTACACGGCTGGGTCGATGTCGATGCCGCCGGAGAAGATCACCCCGTCCAGTGCGTCGAGCGTCTCCTCGACCGCCTCGGTGCTCGGCGGCACGAGCAGCGCCCTCCCCCCGGCCCGGTCGACCGAATCGACGTAGTAGAAGGGGACGAGCGCGGCCGGAAGCTCCCAGGCACCCCACCTCGCAGGCTGCGCGTACGACGTGATGCCGATGATGGGACGCTGGGCCACCAGGCTTCCCTACCCCCGCTCGAAGTAGCGCTTGCGCTCCCAGTCGGTCACGAACCTGTCGAACAGGCCCTGCTCGGTGCGCGCGTAGTTGAGGTAGTGGTCGACGACCTGGTCGCCGAAGGCGGCGCGGGCCATGGTGCCGTTCTCCAGGGCCGCAATCGCCTCGCGCATGCTCGACGGGAACCTCCGTGAGTCCGACTCGTACGCGTTTCCCTCCAGCGCCGGCGACAGCTCGAGACCCTGCTCGATCCCGTGCAGCCCGGCGGCGATGATGGCGGCGAAGGCCAGGTATGGATTGGCGTCACCGCCCGGGATCCGCGTCTCGGCCCGGCGTGCCGCGCCCTTGCCGACCACGCGGAAGCCGCACGTGCGGTTGTCGTTGCCCCACGCGAGCGAGGTCGGCGCCCACGAGCCGGCGGCGAACCGCTTGTACGAGTTGATCGTCGGCGCCAGGAAGACCGCGAGCTCCTCGAAGCACGCGATCTGACCGGCGAGCCACTGGCCGAAGAGCGTCTCGTCGTCCGCGAAGGCGGGCGCGCCGTCGCGGAAGAGCGACGAGTGCACGTGGCACGAGTTCCCGATCCAGCCCTCGAACGGCTTCGCCATGAACGAGATCGAGCACCCGTGCTGGAACGCGATCTCCTTGGCGCCGTTCTTGTAGACGACGTGGTTGTCGGCCATCGTCAGCGCGTCGGCAAAACGGAAGTTGATCTCCTGCTGGCCCGGCCACGCCTCGCCCTTCGACGTCTCCACCCGCATCCCCGCGGCCTGCATGTGGTTGCGGATCGTGCGCATCAGCGGCTCGTCGTAGGTGGTGCCCAGGATGTGGTAGTCGAGGATGTAGGGCACCGACGGCGTCAGCGACGCATAGCCCTTCTCGTACGCCTCGGCGTAGGTCTCCTTGAGCAGGTAGAACTCGAGCTCGGAGCCCATCATCGGCGTCAGCCCGAGGGCGGCCGCCCGCTCCATCTGCGCCTTCAGCACCTGGCGCGGAGAGGGCTGCACCGGCGAGTGGTCGTGCCAGAGCACGTCCGCCAGGACGAGCGCCGTCCCCTCCAACCATGGGATCCGGCGGAGGGTCGTGAGGTCGGGCACGAGCTCGAAGTCGCCGTAGCCCTGCTCCCAGCTCGCAATCTCGTAGCCCGGTACGGGGTCCATCTCCATCTCGAGCGCGAGCAGGTAGTTGCACCCCTCCGTACCGTGACCGTCGTCCACCTGCTCGACGAAGAACTCCCCGTGCAGGCGCTTGCCCATCAGGCGGCCCTGCATGTCCGTGAAGGCGATCACGACGGTGTCGATCTCGCCGGTCGCGACCAGCTCGCGCAGCTCCTCGTAGCTCAGCATGTGGCGCGATCCTATTCCGTCCGACGACGGGGCGACACTCCCAACCATCACGGGCACACCGCCTGCTCATCGGTGGCATGTCTTGACATTACCCCTGCCGGCAAGGGTGAATACGCACCGGGCCCATCGCTGGCGGAGGCGAGGGTCGGACTGGTCATCCACGAGGGAGGCGACATGAGCACGACACCCGCAGGTGGTGGCGGGTACCACACGTCGGAGGACGAGCAGATCCTCCACAAGCTCGGCTACGCGCAGGAGCTCTTCCGCGCGATGGGCGGGTTCCAGAACTTCGCGATCAGCTTCACGATCATCTCGATCCTCGCCGGCTGCCTGACGTCGTACTACATCGCCTTCCTAGCAGGGTGGTCCCGATCGCGGTCACGTGGGGTTGGCTGATCGTCGGGCTCATGACGCACGATCGTCGCCCTCTCGATGGCCGAGATCGCGTCCGCCTACCCGACCGCGGGCGGTCTCTACTACTGGGCGTCGAAGCTCGGCAGCCCGGGTTGGGGCTGGTTCACCGGCTGGTTCAACCTGTCGGCCAGATCGCCGTCACGGCGGCGATCGGGTACGGGCTCGCCACCTTCGGCACGGTGCTCCTCAACTACTGGTTCGAGCTACCCGAACACGAAGGAGTACATCTACCTCCTCTACGCGTCGGTCTTCTGGTGTACTGCGACTGCTGCTGAACCTCCTGAACGTGCGGATCACCTCGCTCACTCAACACCGTCTCCGCCTACTGGCACATGAGCGGGCGTCGCTGTTCATCGTCGTCGCGCTGATCGTCGATCCCGGACCACCACCAGTCGCTCGTCGCTACGTCTTCACGGAGACGATCAACGAGACGGGCTTCGGCGGCGGCGGCAGCACGTTCGCAGACGCCGATGTTCTGGTACGTGTTCGCGACCGGGCTCGCGATGGCGCAGTACACGATCACCGGCTACGACGCCTCCGCGCACATGGCCGAGGAGACCCACAAAGCCTCGCGGATGGCAGCCGTCGGCATGGTCAGCGCGGTCGTCGTCTCGGTCATCGTCGGCTTCATCCTGCTGCGTCGCGGTCACGTTCGCGATCCCGGACACGGCCGGCGCGATCGAGAACTTCGCGGATCATCATCGCCGTGGATCTGGACCGAGTCGATGAGCCAGAACTGGGGCGGAACTGCTGCTCTTCATCTGCGTCGTCGCGCAGTTCTTCTGCCTGACGGCGTCCGTCACCTCGGCCTCACGCATGATGTTCGCGTTCTCGCGTGACCGCGCCGTGCCGGGCCACCAGCTGTGGCGGCAGGTCGGCGCGAAACCGCGTGCCGCACTATGCCGTGATCGCCATCTGCGTCCTCGCCGCGATCATCATGCTGCCGGCGATCAAGAACTACCTGGTCGGCTACTACGTCGGCACCGGCGATCGCCGTCGTCGGCCTGTACATCGCCTTCATCCTCCCGGTGATCCTGCGCTTCCGCCAGGGCGACAGGTTCCAGCACGGCGCCTGGAGCCTCGGCAATCACTACAAGTGGCTGAACGTGATTGCGATCATCTGGGTGTTCTTCATCTGCATCGTCTTCTTCCTCCCGCCGTACAAGGTCGAGCATCCCGGGCCAGGAAGGCTGGTCGTGGGACTTCGTCAACTACGCCCCGGTGCTCGTAGCGGGCGCGTTCGTCCTCTTCGGCGGCTGGTGGGTCCTCTCCGCGAAGAACTGGTTCAAGGGGCCGGTTCGCATGGGCACCGAAGACGAGCTCGAGCAGCTCGAGGAGGAGGAAGCGGCGGACTTCGACCTCCCCGCCGACACGCAGTACGAGAGCTAGTCCCCCGGCTCTCACCCGAAGGGCTGCCGGCGCCTCGAGGCGCCGGCAGCCCTCTTCTCTGCCCGAAGCTTCAGACCCAGGCGCCGCCGTTCTGGTCGATCGTCTGCCCCGTGACACCGCGCGCATCCGGCGACAGCAGCCACGCCACCGTGCCGGCGATGTCGTCGGGCTGGGACATGCGCCCGAGCGGAACAGCCCGCATGGCATCGCGGTACGCCTCCTCGCGCGTGGTGCCCGCTGCCGCCGCGATCCCGTCGAGGCCCTCCCACGCCATGTCCGTGTCGACCCACCCCGGGCAGATCGCGTTCACCTGGACGTTCGCCGAGGCGAGCTCGGCTGCCAGCGACCGCACGAGCCCGAGCAGGGCGGCCTTGGAGGCGCTGTAGCCCGTGTAGGCAGGCACGGCGATGCGGGCCAGGATGGAGGACATCACGACGAGGTGCCGTGTCTTCAGGCCCGTCGGCAAGGTGGCGAACGGCGGCGCGGCAGCAGTAGTAGGTGCCGTTGACGTTGACCTGGACGAGCTCGTCGAAGCGATCGCCTGGCCCGTCGTGCGTTCGAGCCCCCGAGCCCGCTCACGGCGACGAGCGCATGCACCGGGCCGAGCGCGGCCGACGCGTCGGCGAACGCCCTGTCGACCCTGCCACGGTCGCGGATGTCGCACGGCGCCACGTTCACGTGCACGTCGAGCATGGCAGCGGTCTCCTCGAGCCGCTTGCGGTCGCGCGCGAGCAGCGTCACGGACGCGCCTTCGCGGGCCAGGCGGCGCGCGATCGCGCGCCCGATCCCCGTCCCTGCCCCCGTCACGACAACGTGCTTTCCGGTCATGGCTTCTCCAGACATTCGCAATTTGCGAGGAAATCGTCGGCCGGCCCCCTTGCCTCCGGGCCGGCACGCAGCATAGATTCCTGCCTGCGCCGAGCACGGGGCGCGAGTAGGACGAAGCCTCAC
This sequence comes from uncultured Gaiellaceae bacterium, assembly GCA_963731095.1. GTDB lineage: Bacteria > Actinomycetota > Thermoleophilia > Gaiellales > Gaiellaceae > Gaiella. The sequence goes on from CAVSUK010000024.1 coordinate 67,881, forward strand.
CGGGAGGCGGTACGCGGAAGCGGAAGGTCACCCGGAGCGGTCGACGAAAGCGCTCCCGGCTCGGCGAATTGCTGGACCCGTTCCTTTCTAGAGCACAACACATGATCCGCAAAGTTTTTGCTGTGCTCTTCGGAAAGATCGCAATTTGCGGGAAACCTGTTCGCTCATCCGCTTGACGGCCCCCGCCTCGGCCCCTATAGTCCCTCATGCACCGAGTACGGAGCGCCTGAGGTTGATGGCTCTCCGACCGGCACTCGCTTCGGCGAAGGTCAGTCGGGAAGCTGGACGAGGGAGCAACCGGCTCGGTGCATTTTCTTTTTCACGCGAATGACGAGGCGCACCGTGCGCCGTTTCAATTCCTGCGTGCAACAGCCCCATGTCGGTCAATTCGAAGAGCATTTGCGGACATCTCCGCAAATTGCGTATTTTTCGTTCTCGAGCGAGTTGACAGACGAAACGACGCGCAGTAGCTTACGTCTTGCACCGAGTACGGAGCACCTGAGGTTGATGGTTCACCGATCGGCAGCCGCCTCGGCGGAGGTCAGTCGGAGAGCCGGACGAAGGCGCCACCGGCTCGGTGCATTTTTTCGTGCCCGCCCGCACGCGCCGCGTCACCCGCCCGGGCCTGCGTAGGCTCACGCGCATGCGGCGCCTGCTCGTCCTCGTCAGCGTGATCGTGTTCGCGGACACGATGCTGTTCTCGGCGATCATCCCCCTGATCCCGATGTTCGCCGACGACTACGGGCTCTCGAAGCTGCAGGCAGGGCTGCTCGTCGGAGCCTACGGTGCCGGCGCGATGGTCGGAGGGATCCCGGCGGGGCTCATCGCCGGCCGGATCGGGCCAAAGCGCACCGTCCTCGTGGGCCTCGCGACGCTCGCCGCCGCAAGCGTCGGCTTCGCTCTCGTCGGCTCGCCGGCCGCGCTCGGGCTCGCCCGCTTCGGTCAGGGCCTCGCCAGCGCAGTGACGTGGTCGGGCGCACTCGCCTGGCTGACGCTCAGCACTCCGCGCGAGCGGCGCGGACAGACGCTCGGCACGGCGTTCGGGTTCGCCGTGCTCGGGTTCATCGTCGGCCCCGCCGTCGGAGCGATCGCGGAGCTGACGTCGATCTCGGGCGTCTTCCTCCTGGTCGCGGCCGTCACGGGCGTTCTCTGCGTCGTCGCCGCCGTCTTCCCGGCAGGCCGCGCCGAGACGCGCCACCCCGGCGCACTCGGGCGCGCCCTGCGAGATCACGGCTTCGTCACCGCTGTCTGGCTGACGCTCGTCCCCGCACTCTTCTTCGGCTTGCTCGACGTGCTCGTCCCGCTCACCCTCGACGATGCCGGCTGGAGCACGATCGCCATCGCCGCCACGTTCATCGTCGCCGGGCTGATCGAGGTCGCGCTCGCACCCGTGGTCGGAGGCATCAGCGACCGGCGCGGACGCCTCTACCCGATCCGGGGCGCGCTCGTGCTCCTCGCCGGCGTCGCCCTCGCGTTCGCGCTCGTCACCCCTGCCTTCCTCGTCGCGCTCCTCGTGGTCGGGGCGTCGCTGGCGGCGAGCGGCATCTACACGCCCGGCATCGCCCTCGTCTCCGACCGTGCGGAAGCGACCCGCATGCCGCAGACGCTCGCGTTCGGGCTGATGAACGTCGCCTGGGCGATCGGCGCCATGACGGGACCGGCAGCAGGAGGAGCGCTCGCCGACGCCGTCGGGGATCCCGCCCCGTACATCCTGTGCGCGGCGCTCGCACTCGCGACCCTGGTGGTCGTCGACCGGACCGGCCAGGCAGCCGGAACCGGCATGAAGAGCGACGACTGGGACAGGCGCTACGCCGGCACCGAGCTCGTCTGGAGCGCCGGGCCGAACCGGCTCTTCGCCGCCGAGGTGGCAGAGCTCGCACCGGGCCGCGCGCTCGACCTCGCCTGCGGAGAGGGTCGCACCGCTGTCTGGCTGGCCGAACGGGGCTGGGACGTCACCGCGGTCGACTTCTCGGCGGTGGCGCTCGAGAAGGCGCGCGCGATCGCAAAGCGGCGCGGCGTCGCACCCCGTTTCGTGCTCGCCGACCTGGTCGACTACCGCCCTGCCGCGCAGGCGTTCGACCTCGTGGCCCTGCTCTACCTGCAGCTCCGGGCCGCCGAGCTGCAGACCGTCCTCTCGCGGGCGGCCGCCGCCGTCGCACCCGGAGGCACGTTCCTGCTGATCGGCCACGACCTGGCCAACCTGACGGAAGGACATGGCGGCCCCCGGGACGCGAGCGTCCTCTACACCGCCGACGACGTCATCGCCGCCCTGCCGGGGCTCGACGTCGTGCGGGCGGAACGCGTCCTGCGCGACGTGGAAGGGGCCGACCGGCCCGCGATCGACGTGATCGTGCGGGCTACCGCCCCGGCCAGGCTGAGCTCGGCGGGGAACCGGCGCAGCACCCAGGCGGCGTCGAGCGGCCGCCTGCGGTAGTCCTCGCCGTTGACGAGCGCGTACGTCCGCGTCTTCGGGTCCATGGGCAGACGCGACTCCGCCGGGTACCAGCGGTTGTGGCGGTCGATCAGGTCGTTCACCTCGTCGAACGACCAGCGGCCGACCTCGGCGCGCCAGGCGGCCGCGAACGACTCCTCGTCGGGCGAAGACAGCGGCGAGAGCGTGCCAGGCGTCGCGCAGGCGCTGCTCGTGCGCCGCCGTCTGCTCCGCGATCTCGCGCAGCCGCACCATGTACGGGAGCGGGCCTCCGAGCGCCGAGAGGTACCCGTCCGCCGAGGGCCGGAAGTTGACGAGCCGCAGCCGCAGCTTCTTGCCGCGCAACGGGCTCTCGCGCAGGTCCTCGTCGAGGTCGGCGAGTTGCCTGCGCTCCCGCGGTGTCTCGGGCTTCGCGACGTTCTTCCCCAGGATCGCCTCGCGCTCGACGCGGCTCATGCGTCAAGTACAGCAGAGCCGGGGGCGCCCACGTCACCCGGACGCACCCAGCGGCATGCCAGCGCGCCGAGCACTCCTCCGATCACCGACACGCCCGCGAACGCGGCCCACATGGCGGTGTCCCCCGCGCTGCCCCGCACCTGCAGCCCGAGGAACGGGGCGAGCGCGAACCCGACGGCCGCCGTTCCTCCGAAGGCGCCCATGTATGCGCCCCGCACGTCTGCGGGCGCCAGGCCGGCGACGACCATCTGCGAGGTCGGGACCCACAGCATCTCGCCGATCACGAACACGATCAGGACGACGAGGATCACCGGGATCGCCGAGGTGACGCCGAAGAGGAGGAACGGGAGCCCCATCAGGAGCATCGCGGCCAGGTACTTCGGGGCCGCCGGGACGTGCTCGACCGCGCGCGTCAACCGCAGCTGGAAGAGCGTCACGAGCAGGGGGTTGACGATGATCAGCAGCCCCCACCCCCACTCCGGCAGCCCGTGGGTCTCGACGAGCGACACGGGCAGCACCGTTTCGTACGCCACGTAGACGAGCCACGAGAACACGCTCGCCCCCATGAACAGCAGGAACGGGCGATCGTGCAGGATCACCCCGAGCGATCCCCGCTCGGGCGGTGTCTCCGGCGCATACGCGCCCGAGCGCGGCAGGTAGCGGTACGCGACCAGCCAGGCGCCGAGCGCCATCAGGCTGACGCCCGGGAAGAACGCGTGCCAGCCGCCCACGAGCAACAGCAGGCTGCCGGCCGGCGGGCCCATCGTCACGCCCAGGTTCGCGGCGACGCGCACGGACGCGTAGGCAGCTTCGTGCCGCTCCGGAGCCACGAGGTCGGCCACCATCGCCTGCCCGGCGGAGCCGCCGAAGGAGCCGAGCGCACCGGCACCGACCATCAGCCCGAGCCCGACCGCGATGTTCGTGCCGACCGTGAGGAAGAGCAGGAGATAGGCCGCCAGCAGCCCTTCGGCGATCAGGATCAGCCGGCGCCGCCCGAACAGGTCGGAAAGGTGGCCGCCAACGTACCCGACGACACCGCCGAGGACCGCGCCGACGAGGAACCCGTACGAGAGCTGGGTCGACGTGGCTCCGAGCTCCTTCACCGCCCAGATGCCCATGAAGCTCCACCAGCTCGAGCCGACGAGCGAGCCGATCAGCGACACGAGCAGCACGGGACGGAGCGCCGGGTCCACCTCCGCGCCCCAGATCAGGTGGGCGAGTCGGCGCACCACGGGCGCGACGCTAGCAGCGGCCGAGCAGGCGCGTCATCCAGCCGCGGTGCGGTGCTTCGCCGGCCGGCGGATCGCCGGCTCCGGGCGACTCCGCCGCCGAGACGGCCTGCAGCCGAGGCTCCTCGGCCGTCGGCACCGCAGCGCTGCCGCGGCGGGCCTGCAGACGCTCGAAGTCGCCGCGCAGGGCGGCGCGCATCTCCTCCTTGTGACTCTGCTCGTCCATGCGCGGGATGCTTCACCGCGAACGGCCCCACTCCTTCCCGCAGCACACCCGCTGGCGACCGGCCGGCGCGGTATCGTCGCCGCATGGACATGCTGCCCGGCGAGACGACGATCTGGGAAGGCCACCCGACCTGGCGTGCCAGCCTCTCGTTCCATGCCAAGGGGTTCCTGCTCTCGCTCGCGCCGCTCGTCGTCGTGCTGCTCGCACGGTGGGCCGGCGTCGACGTCCCCGTCACCTGGGCGGTGCTGATCTTCCTCGTCGGCGTGGCGCTCACGGTCGCCGCGAGCTGGGTGATGCGGTACTTCACCCAGTACACGATCACGACGAGGCGCATGCAGGTTCGCCGCGGCATCCTCTCCAAGACGGAGACGTCGGCGAACGTCGACCGGATCCAGAACATCACCGTCTACCAGTCTCCGCTCGACCGGATCCTCAAGGTCGGCCAGATCGACTTCGACACCGCGAGCGACGACCCGTCCGACCGCTTCAGCTTCTCGGGCGTGAACGGCCCGCAGGCCCTCCGCGAGCAGATCGTGCGGGCCAGGGACGACAACCAGCGCAGCGACCAGCAGAACGGTCAGAGCGGGCTATGAGCGGTCGCAGGGCGTTGTTCGTCTAGCATCCCGCTGCACCATGCAGATGCCGCTCGCGATCAGCTTCCTCCTCCTGCTGCCGTTCATCATCCTCGGCAGCGTCCTCGTCGTGATGCTGCTGCTGTTCGTGCTGTCGCGCGTCGCGGGCGGCAAAGCCCTCCGGCCCCTGGTCGAGCTGCTCTCGAAGATCCCGTTCATGCGCCGGTGGTTCCAGCGCATGTCGGTGGCCGCGTACGAGCGCACGAACCCCGAGCTCGCGAGCGCGATCAAGAAGATGCAGAGCTTCGGCGACATCAAGACGCCGGAGCAGGCGCAGCGCGCCCTCGCCGTGCTCACGCCCGCCGAGCGGAAGGCGTACATGGAGCTCGTCGGCGAGCAGGGCCAGATGCCCGAGCCGGTGAACCGCGACCAGCGGCGTCGCGTCGAGCGTGGCGCGCAGGGCATGGTCGTCCAGCAGCGCCCGGGCGCCCGCGGGCGCAAGGGCAAGAAGCGCTAGAGCGCCTCGAGCCTGCTCAGCGGTAGCGGTAGACGATGCGCCCACGGGTGAGGTCGTACGGCGACAGCTCGACCTTGATCCGGTCACCGGGGTTGATGCGAATCCGGTAACGGCGCATCTTGCCGGCCGTGTAGGCGATCAGCTCGTGCCCGTTGGCGAGCCCGACGCGGAACATGCCGCTCGGGAACGCCTCGAGCACCTCACCCTCCATCTCGATCTTCTCCTCGCCGGCGACGGCGAACCCCCTTCTCGCACCTGAGCTGCGCGGCCCCGGGAAACCGGGGCCGCGCAGCCGACGCTCTAGATCACGGTCACGTTGGTCGCCTCGGGGCCCTTCGACCCCTCGCGCGCCTCGTACTCGACCCTCGCGTTCTCGACGAGGGACTTGAAGCCCTCGCCCGCGATGTTGCTGTGATGGACGAACAGGTCCTTACCGCCCTCGTCGGGGGCGATGAACCCGTAGCCCTTCGCGTCGTTGAACCACTTCACGGTTCCGGTTGCCATGCGAAAACACCTCCTCTCACCCTTTGTCGAACGGGTGAGGAAGGCATCGCGCCTCCCGGGACCGCGCTCTTGATTTCCGCCGAAAGGGTAGCGAAATGCGGTGCCGTGGATGTGCTGTGCGGGCGGACGCAGACGGGCGAAGATCTCCGTTCGGAGCAGGGCACGTGCAAGTACCATCGAGAGATGCGTCGCCGTACGGCAGGCCGGCGGAGGCCCCTCACGACCGCTGTCGCCATGCTCCTCGCGGGAATCGTGCTTGCCGCCGCGGCGTCCGCTCCCGCAGCTCCTCTCCCGAAGGTGACGATGATCGGGGACTCGGTCTCCAGTGCGATCGCGTACGAGAAGGTGGCGCTTGCGACGCTGCGCCGCGGCGCAGACGTCGATCTCCAGGTTGCTCCCTGCCGCCGCGTGGGACAGACGAGCTGCCCCTACAAGGACACGACGGCGCCGACCGTCCTCGACCTGCTCGGCACGCTCGGGCCGAAGCTCGCAGGCGGCACCGTCATCGTCGCGGTCGGCTACAACGACTTCGAGCAGGCATACGCAGGCAACATCGAGGAAGCGCTCACGGCGATGCGCAACCTGGGCGTGAAGCGCGTGGTCTGGGTGACGCTGCGCGCCGAGCGGCAGTCGTACCTTGCGATGAACGACATGATCAGGGCGGCGGCGGCTCGCCACCCCGAGGTGACGGTCGCAGACTGGAACCTCTACTCGCGCAGCCACCCCGACTGGTTCCAGCCCGATGGCCTTCATCTCGGCTGGCAGGGCGCGCGCGCGATGGCGACGCTCCTGCGCACAACGCTGATGGAGCTCGGGATCGTCACCGAGCCGATCCCGAAGCTGAAGGTCGCGGCGTCCGCCGTGGCCGGCGGGAAGGAGGGCAAGCCGTTCTCGGCCCGCCTCGTGGCGCGCGGCGGCACGGCACCCTACCGCTGGACGCGCGCCTCGGGCGCCTTTCCCGCCGGCCTGCGGCTCACCGCCGCCGGCCGGCTCACCGGGACGCCCACGGCGACTGGACGGTTCACGTTCGTCGTCAGGGTCACCGACTCCGCCCGAGCGTCGGCGACGCGGCGGCTGGTCGTGCGCATCTCCTAGCGGCTAGAGCGCGCTGCCGTCGAACAGCGGCAGCGCCCGGTCGCGCCCGAGACGCCGCTCGACCTCCCGAAAGGCACGATCGAGCGTCGGCGGACGCGCGAAGCCGTGGGCGTCGGAGGCCGCGAGTGCCACGACCCCGTCGTCGAGGAGCCTCCAGGCCGTCCGCTCCGACGTGCCACCGTGCTCGCCGAGCAGCGACGGGGCGTTCAGGCAGACGAGCCACCCCCGCGCGGCGAGGGGAGCGACGAGCTCCGGCGCGGCGGCGACTGCGGGGCAGCGTTCGGGATGGGCGAGCACGGGCACGAGGCCGGCGGCCTCGATCCGCTCGCCCGCGGTCGTCACCAGCGAGATCGGATCGGCGACGTCGAGCCACCAGCCGGGGAACTCGACGAGCACGGCGTGCGTTCCCGCGAGCCGCAGCTCCGATGGGTCGGTGTCGTCGAGGACGCTCGGGTAGACCTCCCAACCGCGCCGCAGGTCGAGGCCCCACTCCGCGACCACGTGCCTCATCACCGGGTAGGCCGCGTCGAAGATCCTCTCGCGAGCCGGCGTGCGCGGGAACGAGTCCCAGCTCGCATGGGCGTGCGGCGTGGCGAACAGCACGCGCGTCCCCGCATCCGCCGCCAGGCGACAGAGCTCGAGCCCCTGCTCGACGGATCCGGCCCCGTCGTCCCCGGACGGCACGACGTGCGAGTGAACGTCGACGAATCCCGGGAGCGTCATATCGCACTGACCGTAGCGAGACCGAGGCAGGCGTCGCCGTTCCCGCTACGATCACCGCGTGCCGTTCGGCCTCGGGATCTGGGAAATCGTCATCCTCGTGGGGATCCTTCTCCTGCTCTTCGGCGCCAAGGGCGTGCCGCAGATGGCCCGGCGGCTCGGCACCGGGGTGCGCGAGGTCAAGGACGCCGTCGCCGAGGTCGACCCTCGGAAGATGCTCGACGCACCCGAGGAGCCGGCCCGGAACGGACAGCAGGCGCGGCAGCCCCAGCAGGCGCCTCAGCAGCCCGCGCCCTCGCAGCAGGGCCCGCCCGCCGAGCCTCCCGCCGCGTCCTAGCTACTGGGCGTAGATGCAGACGAGGGTGGCAGAGGCCCCCTCGCGGCCGGCGCGCACGTCGGCCACCGTCCACTGCTCCGCCGCGACCTCGATGTCCGACGCCTGCCTCGATGCCGGCGGGCAACGTACACGTGTGGTGGCGCGGCTCGCCCGCGAGCAGAAGCACGTGATAGACGACGAGCTCGGGCTCGGGCGCCGACGCGACGTCGAGCGGTGCCGCACCGCTGCGAGGAGGATCCTGCGCCGTGCCCGCAGGGGGGTCGAGCAGCACGGCCGCCGATCCGCTATCCGGTCTCACGGTACCCCGCTCTCCGGTCGCCGTCCGTCTCGAGGCGGCAGCGGCCTCGTGCTGTGCAGCAGCGTGCCGAGGCGGCTCCTCATCCACTCGTCCCGGCTGATGCGGTGGATGTCGACGGTGACACCCTCCTCGAGCGTGTAGCTGCGCACGTGGCGAAAGCCCGCCTTGGCCATCACGCGGGCGGATGCAGTGTTCTCGACACGGCTGCGCCCGATCAGCTCGTAGAGGCCGACGCGACCGAACGCCTCGTCGCGAACGGCGATGGCTGCCTCGGTGGCCAGCCCCTGCCCCCAGCGCGCCGGGACGATGAAGTAGCCGATCTCGACGTCGTCCTCACGGCATCCCTTGCCGGGCCCGACGAGGGACAGCTCTACGAACCCGAGCCAGTTACCGGTCACCGCCTCGAGCACCGCACGCTTGCCGAATCCGTGCAGATCCCACTCCTCGAGCGATCGGGAGATGATGCTCGGCCCCCTTCTCCTCGCTCAGCGGCAACGGCCGGATGTATCGGATCACGTCCGGGTCGCGCATGAAGTTGAGGAAGTCGTCGTAGTGGGCGTCGTCCCACCGCTGCAGCAGCAGCCGCGACGTCTCGATGACGTCGACCGGAAGCACGACGCTCGTCCGGGGCTCCACGAGACGGTTATCGGCGGGAGAGGGCCATGACTTGACGTCCCCTCCACGAAGCGCGAACACAACCCCCGACGAGGCGCTCCTCGACCGTTCTTACGGCGGCCTGCTGGCCGGCTCAACGCGCCATCTGAAGGTGGCGAGGGCAACCTCACCACGGTCGCGGACGGCTGCGCGCAGGGCGCGCAGGCAGGCAAAGCACAGGGCAGCTCTGGCAACGGCGCCCGTGTGCGAGCATCTACCCGACGTCGATCTGGGCGCTCATTCCGAGCGTTTCGTGGCTGGCGGGCGTGCCTGCGAAGAGTGAGCAGTAGACCTTCGTGCGCCCGGCCGCGAGTTGCACCACGAGTGAGCGGGTCTCCCGCGGCGGTACGGCGACGGTCTGGAGGGTGCCGTTGGCGTCGACGACGGCGAGGTCGTGGTCGTCCATGCCGCGGTTGTAGACGTTGAAGGTGACCTGGCCGGCGCCGACGAGCGTGCGTGAGAGGCCGATCGAGTATTCGTTCTCGTCCACGGCCACGGTGCGTGGCAGAGGCGGCGCCGGCGGAGGCGGCTGGGTGCCGCCGCCACCGCCGCCACCGCCCGGGGGCGGTCGCTGCCGGGTCGGGCTGGGCGGGCGTGGGCTCGGCGAGCGCCTGCGGCGCGGGCGGGAAGTGCAGGCGTCGCAGGCGCTGCTCGTTGCCGCGGCCCGCCAGCGCGGCGCCGGCGGTGATCACGAGCAGCAGGCCTGCGATCAGGGCGAGCCCGGCAGCCGACGTCGTCCTCGTCACTTGATCAGCGTCGTCTGCCCGTCGGGTCGGTTGAGGCCGGCGAACGGGGCGCCGGGAAGGATGCGCGCCGGGTCGCCGCCGAGCCACTCGCCGATGATCGCCTGCCAGACGGTGCGGAAGTCGGTCGTCACCCCGAGGTTGCCGTTCATGAGCGCGCTGACGCTGGGGTGGTTGCCGGCCAGGCCGCCTCGAACGGCGGAGCCCATCACGAAGCAGGGGCCGCCGGCGCCGTGGTCGGTGCCGATCGAGCCGTTCTCGCCGACGCGGCGCCCGAACTCGGTGAACACGACCGTGATCACGCGCTGCTCGATGCCGCGGGCGGTGAGGTCGTTCTTGAACGCGGCGAGTGCCCGCGACAGCGTCGTGATCTGGGGGTCCATGGCGGCCGCCTGGTCGCCGTGGGTGTCGAACGAGCCCCAGTCGATCGTCACGATCTTGACGCCGAGGTTGGCGGAGAGGAGCGTGGCCGCCGTCTTGAGCCGGTCGGAGAGCGAGCCCGCCGGGTAGTCGGGGTTGGCGCCGGGCGGGGTCGTGGAGCCGAGCTGGGTGGAGACGTTCACCGTCGTCTGGAAGACGGAGCGGCTGCGCGTCACGCCGGGTGTCGTGGCGGGGATGGCGGCCAGGCGCCCGACCTCGTTGTTCACGTTCGTGCTCGACCCGACGCCGTTCACCGAGAAGCGGAAGTTCCCGAACGTGGTCGGCACCGAGCAGACGGGTGCCGACGCGGTGCGGATCTGCTTCGAGAGCGACGAGCCGATCGAGATCGCCTGCAGCGGGTTGACGGACGATCCGTAGAGGTCGAGCCAGCGGCCCAGCCACCCCGTTCCGAGCCGCCCCAGGTTGCCGGCGAAGATGTAGTCCGTCGCCTCGAAATGCGAGCCGTTGGCAGGCAGGAAGTGCATGCCCGGCAGGTACGCGAGATCCGAGCCCAGGCCGCCGGGGCCGTCGCCCCAGAGCGTGTCGAACCCCTTCGCGTCGCCGTTGTTGCCGGCGCCGGACACGACCGGGTTCGCGAACGCCAGCTCGCCCCCGGTCCCGCTGCCGCGGTGGAGCCGACCCGGCCGGGGACGGACGGCACGTTGAGGTCGCGGTACAGCGTCGGCCTCGCCGTCCGGTAGGCGTCGTAGTTGGCCGTGGCACCGGGGACGACGCAGTTGAGGCCGTCCATGCCGCCGTTCAGGTAGAGCATGACGAGCTGGTTGGACGGGTCTGCGGCGGCCTCCGCCACTGCCGCCTCGAACACGCTCGTCCAGTTGAGAGCCTGGGCGGCATAGATCGAGGCAAATCCGAGCACGCCGTTGCGGACGAACTGCCGCCGGTTGTGCCCGCGCGTCTGCGGCACGCCGTCGGGGAAGCCGACGAGCGCGTCGGGCGGGATCGGCAGCATGTCGACGGGGCGGGCGTCGGGGTCGGCGCTGTCCGCCCTGGCGCAGTCGGCACACCGCAGCGCGTGGATCTCGGTGGCCGTCTCGGGTGCAGGCGTGTCGCTCATGGGCTCCTCGCTCATCACATGACGTGGGTGTCGGGGCCCGCGAGGGCCATGGCCAGCAGCACGCGCTGCCGAGCCTGTACGGGCCGAGCTGTTGTTGGCCGGCGCACGCGTCGCGTAGTCGAGCATCGCCGCGATGGTCGCCGCACTCAGCCACGGCCGCCCGCCGTCGCGTAGGCCCGGTCGAACGCGGCCTGCGGCGTCTCGCCGACGACGTCGGGCGGGTTGAGTCGGCCGACGAGATCCGACCCGAACCCCCAGCGGTTGAGCACCGCGTTCGTGGTCAGGAACGCGGCGCCGTACTCCCAGCCGGAGACGTTCGGGGGGAAGAAAGGCACCTGCCCCATCTCGTTCAGCCGCGAGTACGGGCCTGTGTTGACGACGTTGAGGCCGACCTGCCGGAAGGCGCCGACCAGGTACACGATCGGAGGCTTGATCAGGGTCGGCTCCGCCAGCGAGTCGTACAGCTGCGGGTGCATGAGGATCTTGCGCAGCAGCGGCTTGAGCCGCAGCCCGTTGCCCGTGTACGTCGGCGGTCAGGTCGGCAAGCGTCGCGTCGTCGGGCGGCCCCACGACGAACTCCGACCAGAGCTTGCGCACGATGTAGCTCGCGTGTGCCGGGTGGGCGAGCACGATGTCGACGGCCTGGCGCGAGCCGAAGCTCCCGGAGCTGCCGAGGAAGCTCTTCACGCCGGCGTCGAACCGCGACGCGTTGAACACGCCCCGCGGGTTGTTGGGATCGGTGGTGTTGATCGTCCACCCGGACAGCGCCCGCGCCAGCTCGCGCACGTCCGTCTCCGTGTAGTTCGGGTTGCCTGCCGCGTCGGTGACACCGAGGCAGAAGAGCTCCATCAGCTCGCGCGCGTAGTTCTCGTTCGGACGGCCGCGGCGGTTGCTGCTCGCCGTTCAGGTAGCGGAGCATCGCCGGGTCCTCCCCCACCTCGTAGGCGAGGTTGCGGAAGTCGGCATTGGGGTTCGCGCCCAGGTCGGCGTAGCGGCGGAAGAGGTCGTTCTGCCGCGCCATGAAGAGCAGGTCGACGCTGTCCAGCGAGCAGGCCCAGTGGCGATGCCAGAAGAACGTCAGCCGCTCCACGAGCGGATTGCGAGCGGAGACCATGCGGCCCACCCACTCGAGCACGAGCTCGCTGACACCGGCGAGCCGGTCGATCGGCGGGCCGCTCAGCGGTCGCCTGCGGCGCCGACCGGGGCGCCCTGCGGCGTGTTCAGGAGCCAGTCCACGGGCTCGCTGGCCTGCTTGCCGGTCCAGGCGGATCGATCCGCCTGGCTGGGGCCGAAGCCTGCGCGCCAGAAGAGCCGGTCGACCATCTCCAGCGTCAGCACCGGCCCGGAGGCCGGGCCGCCGCCTCCTCCGCCACCGCCGCCACCACCACCGCCACCTCCGCCCGCAGGCGCGGGCGCTACGGGTGATCCCGGCACGGGTCGCCTGGGATTGCGCCGGCGGTAGCGACAGACGCCGGCGGCGCTTCTTGATGCCGCGTTTCGGGGCCCCGACTGCCATCAGACGATGCACCTCCCCTTGAGCAGAGACTTGACCGTTCGCAGAGCAGGCGCGACGAGGCGGAAGTCGCCCAGAGGATCCGCCACGTCGAACCAGACGACGCCGCGCAGCAGCGGCATCGACGTCTTGAGCGAACGCAGCGAAGCGATCCACGCCGTCTGGCTCCCCCCCGTTCCGGTCGAACCGGTCTCGGTGATCCAGAACGGCTTCGCCGCCAGCCCCTGGATCGTCGTGTACGCCGACTGGAACAGCGCCTTCGGATCGGCCCAGGTCAGGCCGCCGGTCGCTCCGAAGTTGAATCCCGACACCCCCACCAGATCGACGTTCGCGGAGCCGGGGAAGTACTGCTCGATCGCGTTCGCCTCCGTGTCGGGAACGCTGCGCACGTACGGGCTCCAGAGGAAGCTCACCTTGAAGCCGGCGATCTGGCGCACGACCTTCCTGACGTGCTTCCAGGCCAGCACGTACTCGGCCGGCGTGTTCCCGTTCACCGTCCCCGACCACGCGTACCACGGCGTGTTCGGCTCCGGCATCGGCCGGAACAGCACCGGCACGCCCGCCGCCTTCAGCTCACGGGCGAGCGCCCTCAGGTCGTTGTCGAGCACGCCCCCGGTGATGTTGGCCAGCGAGTACCCCGGCAGATAGGTCTCGTCGGTGCCGTTGTCGGGCATCCAGGTGACGAGCAGGCGCAGGCCCCTTGCCCGCGCCAGCGCGGCCAGCTTCGGATCGAGACCGTTGCCTGCCGTGACATACGTCGACACCGTCGTCACGTTCGGGCCGAGGCTCTTGACGAGCGACGGGAACGTCCCGACGGGATCGTCACGGTAGATGCCGAGCTCCGTGCACCGCTTCGGCAGGGCGAGCGGTGTTGCGGCATGTCGCTTGGTGGCGGCCCCCGGCTTCTTCGCCGAAGGCGCAGCGTGGGTACCGGCGGCGGGGGATGCGACGGTAGGCACGACGGCGATCGCTGCTGCTGCGAGCACGGCGACCGTCGTCGCGCGACGGACGTGCGTACTGCGGCGGTTCTCTCCCCGACGTGCCTGACCCCACGGACGGCTTGGGATCCAGGTCATTACCGGGGCTATCGACGCTGTGGGGCCACGCTGGGTCACCAGTTCGAGGGGGATTGCACGTGAATCACCGGTTCGAGGCACGCGCGCCCCCGGCCGGCCGGGCTCACAGGAACCGTCGCCAGTTCCTGTGATTGGATGGGCCGATGAACGAGCTCGAGCTGCGCACACGGCGGCTGGCGCTCCGTCCGGTCCGACCGGACGACCTGGAGACGCTGCTGGCGCTGCGCAACGAGCATCGCGTGCTCGCAGGCACGGCGACGGGCGAACCGCTGCCCGTCGAGCGCATGGAGCGCCAGCTCGAGCGGTGGCTCGCCCTGTGGCGGGAGCGCGGCTTCGGCACCTGGATGATCGAGCTCGAAGGCGAGCCGGTCGGCTTCGTCGCGCTCGACCCGATGGGCGAGGGCTACGGGGACGACGTCGACCCGGAGGCGCCAGAGATCGGAGTGGTCGTGCACCCCGACCAATGGGGCAGCGGCATCGCGGGTGAGGCGGGAACCGCGGTCGCGATCGACTGCTTCACGCGCGCCGGGCTGTCACGGTTGTACGCGACCGTCGACCCCGGCAACGCACAGTCCCTGGCGGTGATCGCGAAGGTACCCGGTGCACGCCGTATCAGCACGACCGACGACGAGGAGATCTACGAGCTTGCGGCTCAGAGCCTCAGGGTCAGGCGTAGCGGAGCGCCTCGCCCGGCCTGAACCGCACGGCGCGCCGCAGCGGCAGGAGCAGGACGAGCAACGCAAGCACGAGCGTTCCGGCGAGCGCGATCCAGACGTTCCAGAACGGGAACACGACCGGGACGCGCACGCCGGCGATGTCCCAGACGAGCCAGACGAGCATGCGGGTCAGCGCGTAGCCGAGCGGGACGCCGAGCACCCAGCCGGCGAACGCGAGGACGACGCCCTCGGTCGCGAAGATCCGGCGCACGTCGCGCGCACGCGCGCCGACGCAGCGGAGGATCCCGATCTCGCGCGTCCGCTCGATGATGCTCATCGTGATCGCGTTCGCGAGCCCGACCATGCTCATCGCCACGATCACGAAGCCGAGGACGCCGATCGTGGTGGTGATCGTCCGGTTGGCCTCGATCTCGTCGCGCTCCATCACGTAGGAGATCTCGGTGCCGACGTCGTAGCCGAGCGCGGTGAGCCGGTCGTCCAGCAGCGTCGTCGTGCGGTCGATCAGCGCCTCGTCGGGCGACGTCGTCTTGATCCAGTACGTGCTCACGCCGGTCGGCTGGCCGAGCACCGAGCGCAGCGTCGTCAGCGGAACGTACAGCACCGTCCCGTCCTCCTGCTGGTTCGTCGCCATCCCGACGACGAGGAACCGTGCAGGCCCCGCCACGGTCGTGAGCGTGATCCGGTCTCCGACGTCGACGCCGGTGAACTGCGCGAGGTTCCGCTCGATCACCGCGACGCGCTCCTGCGCACGCTCCTCGGCGGCGCTGAACCAGCGGCCGTCGGACAGCCGGTAGCGGAAGAGCGGCTCGCGCGGCACGCCCCAGAGGAACGCTTCCTCACCCGCGAGTTCGGCGTCGCTGACGAGGGCCGGCTGCGCCCGGGCGACCCCCGGCGTCGTCTCGATCGTGCGGAGAGCCTGCGCGTCGAAGAGCTCGCGCCCGCTCGTCCAGAGGCGGATGTCCTCGAGGTGGTTGGCCCACGAGGCACGCGAGGCCTCCGTCGCCGCCGCTGCCAGGGAGAGGACCGCGAGCAGGTTCGCCACCGCGAGCGCGACGATCAGCGCGGTCGCGAGGCTGCGGCGGCGGCGGCGCCCGACGCCGCGCAGGCCGATCTGCATCGTCCGCGGCAGGAAGCGCGCGCGACGGAGCAAGCCGGTCGCCGGCGTCCTGGCCGCCGACCGCGGATCCCGTCGACTCGAGCGCCGCGCGCAGGTCGACGCGGACGCCGCGCCTGATCGCCGGAAGCGCGGCGAGCGCCGGCGCGAGCACGCCGACGGCGACGCTGGCGAGCAGCACCGTCGCATCGACGCCGAACCCGACGTCGATCGCCCAGTACATCGAGCCGAAGTATCCGGCGAGCAGGTTCGCGAGGACGATGCCGAGCACGACTCCGACGAGCGCGCCGAGCACGCCGAGCAGTACGGCCGTCCTCAGGTAGACGAGCGCGACCTGCTGCCGCCGCGCCCCGATCGCACGCATGATTCCGATCTCGCCGGTCTGCTCGGCGACGAGCGTGGTCATCGTGTTCGAGATCAGAACGACGGCAGAGAGCAGCGCGAGCAGCGTGATCACGCTCAGGAACTCCGCAAACGTCTCGGTCTCCGCCTTCCCCGGCCAATCACCCGGCGCGCGGAGCTCCGGCAGCCCCGTGAAGCCGGCGAAACCCGGGACGGTGTCGAGGTAGCGCGCGGACGCGCTCGACCGTCTGCCCCGGCGCGGCTCGTGTCGCGGAGGCGAATGGCGAGCCGGTCGTACCCGTTCTCCCCACTGAGCGCAGCGATCGTGTCGTGCGTCGCGTAGAGGACGATCGACGGTGCTCGTCCTGAACCTCCTCTCCGCCCGCAATGTTGCGCCCCTCGCCGGCGATCCGGAGCGCGCCGGCCCCGACGACCCGTGCGGTGTCACCGCGTGCGGCCGTGGTAGACGTCGACGTTGGCGTTCTGCACGTCGGTGAGCACCTCGCCCGCGCCCGGGAACGCGCCGGATTCGAGCCGCACGACGTCGACGCGCTGCCGCGCGAAGTCGCGGACGCCGATCACGAGGGCCGGCGCGCGCCGCGCGCCGACGAGCACGCGCGCGTCGACACTCGATCCGCGGCTCGATCGCCGCCACGTTGGGAAGTGCCGACAGCGCCGCGATCTGCTCGTCGGTGAGCTGCAGCGGCCGCATCGTCACGGTCGCGTCGGCGAGCTTGTCGGCGCGCACTTCCTCCTGCATCGACCTGTCGATCAGCGTCGGGATCGCGAAGAACGAAATGCTCGCGACGGCGAGCGCAAGCGTCAGCGACGGTGAACGCTGTCCGCGCGCGCCGACGGGACAGATCCGTGATCGACTTGCGCAGCGAGGCGGAGACCATCTCCGCCGTCCTCAGCCGGAGACGACGACGCCGTCGCGGATCGTGACGACGCGGGTGGCGCGCCGCGCAAGCTCGAGGTCGTGCGTGACGTACAGCACGGTCTTCCCCTCCGCATTCAGCCGTGCCAGCAGCTCGAACATCTCCGCGGCCGTCTTCGTGTCCAGGTTGCCGGTGGGCTCGTCCCCGACGATCAGCTTGGGGTCGGAGGCGAGCGCGCGGGCGATCGCGACCCGCTGCTGCTCGCCGCCGGAGAGCTCGGCGGGAAGGTGGTCGCCCTTGTCGCCCAGGCCGACGAGCTCGAGGTTGTGGCGGGCGCGCTCGTACCGCTCTCGTTTCGAGCCGCGGCGGGCGAAGTCGAGCGGCAGCGCGGCGTTCTCGAGCGCGGACAGGGTCGGCAGCAGCTGGAAGAACTGGAACACGATGCCGACGTTCTCGCCACGCCAGACGGCGAGCTCCTCCTCGCTCATCACGTCGAGGCGGCGCCCGTCCACGCTGACGGTGCCGGACGTGGGCCGGTCGATCCCCGTGATCAGGTTCAGGATCGTGGTCTTGCCGCTGCCCGACGGCCCGATCACCGCGACGAGCTCTCCCGGCGCGACCTCGAGGTCGACGCCGCGGAGCGCCGCATAGTCGACGCGACCCATGCGATACACCTTCTCGACGCGCTCGAGCGCGATCAGCGGCACGGCCGATTGCACCGGCGCCGCCCCGCATCGGGCAGTGCCGTCGGCGTCTCCCTGGCGACCGGCCGTGCGACCATGGCCACCACCTCCTCCTGACGCCCGATCCTGACAGCCGGGTATGTGCCCCGCATCGGGGGCGCGCCGCATTCGGATCTCGGAGAACTGCGGATGGAACTTCCCGGCTTCGGCCACCTCGTACTCCTCCACCGTGACGACATTGCCGCCCACCGCGGCCGACGCGATCGCGACAGGCCCCGTCGCGAAGCCCTAGTGAGCCCCCTACTTCACTATGTATAGTCATGTCACTTCATTCTCCAAAGCGAGGAGGCGACGAATGTCGGTGCTATCCGAGGTGCTGGCCGCCAACGAGTCGTACGCAGACGGGTTCGACAAGGGCGATCTGCCGATGCCACCCGGACGGCGCTTCGCGATCCTCACCTGCATGGACGCCCGTCTCGATCCCGCGAAGTACGCAGGCCTCAGCGAGGGCGACGCCCACGTGATCCGCAATGCGGGCGGCCGTGCCAGCGACGACGCGATCCGCTCGCTCGTGATCTCCTACAAGCTGCTGGGCACGCGGGAGTGGTTCGTCGTCCACCACTCGAACTGTGGCATGGAGTTCTTCACCGACGAGCACATGGGCGACCTGCTCTCGTCGAGCCTGGAGACGGCGGAGCTCGGGCCGGAGGGATTCCGCGACGTCGGCAGCGGCCCGGGCTCCTCCGAGGGGCGCCACATCGCCTGGCTGACGATCGCGGATCAGGAGCAGAGCGTCGTCGACGACGTCACCCGCATCCGCAACCACCCGCTCGTGCCGGGAGACATCCCCGTCTACGGCTACATCTACGACGTCACCAGCGGACGTCTCGAGGAGGTCGCCGCCGCCACCGCGGCCGGTCGGCCTTCCTGAGCATCAGGGGGTGACGATGTCGAACCAGAACTCGAACGTGTCGAGCAACCCCATCAGCGTCTGCAGCGCGTCGGTGTCGCCGTCGATCGTGACCTCGCCGGCCGCCACCGCCGCGTCGAGGGTCGTCATGCCCAGCACGATCCGGTCGAGCGTCGCGCGCTCGACCGTGACCGTTGCGTCCGCATCGTCGAGACGGACACCGGGCCGGTGGCTGAGCGCGCCGTTGCCGAGAATGACTCCGTAGGTCTCGTCGACGTCGGGGAAGACGAGGTTGAGCGACAGGTCGTACGCGGCTGCCTTCGGACCGTTCAACCGCACACCGAGATAGTCGAGGAAGAGGTCGAGGCTCATCGCGCGAACGACGTCGAGGCTCGCGCTGGAAGGAACAGGCAGGGGCGCGACGCCGCTGCGGAGCTCCTGCGCCGCGGTGAGGTAGAAGTTGCGCCAGGGGCCCGACTCCGCCTGATAGCCGAGCTGCTCCAGCGCATCCGCCTGCAGTGCCCGCGCATCGGCGTTGCCGGGGTCGGCGAAGACCACATGATTGACGACCTCGGCCACCCAGCGGTAGTCGCCCGCGTCGAACGACGCACGTGCCTTCGCGAGCACGGCATCGGCTCCGCCCATGAACTCGACGTACTTCGTCGCTGCGACCGCGGGCGGATGTACGTGGAGGTTGGCGGGGTTGCCGTCGAACCAACCCAGGTAGAGAACGTACGTCGCCTTGACGTTGTGGTTGACGGTGCCGTAGTAGCCGCGCATCGACCAATGGCGCCCGAGGTCGCCCTGGAACTCGACCTGCTCGGCGATCTCGACGGCGGTGAGCCCGTGGTTGGCGAGCCGGAGCGTCTCGTCGTGGATGTAGCGATAGCCGTCCCGACCCTTCCCGAGGGTCTCGAGCACCCGCTCCCTGCCCCACACGGGCCAGTGGTGCATGCCGTACATCACGTCGGCGCGGTCACCCCAGAGCGCGATCGTCTGGTCGAGGTACTTCGACCACGCGAGCGGGTCGCGGATCCTGGCGCCTCGGAGTGTGTAGGTGTTGTGCAGCGTGTGCGTGCAGTTCTCCGCCGCGGTGACCGCCCCGAGCTGCTCGATGTACCA
Organism: uncultured Gaiellaceae bacterium; assembly: GCA_963731095.1. Taxonomy (GTDB): domain Bacteria; phylum Actinomycetota; class Thermoleophilia; order Gaiellales; family Gaiellaceae; genus Gaiella. The sequence goes on from CAVSUK010000024.1 coordinate 87,473, forward strand.
GTGCATCTCCACCGGCGCCTCGCTGTCCGGTGCCAGCATGAACTCGAAGTCGAGCCCGGCAAGTGACATGCGCTGGCCGGTCTCCGTGATCAGGTCGGTCGGCGGGATCAGGGACACGGTGCCCGACGACGTCGTCATGCCAAGCCCGGCGCCGACCTGCCCCTTCGGATCGGCCGGCAGCAGGTTGCCGTACATATAGCTCGCCCGCCGGCTCATCACGTTCCCGGCCATCACGTTCTCCGACACGGCAGCGTCCAGGAAGCCCGCCGGCGCAACGATCTTCACCCTTCCGGCCTTCACGTCGGCCTCGTCCACCACCCCGCGCAGCCCACCCCAGTGGTCGATGTGGCTGTGCGAGATCACCACCGCGACGACCGGTCTGTGCGGCCGGTGCGCGTAGTAGAGCGCGAGCGCGGCGCGTGCCGTTTCCACCGTGATCAGCGGATCGATCACGATCACCCCCTCGGGCCCCTCGACGAACGTGATGTTCGACAGATCGGCGGTGCGCACCTGATAGAGCCCCTCCATCACCTCGTAGAGGCCGCCCTGGACGACGAGCTGCGACTGGCGCCACAGGCTCGGGTTCACCGTCTCCGGCGCATCGGAGCCCTGCTCGACGAATGCGAAGCGGGACAGGTCCCAGACCACGCTGCCGTCGTCGGCCCGGATCACGCCGCCGTCGGGGAGAGGGGCGATGAAGCCCCGGGCCGCCTCCTCGAAGTCGCGCCGGTCCCCGAAAGGCAGCGACGCCAACACCCCGGCGTGCGCCGCGCGGGTCGCGTCGGTCGCACCCCTGCGCACATCCTGCTCGCTCACGGCACTCTCCCCTTCTCTCGCCCGAGCCGCCGAGCCGAAGGATTCCGGCACGCGCGAGTACTCGAACCACTACCTAACCACACGATTGGCGCGACGAGCGCCGTCAAGGGCAGACGCCCGGTGCTCATGTGTGCCTCCTCGCTCGCACCCGCATTCGTGCGACCGCGGCACGAAGGTGGGCACGCGCAGCCGGGGGTGCGGGGCGGGTCGCGAGAACGCCGCGCACGGCCTCGTCGAAGGGGGTCAGGGCGAACGGCAGCAGCGTGCGGATCCGCTCGTCGCGTGCGATCGTCGGCGTCCTGAGCCCGTCGACCAGCGGTCTCGCCACGGCGGCCTCGACCGGCGTGACGAGATAGAGCCACCACGACGAGAGGCGCGGTGTGAGCACGGGAACCTCGACGATGAGCGGCCTTCGCCCGAGGATCCGCGCGACGCGCTCGATCATCTGCCGGTAGGTCATCACCTCCGGCCCGCCGATGTCGTAGGCCTGACCGAACGCCGGCTCCGCCCCGCACACACCGACGAGGTACCGCACGACGTCCGCGAGCGCGATCGGCTGCGTCGGGGTGCCCACCCAGCGCGGGCAGATCATGGCGGGCAGCCGCTCGACGAGCGCCCGGATCGTCTCGAACGCCGCGCTCCCGGGCGCCACGACCATGCCTGCGCGCAGCGTCGTGACGGGAACCGCAGTGGACGCCAGCGCCCGGGCCGTCTCGTGCCGGCTGCGCAGGTGGCGAGAGAGCTCGGGAGATTCGTCCCCCAGCCCTCCCAGGTAGACGATCTGGCGCACGCCGGCCTGCTCTGCGGCGCGGGCGACGTTCAGGGCGGCGGCACGGTCGACCGCCTCGAAGTCCGGCGTGCCGAGCGAGTGGACGAGGTGGACGGCGACGTCGACACCGTCGAGGGCGGCCCCGACCTGACGCGGGTCGGTGACGTCGGCCACGCGCCAGCAGACGTTCGGCACGGCGACGCCCTGGTGCCGCGCGACGGCGACGACCTCGTGGCTCGCCGCGAGCGCCGGCACGAGCGCCCGCCCGATCACGCCGGTGGCACCGATGACCGCGACCCTCAATGCGCCCCCGATCCCGCAGCCCGCTGCAGGAAGCGTCCGGCCGCCGCGGCGTGGACGCGTCGTTGGAGCCTGGTGTAGAGCAGTCGGCCCACCCGGCCTCCGTTGCCGAGCCGCGGTGCATAGCCGGTCACGGCCAGGCTCAGCTCCGAGTCGTGGCCGCCGATGCGTTGCGCGATGACGAGATCGCCGCCTGGACGCGCCGCGAGCAGCCCGCCCTGGATCGGGTACCGGCATTCGACGCTGTCCGGCCCGATTTCCGTCAGGCGCGGCCCGAAGCGGAGCAGCGGGACGACGCCGGCAAGCAGGAGCTCGATTCCGGCATCGCGCCGGTGAGCGCGGACGAGCCCGCGGGTGAAGCCCGCCAGCTCCTGCCAGTAGAGCCGCCCGAGCTCGTCCGCACCCTCGGCCGAGCACTCCACGACCGGGCGGGCGAGCCCGATCCGCTGATCAGAGCCGACCGGGCCGTTGGCGGAGCGTGTCACGCGGGCCGGGGCCGGAGGTAGGCAGCCGCCACCCGGTCTGCCGCGCCGACCGGGTCGTCGAGGAGAAGAGTTGCACCGACCGCGGCTGCGTCCGCGGGCGTCGCCCCTGGGCCACCGAGATAGAGGCGACCACTCGGCACGGGTCGGTCGAGCGCGCCGGATCCGCGGCCGAGAAGCCCCGGCATCGTCACCGAGACGATCACGGCGTCCGGCGACAGCCGCCGTGCGGCGTCGACCGTCGACTCGAAGGGGGTGTCCTGACCGAGGAAGCTGATTCGCCAGCCGTTGCTGCGCAGGGCGAGGCCCATCATGAGCAACGGCAGGTCGTGGAGCTCTCCCGGTGCGCACGCGAGCAGTGCGTGCGGCCCTGCACCGCGATCCCAGCCACGAGCGAGTCCGAGCAGCCGGCCGCGGATGAGGGCGCTCGCGAAGTGCTCCTGCGCAACCGTCACCTCGCCCGCCTCCCAGCGGGTGCCGAGATCGCGAAGGATCGGGACGATGACCTCCGAGAGGACGGCCTCGACGCTGAGCACAGCGAGCAGCCGGTCGAGGGCCGCCTGCGCGCCCGCGTCGTCGAACCCGTCGAGCGCTTCGCGGAGGCACACAACGGCGTCCGCGGGCACCGGCTCGGACGGCACCGCTTCGCCGGACCCGATCACCAGGCGTGCCGCCTCGGCAGCGGAGAGGCCACGCTCGAGGTGTGCGCGCATCGCGTGGATCCGCTCCACGTCGGCGTCGCTGTAGAGCCGGAAGCCACCGGTGGTCCGGCTCGGCTCGAGCAGGCCGTAACGGCGCTCCCAGGCGCGCAACGTCTCGGGCAAGACGCCCACTCGCCGCGCGAGCTCCCCGATGCGCAGGTACCCCGCCGGGTCGTTGTTCCGATCGCTGGTCGAGGGGTGGGAGGACATTCGGCAGCAGGTGCTCTCTGGACAGCTCACGCCGTGATGGCGGGCGCGTATCCAATATTTGTACAATCCTACTACAAAAGATGGACAACATGGTTTCAGCAGCGCAGACAGCAGGGGTGGTCCCGTGATCGCCCCGAGCACCGTCGTCGACCGGTTTCCCCTGACCGTGTGGCGGGTGGCAGACGACGAACGCCTCCACCTGGACGCGCGATGACCGTGGCCGTGGTCGGAACGGGGATCGCCGGGCTCGGCGCGGCGTACGCGCTCTCGCGCGGCCCGGGCGTCGAGCTCTTCGAGTCGGCCGGGGCTCCAGGAGGGCACGTCCGCACAGTGGCCGTCGGCTCTTCATCCGTGGACACGGGCTTCATCGTCTACAACGAGGCCAACTACCCGCTTCTCACCCGGTTGTTCGCCGTGCTCGGCGTCCGCAGCCGTCCGACCGAGATGTCGTTCTCGTGCGAGTGCGCGTGCGGCTTTACCTGGTCGAGCAGGAGGCCGTGGCAGGCTGGCCGCCGGCTCCTCGGCGAGATCCTGCGCTTCCTCCGCACCGCCGGGCGTGCGGACGTCACCGGCAAGACCCTCGCGGAATTCCTGGACGACGAGGGCTACTCCCAGTCGTTCTGCCGGCACTACCTCGTCCCCATGGCGTCCGCGCTCTGGTCGACCGGAACCGGTGATGCGCTCGCGATCCCGGCAGAGACTGGTATCGCGTTCTTCCACACCCATGGCCTGCTCGGCCTGAGACGGAGACGCTGGCGCACCGTCGCCGGCGGCAGCCGGTCCTACGTCGACGCGCTGCTCCGCCATGTCGACGCCCCACTCCACCTGGAGACGCCCGTGCGTGCGATCCGCCGCCGGCACGACCACGTCGAGCTCACACTCGGCGACGGCACCGTGCGGCGCTTCGACGGCGTCCTCGTGGCGACCCATGCACCGGAGGCACTCTCCCTCCTCGCCGATCCGTCCCCCGACGAGACACGCCTGCTCAGCGCCTTCGCGATCACCCGCAACGAGACCGTCCTGCACACGGACGCCCGGCTACTCCCGCGAAGACCCGGTGACCGAGCGTCCTGGAACCACCGTTCGCAGCACTGCGGCGCAAGCTCGCGCGGGCCGACGGTCACCTACTCGATGAACCGCCTGCAGGGGCTCGCCGGCCCGGATGAGATCCTCGTGACCCTGAACCGCACCGCGGAGATCGACCCAACCGCGATCATCCTCGTCATCGACGACGCGCATCCGCAGATGACGTTCGAGTCGCTCGCAGCTCAACCCGAGCTCCACCTGCTCAACGGACGGCGCCGCACCGCGTTCGCCGGCGCCTGGCAAGGCTACGGCTTCCACGAGGACGGTCTCGCGTCGGGGCTGCGGGCCGCCGCCGCCCTGGGAGGGCGATGGCCGTGAGATCCGCGCTCTACACGGGCACGGTCGTGCACGCCCGCACGGAACCAGCCGCCAACGTCTTCCGCTACCCCGTCTACATGACGCTGATCGATCTCGCCGAGCTGCCGGAGCTCGACCGCAGCCTGCCGCTCTTCGGCTGGAACAGGCGCGCCCCGACCTCGTACCGCGATCGCGATCACATCGACGTGCCAGCGCTTCTCGCCGAGCACGGCATCGATCTGGGGGCGGGCGGGCGGATCGAGGTGCTGACCAACCTCAGTGTCCTCGGCTACGTCTTCAATCCCATCTCGTTCTGGTGGTGCTACCGGTCAGACGGGACGCTCGCCTGCATCGTGGGTGAGGTGAGCAACACATTCGGCGAGCGGCTTCCCTACCTGCTCCTCCCCGACGGTACGACGACGCACGGCTCCCGCCGCACCTGGCAGACCGACAAGCGCCTGCACGTCTCGCCGTTCATGTCGATGAACCAGCGCTATACGTGGTGGCTGTCCGAGCCCGGCGCGCGGCTCGCAGCCCGGATCGACGTGCACGAGGAAGGGCGGCCCGACTTCCACGCGACTCTCGTCGCCAGGCGCGTCGAGCTCACCCCGGCATCGCTGCGCGCCGCGCTGGTCCGCTATCCGTTGATGCCCGCGGTCGTGACCGGGCGCATCCACCTGCAGGCGCTTCGGCTCTGGCTGAAACGAACCCCGTTTCACCACAAGCCGCCGTTCGAGCCGGGCAGCGGAACGAGGCGGACGTGAGCGACGCTCGAACGGTGACGGGAGCCGTCGCACACCGTCTGGCGTTGCGCGCGCTCGAAGGCGTTCGAGGCGGGGCTGTCGTGCTCCGCTATCCCGACGGGCGCGGGCGCCGGTTCGGCGACGGCGACGGGCCCACCGTCCTCGTCGACGTGCGCCGGCCGGATGCGCTGTGGCCCGGGATCGCCCGTCGCCCACGCATCGCGATCGGCGAGTCCTACGTCGACGGGCACTGGGACTGCGACGACCTGGTCGGGCTGTTCTCGCTGCTCGGCCGCAACCTGGACGCCGCGTCGCACACCCCGCTCGCGCGCGCGGCGCACCGGGCTCAGCGCGTGTTGCCCGACCCCTCGGAGCGCCAGACCCTGCGCATTGCGCCGGGCAACCTCCGGGCGCATTACGACCTCGGGAACGAGCTGTTCGAGCTGATGCTCGATCCCACCATGACGTACTCCTGTGCGTACTGGGAACGGCCGGGGATGTCGCTCGAGGAGGCACAGCTGGCAAAGCTCCGGACGATCTGCCGAAAGCTCCGGCTGGATGCCCGCGACCACGTCCTCGAGATCGGCTGCGGCTGGGGCAGCTTCGCCATCCTGGCGGCGCGGGAGCACGGCTGCAGGGTGACGGGGCTCACGCTCTCACCCAGCCAGGCGGCGCTCGCGCGGACGCGCGTGCGCGAGGCAGGCCTCGGGGATCGGGTCGAGATCCGCGAGCAGGACTACCGGCTGGTCACCGGGACCTACTCGAAGGTGGTCTCGATCGAGATGCTGGAGGCGATCGGATACGCCGAGTACGACCGGTACTTCAGCACGATCGACCGGCTGCTCGCCCCCCGGGGAATCGCGGTGGTGCAGACGATCGGGATCCCCGACGAGCGGTTCGAGCGGTACCGCCGGACGCGTGACTGGATCCAGGAATACGTCTTTCCCGGCGCCCTCCTCCCCTCGCTCGAGGCGATCGCGCGGTCGGTCGCCCGCACCCGCCTGATGGTCACCGGCCTCGAGGAGATCGGAATCGGCTACGCGCCGACACTGCGTACCTGGCGCGAGAACGTGTGGCGGAACGTGGAAAACGTACGGACCGTGGGATACGACGACCGCTTCCTGCGGCTCTGGACGTTCTACCTCGCCTACTGCGAGGCGGCCTTCGCGATCCGTGCCCTGCGCAACGTCCAGCTCGTGCTGTCGCGCCCGTTCAACGACACGCTCCCCCTCTACCCGGAGGCGCGGCTCACGTACTGAGAGCCCGCGGCTCGAGGAGGTAGTGAGAGACGCCCCATTCGCTCCCCTGCCGGTAGCCGAAGAGCTCCGCGCAGGCGAGGAAGAAGACCCGCCAGCGGGCGAGCCAGAGGCGCGAGTCGTCTGTGCCGACAACGCCTGCCAGAACCGAACGCGCCACGTCGGCGTTCGCATCGAGTCGCTCGAGCCAGGCCTCGGCCGTGCGCTGGTAGTGCGTCCCGTCCAGCGCCCAGCTCTCCACGAGGCGCAGGTCGCGCTCGAAGCACGGGAGGAGGTCGTGGGAGGGCATGATCCCCCCGCTGAAGAACGTGCGCGCCATCCACGAGCGCTCGAACGCGTAGGCATAGCGACGGTGGGAGAAGACGTGCACGAAGAGCCGCCCGTCGGAACGCAGCCACGACGCGACCCTGGCGAGGAGCACTTCGTAGTTGCGCATGTGCTCGAACATCTCGACGGACACGATCCGGTCGAAGCGGCGGTCGGTGTCGAACGCGTTCACGTCGGCCGTCACGACCTCGAGCCCACCCACGCCGCGGCGGGCGGCCTCCGACTCGATGTGCGCCCGCTGGGAGGCGGAGTTGGATACCGCCAGGACCCGCGAGGACGGGTACCGCTCGCGCAGCCAGAAGGAGAGCGAGCCCCACCCGCAGCCCAGGTCGAGCACGTCCATCCCGTCCTCGATGCCGGCGCGCTCGCACGTGAGCTCGAGCATGGCCTCCTCGGCGGCGTCGAGCGTCGCCGTCTCCTCGTTCCAGTGGCAGGCGCTGTACTTGAGGCGCCGGCCGAGGCACAGCCGGAAGAAATCGGCGGGCACCTCGTAGTGCTGCTCGTTCGCCTTCTCGGGGACGAGGGCTATCGGCTGGGAGCGAGAGGCGCGGACGAGCTCGTCGAGAGTGGCCCCCCTTCGTCGCTCGGCCCGGAGCCGCCGGGCGCAGTTGACGCGGATCGCGGCCCGCAGCACCGGGTCGGGGAGCAGGTTCCGCTCGAGCAGCGCGTCGCCGACCATGCTCAGCCGGTCGTGCGCCGGCGCGCCGGCACGGACACGTTCGTGCCGACGAACAGAGCTGTGAGGGCGGGCCTCGTCACAGCCAGGACAATACCTATACAACTCGGATGACCCGCGGGAGCACGGCCGGACCGGAGCTGCGTCAGAGGTCGAACCAGCGCGCCCGGCGGCTCGCACCGAAGTGGTGCTTGTCGGCGACCAGGTCGCCCGACGGGCCGACGAGCTTGCCGGTCGGCTTCGGCCCCGAGAGGAAGTCGATGTCGACACGGCCGACACGGCCTGCTCCGAACTCGAGGTAACAGGCGCCGCGTCCGTCGAAGGCTGGCGGCTGCTCGCCCCCCCGCAACCGTGCGAGAAGTGATGCGGCCACGACGCGTGCCGCACCCTCCGAGAACACGCCCGCCTTGGGCACGCCGACCGTGGCCACGTCCCCGACGGCGTACACGTTCGCGAAGCGTGTCTCGAGGGTCCTCGAGTCGACAGGGACGTAGCCGTCTTCGGCCATCCCGCTCTCGAGGACAACGTCCGGCGCGCGGTGCTTCGGGACGCCGAGGAAGAGGTCGTAGGGCAGCTCCGTGTCGTCGTCGAGCACGGCGACGCTGCGCGCCGGGTCGAGCGAGCTCACCCGGCGGCCAGGAACGAACTCGATGCCGCGCTCGGCGAACGCCTCGAGCAGAGCGGCCGAGGCGTCGGGCGACGGCGGAACCGGTGTGCCGAATGGCATCACCAGCGAGATCTCGCAGTCGTCGCGAAGACCCCGCGCCGACAGGTAGTCGTGCAGGAGCAGCACCGCCTCGCTCGGCGCCGGCGGACATTTGAACGGCGCCCCGCAGACGCCGACGATCGCTCGGCCGCGGGTGAAGGCGGGAATCACCTCGCGCAGCCGCTCGGCGCCGCCGACGGAGTAGAACTCGTTGCCCCCCTCCACCAGGCCGGGAGTGGCGTCGAAGTCGTAGTCGGCGCCGAGGGCGACGACGAGGACGTCCGCCTCGTGAACGGCCGTGTCGGTCGTCACTCGGCGCGCCTCGGGGTCGATGGCGATGATCGTCTCGCGCAGCAGGCGGACACCCGGCTTGACGAACGCGGCGTAGGGAAGGCGAACGTCGCCGGGCTCCGACCGGCCGAACATGACGTCCAGCTTGGAGTAGCCAAACACGAACGCGTCGCTTCGGTCGATCAGGGTGACGCCGGCGTCGTCACCGAGCGCCTCGGACAGCACGGTCGCGAGCTCGAGGCCGCCGAAGCCCGCTCCGAGGATGACGATGCGCGCCTGCACCGGAGGAGCTTACTCGCACTGCGGTCACAGCGCCCCGGGCAACCCGGCTTGCACCGGCTCGGCGAAAGTCCCACCATAGGCGGATGGGCTTGTCCGCGGTTGTCGCGCGGCCGGAACTGCTGGAACGGGAGCAGGCCATCGACGTCCTCCGCGACGCACTTGACGCGGCCGCCACGGGCCGCGGGCGCCTCGTGTTCGTGGCGGGCGAGCCGGGGATCGGGAAGACGGCGATCGTCCGCGCGTTCTGCGACGAGCCGGGACGCCCGGGGCGGGCTGTCTGGGGTACGTGCGACCCGCTGTTCACGCCGCGGCCGCTCGGACCGCTCCTCACCGTCAGCGAGGACATGGGCGGTGAGCTGAAGGACGTCCTCGGGGACGGAGCGATGCCTCATGAGGTGGCGGCGGCACTCGCCAGCGGGTTGCGTGCGAACGCGCCGACCGTGCTCGTGCTCGAAGACGTGCACTGGGCCGACGAGGCGACGCTCGACGTCCTGAGGCTGCTGGCGCGCAGGTTGGAGCCGATTCCGGCCCTGGTCGTCGCCACGTACCGCGACGCCGAACTGCACCCCAAGCATCCGCTCCGCATCATGATCGGCGAGCTGGCGACGAGCCGTACCGTCGAGCGGATCCGGCTCGAGCCGCTCTCGCAGGCGGCGGTGGCGCAACTCGCCGAGCCGTATGACGCCGACGCGGATGAGCTCTACCGGAAGACCGCCGGCAACCCCTTCTTCGTGGTCGAAGCGCTCGCAGCAGGGGGGCAGGAGATCCCGGAGACTGTGAGGGACGCGGTGCTTGCCCGGGCCGCCCGCCTCGGCGACCGGGCGAGAAAACTGCTGGAGGCAGTGGCTGTCGTCCCACGGCGGGCCGGGCTCTGGCTGCTGGCGGCGCTCGCCGAGGACGCTATGGATTGCGTGGACGAGTGTCTGTCCTCCGGGATGCTCGACGCGGGTCTAGCCGGCATCGGGTTCCGGCACGAGCTCGCGAGGCTTGCCGTCGAGCACTCGATCGCACCCGCGCGGAAGGTCGAGCTGCATCGCCGGGCACTGGCCGCTCTCACCAATCCGCCGAACGGGTCTCCGGATCTCGCGCTGCTCGCGCATCACGCCGAGGCTGCCGGCGACAGGGAGGCGGTTCTGCGGTTCGCTCCCGAGGCAGCGGCCCGTGCGGCAACGCTCGGTGCGCACCGTGAGGCAGTTGCCCAGTACGGTCGCGCCCTCCGCTTCGGCGATGGCTTGCCGATGCGCGAACGCGCACAACTGCTCGAGCGGTCCGCACGCTCGTGCTTCGTGACGGATCAGTACGACACCGGAATCGCCGCGCTCGAGCAGGCGCTCGACCTCCGCCGGAAGCTGGGAGACAGGCTCGAGGAAGGCGACGTGCTTCGCCGCCTCTCGGAGTTCCTGTGGTGCCCGGGCCGGACCGCGGAAGCCGCCGCGAGAGCGCAAGAGGCGGTTTCCCTGCTCGAAAGCCTTCCGCCGGGACCCGAGCTCGGTTGGGCGTATTCGAACCTCGCCACGCACTGTGCGTCCACGGCCGCCACGGCCGACGCCCTCGCCTGGGGCAACCAAGCGCTGGAGCTCGCCGAGCGGCTGGGCGACGAGGGTCTCGCCGTCAGCGCGCTCGCCACGATCGGCGTGTGCGAAGGATCTAGCCTGGTGGAGGCGAGCCTCGAGCGTGCCCGGCAAGCGGGCAACACCGACCATGTTGCCTGGGCTCACCTCCTGCTCGGCAGGGTGGCCGTCGAGGGCCGGCGCAACGCAGAGGCGAGAAGGTACCTGGACGCGGGTCTTGCCTACTCGAGGGAGCACGGGCTCGAACTGATCATTCTCTACCTACTCGCACACCGGGCACGGCTCGAGCTCAACGAGGGGCGCTGGGCGGAAGCCGTCGAGACCGCCACTTCTGTCACGCGCGTTCCTCGCACGTCCACGAAACCCCGGATCCTCGCTCTGGTCGTGCTCGGGCTGGTCCGGGCGCGGCGCGGAGACCCGCAGGCACACGCGCTCCTCGACGAGGCGCTGGCCCTCGCAGAGCCGACCGCGGAGCTCCCTCGCCTGGAGCCCGTCGCCGCAGCCAGGGCCGAGGTAGCCTGGCTCAGGGGAGACCGTGGCGCCGTCGAGAGAGCCATCGGGCCGGCACTCGAGCTCGCACGCGAGCGGGACGCCCCCGAGTTCGTCGGCCAGATCGCCTGCTGGGGACACAGGGCCGGGCTCGCTCTGGGACCGCTGCTCCCGGCAGCGGAGCCGTGGAGCCTCGAGTTGGCCGGCCGGCCGCTCGACGCCGCAGAGCGATGGGCCAAACTCGGATGCCCATACGACGCGGCCATCACGCTTGCGCAGTGCGACGACGAAGCGCCCCTTCGACGCGCCCACGACATGCTTCGCGAGCTCGAGGCGCCGGCAGCGGCCGCGATCGTCGCCCGCCGGCTGCGCGAGCGCGGCGTCCGCGGCCTGCTGCGCGGGCCACGCCCGAGCACACGCCGCAACGGTGCGCTTCTCACCGGCCGCGAGCTCGACGTCCTGCGGCTGCTTGCCGACGGGCTGAGGAACACGGACATCGCCGAGCGGCTCTTTCTCTCACCGCGGACGGTCGAGTACCACGTTGCCGCGCTCCTGCGCAAGCTCGAGAGCCACACGCGCGGCGAAGCCGTCGCCGCCGCACAACGCCTCGGCCTGCTCAAAGACCGGTAGCACCCCGCACCAACCCCGGTAGTTCCGCGGATCTCCCGCGGAAGGCCCTCTCGTAGCGTCGCTCCGACCACGACGAGGGAGGTCGAATGGAGACATACGTCATCCTGCGCCGCGGCGGCTGGCGCACGTCGGACGAACTGCAGGAGGCGGCCGCCCGCTCCACCGCCGAGGGCGACCGCACGCCCGACGACATCCGCTGGATCAGGAGCTACGTGCTCTCCGAGGCCGACGGCAGCCTCGGCACGGTGTGCGTCTACCAGGCGTCCAGCCCGGAGGCGATCCGCTCGCACGCCTACCGGGCCGGCCTGCCCGTCGACGAGATCGTCGCCGTCGCCGACACCGTGATCGTCCGGCCGGACCCGAGCGCGGTAGCGGCATAAGCCCACCGGCGGTCCGTCGCAGCGGAACCCCGATGGATCAAGCGCTCGAGGCCCTTTGTCCACGAGATCGGGGCAACCTCAGATCGAAGGAGACACTCATGTGGAAGGTGCAGAAGGTATTGCGCTCGAGGAGAGCGACCGTTGTCACGGCCTTGGTGGCCGTCGTGGCGGCACTCGGCATCGCCGCCTTCGCAGCAGCGGCACCGTCGAGCCCGAGCTGGTCGATGAGTGGCCAGGGGATCACGAACTGGCGGTACCAGCCCGACGAGAGCAAGATCAATCAGGGCAACATCAAGTCGCAGCTCCATCTGGCATGGGCCACGCAGCTCTCCGGTGAAATCTCGGCGACCCCCGCGGTTGTCGACGGCGTCGCCTACGTCCCCGACTGGGGAGGCGATCTGAATGCGGTGAACACGCAGACCGGCCAGATCATCTGGCATAAGAGCGTGGGGACGCTCGCGGGGGTCGGCCAGGCGGTGGGCATCCCCGGGCCTGTCGTGTCGCGGACGAGCCCCGCGGTGTTCGGTGACCTCATCCTCATCGGGACGCAGACGACCGATTCGGGGGCATACCTCCTCGCCGTCAACAAGGCCTCGGGTGCGTTGGTGTGGCGCACCCTGCTCGACTCGCACCCGCTGGCGATCGACACTCAGTCACCGACGATCTACAACGGCACCGCCTACGTCGGCGTTGCGTCCGTGGAGGAGAACGGCGTCGACTGCGGCGGGCCTGACGTGGACGGCCACCACGCATGCTGGTTCCGTGGCAGCTTGAGCGCGGTCAACCTCGCCAACGGTCAGATCAAGTGGAAGACCCCCACGATCACCGACGCGCAGCTGGCGGCGGGATACTCCGGGGCGGCAGTCTGGGGGTCGTCTCCGGCGATCGACGTGAAGCGGAACTCCGTCTACATCGCGACCGGCAACAACTACGCGGCACCCCAGAGCGTGTCGGACTGCGTGGATGCGGCCGGTGACAACGCGCAAGCGATCTTCGACTGCGAGGACACCCTGGGTGTGGGCAATAACGTCGACGCGGTCATGTCGCTCGACCTGACCACGGGCGCCGTCAACTGGGTGCACAAGCTCCAGGGCTTCGACGCCTGGACGACGGCCTGCATCGGCCTGCCGACGGCGTGCCCCTCGCCGAACGGCCCTGACTACGACTTCGGACAGGGCCCAATGCTCATCCCGACGAAGAAGGCGGGCGACATCGTGTCCGCCGGTCAGAAGTCCGGGATCATGTGGGGGCTGAACGCTGCCACCGGCGCCACCGTCTGGAGCACGGCGGTCGGTCCGGGCAGCTCGCTCGGAGGCCTCGAATGGGGCTCCGCAACCGACGGCAACCGCATCTACTTCGCAGTGGTCAACTTCAACTTCCCCGCTCAGTCCTACCCGATGGTGAACCCGCCCAAGGGCACGCCGGCCACCTCCAGCGCCGGCAGCTGGGGCGCCGTCGACCCGGAGACGGGAAAGATCCTCTGGCAGACGGCCGATCCGAACGGCTCGATCGACCTCGGCGCCGTGAGCGTCGCGAACGGAGTCGTGTACGCAAGCTCGATGGGCTCGCTCTTCGCTCCCGTCGCGCAGCCGACGATGTTCGCCCTCGACGCGAAGGACGGGACGCAGCTCTGGTCGTTCGCGAGCGGCGGATCGGTCAACGCCGGACCGGCGATCGTCGACGGGCGTGTCTACTGGGGCTCCGGCTACTCCCGCCTCGGCTTCGGTGGCACGAACAACAAGCTGTTCGCGTTCTCGAGGTAAGAACCCGCGCCCGGGATCTCCGGACCCCGGTAATCGAAGAGGGAGGCCGGGGAGACGATCCCCGGCTTCCCTCGCACGCCGGCTACTCGCAAGACTCGAGCGAGGCCAGCTGGTTCCAACGCGCGTCCACGTGGGACTGGATGGTCGCGATCTCCTCGGGCAGGAGATGGCTGAAGCGACCCTGGGCCGCGAGGAACTCGCTCACGGGCAGCGGGTGCTTCGGCCGGAACGTGATCCTCCACGTGCCGTGGTCGCACTCGACGAGCGGGAAGTAATGCGACTCGACGGCGAGCCGCGCGATCTCCGTCGACTGCGCCGTCGGGTACCTCCAGCCCGGAGGGCAGGGGCCGAAGACGTGGAGGAAGCGGAATCCCTCCACCTCGGCTGCCCGCGCCACCTTGACCCTGAAGTCCTTCAACATCGGCACGGAGCCGCCGGCAAGGGTCGCGACGTACGGGATGCCGTGAGCCGCCATGATGCGCGCGATGTCCTTCTTCTGCCCGTGCCTGGGGTTGGAGGTGGGCGTCGTCGTCGTCCAGGCGCCCTCGGGCGTGGCTCCGGACTTCTGCACGCCGGTGTTCATGTAGGCCTCGTTGTCGTTGAGGACGTAGACGATGTCCTCGTTTCGCTCCGCGGCCGCCGAGACGCCGGAGAGGCCGATGTCGCACGTCGAGCCGTCGCCTCCCCAGACCACGACCTGCGTATCCCCCCGGCCTCGCAGCCGCAGCGCCGCCTTGATGCCGGAGGCTTCCGCCGCCGCGGAGGCGAAGGGCGTCAGGTGAACCGTGACGCCGAACGCGTTCACCGGCCAGATGCCCGCGATGATCGTCCAGCAGGAGGCCGGGATGACGAGCACGATCTTCGAGCCCGGCCTCGCCGTCTGAAGCCCGTCGAGCACGTGCCGGACGTTGATGGCGGGGCCGCAGCCGGCACACGCAGCGTGTCCCTGGTGCAGCAGCCTGTCCTCCGAGACGATCTGCTCGAGCCACGTGGTCATCAGCGCACCCCCTCCGGAATCGTCACTGGAACATGGCTCGCCGCCCGCACACCGTTCGAGCGCACATGCTCCAGGGCCCAGCGCAAGGTCACCGGAGTCACCTCCGTACCGCCGACGCCGCAGACGAAGTCCGTCGCAGCCTGCACGTGCGCCAGGTCGAGTGACCGTACGTCCCCGCCGAGCGGGCCGAGCGATCCGAAGGCGGCTGCACGGTCGACGATCGCGACGTAGGAGACGCCGGCAAGGGTGCGGAGGAGCTCGGCTGCAGGGAACGGCCGATAGGCGTGGATGCGGAGGAGAAGCAGGTCTTCGTCCTCGTCGAGGAGCTCGAGCGCGGTGTCCCCGATCGTCCCGATCGTGATCAGGGCCGTCTCCGCGTCGGGGTTGCCGGACACGTCGAGCAGGCCCACCTTCCGCCGGCCGAAGTGCGACGTGAACTCTGCGGCCACCGTTTCGATGACGCTCCTCGCCTCGTCCATCGCATCCGCGACATGGCGCTGGAAGGCGGCGTAGTCCGCCGGCTGGGGCAACGCGGAGAAGGTGCGCGGCCGGTCGGGATCGAGCAGCCAATCTTCGGGCGGGTGCAGCTCCGGCAGGAAGGCGTCCACCACGTCCTGTTCGGGGATGTCGACGACTTCCGCCGTATGGGAGAGCAGGAACCCCTCGGCGTTGACCATCACCGGCAGCATCGTCGTCTCGGCGATCCGGTACGCGCAGAGGACGCTGTCGAGCACCTCCTGGCCCGACGCGCAGTACAGCTGGATCCAGCCGGTGTCCCTCTGGCTCATGCTGTCCGACAGATCCGGCTCGAGGCTCCAGGGGGCGAGAATCGACCTGTTGATGTTGACCATCACGAGCGGCACGCGCTCCCGCGAGGCCCGGTGCAGCTGCTCGTGCGCGTAGAGGAGCCCCTGCGACGAGGTGGCCGTGAACGTGCGCACGCCGGCCCGCGACGCGGCGATCACGTAGCCGAGCATGGCGTGCTCGCTGTCCAGGTTCGCGAACTCGACCTCGCGGTGCCCGGCCGTGATATCCGCAAGCCGCTCGACGATGACGGTCTGGGGGGTGATCGGGTAGCAGCCGATCGCCTGGGCGCGCGCCAGCGCCACTGCGTGCGCCGCTGCCTCGTCGGCCGTCACCACGGTCCGTCCGTGCGGCATCACCGCGGTCATGCCCTGACCTCCTCCATCCTGATCGCGTTCCTGACGGGGCAGACGACCTCGCAGATGCCGCAGCCCTTGCAGTACAGGTAGTCGACCGCGACCGAGCCGTCGATCCGCGCGATCGCTCCCTCCGGGCAGAACAGCGCGCACAGGGCGCACGCGGTGCACGCGTCGGTGACGACCGGGCGGTCGAGCGACCACGAGCCGGTATGGATGCCGAGCGAGTCCGTCGTGCTGACCGGGAACATTGGCGTGTCCCGTTGAGCCTCGGCGGGCAACACGGACGCTGGCTCGAGCGCCCCGTCACCCGCACGGGCACGCTGTGTCCGGCACCGTGTGTACCCCTCCCGCGCGGCGACGACGTTGACGCCGGCTGCGGCGCCCATCCGGGCGGCGATCGCCTCCTCGAGGAACGCGAGCCCGTCCGGGAGAAGAAGCTTCACGCACGCGCCGAGCACGGCGACGTTGCCCATCGGCCGGCCCTCCGCGGAGAGAACGTCGTGATCCCGGGCGATGCGCGAGGCCGGGACGCGGGCGATGTCGAACGGGCCCGTCAGCGGCAGGCGCTCCTCGCGGTTCACGATGACGAGGCCGCCGGGCCTCACCGTCCGGAGCACGTCCGGTGTGGGCGGCGATGGCGAGATCCCGGCGAGCACGTCGCACTCGCGCACCTTGTAGCGGCGGTGGATGGGCGCCTCGTCCCAGCGTAGGAAGGCGGAGAGGGGTGCACCCCGCCTCTCCGCCTTGAACTCGGGAAAGCTCTGTACCCAGAACCCCGCGCGGGCGAACGTGTCGGCCAGGAGCTGCGACGCGAGAACGACCCCTTCGCCGCCGCGGCCGACGAGGAGCATCTCCTTCACCCGAAATCGCTCCTTTCCTGGGCTCGTTCGTGCACCTAGATCGTCGCCCGGCTCCGTCGGCCACGGCATCCGTGGTTCCACGTATCGGAGCGGAGCGAAGCCGCAGACAACAGACGCCCGAAGCGCACGCATCCGGTCGGAGAGCCTCGCGGAGGCCCGCTCCGCGGGCTATCCCGTCGCGAGCCCGCGCAAACGGTCGAGCAGCTCCAGCAGCAGCCGCGGCGGCAGGTGCTCGGTTGCCCCGCGGACGATCGACGCGACGATGCCCGGGAGGGCACCAGCCTCCTCGGCGTCGTCGATCGAGCGCGCGAGCGCTTCCTCGATCGCGCTCTCCGCGTCGGACTCGCCGATCCCGTTGGCCCGCGCGAACTGCTGCAGCGCTGCGTCGTCGCGCATCGCGAGCACGAGTTCCTCACGCGACACACCGAGCTTGCATGCGGCCCCGTCGAGCCCGGAGAGCACGATCTGCTCGAGCACCTCCTGCAACCCTCCGGGATCGCGCCAGTCACGCACCTCGCATGGGTCGGCCACCGGCGTCGGCTCGAAGCGCCCTCCTCCTAGCGCCGCGTACGCCAGGCAGAGCGCGAGAGACGCGACGACTGCGAGCACGAAGGGCGAGCGGAGCGTCAAGTCCGCCTCCTCGCCCCCAGCGCGACGGCGGCCAGCGCCAGGAGCGCGAGGCCGGCCGCCAGCGCGAACGGCCCGGAGAACGCGCTCGTCACCGCCCGGTCGAGCTGATCCTCGAGCTCCGCCTGCAGCGACCGGTACTCGCTCGTGTCCGGGCGGTCGTCGAACGCCGCAGCCACGTCTGGCAGCTCACCGTTCGCCTGGTCCACCTGCACGAGCACGTCCTGAGCCACCCGCAGCTTGTCGAGCGGCGGGATGCCGCTGTCCAGCACCGTGGCCGCGCCCGCGTACAGCGCCTCCTGCTCGTTCCGGTCGAGCGCCGAGGTCAACACCGGCGCCAGCAGCACCAGCCCCACCACTACGCCGGCGTGCCGCGCAGCGACCGTCCAACCTCCCTGCACGACCTGATCGGGGCCGTCGGCCACCGCCCACTCAGTCAGCCCCCCCACCGCCAGGCCGAGCCCGGCGCCGATCGCGACCTGGGGCGGCACCGTCCACGCCCACCCCGCGCCCGGGAGCAGCGCAAGAGCACCGAGGCCACCGGCCACGAGCACCACGCCGGTGGCAGTTCGCATCGCCACACCGCCCGCGCGAGGCGCGAGCCGCGCCACGCCGATCGCCGCCGCGGGCATGACGGTCACGATCACGCCGGCCAGCCCGGCCGACAGGCCCCACCCGTTCACCAGAAGAAGGACGAGCAGGAAGAGCGCGGCCACGAGGCCACCCGAGAGGAACAACAGCCCGAGGTTCGCGAGCAGGTTCGGGCGTCCGGCCGGGGGCGCCAGCGGCCGCATCGCTGTTCCGCTCGCGGCCGCCAGCGTCAGCAGCGCCAGCGGCACCTGCAGGAGGAAGATCCACTGCCAGCCGATCGTCTGCGTCAGCACGCCGCCGATCGCCGGGCCGACCGCCGCCCCCAGCACGCCCGCCGTCACCCAGACGCGCAGCGCCCGCATCGAGCCGCCGACCGTCTCGCTGAGCAGATCGAGCGCGGATGTCACGACGAGCGCTCCCCCGGCCGCCTGCACACAGCGGGAGGCGATCAACGCGACGAACGAGGGGGCGAGGCCGCACGACAGCGATGCGGCCGCGAAGAGCACGGTGCCCGCCACGAACGTCGCCACGGGCCTCCTGCGGGCAAGGTATGCGGCAGGCACGGCGAGCACGGCGAGGACGAGGTTGTAGGTCGTCAGCACCCACGCCACCGTCGTGATCTCGACGTCGAACTCCCGCCGCACATCGGGCAGCGCGAGCGTGACCACCGACGAATCGGCGAACACCATCCCGATCGCCAGTCCGAGCAGCAGCGAGCGCCGGGTCATGCGGCGAGTGTACGAGCGGGCCGCGAGTCGCAGTCGAGGCGTGCACGGCTCGAGAAACGGCGCCGCAACGAGACCGGCGCCGGACAGCCGCAATGCGGCGGGCACGACGGCACCTCCACGATGCGGCAGAGGATGTGGGACACTCGGCGCCTGCGAGCAGGAGGTGATTCGATGGCCTGCAGTTCCGAACCTCGCGGTGTCGGGTTACCGGATCACCTTCGGCAGGAGGAGCGAGCATGACGGAGGAAGCGAGCGCGAACGCGCCTGAAGCGGGGACTGGAAGCTCACGGCTGGCGTTGCTGCTGGCGGCCGCCATGTTCGTGCTCGTCGTCGACACGTCGCTGATGAACGTCTCGATCTCGGCGGTGGTCGAGGATCTCGACACGACCGTGAGCGGCGTCCAGTCGGCGATCGCGCTCGAGGCGCTGGTGTCGGCGGCGTTCATCCTGATCGCCAGCAAGGTCGGCGATCTGATCGGCCGCAGGCGCGCGTACGTGCTGGGGCTGCTCGCCTATGCGATCGGTGCGCTGGCGATGACGCTCGCGCAGAGCCTGACCGCGATCATCGTCTTCTGGGCGATCATCGGCGGGCTCGGGGCGTCGCTGCTGCTGCCGGCCATGCAGGCCCTCATCCACGGGAACTTCGAGGGGGCGGCCCGGAAGAAGGCGTATGCGCTGGTCGGCGCGGCGGCCGCGATCGCCGCCGCGGTGGGGCCGCTGCTCGGGGGGTTCGTCACCACCTACCTGTCGTGGCGCGTCGGCTTCCTGCTGGAGGTCGTCGTGATCGCGGTCGTGCTGTCTCAGATCAGGCTCGTCCACGATGTGGCGTACACGGGGCCGCGGCAGATCGACGTGGTGGGGGCGATCCTCTCGGTCGTCGGGATGGGTGGCCTCGTCCTCGGGATCCTGGTGTGGCAGGAGGGGGGCGACTACGTGCTGTTGCTGATGGCGATGGGCGCGGTCGGGCTCGCGCTGCTGGCCTGGTGGCTCGTGCGCCGCAAGCGCGAGGGGAAGACGACTCTCATCGACCCGGGCCTGTTCAAGTTCCCGCTCTTCACCGTTGGCATCTCCCAGGTGATGCTGCAGAACATCGTGCTCGGCGGCGCGATGATCGCGCTCCCGATCTTCCTGCAGATGACCTTGGAGTACAACGCCATGGAGGCAGGCCTCTCGCTGGCTCCGCTCTCGCTCAGCATGTTCGCGGTGGCAATGCTGGCCGGACGCAGGACGGGAAAGCGGCGCCCGAGCAGCATCGTCCTGGTCGGATTCGCGCTGAGCGCGACCGGAATGGCGCTGATCATCCCGATCGTGCCTTCGACCGACTCCGGCTGGGCTCTCGCGATCCCGCTCCTGATCGCAGGATCCGGGCTCGGCCTGCTCGTCTCGCAGCTCAACAACTACACGCTGTCGCCGATCGAGGACGAGCGAACCAGCGAGGCCGCCGGGGTGAACTCCGCCGCCGGATCGTTCGGGCTCTCGTTCGGGCTGGCGATGGCCGGCGGCATCATGCTGGCCTTCCTCGCCTTCGAGTTCACCAACCTGACCGAGGAGAGCAAGGTCATCCCTCCGGCCCAGCAGGAGCAGATCGCGAACACGCTGGAGGACGACGCCGAGGTGATGAGCAACGCACAGCTCGAGCCGCTGCTTGCAGACGAGCCCCCCGACGTCCAGGCCGAGATCCTCCGCATCAACAAGGAGGCGCGAGATCGCTCCCTCCAGGTGGCGCTGCTCGTACCGCTCCTCGCCGCCCTCCTCGGAGTGCTGAACGCGTTCCGCATGCGGCGCCTACCGGACCCTGCACCATCGGCCTCCCTCGAAGGGGCGGCCCTGGGCTGACCGAGGCACGGGAATGACCCCCGGGAGCAGAATCACACGTCGAGCGTCGCCGGGAGGACGGGTCCCTTGCCGGCGTCGTCTCTCCCCCGGAGCTCTTCGTGGAGCGAGCTGTTGAGAATCGGGGCGGTCACGACGATCCGCCCGACGACCCACATGAAGAAGAGAACGGTCGCGACGACCCCCAGTCCGCCGTACAACGAGGTCGCCTTCTCGAGCTTGGGCCCGAGAAGGTAGACGACGAGCCCGTGGGTCACCTGGAAGCCGACGGCGACGAGAAACGCTCCCGGAAGCAGCGCCTGCCACGAGGCGGTCCCGTGCGGAAGACGGAGCGAGACCCACAGCCATAGCCCTGCGATGGGCGCGATCATGACCACCAGGACGCCCAGCTGAGCGAGCTGCGTCGAGTCGCGCACCCACCACGTGAGCAGCACTGCGGCAACGAACACGCACATGCCACCGGAGAAGACGAGCGAGCTCTGGAGCGGCCTGCTGCGTGTGGGAGGATCGCGCCAGACGAGCGAGTGGATGAGCTGCAGGGCCTTTGCGCCCGCATACCCCTCCCACAGGAGCAACGGCACGCCCGTCAACAGGAGCCACCACCAGTTGGACTCGGCAGCGCGCGCGATGTCCCCGATCGCATCGACGACAGCCTCGGGAAGACCTCCTTGCGCAACCGCATCCTCCATGTCGTCGGCATCCCCGAGGCCTAGCGCTCCGCCGACGATCAGGCCGAACGGAAGCAGCCAGAGGAAGAGCCGGTAGGCGACGCCTCCCGCAAGGACGCTCGCCGCGACGCTGCGGTTGCGCTCCGCCGCCCGGAACGGAACCGCGACCGAGGCGTGGCGTTCGCCGGCACGCCTCGCCATCTCGGTCCCCGCGACGACTTTCGCGCGCGCGCGATCCGCGAGCCCCTGCTCGGGAGACTCACCAGCGCCGGCACCGTCATCCCGATCCGGAAGCTCACTCATCGTCCCGAACCCTGCCGTGACACCCGGATAGCGCCGACCGGCCCTCCGACGCGCCACGTCGCAGAAGAACGACGGTAGGTCGACGACCCGGAGAGCGTTTTCCGCGGCATGCGCCCGAAGAACGGCTCGTGCGCTGTGCAACGCGCTGGAAGCGTCATGTATCACGGCTGCGTCACGGTGTGAGCACCTCGACCCCGAGGACGAAGGGGACAGACATGACAGAGAAACGAGTTGTCGAGCGGGTCGAATCAGCCTCGCGCGCGCGTGACATCTGACCCGGCCTCCAGGATCGAGCCGTGTTCTTCCGGCTGAACAGCGTCGAACTGGGGCTGATCCTGTTCGGGATCGTGCTCGGCACGACGATGCTCGGGGTGGTCGTCGGCCGTCGGCTGCGCCAGCACGTGGACACGCTGCGCGAGCCCTTCGGCGTCCTCCAGGCGGCGCTGCTCGGGCTCGTCGCACTCATCCTCGCGTTCGGGCTCACGATGGCGGTCGGCCGCTACGACAGTAGGCGAGCGGCCGTTGTGGCCGACGCGAACGCGATCGGCACCACATACCTGCGCGCCCAGACGCTGCGCGAGCCGATCCGCACGAGCTCGCTCCGTGACCTGGAGCGCTACACCGACGCCAGCATCCGCCTCTCCACCGCGGTTCCCGGCAGCGGTGCGGCTGCGGCTGCGATCGCCGACGAGAACGTGCTGCAGCGCTCGCTGTGGAGGCTGGCAGGCCAGGCGCTCGCGGGCTCGCCGCGGGACAGCGCCCCACGCCTCTACGTCGAGTCGCTCAACGAGATGATCGACATGCAGACCGTTCGCGTGTCCGCGCTCGCGAACCGCGTGCCGACGGCGGTGCTCGTGATCGAGGTGGTAGGAGCCGCGATAGCGCTCGGGCTGCTCGCGATGTACCTCGCGATCCTGTCCCGCGGCGTGATCACCGTGGTGCTGGCTGCCGCGTTCGTCTCCGTGCTGCTGCTCATCACCTTCGATCTGGACCGCCCCACGCGAGGTCTCGTGACGGTGCCCGACACGCCTCTCGTGTCGCTTCGCGCCTCGATGGCGCGACCCCCGGCGGCGCAAGGACCGTAGGAACCGCGGGGGGCGAACGACGAGCAGAGCGGTTGTGAGAGCCGACGGCTACGAGCTCCGTGGGACGAATGGCTTGAGCTCGTCCTGTCCCGCCTGGACGACGCCGTACGTGGCTTCGGGCACCTCGTTCCAGGCGCCGACGAGGTCACCGAGCGGCTCCGATACAACGAGGCGCGTCTCGTCGGACACCAGGTCGAGCATCGGGTTGTCGGGATGCTGGGCCCGCAGTGTCGCGACGTCCGTGCTGTAGAACAGCGACCTCGAGCGTCCCTCGCTCGAGTACCGGAACGCCCACACGCTGCTCCCGTCGCTCGTGGCCACCGTCATCTGGATCGGGTGCTCGACCCCGTGCGCACGACCCGTCTCCTCGATGAACCCGACCGCGCGCTCGACGGCACCGGGCGGATCGTCCTCGAGACCGAAAGTCAGCGCGAGGTGGAAGAACACCTCGGTGTCCGTCGTGCCCTCGATCTCCGCGTACAGCGAGGGATCGACGGCGAACGCAAGGTCGCGCTTCACCGACGCGAAGTCGCGGATGAGGCCGTTGTGCATCCACAGCCAGCGGCCGTGCCGGAACGGATGGCAGTTCGTCTCCTGGATCGCACCGCCCGTCGAAGCGCGGATGTGCGCGAACACGAGCGGCGAGACGATGTGGCGCGCGAGCTCCTTCAGGTTGCGGTTGTTCCACGCCGGCTCGATGCTGTGGAAGACGCCCGGCTCGTCACCGGCGCCGTACCAGCCCAGCCCGATCCCGTCGCCGTTCGTCGTCTCGGCACCCAGCCTCGAGTGCAGGCTCTGATCGATCAGCGAATGCTTGGGCTTGAGCAGGAACTCCTCGATCAGCACGGGAGATCCCGAATATGCAAGCCACCTACACACTGTGATCCTCCTCCTTCGTCCGGACCTGGTTGGCCCTTGGCAACTCAGTCTCCGCCTCCCCGCGCCGGCATGCATCGTCCGATGAGGAGGAAGCACGCGTGCCGGTCTCGGGCGGGCCGGGGAGCCCGCGCAGTCGTCTCCCGGACGCGATAGCCTCGCGGCATGAGCGGCACCCTGCACCGCACGACGAGGAGGGTGACGCCGTTCCACGACCGGTCGCGCTCGTGGCGGCTGCTCAAGGTCGTGCTCTGGCTGCTTGGCATCGGGGCAGCACTGGTCCTCTGCGACATCTTCGGCTTGGACGTGATCGCCTGGTTCGAGCGGCTCTGGGACACGATGAACGACATCACGATCGGCTACATCGTGGCCGGCGTGACCTTCCAGACGATCCAGACGATGCTCACCGCGCTCGCCTGGTACTTCATCCTCGTCGCCGGCTATCCGAACGGCGAGTTCCGCTACCGGGACATCCTCGCCGCCTACGCGGCCGGCGTCGCGATGAACGGCTTCCTGCCGGCGAACATCGGCACCTTCGCGTCGCTCCTGATGTACATGGCGCTGATCCGCGGCTCGACCTTCCCGGGCATCCTGGGCGCCATGACGGTGCAGAAGATCTTCTACACCGCCATCGGCGTGGTCGTCTACGTCTACCTCTTCCTCTCCGTGCCCGGCACCTTCAACCTGCAGCTCGGCGTGATCGACAACCACCGCCTGCTCGTCCCCCTGCTCATCGTCGTCACAGTCGTGGCGACGTACCTTCTCGTGCGTCACTTCTGGCCCAAGCTGAAGGGGCTGTGGGAGAAGGCGAAGCAAGGCGGCGCCATCCTCGCGCGCCCGCGCGACTACGTCGTCAAGGTACTACTCCCATCCTTCGGCTCGTGGGTCGCGAAGCTGTGCGTGATCGGCATCTTCCTCGCCGCGTACGGCATTCCGGTCACGTTCCACACGATCATGTCGGTCGTCGGCGGCAACTCACTCGCGAACACGGTCTCGTTCACGCCCGGCGGCGTCGGCATCACCCAGGCCGTGAACAGCGTCTCACTCTCGAGCGTGACGACGACGGAAAACGCGACGGCGTACTCTCTCGGCCAGCAGATCATCGTCACGGCCTGGAACGTCGCGTTCGCGACGGCGCTCGTGCTCTGGGTGTTCGGCTGGACAGGCGGCAAGCAGCTCGTGGGGCAGTCGTACCGGGACGCGAAGGAGAAGGCGGCCGAGCAGAAGGAAGCACGCGCCGGGCGCAAGGAGGAGAAAGCTGCGGTGAAGGCTGCCGAGAAGGCCGCCAAGGAGGCGGGCAGCGCCTGAGCGTGGCTGCTGACCATGGCGCGGGGGCTTCGCTCGGCGAGCCGCGCTGGTCCACCGGGAGATCGCGCTCGCCTACGCGTTCATCGGCATCGGCGTCGGGCTCGCGGGGACGCCCGCGTCGCACTCACTGACCAGCTCGGTACCGGTGCAGCGCGCCGGGATGGCGTCCGGCACCGCCGATCTGCAGCGCGACCTCGGCGGGGCGCTGCTCACCTCCGTCTTCGACGCGCTGCTCGCCGCAGGCTATGCGTCCGCGATGGGCGCCGCGATCACGTCGTCACCGCAGAGCATCACCGACAGCACCCAGGCGCAGCTGCAGCTGTCGTACGCCAGCGCGGCCGACCTCGCCGAGCAGAACCCGCAGTACGCAAGCCAGATCCTCGCCGCCGCGAAGCAGTCGTTCCTCGACGGCGACGACTGGGCATACACGGCCGGCATCGTCGCCATCCTTCTCGGCGCGGGGCTCGTGTTCCTCCGGTTCCCACGTCACGCCGAGGAGGAGCGGCTGCTGGCCGAGTACCACGCGGCGGACACCGTCGCTCACGGTCGAGCAACCCCGGTCGAGGCCGGACGCGCCAACGCATGAGGCAATTCGACCTACATGCGCACGTGCGCGCGACGAGGACGTATTCGACGATCGAGCTGGCGCTCTTCGGGCTGATCGTCGCCCGAGCCGTCAACGCCGTCACGTGACGCCCGTCCGGTGCCGTCACGACAGCGTGGCAGGGAAGGTCGCCATCCACACGAGGGGCAGGACCGTGGCCAGGAGCTCCAGGTGGTGGAGGTAGCGCGGCTCGCGGACATCAGGCACGGAGCTCATCGCTCCCGCGCCGCCTCGGGCAAGAGGAGGTAGGCGCCCACGAAGAACGCCAGGGCGCCGAGGAAGGTTCCGCTGTTCGCCAGCGCAGCATCGAATAGCTCCCCGGTGTCGGAGACAACGTACGCACCGACGGCCGAGAGGCCGAAGAAGACCGACCCCACGAGGTTGAGGGCCGCGATCACCCAGCCCAGGTCGCGCGGCAGCCACGAGAGCCACCCGTGCCCCGCCTCCGCGTAGGCGAGCCAGCTGGCAACGAGGAAGCACACGGAGCCCAGGGCGTCCGGCCTCCAGGAGAGCAGGCTCGCCGGCTCCGCGTCGAGGCTCTCGATCATCGCTCGGAACGTGCTGATGTTGAAGAAGACGGTGCCGGCGAGCTGGATCGCCGTCGCAAGCCAGTCGATGCGGCGGGGCTCCCACGAGACGAGCCGGAAGCGCCGGGAGCGAGGGCTGGGCGATGGGTCGGTGTTGACGGCCTCGACGTACTGGAGTGCGGCGGCGCTCGTGAAGAAGATCGAGCCGACGAAGAAGGTGACCCCGTCGGCACCCACGCCGACGAGCGAGACGTAGCCTGGGACGGCTCCAATCGCGAAACAGGCCGACCCGACCATGAAGAGAAGCGCGATCCAGAAGGAGCGTGTTCGCCCGCGCAGGCGGATGGGCTCGCCCACGCCGGTGCGCTTGCGGTGGGCGCGCGAGCTCCACTCGTGCTCGACCCCGTCGAGCTCGTACACGACGTGAGTGACGAACGAGCCCGGGCCTTGCGCGGCGCGAAGGCGGGCTCCCGCAGGGAGCCCGCCCCACTGTCGGGCGTCGCGTCTCAGTGGTGGAACCCGGCCGAGTTGGAGGCATCCCGCACCGGCGAGGGCTGCGCCTGGAGGTGCGGCAGCTGCCTCTCGATGTCCTTCACGAGCAGGTCAGCCATGTCGTGGGTGAATCCCAGCTTTACGACCACCCGCAGCGCCGCCAGATCCGTCCGGTTGGCGGGGAACGTGTAGGCGGGGAGCAGCCAGCCGCGCTCCCGCAACGAGTTGGAGACGTCGAACACCGTGAAGTTGGTGACCTCGTCCTGGAGCTTGAAGGCGAACACGGGCAGCTCGTCACCCCGCGTGATCAGCTCGAACGGACCGATCTCCGCGATCTGCGCGGCGAGGCGGGTTGCCACCGAGCGGGAGTAGAGCTGCACCTTGCGGTAGCCGTCGAAGCCGAGACGGAGGAAGTTGTAGTACTGGGCGACGACCTGCGCGCCCGGGCGCGAGAAGTTCAGGGCGAACGTGGGCATGTTGTCGCCGAGGTAGTTGACCCAGAAGATGAGGTCGTCGGGCAGGGCGGCTGCGTCGCGCCAGACGATCCAGCCGACGCCGGGGTAGACGAGGCCGTACTTGTGGCCCGAGGCGTTGATCGAGGCGACCCGGGGCAGCCGGAAGTCCCAGACGAGGTCGGGATCAGCGAACGGCGCCACGAAGGCGCCCGATGCGCCGTCCACGTGGACAGGGATGTCGAGGCCCGTTCGCTCCTCCAGGTCGTCGAGGGCGGCGCAGATCTCCTGCACCGGCTCGTAGGAGCCGTCGAACGTCGAGCCGAGGATCGCGACGACGCCGATCGTGTTCTCGTCGCAGAGCTTCACCGCCTCCTCGGCCGAGAGGTGGTACCGGTCTCCCTCCATCGGGACGAGCCGCATCTCGACGTCCCAGTAGTTGGCGAACTTCTCCCAGCAGACCTGGACGTTGATTCCCATCACCAGGTTCGGCTTGTCGGTGGACTTGCCCTCGGCCTTGCGCCGGTGCTGCCAGAGGCGCTTCAACGCAAGCCCGCCGAGCATCGCGGCCTCGCTCGACCCGGTCGTCGAGCAGCCGACGGCCTCGTCGGCGTCAGGCGCCTGCCAGAGGCGGCTGAGGATGTTCACGCAGCGCATCTCGAGCTCGGCCGTCTGCGGGTACTCGTCCTTGTCGATCATGTTCTTGTCGAGGCACTCGGCCATCAGCTTCTCGGCCTGGGGCTCCATCCACGTGCTCACGAACGTCGCGAGATTCATGCGGGCGTTGCCGTCGAGCATCAGCTCGTCATGAATGATCTGGTAGGCGACCTCGGGCGGGAGCTCGGTGTCCCGGAGCCGGTGCCTCGGGATCTTGTCGCCCTCGAGCGTGAACACCGTCTGGACAGAGAGATCACCAGACGGAGTAGCCGCCGCTTTGGGGTGCTTCAACGTCATCGGTATTGCCTCCTGTCAGTTGCTCCCCTGCAGCCATTGTCCCACCGGGAGCGCACGCGTCGCAGGTGGACGACGTCCCAGCCGTCGTCGGCCTTGGATGAGGTCGACTGAATCGCGTGGATCGACCGGCTCGGAGATCGGCCCGATCGAGAGGCGAAGAAGAGCTGGAACGTCGCTACTCAGGCGAGGCGTCTACGCCGCCGTGTGGGGGTTCAGGCGCAGCAACTTGACCAAGAGCACCCGCGGCTTACATCCATTGCCTCGACTCAACGGACTCGACCTCGATCAGGCGTACCGGCTTCTCGAGCCCTTTCAACCGCACTGCCCGGCGCTCGCGGAAGCGAATCCCCTCGACCTTCTGAGCCAGTGTGACGGTCGTCTCGGTTGCAAGGATCTGCCCAGGTTGTGCGAGGCCGCACAGTCGCGCAGCCGTGTTCAGTGCCGTGCCTCGGTAGCCGCCTTCGACGAGGCCCCTGAGGGCCTCGAATCGCTGCAGTGGAGGCGGCGGGAATCGAACCCGCGCAAGGTTCCCTTCGAGCTAGTCGCTTTGCGCTCCTAACGAGAGCACCGTCAAGCTTCTTGAGCGCAATGTCGCCGAGCGGTCGAGTGACAAGATACTCGCCCAGGCGAGTGGCACTTGACACAGTCTCGGCTCGGTTAGTCCAGAAGGAATCCCGCGAGTGTCTGGTTTACGCGTTCGGGAGCTTGGATGTCGGGTCGATGTGCAGCTCCCGGAAGGACTTCCAGTCGGACGTCTGGGACGAGGTCTGCGACGGCTTGGACCGCTGACACGGGCCAGGTAATGTCGGAGTCGCCGTGGATGAACAAGGTCGGGCAGCTCACCTTGGGGAGCAAGGGTGGAGCTAGATCCCAGTCGAACTCGAGGCTCTGGGTGATGAGGGCCTCGGGCGATGCGTCCAGCGCGATCTCCACGAGCTCCTCGATCAGCCCGGCGGAGCCGGGCTCGGTGAAGCACGCTTGCATGAAGAAGCGGGCGAAGCCGGGCCAGTCGCTGCGCCAGGTCTCGTGGCTGAACCAGTCGCGCCCACCGTTCTGCTCGGGTGACGCCCATCCCTGATCCTCGTCTCGTGGTACCGCGATCTCGACGTAGGGCGCGATCGCCGCCAGCCGATCGATCCGGCCTGGATGCTCGACTTGAGCTATGACCGCAGCGTTCATACCCATCGATGCCGTCACGACCCCGGCGTGATCCACCGCGAGCTCGTCAAGCACGGCGACTCCATCGGCAGCGTGCGCCTGGAAGGTGTAGCCGCTCGAGGGACGATCGCTTGCTCCGCTGCCTCGCGCGTCATAGGTGATCACCGTGCATTTCTGGGAGAGGTACTCGACCTGGTGACCGACCACACGCGCGTCGACGAAGTTCCACGTAGGGAAGAACACAACGACCCGGTCGCCAGCCCCGTAGCGATACCAAGCGATCCTGCAGCCGTCCTCACGCGCGACAAGCCCCCGGTCACGAGGAACCGGCCTCGGGATCAACACCCCGGGCCACCCTTTGACAGTGTCCGCTGGGTCAACTCAGCACGTTGCATGGTGGGAGTATCCGCGAGAAGCCCGGCAGAGTGCTCATGTGACATTCCACCGGCGCAGCGGGCGGTCTTGCAGCCCGGCAGCAGGCTGGGTCACCGGGGCAGCGGGTTCGGGCCGGTCGCGGTCACGAGGCGCTGCGGCACCCAGTCATCGACGTGGACGAAGCCGTCGAAGCGCCCTCCCTGGGCGATGATGCCGTCGTACAAGGAGCGGCGGTAGAACTTCACGTGGGTGAAGTCCTCGAACAGGATGTAGACCGGCTCGACGTCGGCGCTCTGGAACTGCTGGCCGGTCAAGGCCGCTCGATGCGTGCGCGAGAAGTCGTCGATCTCCTCACCGACGACGACGCCGAGGTGCTCGAGGCCCATCCGGTACACGCGCTGGTGAACGGGCGGGATGAGCTCGATGTTCGAGACCGGAGTCCCATCGAGGACGTCGAGCGGCTCGGCGAGCACGATCAGGGAGATCGGACGCCCGTTCCAGAGGTTCTCGCTGTTCGCCTTCGCATGGCGCTCGAGCAGCGTGCGCTGGTGGACGTACAGGTCCCAATCGGCGACGCGGACAGCGAGGTGGCTGAGGGCGTACGGCGCGATATCGATGCCGCGAGCCAAGAGACGTTCGCGCTGCATCGCCGCGAAAGCTCGATAGTCCCCGATGATCTCGGCGATCGGATCAGACGTCGTCACCTGGCATCTCCTCCGCCATCGTACGAGATGCACGGCCGGACACACGCTCAACCTCGACATCGGAGCGGAGCCCGCTCGTCCTCGTCGAGCGACATCCCCGCACACTCGCGCAGGCTACGTCTCCGCACTGCGCTCGTCACTGTTCTACGTTCGTGGACGGATGAGACGAGGTGCCGACAACCGCGCAGAGCCTCGGCAGGCTCTCATCGAAGAGGTGCGACGTGAGGTTCATCGCCGTCCGGCACCGCCGCGAAGCGTCGATCGCGTTTCGTTCATCGTCGCTCAGTATCGGAGCAAGTCCTGGCGGCCGTTCCGGCTTTGGGGTGTCTTCATGCTCGCCGCGTTGCTAGCGCTTGTCGCTTGGCGTGGCCTGTATACGCCTGCGACGACGGCAGTCATGCTCGTTGCCTTCGCCGGGGACTGGTCTTCGCTCTTGTGCCGGTCCTCATATCACGGCCCTACCTCACCGCGATCCGTTTCGGAGTTCTCGGAGCGGGCGAAGTGTCGAACATCGAGGCAGCCAACAACCCACCCGCAGGCAGCGTCGTCGCCAATGGCGCGTCAGATCCGCTGACGAAGCGATTCACCTCACGCTCGCCGTGGTCGGGCCGACCCGGAACGGCAACTTCTGTGCGGCGTTCAGCGACGGTTCGGGGGGATGTCGTGTCCGGTCGGCGGGTCTGTTCGGGCCTTCGGTTTTCTTAAACGCCGGGGGTGAGATAGCGGCGGTCGCGGGTGACGTGCTGACGCTGTCACCGACTGCTCATCCCGCCCGCGAATCCCACACCGCTCTATCGCGTATTGTCAAAGCGGCGGTGAGCTTCAGCGCGGGGCGCCTCTGGTCGGTGGACGAGGCGCCCCGCGCGTGTGTCGGATGGATTCAGACGGGAATGCCGGGAGGGCCGAGGATCTCGATGCCGTACTCGGCTGCGGTGGCCATCATCAGCTCGGGGGCGGGCGGTTGCACGGACGGCGGCGGGAGGGTGAGGGCCTGTGCGGGCTCAGACAGGGCGCGCATGAAGCCCTCGAAGCCGGCGGGCTCGGTGACGAGCAGGAAGCGAGCTTCCGCCGAGCTGACGAGGAAGGTGTGCGGGATGTCGCGCGGGCCGTAGACGAACGAACCGGCAGGGGCAACGACGACTTCGCCGCCGACCCAGAAAGTGAGCTCGCCCTCGGTGACGTAGAACCACTCGTCCTCGTTGCGATGGACATGCAGCGGCGACCCCAGGCCCCGTGTCCCGAGATGCTCGACGACGGCCACGCGACCGCTGGTTGTCTCGGCGGTGGACTTGATCGTGATCAGGAAGCCGAGGAACCAGCGCGCGTCCCCTTCGCCAGGCTGGAGCGCGATCGGTGCGACGGACGGGATCAGGCTGGAGCTCATGGAAGTCCTCACTCTCGGGCGACATCGCGCAACACCCTGTTTCGCGATTGAGGAGGCGGACGGTACACCTGCACCCGCGCTCTGTCAAGTTCGGAGATACGCCATGTATCATCATTGGCTATGACTCGCTCGTATCAGCTGAAGCGTCGCGCCGAGCGCCAGAGCGAGACCCGGCAACGGATCGTCGAGGCCACGATCGAGCTGCACCAGACGATCGGCCCCTCCCAGACGACGATCAGCGAGATCGCCGAGCGCGCCCAGGTCGGCAGAGTCACCGTCTACCGCCACTTCCCCGACGAGGCAACACTCTCCCGCGCCTGTAGCGGCCAGTACTTCGAACGCCACCCCTTCCCCGATCCCGGCCGCTGGCAGAAGATCGCCGACCCCGCAGAACGGCTCCAGACCGGGCTCCGTGAGACCTACGCCTACCACCGCACGACCGAAGCGATGATCAGCCACGCCCTCGCCGACGCCCGCGACCACCCGGTGATGGCCCCCTACCACGAACACTGGCAGCACGCCGCCGACATCCTCACCGCCCCCTGGCGCACACGCGGCAGCCGTCGAACAATGCTCCACGCCGCGATCGCGCTGGCTCTCAGCTTCGACACCTGGCGCACCCTTATCCGCGAACAACGCCTCACCGAGACCCAGGCGATCACACTGATGCTCCGGCTCACCTGCGACTGCTCCCCTTGCTAGGCGATCGTTGCGTCGACGCTTTCCGGTCGTGCTGGATCGTTCCACGTGACGGCGCGGTCGTCGAGTACCTGCTGGATCAGCGCGTTCCACTCCGGGTTGAGCGTTGTCCTCGCCCACTCGAGAGAGCCCGGCTTCGAGGTCACGTCGCCGGTCTCGATCGTGTACAGCATTCGGCACAGGGTCGTCACGGCATACCGCTGTGACCACGAGATGTCGAGGCTCGTCCACACAAACAGGTCGGGCAGGAATGTCGCGACCAGTGATCGCATCTTGTCGCGAAGGGCGTCGGCAGGCACCTCGCAGACGAACGAGGGCGCGTCGGGCCGACGAGGGCGATCCCGCGCTCCCGCAGAACCCATCGCTCGTCGAGAGTGTTGCAGTGATTCGACCACTGCATCTGTCGCCGGCCGCGGTCGACGTACAACCATTCCCGACCGAGCGTCGCAAGGGTCTCGAGGTCTTCCCTCGGCGCATAGGAGCCCTCGAGATTGATTGTCCAGTGCTCGTCGCGGGTCGGGATCTCGTCGTGCAGGTCACGCAACGCCCCTCCTCATTCTCCTCCGTGACACGGCCGTCGGTCACCGCCAGGAAGTCGCAGTCGCTGTAGAGATCAGCCGCACCGAGCGCGAACGAACCGGTCAGGTACACGCCTACCAGGGACTCTCCAAGAATCGAGTGGACGCGACCAACCACCTCCGCCAATAGCTCGTTCAGCTCGGCGAAGCTCGTCGGAGTATCCGTGGAGTCCCCGGCGAGCATCGGCGCATTGAATCAGACCGACGAACTACCGAATTGATGCCAGATCGCTCGGGGGACATTGCTGAACTGCGTCAGTCCATCGGTGGCTCAAAGACACTCAGGTCATCCTCGAGCCAGCCGGAGTAGAACCAGACGAGCTTGCGCTGGAGCTGTTGCGCACCGCGATACGCGAGCTGCGAGACACGCTGGCCCTCGAGGAACGCGTGGTGGAGGGTGACCGGCATGTACAGGAGCGCGACACTCTCCTGCATCGAGAACTCGAGATCGTCGACCTCGAGCGGCGGCAGGTACATGTAGTTGATCAGGTGATCGAAGCGCCGGAGGTCCGCGAGCGCAGTCTCCTTGTCGACGTCGCGACCTACGAGCTCCGCGAGCGGAATCACCGGCACGAGAGTTCGGACTGGGTGACCGTAGCCCGCCACACCTTGAGCGCCGAGGGAGCAGCTCGGCGTGATCAACATCGCAGGGCCAAACGCGAGCGGGCCGCTCAGGAAGCGCCGACTGCCTCCACCTTCCGCCTCGGCGACCACGAGCTCGGCCGCCGGCAACGGATACGCAAGCGGAACGTCGCGGAAGAGATCGCCTTGGCTGAAGAGCTCGACGCGGTCGTGCTCGTAGTAGTCCGCGTCAGCGGGTCGCTCGGGTCTCGTCGGCATCGGCTGGGCAGACTATCGGCGCACCCGGCTGATGGCCGATCGGTTACTCGGTAGCGTCGCCGAATACGAGCCGGCCGCTGCGCTTGCGGCCGGGGTTTACGATCGGGCCCTCGGTCGCGGGCGCGAGCTGCTCGAACATCTCGGCGCGTAGGCGCTCGACGTCATGAGTGGCGAAGCGACGGAACCCACTGCCGGGAAGGTGAGCGGCGCGAAGGATGCCGCGAGCCTCCCAGTTGCGGACCGTATTCTCGTGCACGCCGAGCGCTCGAGCTGTCTCGCGGACGTTCAGCAGTTCTCTCGTTGCCATCGTTATCCGACTATAGCGATCGATGTCGTCTTTGTCGAGTATGTGGACTTTGTTCACTTGGCGTCATCGGCAAATCCGATCTTCTCCTGAAGCACCTGACGACCGATGGCGAGCGAGACACAGATGCATCCTCCGATGCTGCGACCTCGAGGGAGTCTCGGGAGGAATCCGGGGCACTCAGATCGTTCGCGCCGCGCTTGAGCCGCCGCTGAACCCGCCGCGCACTATGAGTGCATCTGTGTCTCGCTTCCTATCCGGCCTGGGAGGCGCTACAGATCCCTGCCCCCGAGCCATACGGTTGGGCGCGCTGGCTAACGCTCGATGCTCACGCCGCGGCTGAGGTCGCGCTCTAGCTCGATCAGCCGGCGGAGGCGTCGTAGCTTCGGTACGTCTTCGTCGCGGTCGCTCGCGGCGAGCATGCGCGCGGGGTCGCCCGGCGAGGCGACGGACGGGCGTAGGCCGTGCCCGAGCGGCTCACGGTTCGCCGCGCGGCGCAAATCGTCCCAACCTCGAGTCCCATCTGGCGTCAGCACGACTGTCACATCGCCGAGGGGCGTGCCGATCGTCGCCGGCACGTCCGCGTCGAACGCAGGAACATCGGCGCCGATCTCCTCGAGCGCAGCCGAGAGCCGGCGCAGGTTCTCAGCCCTCGGTGACGGGACGATGTCGACGTCGGCGATCGTCTCGCCGGTTCCGTGAATGACCCGCGCGAGGCCGCCGATCACAACGAAGGACACGCGCCTGGCGCTGTTCTGCCTGCTCCTTCTCGGAGTCCGGAGAGGCGAGCTGGCCGGCATCCAGGTCCGCGACTTCGACGCCCTCCGTTGCTCGCTCCGCGTGTACGGCAAAGGCCGCTCGGAACGGGTGCTTCCGCTCCGCGGGCCGGCGCTCGTGGAGCTCCGACTGTTCCTCAGCACCGATCTCCCCCACGTCGGCCGACCTCCCGAGGCCGACGACTACCTCCTCTACCCGACGAAGAAGGTCTACGACGGGCGCGGATCTGAGGGTCAGCAGATGCTCGCAATCCGCGCCTACCCCAAGAAACGACCCAGTCCCCAGGCCGTTCACCGCTGGTGGTACCGGCAACTGCAGGCCGCGGGTCTCGTCGGCGACGGGATCACGCACGGACTGAACATGCACCTCGCACGCCACACGTTCGCCACCGAGCTCCGGCGCGTCGCCGGCATCGACGCCGCATCTCAGGCGCTCGGCCACGCCGACCTCAACACGACACTCGGCATCTACGGCCACCGCGACCAGACCGACCTCGAGGTCGCGATGGAGGCCTACGCGAGTTGGCTGGAACAGCAACGGGAGGACACAATCGTTCCTCCCGAAGCTGACCACGTAAAACGGCTCTACTAAGCCGATTGATGGAGGCGGCGGGAATCGAACCCGCGTAAGGTACTTTTCCGGCATTTGCAGCTCTTTTGTGAGCACACCACGCCCAGTGATGCGACCGAGGCTTCTGTTCTGGGAGAACAGCCCGAACGAGTCGAACAGGTCGTCTGTCAGGCGACGAATCCACGCATTCCCGGACGCACACCGTAGTGCTTCCAAGCCCGGACGTGCTGGCCGCTCGGCGCGATCTTCACGGATGACAGGGTGTGGATGTTCTGCCTAAAAGGCTTTCAAGTCGACGACAGCGTTACGGCCGTTTCACCATTGGGACAACGACCTCCTTCATCTCTCCTGGAGCGTCAGACTCCGCTGACCGCTTCCGTCGGCGTTCATGACGTGAGCTTCGAGACGCCGCCCGTCGCGGTTGCTGACAAACGCGATCCTCCGCCCGTCCGGGGACCAGGAGGGACTGCCGTCCTGCGCAGGGTTCCGGGTGAGGTTCCGCTTTCCGCTTCCATCGGCGTTCATGACGTAGATCTCCCCGTTGCTGCCCCCGACTACGCCGCGAACTGCCCGTCTTTTGCTCTGGAAAGCGATCTTTCGCCCGTCCGGGGACCAGGCCGGTTCGCCGTCATAGCCCACGTTGTGCGTCAGCCTGCGGGTTCCGCTCCCGTCGGCGTTCATGACGTAGATCTCCGAGTCGTCCTTGGACCCAGCTGCCCCAGGCCCCGGGAGCCCGGTACTCACGTTGTTCACGAAGGCGATCTGCCGCCCGTCGGGCGACCAGACGGCAATCAACGGTATGTACGGGAGCTTCCGCGCTCCGCTCCCGTCGGTGCTGACGAGGTAGCGCCCGAAGTAGATCGTCCGCCCGTCCGGTGACCAGACCAGCTGACTGGAGAACAACGCCGGCCCGGCGATCCGCCCCAGGTTGCGCAGCCCACTACCGTCGGCGTTCACGACATACAGCTGGCCTCGGCCTCGGCCGCGGCCGTGCAAGAACGCGATCCTCCGCCCGTCGGGTGACCAGGTTGGAAGGTCGTCGCTCGCACGATCCCGCGTGAGGTTCCGCTTCCTGCTCCCGTCGGCGTTCATGACGTAGATCTCGGATTGTCGGTCGTAATCGCGCCAGCACCGTGCCAGGTCCAGGTTTGCAACGAGACGACGGGCTTCGACTGCTCACAAACGCGATGCTGCGCCCGTCGGGCGACCAGGCAGGTCGCACATCGTTCGCCGGGTTCTGCGTGAGGTTCCGAGGCCCGCTGCCGTTGGCGTCCATCGCGTAGACCTCGCCGTTGCCGTCGCGCCAGCTCACGAACACGATCGTCCGTCCATCGGGCGACCAGGCAGGAGCCTGCACGTCGAGCGGGGTGGGCTTGCTCTGGATCAGGCTCAGGAGGCGATCGCCGATACCGAACGCCGGTGTGACGAGCAAGGCCGCACCCGCGACGATCGCTGCGGCGATGGCGACGACCCGCCAGCGCGAGGGCGGCCGGGTCGGAGTTCCACTCCTTGCCCCGGCGCGGTCGAGCACGTCGTCCCACTCGGCGACGACCGTCGGAACGGGGAAGACCCGCTCGAACGATTCTGCAACGTCCAGCTCAACGTCTGTCATCGCACTGCCTCCTGGTATGAGCGCCGCAGCGCAGCGTGCGCCGTGGCGAGCGTGGCCGAGACGGTTCCCACCTCGACCCCGAGCGCGACTGCGATCGACTGATAGTCGAGATCCGCGAAGTAACGGAGAAAGACGGCAAGGCGCTGGCGCTCGGGAAGGGCGGCGACCCAGGCACGCACGGCGGTGTCCTGCTCGGGAACGTGGTTCGTGGACGGAGTGGTCGCGCCTTCCGAGGCCATCTGGAACTCCGACGCACGCCTGCGTCGCAGCGCGAGAGCCTCGTTGATCACGATGCGCCACACCCACGTTTCGAGCGGCGCCTCGCCGTTGTAGCCCGTCCGCTTTCTCACTGCCTGCACGAACGCGCTCTGCACGGCGTCTCTCCCCGCTCCTTCGTCGCCGACGATCGCCGTGGCTGCACGAACGAAGCGGGGCAAGTCGGCTCGATAGAGCGACTCGAGCTCTTCGATCGTGGCTCCGCGCGCCGCCATCTCAGTCATTAGATGCGCCGGAACGGGCGCTTTGTTTAGTCGCCCTGCGAGATTCCCGAAACCAGTCGTGTGGTTACTGAAGCAGCGGAGCCTCGACAGAGCAACGTCGACAGACACTTCGGATCATTCGTGCACCAACCGGGCTCCGCTTAGCAGCGGCCGAAGGAATAGCCGAGAGACAAACAGTCGCATGTCCGAGAGTCCTGTCTCTCGGAGCGCCCGCCCGCGCGTCGGACGACCCGACCCCCGCCTTCGCTGCGCTCACGCGTGGCCCCCAGGTCGGGCCGTCCGCCGGGGGATGCCGCGGGCGGGCGGGCGCACGGTCGCACCTCGCTCAGCCGTGAGACTGACGCATCTCGAATCGCCTACGGAGAGCATCTTGCTCGTGCCGCGATAACCACGCGGCGGCTACGAGGAAAGGAAGGAGAACGACGGTCAACGCCGGCGGAACGAGAAAGTCCTCGGCGTGCTCACGCGTCGCGAAGCCGCTCGGGTCTCCTACCAGCCTGGCCGCGAAGTACCCGACGTACAGCAGACCCACAGCAATGAGGACGCCGTTGATGAACTTCCTCGTTGTTTCGTCGAACTCCGAGTTGGCGGCGGTAACAGCCTGCATCCCTGCGAAGGCGAGGGCCACGCCCACTACGACGATCTCCACGCCAACCGGCATCGCGTAGAGGCCAACGAGGAACTCGACCACGATCGTCACGGCCAGGACGCGTCGAAACGCCTTCCGGAGGTAGCTCGGATCAGCTCGGCCACCATCGGTTACAGCGTCGCCCACGAGGACGATGGCAGTTCCGATGAACCAGTAGATGGTCACCTTGAGTGCCGGCGAATGCCAGCCCCCCATCTCCCGCGCGACGATCACTACGGCCGCCGTGTACACAAGTGCAGAACCGAAAAGCAGCAGCAGCTTCGCTTGAACAAGCGCGCGAAAAACGCTGAGCACCCCATGGCTCATGCCGCTGAAGTTCTTGTAGAAGGCGAACAAGAGGATCGCACCCGCCCACAACAGCAAGGCGTCCTCACGACTATTCAGGAACTCCGGTGGCACAGGCCAAGCGTAGATGCGCCCGCGGCTACGGCCCGTTCGGGATGGTCGCGTGGCAGCCGAGCAGAAGCGTGACGAGCTTCTCTTGCTCCACAGTCATCGTAGGCATCTCGATGAGCCCCCTCCGAGCAGCCCAAACGCGCCGCGACAGCCTCGCAATGGTCATCGTGACGCCCGAGAGACCACTAAGCCACGGCGCGACGTAGAAGATCCGCTCACCCGAGTGACGCAAGAGGAAGGCGGCCGCACCCTCGCTTTTCGAGAGGTACTGCCCCAGCTTGGAGACGTAGTTCCGAAGTCGACGAGCCTCGTACTTCCCCTGCTCAAGAACAGCCTTCTCGTAAGTCGTCGTGTGACCAAGTCCGTGCGCGTACGCCGCCGACTTCAACTCACGGAAGAAGGTGCGCGCGAACGCCTTCTCGAGAGCCGTCGTGTGACCGAGGACGAAATGGAGATGCGGAACGCCCCGCGACTGATCTTCGAGCACCCACATCAAGAGAGTCGGCATGCGCTCGTCGCTCCAGCCCTCGCGACGTAGTTGACGGATCGCAGCCGTCCTAGCTGCGTTCAGCGTCTCGTGGCGCCGCGCTGACCAGAGCCGCCGTTGATCCTCGGCGACCGAGTCGAGAACGCGACAGCCGAGCGGCCCCGCGCACGCTACGTCCGGTGGATGCGAGCACTTCGAGGTGTCCCACCACCAGGGTTCGGCTGTACAGGTGAGCACACCTTGAAGCACTTTCGCCTCGGAGCCGTACAGCTCGCAGTACGCGTTCAGCGCCGAATGGATCACGGATCGGAACGAAGCCGCCCAGGATGGACGTACTGCGTCGCACCATCGACGTCCGCAATGCCGACGATCACGGTGTATGCGCGTCCCGCAGCCGCCCGGACACCATTTCTCGTCGTCCGCGAGTGCATCGCCCCGGATGCGCATGCTGTTCGCGATCGAGTGATCGAACGCCGCCAACTCCTCCGGCGTGTGGACGTGCACGTACGGCACGCGACGCCGGCGACCCGGAGTCGGCTTGGCAGCGACCAGCGAGAGCTGATCAGCGTGGACGCTACGACGTGCCATCCGCTCTCCGTGCGCGCGCGGCAGCCGAGCCCAGCCGCGCCACCGTGGGTCGCATGCGACCCAACGCAGGCGCGGCTGCTACCCGGCTGCGACCGCGACCGCGAAGACCGGTCGCAAATCGCCCACTTCTCGTGCGGAGTAGTTCGCAGTCCTGCGCAGGCTTTCTCCCTGCACAGGACGACTTCTCGCACTCCTTCGCCCGTTTCGTGGTGAGTGGAGGCGGCGGGTTCAAGAACTGCGAAGAGCCGCGTAAACAACCGGCAGCCTGGGTGGGCTGCGACCGACCTGCTACCCAAGCAGTCGCACCCAGCTGGGTGCTCCATCCGACCTTCCGAGACTCTATGTGCCGGCGTCCCGAAACCGGGTATGCATCAAGCGGATTCGGCACTAGGATCTCGCCGTGGCTCCTGAGGTCAAGTTCGCCCGGAGCGGTGACGTGTCGATTGCCTACTCGATCGCCGGTGAGGGGCCGATCGATCTGCTCTACCTGTCGTCGTACAGCAACCTGGATCTGTTCGGGGAGAATCCTCTCGTCTCGGGCTTTCTCCGTGAGCTGGCGTCGATGGCTCGCCTGATCGTCGTCGATCGGCGCGGACAGGGCGTCTCCGATCGCCTGTCGCCGAGAGACGTGCCGTTGCTCGAGGACAACATCGACGACGTCATCGCCGTCCTCGACGCCGTCGGGTCGCAGCGGGTCGTGCTGATGGGAACGGACGAGATGGGTGCTCTGTGCGCGCTGCTCGCGGGCCTGCGGCCCGAGCGCGTTGCGGGGCTCATCCTCTTCGGGGGGGCCGCATGCTACGTGCGGAAGCCCGACTACCCCTGGCAGTGGAGCGATGAGGAGTGGACGCAGTACCTCGATGACGTCCGCGAGAACTGGGGGACGCGGGAGTTCGCGCGACGAACACTCACCCTCTTCTGTCCATCGCTCTCGGGGAGCCAGCAGCACCTCGACTGGTGGGAACGCTTCCTGCGCGGGGTGGCGAGCGGCAACGTGCAGGTGGCGATCGAGACCGCGATGCGGCAGATGGACATCCGCTCCCACCTCACAACGATCGCCGTCCCGACGCTGGTTCTCCACCGCGTCGGTGACCGCGTCGAGCCGGTCGGGGCCGGCCGATATCTGGCTGAGGCGATCCGAGGCGCCGAGTACGTCGAGTTGGATGGCGATGACCACCTCCCCTGGTCGGGCGACCAGGAGCCTGTGCTCCACGAGATCGAGCGCTTCATCAGAAGCGTCGGCGGCGGCGCTCGCGGCATCGTCGACCGGGTGCTCGCGACCGTGATGTTCACGGACATCGTCGATTCGACGGCACATGCCGCCGATCTCGGCGACCGTCGCTGGCGCGAGACCAGGGCGGAGCACGACCGTATCGTCCGCGACCGACTCGGGCTGTTCCGTGGGCGCGAAGTGAAGACGATGGGCGACGGCTTCCTCGTCACCTTCGATGGCCCGGCTCGCGGCGTGCTCTGTGCCCGCGAGATCTGTGCGTCTACCCGCGCGCTCGGGATCGAGATCAGAGCCGGGCTGCACACGGGAGAGATCGAGCTTGACGACGGCGACATCTCGGGCATCGCGGTCGCGATCGGCGCGCGCGTAGGCGCGCTTGCTGGTCCGGGCGAAGTGCTGGTGTCGTCCACGGTAAAGGACCTCGTCGCCGGCTCGGGCCTCGCCTTCGACGACCGCGGCCCACACGTCCTCAAGGGCGTACCCGGCGAGTGGCGGCTCTACGCCGCCACTGCCGGAACCTAACCACTCCATCGCAACCGACGATGGAGGCGGCGGGAATCGAACCCGCGTCCGCGGACGCACCGGACAAAGCATCTACGAGCGTAGTCCGCACTTGGATCTCGCCCGGCGGCCGGTGGCGGACGACCTACCGACGGGCCAGCCAATCCTGAAATGTCGCGCTTTGGGCGATTGGCTCTCCCGCCGCGCCGAGCCCGATCGTTGGCGCCCCGACCCTGGCCTCGGGCCCAGCCAGATGGGGCGTCGCCTACCTAGTCAGTGACTAGGCGGCGAGTGCGAGATCTGAACGATTCGCATTTGTGTTGTTCCCGGTGGATTTACGAGGCCGACCGGGGACCTCGACTCGCAGCTCTGCCGGAGAACCGACCACGTCGAAACCAGGTCGCCCCCGTATGTGTGTTCGTACAAGAGAAATCGTAGCGGCACGACGGCCCGTTTCGCCATAGGCTTGACGGGCAGGTACCCGCACGCGACCCCTGGAGGCGACGATGGGATTCCTCGACAAGGTGAAGGAGATGCTCGGCGGCGCGAGCGAGAAGGCGAAGGACGTGGCCGACAGCGAAGCAGTCGACAAGGCGAAGGACGCTGCAGGCGGCGCGTTCGACAAGACGAAGGACGTCACCGGCGACGCCGTGGACAAGGTCAAGGACGTCGCCGGCAAGGGCGATGACG
Source organism: uncultured Gaiellaceae bacterium (assembly GCA_963731095.1). Classification (GTDB taxonomy): domain Bacteria; phylum Actinomycetota; class Thermoleophilia; order Gaiellales; family Gaiellaceae; genus Gaiella. The sequence goes on from CAVSUK010000024.1 coordinate 129,358, forward strand.
AAGCAGCACAGGTCGCCGACACCGCGCAGGCGGCCGCGGACGACGTGCAGGACGCCGCCGGAGAAGCACAAGAGAAGATCGGCGGCTGACCGACGTGCTCGTGGTGCCGGGGCCGCCGCAGTGCCCCGGCACCACATCTCACGGGACTGGGCTAACCCGTGGCCTCCTCGAGCGCCCGCCGGGTGAGCACCCGCGCCAGGTGGGCGCGGAACTCGCCGCTCGCAGCAGTGTCGCTCGACGGCGTCAGGCCGTCCGCCGCGAGCGCGGCTGCGTCCGCGACCGATGACCCGCCCACGAGCGCGCCCTCCGCGGCGGTCGCGCGCACCGGCGTCCCGCCCATGTTCGTGAGCGCGATGGTCGCGCCCGTCACCGAGCCGTTGTCCCGCTGCACGACCGCGGCCACGCCGACCGTGGCCCAGTCCTGCGCCCGGCGCCGGAACTTGAGGTACGACCAGCCGGCCGAGCCGCCGAGCTTCGGCACGCGGATCTCGACGAGCATCGAGCCGGGCGCCGTCGCCGCGGTCTCGAACACGCCGGAGAAGAACTCTCCGGCGGGCACCACCTGCTCGCCGCCCGGCGTGCGCACCACCATCTCGGCGCCGAGCGCCAGCATCACTGCGGGCAGGTCGGAGGCCGGGTCGCCGTGCGCGAGGGAGCCGCCGATCGTGCCGCGATGCCGCACCTGCGGGTCGCCGATCATGCCGGCGGTCGTGGACACGATGGGGCAGTGCTCCTGCAGCAGCGGATCGTGCTGTACGGCCTTGTGCCGGGTCAGCGCCCCGATCGCGAGCTTGTCGCCCGCGTCCTTCACGTAGGCGAGATCGGACAGCCGCCCGATGTCGACCAGCTTCGACGGGCGGGCGATGCGGAGCTTCAGCGCCGGAACGAGCGAGTGCCCGCCCGCCAGCAGCTTCGCATCGCTGTCGGAGCCCAGCAGCTGCAGGGCATGGTCGACGCTGTCGGCCACCTCGTAGTCGAACGATGCCGGGATCACTTCCTCGCCTCCTCGATCGTGCGCCAGACCCGCTCGGGGGTCGCCGGCATCTGGATGTCCGTCACGCCCAGGTGCGAGAGCGCGTCGACGACCGCGTTGATCACGGCGGGTGCGGCCGCGATCGTCCCGGTCTCCCCCACGCCCTTCGCGCCGAACGGATGGTCGGTCGCCTTGCTCTCCGTGCGCTCCAGCTCGTACGAGGGGAGCTCCGCCGCCGACGGCACCAGGTAGGTCGCGAGCGTGCCGTTCGCCAGGTTGCCGTCCTCGTCGTAGATGCCCTCCTCGAACAGGGCTGTCGCGATTCCCTGCGTGATGCCGCCGTGCACCTGCCCGTCGACGATCAGCGGGTTCACGACGGTGCCGACGTCGTCGACCGCGACGTAGCGGACGAGCCGCGCCTCGCCGGTCTCCGTGTCGACCTCGACCACTGCGGCGTGCGCGCCGCCCGGCCAGGAGAAGTTCGGCGGGTCGTACGTCGCCGTCGCCTCCAGGCCCGGCTCCATCCCGTCGGGCAGGTTGTGCGCCGCGAACGCCGCCCACGCGGCGCCCTTGATCGTCATCGACTTGTCCGGCGAGCCCTTCACCGAGAAGGTGCCCGCCGCGTAGTCGAGATCGTCGGCGGAGACCTCGAGCTGGTGCGCCACGATGTCGCGCGCCTTCTCGACGATCTTCTCCCCCGCGCTGAAGAGCGCGGCGCCGCCGACGGGGAGGCTGCGGCTGCCGTACGTGTCGAGGCCGGCGTGCGAGATGCTCGTGTCGCCGTGCAGCACCTCCACCTCGGACGGGTCGCAGCCGAGCTGGTCGGCCACGATCTGCGACCACGCTGTCTCGTGCCCCTGCCCGTGCGGCGAGGTGCCCGTCACGACCTGGAACGTGCCGGTCGGCAGGCAGCGGATCGTCGCCGTCTCCCAGCCGCCCGCCGCGTAGCGGATCGCACCCAGGATGCGCGACGGGGCGAGCCCGCACATCTCGTTGTAGGTGGAGAAGCCCACCCCGATCTGCTTTGTGTCGCCGCGTTCCCGGCGTGCCGTCTGGTCGGCCTCGATGCCGCCCAGGTCGAGCACCTCGAGTAGGCGATCGAGCGAGGCGTGATAGTCGCCGTTGTCGATCGTCAGGCCCGACGCGATCTGCGCCGGGAACTCCGTGATGAAGTTCCGGCGCCGAAGCTCCACCCGGTCGACGCCCAGCTTGGCTGCGAGCGCGTCCATCGTGCGCTCCAGCACGTAGGTCGCCTCGGGGCGGCCGGCGCCGCGGTAGGCGTCCGTCGGCGTCGTGTTCGTGAACACGCCGGTGAACGCCACGCTGTAATGCGGGATCGCATACGGCCCGGCGTAGATCCAGGCGCCGAGCAGCGGGATCCCGGGCGTGACGAGCTGCAGGTACGCGCCCATCGAAGCGAGCACGTTCGCCCGCAGCGCCGTGATCTTGCCGTCCTTCGTCGCGGCGAGCTCGAGCTCGGTGACGAAGTCGCGGCCGTGGATCGTCGCGACCGCGTTCTCCGACCGCTCCTCCACCCACTTGACCGGCCGGCCGAGGCGCCGCGCGACGGCCACCGCGAGCAGCTCCTCGGCGTACACGTCGAGCTTCGAGCCGAAGCCGCCGCCCACGTCGGGCGCGATCACCCGCAGCTTCGTCTCCGACATGCCGAGCGTCGCCGCCACGAGCACCCGCAGGATGTGCGGGATCTGGGTCGCCGACCACAACGTCACGTCCCCGCCCGGCTCGGGCCGGGCGACGACGCCGCGCGGCTCGATCGCGTTCGGGATCAAGCGGCGGCTGGTAGTAGCGCCGCTTCACGACCACGTCCGCGTCCGCCACGGCCGCGTCGAACGCGTCCGTCTCGAGCTTCCAGACGTAGCTGACGTTCGTGCCGAGCTCCTCGTGCACGAGCGGCGAGCCGTTCTCTGCGGCAGCCGCCACGTCGACCGCAACTGCCAGCGGCTCGTAGTCCACCTCGACCAGCTCGGCCGCGTCGACGGCGTGCGCGCGGCTGTCCGCGAGCACGACGGCGACACCGTCTCCCTGGTACTTCACCGCGTCCACCGCGAGCGGATAGTGCGGCGGGTTCTTCATCTCCTCGGTCACCGGCCACGCGCACGGCATGGCCGCCTTCCAGTCGTCGCGCAGGTCGGCACCGGTGAAGACGGCGACGACGCCCTCGCACGCCTGCGCCGCAGCCACGTCGATCCTCGTGATGCGGGCGTGAGCGTACGGGCTGCGCACCACCGCGAGCGTGACGGTGCCGGGCAGGTCGATGTTGTCGACGTAGGTGCCGCGCCCCTGCAGGAGCGGACCGTCCTCCTTGCGCTTCAGCGGCGCCCCGACGAAGCGGGTCTCGGTGGCGCTCATCTCACTGCTTCCCGGCCGCGGCGGCCACGGCCGCGACGATGTTGTGGTAGCCGGTGCAGCGGCAGAGGTTCCCCTCCAGGCCGAGGCGGATCGACTCCTCGTCCTTCGCCTCACCGCTCTCGATCAGCGACACGGCGGCCATCACCATGCCGGGAGTGCAGTACCCGCACTGCAGCGCGTGGTGATCGTGGAAGGCCTGCTGCACCGGGTGCAGCTCGCCGTCTCCGGCCAGGCCCTCGATCGTCGTGATCTCCGCCCCGTCGGCCTGGACGCCGAGGACGGTGCACGACTTGACGGACTCGCCGTCGAGCAGCACCGTGCAGGCACCGCAGGAGGAGGTGTCGCAGCCGACGTTCGTGCCGGTCAGCCCGAGCCGCTCCCGCAGCACGTAGACGAGCAGTTCCCGCGGCTCCACCTCGAGCTCGTGGCGTGTTCCGTTGACGGTCAGGGTTACCGGGCGCAAAGGCGTTCCTCCTTCGGACGGTGGCTCTCGAGCGAATCTACTCCTCCCGGGCGCGCCTGCAAATGGCATACCGCTAGGGTTCGCGCGTGCTCGAGCTCGTGGAGATCCCCGAGGACGACCTTCCGCGCCTCGTCAGCGTGCTGGACGCGGTGCGCCCGCGGGAGCGCTGGAACGTCGTGAACCTCGTGGACTGGAGGCGCCAGGCGGAGGACACGCTCTGGCTGGTCGCGAGCGACGACGGCGCGGACGTGGGCGCCGGGATCGGCGTACACGGCTGGCACTCGGAACCGGGCGTCGTGCGCACGCTCGCGTTCGTGCCGGGGGAGCAGCGCGGCCGCGGGATCGGCTCGGCGCTCCTGCAAAGACTCGGGGAGTGGGCCGTTGCGCACGGCGCACACAGCATCGAGGGGACGGTCGAGGAGGACGATCCGTCCTCGATCGCCTGGCTCGAGTCGCACGGGTACACCGAGGTGGGCCGGGACTCGACGATGGTGCTCGACCTCACCGCAATCGACCCGCCGGCGGTCGAGCCGCCGGCAGGGATCGAGATCGCGAGCTGGGCCGAGCGGCCCGAGGCCGCCGCCGGTATGTACGAGGTCGCCTGCGAGGCGTACATCGACATCCCCGGCGAGGAAGACACGCCGATGGGCTCGTTCGAGGAGTGGCTGTCGACCGACATGGACGGCCTCAGCGACAGGCCGGAGGCGACGTTCGTCGCCCTGGCGGGCGATCAGGTGGTGGGCTACGCGAAGCTCTCGCTCTCGGCCTCCGACACCGAGCACGCCTTTCACGACATCACGGGCGTCCGGCGCGCCTGGCGGGGCCGCGGCATCGCGAGCGCGCTCAAGCGCGCCGAGATCGCCTGGGCGAAGCGCAACGGCTATACGCACCTCGAGACCTGGAACGAGGTGCGGAACACGCCCATCCGCATCCTCAACGAGCGCCACGGCTACGTGCTGCAGCCGGGCCGCATCACGATGCGGCGGGCGATCAGCGCCGGCTCTTGAGGGCGCGCTCCATCTGGCGCTTCGCGTCCCGGTCGGCGATGGTGCGGCGCTTGTCGCCCTTGTCCTTGCCGCGCCCGAGCGCGAGCTCGACCTTCACCTTGCCGTCCTTGAAGTAGAGCCTCGTGGGCACGAGCGTAAAGCCCTTCTCGCGCACCTTGCCGTAGAGGGAATCGATCTCGCCGCGCTTGAGCAGAAGCTTGCGGTCGCGCTCGGTGAGATGGTTGGCGATGTTCCCCTGCGCGTACTCGGAGATCGACGCGCCGATGAGCCAGACCTCGCCGTCGCGTACGTCCGCGTAGGCGTGGCCGAGCTGGACGCGGCCTTCGCGCAGCGACTTCACCTCGGTGCCTGTCAGCACGATGCCCGCCTCGACGCGGTCGGACAGCTCGTAGTCGTGTCGCGCGCGGCGGTTGTCCGCGATCAGCTTGGTTCCGGTCGGCCTGGCCACCACGGGATTGTAGGGGTGGCATCCCGTGGCCCGGTAGATTGCGTCCGTGGCCGAGCCCGCCGACGTGATCCGTCCCCTCTACGGCGACTACCGCGAGCGCGGCGACCTCCGCGACTGACCCCGGGACGCCCCCGTCCCGTCCGTCCGAAGGAGCTCACGCATGTCGACCATCACCGCCGTCCTCGCAGTCTCTGCCTCGGCCTGGGGCGTGGCGATGGCGCTTTCCCCCATGCTGCAGATCCGCACCATGGTGGCGCAGCGCTCGTCACGCGGGATCTCGCTCGGCTACCTGACCGTCCTGCTCGTCGGGTTCGCGCTCTGGCTCGGCTACGGCATGGCGCTCGGGAACCTCGCCATCGTCGTGCCGAACACGGTCGCGCTCGTCACCGGCATGGCGACGATCGCCGTCGTCCTGCACTACCGCTCGGGCAGGTCCTCGCCGGACGTCTCGCCGTCCCAGTAGCCGACGGCGCTCTCGCGCCGCACCATGATCTTGTCTCTCGGGTCTCCCGGGAAGGCGCCGATCTTGTCGCTGTCCGGGTACACGACGACGGCCACAGGGCTCTTGCTGGAGAGCATGAGCACGCGCAGTCTCTCGTCGGTGCGGTTCGTCACCTTGTGGGCGCCGGCGGGGCCCGGCGGGAAGCACACGACGTCGCCGGGCTCGAGCTGCTCCGCACCGTCCGGGTGGCGCACGGTCGGCTGGCCATCGATCACGAGCAGCCACTCCTCGTCCCCGTACTCGTAGTGGTACGGGCAGATGCTCGTGCCCGGCGGAAGCTCGTAGACCGTTCCACCGAGCAGAGCCGCACCGATCGAAGGACCGAAGCGCGCCATGCCTGCCCCGTACCCCTCGGGGTCGGCCTCGTCGAACTCGACGGGGACGCGGAAGAGGTTGACGCGCTCCACGGCGCGATCATCGCGCACCGGACAACCGCCGTGCAAGCGGCTTCTAGCGGCCGGAGAAGCAGCGGTCGCACAGGGGGAACCACGGCGCGCACGTCGTGCCGCACGAGCGGCAGCGGCCGATCGTGGGGTCGTTCACCTCTACCCGCAGGCGGGCGACCACCCGTGCGGCAGCCGCCTCCTCCAGTGCGGCCGCGCGCTCGATCGTGACACCCCCCACGCCGGGGTACTGCAGCGCGAACCAGCGCAGAATGCTTGCAGTTCTTCCTGCTTGCTCTGCTTCGTCGAGCCTGCAGTCGCGCAGCCGGCCAGGGTCGAGCAGGAAGGTGAGCAGCGAGCGCTGCGCGGTGTCCCCTGCGACCGCAAGCGCGAGCGTGGCGAGCAGCTCGGCGTCGTCCTCGTCGACAGGGGCGTTGACGAGCTTCCAGGTGTCCTCCAGCGTGAGCCGGCGATTGCGCTCGGCGAGCCGCCGCTGCACGGCGGCGAGACGCCCCCGGATGGGCGACAGGGACTCGACGGCGAGCCAGCTCTCGTGCGCCCACTCCCGCGTCGCGACGCGGTGCCAGGCGGCGAGCGCAGCGTCCAGTTGCCGCGGGTCGTCGACGCCGAGGTCGGCGAGACGCGGCCGGATGCGGGCCTCGTCGACGACCCTGTAGCCGAAATGGCCCGACGGGAGGTGGACGTGCGGCTCGAGCGCCGACTCGACGAGGTAGGGGTCGGCCTTCGCCCAGCCGATCCCGGTGAGCACGCCGACATGGCCGCGCTCGACGAGGCCGAAGCGGCCGGCGCGACCGGCGATCTGCGCGAGCTCCCAGGGCAGCAGGTCGCGCCGCTCCTGTCCGTCGAACTTGTTGGTCTCGGCGAAGAGCAGCGTCTCGCACGGGAGGTTGACGCCGTGGCCGAGCACGTCGGTGGCGACGGTGACGTCGGACCCGCCGGTGAGGAAACGATCGATCTCCTCGCGGCGGGAGCCGAGCGGCATGGCGCCGTAGAGCACCGAGACGCGACCGGGCTGAAGCCGGTTGACCTCCCCTGCGAGCGCGATCACCGCCTTGCGGCTGAAGGCCACCACGACCGTGCCCGGCGTGAGGGAGCGAAGCGAGCGCTCGCCCACGAACTCGAGCGGCAGCATCCGCTCGAACACCTTCACCTCCGCCTGCGGAAACGCGTTCAGGACGAGCGGCTCGGCGTCGAGCGCGCCGAGCAGGAGAATGTGCCGGTACTCGCCGGCGAGCAGCAGCCGCGTCCACGCAGAGCCGCGCTCCGGGTCGTCGGCCCACTGCACCTCGTCGAGCACGAGCACCTCGCCCCGGCTCGGCGCCATCTCGACCGTGCAGCAGACGATCGGGGCCCCCTCGTTCACCCGCTCCTCGCCGGTGACGAGGCCGACGTTCTCCTCGCCGAGCTCGCCGGAGAGCCGCCGGTACGCCTCCTGCGCCAGCATTCGCAGAGGGCCGGCGTACACGCCTCTCCCACGCTCCTTCAGCACCTCGAGGGCGTGGTGGGTCTTTCCCGAGTTGGTGGGCCCCAGGTGCGCGACCACGGTCTCGGGCGGCGTGCGCCGCTCGGGCAGGACTATCTCGATCGACCGCTCGGCCCGGCGCACGGACGCCTTGGCTCCCGCCGAGCGGGCGCGCTCGTGACGTTCCGCGCGGCTCGGCCGGCGTGCCCGGCCGCGCCCCTGTCTGCGTCCTCCGGGCATAGGTCGAGCGTAGCTTCGACGCGCGCCGGCGAGGCATGGCCTCGCCCCTACGTTCGCGTCAGACCTTGAGGAATCGCCGCAGCGTCATGCCGGAGCCGATGGCGCCGACGGCGAGCCCGACTACGAGCAGGCTGAGGGCGGTCATCGGGAACGACAGCGCCCGCACGTCGGAGCTCGTCTCGATGTGCCCGAGAATGGAGGGCAACGCCACTTCCTTGCCGAGCAGGAGCAGCAGGATTGCCGCGATCGAGCCGCCGAGGCCGCAGAGCAGGCCCTCGAGCATGAACGGCCCGCGCACGAACCAGTTGGTGGCGCCGACGAGCTTCATCACCTCGATCTCGCGTCGCCGCGAGAAGATGGACAGTCGGATCGTGTTCGCGATCAGCAGGACGGATGCGATCAGCAGCACGACCACGGCAACGAGGAAGACCACCCAGATCACGCGGGCGACCTGCAGGATCCGCTTCGACGTCTGCTGGCCGTCCTTGACCTTCTCGACGCCGGCGAACTGCTGCTGGCGCAGGTCGGCGGCGATCGTCTTCACCTCGTCGGCGTGCGCCGGCGTGATCTCGTACGAGGCCGGCAGCGGGTTGGACGGGAGGTTCGCGGTCAGCTCCGGGTACTTCTTCCGCATGCGCTGGAGCGCCTCTGCGCGGGAAACGAACTGGTACTCCTTCACGCTCCCCTCGACCACCTGCTTGTCGAGGAACACGCGCACCGCGTTCACCTGCTTCGGCTTCACCTCGTCGACGAAGAAGACCTTGACCTCGAGCTGCGACTTGACGTGGTCCGACCAGGACACGACCCAGGTGCCGAGCACGATGAAGAGCCCGAACAGGAACATGCCGATCAGCACGGTCATGGTGGCCGCGATGGACGTGGAGAGGTTCGCGCCGATGGAGCGGACGGCCTCTGAGAACACGAGCCGAAAGCGGCTGATCATTCGGTCTCGTAGCCTCCGCGGCGCTCGTCGCGCATGAGCTTGCCGTGGTCGAGGGCGATCACGCGCTTGCGCATCTTGTCGACCATCTCGCGGTCGTGGGTGACCATGAGGATGGTCGTGCCGCCTGCGGTGTTGATGCGGTGCAGGAGCTGCATGATGCCGACAGACGTGTCGGGGTCGAGGTTGCCGGTGGGCTCGTCGCAGATCAGGAGCGGCGGATGGTTGACCACGGCGCGGGCGATCGACACGCGCTGCTGCTCGCCGCCCGAGAGCTCGTCGGGCCGGGAGCTCATCTTGTGGGACAGGCCGACGAGGTTCAGCACCTCCGGCACCTTCTTGCGGATGGAAGCACTCGACTCCCCCTGCACCTTCAGCGCGTAGGCGACGTTCTCGGCGGCGGTGCGGTTCGGGAGGAGCTTGAAGTCCTGGAAGACGCAACCGACGTTGCGCCGCAGCAGCGGGACCTTGGAGTGCTTGAGGCGGCCGAGGTCACGGCCTCCGACGATGATCCGCCCGGAGGTGGGCTCGAGCTCTTTCAGGAGCAGGCGGATGATCGTGGACTTGCCGGAGCCGGAGGCGCCGACGACGAACACGAACTCGCCCTTGTCGATCACGAACGAGACGCCGTCGAGGGCGGTGACGTTCGGCTCGTAGACCTTCCGCACGTCGTTGAAGACGATCATCGACGCGCTGCCCGCCCCGGCCTCGACGGCGCCGTTGGTAGCGGGATCGGGCTCGGCGAGCACCGTCGCGGCAGATGTCATGGGAGCGTCGTCGTCCTGCACCGGATCAAGGGGTGAAGCCGGCCGCACGGGCCGCTCCGGTTCGGGTTGCCTGTCGAGTGTAGCTGACATGCCTCAGACGACCTTTCCGGCAGCCTTCGCGAGCAGGTACGCATGCACGAAGCCGTCGAGGGCGCCGTCGAGCACCCCCTGGGCGTTCCCGACCTCGAAGTCGGTGCGGTGGTCCTTCACCATCTGGTACGGGTGCAGCACATACGAGCGGATTTGACTTCCGAACCCGATGTCCTGCGTGGCGCCCCGCTCGCGTGCGAGCTCCGCCTCCCGCTGCTCCTCCTGCAGCTCGGCCAGCCGTGAGCGCAGGATCCGCATCGCGGTGGCCTTGTTGGAGCTCTGCGAGCGCTCGTTCTGGCACTGCACGACGATGCCGCTCGGGATGTGGGTGATGCGTACGGCGGAGTCGGTCTTGTTGACGTGCTGCCCCCCTGCGCCGCTCGCCCGGTAGGTGTCTATCCGCAGGTCACCCTCGTCGATCTCGACCTCGCCGTCGTCGGGCAGGAGCGGCGCCACGACGACCTGGGCGAAGGCGGTGTGGCGCCGGTGCGCAGAGTCGAACGGCGACTGCCGCACGAGGCGGTGCACCCCTCGCTCGGCCTTGAAGGCGCCGTAGGCGTTCTCGCCCTTGACGGTCATGGTGGCCGATTTCAGCCCGGCCTCCTCGCCGGGGCTCGCTTCCACGAGCTCCGCCTGGTAGCCGCGGTCGGACGTCCAGCGCAGGTACATGCGCAGCATCATCTCGGCCCAGTCCTGGGCGTCGGTGCCGCCGGTGCCGGCATTGATCGACACGACCGCGTCGCCGGTGTCGTACTCGCCGTTGAAGAGCGCGTCTTCCTGCAAGCGCGCGAGCTCCGCCACGACCGGTTCGAGCTGGGCGCGGATCTCGCCCTCCAGGTCGGGGTCGAGCTCGTACAGCTCGCGTGCGTCCGCGACCTCTCGCTCGAGGCGGTGGTAGCGGTCGAGCCGCCTGTTGACCCGGGCGTGCTCCGTGGAGATGCGGGCGGCCTGCTGCTGGTCGTCCCAGAAGCCGGGGGCGCCCATGGCGGCTTCGAGCTCGGTCTGGCGGGCCGTCAGCTTGTCGGGGTCAAAGGTACTCACGAACCCAGGCAAGCTGGGCTCCGAGCTCCTCGAGCTGATGATCGAGCGACTGGCCGGCGATCTCGGTCACGCAACGATGGTACCGGCAGCCCATGCTGCGACCCGTGCAGCGGCCGGGCTCAAGAGGCTTGATGTGGATTGGGAGTGCGGCTGGGGCGGTTCTGCACCAAGGAGCGTGTTCGACGCGGACGGCGTCAAGGCTGGTTGCCTTGATGTCGTCCGCGGCGGACGCGATCCGCAGCGTGCAGGGCCGCATCCAGACTGCTTCTAATTCGCATCAAGCCTCTTGAGAGCTCGGGCGAGCACGGGGCCGCGGGGGCAGTCACCCACGTGCGTGAAGCCCTCCGCAAAGAAGAGCCGGGCGGGGCCCGTCCAGATGTCGTCCTCACCGAGGTCGGTGCCCTCGCGCGGGTAGGCCTCGACCCGGGTGACGCCGCGCGCGCCGAGGTCGGCGAGGGCGTGGCGGAGGAGCGCGCGCGCGACGCCTCGGCGGCGGTGCGAAGGGGCGACGAGGAAGCAGGTGATCGCCCAGACCGCCGGGTCGGGGTCGAGGCCGAGCTGGGTGCCGAGCTTCTCCAGTCGGTCGCGCGGGCCGGCCTGGCACCAGCCGACCGGCTCGCCGCCGTCGTAGGCCAGGAAACCGTCGTACTGGCCGGCGTCGCAGAGGGCCTCCCGGAGCGCGGCGTTTTCTGCCGCAGTGCGCTCGCCCCAGCCCTCCCAGGTCGGCACCCACCAGGCCACGCATCTGCACCAGCCGGCGCCGTTCGCGTCCGAGTGCAGCCGGCGGAAGTCCTCGCGGCGGTGCTCGTCGAAGCGAACGACGGTGATCGCGGTCATGTGCCCCTCCCGGCGAGCATCTCACAGGCGAGGAGGCAGGCGCACAGCCAGGCCAGGCCGACGCAGTAGCCGGCGAGGACGTCGCTGAGGTAGTGCACGTTCAGCACGACCCTGCTCGCGCCGATCGCGGCGCCGACGACCGAGCCCGAGCGCAAGCACGCCCGCGCGCTCGGCCGGCGAGCGCACGTGCTCCGCCCAGACGACGGCGAGAGCGCCGCCGACGGCGATCCCGGTGGCTGCGTGGCCGCTCGGGAACGAGAACGACCGGGGGAGCTCGATCGGGCTGCCGGCATCGGGCCGCGGACGGCTGTAGTACGTCTTCAGCAGTGCGACGGCGATCTGCACGCCGATCGTCACGGCGAGAACGAACGCGGCGTCGGCGCGCCGGCCGGCGCGGAGCAGGACCAGTGTGACGGTCCCGACGACGAGGACGACGCCGACCAGCCCGCCGGCCCACGTGAACAACCGCGCGATCCACTCCGCCCACTCGGGCATGTCCGCCACGACCCAGTGCTCCACACGCGCGTCGAGGTCGACGATCGCCTCGCTCTCCAGGTACGCGTCTGCGAGCGCGAGAAAGCCCACCACCGCGAGCGCGACGACCATGGCGAGCGTCGTGATCCGGGCAGTCCGATGCGGCGGCGCCGTCACCGCCGCGTCCCACGGCGTCGCCGCCGGCCGGCCGGCCCGCGCCCGGCGAATGTCCGCCCACGTGCCCCCAGGGGGGCGAACGACCCCCCTACGATCACCGTAGCGGCGGGGCTGTGACGCATCCGTGTCGGGATCGTGCGGACTTCGCGACGGCGGCGCGACGGGCCGATGTCATCGGTCGTGCGCGAGGACCATCCGCCACGCAGCCTCGCCGGGAGCTTCGGCTGCCGGCGCGCCCGACGGCCTCGAACGCGAGGCCCCGCTGGAGCCGGGCTCTGCCATCGGGAGCCGCCGGCGGATCGTCGCTCAGGCGCCGTGGCAGCGCTTGAATTTCTTGCCCGAGCCGCACCAGCACGGATCGTTGCGCCCGACCTCGCGATGCTCGTTCACGACCTGGCGCTGCTGTGCGTGCGCAGGCGGCGTGGCGACGGCGGTGCCCGAGAGCGTGGCGGCGCCGGCGGCAGCGATCGCGTCGGCGCCGGCGGTGGTCTCGTGCTCGTAGGAGAGCTCCTGCGGTGCCTCCGCGGGCTGCAGGTCCTGCGCCTCGTCGGCCGCGATCTCGACGTGGAACACGGTCAGCACGACCTCTTCGCGGATGATGCGGCCGAGATCCTCGAACATGCGGTGGCCCTCGCCGCGGTACTCGACGAGCGGATCCTTCTGCGCCATGGCGCGCAGGTGGACGCCTTCGCGGAGGTAGTCCATGGCGTCGAGGTGCTCGCGCCAACGCGTGTCGACGACCTGGAGGGTCACGAACCGCTCGATCTCGCGCATCAGCTCGGGCGTGAAGCTCTCCTCGCGCTCGGCATAGGCCTCGAGTGCGTCCTCGGTGAACTCCTCGATGAGCGCCTCACGGGTCATCTCGACCTCTTCGCGCAGCTCCTCGACGGTGATGTCCGAGCCGTAGAGCGCCTGCATCTGCAGGACGAGGCCGTCGAGGTCCCACTCGTCGTCCGTGTCGTGCGCCGTGAAACCGCTGACGTTGTCGCGGATCACGTCCTCGATCCAGCCGCGGATCTCCTCGGAGAGGTCGTCGCCGTCGAGCACGCGGCGGCGCTGCTCGTAGATCACCATGCGCTGGGTGTTCATCACGTCGTCGTACTTGAGGACGTTCTTGCGCGCGACGAAGTTCTGCTCCTCGACCTTCTTCTGCGCGCCCTCGATCTGGCGGGAGAGGATGGACGCCTCCATCGGCTGGTCGTCGGGGATCTTGAACCGGTTCATGATCCCGTGGATGCGGTCGCCGGCGAACAGGCGCACGAGATCGTCCTGCGCGGAGAGGTAGAAGCGCGTCTCGCCGGGGTCGCCCTGGCGGCCGGAGCGGCCGCGCAGCTGGTTGTCGATGCGGCGCGACTCGTGGCGCTCGGTTCCGAGCACGTAGAGCCCGCCGACCTCGCGGACGCCTTCGCCGAGCTTGATGTCGACGCCGCGGCCGGCCATGTTCGTCGCGATCGTCACGGTGCCGGGCTCGCCCGCGAACTTGATGATCTCGCTCTCCCGCTCGTGCTCCTTGGCGTTGAGCACGTTGTGCGCGATCCCGCGTCGCGTCAGCAACTCCGAGAGGTACTCGGACGTCTCCACCGCGATCGTGCCGACGAGGACCGGCTGCCCCTTCTCGTGGCGCTCGACGATGTCGTCCGCGACGGCGTTCCACTTCGCGTCCTTGGTCTTGAAGATGAAGTCGTTCTCGTCGTCGCGCGCGACGGGGACGTTCGTGGGGATCTCGACGACGTGGAGGTTGTAGATCTCGACGAACTCCTTCTCCTCCGTCTTCGCGGTGCCGGTCATGCCGGCGAGCTTCTCGTAGAGGCGGAAGTAGTTCTGCAGCGTGATCGTGGCGAGCGTGACGTTCTCCTCGCGGATGGCGACGCCCTCCTTCGCCTCGATCGCCTGGTGCAGGCCCTCGCTCCAGCGGCGGCCTTCCATGATGCGGCCGGTGTACTCGTCGACGATCTTGACCTCGCCGTCCTGGACGACGTAGTCGACGTCGAGCTTGTAGAGCGACTGGGCCTTGAGGGCCTGGATCAGGTGGTTGACGAGGTGGACGTTGCGCGGGTCGTAGAGGTTCTCGACCCGCAGCGCGCGCTCGACCGCGTCGAGCGCGGTCTGCGCGGGCGACACGGTCTTGTGCTTCTCGTCGTAGAGGTAGTCGGCGCCGGAGAGCTCGGTCTCGTCCTCGCCCTTGGCGGTCTTCCGCGTCGCAGGTGCGCCTTCGAGCTCGCGCACGATGCGGGCGAAGTCGTGATAGGTCTTCGCGGCCGTCTCCGGCTCGCCGGAGATGATCAGCGGCGTACGCGCCTCGTCGATCAGGATCGAGTCGACCTCGTCCACGATCGCGAACGAGTGGCTGCGCTGGACGAGGTGCTCGGCGGACACCGCCATGTTGTCGCGCAGGTAGTCGAAGCCGAACTCGGAGTTCGTGCCGTAGGTGATGTCCGCCTCGTAGGCGACCTTGCGCTCGGCGAACGGCATCATGTTCTCGATCGCACCGACGGTCATGCCGAGTCGCTCGTACACGCCGCGGTTCCACTCGGCGTCGCGCTTGGCGAGGTAGTCGTTGACGGTGACGAGGTGGACGCCCTGGCCGGGAAGCGCGTTCAGGAACAGCGCCGTGGAGGCGACGAAGGTCTTGCCCTCACCGGTCTTCATCTCGGCGATGTCGCCCTCGTGGAGGACGATGCCGCCCATCATCTGCACGTCGAACATGCGCTGCTGCGACTCGCGCCAGCGCGCCTCGCGCACGGCCGCGAACGCCTCGAACAGCAGGTCGTCGAGCGGCTCGCCGTTCTCGAGGCGCTGGCGGAACTCGGCCGTCTTGCCGCGCAGCGCGTCGTCGGACAGCGCCTGGAACTCGGGCTCGAGCGTGGCGACATGGGCGGCCTGCTGCTGCAGGCGCTTGAGCCTCCGACCTTCACCCAGGCGGAGGACCTTCTCGAACTTTCCGAAGTCGGCGGTGGGCATGTGTGGAGGGTACCGGGCGGCACCCGGCCCTTGATGGATTCTTCACGGACGCGGCGTACCCTCCGGACGTGATGTCGCGAAGGCTCCGGTTCGCTCTCGCGCTCGGGTGCGCAGCGGCACTTGCCGCCGCCGCCGGCGCGTCCGCGGTGCAGAAGCCCGGGCGAACGATCGTGCGCGGCGGGCCGGTGGGGCCGATCGCGCTGAACCACGCCTCGCTCGCGTTCGTGGTCGGGCGCTCGAAGGCCGACTGCGACCACGTGGAGCTGTGGAACACGGACACGAAGGGCACGTGGCGGTTCGGCCGCCCCGGCCCGTGCACGAACCTCGGCAGCACGGGGGCAGCCGTCACGGCGGTCGCGGTGAGCCAGAACCGCGTGGTGTGGATCCGCTACAACGGCGGCAACCTGCGCGACTGGCAGCTGATGACGGCCACGACCACGCGGAAGACGCCCAGGCAGCTCCGCTTCGTCGAGCAGGACGTCGACCTGCCCTCGCCGTTCGCCGTCGGTGACGCGACGCACGGGAACGGGATCCCGTATGCAGCCGGCCGGGAAGTGGTGCTGCTCGGAGCAAACGGCGCCGCGACGTTCAGGCACACGGCGCCGTCACGGGTGCTCGCGGTCACGGGAGGCCGCGGCCCGGAAGGCGCGGTCGTCGCCGCACTGCTCGAGACGGGGGAGGTCGAGCTGCTGCGGAGCGACGGCTCGGTGGCCCGAACGGTCGCGTTCCCGGCAGGCGACGTGCGCGCGATCGCGCTGGCGCCGGCGGGGCTCGTCGTGCAGCTCCCGGGTGCCGTCGAGATCCGCAGGGGCAGTCGCACGACGACCGTGACGATGCCGACCGGCGCCGCCATGACCGACTATGCCGAGGGCCGGATCCTCTACACGAGGAACGGCGACGTGCACGCGCTGAAGGTCGCCGGAGGGCAGGACACGGTGCTGGTGAAAGGCGGGGCAGGCACACGATCGGTCGTCGCGACGCTCGACACGCACGGGCTTGCGTGGGCACGCGGAAGGTCGCTCAGCTTCGCCTGCGCGGGTTGCGTTGCGTACGGTCCCTGACCGGCGGCCCCTACGCGGCCGACTCCTCCCCACCGAGCTCGATCAGCTCCGTCGGGACGGGCGGCTCGTGCTGCTGGGCACGACGCCGCGTCTCGTGCGTCCTCTTGTCGCGATAACGCTCGACCTGCCGCTCGAGCTTGTCGAGCAGGCCGTCGATCGCGGCTTCGTACGTCGTCCCGGCGCCCCGGGCGACGATGCTCGGGCCCTTCGTGTGCACGACCGCCTCGGCGACGTGGTCGTCGGCGATCGAGGGGTTGTGCTCACGCGACAGGGTCACGTCGACGAGCGTGAGATCGTGGAGCCGGCGGTCGAGCTTCGACAGCTTCTCCTCGGCGTACCTCCGGACGGAATCGTTGACCTGTCCCTGACGGGCCTTGACCTGAAGTCGCATCGCGTCTCCTTTCCGGTGGTGACCTCACTCTACTCCCGCCGACCCGCGGGGGGGATTCGACCGGGCGGCACGGTCGGCGCGCGTACAGTGCGTCCATGGCACGGAGCCCGACAGGACGTGCGATCTACACGCTCGCCGATAGTCGCTATTTCGTCGGGCTCGTCGCGCTGCTCAACTCGCTGCTACGTGACGGGCAACCAGCAGGAAGTGGTCGTGCTCGACTGCGGCCTGGAGGAGCGGCAACGTGCCCGCCTGGGCGCAGCACGCGACCGATCGTCCGCCTTCCGGCGGAGGTTGCGAGAAGGAACGTGCTCGCGAAGCCGTACGTCCATCGGCTCGCGACGCCGTCGGAGCTCGTGGTCTGGATCGACAGCGACGTCATCGTCACCGGGACGCATCGACTCGATCGTCGCGGGCGCCGCGCGCGGACGGATCGGCGTCTTCCCGGTCGACTGGCCGGAGCAGCGCGGGCGGCGCCGCGCCGGAGTGGCCGGAGCTCTTCTCGTTGACGGCGCCGCTTCGGCCGCAGACCTACGTCGAACGCGGGCTTCTGCGCGGTCTCCACCCTCGCACTGGCCGACGCTGCTGGAGCGCTGGTGGGAGCTCTGCTCACGCATTCCCGATGGCGTCACCTTCCAGGGCGAGATCGACGTCGAACCCGCTCTGGGCGGGCGACCAGGATGCCCTCAACGCCCTGCTGATGTCGGAAATCCCCGAGCAAGCCCTCCACCTGCTGCCCGAGACGGGAGCGATCTTCCCGCCCGACATGGAACGGGTCGAGATCGTCGATCTCGACCGTCTCGCGTGCAGCGATCGACGGCGTCCCCGTCACGATGCTGCACTACTCCTGGGTGCCCAAGCCGTGGGTTCCCCGGGCCTGGCGACGCATGCGCCGGCCGCTGCACGATGCATACGCGCGCCTCCTCCCGCGCGTCCTCTTCGGCGACGACGTTCCGCTCGCTGCTCGAGCCGGACGACGTGCCGGCATGGCTGCGCACGGGGGCGCTCGGAGCGACCGCGCGGCGCGGGGTCGCGATCGCGCGCCCGCTTCGCCGTCTGGGAACGCACGCCGCCGCCGGCCTCCGCGAGCCCCCTGGGTCTACGACCGGGCCGGCTGATCGCGATCGGCGCGACAGGGCGCGACGCGAGCCGCGCCGCCCGTAGAGGCTAGCATGCCGCGCCGCGCCGCGCGGAAGCTGCGATCGACTCGACGGCGGGCGTACGGCCGTAGAGGGCGCAAGGGGCGCCGCCGAGCGCGTACAGGCGCCCGTCCACGATCACGGCGCCGAAGCCGTGTCGCGGCACCTTCATGTCGGCGAGGCGCGTCCAACGGGCGGTGGCGGGGTCGTACGACCAGGTGGCGGGCGTCACCCAGCCTCCCCTGCGGTCGTCGCCGCCGCCGAAGGCGATCACGCGGCCCTGCCACGTGACGGCCTCGAGGCCGCCGGAGCCGAGCGGCAGCGGCGCCAGGGCCTCCCACGTCCCGACGGCAGGGTCGAAGCGCTCCACCGCGTCCACGGCGAGCGTCCGGTTCGACCTTCCGCCGATGACGTAGAGCTGTCCCCCCACGGCGGTCGCGGACAGGTGATGACGCGGAGTGGGCATCGACGGCCCGCGCTCCCACGTGTTCGTGCGAAAGTCGTAGACGTCGAGCACGCGCACCACCCGCGGGTAGCGCTGCAGGGCGCTCGAGGCGCCTCCGACCGCGTAGAAGCGGTTCCCGATCACGGCACCGGCGAGCCCGCCCCGCGCGCGCGGCATCGAGGCCATCTCCGTCCATGTCCCGGGTGGCCGGCGAGTAGCGCCACACACGACTCGTGGCATGTGCCTGCGTGAACCCGCCGAAGACGTACACCGCGCCGTCCCAGACGGCGACGGCGGTGTGGTCCGCTGCGAACCGGCATGTCAGGCAGGCGCCGGGCCGTACGGGAGCCGGGCTGGTACGCGTAGAAGGTTCCGAGCGCCGCGAAGATCGATCCGTCCTTGTTCGGCCGCACGGCGCTACCCGCGTACACGACCCCGCCCAGCTCCACGGCGCGGATCTCCTCGTCGGCGAACACCTGCACGTCGGCTTCGCGGCGCCAGCCGGCCGTCGCCGAGGCCGACACGGGCACGGCGGGAGCCTTCACTCCGCCGGGCCGCATCGTGCACGGGGCGAAGGGATCGACGATCCCGAGCGCCTCGCGCACCCGGGGGCCCGGCAACGACGGTCCGATGCCGGTGAAGATCTTGAGGGCGAGCAGCGCGGTGGGCACGAGCACGAGAGCGAGCAGGACCGCGCGCATGCGATTGGGGGAAGGTCGACCCATCGCTCGCACGATAGGCGGATCCCGCCCGCCCGTGAACCCCTGTGCCTCTAGATGGTTGATCGGCAATTCGGGCACACCCGGCTGACAGCCACGTCGCACCCCAATTACCGATCGACCAGTCTAGCGAATCGCCCGCGCCAGGCAGACCACGTCGACGCGCCGGGCACCGGCCCGGCGCAGCTCGCGCGCGCAGGCGGCGACCGTCGCCCCGGTGGTGTAGACGTCGTCGACGAGGCAGACACGCTGCGGCGGCCTGGGGATCGCCGCGAACGCCCCGCGCGACGTTCGACCGCCGTTCGCTCGCGGCAGGCCGCGTTGCTGCTCCCGGCGCGACTTCGCCGGAGCAACGCCGTGACCGGGATCTCCCAGCGCTCTGCCGAGCTCGAGCGCGAGCCCCCGCGCCGTGACGTGCCCGCGCCTCAGCGTCCTGTCGAGATCGCCCGGCACGAACGAGAGCGCGTCCGCGGCCGGCCTCCGGACGCATCTCGACGACGAGCTGCGCGGCCTCGTGTGCGAGGTCACGCCGGCCGCGCTCCTTCCAGGCGCCGACGAGCGCGCGGGCCCGGTCGTCGTAGACGATCGCCGCACGTGCGGTCGCGAACCCGAGCCGGCGCCCCGCGCACTCGGCGCACCGACGCAGCGGCCACGGCCCGGGTGCACCGCACCGCTCGCACAGGGGTGGCGCGATCCGGACGAGCGCGTCCCGGCACCGTGCGCAGAGCCCGGCGCCGGGGGTGCGGCAGACCGCGCACCGCTGCGGCAGGAGCACCGAGAGCAGACCCACGCCGTGACGGTACGGCCTCGTTCGTGACGGGTCCGTGCCGACTTCGTGCCGGCTCTGTGCAACCGTGAGTCTCAGAGCGAGGCGGCGGCGAGCATCTCGCGCAGCGCGTCGCGCGAGCGCTCGAGGTCCTCGGGGATCTTGATCGGGAAGAAGCGCCCACGCGGGCCCGTGCCGGGGCACGACGAGGTACGTCGTCGGCACGAACGCCGAGAGCTCGTGGTAGAGGTGCTCGAGCTGCACGGCGCGCTCGCCCGTCGACGTCCTTCTCGACGTACAGCCAGGTGAGCTCGACGGGCCGCGTCGAGCGCGTCGACGTCGACGATCGCGGTGTTCGTGTTGAAGACCGGGATCGGTCGTGGTCGAAGCCCGGCGGGAAGCGCGGCGCCTTCGAGCAGCATCATGCGGCCGTCGACCCGGGCCGGGGCGCCGCCCATGTCGCCGTCCTTGCGCGCCACCTCGATCGTCAGGGGCCTGCCGGCGAGCAGGTGCGCGCCGACCACGACCGGGTCGACCCGGGCGCCGAGGTTGTCGACGTTCGACACGGTGACGTGACGCGACGCCGCGCGCGCGGAGCCGCCGAGCGTCCCCGAGGCCCGGATCGCCTCGAGGAGGTCGCCGTGCCCGGGCCCGTAGAGCGAGACGGTGCCCGCCGCGTCGCGGAAGAGCGAACCGTCCGGGCACAGGCGCAGCGAGACGAACTGGGAGAACCAGATCGGCTGCGGCACCGCCCTCGTGCGAGCGCGGCGCGGGTCTCCTCGTCGGTCGCGAAGCTCGTCATCAGCGCGACCGGGATCTCGACGCCGAGCGCGTCTCCGAGCCGCGCGGTCTCGCCGAGCTTCCACTCGAGG
The DNA here is from genome assembly GCA_963731095.1 of uncultured Gaiellaceae bacterium. GTDB lineage: Bacteria > Actinomycetota > Thermoleophilia > Gaiellales > Gaiellaceae > Gaiella. The sequence continues at coordinate 149,907 of CAVSUK010000024.1, forward strand.
AAGCTGCGGCCGTCGAGCGCCTCGACGAGGCCCTTGACGACGCCGCCGAAACGCGTCGCCATGCCGCCCGCGAGCACGACCGCCGCCACGCCGCCCTGGCGCAGCGCCGCCAGGCCGGCCTCGCGTGCCTCGTCGAAGCCCTGCTCACCCGGGCGCGGGCAGCACGGTCAGGTCGTCCGTCGCGCGGAGGCTCGACCACGCCCTGCACGACGTTCGTCGCCGGCGACAGCTCACCGGACGCGACACGGGAGCGGATCTCCTCGAAGCGCGCCTCGTCGAAGCCGAAGCGCTCGAGCAGCTCGCGCGCGGCCGGGTCGACCTCGTCGAGGATCACGCTGCCCTCGCCGGCATCGGCAGCGAGACGGCGTACGGCGGCCGGTGCACGCCCTCCTCGGTCACGATCGGCAGTGATCAGCGCCGCAGGCGTGACGTCGAAGGCCGGGTTCCGCGCCGGGAACCGGTCGGTGATCTCCGCGCCGTCGCGCTCCTCGATCGGGATGTCCGCTCCCGAGGCGGCGGCCGGGTCGAGCGTCGACGTCGGCGCCACGACGACGAACGGGATCCCGTGATGGCCGGCGAGCACGGCGAGGCCGTACGTGCCGATCTTGTTGGCGGTGTCGCCGTTGGCGGCGATCCGGTCGGCGCCGGTGACGACGAGGTCGACCTCCCCCGCGCCATCAGCGACGCCGCGGCGCCGTCGACGACGACGGCGTACGGGATCCCGAGCTGCCTCCAGCTCGCACGCCGTCAGCCGCGCCCCCTGCAGCAGCGGCCGCGTCTCGTCGACCCAGACGTGCGCGACGAGCCCCTGCTCGCAGGCGGCGCGGACGGCGCCGACGGCCGTGCCGTAGCCGCCCGTGGCGAGACCGCCGGCGTTGCAGTGCGTGAGCACCCGGGCGCCGGCGGGCACGAGCGCGGCGGCGTGGTGAGCCATCCGGCGGCAGCGCTCGACCTCGTCCTCGTGGATGCGGCGCGCCCGCTCCGGCGTCGGGTCGGGCGCATCTCGTCGAGCGCCCAGCGCAGGTTGACCGCGGTCGGGCGGGAGCCGGCGAGGGTCGCGTACGCGGCGTCGAGGTCCTCCCCCGTCGCTGCGGCGAGCGCCAGCCCGTACGCGGCCGCGATGCCGATCGCGGGAGCGCCGCGCACGGCGAGCGTGCGGATCGCGTCCGCCACCTCGGCGGCGCTGCCGCAGCGCCGCTCGACCTCCTCCCGGGCAGCCGCCGCTGGTCGAGGACGACGACCGCGTCCTCCTCGAGCCGGACGATCTGCTCGGGCCGGAGGGCGCTGCCTGCGTCCCTAGTGGGGTGTCCCGCAACGTGCGCCCGGAAAATGATCGTTGCGGGACAGCCCACTCCATGTTGATTGCAGTAGTGCGGCGTCTCACAACGATGCTGTTTCCCTCGAACGTTGTGAGACGCCGCACTACGTGCCCTCGTCCCAGCTCGCGAGGTACCTCGCCTGCTCCTCGGTGAGCGTGTCGATCTCGACGCCCATCGTCGCGAGCTTGAGGCGCGCGATCTCGTCGTCGATCTCCGTCGGCACCACGTAGACGTCGCGCTCCAGCGTCGCCGCGTGCTGGACGACGAACTCGGCCGAGAGCGCCTGGTTCGCGAACGACATGTCCATCACCTGTGCCGGGTGCCCCTCGGCGGCGGACAGGTTGACGAGGCGGCCCTCGGCGAGCAGGTAGACGCGACGCCCGTCGGCCATGGTGAACTCCTCGACGAACTCGCGCGCCGCGCGCGTCTCGACGGCGAGCTCCCGCAGCGCCGGGATCTCGATCTCGACGTTGAAGTGACCGGTGTTCGCGAGGATGGCGCCGTCCTTGAGCCGCTCGATGTGGCGCGCGCGATCACCGACTTGTCGCCGGTCGCGGTGACGAAGATGTCGCCGACCTCCGCGGCCTCCTCCATCGGCATCACCTCGAAGCCGTCCATCACGGCCTCGAGCGCCCGCATCGGGTCGACCTCGGTGACGATCACGTGCGCGCCCATGCCCTTCGCGCGCATCGCGACACCGCGGCCGCACCAGCCGTAGCCGGCGACGACGAAGACGCTGCCCCGCGAGCAGGATGTTGGTGGCGCGGATGATGCCGTCGATCGTCGACTGGCCGGTGCCGTAGCGGTTGTCGAAGAGGTGCTTCGTGCGCGCCTCGTTGACCGCCACGACCGGGAAGCCGAGCTTGCCGTCGCGCTCGAGCGCGCGCAGGCGGATCACGCCGGTGGTCGTCTCCTCGGTGCCTGCGATCACGTCACCGAGCTGCTCGCGGCGGTGCGGAGTGGAGGACGCCGATCACGTCGGCGCCGTCGTCCATCGTCACGTGCGGACGGTGGTCGACCGCCGCCTCGAGGTGCTGGTAGTACGTGTCGTTGTCCTCGCCCTTGATCGCGAACGACGCCGATCTCGTACTCGGCGACGAGCGCCGCGGCGACGTCGTCCTGCGTCGAGAGCGGGTTCGAGGCACAGAGGACGACGTCGGCGCCGCCCGCCTTGAGCGTGCGCATCAGGTTCGCGGTCTCGGTCGTCACGTGGAGGCACGCGGAGACGCGGTAGCCGTCCAGGGGGCGCTCGCGCTCGAAGCGCTCGCGGATCGCGGCCAGCACCGGCATCTGCCGGTCGGCCCACTCGATGCGGCGCACTCCGTCCGCTGCGAGCGCCAGGTCCTTGACGTCGTAGCGCCGGGTGGTTGCCATTTCGACTCTCGCTTTCGGTGGTGAACGCTCGAGTCTACCCGGCCGGGATTCGTCGTCCGGGCGGTCCTGGCCGTCGCTACGCGGCGTCCTCGACGCGCGGCGAGCAGCGCCGGCACGTGCGCGGCGGAGCCGGCCGTGCGAAGAGGTACCCCTGCCCGACGACGCAGCCGATCTCGAGGAGCCGCTGCCGCTGCTCCTCGTCTCGATGCCCTCCGCCACCGTCGTCAGCTCGAGAGCGCGCCGAGCGCGACGATCGCGTCGACGAGCCGGGCGTTGCGGGCGTCGAAGACCATGTCGTCGACGAACTCCTTGGCGATCTTCAGCTCGTCGGCAGGGAACCGCTGCAGGTAGCCGAGCGACGAGAAGCCCGTACCGAAGTCGTCGATCGCGATGCGGATGCCATCGCCCGCAGCTCGGCGAGCCGGGCGCTCACGCCTTCGACGTCCTCGAGCATCGTGCTCTCGGTGATCTCGAGCACGAGCTGCTTTCCGCACCGAGCCCGGACTCGACCAGACGGCTCCGATCCACTCCCTCAGCCGCGGCTCGAGGATCTGACGCGCCGAGAGGTTCACGTTGATCGTGAGAGGCGGTCGCATGCCGGGACCGACCTCTGCCACTCGCGCGTCTGCCGGCAGGCGCGGTCGAGCGCCCAGTGGCCGAGCTCGCAGATGAGGCCGGTCTCCTCGGCCAGCGGGATGAACTCGATCGGCGGAACGGGCCGCGCACCGGATGCGTCCAGCGCAGAAGCGCCTCGAAGCCTTCGTCCGGCCCGTGGCCAGGTCGACGATCGGCTGGTAGTGGAGATCGAGCTCGTCGGCGCGAAAGCACGTTCGAGGTCGGCCTTCAGCTCGAGCCGGGCCAGCGCCGCCTCGTGCATCTCGGGCTCGAAGATCTCGAAGCGGTTCCGCCGGAGCGCTTCGCCCGGTACATGGCCATGTCCGCGTTGCGCAGGAGCTCACCGCGGCGACTGCCCGGGGTGCCGAAGACGATGCCGACGCTCGCGCGGCGAGCACCTCGGTGCTGCCGACCGCAACGGACGGCCGGATCGCCGTCGAGCACCCGCTCGGCAACGCCGTCGCACCGTCGACGCCGTTCGTGTCCTCGAGCACCATCGCGAACTCGTCTCCGCCCGAGCCGCGCCGCCGTGTCGACAGAGCGCAGGCTCTCGTGCAGGCGGGACGCCATCTCGACGAGGAGGTCGTCGCCGGCGGCGTGGCCGAGGCTGTCGTTGATCGTCTTGAAGTCGTCGAGGTCGAGGAAGAGCACCGCGACGTCGCGACTGCGTCGCGCCCGCTCGAGCGCGTGCTCGACGCGGTCATCGAGCAGCGCCCGGTTCGGCAGCCCGGTCAGCGCGTCGTGGAAGGCCTGGTGCTTGAGCTGGTCCTCGAGCACCCGCCGCTCGGTGACGTCGTGGGCCGTGAACACGACGCCGCGCACCGCCTCGTCGTGGAGGAGGTTGCCGAGCACGCACTCGACCTTGCGGAAGGCACCGTCGGTGCGGCGCAGCAGGAACTCGTGCGTGAGGGTCCCTCCGCCTGCACGTCGTCCCGGAGTCGGGCCACCACCGGTCGCGCTCGTCGGAGTCGAGCCGCTCGTCGAGCCGCGTCCCGATCAGGTCGCCGGGCTCATGGCCGAGCATCGCCTCGACGGACGGCGTCACGTAGCGGATCGTGAAGTCCGGCTCGAGCACGACGATCACGTCCTTCGAGTTCTGCACGAGGCTGCGGAAGCGATCCTCGCTGCGCCGCTCCAGCAGGTCGTCAGCGTCTCGGCCGATTCGAGTGCGAGCGCAACCTGCGAGGCGAGCGTGTCGAGGCCCTGGTGCAGATGCCACGGCGAGCGGGCGCAGGCCCGTCACCCGGACGATGCCCTGCAAGCGGTCCTCGACGACGATGGGAACGACGAACGTCCTGCGCCGTGCCGAGCGCGCCGAGCGAGCCCGTTGCGGATCTCGCCGCGGAGCGCCGCGCGATCGCGCCCACCGCCGACGACGACCGCGTCCTGGACGGTGAGCGTCGGCCGCGCGCCGAGCTCGACCTGGACGAAAGCCTGGCGCTTGCCACCGGCCAGCTGCTGCGCCGTCTGCGCGCCTGCCACGGCAGATCTCGTCGCGGGACGAGCGGAGACGAGCGCGGCCGCGCCCTCCTGCAGCACGTGCTCACGCTCGGCCGAGCGGTCGTACCCGGCCAGCGACGACCGGCAAGACGCGCCGCGAGCAGCGCCGCGAGCAGCACGCACGCGACCAGCGGCACGCCCCGGACCGGCTCACCGGACACGACCGTCTCGTGGCCGACGAGGGCGAGGACGGCGAGCACGGCCGGCGCGAGCAGGACGAGGCGGCCGCGCGTCGGCCACGACTCGGCGCCGCGTCGCCCGAGCTGCGTCAGCCACCACATCCCCGGGCTGAGCGCCGCCGCCGCCCACGTCAGCTGCGCCGCGAGCGAGCGCGGGTACCGAGAGCGTCTCGGCGAGGGGCCATCCGTGCACAACCGCGAGCGGCACGGCGCAGGCTGCGACGGCCTGCGTGAGCCGCAGCGCCGCCGACGAGCGATCGCTCCGTCCCGTCGACCGCGGAGGTCAGCAGCAGACGGGCCGCGATCCCGAGCAGCGCGACGCCGGCGGCGACGCTCGCGACCACGCCGATGCGTGCAGCCTTATCGAGTGACGGATCGTGGACGGCCGGCTCGACGATCGACCGCCCACACCAGCGAGGTGACTCCGAGCGTGACGACGCCCGCGTCGACGATCGCGGCCCAGTCGCGCGCTGCGGTGCCGTCGCCGGACGAGACAGCGAGACCGCGACCGCGGCGGACAGCGTTCCCACGACGGGAAGTGCGTGCGGCCGCGGACGGGAACGCCGGGCTCCGCGCCGAGCTCCGACGCAACGAGCGACGCGGCCGCTGCGGCGGCGATCGACGCGGCCGAGGCGGCGATCAGGTGCCACGGCAGCCGCTCCGGAGGGCGGTTGACCCGCAGACCGGCGAGGACGGCGACGGTGGCGCCAGACCGACGACGAGCGACCACGCCGCGAACGGCCACGGCGTCGTCACGCAGGAACAAGAGCGCGGCGAGAGAGAGCAGGCCGCCGCCGAGATAGCCCGTGCATCCATCTCATCCGGGTCGTATCGGCGTTCACGAGCCTCCGGGTTGAGGCCTCGTCCGGGCCGCCGACGTCGCCCCGTTCGGGCGCGTCCCACGTGCTACGTGTCGCGCTCCGCACGCCCGTAGCGGTCGTCCAGGCGCACGACGTCGTCCAGGTGCGGCGTCGACACCTCGAGGATCAGCGTGTCCTCGACCGCGGTGATGCGGTGGACGGTGCCCGGCCGGTAGCGGAAGGCGTCGCCCGGGGCCGATCTCGATCGTGACGAGCTGCGCCGCCCACGTCGCCGAGCTCGAGCGTCGCCCGGCCCTCCTGCACGAGCCACGACTCGTCCTTGACCTCGTGGTACTGGAGGCTCAGCGCGTGGCCGGCCCGGACGAGCAGGAGCTTGCCGACGTACTGCTCGGTCTCGGCCCAGATCAGCTCGTAGCCCCACGGCTTCTCGATCCTGCGCGTCTCGAAGGAGTACGGAGTGCTCACTCGAGCCATTCCGGCTGTGCGGTCACGTGCTCGTCGGCTCGGCGCAACTCCTTGGGAGTGTTCACGGTCAGCCAGAGGCCGGTGTGCCGGAATGCGCGCAGCGACCCCTCGGCGGCGAGCTCGGGAAAGATCGTCGTCTCGTGGTCGCCCTTCTCGGGGAAGCGCCGGAGCGCTTCGGCCGACAGGGCGTAGATGCCGGCAGTTGACCCAGTACGGAACGCGCGCCACTTCGTGGAAGCCAGTCACGACGTCGTCGTCGGTGAGGTCGACCTGCCCGAACTGCGACGGCGGCTGCGCCACCGTGAGGGTCGCCGCCGCTCCGGTCGCGCGGTGCCGCTCGAGCAGCGCCCCGAAGTCGACGTCGACCAGTTCGTCGCCGTTCATCGCGAGCACGTCGCCGTCCTCGAGCCGGGAGGCCGCCGCGAAGCGGATGGCGCCGCCGCGACCGAGGCGCTCGGGCTCGCCCGCGCAGACGAGCTCCACGCCCAGCCCTCCCAGCGTCGTCTCGAACTCCGGCTCCTGGCCTGCGGCGCAGCTCACGATCACCCGCCCGACGCCCGCATGGCGCAACCGGCCGATCTGCCAGGCGAGCAGTGGCCTGCCGCCGACCTCGACGAGCGACTTGGGGCGTCCTCCCGCAGCGTCTCCCAGACGCTCGGCCTTCCCGCCCGCAAGGACGATTGCCTCCATCAGGCGCCCGTGTCCTCCGCGGCACGGCCGATCCCCTCGTAGACCAGCCCGGCGGCGTGCATCCCCGCAGGGTCGAGGAAGTTGCGACCGTCGATGAGGACGTTCCCGCGCATCGTCGCCTGCAGCGCCGCCCAGTCGACGTCGCGCGAGCTGCGGCCATTCGGTTACGAGCACCGACCGCGTCGGCGCCCTCGGCGGCTGCCTCCGGAGTTGCGCAGATCTCGACGCCGTGCAGGTCGGCCCCGTCGACGACGGGTCCCACGCACGCACGTCGGCTCCCTCGGCGAGCAGCCGGCCCGCGAGGACGAGGCTCGGCGCCTCCCGCATGTCGTCGGTGTTCGGCTTGAACGCGAGCCCGAGCAGCGCGACGATCTTCCCGCGCAGGGAGCCAAGGTGGCTGTGCAGCTTCCCGATCACGCGCCGCTTCTGCAGCTCGTTGACCTCGATCACGGCGTTCAGCAGCTGGAAGTGGTAGCCGGAGTTCGCGGCGAGCTGCTTCAGCGCCAGCGAGTCCTTCGGGAAGCAGCGAGCCGCCGAAGCCGATCCCGGCGCGAAGGAAGGCAGGGCCGATGCGGCGGTCGAGCCCGATCCCCTCGGCGACGCGCACCACGTCGGCCCCGGTCGCCTCGCAGACGTTCGCGATCTCGTTGATGAACGAGATCCGGGTCATCAAGGCGGCGTTGGCGGCGAGCTTGATCATCTCGCCGGAGGCGACGTCGCAGCGCACCATCGGTGCGTCGATGCCGACGTGCAGCGCCTCGACGGCGTCACCGTCCTCGTCACGGAACGAACCGATCACGATGCGGTCGGGGTGCATGAAGTCGCGCACGGCCGTGCCCTCGGCCGTGAACTCCGGGTTGGACGCGTACCCGACGTGCTGCAGCCCCCGCTCGTCCAGGCGATGGCGCACCTTCTCCCCCGTGCCCACCGGAACCGTGCTCTTCATCACGACGACGGCGGGGCGCTCGACCTGTGGCAGTTCGTCCACCACCGTCCAGACGGCGGAGAGGTCGGCGTCGCCCGAGTAGGTCGGCGGCGTGCCGACCGCGATGTACACGAAGTCGGCACCGTCGATCGCCTCTCCCACGTCCGTCGTGAACGACAGCCGCTCGGCGTTGCGCCCGATCAGCTCGTCGAGCCCGGGCTCGAAGATCGGGATCTCGCCGCGGCCCAGTGCCTCGATCCGGTCGGCGAGCACGTCGCGAACGACGACGCGATGGCCGAGATCGGCAAAGCACGCGCCGGTGACGAGACCGACGTATCCGGCGCCGAAGACGGCGACCTTCTGTGGAGAGGCGCTCACGACCGGGGTGGAGCGTACCGCTCAGCGCAAGTCGGGGGCGGCGGCTGGAGCCGCGCTACGAGCGAACCTTGCTCACGGGCCGCAGGCCCTTCGCGATCGCGAGCATCGTCTCGTTGGAGAGCCGGTCGAGCAGCGTGTTGACGACCCAGTAGGTGCCCTCGTCGGTGCGCAGCACGACCATGTGCAGGTGCGGGCCGTTGTAGTAGAGCTCGTAGCGCCGGCCGCCGATGTTGCGCACGAAGTTGCGGCCGCCGAGCACCGGCGCGTCCTCCCAGTCGGTCTGCTGCACGCCCCAGTACTCGTTCGAGCCCATCTTGTAGGTGAGCCGCATCGTCTTGTGCCTGTCCTTCTCGTCGAGGCGGTACAGGTGCACGGGGCGCTCCCGGTCGATCCACGAGCAGCGCTCGATCACGGTCGGCACCATCAGCGGGAAGTCGACCTTCTTCTGACGCTCGCGCAGCAGGTCGAGCGACGCGCCGGCGCCGGGAACGACGTTCGCGAGCTCGCGCTTCGGCGTCTGGTCGATGGGGGCCGAGGCGAGGCTGCCGTGGAAGGTCTGGCCGACGACCGACGGCGAGCATGGCGCCGTTCGCGAGCGGCTGGATCGCGCGGTCGTCCTCTTCACGTCGGCCGAGCCGAACAGGTTGGCGACCTTGCGCCGCCGCCTCCTTCGCGCCCTTCTGCGCCGGGATCGAAGTACACGACGGTGCGGAAGTAGTCGAACGAGGGCGCGTTCGCCGGGATGCCGTTCGGCGGCGGTCAGGATCTGGTAGCCACGCTGGCCGAGCAGGTAGCTGGCGTTCGACGCCGACCCCGTGACCCCGTTGCCGTTGAGCACGGTCACCGTCGTGTCGCTTCGGCGCCGGCGCCTTCGTCTTCACCTTCTCGCCGAGCGCGACCGCGGTCGCCTTCTTCGGGGACTCGACGTCGGGGCTGCGCGCACTCCTGCACGGCCCGCTGACGTTCTCGGAGCGACGTCGTGAGGTCGGAGAACCCCTCGAGGCCCTCGATGCGCGACTGGAAGACGTGCCCGGGCGGCAGCGAGTACGCGAGCACGGCGTACTTAGGCACGGTCTTGGCGCTCACGTCCTTGCCGCCGCCCTGCCCCACCTCGATGTTGCTGGTGAGCACGCTGATCACCTTCGGCAGCTTCGTCAGCGAGAAGTTCGAGCGGATCTGGTCCTTGAGGGCGCGCACGAAGAGCTGCTGGCGCGCGTTGCGGTAGAGGTCGCTGTCCGTGTGCCGGAAGCGCACGAAGTCGAGCGCCTGGTAGCCGCCGAGGTTCTGGTAGCCGGGCTGCAGGTTGATCTTCGCGTACCCGTAGGGGCCGCCGCGGTCGTTGAAGTAGCGCCGGTCGACGTCCATCCAGATGCCGCCGAGCTTGTCGACGAGCTGGCGGAAGCCGCGGAAGTTGACCGTGATCAGGTAGTTGACCTTCACCCCGGTGAGCTGGCGCACGGTCTCGAGCGTGCCGGTGGCGCCGCACGCCGAATACGCGGCGTTGATCTTGTCGGTGTACGTCGTGCGTCCCGGGACAGGCGATTCCGGCGCGCAGGTCGCGCGGGAAGGAGAGCAGCGAGATCGTCTCGGCCCGCGGGTCGGCCCGGATCAGCATCAGCGTGTCGGAGCGGGACGGAGCTCCCTTGGCCTCGCCGGCGCGCCGGTCGTAGCCGATCACGAGCGCGGTGGCGGGCTCGCCGGCGACGGGCAGGTCGAGGCGCTTGATCGTCTTCTTGACGTCGGCCGTCTCCGGCGCCACCGCGGCCACCGACTCGTGCAGGTACAGGTACGCGCCGCCGGCGACCCCTGCGACGCAGACGAGGATCACCATCGCGGCCCAGCCGAGGATGCGAACGGCGGTCGAGGCGCCGCTGCGCCGGGCAGGCTCGGGCTGGCGGTAGATCGTGACCGGCGCGATCGGGCCTGGAGGGAGCTGCGCCTTGCCGTTCCCGTTGGTGGCGTGGCCGCGGCCGATGCCTCTCTTGAGCGTCGTTCTCATGCGGAAACGGGCGCCGCGCGCCCGTTGGGCCAGGATAGCGGAGGGCCCGGCGGGCTCACCGTTCGTTCACATGGCGCAACGCAGGCTCAACGTGCGACGGCGATCGCGGCGAGCGCCTCGCCGAGGAAGGCCATCTCCTCCGGCGTGCCCGCCGTGATCCGCAGCGCGTGCGGCGCGCCGAACGGCGCCATCGGACGCACGATCACGCCCTGCCGCAGCAGTGCCTCGTTGACGGCGAGGGCATCTTCGCCGACCTCGACGAAGGCGAAGTTCCCGACGGCGGGGCCGACGGCCTCCCAGCCGTGCTGTCGCAGGATCCCCTCGAGCGCGCCCATCGCGTCCCTGTTGACGGCGCGGCGGCGGGCGAGCTCGGCCGCGTCGTCGAGGCTCGCAAGCGCAGCCGCCTGGCCGGCGGACGTGACGTCGAAGGCGCGGCGCACCTTGCCGATCGCCTCGATCAGCGAGGCGGAGCCGACGCCGTACCCGACCCGCAGGCCTGCCAGGCCGTAGATCTTGGAGAACGTCCGCAGCACGAGGACGCGGTGGCCCGCCTTCGCGTATTCCTCGACCGCGTCCGGGTAGTCGGGGTCGTCGACGTACTCCAGGTACGCCTGGTCGACGACGGTGAGGACGTGCTCCGGCACGTGCGCGAAGTAGCGGTCGAGCTCCGCGCGGTTCGTCATCGTGCCGGTCGGGTTGTTGGGCGTGGCGACGAAGACGATCTTGGTGCGCGGCGTGATCGCGTCGAGCAGCGCGTCGAGGTCGAAGCGATGGTCGCGGAGCGGGACGGTCACGGGCACGGCACCGAGCTTCTTCGCGTCGAGGACGTAGCTCGGGAAGGACGGCCAGCCGGTGACGATCTCGTCGCCCGGGTCGAGCAGGGCGTACGCGGCGTAGCCGATGACGGCGTCCGCTCCCGAGCACACCGTGACCTCGTCGAACGAGACGCCGTGGCGGTCGGCAAGCGCCTGGCGCAGAGCGAACGCGCCGCCGTCCGGGTAGCGGTTCGCCTCGCGGGCCGCGCGGTCGATCGCCTCGAGCGCGGCCGGGAACGGCCCGTACGGCCCCTCGTTCGACGCGAGCTTGACGACCCGCTCGAGCCCGAGCTCGCGCTGTACCTCCTCGACCGGACGCCCCGGCTCGTAGGGGACGAGCCCGTCGAGCGCCGGGCGGAACCGGCCCGGGCCGAGCTCTCCGACCGTCCGGCTCACGCGGCTGCCGGCGCCGGGCCTCCGGCGGCAGAGGCAGGGGCGGGGGCAGGCTCCGGCGGCTCCGGCTCCCACGTGCCCCAGTCCTCGGCCCCGCCCTGCAGCCGCTTCCACACGAGATAGCCGCCTGCAGCCAGGCCCACGACAAGGAGCAGGTTCCTGAGGCGGTGACGCTTCCGGGGCGCCGCGACCGAGAGCCCCTCGCCGGCGAGCAGGCCGAGGGCGGCGGTTCCGACGCGCTTGCGCAGCCGTCGCCGCAGGAGCCACCAGCCGATGGAGAACGCGAGTGCTTTACGCCGCCTGTCGAGCATGTCGGCCTGGACCCTACCGACGTTTGGGTGGAAGGTGAATGGCCCGGTTCAACGCGACGAGCCCGGCTTCCTTGATCGCCTCGGACAGCGTCGGGTGCGGCGCGATGCCGTCGGCGATCGTCTCGACGGTCGACTCGGCGTCGAGCGCGACCACACCGGCCTCGATCAGGTCGGTTGCATGCGGCCCCACGATCACGAGCCCGAGCAGCTCGCCGTACGTCGTCTCGTGGATCGACTTGACCCAGCCGGTGGTGTCGCCCGACATCACGGCACGTGCGTTCGCCACCCACGGGAAGACGCCGACGGCGACGTTTGCCTCGCCGTGGCGCTCCTTCGCCTGCGCCTCGGTGAGGCCGACGCCCGCAATCTCGGGGTCGGTGTAGATCGGCCGCGGCACCGCGGGCTCGCCGAGCGCCGCGTCGTGCCCCATCGCGTTCTCGGCCGCGATCTCGCCCTCGCGGAAGGCCGTGTGGGCGAGCTGCCAGCGCCCGGCCACGTCGCCGGCCGCGTACACGTTCGCGAGCGCGGTGCGCATGTGATCGTCCGTGGCGATGCCCTTGCGCGGATCGGTGGGAACGCCGATCTCGTCGAGCCCGAGGCCCTGCACGAGCGGGGCGCGGCCGACGGAGACGAGCATCAGGTCGGCCTCGACGGTCTCCCCGTCGCCGAAGTGGACGACGATGTGCGAGCCGTGGTCGTCGACCTGCGTGCACTGCTTGCTCGAGGTGCACGGCGACGTTCCGCCGCTTGAACGCCTTCTGGAGCTCCTTCGCGGCGTCCGCGTCCTCCTGCGGGATCAGGGTCGGCAGCATCTCGACGATCGTGACCTCGCTGCCGAAGCGGTTGAAGATGGAGGCGAACTCGCAGCCGATGATGCCGCCGCCGAGCACGACGAGCCGGCGCGGCACCTCGGTCAGGGAGAGCAGGCCGGTGGAATCGACGCAGCGCGGGCCGTCCAGGCCGGGAATCGGCGGTCGCACGGGGTAGGAGCCGGTGGCGACGATGGCGCTCTTGAAGGCCACGTCCTCCCCGCCCTCGACGGCGATCGTGCCGGCGCTCGTGAAGCGGCCGGTGCCCTTGACCCACTCGACGCCGTTCGCCTTCAGGAGCGCGGCGACGCCGCCGGTCATCTGCTTGACGACGGCGTCCTTCCAGGCGACCGCCTGCGGGAAGTCGAGCACCGGCTCGGAGACGCCCACGCCGAGCTTGCGCGAACGTCTCGCGCGCGTCGTGTAGCGCGTGGGCCGTCTGCACCCAAGCCTTCGTCGGGGATGCACCCGACGCGCAGGCAGGTACCGCCGAGGTCGGGCTCCTTCTCGATGCAGACGACCTTGCCGCCGAGCTGGGCCGCGCGGATCGCCGCGGTGTAGCCGGCCGGGCCGCCGCCGAGAACGGCAACGTCACAGTCCATCTCTGGTCAACCTTTCCGTCGTGGGGTCTGCGGCGATCGTAGTCACGCGAGCGAGACCACCATCGTGAGGGAGTCGTCCTTCTCCTCCACCCGTGCAAACCCGTGCCGCTCGTACAGCGTGATGGCTGCGTCGTTGTAGCGGTCGACGCTGAGGCTCAGGGCCTCGAAGCCGGCGGCGCGGGCGCGGTCGAGCAGCGTGGCGAGGAGAGCGCTGCCGACCCCTTTGCCGCGGGCGCTCGGCACGACGGCGACGGCGAGCTCGGGCGTCTGCTCGTTGACGAAGCCGTAGCCGGGGTGCGCGGCAGGGAACAGGCGGTACCAGGCGGCGCCCACGGGGAACCCGTCGACGATCGCGATCACGGCGGTGTCTCCCGCCCGCCCCCACGCCTTGACGTACAGCTGCACGGGGCCGGGGCCGGCGTCCGGCTGGCGTTCCTTCCAGTAGTAGGCATGGTGCAGCATGTCGCGGAGGAAGCGAACGTCCTGTGCGCTTCCCCTGCGGACGACGACGGCCATCTACAGCGCGAGCGCCGGCTGCTCGACGAGCGAGACGAGCGTGCGGAGGAACTCCGCGCCGTCGGCCCCGTCGATGGCGCGATGATCGCAGGTGAGCGTCATCTGCATCTGCGGCGCCACGTCGAGCTCCCCGTCGATCACGATCGGGGTGTCCTTGACCGCCCCGACGGCGAGGATCGCCACCTGCGGTGGGTTCAGCACGGCGACGAACTGCTCGATCCCGTACATACCCAGATTCGAGATCGTGAACGTGCCGCCCTGCATGTCGTCGAGCGTGAGCTTGCCGTCGCGAGCGCGGCCGACGATGTCCGCCCGCTGCCGCGCGATCTCCTGGATCGTGGCGCGGTCGGCGTTCCGGATGACCGGGACGACGAGGCCGTTCGGGGCGGCGACGGCGATGGCGACGTGGGCCGCGGGGTGGCGCTGGATCGTGTCGCCGTCGAAGGTCGCGTTGATGGCGCGGTGCCTGATCAGCGCCACCGCGACGAGCCGCGTCAGCACGTCGCCGACGGTGGGCTTGACCTCGCCTTCTGCCAGCCGGACGACGAGCTGCTCCCGCAGCGCGAGCGCCTCGGTCATGTCGACGGAGACCCCCAGCTGGAAGACGGGGGCCGACCACGCCTCGGTGAGCCGGCGCGCGATCGTCTTCCTCACGTTCGTAAGCTGCACGACCTCCACCTCACCGGGCGGTAACGGCGCCGGCGCTGCCGGGGCCGCGCCGGTACGCGGCGCGCTCGACGTCCTCGGCGACGATGCGGCCGTCCGGCCCGGTGCCCACCACGGAAGCGAGGTCGACGCCGCGCTCGCGGGCGATCCGCCGCGCGAGCGGAGACGCCTTCACGCGCCCGCCGGGGCGCGGCGCGGCCGGGCCGGGAGCCGGAGCGGCAACGGCGGGCGCTGCGGCCGCGGCAGCCGGAGGCAGCAGTGGGTGGAGCGGCCTCCTCGGCGGCGGGGGCCTCGGCGGGCGCCGGCTCGGCGCCGTTCGTCTCGATCATGGCGATGGTGGCGCCGACCTCGACCTCGCCCTCGGCGACGACGATCTTCAGGAGCACCCCGTCGGCCTCGGCCTCGACCTCCTGGGTCACCTTGTCGGTGTCGAGCTCGTACAGCGGCTCGTTCTTCCTGACGGGGTCGCCCTCGCGCTTGAGCCAGCGGACGATCGTGCCGGATTCCATCCCCTGCCCGAGCCGCGGCAGCTTGACCTCGGTCGCCATCAACGCTCTCTCGCCGGTGGTGCCACGGACGCCATTATGCTGACGGCCGATGAAGCTCGTCGATCAGTGGCGCACCGTCGAGGAAAACCTGCCCGCCGGCTGGAGGGACGTCCGGCTGACCTTGACGACCGAGCGTCCCGAAGACCTCGATCGGGCCGCGCAGATTCTCGGCCCCATGAACGTCGGTCGCGTGGGTCACGAACTCGTCTTCCACGTGCAGCACGCCGGCGGGGCGCAGGGCCCCGAGGCGGCGCGGCGGCTGTTCGCGCGCCTCGACGAGTCGAGAGTGTGGTGCCTGCTGGGCGACCCCAGGGTCATGGCGGAGGCACCGGCTCCGGCGGCCGGAGTCGAGGCGGTGCCCGTCGCCGAGTCGTGGGATGCCGCGCTCGCGCCGCTCCCGTCCGACTTTACACCGACCTCCTCTGCGAGCTCGAGGTGACCTCGAGCGATCACCTCGGACCGTGCGGCGCTCCTCTGTGCGCCGGTCAACCCGACGCGCGACCGTTCCCGGCTCGCGTTCGTGTTCCGGCGCGGCAGGCGGCGCGGGCTACGGCGTGTCGCCCGGCATGGCGCGACGCTGCTTCGAGCGGCTCGACGAGGAGGGCATCCCTGGCTCGACCCGGGTG
Organism: uncultured Gaiellaceae bacterium; assembly: GCA_963731095.1. Taxonomy (GTDB): domain Bacteria; phylum Actinomycetota; class Thermoleophilia; order Gaiellales; family Gaiellaceae; genus Gaiella. The sequence goes on from CAVSUK010000024.1 coordinate 165,458, forward strand.
CTGCGCGCCCTGTCCGACCTGGACAACGTGGGCACGCAGGGCGCCGTCTGGCTCGTCGGCGGCAAGACGCTGTAACAACAGCAGGGGTACGGGTGACGGCGGCGCTCACCCGGCCCGACAACAACTGGGCGCTGACCTGCCGGCGTCGGGAAGCACGCCCCGTCGGTGCGCAACTCGGCGCCGAACCGGTCGGCGAGCGCTGCGACGATCCGCTCGCGCACGGCGGCTGCGTCCTCGTCCGAGAGCGTCCGGTCGGGCGCCTGGAACGCGAGATGGATGGCGACGGACTTCCTGCTCTCGCCCACCTGCTCGCCGCGGTAGACGTCGAACACGCGGGCCCTCCGCAGCTCGGGCGCGCCCGCCTCGAGCACCACGTCGACGAGCGCCGCGCCTCCACCTCCTCGTCGACGACGACCGCGACGTCCTGGTTCAGCGCCGGGAAGGTGATCACGTCGTCGTACAGGATCCGCGGTCCGGCACCGGCGCCGTCAGCGTCGCGAGATCGAGCTCGAACACCCCCCACTCCCCCTCGAGGAGCGCCGGGTGCAGCTCGCCGAGCCAGCCCGCATCGGTCTCCGCCGCCTTGCCCGGGTGGAGGAACGGCCGCGTCGCGCGCCGCGTCCGAAGCTCGAGGTGCAGCGTGTCGTAGAGCACCTCGACGGCCGCCCTGGCCGCGAAGAACCCGCCCTCGACGATGCCGCCGACGCGCCAGCGCTCGTCCGGCAGCTGCTCGCCGGTGGGCAGGTAGACCCGGGCCAGCTCGAACAGCGCGATCGGCGTGTTGCCCGCATCGACGTTGACCCGGGCCGCCTCGACGAGACCGTCGAGCAGCGTCGTACGCAGCACGGCCTGGTCGCCGCTCATCGGGTCAGGCAGCCGGAGCGCCTCGGGATCCGGGTCGCGGGCGACGAGGCTCCAGGTGTACGCCTCCGCGTAGCCGGCGCCCACGAGCACGTCCTCGACGAGCCGGCGCAGGCGCTGGTCCTTCGTGAGGTGGCCGGCGACGAAACGGCGGTAGGGCATCGTCATCGGCACGCGGTCGAGGACGATGCGGGCGACCTCCTCGACGACGTCGATCTCGCGCGCGACGTCGCGGGCCCGCCAGGTCGGCACCGTCACGTCCCACTCGTCGGTCACGTCGAACGCCGAGCCGCTCGAGGATCCGTCCGCTGCTCCTCCGGCGTCGACGTGGATACCGACGACGCGGTCGGTGCGCTCCGGCCGCAGCCGCACGACCGGCCGCTCGGGAAGGCCGGTGTGCACGTCGGCGCTCCCGGTCAGCTCGCGCCCCGGCGAGGTCGACGAGCAGCCTGCTCGCCAGCACCGCCGCAGGCTCGGCCAGGTACGGGTCGACGCCCTTCTCCCAGCGGTTCGAGCCCTCGGTGCGCAGCGCGAGCCGCTCGGACGTCTTCATGATCCCGATCGGCTCGAAGTTCGCGGCCTCGAGCAGCACCTCGGTCGTCTCGTCGGAGACCTCGCTGTCGAGGCCGCCCATGATCGCGGCGAGCGCGACCGCCCGCTCGCCGTCGGTGATCAGCAGGTCGCGCTCGTCGAGCTTCCGCGCCGTCCCGTCGAGCGCTCGCAGCTCCTCGCCGGCGCGGGCGCGGCGGACGACGATGCGGCCGCCTGCGAGCTTCGACCGGTCGAAGGCGTGCAGCGGGCTGCCGTAGACGTGCATCACGTAGTTCGTCACGTCGACGACGTTCGAGATGGAGCGCATGCCGGCGAGATGCAGCCGCGCCCGCAGCCAGACGGGCGACGGCCCGACGCGACGACGTTGCGGAGCACGCGGCCGATGTAGCGCGGGCAGCCGGCGTGGTCGTCGACGGTGATCTCGACCAACTCGGGGTGCAGGATCTTCGGGTCCTCGACGGCGCGGCTCGAGCAGCTCGCCGTCGCAGAGGAGGGCGATCTCCCGGGCGAGACCGACGATGGAGAGCAGGTCGACCCGGTTCGTGGTCGGCGTGACGTCGAGCACCTGCTCGACGAGCGGCAGGACGTCCGCGAGCGGCGTTCCCGGCTCGAGTCCGTCGGGGAGCAGCATGATCCCGCTGTGGTCGGTGCCGAGGCCGACCTCGTCCTCGGCGAGGATCATCCCGCGAGACCATCGCCGCGCAGCTGGCGCTCGTCGAGCGGAGCCGGGAAGCCCGGCAGCAGAGGCGCCGGGGAGCCCGACGGCGACGGTCGCGCCGACGCCGAAGTTCCAGGCGCCGCAGACGATCTGCTGCGGCTCCGGCTCGCCGACGTCGACCTGGCAGAGCTGGAGCTTGTCGGCGTTCGGGTGCTTGGCGGCCTCGAGCACGCGACCGACGACGAAGTGCCCGAGGTTGCCGTCCGACGTCGGGCACGCCCGACGTCGATGACGCGGTCGACCTCGAGCGTGGAGACCGACAGCCGGCGCGCGATCTCGATGCGGCGACGCGTCGACGCGGACGTACTCGCGAAGCCAGGAGAGCGGGGAGCGGCCTCCATCAGAACTGCCTCGAGAAGCGGAGGTCGTTGCGCCAGAGCTCGCGCAGGTCGGGGAACTCGTGGCGGAGCATCGCGATCCGCTCGAGGCCCGAGCCGAAGGCGAAGCCGGAGTAGCGCTCGGGGTCGTAGCCGACGAACTCGAACAGCTCCGGGTCGACCATGCCCGCGCCGCCCACCTCGATCCAGCCCGAGTGGCGGCAGACGGGGCAGCCGTCGCCGTCGCAGACGTGGCACGAGACGTACGCCTCGATCGACGGCTCGGTGAACGGGAAGTGGTGCGTGCGGAACTCGGTGCGCCGCTCCTCGCCGAACAGCTTCTTGAGCAGGAAGTCGAGCGTCCCCTTGAGGTCGGCGAGCGTGATCCCCTCGTCGACCGCGAGCCCTTCCACCTGGTGGAAGATCGGCGAGTGGGTCGCGTCCGGCGTGTCGCGACGGTACACGCGGCCGAGCGATGACGATGTAGACGGGCGGCTGCCTGCGCCTCCATCGTGCGGATCTGCGACGGCGACGTCTCCGTGCGGAGGACGGTTTCGTCGTCGAGGAACAGCGTCGCCAGCGGCGAGCGGGACGGGATGCCCGGCGGGGAAGTTGAGCGCCGTCGAAGTTGTAGTGCGTCGTCTCCACCTCGCGGCCGTCGACGACCCGGTAGCCGAGCCCGAGGAAGACGTCCTCGACCTCCCGCCGGATCTGGGTGATCAGGTGCAGGCGCCCGCGCTGGTAGCCGGCGGCGGGCAGCGTCACGTCGACCCGCTCCCCGGTCAGGCGCGCGTCGAGCTCGGCCCGCGCGAGCTCCTCCTCGCGCGCGTCGATCGCCTCCTCGAGGCGCTCGCGCACCGCGTTGAGCGCCATCCCGGTCTCCCGGTCGCGCACCTCGCGCAGCGCCTGCTTGATCGCGCTCTTGCGCCCGAGGTACTCGACGCGGACGGCCTCGATCTCCTCCGTCGTCGCGGCCGCCGCCGCTGCGGCGAGACCGTCCTTCTCGAGGGCCTGTGGCATCCATGAGTGAGCGAGCGTACCAACGGCCCGCGCGGGCCACGGGGGGGACGGGCGGCCCTAGACTCACGCCGTGGCGCTGTACGACGCGATCGCCGGCATCTACGACCCGTGGAGCCGGTCGGTGACCGAGGACATCGGCTTCTACGTCGACGGAGGCGCTCGCCTCGGGCGGCCCCGTCGTGGAGCTCGCGGTCGGCACCGGCCGCATCGCGGTGCCGATCGCCGAGGCCGGGATCCCGGTGATCGGGGTCGACCAGTCGCCGGGGATGCTCGCCGTCGCGCGGCAGCTGGCACGCGGAGCGGCAGGTCGAGGCGCTCGCTCGACCTGCGCGTCGGCGACCTCCGCGAGCCGCCCGTCGAGGAGCGGGTGCCGCTCGTGATCTGCCCGTTCCGGTCGCTGCTGCACATGCCGGACGAGGCGGAGAAGCTCCGGGCGCCTGCGGGCCGCCCACCGCCTGCTCCTGCCGGGCGGCAGGCTCGTGTTCGACGTGTTCGCGCCGAGCCGCGCGGACATCGTCGAGACGCACGGCCGCTGGCTCGAGCGGGAGCCCGGCATCTTCGAGCGCGCCGACTGGGACGAGGCCTCGCGCACGCTGACGCTGTCGGTGCGCGGCGGCGAGCAGGCGGCGACGATGCGCCTGCACTGGCTGTCGGCGCTCGAGTGGCGACGCGCTGCTCGACGAGGCCGGGTTCGAGCGGTGGAGGTGTACGGCTGGTTCGACCGCCGCCCGCTCGCGGACGGCGAGGACATGATCTGGGTCTGTCGCCGGCGGGACTGACGGTTGCCACCGGCCGACCACGCGAATAGAGTCGAGCCGTGATCGCCGTCTGGATCCTGCTCGGGCTCGTCGTCCTGCTCGCGATCTTCCTGGTCGCGCTCTACAACGGACTCGTCCAGAAGCGCAACCGGGTCGACAACAGCTGGGCGCAGATCGAGGTGCAGCTCAAGCGGCGCCGCGACCTGATCCCGAACCTCGTCGAGACGGTGAAGGGCTACGCGGCCCACGAGCGCGGCACGTTCGAGGCGGTCACCGAGGCCCGGGCACGCGCCGCCGGCGCCCAGACCGTGGCCGAGACCGCTCAGGCGGAGGGCCTGCTCAGCCAGGCGCTCGGTCGCCTGTTCGCGGTCGCCGAGGCGTACCCGGACCTGAAGGCGAACCAGAACTTCCTCGACCTGCAGGCGCAGCTGAAGGACACCGAGGACAAGATCGCGATCTCGCGCCAGGTCTACAACGACACCGTGCTGACGTACAACAACGCGATCCAGGTGTTCCCCGGCCGTCATGATCGCCGGCACGTTCGGCTTCACCAGGCGCGAGTTCTTCGAGATCGAGAATCCCGAGGAGCGCGAGGTTCCCGAGGTCAGCTTCCAGCCGGATCGCGGCCGCGGCGCCGGCGGCACCGCCTGCGGCCGACGCGCCGAGTGACACACCGGCGACGTAGGGCCGTCCGGGCGGGCGCGCTCCTCGCCGCGTTCTCCGTCGCGCTCGCGCTCGCCGGCACGGCCGGCGCGAAGTCGTTCACGCTGCCGCAGGCGGACGTCGGCATCGTGGTCGCGAAGAACGGCGCCCTGCGGGTGCGCGAGCGGATCCAGTACGCGTTCTCGGGCCCGTTCACGGGCGGCTACCGGGAGATCCCCCTGCGTGAAGGCGAGACGATCACCGGCGTCTCGGTGCGCGAGAACGGCCAGGTGTACCGGCCGGGCGGCTGTACCGAGCTCGGCTGCTCGAGCCCGGCCGGCACCTTCGGCGTGGCGGACGTCGGCAGCCGAACACGCATCGTCTGGCACTACCAGGCGACGGACGAGGTGCGGACCTTCGACATCCGCTACACGCTGCGCGGCCTCGCGGTCGCGTACGACGACGTCGTCGACGTGAACGTGAAGGTCTGGGGAGACGAGTGGGAGGAGCGCCTGGGCCGGCTCACCGCCACGCTGCAGGCTCCCGGCAAGGTGGTGCGCGCCTGGGGCCACCCGGTCTGGGTGCGCGGCGACGTGCAGATCTCCGGCACCCAGGCGCTGCTGCGCGCACTCGACGTGCCGGCCGGGCAGTTCGTCGAGCTCCGCACCCTGATCCCGCGCTCCGCGTTCACCTCGACGAACGCGATGCGCGTCGTCTCCGGCAACGGCCTCGGCAAGATCGTGGCCGAGGAGCAGGCCGACGCCGCCGCGTACGAGCGAGGACGCAGACCGCATCGAGGACGCGAAGCAGCATCCGCTGCGCTACGCCCTCTACGTGCTCCTGCTCGGCGCTGCTCCCCGCCCTCGCCGTCGTCGCCGCCGTCTTCTGGCTGTACGGCCGCGAGCTGCCGACCGGCTACGACCGCGAGTACGAGCAGGAGCCCCCGACGCGACACGCCGCCGGCGCTCGTGCCGACGCTCCTGCGCCAGGGCGGCGAGGCCGGGTCGTTCGAGTTCACGGCGACCCTGTTCGACCTGATCCGGCGCGACGTCTACTCGTCGAAGCCGGTGACGACGGAGCGCAAGACGTGGGCAGGGCTGCGCACCGAGTCGGTCGCCGACCTCGAGATCTCGGCCGGCACCGCCGACGCCACGCTGAAGCCGTGGGAGAACGCCGTCTCCGACGTCGTCGACGGCGTCATCGAGGGCGGCAGCGAGCGCCTCTCACGCTTCCGCGAGAAGATCGAGGCCGACCGCGCGGCGATGAGCAAGCGGTTCACCGCGTTCAAGGCGAACGTCGGCACCGAGGTCGGCAACCGGCGCTGGTTCCTCTCCCGCGGCGCCCTGCCGCTCGCGGTCGCGCTGCTCGTGTTCGCGGGCATCGGCGCGCTGCTCTTCTACCTCGCGATCGACGGCTGGCGGTCGGTCTATCCGCGCTGGAGCGACGTCGTGCTGCTCGGCGTCGGCGCCGCCGCCTTCCTCGACGCCGCCATCGTGCTCGGCGCGCTCACGCAGCGGCGGCTGTGGCGCCGCCGCTCGAAGGCGGGGAATCTCGAGGCGGAGCGCTGGGAGGCGTTTCGCCGCTACCTGACGGACTTCCCGCGACTGCAGGAGGCGCCGCCGGCGACGCTCGAGCTCTGGGAGCGGCTGCTCGTCTACGGCATCGCGTTCGGCATCGCCGAGCGGGTGCTGCAGGCGGCGCACCTGGCCATGCCGGAGGAGCTCGCGCAGGCGTCGTCGATCTACTGGATCTCCCCCGGCGGCAACCTCGGCTCCGGCGCCACCTCGCTCGCGATCGGCGACCTCGCCTCGGGCTTCGGCTCGGCGCTGGCGCCGCCCTCGTCCGGCTCGGGCGGCGGCGGAGGCGGCTTCTCCGGCGGGGGCGGCGGCGGAGGCGGCGGAGGCGGAGGCGGCTGGAGGGGGAGCCTGGTAGCGGCGTGTTCGGTGCGGACGTCTTGCGCAGCGGATGTTGCCTCGGCACCCTGAAGTCGTGGACGCGACGATCGAGCGTGAGGAGTGGTTGATCCTGCTCACGATGATCGGCGACATCCGAGCGGAGCTCGAAGGCCTCAATCGCTTGTTACGAGGAGACGACGATGAAGAGACGGAGGATGAGCCCTGAGGAAGAAGCCGCCTATCGGGAGTTCCGGCGCCAGTCCGCCGAGAACCTGAAGAAGCTGAGGGAGATCGTCGCCCGCGGCTGGGAGAAGCTCGAAGCGCAGCGGGCTCAGGAAGAACGGCGCGCCAGCTCGTAGAGCGCGATCGCGCCCGCCGCGGCGACGTTGAGCGACTCGGCCTCGCCCGGCATCGGGATCGAGGCGACGACGTCGCAGCCGGCGAGCACCTCGTCCGGCAGCCCCTCCCGCTCGGCCCCGAGCACGAGCGTCACCGGCGGCCGCAGGTCGGCCGCGGCCAGCGACACCTCGCCGCGCGCGTCGAGCGCGACGCGGCGCCCGGGCGCGGCGTCCCAGGCGACGAGCGGCACGCGGAAGATGGCGCCGGCGCTCGCGCGCAGCGCCTTCTGCGACAGCGGGTCGGCACAGCCGTCGCTGAGCGCGACCGCCGCCCCGAACGCGTCGGCGGAGCGGATCAGGCGTGCCCACGTTGCCGGGGTCGGCGAGCTGCCAGAGCGCGAGGCACGTCTCGCGCTCGCCGCCGGGCAGGTCGGCGCGACGGAACACCCCGATCGCGCGCGCGGGATGCGGGAGCGTCGACACCCCGGCGAGCAGCTCCGCCTCGACGCTCTCGCCGGCGACGAGCAGCTCCACCGGCTCGATGCCGGCGGCGAGCGCCGCATCGCAGAGGTCTTCGCCCTCGCAGGCGAAGAGGCCCGTTGCGTCGCGCTCCTTCTTCCGCTGCAGCGCCCGCACGAGCTTGAGCTTGGCGTTGTCCTTCGACGTGATCATCGACGGCGTGCCACGGTTACTGCGAACAAGCCCCTTCGCCCGCGGCGACGTGGCGATCGGGCCTCGAGTGCCGCGACACAGCGCTCGTCGGGGACGTGCCGCCGCTCCTGCGCCTCGAAGGAGAGCAGCGCCGCGGGGTCTCCCCATGTGCCCTCCGCGTACGCGTAGCGGTAGTGGTCGAAGAGGAGGTTGAGGCCGGCGCTCGGCCCGAGCTCGAGCAGGTCGAGCGGCAGGCCGGTCTCGCCGGCGATGGTCAGGAACGCCGGCAGCAAGGCGACGCAGCGCTGCGTCTCGTTCGTCTGCACCCCCTGCTCGGCCACGAAGCGCCGCAACTCGTCCGCGTGCTGCTCCAGCGCGCGCGCGAAGTCGATCCAGTCGCCCGAGAGCGCGTCGGGCGCGACGCCGGCCTGCACGAGCCAGTGCACCGCGCCGAAGAGACGGAGCCCGAGATCCCACGACGTGTCGTCGCCGACGCCAGGAACGCCGGAGCAGGGTCGTCTGCGAGGCGCTCGGCCAGGCGCGCGAAGACCGGTGATCCGAGCATGCCGAACTGCTCCGCCTGCCGGCGGAGCACCTCGGACTGAACCGTCGAAGCCGTCAGGCGGCCTTGGGCTCGAGCGCGGCCTTGGCCTGCTCGGCCACGGCGGCGAACGCCTGCGGGTCGCTGACCGCGAGGTCGGCGAGCGACTTGCGGTCGAGCTCGATCCCGGCCTTGTGGACGCCCGAGATGAACTGGTTGTACGACAGGCCGTGCAGACGCGCGGCGGCGTTGATGCGGACGATCCAGAGCGAGCGGAACGTGCGCTTGCGGTTCTTGCGGTCGCGGTAGGCGTAGGTGAGCGAATGCTCGACCTGCTCCTTGGCGTAGGTGTAGTTGGTGCTCTTCAGCCCCCAGTAGCCCTTCGCCTGCTCCAGGACCTTGCGCCGCTTCTTGCGGGCGTGGACGGATCGCTTCACGCGAGGCATCGGTTACCTCATCCCCAGCAGTCGCTTGATTCGCTTCGTGTCGTTCGCGGCGACCGGCTGGTCCTTGCGGAAGCCACGCTTACGCTTCGACGACTTGTGCTCCAGGTTGTGGCTCTTCATCGCGTGGCGGCGCTTCAGCTTTCCCGCTCCCGTCACCTTGAACCGCTTCTTCGCTCCGCTTGAGGTCTTCACTTTCGGCATCTGGTTTCACTCCTGCGTTCTTCGTCGGGCCGAGCACCATGATCATGTTCCGCCCGTCGAGCAGCGGCGGCTGCTCGATCTGGGCGATCTCCTTCAGCTCCTCGGCGAGCTTCATGAGGAGGTCTCGACCGCGCTCCGGATGCAGGTTCTCCCGCCCGCGGAACATGATCGTGACCTTCACCTTCGCCCGCTGGTGCAGGAACCGGGTGACGTGGCCCTTTTTCGTCTCGTAGTCGTGGATTCCGATCTTGGGTCGAAGCTTGATCTCCTTGAGCAGGATCTGGGACTGGTGCTTCCGCGCGAGCTTCGCCTTCTGGTCCTGCTCGAAGCGGTACTTGCCGTAGTCCATCACCCTCGCGACGGGCGGGTCCGCCTGCGCTGCGACCTCGACCAGGTCGAGGTCCTTGGCGTACGCATACTCGCGCGCCTCGTCGGTCGTCTTGATCCCGATCTGCGTTCCGTCCTCGTCCACCAGGCGCACCCTCGGCACGCGAATCTGGTCGTTGATGCGCTCGTGATGGACGACGGGGCGGGTCCTGTCCTCGGGACGGCGCCGGGGTCTCAAAGGGCTCTCACCAAGCTCAGCTGTTCCTCTCTCTCAACGACAAAAACCGCTGCAGGCAGCGGCTCGGTTTCCTCGACCGGCGGCGTGCGCCGGTTCATCCTCGTCGGATTCGACTCGGTTGAACCCCCGATGAGCCCGCGGCTCCGGAGGTGAGGGGCGTATCCGCTCCTGCTTTGCAGGGGCAGAGCGTAGCAGGATCGAGGGCGGTTTCGGTAGGCCTGAGCCGAGATCAGGAGCGCGAGGGCGCGACGAGCGCGGCAAGCTCGTCCAGCAGGTCGGGCAGCCCGACCGTCGCCTGGCCCCGTCCTCGGACGCGAACCGCGAGCGCCTCCTCGGATTCCCTGTCCCCCCACACGATCACGTACGGAACCTTCTCCACTTCGGTGTCGCGAATGCGCTTGCCGAGCGTCTCGTCCCGCTCGTCGACGTCGACACGGTAGCCGGCGTCGCGAAGCTTCCCCGCGAGCGCGCGCACAGCTTCACCGTGGCTCTCGGCGACGGGTAGCACGCGGACCTGCACGGGGGCGAGCCAGAACGGGAATGCGCCTGCGTAGTGCTCGATCAGGATGCCGATGAACCGCTCGAACGAGCCGAAGAACGCCCGGTGGATCACGAATACCGGGTGCTCCTGGTTGTCCGACCCCATGTAGGTGAGCCCGAAGCGGGCCGGCATCTGTGCGTCGAGCTGGATCGTGCCGAGCTGCCAGGAGCGGCCCAGCGCGTCGGTGATGTGCAGGTCGATCTTGGGCCCGTAGAACGATCCCTCGCCCTCGCCGACGAAGTAGGGGATCCCGTGCTGGTCGAGAGACTCCACGAGCTTGCCCTCCGTGAAGTCCCACTCCTCGTCGGCGCCGAGCTTGTTGTCCGGTCGCGTGGACAGTTCGGCGCGGGGCTCGATCCCGAACAGCCCGTAGAGGTAGCGGAGATACTCGAGCGAACCGTCGAGCTCCGAGTCGATCTGCTCGCGCGCGCAGAAGATGTGCGCGTCGTCCTGCGTCACGTAGCGGACGCGCGTGAGCCCGTGGAGTGCCCCTGCGAGCTCGTTGCGGTGGAGCGGCGCTGCCTCGGAGAAGCGCAGGGGAAGGTCGCGGTAGCTCCGCAGCTGGCTGCCGAACAGGAGCATGTGACCGGGGCAGTTCATCGGCTTGATCCCGTAGACGTGCTCGTCGTCGACCGGGATCAGGAACATGTTCTCGCGGAACTTGTCCCAGTGGCCGGAGGTCACCCAGAGGGCCTTGTCGTAGATCAGGGGGGTCTTCACCTCCGAGTAGCCGCGCCGGGCGTTCTCGCGTCGGCGGAGGTCCTCGAGGGTGTTGAAGATCGCCATTCCCTTTGGATGCCAGAAGGGCGAGCCGGGCGAATGCTCGTCGAAGTGGAACAGGTCGAGCTGGGCTCCGAGCCGCCGGTGGTCGCGTGCCCGCGCCTGCTCCAGGCGCTCGAGGTGGTCGTCGAGGTCCTTCTGGCTGTAGAACGCCGTCCCGTAGATGCGCGTCAGCTGCGTGTTGCGCTCGTCCCCGCGCCAGTACGCACCGGCGAGGGACGTGAGCTTGAAGGCCTTGATCGGCTTCGAGTCCTGCAGGTGCGGGCCGCGGCAGAGGTCGGTGAAGTCGCCCTGCGTGTAGAGCGAGATCGCCCCCTCGGCGGTGTCGACGAGCTCGACCTTGTAGGGCTCGCCCTCGGCGGAGAAGCGCTCCCGCGCTGCGTCGGCCGTGATCTCCTCGCGTGACCAGGCCCGGCCCTCGGCGAGCTCACGCTGCACCTCGGCCTCGATACGCGCCAGATCGTCGTCGTTGATCGGCTCGGGGAACTCGAAGTCGTAGTAGAAGCCGTTCTCGATCGGGGGGCCGATGGCGACCTTCACGCCCGGATAGAGGCGTCGTACCGCTTCGGCGAGCAGGTGCGCAGCGGAGTGGCGCAGGACGAACAGCGCATCCGGGTCGGAGGTGTCGCGCGTGGTCAGGATCTGCAGGCGCGCTCCCTCCGCGAGGGGAAGTCGCAGGTCCTGCGCGACGCCGTCCGCCTTCACGAGCACGGCCTGCTCGGCGAGCTTCGGGCCGATCGCACGCGCTGCGTCGAGGCCGCTCGCGCCGTCGGCGAGCTCGAGCTCGGTCTCGTCGGGGAGGATCAGCTTCACGGGGGTCAGGATAGTCGGAAGCAACGCCGGGCCTCCGGCTGCCACGCGCAGGCCATGCAGCGGTAGCGCGGCGCGGTGTCACCGCTGTGGACGAGAGGTTGCGCTTCCGTCACGAAGGGTGTCTCCGCCCGAGAGACACCCGGAGGGAGACACCCGCCCACGTTCACTCGGACAAGCGATCCACCACGGCAGGGCGATCTGCCGACGACTCCTGTCATGGCGCTGCCGGTCTACTCGGGTGATTTCGGGCCTCGGCAGGCAGAGCGGCTCCTGTGGCGCGCGGGTTCGGGCCGCGCCCCGGCGAGGAGACGTCTCTCTCGAAGAAGGGGTTGCACGGCGCGGTGGCGCAGCTGCTCGCGTCGCGGAAGGAGAACCTCGTCGGCCCGCCGCCCCGCGTGAACCAGCGTCGGCTGTACCCGTTCGACAAGTTCGGGCACGACCACCTGTGGTGGCTCGACCAGATGGTGCGCACCACGCGGCCGCTGCACGAGCGGATGACGCTCGTCTGGCACGACTGGTTCGCCACCTCGAACGAGACGGTCGGCAGCCAGCGGCTGATGATCCGGCAGAACAACCTGTTCCGCGGCTACGGGCTCGGGTCGTTTCCGGGGCTGGTGCAGCGGGTCACGGTCAACCCGGCGATGCTGCTGTACCTGAACGGGCTGAACAGCGAGAAGGGCGCGCCCAACGAGAACTACGCACGTGAGCTGATGGAGCTCTTCACCCTCGGCGCCGGCTCCGGTTACAGCGAGCGGGACGTGCGCGAGCAGGCCCGTGCCCTGACCGGCTGGACCGCCTCCTACCGCGACGGCTACGGGTTCGTGAAGTTCCGCTTCGACAAGAACCGGCACGACGACGCGATGAAGGTGGTGTTCGGCAAGGCCGGCCCGTTCAACTGGAAGCAGGCAGTTCAGCTCGCGATCACGAACCCGGCCCACGCATCGTTCTTCACCCGCAAGCTGTGGAGCTACTTCATCCCCGAGCCGGCGGACGACGAGACGCAGGCGGCGCTCGAGCAGCTCTACGTCTCGTCCGGCCACGCCGTCCGCCCCGTCCTCTCCGCCATCCTCAAGCACCCTCGCTTCTACGAGGGGCCGCGCAAGGTGAAGCCGCCGGTCGTCTACCTGGCAGGGATGCTGCGCTCGCTCGGCGACCGCATCGTCACCGAGGACTACATCTGGCTGAGCGCCCTCGCCGGGCAGCTGCTTTTCTACCCGCCGAACGTCGGCGGCTGGAACGACGACCGCTGGCTCGACACCTCCACGTTCCGCGCCCGCTGGGAGCTCGCGGGACGCGTGCTGAAGAAGCACACGCTCAGCCCCGATCACACGCAGCGGGGCACCGTGCCGAGCGACCCCGAGGGGCTCGTCAACCGGGCCCTCGCGTTCTGGGGCAGCCCTCCGGTCAGCGACACGACGCGGAAGAGCCTCCTCGCGTTCGCCGAGAAGGCAATGGGTGCCGCCGTCGCCGACGACAACCGCCAGAAGAGCTTCCCGCCGATGACCCTCAACGCCCTCCGCCACCTCGTGGCCGTATCCCCGGAGATGCAAACCGCATGAGATCGGGCTGTCACCACTGCGACGAGTTCTCGCGCGCCAACCTGCTCCGGCGCGGCTTCGCCGAGGCGGGGAACGGTTTGCCCGCGATCGAGCCGGGCATGCCGGCGCCCGCGGGCACCGGCCTCGACCGGCGCAAGTTCCTCTCCCGCTCGCTCGGCATGGCTCTGACGGTCTACGGCGCGAGCACGGTCGGGCCGCAGGTGCTCGACGAGGGCATCGCCAGAGCCGCGGCGACCGGCGGCGGCAACCGGGTGCTCGTCTCGATCTTCGCCCCCGGCGGCTGGGACTCTCTCTCCCTGCTCTATCCGATCGGCGACCCCCGCTACCACAAGCTGCGCTCGAGCCTGGCGCTGAAGCCGGGCGACGGCCCCGTCTTCCAGTCCGACAAACGGCTGCACTGGCATCCGGCTCTGGCGCCGCTCGCGAACCTGCACAAGCGGGGCCGCCTGACCGTGTTTCCGTCGATCGGCTACACGCACCCTGACCAGTCGCATTTCACCTCCCGCCACTTCTGGGAGGTGGGCGCGCTCGACCCGCAGGCCGGCACCGGGTGGCTGGGCCGCCTGCTCGACGTGATCGGTGACGACGAGAACGCGATGCAGGGGCTGTCGCTCGACGGCGCGCTGCTGCCCTCTCTCGCCACCGCCCGGGTGCCGGTTGCGACGCTCTCCAGCCCCACCGACTACCGCTTCGGCTCGCACAACGTCTGGGACGTCGTCGGCGATCTGCTGGAGGACTCGTTCGGCACGCTCGGCGGTCTCGCCGGCGATCCCGACCCGGTGTTGGCACAGGCGAGCAAGACGGTCAAGCAGGCCGACTCGCTGCGCCGTCAGCTCGGCCGCTTCGTCGGCAAGGACGGCCAGGTGCACGTGAACGCGAAGGCCAAGTACCCCGAGACGGACTTCGCCCGCCGCCTCTCCGGGCTGGCGGCCCTGCTCGACGCGAACTTCCCCATCCGGACGGTCGCTCTGACCGCCCCCGGCTCCTACGACACGCACGCCGACCAGGTCGGGCCGCTGCAGGACGGCGCCCGCGAGGTGGCCGAGTCGCTCGCAGCGTTCCAGACCGATATCGAGCGGCGCGGGCTCGGCGGCCGCGTGCTCACGCTCGTGTGGAGCGAGTTCGGCCGCCGCGCCCAGCAGAACGACTCGAACGGCACCGACCACGGCGCCGCCGGCCTCGCGTTCCTGATGGGCGCGAAGGTGCGCGAACGGATGGTGGGCGAGTTCCCCGGCCTGACGAAGGGCCTCGACAGAGACGGCAACCTCCGGGCGACCGTCGACTTCCGCGCGGTCTACGCGTCACTCGTCGAGCAGTGGTTCGACGTGGACGCCGGCCGCATCCTCCCCGACGCGGCCAGGATGCGCCGCATGAAGCTGGTGGCCTGATGAAACGTTGTCTCCTCCCCGCGCTCGTCCTTGCCCTCCTCGTCGCGGGCGCAGCGCCGGCGAGCGCCGGCACCGAGGCCGTGTCGTTCGTCCAGGTGGTCGAGAAGGAGTGGTCGCTCGTGATGTCCAGGACGTCCGTGAAGGCCGGCCGCGTGACGATCGAGGCGGTCAACTTCGGCACCGACGCCCACGACCTCGTGGTGCAGTCGAAGGCGAAAGGGTCGAAGCCGGTGCGGTTCAAGCAGATGGACCCGCGCGGGCACACCGAGCGGACCCTGCGCCTGCCGGCGGGACGCTATGCGCTGTGGTGCTCGCTGCCCGGCCACAAGGCGAACGGCATGAAGGCGACGCTCACCGTTCGGGGGTAAAGCGCGCCGGCGTCCGGGGCGATAAGGAACCTGGTGGCGGAGATCCCCCGGTACAGCGGCCCCTTCGGCGTCCCGCAGGCGGAGCGCCTGCTCTGGCGTGCCGGCTTCGGGCCGCGCCGCGGCGAGGCCGCAGCCCTCGCGAAGCTCGGGCTCGACGGGGCGGTGGTCTCCCTGACCCGCCCCGGAGGCGAGAAATGGGTAGGTCCGACGCCGCGCGACGACAAGGGCAGGGTGCTCGCCCCGGGCGACGCCTGGGGTCACGACCACCTGTGGTGGCTCGACCGGATGGTGCGCACGAGCCGGCCGCTCGTGGAGCGGATGACGCTGAACTGGCACGACTGGTTCGCCACCTCGAACTCCGGCGTCGGCTCGCAGCAGCTGATGATGGCGCAGAACCGGCTGCTGCGCCGGTTCTCGCTCGGGCAGCTTCCGCAAGCTGCTGACCGCGATCACGGCCAACCCGGCCATGCTGCTCTGGCTGTCGGGGACGGAGAACACGAAGGACGCGCCGAACGAGAACTACGGCCGCGAGTTGATGGAGCTGTTCACCCTCGGCGAGGGCAACGGCTACACCGAGCGCGACGTGCGCGAGCAGGCCCGCGCGCTCACCGGCTGGACATACCGCTGGAAGCGCGGCAAGGGAGCGACCGATTTCCGCTTCGACGACCGGCGCCACGACACCGGCACCAAGGTGATCTTCGGCAAGAAGGGCACCTACTCGTGGCGCGACTCCGTCATGCTCACGCTGCGTCATCCGAAGCATCCCGCTTTCTTCGTGGAGAAGCTGTGGGGGTACTTCGTTCCCGTGCCCCCGAGCGCCGACACGCGCGCCGGGCTCGAGGCCCTCTACCGGGACTCGTTCGAGGTGCGGCCCGTCCTCGAGGCCATACTCCGCCACCCCGCGCTCTACACGGGGCCGCGCATGGTGAAGCCTCCTGTCGTCTACACCGCAGGCCTGCTCCGCGGCCTCGGCCGGGGCATCGACACGAGCGCCTGGGTGTGGCTCGGCGAGAACGCCGGCCAGCGGCTGTTCTACCCGCCCAACGTGGCCGGCTGGGACGACGAGCGCTGGCTCGACACGAACTCCTTCCGCGGCCGCTGGGACATTGCGAACACCGCGCTGTCGAAGTACACCCTCGACGACAAGAGGACCAAGAACGCGAAGGTGCCGAACGACCCGGAGGCGATCGTCAAGGGAGCGCTGGCGCTGCTCGGCAACCCCACCATCCGCCCCGAGACCCGCAAGGAGCTGCTTGCGTTCGCGCGCAGCTCGCTCGCGGGCGCCACCGGCTGGAAGGCGGAGCAGTACCCGCCGCTCGTCGCCAACGCTGTCCGCCAGCTGCTCGCCGTGTCCCCCGACCTCCAGACTTCCTGATGGGCTGCTGCAGCGAGCACTCGAGGGCCGAGCTCGTCCGCCGCGGAATCGCCGAGGCCGGCAGCGGCCTCCCCTCGATCGAGTCGGGCATGCCCACGCCGGCCGGAACCGGCCTCAGCCGGCGCAGCTTCGTCGTGAAGAGCGCCGGTCTCGCGCTCGCCGTCTACGGCGGCTCGTCGCTGCGGCCCCAGGCCTTCGACGAGGGCATCGCCGCCGCGGCTGCCGCGGGCGGCAACAACAAGGTGCTCGTGTCGGTGTTCCTCGACGGCGGCGCCGACTCGCTGTCGATGCTGTTCCCCGGCGACGATCCCGACTACCTCTCCTTGCGGCCGCGGCTCGCGCTGCCGGCCGCCGAGGCGACGCAGTTCGCGGAGGACGCGCGGCTGTACTGGCATCCGTCGCTCGCGCCGTTCGCGCAACTGCACGGCGAGGGCAAGGTCAGCGTGATGCCGGGCATCGGCTACGACCACCCGAACCAGTCGCACTTCACCTCGCGCCACTTCTGGGAGGTCGGTGCCGCCGACGAGCGCATGTCGACCGGCTGGCTCGGCCGTTACCTCGACCGGGCGGGAAGACCGGACAACCCGCTCCAGGGGCTCTCGCTCGACTGGAGCCTGCAACCGTCGCTCGCCACCGCGAAGATGCCTGTCGCGGCAATCGACTCGCCCGACCGCTACGACTTCTGGGCACGAGGCGTCTGGGGCGACGTGCACGAGCGCATGATCTCGACGATCGGCCGCCTCGGCGCCCTTCCCACCCACGGCGACCCCGGCCTGCGTCAGGCCACCGACGCGACGCGCCAGTCGTCGCAGCTCTACCGCCAGCTGGCCCCGTTCCGCCGCAAGGACGACAAGAAGGGCTTCGCCAGCCCGGTCGCCTACCCCGAGTCGGACGACCGCTTCCCGAACAGGCTCGCCGGGCTCGCCGCGATGCTCGCGGCAGGGATGCCGCTGCGGGTCGTCGCGATGTCCGCGCCGGGCGGCTACGACACCCATGACGACCAGCCGAACGACCTCGCGGAAGGCCTGAAGCTGACCGCCGACTCGCTGCTCGCCTTCCAGCGCGACCTGGAGGCCCGAGGCCTCGCCGACCGGGTGCTCGTCCACGTGTGGTCGGAGTTCGGCCGCCGGGCCAAGGAGAACGGCTCGAACGGCACCGACCACGGCGCCGCCGGCGCGGGCTTCCTGATCGGATCCCGGGTGAAGGGCCAGATGATCGGGGAGTTCCCGGGCGTCAAGCAGCTCGACGAGGACGGCAATCTGCGCGCGACGGCCGACTACCGCGGCCTCTACGCGGCGATCCTGGAGGACTGGCTCGGCGCCGACGCCGAGGCGATCATCCCGGGCGCGAGGAAGTTCAAGCGCCCCGCGCTGCTGAAGTGAACGGGGCACGCCTGATCGCGGCCGCCGCGGCACTTGCGGTGCTCGCCGCCGCACCGCTCGCAGACGGGGCGCCCCGGACGCCGGCGCGCCTCCAGGTCTCGGCGGACGAGTTCACGCTCGTGCTGTCGCGCTCCTCGATCCGGGCGGGCTCGGCCGTCGTCGAGCTCGTCAACTACGGCGAGGACGACCACGATCTGGCGCTGCGCCGTGTCGCGACGGGCGCCCGCACCTTCCGCATCAGGACCGTCCGGCCCGGTGCCACGGGCGAGCTCGACGCCCGCCTCCCGGCTGGCCGGTATCGCCTCTGGTGCACGTTGCCGCAACACCGCGCGCGCGGCATGAGCGCGACCCTCGTCGTGCGCCGCGCCTAGAGCACGGCAGGCTGTCGCGCCAGCACCGTTCCCGGCGCGATCCCGTTGTTCGCAGCCTCGCCGGCGGCGAGCTCGAGCGTCCACTTCGCGCCGCGCTCCTTGACGGCGTGCCACGCCGGCACAGCCTCGCGCACGGACAGGACCCGCAGCTCGGCGTCGAGGAAGACGACGTCGATCGGAAACCGCATGAACATGGTGTGCACCGAGCCGGTGCGCGGGAAAAGCATCCCCTCGCCCGCCTCGAGCCCGGAGCGGCCGAGCAGCCCGCGCATCCGCGTCCACGGCCGGTTCGCGACCAAGCAGCGCGCACAGGCTACGCCGCCGTCTGAACGTGTCAGCGAGATCACTTCCACGGAACGAGGTTCGCCCTCCTGCCCCGCCAACCCTCCTACGCCACATCAACGCCTCCCCCGCAACGGGTGAGGCGAATCCCTGGAACGAGGGATATCTGCCCACCCGCGGATCACCTTCACTGAGGCATACCGACGAGGGAGACACAGGTGCACTGCGGCAACCGACGCAAACTGAGAGACGAGTCCGGCCAGGTCCTGGTGCTCGCCACGATCGTGATGGTGGTGCTGATCGCGATCACGGGCTTCGCAATCGACGTCGGTCGCGCCTACCTCGTGCAGCGACAGCTCCAGGCCGCGACCGACGCGGCCGCCCTGGCAGGCGCACTCGAGCTCCCCGACAGCGCGCTCGCCGAACAGGTCGCAGCGGACTACGGCCCGGAGCCGACCAAGCAGAACGCGCTGCGCTCGAACGACAACGCGACGATCGACGTCCAGACGAAGTGCGTCACCTCGCTCCCGACGGGATGCACCCTCGCGAACGGTGAGGTGAACGCGATCAGTGTCGACTCCACCTCGAACGTCAGCACCGTCTTCGCCAGGATCATGGGCGTCGATTCGTTCACCGTGAAGGCACGGGCGACGGCATGCTCACCGTGCTCGGTGAAGCCGCTCGACATCATGGTCGTGTTCGACCGCACCGGCTCCATGTGCCAGCACTCCGACGGGAGCAACGACCCCTCGTGCAGGAAGCTTCGCGCCGCCCGCGAGGGCATCCAGACGTTCCTGCGGCAGATGAACCCACAGTTCCACCACGTCGGCCTCGCGGTGCTGCCGCCGGCAACCGGCACGAGCCGCGCCGCCCAGTGCTCGCCGCCGACCACGCCGGGCTCCGGAGGCTACGACGCGACGCCTCCGCGGTACCTCATTGCCGGTCTCTCGAGCGACTTCGCGTCGCCTCCGGGCACGCTCAACCCCGGCTCGACGCTCGTCGATCGGGTCGAGTGCCAGCAGGTGGGCGGCGGCCGCACCGGGTACGCCGGCGCGATCGACGCCGCCCGCACGGAGCTCCAGGCGAACGGCCGTCCCGGCGTCCAGAAGGTGATCGTCTTCCTCTCCGACGGTGCGGCGAACTATGGAGGGAGCGGCGAGCCCGCCACCTACCGCAACCAGCCGTGCCAGGCAGGCATCAACTCGGCAGCCGCAGCGAAGGCCCAGGGAGTGTCCGTGTACTCGATCGGCTACGACCTCGACGGCAGTACCGGGGTCTACGAGCGGTGCCAGACCCGCTCGGGCGCGATCGAGGTGCCGAACCTGAATGCCCGGCAGGCGATGGAGCGGATCGCTACGGATCCGGTGACGATGTTCTACAACGAGCCCGATCCCGTTCAGTTGAACACGATCTTCCTGTCGATCGCAGCGGACATCTTCCGCTCCGCACAGCTGATCGACGACTCGCTGACGTAGCGCGAGACCGAGCTCGAGGCGTGTGAAACGAGGCGTCCGCCGGCGTCTCGTTCACGTGCGCATGAGAAAAGCCCAAAGTATCGGTTTTCCAGGTCTTTTTACACACCCCTCGATTGAGTGATCGTCGCTTCGAATCCCTCGATCGAGGGACTGGGACCTCTTGCATTATCCCCCTTTCGCACCATGCTCTGTCCAAGTTCGTTCATGTCCAATTACGGACTTCCCAGATGGGAAGGAGGTGAAATCACATGACTGCATTTCTTGCGAATCTCTACCTCCGGGCTATCGCCGTGCGTGATCGCGAGGAGGGTCAGACCATGGCGGAGTACGGCCTCATCGTCGCGCTCATCGCCGTCTTCTGCATCGGCGCTGTCACGCTTCTCGGCGGCCGCGTCGACACCGCTCTCAGGGCTCTGGTCTTCTAATCCGCAATGGAGAATGGTGGTGGGATTGTATTTTGATTAATCCCACCACCATTCACCAGTATTTGTTTCATCACTTGCTGCAAGAAAGAAGGGGAATATAATCGTGATTTCCAGGCACAACATCACCAAGCGAGAAGACGGTCAGGCAATGGTCGAGTTCGCCATGGTCGCGCCGATCCTCCTGATGCTCGTGCTGGGGATCATCCAATTCGGGATCCTGTTCAACAACTACCAGACTCTTACGGACGCGGTGCGGGTCGGAGCGCGGCAGGCAGCAGTCAGCCGGACACTCCCGAACCCGGCCGCAGCGGCGGAAGCCCGTGTGCGCTCGGCAGCCTCTGGCTCGCTGAGCGACGCCAACGATCCAGTGGCCCTGGACGTCACGGTGACGTCCACGTTCGCACAGGGGAGCGACGTCACCGTGAAGGCGACCTACCCGTACTCGATCAACCTACTCGGCGTCGTCGTGAAATCCGGGCGGCTTACCAGCGAGACAACGGAGCGTGTGGAATGACGATCGACTATCGCATCAGGAACATCGTGATCGCTGCTGCGCTCGCGGCTGCCGCCGTCCTGCTGACGGTCATCTACGTGACCTCGGCCCGGAACGACGTCGCCGCGGGCAAGAAGAACGTGACGGTCTACGTGCCGTCGAAGGACTTCGCCGTCGGGACGCCGGGCAGCAAGATCGCCGGCAGCCTCGACGAGCAGACGA
Source organism: uncultured Gaiellaceae bacterium (assembly GCA_963731095.1). Classification (GTDB taxonomy): domain Bacteria; phylum Actinomycetota; class Thermoleophilia; order Gaiellales; family Gaiellaceae; genus Gaiella. Next base: position 186,437 of record CAVSUK010000024.1, read on the forward strand.
TCGCGCGCAAGTACGCTGCGCCCGAGGCCGTCACGAGCCCCGGAGCAGCTGAAGGGCCTCTATCTCACCCAGCCCGTCTACACGGGTGAGCAGCTGACGCTGAACCGGTTCGCGCTGCCGAAGGAGCAGGGCATCCGGGCCGAGCTCAAGGGCAACGAGCGGGCGCTCCAGGTGCCCGGCACAGCCGACCAGCTGCTCGCAGGGACACTCGTCGTCGGCGACCGCGTCGACGTCGTCGCGAGCCTGAAGAACCCGAAGGACAACACCGACGTGAAGAGCTCGGTCGTCCTCCGCAACCTGCGTGTCCTGCAGACCGAGGACGACGCCGGCACCAAGCTGCAGACGGCCAACGACAACGGGCACGCCGTCGTCCTGGCGGTGACCGACGAGCAGGCGCAGCGCCTGTACTACGTGATGAAGAACGGCGACTGGACGCTGCAGCTGCGGCCGGTCAAGAAGCCGAAGGACAGCAGCCGCTCGGTCGACACGTTCACGACGGTGCTCGCCGGAGGCAGCAAGTGACGACGTTCGCCACGAGCAGCGGCACGGAGACGCTCCGCGTTGTCGTGACGGGCACGTTCGACGGCGAGCCGGAGCTGCACGAGGCGCTCGAGCGCCTCGGGCAGCGGGCTCGAGGTCGTCGCCTGGACGGCCGAGGTACGGGATGCGGTGCCGTACCTCGGCTCCGTCCGACGTCCATGCGGTGCTGCTCGGGGCAGGCCGCGACGGTGATCCCGCCGCGACCATGTTCGAGACGGAGGTCGCCGTGCATCCGCCTGCACACGCAGGCGCCGGTCATTCTGCTCGTGCCGGGAGCGCGTCCCGACCTCGTCGAGACCGCCTTCACGGCGGGTGTCGACGACGTGCTCGTGCTGCCGCAGCTGGCGGAGACGATCTCGTTCGCAGTCCGCAAGGCCCACGAGACAGGCGGCCGGGCCGGCGCCCACGGTGGTTACGAGCCCGACGCACCGCGCGGGCGTGTGGTGACGGTCTTCTCGCCCAAGGGAGGCACCGGCAAGACCGTGCTCTCCACCAACCTCGCGGCGTACCTCGCCCAGAAGTCGGGCAAGCGCGTCCTTCTGATCGATCTCGACCTGCAGTTCGGGGACGCCGCGATCATGCTCGGCCTCGATCCTGAGCGGACGCTGCACGAGCTCGTGCTCGCTCCTGGCGACGCTCGACGCAGGCAAGCTCGCCGGCTACACCACGCGCCACCGATCGGGGCTCGACGTCCTTGCGGCGCCGATGCGCCCGGAGGAGGCGGAGCTCGTCACCGAGTCGAAGGTGCTGCAACTGCTCGAGGTGGCCCGCACGGCCTACGACCTGGTCGTCGTCGACACCTCGCCGTTCTTCTACGGGCCGATGCTCGCGGTGCTGCGCCCGACCGACCAGCTGCTGATGCTGTGCGGTCTCGACGTCCCGACCCTGAAGAACGTGAAGCTGAGCCTGCGAACGCTCGAGATGCTCGGCTTCCCTGCATCGCGCACCAGCCTCGTGCTCAACCGCGTCACGCCGAAAGTCGGCCTGACGAAGCCCGACGTCGAGGGCGTGCTCGGTCTCGACGTCAGATTCGAGATCCCTAACGATGCCGTCGTCGCGCCCGCCGTCAACAGCGGTGCCGTCGCGGCTCTCGTCGAGAGCGACTCGGAGTTTGCCCAGGCCATCGCAACCATCGCGCACTCGCTCGACCCGGCTGTGGTCACTGCCGGCGAACGTGCTGCGGAAGCCCCGAAGCGGCGTTGGCTCACGCCTCGCCGCGTCCTCGAAGGGAGGGCATGATGAACCTCGAAGACCAGCTCCGGGGCGACCAGAGTGGCGCGGGCAGCGCCCGCCTCACCGAGCGCCTCCAGGTGGATGAAGCAGAGGAAACTCCGCTGCTCGAGGATGGACGCCGATCCTCGGGCGTGTCGGACCCGTACGGTCCGCTGAAGACGGACGTCCAGCGCGCCGTGATCCCGAAGCTCGGACCGTGGCTCTTCTCCAACCAGGAGTCGCCCGACCTACGACGCGAGGTCAACGAGTCCGTCGCACGCGAGCTCGACGCCTCGGGCACGCCGCTCGCCGCCGTCGATCGCGAGCGCCTGATCGTGGAGATCGCGGCCGACATCCTCGGCTACGGGCCGCTCGAGCGGTTCCTCGCAGACGACACCGTCACCGAGGTGATGGTCAACGGCTTCGACCGGGTCTTCATCGAGCGAGACGGGATGATCGAGCCGACGGACGCAAGCTTCGTCGACGACGATCATCTGCAGCGGATCATCGACAAGATCGTCTCCCGGGTCGGCCGTCGTGTCGACGAGCGTTCCCCGATGGTCGACGCGCGACTGCCCGACGGCAGCCGTGTCAACGCCATCATCCCGCCGCTCTCACTGGGCGGGCCGACGCTGACGATCCGGAAGTTCGCCCGCGACCCGTACACGATCGAGAACCTGATCGATTTCGACTCGCTGACGCCCAAGGCCGCGCACTTCCTGGAGTCGTGCGTCCAGGGCAAGCTCAACGTGCTCATCTCGGGTGGAACGGGCACCGGCAAGACGACGCTGCTGAACGCACTGTCTGCGTCGATCCCCGACGTGGAGCGCATCGTCACGATCGAGGACGCCGCCGAGCTGCAGCTGCAGCAGGGCCACGTGATCCGGCTCGAGTCGCGGCCTCCGAACATCGAGGGCGAAGGCGAGATCCGCATCCGCGAGCTCGTCCGCAACGCCCTTCGCATGCGTCCCGACCGGATCGTGGTCGGCGAGGTTCGCGGAGCCGAGACGCTCGACATGCTCCAGGCGATGAACACGGGACACGAGGGCTCGTTGACGACGATCCATGCGAACTCGCCGCGTGACGCCCTCAACCGGCTCGAGACGCTCGTGCTGATGTCGGGCCTCGAGATCCCTTTGCACGCGATCCGTGAGCAGATCTCGAGCGCTCTCGACCTGATCGTCCACATCACTCGCCTGGTGGACGGCTCCCGCCGTGTCTCCCATGTCACGGAAGTGCTCGGCATGGAGTCCGAGGTGATCACGCTGCAGGATGTGTTCCTGGCCCGCCCTGTGAGCGACCGCGCTGCGGCGCACGGCTCAGTGTCGTTCCTGCGGCAGCTCGAGTGCACGGGCCTCCAGCCCCACTTCCAGCACAAGCTCGCCGGGCACGGCGTGATCCTGCCGGAGGACTTCTACCAGCCCGAGACGCAGCTTCAGGCCGTCTCGGCGAACGGGAGCTCGCGATGAGGTCGCTGCTGTTCGACTCCGCGGTCGGCCCTCTATTGGTGGGACTCGCAGTCGGGTGTCTCATGCTCGTGGCGACGCTCGTCGCCCTGGCCAAGCCGCGCGGTGCGTGGCTGAAGAGCCGGCTCGAGCCGTACGGGGGGTCAGGTGGCGCCGTCGCCGCAGGCGGGCCCGCCCGGACGAGCGGCCGGGCCGGTTGGCGCCCGCAGGTCGATCGCCTCTACGGGGCGACCGAGCGCGCGCTCGATCGCACGAGCGCATGGGGGTCGCTCGAGCGGCTGATCGAGCGCGCGCACCTGCAGGTGCGGCCGGCACAGCTCCTGTTCTGGGCCACGGCGGCCGGGGTCGCCGCAGCCACTGTCGCCGGCATGCTGACCAACTCGATACTGCTGATCGCCGCTGCACTTGCCGTTGGGTTGGCGGCACCGTTCGCGTGGGTCGCCTCGAAGGCCCGCGGACGCCTGAAAGCATTCGAGGAGCAGCTGCCTGACGTCCTGATGACGATGGCCGGATCGCTCAAGGTCGGTCAGAGCTTCGACCACAGCATGCGCGCGATCGTCGAAGAGGGAATGGCGCCGGCGAGCGAGGAGTTCGGGCGCGTGCTCAACGAGACGCGCCTGGGCCGGCCGGTCGACGAGGCGCTCGGGGCGATGGCAGATCGCATCGGCTCCGACGACCTTCGCTTCGTGCTCATGTCGGTGACGATCCAGCGGGAGGTCGGGGGCAGCATGGCCGAGCTCTTCCAGCGGGTCTCGGACACTGTACGCCAGCGGCAGCAGTTCCGCCGCAAGGTGCACGCACTCACTGCGATGGGGCGGGCCTCCGCCTACGTGCTCCTGTCGCTGCCGTTCGTCACAGTGGGGCTCATCTCGATCATCAATCCGGGGTACCTCGCACCACTCGTCCAACAGACAGCCGGACAGCTCATGGTCGTCACGATGCTCGTGATGATGACCATCGGGGCGCTCGTCCTCAAGAAGATCGTCTCGATCAAGGGGTGATGCCAGATGCTGCTGCTGCTTGCATTCGTCTGCCTCGCCGGCGCGCTCGTCATCGTCGGCCAGCTCGTCACGAAGCCCGCACGTGCACGTCAGGCGTCGCTGAGGCGCGCTCAGGCGTACACGCAAACCGAGGTGACCCACGCCGATCCACTGCTCGAGCGGCTCAACGACCGGTACGCCGGCCGACTGGCGCATTTCGCAGGTCGTCTCGACAGGCGTGCCACCGAGGACCGGATCGGTTTCAAGCTCGTGTCGGCAGGGCTGGCGAAGACCGTCTCTCCAGTCGGGTTCCTCGCCACGAAGGTCGTGCTCGGCGCCGTGGGCATTGGGCTGGGCACAGTGCTCGGGGCCATCACGGGGAGCCCGCTGCGTGCGTTGTTCCTCGGTGCTGCCGGCGGTGCATTCGGGTTCTTCGGCCCGGACGTCATCGTCACGTCGCGGACGCGGAAGCGGCGCGATGAGATGCGGCGCGAGCTGCCGGACTCGCTCGACGTCCTTGCTGTGAGCGTCGAGGCCGGCCTCGGGTTCGACGCCGCTCTGGCGCGGCTGGGCGAGTACCTGGAAGGCCCACTCGTGGAGGAGTTCCTCCTCGTCCTCGCCGAGCTCCGCGTCGGCGAGAGCCGCACGAACGCGCTCAGGAAGATGGCGGATCGTGTGGACATCCCGGAGCTGACTGCCGTCGTCAACTCGCTTATCCAGGCCGAGCACCTCGGCAGCCCGCTCGGGCGCATGCTGCGGATCCAGGCGCAGGAGTCGCGCAACCGGCGTCAGGTCGCAGCAGAAGAACGGGCTATGAAGGCTCCGGTGAAGATGCTCGTGCCGACCGTGATCTTCATCTTCCCGGCGCTGTTCGTGGTCATCCTCGGCCCGGCCATACTGAAGATCAACGAGTCGTTCTAGGTATCTCGAGCTGCGGGCCCGGTTCGCCGGGCCCGCACCTCACCAGGCGCCCACCCCTGCGGGGAGAGGCCGGTCGGGTGGTGTGACGATCGTGGTGGTGCCGTCCGAGCCCCCCAACCAGGCGTGCTCGAACGCACAACGCGGATAGGTGCGCGGCACTTCCTCGTCGCACGGTGCCGCCGGGTCGTTGACGATCACGTCGCCGGAGGCGGTGATCCCGCGCAGCACGACGAGGTGCCCCGCCGTCCCTTCCGGCAGCGAGAAGCCGGGGAGCTCGCCCGGGCCGGCTACGATCGACGTCACGAGCGGGATGCCGGCGGCGAGCAGCAGCTCCGCCTCCCGCAGCGACGGTAGCCGTGTCACGACCGCGTCGAGGCCGAAGGCGGCGGCGTAGGCGGCGCCGAACGACCAGTTGCCGCAGCCGTCGTAGGCGGCGTCGTAGGTACCGCGAGCCGCATGGTCGACCTGGGGGTTTTCGTGCCCCTCCCCCACCCACGCCAGGTCGTCCGCCACCGGCCCTGCGCCCCAGAAGGCGAGGACCATCGCGAGCGAGGCGGGGCTGCACCAGGAGGCTCCGCCGCCGTACTCAGGAAAGTGGCCGCGGTGCGTCATCTGCGAGAACGCGGGCACGTGGAGGTCGAAGGCCCGGCCGAGCGGCTCGCTCGGATGCGCAGGCCTTCCACGCGCGCTGTTCGACGTCATCGCCACGAGCGCCCGAAGCGTCGGGCCGCCCGACGGCGTCACGCGCAGCCGGTAGGCCTGAAACGGCTCGCGACGGGCGGTCAGCACGTCGACCTCGACGGTCGCGTCGTCGTCCTGCTGCCCGGAGACGGACGTGCGCCGGAAGGACGTGTCGTGGGAGGCCCAACGGCCGAGCTCGAGCCAGGAGGTCTCGCGTCCCACGGCACGCGCCTGCACGGCCACCTCGATGTGGCTCCCGGGTGGGGTCTCGGCAGCCCAGGACGCGACGAACTCGGTAAACGGCTCGGCCGGCTCGACCCACGGCGTGACGCCGTTCTGGAGCTCCGCGGCCGCGAAGCGCCGCAGCTCGGCCATCCCAGCCCGCCCTCGTGCTGCGGACGTCGCTAGTTGCGGCCGCCGCCGCCGAACAGCGACAGGAGCAGCAGGAAGACGTTGAAGATGTCGAGGAAGATCGACGCCGCGAGCAAGGGCGCCGCCTGGATCGAGTCCGCACGCCGGAGTCGCTGGAAGTCGTACATCGTGTAGCCCGCGAAGATGACGAGGCCGAGCACCGCGTAGATCACGTTGCCGTTCGGTATCGAGACGAACAGCATCACCAGGCCGAACACGATCAGGCCGAGCAGGGCGAAGAAGAGGTACCGCGCCATGGGGGCGAGGTCGCGACGCGTGGCGTACCCGTAGGCGCCGAAGCCCCCGATGAAGAGCGCGGTGGCACCTCCCGCCTGCCAGAGGGCCGACGGATTGACCGACGCGTAATAGACGAGGATCGGCGCGGCGGCGATGCCGAGCAGGGCGCCCATGCCGAACAGGAGGCCGATGGCGAGCTGCTCCGAGCGCCGGACGGCGACGTTGAGCCCGAAGATGCAGGCGAACGCCGCGATCATGGCGACGATCCCCCACCCGCGGGACAGGTCGCGGCCGAGGTAGGCGCCGAGGGCGGCGACACCGGCGGTGAGGGCGACGAGGCCCATCGTCTGCCCGAAGACGGCGCGGGCGCGGTCGCGGGATACCGCGACGGACTGCGTGGTGACCTGCTCGTAGCTGCTCATGGCCGGATCGTACCCGGTCGGCATGGCGTCGGGCAGGGTCCCGGGAAACGAGCGCTGTCTACGAGCGCTTGCGCGAGAGGGGGCCGTGCACTTCCCGGAACGCGTGCACGAGCCGGCGCAGCAGGTCGTTGAGCTCCTCCTTCTCCTGCGCCGAGAGGGCGGCCGCGATCGTGCTCTCCTTCTCCGCCTGGACGGCCACTGTCTGCTGCCAGAGATCGCGGCCGTGCTCGGTCAGCTCGACGATCACCCCTCGCCGGTCGTCCGGGTCGGCGAGGCGGCGGATCATGCCGGCCTCCTCCATCTTGTCGAGGCGCGTCGTCATGGCGCCGCTCGAGAGGTCGAGCTCGCGTGCGAGCCGCCCGGGCGTCGAACGGTATGGAGGACCACCGTAACGGAGGTTGCCCATCACCTTCACCTCGCCCCAGCTCAACCCGAACTGCTCGAGCGTCTCGTCGTGCGTACGCCGCAGGTACTTCTCGATCAGCCCGATGCGGTCGACGATTCCCTCCGTCGCGGCGTCGAGCTCGGGAACCTCGAGCAGCCAGCGGGCGATGCGCTCGTCGATCTGGTCGGGCGGCGCGGCGGTCCTGGCGGTCACGGCGGCATTTTCGACATCGAGATTCTTGACGTCAAGCATGCCCGTACTGTACCTTGACGTGAAGTCTCTTGATCTGAAGATATTTCATCGAGAGACACGCCGCCGAGCGGAACGAGAGGAGAGCGTCATGCCGTTGCCCCCGACGACCGAGATCCAGCACCTGCTCGCGCGGGATCGCGCAGAGCGCCTACGCGCGTCGATGCAGCGGCCGCACGTCTCCCTACGCCGCCGCGTCGGCTCCTTCATGGTGTCCGCCGGGATCCGCCTCGACCCGATGTCGGTTCCGGTTCCCGACCCCGCGTCGCGCCCGGTGTGCACCGGGTTGGGCTCCACCCACGATGCCCCTGCCGACGCAGGGGCATCGTGCGCCCTCGCACGAGTAGCCTGACGCCCGGGACCTGACTCCGAAGGGGGATGCCCTGGTGGCGTCGATCGGCCGATACGACGGGCATGGACGCGAACGCGACCGCCTCGGCCGCAGGCGACACAGCCGCCTGGCCCGACCCCTCCACCCTCACGGACATCGAGCTCGAGCACCTCTTCCGACGACTCGAGGCGGCCGAGAAGACGATCTCGAGGCGAAGGGCAGTGCTCCACGACCGGATCGACTTCGTACACGGCGGTGTCAGCTCCGAGATCTTCGCCGCCGGCGACCAGCTCGAGGCGCTCCAGCAGCGCGAGCGGGAGATCGCCGAGGAGCGGCGCGTGCTGCACGAGCAGATCGACGCGGTGCGCGCCGAGCGCGGCCGTCGCCGCGCCGTCCCGAGCTCGCACTGACGCCCCGCCCGACGGGGCTTCTCTCCATTTTCAGTGAGCCACGCGCCCGCGCTCGCGGCGCCTGCGACCACGGCTCCCTTGCCGGTAGCGCTCGTGGCGCTCCCGCCAGCGGCGCCCGCGATCGCGATGCTCTCTCTTCAGGGTCGCCGGCATGCAACCAGCTTCACGGCTCGTGCCACCGCTCGCATCGGTGGAGTGCCGGATCGTGGTTGCGGGCTTTTCGGGAGCGACGCTCCGGCGATCCCGGCTGCGCATACGAAGGGCGGGGCCGTCGGCCCCGCCCTTCTACCCCGTGCAAGTCCTTCCGACCAAGGAGAGATAGGTCGTGAAGGGTGTACTCCCTGATATCGCCGGGCGCCGGGAAGCTCCTGTCCCCCGGGACGGGGACAGAGACCGATCGGCTAACCACGAGCGCCGCCGGTCGTCTAATTCGGCTCCAACCGCGAGGCACGCCGCAGGCCCTGCGGGCGGAATGCGCGGCGGGGCGGACGCCGCCCCCTCCTCTGGGGAGGCGGCCCACCCCGCTGCGGGGCACGAGGATCAGAGGCGCACGAGCTCAGGGAGGTCAGTCATCCCGCAAACCCTGCAGTACCCGGCCCGTCGAAGGAGCGAAGCTGACTCCCTCGCGCTCCAGTGCTGCCTGCACTTCCTCGCGCGCCTTGAAGATGCGCCACTTGACGGTCGCGAGCGTGATCTCGAGCGAGTCCGCGATCTCCGCGTACGAGAGGCCGACGACGTCGCGGAGCAGCAGCGCCGTCTTCAGGTCGGCATTGAGCGCCCCGACGGCCGCCCACAGCGCGTTCATCGTGCCGGCGTCCTCGTACGGCGCGTCGACCGCCTCGAGCGGCGGCACATCGTCGATGTTGACGCCGCGTGGCCTGCGCTCGAGCGCCCGCAGCTCGTCGAGCACCCTGTTCTTCGCCACCTGGAAGAGCCAGGTCGTGAACGTCGACCGCAGCGAGAAGCGGGGCAGGCCCTGGTAGATGCGCAGGAAGACCTCCTGCGTGAGGTCCTCCGCGAGCGACCGGTCGCCGACGATGCGGAACACGTAGGTGAACACGAGCCGCTCGTAGGAGTGGACGATGACCGCGAACGCCTGCTCGTCGCCTCGCTGAGCACGACGGAGAACTGCTCGCTCCGGCTGCTTCAGCGTCGACGCGGGCCGTTTCACCGGATCACCAGCTCGTTGGCGGGCACAGCCGGGGGATTCGCTGCCCGGGGGGGCATCTCCTTCACATCGGAGCGGACGCGCCTGCCCGCGAGCACCGGCCCTCGAACGGGTGACGGAGGCGAGCGATGACCTCGCGCAGGGACAGCGGGCTGCACGCCAACACCGACTGGTTCGGCGTGGAGGTCCGCCATCTCGCGACTCTCGCCGCCGTCGCCCACGAGGGCTCGTTCGGCGGAGCCGCACGACGTCTCGGCTACACGCAGTCGGCGATCAGCGGTCAGATCGCCACGCTCGAGCGGATCGTGGGGGCGCGGATGCTGAACCGGCTGCGCGGTGCCCGCAGGGTCGAGCTGACGCCCGAAGGGCGCGTGCTGCTTCGCCATGCGGAGACGATCTCCAGCCAGCTCGCCGCCGCTCGTCACGACGTCGGCTCGCTCGTCCACGGCAAGCGCGAGACGCTCCGGATCGGCACGTTCGAGACCTTCGGCCCACATTTCCTGGCCGAGACGCTCCGCTCTTGCGCCGACGATCACGCTGCCGTCCAGGTGGAGGTCTGCCGCGCGCCGGACGGCACGAGCCTGCTCCGGCTGCTCGACGAGGGAGCGATCGACCTGGCGCTCGCCGCTCTGCCGCTCGGGCGGCCGACGCTCGCCTCGCGGGTGCTCGTACGAGACGCGTTCGTGCTGGTCGCGAGAACGGACGACCCCATCGCGGCGAGACCATACGTGGAAATCGGCTCGTTGTCCGGCCTGCGGCTGATCTGCGGCGACACGGTGCCGAGCCAGCGCGCGTTCGAGGCGAGTCTCGCCGCGGCGGACGTCGATGTCTCGGTGGTCATGCGACACGAGCTCGGCGCACCGCTGCAGGAGCTCGTGCGCGCGCGGGTCGGCCTGGGGCTCGTACCCGCCGTCTCCGTCGTGCCGGACGGCGAGCTCACGGTGGTGCCGCTCGAGGCGACGGCGCCGACGCGGATGCTCGCGGTGGCCTGGCACCGCGAGCGTGGCGTCGACCTCCCGGGGGAGCGGTTCGTCGCGCACGCGGTCGGGGTGGGCGCAGCAGTCGAGAGCAGGATGCGCGCCGGCGGGTGGCCGCGCCGGAGCCGTTGCCCGTCCCGCCTGCCCGCCCCCGCCGCAACGGCAGGCCGGGCCCGGCCCGGGTATCGGGGGCGGCGGTTCGATCGACTTGAGCGTCCAAGGACGTGTGGGGCCGGGAATGCGGACGGGGTGGGCGAACGCCCACCCCGTCCTCTTCCTGTGGGCCGCTCTCGCTACTTCTTGATCGCGAGCGCGTTGATGATGGGACGCCCGTAAACGGGCTGGTAGATGTAGTTCTCCACGCGGGCGCTGATGAAGTCCCGCTGGGTGTAGTTGAAGACGGGTGCCCACGGAGCCGCGTTGGACATGATGTCCACGTCGAGCTTGCCGTACGCCTTGTAGCGCGCCTGGCCCGCCAGCTTGGCCGCGGCCTTCATCGCCGCGTTGTACTTGGCGCTGTTGAAGTACGAGTAGTTGTTGTTGTTCGCATCCTGGATGTTCGTGCCGTCCAGGAGGATGTTGATGAAGTCGAACGGGTCCGGGTAGTCGTCGATCCATCCCGCCGTGTAGATGTCGATGTCGTTGCCCTTCGTGCCCATCGTCTTGATGGCGACACCGAACGGCTGCGGCTTCAGGTTCACCTTGAACCCCGCCTGCTCGAGGTTGTACTTCGCGATCTGCGCGAGGTTGACAACCGCCGCTGTGGTGGTGTGCAGCAGGTTGATCTCGCCGCCGCCGCTCCAGATCTGCTTCGCCTTGGTCGGGTTGGCGCCCTTCAGCGGAAAGATGTCCGCATTGGTGAACCCGGGCACGGCAGGCGGCAGGATCTGGTCGGTGCGTTTGCCGCCGAACTTGCCGCGCGTGCGCAGCAGGGCCGGCCGGTCGATCGCGTAGTTGACCGCCTTGCGGGCAGCCGCATTCGCGAACGTCGGCCTGGCGGTGTTCATCACCAGGTAGCCGGTGCCGACGAGGGGGTTCACGAAGTAGCGGCCCTTGTTGACGCCGAACTCCTCGGAGAGAGGGCCGTTCTGCACCGCGGGCGGGCTGGAGAAGTCGTAGTCCGCCTGGTTTGCCCTGACCTGCAGCAGGCTCTGGTTCTGGTCCGTGTTCGTGGTGATCACGATCCGGTCCGGGTTGGCGGGGCGGTTGCCTTTGTAGAACGAGTTGCGCTCCAGCAGGACCGAGCGGCCGGGCTCACGCGACACGATCTTGTACGGGCCGCCCGAGACGTACACGTCGATGCCCTTCGGATCGATCGGCATGTCCGGCTTCACGGCCGCGAAGAACGGCATCGAGATCTGGGCGATGAACGTCGGATCGGCCTGGAGCAGCCTGATGGTCAGCTTCTGCCCCCTGGCGACGACGCCCGAGACGCCGTTCGCCTCCTTCTCGTTGAACGCCTGGCAGCCGGCGACGTTGTTCGCGAACGCGACCGCAGGAGAGCCCTGGTCGGGATGGCAGGCCCGGTAGATCGAGCGCGCGAACGCCGCTGCCGTGATGTTCGAGCCGTCGCTGAACCTGAGGCCCGACTTCACCGTGAACGTGTACGTCTTGCCGTCCTTGGAGACGGTCGGGAAGCCCGTCGCCGCCTCGGGTACGAGCTCGTTGCCGCCCGCGGAGGCCGGCTTGTCCGGGTAGTTGAGAAGCTGGGTGTTGACGGCGTAGATCGTCGCCCAGCCGTTCGCGTCGTACGACAGCGCGGGGTCGAGGTACTCGTAGTCGCTGGCCGAGATGTTGAGGCGCAGCGTGCCGCCCCTCGAGACGGTCGAGCTCGACTGGCCCGAGGCGTGCTGTGTGCTCGTGGGCGCGGCCATCGCCGCCGCCGCGAGCAGGCTCGCCCCGAGCGCTGCGAAGCACCCTGCGAGGTGATACCGCCTGATCGTCACCGACGTCCTCCCTCCGTTTTGGTGTGGTGCCGGCGCGAGAGCGCATCCGAGGTCGGGCCGGGACCGGATTCCGTTCACTCGTGTTGGACGCCGCCGGAGTCCCGGAGAAGGTCACGAAACCCGATCGGGCCCATCGGGATCTCTGCTATTGGTCGCGCGGATCGCCCTGGACCTGATACCCCGGTAGAGGACCGCGGCCTGGGAGCCGCGGTGCGTCCCGTCTTCCTCGGACTCCGGGCGGTACGCATTCGCGTGTGCCCCGCCGCCGCACCGGCGGGGCACAGGCACTCCGTCGGCACGTTCGGCTCGGCCGACGAGAGCCCTGAGACCGAAGCCGATGGGCAGGACGATCCACGCGCGCTGACCGGCGGCGGCACCCGACAGGGCGCCGCCGCCTGGCGCGCGGCTACTTGTCGCGGGCGGAGGGCGCGTCGTCGGCGACCGCGCCGGACTCGACGACGCCGTGGTCGCGCGCCCACTCGGACGCCTCGGCGCGGTTGCTGACCCCGAGCTTGCGATACACGTTCGAGAGGTGGAACTTCACCGTCTCGCTCGTCACCCACAGGTAGCGGGCGACGGCGCGATTGGTCATCCCGCCGGCGACGAGCTGGAGCACCTCGAGCTCCCGTCGCGTCAGGCCGCCGGGCCCTGTGCGGCGACGCCGCACGCCCTTCGTACCCAGCACGAGCCGCGCCCGTCCGAACCCCGTGATCTCCGGCGGCGCGAACCTCCTCCGATCCTCGCCACCTTCGAACCACACCTCACGCTGTGCGGTACTCATGCGAACCTGCGACCCCCATCCTCATCGATCGACAACGATCGAAACGCCGGTCACGCGCACTGCCGTTCCGACGCTTCCCCCGCCTCTGATCATAGGAACGTCCACCGACGCTGTCGACGGTTGACGATGCGGCCGATTGCGCCTACGGTGAGATGCTCGGCGCCTCCGTAGGGGGCTATTGGTTTCCAGCCCCGGAGCGTGCCGTGCGCATCGGCTAGAATCCGCTTTCCCGGAGCGTCTGGGGCGAGGGCGGTTAGCTCAGTTGGGAGAGCACCAGCTCGACAAGCTGGGGGTCACTGGTTCGAGCCCAGTACCGCCCACTCACCGCAACACCAGGAAACAAGCCGTATCCACGAAATGAGAGAGGCCCCCGAAGGGGCCTCTCGTCGTTGGGAATGGCTTGATGTCAGCGAAATGTCAGCAACCCGGGGCTCAGAGGGCCCCGAAGCCTGCCTGTTCGATCCTCGTGTAGAGGTCGTCGCGGTGCATGGCTTTGTCGAACTCCTCTGCGTAGGTGTTGAGCGTGACGCTGACGTTGGAGTGTCCGGCGATCTTGGCGACGCGGACGGGGTCGAGTCCGAGACCGAGGATGAGGTGCGAGATGAACGTGCGTCGCAGGTCGTGTGTTTGCACGGTTACCTGTCCCGCGGTGTGAAGCCCCGCTTTCTTGGCTGCGGCGACGACTCCCCGCTTGTACACGTTATGGCGGTCAAATGGTGCGCCTGTCGCGGTGGTGAAGACGAACCGATCAGCTCCTGCCTGCCCGAGCGCGAGCTGGTTCGTTCGGTGTTCCCGAAGTGTCTCGGCGAGGACAGGAAGGAGGGGCACCGTTCTCGTTCCGGCCTTGGTCTTGGGCCGCTTGAGGCTGCCCTTTTCGTCGAGCTGGTGTCGCACGCGATGTCCCGATGACGCTGTCGCCAAGCTCATCGAGGAGCTGCCGGGTGATGGTGCTTCCCGCCGTACCGAGCAGAAAGCGTGGCCCCCGCTGTGTCCGCAGAAGCGTGATCTCGGCTGTTGCGAGGAACTCCGGGGTGAGGTAGTGCTCCCAGATCATGTCGTCGAGCGTCCGTACGGCTCCGGCCGGGGCGTCTCCAACGACGTACTCCCATGAGATCGAACGTTGCCGGGCAGGCCGAGGGACTATCCCATTCAGCATGTCGACGATCATCTGTACCGCACGGTCATGCCGATTCCGAACCGTGTTCTCGTGAATGTTGCCAAAACAGGCACACGCGGACTCAATACCTCGATCCTCGAGGTCAATACACCCTGACTCGCGAGCGACAGCGCGGGCCTCTCCCTGGATCCACGGCACCGCGCAGGTGTGGAATGCCGCCCCTTGGCTTGGATCGAATCCCTTCAGAGCCTCCAGGACGCCGACCTGCCCGGCTTGCTCGAGATCCTCCATCGGCACTCCATCCGAACCGAACGGCCCTACAGCCCACTTCACAAGCGGCTCAAGCCTGACGAGCAGCTCTGTTCTCGCGGCCTCATCGCCATGCTGCGCACGCTCAACCAGGTTCGCCGGCGCTGGACTGTGCGCATCCTGCCGCCGACGATCCGACCCAGACCCCTGCGACCCCATCAGTCTCCTTCATCATGGTTATGCGTCCGAACGACCGAATCCCACAACAGCTCGGTCGATCGAACCCAGCCGGTCCCCGTGTTGGGCACGGTAGCGATGGAGCCGAACTTCCAACACACGGCAAGCACTGCCACAACGGGGGACGGGGTCGGCGAAACACGATCGAGACCCGTCGGCTGCTGACAGAACGCCGAATCAGCACCGGCCCATCCGAAACCCTTCAGCTCGCCCCGATCGAGGCGAAAGCCCGATCTGTCATCCGGCTACGGGCACTCCCGTCCGGGGCCCGAGGGGACGGACCGCTCTTGTTGGGCACGGAGGGGACGGATCGTGGCTTCCAACAC
This sequence comes from uncultured Gaiellaceae bacterium, assembly GCA_963731095.1. Taxonomy (GTDB): domain Bacteria; phylum Actinomycetota; class Thermoleophilia; order Gaiellales; family Gaiellaceae; genus Gaiella. The sequence continues at coordinate 201,483 of CAVSUK010000024.1, forward strand.
TGCGCAAGTGCTGCCACAACGGGGGACAGGGTCGACGGGTCGCTCCTCACGGGCTCGGCCTGATCAACCTCGGCAGTGAGGAGGATGGCGTTCCAACCCGCGAGCCGCGACGGTGCGATAGCGTCCCCGGGGCGATCGTCAACGGTTACGAACGGAGAGCGTGATGACACAGGCAGCCCCGACGACCCCCCAGCGGCTTGCAGCCGAGTTCCTCGGCACGTTCGTGCTCGTCTTCGGCGGCTGCGGATCAGCGGTGCTGGCCGCCACGTTCCTGTCCGGCGGCGTCCAGCTCGGGATCGGCTTCGTCGGAGTGGCGCTGGCGTTCGGGCTCACCGTGCTGACGATGGCCTACGCATTCGGCCACATTTCTGGCGGTCACTTCAACCCGGCCGTGACGCTCGGGCTCGCAGCGGGCCGGCGGTTCGCCTGGAAGGACACGGTCGGCTACATCGTCACGCAGGTGGTCGCGGCGATCGCGGCCGCCGCTGTCCTCTACGTCGTGGCCTCGGGCAAGGACGGCTTCTCCGCCAAGGCCTCCGGCTTCGCCACCAACGGGTACGGCGATCGCTCCCCGGGCGGCTACAACCTGCTCGCCTGCTTCGTGATCGAGGTCGTGCTGACGGCGGTCTTCCTCTACGTCATCCTCGGCGTCGTCGACACCCGGGCGCCGAAGGGCTTCGCCCCGATCGCGATCGGGCTTGCGCTGACCCTCATCCACCTGGTGTCGATCCCGGTCACGAACACGTCGGTGAACCCGGCGCGTTCGATCGGGCCCGCCCTGTTCGTGGGATCGGCCGCGATCGACCAGCTCTGGCTCTTCCTCCTCGCCCCTGTGCTCGGGGCGCTCATCGCCGGATTCTCGTACGCGTTCCTCGTCGGCGAAGGCGAGCCGGCGGCTCCGCTGGAGGCGGCCACCGCCGGCTAAGCGGCGGCGCGGCGACACTCGGTGGGCGCCCCACGAGGGCGGCGCGCTGTCACCTTCCTGCCACCACGCCGCGACCGCGACTGTCTCTCATGTGACGAACACTGGAACATGCCAGTGTTGTCTACTCGTTGTTGAAAACGACAATAGGCTGATGATCGTATTGGGCTACTTCCGTGACGGACTGGCGACAAGAAGATGTGGCTTTCCGACAGGGTTGGGGAGGTGACCCCCAACTTCATGGGTTGGGAGGTAGAGAGGAAAGGATGGACACGGACCACAGTCCTGTCACGCCGGAGGTCGCGGGTTCGAGTCCCGTCGCTCCCGCTCCATTTCAAGCCGTTTGCGAGACACCGAAAGGCCCGGGTTGATGCCCCGGGCCTTCGTTCTGGTCAGGTTTGGTCAGGCTCGTGCGCAACCAGACCGCCCGAGCGCGGCGACGAGGTGCTCTCCAACCTGCTCGCGGCGTAGAGCCGTGCGCGAAACCCGGGCCGTATCATTTCTTCTTCAGGGTGTTTATGGTTCCGACATGTTCGGCGTGGCGGCACGGGTCAGAGCAGTGAAGAAGAGCGCGATGTCGCTCGCGCAGTTGAACCTTGAGTTGGCGAAGCTCGAGGGGAAGCAGAAGGCGACGGCGGTCGGGATCGCCGGGGGCCTCGCGGCCGTCGCGGGTGTCCTGCTCGTATACGCGATTGGCTTTGCCTTTGCGGCGATTGCGGCGGGGCTCAGTGAGGCCCTTGCGCTGTGGCTGTCGCTGCTGATCGTGGCCGGGATTCTGCTCCTCGTTGCGGGGGTCGCGGGATTCCTGGCTATGCGCTTCGCCCGCAAGGCTTCGCCTCCGAAGCCGTCGCAGGCGATCGAGGAAGCAGAGCGCACGCTCGAGACGTTGCAGAGCCGTGTCTGAGAAGCGTGGCGCTGAGGAGATCCGCGCCGAGATCGCTGCTGAGCGAGAGCGCCTCGACGCCGACCTAACCGCGCTGCAGGGCGAGCTCCGTTCGCTAGTGCCGTTGGTCGCAGCCGGTCTCGCGCTGGTGGCGCTCGTGGCGTTTCGCAAGAGCGCGAGAGCTGGCCTCCGGCTGATGTGGAGGCTCATCTAGAGGACGAATCGGGCGACCTTCCGCACTCTGGGGCAAGACTCTCGACGTGTCCACGACACGTTCGGGCGGATTGTCACGGCCCCTATTGCGACGAGTGCGTCGGGGACGGGTCGGCCGTCAGGGGATCGAGCTACAGGTCGTCGTTCTTCAGAGAGCTCGCGAAGTAGTCGAGAGCCTTGCGTGTCTTCGTCTGCTGCTCGCCCGAGATGTCCACGCCACGGCCGACGAGAAACGCACGGAGCTCGGCAGCCACCTGGAACGCGTCCGTGGTGGCACAGCGGGTCGAGAGCTCGAGGATGCGGGAAC
>CAVSUK010000025.1:0-71471 GCA_963731095.1 uncultured Gaiellaceae bacterium
GCGAGCGACGCGTCGCCGACCCGCGGCGTCGTGGTGATCGACACGGTGCTCGCCTACCAGGGCGGCGCCGCGACCGGCACGGGCATGATGATCGGCGCGAACGGCGTCGTCCTCACGAACAACCACGTGATCAAGGGTGCGACCACGATCCGCGTCGTCGTCCCGAGCACCCGGCGCAGCTACAAGGCCCGTGTGCTCGGCTACTCGGTCGGCGCCGACGTCGCCGTGCTGAAGCTCGTCAACGCCTCCGGCCTTGCCACGGTCCGGCTCGGGAGCTCCTCCACCGTCCAGCCGGGACACACCGTGACCGCCGTCGGGAACGCGGGTGGGACGGGCACGCTCGTCACCGCGCAAGGCTCGGTCACGGCGCTCGGCCGCACGATCACCGTCCGCGACGACGAGGGCGGCACGGCGCGCCTGCGCGGGCTGATCCAGATCGACGCGGAGCTACAGCCCGGCGACTCGGGCGGTCCGCTGCTCGATCGCAACGGCCGCGTGATCGGCATCGACACCGCCGCATCGGTCGGGTTCTCGTTCCAGGCGACCGGGAACGAGGGCTACGCCATCCCGATCAACCGTGCGCTCACGCTCGCCCGGCAGATCCGGGCAGGGCGGGCCTCGGCCACCGTCCACGTCGGCCCGACCGCCTTCCTCGGCGTCTCCGCGCAGTCGGCCGCCGGCCCCGGCGGCATCTCCGGCGGCGTGCTCGTCGCCCGGGTCGTAGCGGACGGCCCCGCCGACCGCGCGGGCATCGAGCCGGGTAACGTGATCACCGCCGTCGCCGGCCGCACCATCTCCTCCTCGAGCGCGCTGGCCTCCCTCGTGCTGGGCAAGAAGCCCGGCGACACGCTCCGGATCACCTGGGTCGACTCGTACGGCAACGAGACGACCGCCGGCGTGCGGCTTTCGAGCGGTCCGCCCCAGTAGCCGGGGTGCGCCTCGGGGCGGGCGTGAGCGGGGAAGCCCGAGCCTGTTTCGTGCCCTCCGTCCGGCTCGTCGGCTTTCCTGTGGGTGACGGGAAGGCGGCTGACGACGCCTGCCTCCCGCGACCTCGACGAAAGGAGGCTGCGATGGCGCAGGAGAAGTCCCGTGCGTCCCGCGCGCGGAAGACCACCGAAGGCGAGCCCGGAGCGGCCGCCGAGCAAGAGCCCCGGCCAGGTGCCCGGAAGACCGTCGCGAAGGCCGAGACGAAGGCGGCGGCGACGAAGAAGACGGCAGCGTCGAAGGCCACGAGAGCGCCGGCGAAGCGGACGCGAAAGCCGGCCGTTGGCGCCGACCCGAAGCCGGATGCGATCGCGGAGCGCGCATATCTGCTCTGGGAGCGTGGCGAGCCGGGCGACCAGACGGAGCACTGGCTCCGCGCCGAGGCCGAGCTGCGCACCGCCGCGTAGGCGGCCGCAGAGGAAAGGCGGCGGGTGTGCCCAGGCGGATCCATCGTCGGGCACACCCGCCGCGCCGGAGTGCGGCCTGCCGCACTGCGCTCTACGGCAGGCCGGACGGCCGCTGGATGAGCCGGCTTCTACCGTCGGCTCATGGTCGACGAGAACGCTCTTCGGGAGGATGCGCGGCGCCCCTGGCAGGTGCTGGCGGTGCTCTGCCTCGTGCAGCTCGTCGTCGGGCTCGACCAGGCGTTCATGATGGTCGCCCTGCCCTCGATCGAGCACGACCTCGGCTTCGCCGCCGGCGACGTGCAGTGGGTGATCACCGCCTATGCGGTCGCGTTCGGCGGCTCGGTGCTGCTCGGCGGCCGCGTCGCCGACGTCTTCGGGAGGAAGCGCACCCTGCTCGCCGGCCTCACGCTGTTCGCCCTCGGTGCGGCCTGCGCCGGCCTAGCGCCCGGCGCCGGAGCGCTCGTCGCATCCCGGGCCCTCCAGGGGCTCGGAGTCGCCTTCGCCGCACCCGCGGCGATCTCCACGCTCACGACCACGTTCCCGGGGCGCCACGAGCGCAGCCTCGCGCTCGGCATCTGGGCGGCGGTCGGCGGCCTCGGCACCGCCGTCGGCCTCGTCACCGGCGGCCTCGTCACCGAGACGGTCGGATGGGAATGGATAGGCGCGATCGACATGACCGTCGTCGCACTTGCGATGGCACTCGTCCCGTCGCGACTGCCTGTGAGCCGTCGCAGCCGCCGCAGCCTCGATCTTGCCGGAGCGGCGCTCGTCACCACGGGCCTCTCCGCGGCCGTTTTCGCCGTCGCGCGCATTGTCTCCGACGGGTTGGGAGCGGGCTCGACGCTCGCGGCCGCCTGCCTCGCGGCCGTGCTGCTGGGAGCGTTCCTGCTGGTCGAGCAGCGCGTCGACGACCCGCTCCTGCCGCTCGACCTCGTCCGCGCTCCCTGCGTGTCGGCCGCGAACATCGTCGCCGTGCTCGTCGCCGCGTCCGTGGCCTCGATGATGCTGCTCCTCACGCTCGCCTCCCAGCGCGTGCTCGGCTACACACCCGGGAAGGCCGGTCTCGCGCTCCTGGCGCTCTCGGCGACGTGCGCGATCTGGGCGCTCGTCGCGGCCCGGCTCGTCGTCAGGACAGGCCCGCGAGCGCTCGCCGCCTCCGGGCTCGTGCTGCTCACCGTCGCGCTCGCGTCCTTCGCGCGAATGCCGGAGAACCCGACGTACGCACGCGACCTGCTGCCCGGCCTCCTCCTCGCAGCGATGGGGATGGCCTTCGCCTTCGTCGGCCTCAACACCGCCGCGCTGTCGACCGTCCCGGAGAGGCACGCGGGGCTCGGCTCCGGGCTGTTCGGGACATCGCAGCAGGTCGGCGGCGCCCTCGGCGTCGCCGTGCTGTCGTCGATCGTCGCCGCGCACGGTTCATCCGGAGCTCCGGCTGCGGGGCCGGCGCTCGCGGACGGCCTCGGCGTCGCCTTCTGGGTCGATGCGGCGATCGCGCTCGCCGGCGTCGGCGCCGCGCTCGTCCTGCTCGGCCGCGCCGACCGCGCGACCGCGTCTGTGCCGGTGACCAGTCAGGCGAGCGCCGCGGCTGCGGCCTGACGGATCCGAGAGGCTAGGTCGGGGGCTGCACTGCGACCGCGCGTTGCCGGGCGGGCCGCGCTTCGAGCCGGTCGGCGCATGCGACGAGCCTCGGCCGATCGTACTCGCGCGACGGCAACGGCCCACCACCCAACCGCTACCGTCTCGGCGTGCCCGCTCCGCAACAGGATCCCGCACTCGCGCGCGCCCTGGCGGCGCTCTACGACGGCGCCGTCGACCGCCTGCTCGCGAGCGACGAGCGCGTCACCTCGGCGCGGCAGGGCAAGGCGATCATCGCCGGCGACGACGGCGCGGAGGAGCTCGCCGACCGCATCCAGCGCGTCGCCGTGCTGGCCGTTCCGCTCGTGCGGACGGCGGCGCGCGGCGCCCGGTTCACGCGACTGCCCTGGGTGCTCGTCGCCTCCACCGTCGCCTCGACCACGCTCACGATCCGCGCCGGCGTCCGCGAGGTGCAGACGATCGCGTCGTTCCTCGCCTACCGGATCGAGCAGCAGACCCAGGCGCCCGCCGACCCTGCCCTCGTGAAGAAGCTGACGTTCGAGCTGTACCTCTCACCACGCTCGACGCCGGACCTCACCGGCACGCGCCTGTCGCTGTTGCGGCTCCTGCGGCGCTGGCTCTGGCGCGGTGCGCTCGGCCGCGACACCGGCAGGCAGGCAACGAAGGCGCTCGACGCTGTCGAACGGCTCGACGTCGCGGCCGCTGTTGCGCGCTGGCACGACCGCGGCGCGGCCCCGCACGTGCGGGGCCGCTGAAGGCCGGAGCCGGCGTTCCGTCAGTCGTCGGCGAGCAGCCGGTAGAGCTGCTTGCGGGCGTCGCGCAGGATCGTCTGCGCGGACTCGAGCTGATCCTTCGTTCCGGCTGCGGCAACCTGCCGCGTCGCGTCGAGCACCTGGAAGACGAGGTCGCGCAGTCCGACGAGCGCGTCGTCGGCGTCGCGGGCGACCTCCTTCCACGGCTCGGGCTGGAGCGCGGCGGCCTCCCGGCCGGCGTCGGTCAGCTCGAAGACGCGCTTCCCGGTCGTCGACTCGGTCGGGCGGATCAGGTCCTCGTCCTCGAGCTGCTGGAGCGTGGGGTAGACGGAGCCGGGGCTCGGCCGCCACACGTCGTCCGTCCGGGCGGCGAGCTCCTGGATGATCTGGTAGCCGTGCATCGGCTCCTCGGCGAGGAGCGCGAGGATCGCGGCACGGATGTCGCCGCGGCGCGCCTTGCGTGCGTACGGCGTCCCGCCGGGACCGAAGCCGTGCATCGGGCCGCGGCGTCCGCGCCGCCTGCCGGTCATGAAGACGAGCCCTTCGTGCCTTCCGTAACGTGGTGCTGCGAACGATGGTGCTGTCACTGCGGTGTCCTTTCGTCGTATTGCGTTCCATCACGATATATCGCGATAGACCTTCCTGTCAAGAGAAATCATGCTGCCGCGCAGCTGTCGAGAGTGGGGCTAGGACGAGCCGTAGGACATGCGCCGCACCGCCCACGCGACGACGACGCCGAGCAGGGCGCCGGCCTCGGGGGCGAGCGGAAGGTCGGTCGCAACGCTGACGACCACGCCGACGGCAAGGCCCACGAGGCCACCTACCACCAGGATCCATCCCGACCTGGTCAGGCGGCTTCGCATCAGGCAATGCTGACGAGTCTGGCGACCGCGGTCAACGCACTCGCCCTCGGCCCTGTCCTCGATCGACATCTGGTGGCGCTTCGTGGCGACCGATATCATTTCGATACCATGAGAGCGATGCCGAATGTCCACATTCGCGATCTGCCGCCCGAAGCGCTCGAGGTGCTGCGGGTAGCTGCCGAGCGGCATGGGCGCTCGCTGAACTCGGAGCTCGTCGCGGCGCTCGTCGAGCGAGCCGAGCAGGAGGTGCAGCGCGACGACCTGGCCATTCGGCTCGAGAAGATCAGGCGACGCTGGCGCGTGCGCAACCCCGGCGGGTTCCCGCCCGGACTCGAGCCCGAGACGATCATCCGCCGGCACCGTGACGGCGCCTGAGATCGTCATCGACGCCTCGGCTCTGGTTCGCGGGCTCCTCGGCGAGGGGGAGGACGCCGCCGCGATCGTAGGCGAGATCTGGGACAGGACCGTCGAGGCTCACGCCCCGGATCTGATCGGCGCGGAGTCGACGCACGCCCTCGTCCGCCTGGCGCGAGCCGGCCGGCTCGACCCCCGCGACGCGCGGCGGCTCGCAGACGACATCGACCGGACGCCTCTCGAGCGGCACCCGAGCGTCGGCCAGGCGAGCACCGCCTTGGCGATGGCGCTGTCGACCGGCCTGTCGGGATACGACGCGTTCTACGCCGTGCTCGCCGAGGCGCTGGAGGCGCCGCTCGTCACCGCAGACCGCAGGCTGGCCGACGCGATGCCCGGCGCCGTGCTCGTCGCGTGAGGCACGTCGTCGGGCTTCGCGTACCTTCGGTCGAAGGGCGGCCTCAGTCCTCCGCGACCCCGTGTTCGGCGAGCCATGCCCTGGCCTCGCGCTTGTGCGCGCGGGTGAGCCACGCTCCCGCGACGAGGTCGTGCAGCTCCTCGCGGTCGATCCGCGCGAGGTCCGGGATCCGCATCAGTACTGCCGGGTAGCCGCGGAAATGGGGGGTCGTGAAGTAGACGCCGCGGTCGTCGGCGAGGATGACCTCGAGATCGGCCATCGTCGCCATCGCACCACTGTGCCACGGGTGCGCCTACACGGCTGCTCCGCGGGCGGCGAGTTGCTCGGCGAGGAGGTCGTCGACCCGGTTCAGCGCAAGTTGCATGCCCGGCTCCATCGGGGCATTCAGATGGCCGTCCCGTGCCTCCTTCGTGCCGTAGACCGCGGTCACGCGCATCGTCGTCGACCCGTCGTGCTCCTCCAGCGTCATCGTGTTCACGGCCTCGGCATCCGGGTACGGCTCGAACACCTCGGTCGCGACGAGCCGGTGGGGGCGATCGATCTCGCGGTAGACGCCGCTCCAGGCGAGCTCGGTGCCGTCCGGTTTCCGGACGACGTAGCGCCACGCGCCGCCGACGCGCAGGTCGATGTCGCACGCCACCACCGGCGCGGTTTCGTCGCTCCACCAGCGGGCGACGGCGTCGGTCGACGTCCACACGTCGAAGACGAGCTCTGCCGGGGCGTCGAAGACGCGCGTGATGTGGATCTCGCAGTCGGAGGGAAGCGTCACCTCCGCGCTGCCGTAGCGAGCCGTCACGACGCCACCCTCTCCGCGAGCAGCCGCTCGAGCTTGCCGAGCTCGCTCTCCCAGCCCATCACGGCGCGCTCCGTCCAGGTCTCGTCGTGCATGGGGTCGAGCAGGATCCTGAGGTGCGCGCCGCCCGCTGCGGGCTCGAGCTCGACGATCGCGGTGACCCAGTACGGCTCGACGCCGGCGACGAAGTCGACGAGGTTCTTCATTACGAGCCGGCGCGGCGGCTCGATCTCGCCGAAGGTCATCAGCACTTTCTGCGTGAGCGGCATGCCGGCTTTCTTCATGAACTCCACTTGCGCCGGTTCAGTCGCAGTCATCGCGTAGCGCAGCTCGCCGCCGGGGCGGAGGTCGATCGCCTGCACCTCGACCGAGAAGCCTTCCGGGCCCCACCAGGACTCGATGCCGTCCTTCGTCGTCCAGAGCTCCCAGACGTCCTCGACGGGGGCGTCGTAGGTGCGCTCCAGTGTGATCGTTTCCGTCGTCATGCGGTCGTCTCCCTTGTCGTTGTCGGTGGACTTGCGTCGCTCGAGCTCGGCGCCGAGCCGGTCGAGTCGCGACTCCCAGAGCGCGCGGTAGCGCGAGACCCAGTCGTCGAGCTCGCGGAAGGGCTCGGGGCTGAGCGAGTACAGGCGCCGTTGGCCCTCCGGCCGGACGCTGACGAAGCCGGCCTCGTGGAGGATGCGGAGGTGTCGCGAGACGCCGGACTGGCGGATCGTGACGGCCTCGACGAGCTCGCTCACGGTCCGCTCGCCGCCGGTCAGCTCCTCCACGATGCGGCGTCGGGTGGGATCGGCCAGCGTCTCGAACACCGTCGAATGCATAGTTGTGTATATACACTAAGACGCATATATTGGTCAAGGGGCAGCGATGTCCCCACGGGGTGTAACCCCGGAAGACCTGGCGAACCCCGCCCGCTACCCGGCCGGCTCGATGTTCTGGTTGACGTGGAAGACGTTGTCGGGGTCGTACTCGGCCTTCACGCGGGCGAGCCGCTCGTAGTTCGGGCCGTACGTCGCCTTCACGCGCGCCTGACCCTCTTCCATCATGAAGTTCACGTACGCGCCTCCTGCCGAGAACGGGTGCAACGCCTCCCAGTAGCCGACCGTCCAGTCGCGCAGCTTCGCCGCGTTCGCGGGATCCGGGTCGACGCCGATGAACACCTGTGACCAGGTCGCGTCCCTGTAGGCGAAGGCGGTGTCCTCCGCGGCGACGTCGTGGGCGGCGCCGTCGACGGGGTACAGGTGCGACCCGCACTTGAATCCGGGCATGCGGGCGTTCCAGTCACGGTTGTGACGGATCGCCTCGTCGGGGATCTCCCTGACGAAGTCGCCACGCCAGTACCACTGGTCCCCGGGCCCGTAGAGCCCGTCGAAGGCAGCGTTCAGATCCTTCAGCGGCAGCCGTCCGGCGCCGTGCATGAGCGGCTCCGCAACGCCGAGCATCGGCGCCATGGCCTTCTCGGCCACCTCGTCGCTGCCGTCGATGCACCAGACGATCCCGCAGACGAGGCGCAGGTGGATCTCCTCCGGGAACGGGGGGCCGGGAGGCACGGTGTGGAAGTTGAAGAACCCCATCACGTTGCGGGGCGCCGAGGGGAGCCATTCGCGGTAGGCGGCGAGCAGCTCGTCGGCCTGCTCGAGCGCCCAGAACGTCGGGCCGCCGACCACGGTCGCCACGGGCTGCGCGCGGAACGTGAACTCGGTCACGACGCCGAAGTTGCCGCCGCCGCCGCGGATCGCCCAGAAGAGGTCGGGGTGCTCGCCGGCGCTCGCCGTGACGCGTTGCCCGTCCGCGAGCACGAGCTCCGCCGAGACGAGGTTGTCGATCGTGAGGCCGTGCTTTCGCGTCAGGTATCCGTGCCCACCGCCCAGCGTCAGCCCGGCGACGCCTGTCGTCGAGATGATCCCGGCCGGCACCGCGAGACCGTGCTCCGACGTCGCCGCGTCGACCTCCCCCCAGAGGCAGCCGCCGCCGACGCGCACCGTTCTCGTACCCGGGTCGACCGTGACGCTCTTCAGCAGCGACAGGTCGCACACGATGCCGCCGTCGACGCTTGCGAGCCCTGCGCCGTTGTGCCCGCCACAGCGCACTGCGAGCGGCAGGTCGTGCGCGCGGGCGAACCCGATCACGGCGGCGACGCCGTTTGCGTCGGCCGGTCGCGCGATCAGGGCCGGCCGCCGGTCGATCATCGCGTTGAACAGCGCACGTGCCTCGTCGTAGTCGGTCTCGTCGGGGCCGATCACCTGCGCTACCGAAGCTCCGAGCTCCGCCCGCGCCGCTTCGGCCGAAATCGCCGTCGTGCTCATCCTCCTGCCTCCTCGTCCGTCGGAGTCGGCGCGGGAGGAACCGCGGGCCGATCGTGTGACGCACGGGCCCAGCGGCTCGAGCTCCCGCGCACGTGGCAGCCGACACTCTGGACCCTTGTGGCAGATGCGTCAAGATTCCCGGCTGCGTAGAGTCGAGTCGATGCGGGTCTGCGGGGTCGACGGGACGAAGGGCGGGCTCGATGTGACACTCGCGGGCCTGAAGTTCGACGAGGCCCCGGTTGGCGGGGCCTCGTCTAGAGGCTTGATGCGGGTTGGGCTCGAGGGCTAGCCGATCTTCTCGATGATCCCCTTCATCTCGCCTTCGGTGAACGCGCGCATCGTGACCGAGCGGAGGTTGCCGGTCGCGCCGAGCTGCAAGGCGACGGCCGAGCCCGTCTCGTCGTCGGGAAAGTCGGTCACGGTGACGATGTCGTAGGCGCCCGTCGTCCAGAGGATCGTGTCGATCTTGCCGCCCTTGCTCTCGACGAGCTGTCTGGCGCCCTGGTAGCGGTTGACGGTCTCCTTGACGCTTGCCACGCCCTTGTCCGTCCAGTTGTAGAGGGTCACGTACTTGGGCACGCTGCCTCCTTCTGTCGCCGCCGGGCGCGCCACAGTCGTAACGCGTAGTCAAGGCGGATTACGACCGATGCTATTCCGGCGACGGCAGCGCTTCAACCGCCTAGCCGGCGATGGGCGATTCAACCGTTCGAGGGTGAGCGAAGCCCCCCAACGGGTGTGAACGCCGCCGACCGCCGACGCTAGGCTCCCGCGCACGCTGCGGCTTCGACCAGGACCCGGGATCCTCCCCGGGCCCTCGCCAGGGAGGCTGCAATGACCGAGCCGTCGTTCGCGCTGGACCCGCTCGACGAGTTGCGCGACGCGGCGGCCGAGCGACACATCCGCGACCGGGCGGTGCTCAACAACGCGTGGGCGGGCGGCCACGGCGGTGCGGGCTGGGAGGCGATCGAGATCGGCTTCTGAGCCGCCGTGAGGCGGGAAGAGGGAGCCAGACCTGCGGTTGACGTACACCGGCGGTCGCGACGCGACCGCCCGACACCAAGGAGGGCCATGACCCGCAAGCACGACATCCCCAAGCTGGAACGGCACATCAAGGCACTGCACGAGTCCGTGCTCGAGCTCGCCGTCGACGACGACTTCATCGAGCTGCTGAAGGTGATCCGCTTCCCGGGCTGGACGACGCCGGCCGAGTTCGCGCTCGTCACCGCGCTCGTCGACACGATGCACATGCAGGTGAAGGAGCTCACCGAGCTCCGGCAGACGCTCGTCACGGCGAGCAGGGAGATCGTCGGGGCGCCGGAGCTCGCAGGCGCGCGGGCGTAGCCATCCGGTAGGGGCGGGGGAAGGCGCGGGCGGCACGAGCAGGGGGTGCCGCCCGCGCCCGTTCCACCGGTGTCAGAACATCCGCAGCCTGAAGCCCTACGCGAGCCACCGAGTCGTCGGCGAGCCGAGCAGCTCCTCGAGCGACCCACCGTCCGCGCCGACGATCAGCCTGTCGAGGGTCGTGAGCGAGTTGTTCTTCACGTCGATGCTCTGCACCGTGTTGTTCGCGAGGTCGAGGCTCGACACGGTGTTGTTCTGGATCTGCTTGCCCGTGATGAGCCCGCCGGCGACGGCGGTGCCGCTGAGCGCGAACAGCAGCGCGATGACGGAGACGATCATTGCCGGGCTGGGGATGCGGAGCTTCATGGTGTTCTCCCTTCGGTTGTGGACGAGATCCGTTGTCTCCACAACCGGGGTGCGGGCGATTCCTTACGCGGTTCGCGAATGTTTCTTTCCGGAGGCGCCCGGGCGTCGATTGTGAACCGCTTGCGCCCCGTGGCGATGGCCGCATAGGATGGCGGGGCGCGGTGCCCACGACGGCGCCGGCGCACGGCATCGACGCCTCGTCGCTCCTGGAGCGGCGGGGCGTTTTTCGTTGGTCCCCCGGGAGGCGGCAGTGGCATCGGGCATGGAGACGTCGCAGGCGGAGACAAGGGTCGCGCAGCGAGCCCTGTCGCCGCTGCTCGCGTACCTGGCCCGCCTGCACGAGGACTTCGCCGGGCTCGACGAGGGCCAGGTCGCCACGTACATCCCGGAGCTGGCACGGGCCGAGGCGGGCTGGTTCGGGATCTGCGTCGCCACCCCCGGCGGCAACGTCTACGAGATCGGCGACACGCGGCTCCCGTTCACGATCCAGTCGATTTCGAAGCCGCTCACGTTCGGCCTCGTGCTCGCCGATGCGGGGCGCGAGCGCGTCGGCCACACGATCGGGCTCGAGCCGTCCGGGGACGCGTTCAACGCGATCAGCCTCGCCCCCGGCACCGGCAGGCCCGTCAACCCGATGATCAACGCCGGGGCGATCGCCGCCGCGTCGCTCGCCCGCACGCCCGGCGACGGCGAGCCGTTCTCACGCATCCTCGACGCCTACGGGCGCTTCGCGGGACGCGAGCTCGAGCTCGACGAGACCGTCTACCGCTCCGAGATCGAGACCGGCCACCGCAACCGCGCCATCGCCAACCTCCTCCGCGCCCACGACATGATCGACTGCGAGGCGGACTCTGCATTCGACCTCTACACGCGCCAGTGCTCGGTGTCGGTCGACTGCCGTGACCTTGCGGTCATCGCGGCCACGCTCGCGAACGACGGCGTCAACCCGCTCACCGGCGAGCAGGCGCTCGACGCCCATCACGTGCGCGACGTGCTCAGCGTGATGACGACCTGCGGCATGTACGACTTCGCCGGAGAGTGGCTTCACGGTGTCGGCCTACCGGCTAAGAGCGGCGTCTCGGGAGGCGTGCTCGCCGTGCTGCCGGGACGGCTCGGGATCGGCGTCTTCTCGCCGCCGCTCGACGCCCGCGGCAACAGTGTCCGCGGCGTGCGCGTGTGCACCGCGATCGCGGAGGACTTCGACGTGCATGTCCTCGACGGCGGCCGTCCGGCGGTGCCTCCGGTACGGGCCTCCTACACGCTGGCGCGGGTGCGCTCGAAGCGCATCCGTCCCTCCGTCGAGCAGGTTGCGCTGGAGCTCGAAGGCGACCGGGTGCGGGTGCTCGAGATCCAGGGAGAGCTCGAGCTCTCCGCCTTCGAGCAGGTTGCCGCCCGGGCGATCGGCGAGCACGACGCATGGGCGGTGGTCGTCGATCTCTCACGTGTGAGCCGTGTGGAGGCGGGGGTCGCTCCGCTTCTGGCCGACCTGGCGCTTGCGCTCGCGGACGCCGGCACACGGCTCGTCTGCGTCGTCCGCGAGCCCCTCGCCGGCCTCGTTGCGCAGGCCGGGCGGCCGGCCCGAGCGGGTGGTGCGCTCCGGGCCTTCGGCTCTCTCGACGAGGCACTCGAGCGTTGCGAGGAGGACATGCTGGCGCGGCTCGGGGCCACGGCCCCGGTTGACCGGGTCGATCTCGCCGAGCACCCCCTCCTCACCGGGCTCGACCGGGCATCGCTTGCCCACGTCCTCGGCTTGCTCGAGCGGGTCGAGGTCGTCGCCGGCGAGCACGTCGTCCGGAGCGGAGACGCGGCCGACGCGGTGCTGCTCGTCACGGGCGGGCGGCTCAGCGTTCTTCGCCCGGACGGCAACGGGTCGCGCGTTCGTGCGGCGAGCCTGTCGGCGGGAATGGTGGTGGGGGAGATCGCGCTCGTCGACCGGTCGCCGCGCTCGGCCGACGTCGTCGCCGACACCGACGTCGAGCTCTACGCGCTGGGGTTCGACGAGTTCGACGCGCTCGGCGAGGTCGACCCCTCGGCGCAGGCGACGATCCTTCGCAACCTGCTGCGCGAGGCGACCGGCCTCGTCCGGCGGCTCAACGGCGAGCTGCGGGCGCTCACCGACCCTGTTCCGCCCGACGTTCCCGTGCTCGACGGCCAGCCGGGCAGGGCGCGCCTTCACGCCGTCGAGGATCTCGCGGTGGAAGCCGGCCCGGCCGGCCGCTAGTCACGCCTTCCGCGTCGGCGCCGCTCAGGCGACCTTGCGTTCAGGCTGGTCCGCGACGAACAGGTCCCGCCGCTCGAGCAGATGGAGGATCTGGTCGGTGTTCTCGCGGATGGTGCTGATGTTGGTGAACATCCACTTCCGCGGGGCGCTGTCGGGCATCCGCGCGATCCTCTGCTCGATGTCGAATCGCCCGCAGCGTGACCCGTGGCGCCGGGCGACCAGTGCGGCGCCGATGACGGTCGCGCCGACGGCAGTTGCACCGATGATCAATCGCCTGCTCATGCCTCATACCTCCTAAGTCCTGCTCTGTTTCGAGCCCGCACCGAGCATCGCTTTCCCGTGGCGCCGCGTCATCAGTGGGCGCCACCGACGGCCTGCGGGCCACTACCGAACCTCTCGGGCTCGGACGTTGCGCGGCCGAGCCGTTGCCGGGTCTACTCGGCCGTGGCGCGACCCGCGAGGTCGTCGCCGACTGCAACGTCGCCGACCGCGTCCTCCTCGTCGACCGGTGTGCCGTCGGCGACGGGTGCATCCCGTGCTGCGCGCTTGGCGTCCTTCTTGTCCTGCTTGCGGGTGCGGCGCTCGCGCAGCGCCTGCTCGCGGGCGATCTTCGCCATCGTGATCTGCCGTTTGCTCGACACTACGGTGCCTCCTCTACGACTCGGGGGACGGCGCCGGCTCGACGATCTCGGGGATCTTCAGCTCGCTGCCGCAGTTCGAGCACGTTGTCGCGATGTGCCAGCGTCCCTTGGACGTGCTGGGATAGTGACGCCAGTTGCAGGTGGTGCAGTCGATCCAGGGCACCGGGATCGTCCGTGTTCGGTTCGTCGTCCCGTGCGGGGCGCTGAACGGCCCGATCGCGGTCGGACGCATGCCGTCGTTCGAGTCGTCGTCCTTCGCCGGCTTGTCCATCCGGCTACCCCATCTCGAGCTCGACGGGGATGCCGAGGCGCCCCATCGCTCGCAGGTGCCGGACGTGCGAACGCAGTGCCGCCCACAACGAGGGCTGGGCCGTGTAGCGGACGCCGTGCCGCTCGCAGCTTCGGCGCACGATCGGCGCGATCCGCGGGTAGTGCGTGTGCGGCAGCCGCGGGAACAGGTGATGCTCGATCTGGAAGTTGAGCCCGCCGAGCATCCACGTCAGCACCGGGTTGCGCGGGCAGAAGTCGACCGTCGTCTCGACCTCGTGCACCGCCCACGCGGGCTTCTCGTCGCGCACCTCGTCGGCGGATGCGAACGACGCCTCCTCCACGCAATGGGCGAGCTGGAACGTCGTCGCCATGATCAGGCTCGTCACCATCGTGAAGACGGCATACGCGGCGAGCACCGCCCACCACGGGTAGACGAGTGCCGGGATCACGAGTGCCCACGTCACGAAGATCGCCTTGCCGACGACGACGCCGGCGAGGTTCCAGCCGCGCGGGAATCTCAGCGCGCTCTCGCCCACCCTCCCGCGGACGAACGCCGCCAGGTCGCCGACCGTCTGCCAGCGAAGCCCCATGAACAGGTACATGGGCCAGATGTAGAGGTGCTGATAGCGGTACCAGGGCCGTATGGCCTGTGTCGGCGAGAAGCGCGCGAGCGGCATCTGCGTGATGTCGTCGTCGTGCCCGTCGATGTTCGTGTACGTGTGATGGGCGACGTTGTGCTTGACTCGCCAGGCATAGCTCGAGAACCCGAGCAGCGTGTCGGCCGACCACCCTACGAGGTGATTCCAGCTGCGACGTCGGAAATAGGCGCCGTGGTTTGCGTCGTGCTGGACGCAGAACGCCGTCAGCATCGCGCCGGCGACCAGCCCGAGGAGGCAGAGCAGCGCCACCCAGAGTCCCGGGTGGACGAGCACGAGCACCGCCCACGAGACCGCGATGAGACCGAACGCGACGGGCGCCTTCGCGTACAGCTGCACGGTGCCCCATACACGAATCTTCTTGGAGGCGAGATACGCCTCTACCTCGGCGCGGGTTTCACGGATGAACGCGCCGCCCCTGTCGAACGTGACTTTCGCTGCGGCTGCCGTTATGTCGAGCCTCCGATCCGGTGACTGGATAGGAAGGCGCGAGCGCCGTCGGTATCCGAATGTGGATACCACGGTACCGGACGAACGGCCGGGCACACCGTTAAGGATGCGTCGAGTCCCGCCATGACGGCTTCCGTAGATCGTGGTAGCGGGCTCAGCGGGTGCCCCGATGCGAAGCAAGCGACGGTGGGTAATCCTCGGGGTGCTCTTCCAGGGGGTCGGCGATGCATCCGAGCCGTAACGCGTCCGCCGCCGATCCCTTCCTGTCCTCCGCGCGCGGGACAGGAAGGCATCGGCGAGCCTGGCAGGTCGCCCTGGCGGTTGTGGCCGTCGCGCTGGCGGGAGCCCTGGCCGGGTTCCTCGTCGGCCGGGTCACGAAGGCCGGGCCGGAGGCGTCGCCGTCGTGGCAAGCGCTTCCCTCTGCTCCGATCGCGGGGCGCATTGCCGAGGGCGCGGTGTGGACCGGCAAGGAGATGATCGTGTGGGGAGGTGTGACGCAGAAGCCGGTCAGGGCGACCGCACCGTGCGACCGCTGTGCTTCGGACGGGGCCGCATACGACCCGGCCACCCGGACGTGGCGCGCGATCGCCCCTGCGCCGGCCGGCGTCGAGGGCGTCGGGGCGGGGGGCGTGGCCTGGACGGGCCGCGAGATGGTGGTCTGGGCGTCGAACTCGCCCGACGGCCCGAACGGCGCCGCGGCTTACGACCCTGCCACCGACACCTGGCGGCGCCTGCCGGCCGGCCCGCTCGGCAACCGTGAGCTCCAAGCGTCGGTGTGGACGGGCAAGGAGCTGCTCGTGATCGGCGGCGCCCTCGGTGACACCCAGGCAAAGCCGATCGCCGCGGCGCTCGATCCGAAGGCCGGAACGTGGCGCCGGGTGCCGGCATTCGACAAGTTCGTCTTCTTCGGCGGCCCGAGCGGGGTGGTCTGGAGCGGGCGTGAGGCCTTCGTGATGGGGAGCCTCTCGAAGTGCCCGGAGAAGGGCGCAGCGTGCACCGACCGCCGTCCCGCCTTCGTCGCCTACGACCCTGCCACCGGCAAGGTGCGCGAGATCCCGCTGCCCGCGCCGTCGACGGACTTCGGCTCCGATACCGCGGCATCCCTGACCCCGGTCGCCTGGTCCGGCACCGAGGTCGTCTTCACCGCCGGCGGGACCGGGTCGCTGCGCGTGATCCGCTACAACCCGACGGTCGGCAACTGGAAGGGCGTGACGGCGGGCTCGTGCCACATCGTGGAGAGCCCCAAGCAGGGCCACGGCTGCCGCGACTGGCGGATCGGGCCGTGGGCGCCGTGCTTCAACCCGATGAACGTTGCGTGGCTCGGTGACCGCCTCGTCGCGTCGTGCGCGGAGGACGGCCTGCAGGTCTTCGACCTCGCGACGAACAGCTGGACGTGGCGCTCGCTCGTCCCGGGCCCGTCGCTGTACACCACCACCGGCGGCCCCGCGGTCGTGTGGACGGGCACGGACCTGATCGTCTGGGGCAGTACCTGGGGAGGGCCCGGCACGCAGACTCCTGCGGTCGGCGCCTCGCTCACCTTGAAGGAGTGAGCAACCTTCGCCTCGCGCGTTACCGTGCTCTAGAGCGCCCCGGTCTCCGCTCCCGACCCCGACGGAAACCTGCGCTTTCCTCTCCCGCTGCTGCTACCGTGGGCGGTAGTTAAGAGCGAGTGCGGTCTGCGCGTGTGCGCCTTCCTTACACGTTCGTGAGTATGTAAGGGAGGTGTTTTTCCATGGCAGAAGGAACCGTCAAGTGGTTCAACGATGCAAAGGGCTACGGCTTCGTCGCCCCTGACGACGGGTCGAAGGACCTGTTCGTGCATCACAGCAACATCGCCGGTGACGGCTTCAAGTCGCTCCCTGAGGGCGCCCGCGTCTCGTTCGAGGCGCGCGAGGGCGCCAAGGGGCCCGAGGCGACGAACGTCACGGTGATCTAGCGCGAGGAAGCGGAAGCCCGTGGTCGCCTCGGCGGCCACGGGCGCCGCACCCGCCCATCGACGAGAGAGGAGTTCGCTATCGCCGTCAAGGAAGAGAAGATCGAGATGGAGGGCGAGATCATCGAGGCCCTCCGCAACCGGATGTTCCGGCTCAAGCTGGACAACGGCCACGAGATGATCGGCTACACCGCCGGCCGCATGAAGCGCTACCGGATCCGGATGCTCCCCGGCGACCGTGTCCGGGTGGAGCTCTCACCGTACGATCTCGACCGCGGCCGCATCGTCTACCGCTTGCGGTAGCCCGGTGCCTCCCGCGCGTGGCGGCTATGCCACCCGGTCGGCCCAGTCCCCGTAGAGGCTCGTGTAGGCGCCTCCCAGCGCCATCAGCTCCGCGTGCGTCCCCTGCTCCACGATCTGCCCGTGGGCGAGCACGACGATCAGGTCGGCGCTCTGGATCGTCGAGAGCCGGTGGGCGATCACGAACGCGGTACGGCCGGTGAGGAGGCGCCGCAACGCGGCTTCGATCACTCGCTCGGTGCCGATGTCGACCGACGAGGTGGCCTCGTCGAGGATGAGGATGCGCGGGTCCGCGAGCAGCGCGCGGGCGAAGGCGACGAGCTGCCGCTGTCCCAGTGAGAGCCTGAACCCCCGCTCGCCGAGCTCCGTGTCGTAGCCGTTCTCGAGCTCGCGGATCCAGGTGTCGGCGCCGACCGCGGCGGCCGCCTGCTCCACCTCGGCCCTCGTTGCCTCCCGCCGGCCGAAGGCGATGTTCTCGGCGACGGTGCCGGCGAACAGGAACCCCTCCTGCGGTACGACCCCGAGCTGGCGCCGCAGCGACTCCTGCTGCACGTCGCGCAGGTCGTGCCCGTCGATCGTGATGCGGCCCTCGCGCGGGTCGTAGAAGCGGGCGATCAGCTTTGCGATCGTCGACTTGCCGGCGCCGGTCTGCCCGACGAGCGCTACGGAGGTGCCGGCCGGCACGTCGAGGTCGATGCCGTGCAGTACCTCCGGTAGGGATCCGTAGCCGAAGCGCACGCCCTCGAACCGGACGCGGCCGTCGATGCGCGGCAGCTCGACGGCGGCGGGTGCGTCGACGATCTCGGGCTCCTCGTCGAGCACCTCGACGATCTTGTCGAGCGCCGCCGTGGCGGACAGGAACGTGTTGTACAGCTGCGACAGCTGCTGCACCGGGTCGAAGAAGTTCGCGAGGTAGAGGAAGAAGGCGAGCAGCGTCCCGATCGTGACCTGACCGTCGATCAGCAGGTAGCCGCCGTAGCCGAGGACGATGGCGGTCGCGAGCGAGGAGAGGAAGTCGACGGCCGGGAAGTAGAAGCCGCTGAGGACGACGGTCTCGTAGTTTGCGTCGCGGTAGAGGCTGTTGATGCCGCGGAAGCTCGTCTGGTTGCGCGGCTCGCGCGCGTACGACTGCACGACCCGCATGCCGGCGATGTCCTCGGCGAGCGTCGCAGTGACGAGGCCGATGCGCTCGCGCACGCGGCGGTACGCACGGTTCGAGCGGATCCGGAACCAGGCCGTCGCGAGCGCCATCAATGGCAGCACAGCGAGCGTCGCGAGCGCGAGGCGCCAGTCGAGCACGAACAGCACGACGGTCGTGCCGACGAGCAGCATCAGGTTCTGGACGAGCGAGGTGACGCCGTCTGTGATGAGCGTGTCCAGCGCCTCGACGTCGTTCGTGATGCGGCTGACGATCGCCCCGGTGCGGTTGCGCTCGAAGTAGCCGAGCGAGAGCCGTTGCAGGTGCGAGAAGAGGCGGATGCGCAGGTCGGCGAGCGCCCGCTCCCCGACCCAGCCGGTCAGGTAGGTCTGGAGTGAGGAGAGGCCGAGGGCGAGGAGCCCGGTGGCGACGAAGGCGGCGACGATCCAGGCGAGCCTCTGCAGGTCTCCGTTCTTGATGCCCTGGTCGACGGCGAGCTTGGCGAGGAGCGGCGGCACCAGCGCGACGACCGTGTAGGCGAGCAGGGAGACGATCGCGCCAGCGGTGCGAGCCCGGTAGGGCATCGCGAGCCCGGCGAGGGTGGCGAGGCGGCGGCGGGTCTGCCGCCACGACCAGTCGCCGACCGTGCCGCCCCGCTCCTCCGACAGGTGCGACCCGGCCTGCCAGACCTTCACGTGGCCACCCCGATCTCCTGCAGCAGCCCGTACTCGTGGATCTCGCGGAAGACGGGGCTCTTCTCGAGCAGCTCGGTCTGCGTCCCGCGCGCGACGATGCGGCCGTGCTCGAGCACGACGACGGTGTCTGCGAGCGCGATCGTCGAGAGCCGGTGGGCGATCACGATCGTCGTGCGGCCGCGCATCGCCTCGGTGAGCCCTGCCCGGATGAGCGACTCGGTCGTCGCGTCGACGGAGGCTGTCGCGTCGTCGAGGATCAGGATGCGCGGGTCGATCACGAGCGCGCGCGCGATCGCGAGCCGCTGGCGCTGGCCGCCCGACAGGGTGATGCCGCGCTCTCCGATCACGGTCTCGTAGCCGTCGGGCAACTGCTCGATGAACGTGTGGGCCTGCGCGGCGCGGGCTGCCGCCTCGACGAGGTCGTGCGTCACGTCCGGGACGCCGAAGGCGATGTTGTCGCGGACGCTCGCGGAGAAGAGGAACGGATCCTGGGAGATGACCCCTACTTCGCGGCGCAGCGATCGCCTCGTGACGGCCCGCACGTCGACGCCGTCGATGAGGACGGCGCCCGCGTCGACGTCGTAGAAGCGGGGCACGAGCGAGGCGAGCGTCGTCTTGCCCGACCCGGACGCCCCGATCAGCGCGATCGTGGTGCCGGCCTCGATGGCGAGATCGATCCCGTCGAGAACGGGGCGATCGGGGTCGTAGCCGAAGCGGACGCCCGTGAACGAGATGCGGCCGGGGCCGGGAGGCAGTTCGCCGGCGTCCTTCGTGTCCGCCACCCCTTCCGGTTCGTCGATGACCTCGAAGAACCGCTCGCCCGAAGCGGTGGCCCGCTGCGCCTGGCCGATCCACATGCCGAGCATGCGCAGCGGCATCACGAGCATCATCAACAGCAGGTTGAAGGCGAAGAAACCGCCGATCGTCAGGTCTCCCTGGACGACGAAATGGCCGGCGGCGAGGAGCACACCCGCCTGGGCGAGCATCGGCAGGAAGCTCAGCAGCGGCACGTAGAGCGACCGCTGCGTGTTCGCGCGCACGGACGCGCCGAAGACCTCGTTCGAGGCGTGGCGGAAGCGCTCCTCGACCTGCTCCTCCTGCGCGAACGACTTGACGATGTGGACGCCCACGATCGACTCCTCCGCGACCGTGGCCACGTCGGCGAGCTTCTGCTGCACGTCGCGCAGGACGGGGTGCGAGACGTGGCTGTAGCGGTAGGCGACGCCGACGAGCAACGGCGTGATCGCCAGCGCGATCAGCGCGAGCCGCCACTCGTAGAAGAAGAGGACGGCGGTGACGCAGAGGATCGTGATCACGTGCTGCGCGAAGAAGATGAGCCCGTAGCCGAGGAAGAAGCGGATTGTCTGCAGGTCGACGGTTGCGCGCGACATCAGCTGCCCGGTCTGATGCCGGTCGTAGAAGCCGAACGAGAGGCGGAGCAGGCGCGCATACAGGGCGTCCCGCATATCCCACTCCACCGCGAGCGCCTGCTTGCCGGAGATGAAGCGGCGGCCGAGCATGAGCAGCGCCCTGGCGAGGCCGACGGCGAGGATGGCCACGATCAGGAGGGTCAGCCGGCGGCTGTCCTGCCCACCGCGAAGCTCGTCGATCACGAAGCCCGTGAGCACGAGCACCGTGATCGCCGCGGCCTGGGAGAGGACGGCGAGCAGCGTCGAGACGGCGAGAGACGCGCGGTACGGCCGCAGGAAATGAAGCAGCCGGACGAAGGTGCGGGCGTTCGAGTGGGCGATCACGTCATGGTAGGTACGGCCACCTGGCCGCCACCGGCAGACTGTCCGCGTCGCGTCTACAGGGGAGGTCGGGATGGGGACATGGGTCGTGACGGGGGCCAATCGCGGTGTCGGGCTCGAGCTCTGCCGGCAGGCGCACGCGCGAGGGGAGACCGTGGTCGCCGCCTGCCGCCACGCGTCGCCGGAGCTCGAGTCGCTCGGCTGCCGTGTCGTCGAGAGCGTGGACGTGACGAGCGACGAGGCCGGCGCGGTGCTCGGGCGGGCGCTCGGGGACGCCACCGTCGACGTGCTCGTGTGCAACGCGGGCGTCCTGCGCCGCGAGAGCCTCGAGGCGCTCGACTTCGAGGGTGAGCGACTGCAGTTCGAGACCAATGCCCTCGGTCCGCTGCGCATCGTCTCGTCGCTGCTGCCGCGCCTCGGCGCCGGGTCGAAGATCGGGCTCGTGTCGAGCAAGGCCGGCTCGATCGGCGACGGCCCCTCCGGCGGCACGTACGGCTACCGCATGTCCAAGGCGGCGCTGAACATGGCCGGCGCGAACCTCGCGTACGAGCTCGCCCCGCGGGGGATCCACGTCGTCGTGCTGCACCCCGGCTTCGTGCGCACCGAGATGACCGGCGGCGCCGGCAACGTCGACCCCGACGAGGCGGCCGCCGGGCTGATCGCCCGCATCGACGAGCTCGATGCCGACCGCAGCGGCCGTTTCTTCCACGCGGACGGCAGCGAGATCCCCTGGTGAGCCCCGGGCCGACGGCTGCGGTCGGCGCGGCC
Organism: uncultured Gaiellaceae bacterium; assembly: GCA_963731095.1. Taxonomy (GTDB): domain Bacteria; phylum Actinomycetota; class Thermoleophilia; order Gaiellales; family Gaiellaceae; genus Gaiella. The sequence goes on from CAVSUK010000025.1 coordinate 21,001, forward strand.
TTGTCCCTACGACGGCTTCTGCTTCGCGGACAGCTCGGCGCGGCCGCGCTCGACCAGCCGCCTGAGCTCGCGCTCGTGCGCCTCCATGCGCGCGAACCAGGCGTCGCGCTCCTCACGCGTCGGGAAGATCTTCCTCTTCTTCGGCATCGTCGTCTCCTTCTACAGGGTGCAGGGAGCCCGCATCCGGCGCAAGGCGTCCAGCCCGGACGCGGCGATCCCGGGCCTGACCGATCGGGATCCTTCGCGCAGGCGGCTGCAACTGGTTGAATCGGGGAGATGGCCGAGCGCCACCACGTCCGCATCGAGTACTGCGTTCCCTGAAGCGCGCGGCCGAACGCCGCCGGTCTGGCGGCGCGGATCCTGGAGGAGTGGGAGCACGTGGTCGGCGTGCTCGAGGTCGTGCCCGGCAAGGGCGGCATCTTCGACGTCCACGTCGACGGTGAGCTCGTGTTCACGAAGTCGATGCTCGGGCGCTACCCACAGCCCGACGACGTGGTGCCGCTGCTCCGCCCGACGCTGGGTGGCTGACGCGCTCGGCACCGTGCTAGAGGCGTTTGCCCTCCCTCTCATCCCTTCTCAGCGTAGGTTGCCGCCGCCCAGTAAGGTCATCTTCCCGAGCGGGGAGCCATCATGATCTGCGCAGACTGCAACACGCCGAACGAGGAGGGTCGCAAGTTCTGCGGCCACTGTGGCGCGCGTCTCGCCGCGCCGTGCCCGGCGTGCGGCACGCCGAACGCGCCGGGTGTGAACTTCTGCGGCGAGTGCGGAACCCGGCTCGGCGACGGAGCAACGGCGCCGGCGCGCGAGCCGGCTGCCGTCGTGCAGGAGCCGGCAGCGGCCGAACGCCGGCTCGTGTCCGTCCTCTTCGTCGACCTCGTCGGCTTCACGGCGGCCTCCGAGGGGCGCGATGCGGAGGACACGCGCGAGCTCCTGAGCCGCTACTTCGACGTTGCTCGCACCGTGATCGAACGGTACGGCGGCACGGTGGAGAAGTTCATCGGCGACGCTGTCATGGCCGTATGGGGTGCGCCCGTCGCGCAGGAGGACGACGCGGAGCGAGCCGTCCGAGCGGCGATCGACCTCGCCGCTGCCGTGCCCGAGATCGACCCGCTGCTCCGCGCGCGGGCCGGTGTTCTCACCGGTGAGGCCGCGGTCACGCTCGGCGCGACGGGCCAAGGCATGGTTGCCGGCGACCTCGTCAACACGGCCTCCCGCATCCAGTCGGCAGCCGAGCCCGGCAGCGTCCTCACCGGCGAGACGACCAAGCGGGCGAGCGAGGCCACCGTCGCCTACGAGGACGCCGGACTGCACCAGATGAAGGGCAAGACGGAGCCGATGCAGCTCTGGCGCGCCCTGCGTGTCGTCGCGGGGCGTGGCGGCTCGATGCGCTCGGCGGGACTCGAGGCGCCGTTCGTCGGCCGCAACCGCGAGCTGCAGCTCGTGAAGGACCTCTTCCACGCCTCGGACGAGGAGCGGCGCGCCCAGCTCGTGCTCGTCTCGGGAATCGCTGGCATCGGCAAGTCGCGGCTCGCCTGGGAGTTCGAGAAGTACATCGACGGCCTCGCCGCCGACACGTACTGGCACCGCGGCCGTTGCCTCTCCTACGGGGAGGGCGTCGCCTACTGGGCCCTGGCGGAGATGGTGCGCATGCGCTGCGGGATTCTCGAGGACGAGGACATTGCCTCGGCCGGCGAGAAGCTCACCGAGACCCTCGAGGAGCACCTGCCGGACGCCGAGGAGCGCCGCTGGGTGCGGCCGCGCATCGCTCACCTACTCGGACTCGAGGACGGGATCCCGGGCGACGAGGAGAACCTCTTCTCGGCCTGGCGCATCCTCTTCGAGCGGCTCGCCGAGAAGAGCCCGACGGTGCTGCTGTTCGAGGACGTGCAATGGGCCGACGCGGGCCTCCTCGACTTCATCGAGTACCTGCTCGACTGGTCGCGCAACCAGCCGCTCTACGTGTTCGCGCTGGCGCGCCCCGAGTTCGCCGAGAAGCGCGCGACGTGGGCCGGCAAGCGAGGGTTCACGCAGCTCTACCTCGAGCCCCTGCCGCCCGCGGCGATGCACGAGCTCCTCACGGGGCTCGTGCCCGGCCTGCCGGACGACCTGCGCGAGCGTGTGCTCGACCGGGCCGAGGGCGTTCCGCTCTACGCCGTCGAGACCGTGCGCATGCTGCTCGACCGGGGCCTGCTCGCGCGGGACGGCGCCGTCTACCGGCCGACCGGCCCGATCGACCAGCTCGAGATGCCCGAGACCCTGCAAGCGCTCGTTGCCGCCCGCCTCGACGGCCTGGAAGCGGCGGAGCGGCACCTCGTCCAGGACGGCGCCGTGCTCGGGAAGACCTTCACCAAGCAGGGCCTGACCGCGCTGACCGGCATGGATGCGGCTGCGCTCGAGCCGATCCTCGCCTCGCTGCTGCGCAAGGAGGTTCTCTCCGTCCAGGCCGATCCGCTCTCGCCCGAGCGGGGCCAGTACGCGTTCCTGCAGGACATCGTCAAGCGCGTCGCCTACGAGACGCTCTCGCGGAAAGAACGAAAGGCGAAGCACCTCGCCACAGCAGAGTTCCTTCTCTCGCTGCCGGGCAGCGACGAGGACGAGATCGTCGAGGTCGTCGCCGCACATTTGATCGATGCGCTCGAGTCGGCCCCTGACGCGCCCGACGCGGCAGCGATCCGCGACCGGGCCCGCGAGATGCTCGTCCGTGCCGGCGAGCGGGCCGCATCGCTCGCGGCAACCGCAGAGGCGCAGCGCGCGTTCGAGCGGGCCGCCGATCTGAGTGATGACGTCCTTGTGCGTGCAGAGCTCTATGAACGCGCGGGCACGACGGCGCGGACAGGCGCGCGCGGCGAGGATGCCAGAGCCTGCTTCGAGCGCGCTATCGAGCTCTACGAGGGGGCGGACGAGACGCACGCGGCCGCCAGGGTCGCTGCCCGCCTCGCCGAGGTGATGTGGGATCTCGGACGCATCGAAGACGGCCTCGAGCGCATGAACCTGTCGTTCGAGCTGCTGGCGCAGGACGAGCCCGACGCCGACCTCGCCTCGCTGGCGGCACAGCTCGGGCGGTTCCTCTTCTTCGGTGGTCAGTCCGATCTCGGCAGACAGCGGATCGAGGCCGCCCTGGAGATGGCCGAGAACCTCGAGTTGCCGGAGGTGCTCGTGCAGGCGCTCACCACCAAGGCCATCATTCTGAACAGCGTGGGGCGACGGCAGGAGGGCCTTGCGCTGCTTCGATTCGCGGTGCGTACGGCAATCGAGCATGAGAAGCCTCTGGCTGGTTTGCGTGCGTCGTACAACCTCGCCGACCAGCTCGGACAGTTCGACCGCTATGCCGAGGCCGTCGAGGCCGTCCGTGACGGGTTGGCGCAGTGCCGCCGTGTCGGCAGTCGCTACTGGGAGCTCTCCTTCCTCGGCCAGGTCTACTCGTTCGTTGCATCCGGCGCATGGGATGAGGCAAGCGCGATGACTGCCGAGCTGCCGATCGACGAATGGGAGCAGGTGCGGGCGGCGTTCTCCGGCACCCCCTTCGTCCATGCGACTCTCGGAGTGCATCGCGGCATGCTGGACGACGCGAGGCGCGTCGTCGACCGGTTTCAGGCCATGGAATCGTCTGCTGACCTTCAGGAGCAGTCGGCGTATCAGTGCGCGCAAGCGCGCCTATTGCTCGCCGAGGGTGACGCCCGGCTGGCGCTCACCAAGGCAGAGCACGCGTTCTCCGAGCATTTCAACCTCGGCTTCGCGGCGGAGACTGTGAAGGAAGCATTCGTCGTCGCCGGCGAAGCCGCGCTCGAGCTGGGCGACGAGGCCAAGCTCGAGGAGTTGCTGGGCGGGGTGGAGGCGCTCCCGCTCGGCCGGAGGACGCGTTTCCTTCAGGCGCACACGCTTCGCCTCCGCGCCCGCATGGTGGGCGACGACGACCCGGCGGACGCCGAGCGTGGGTTCGGCGAGGCAGTAGCGCTCTTCCGCGAGATCGGCATGCCGTTCTACCTCGCCGTCGTGAACCTCGAGCATGCCGAGCTGCTCACGTCGCTCGGCCGAGCGGAGGACTGCGGACCGCTCCTGGCCGAAGCCCGTGAGATCTTCGCGTCCCTGCGCGCAACGCCGTGGCTCGAGCGCGCAGACGCGCTCCGAGTCGACGCCGCGACGGCCGCCTGACCTCGGCCCCCCGGAGCGGTCGGAGCAAGCCGGCGGCGGGGTTTCGGCCAGCGACTGCTACCGTGGCCGGTAAGTCAAGAGCGAGTCCGGTCTGCGTGTGTGCGCCTTCCTTACGCGTTCGTGAAGAAGTAGGGGAGGTGTATTTCCATGGCAGAAGGAACCGTGAAGTGGTTCAACGATGCGAAGGGGTTCGGTTTCATCGAGCCCGCCGAGGGGTCGAAGGACCTTTTCGTGCATCACAGCAACATCGCCGGTGACGGCTTCAAGTCGCTCCCGGAGGGGGCGAAGGTCACGTTCGAGGCCCGCGAGGGCGCGAAGGGCCCTGAGGCGACGAACGTCGCCGTCGTCGCGTAGCTCGGTTGCCGGATGCCCGCGGCCGCCTCGGCGGCCGCGGGCGCCGCACCCGACGCCTCGCGATCGTCGTCTACCGGCTACGCCAGCCAGGAGGCATGCGCACATGGCCGACAGAGCCGAACAGCTGCGGGACGAGCTCGCAGAACTGCTCGTGCGATACGAGCCGACGCTCACCGCGGGCGAGCGCGCCGACCTGCTGCAGCTCGAGGAGCGTGAGGGCTGGCGGCCCGGCAGCCGCCCCGCCCGTCCCGAGCCGAAGATCAGCGCTTTCCTCGACCTGTTCGACCGGGCCGAGCAGGAGGAGCTCACGCAACGGACCCTCGCCGGGGGATCGGTGGACGCATTGCGGCTCGCCTTTCGCGAGCGCCTGTCGGCCCCCATCTAGACTGGACGACGGACAGGGCTTCGCACAGGGTGCGTTGAATGACACGATTGGGGAAATGACGGAGCGCGAGCCCTGAACGAGACTGTCCTCATCGTCGACGATCACCCTTCCTTTCGTGCCATGGCGCGGATGGTGCTCGAGAGCGAAGGGTTCGTCGTCGTGGGGACCGCCGACGACGGTGAGTCCGGCGTGGCCGAGACGCTGCGGCTCGAGCCGGACGTCATCCTCCTGGACATCGGCCTCCCCGACATCGACGGCTTCGAGGTCGCCGCGCGGCTGCGCGAGGCCGGGTCTCATACCGCCATCGTGCTGGCCTCGAGCCGGGACGGCGCCGACTTCGGTCCGCTGATCGCCGAGTCGGGCGCACGCGGCTTCGTCGAGAAGGCCGCGCTCTCCGGCGACGTCGTTCGGGCGCTCGTCGCATGAGCGGGCACATCGCTATTCTCCGGCCCTGGTGACCGACCTCGTCGTTGCTACCCCCGTCTTCCTCGACCTGACCTTCGTCGGGCTCGAGTCGTTGCCGGAGCTCGGTGAGGAGCGGTTCGCGGCCGAGCTTCTGCGTTCGCCCGGCGGCGGCGCCATCACGGCTGTCGGCGCCGCCCGGCTCGGCCTCACTGCAGCTGTCGCCGCGCCGCTCGGCGACGACGTGGCCGGCGACCTCGTGCGCGCCATGCTCGCGGAGGAGGGAGTGAAGCCCGTCGCGACGCGATCGGCGCCCCGGACGCCGACCACGGTCGTCCTGCCCTTCGGCGGCGACAGGGCGATGGTGACGATCGATCCCGGCGCCCGCGCCTCGGCCGCCGACGTCGCTGCCCACGCTCCGCGGGCGGTGGCGGCGAGCCTCGACCAGCTCTACGTCGTTCCCGACGGGGCCGCGGCCTACGTGACCTGCGGCGACGACGACGCCCGCGCGTACGCGGGCCGGCCGCCGGCGGCGCTGTCCGGCGCGCGTGTCCTCTTCGTCAACCAGCGCGAGGCCATGGGCCTGACGGGAGCGGCGACGGCGCAGGACGCCGCCGCGCGACTCTGCGATCTGGCCGAGACGGTGGTCGTCACGCTCGCAGGCGAAGGCGCGTTCGCGCGCTCCGGCGGCGAGACGCTGACCGCCGCCGGCACGCACGTCGAGCATCCGGTCGACTCGACCGGCGCCGGAGACCTGCTCGCCGCCGCCTACATCTGGGCCGACCTGCGGGGCGCCGACGCGGAAGACCGGCTGCAGTGGGCGGTGCTGTACGCCGGCCTCGCCGTGATGACGCCCGACCGGGGTCGGCGGCGCCGTCACCGAGGCGGAGCTGATCGCGGCGGGCGCCGAGCTCGGCCTCGCCGCGCCGCCGCTCGCCGGCGCCACCCGGGCCTGACCCGGCGTCGGGTCAGCCGCCGGCGGCGGCCGGCCCGGTGATCGCGACCCCGCTCTCGGGGTCGAAGAAGTGCAGGTGGCGGTGGTCGACGGCGAGCTCGACGTCGTCGCCGAGCGGGACGTGCCGCCGCCCGTCGATCGACGCGCAGAAGCGGGCGCGACGGTCGTCGGCGAGCAGCGTCGCCTCGTCGTCGCTCGCCGCCTCGATGGCGGCGCGGGTCGCGTCGGTGGCGACGCGCGGGGCGTCGAGCGGGAAGAGGAGGTTCGAGACGCCGCCGAGGTCCTCGATCACGTCGGGCGTGACCGTGATGCGGGGCAGGCCGGCCGGCGCGTCGTCGGTGTGGCGGAGATCGGTGGGGCGGACCCCGAGGATCACGGTGCGCGGGCCGTCGGCGAGCGGCGATTCCGGCGGCAGCGGCAGGTCGAGCCCGGCGAAGGACACGCGGCCGCCGGCCACCGTCGCCTCGACGACGTTCATCGACGGTGACCCCATGAACGCGGCGACGAACAGGTTCGCCGGACGGTGGAAGAGGTTGTGCGGGGTGTCGCACTGCTGCAGCACGCCGTCGCGCAGCACCGCCACCCGCTGGCCCAGCGTCATCGCCTCGACCTGGTCGTGCGTCACGTAGACCGTCGTCACGCCGAGCCGGTCGTGCAGCCGCGTCAGCTCGCCGCGCATCGGCGACGCGCAGCTTCGCGTCCAGGTTCGAGAGCGGCTCGTCCATCAGGAACGCCTTCGGCTCACGCACCATCGCCCGTCCCATCGCAACGCGCTGCCGCTGGCCGCCCGAGAGGAACGCGGGCCGGCGGCTCATGAGCGTCCTCAGCCCGAGCGTGCTCGAGACCTGGCCGACCCGGCTCTGCCGCTCGTCCCTCGGCACCCGGCGCAGCTTGAGCCCGAAGCCCAGGTTGTCCTCGACGCTCATGTGCGGGTAGAGCGCGTAGTTCTGGAACACCATCGCGATGTCGCGGTCGCGCGGTCGGAGGTCGGTCACGTCCTCGTCGCCGATCAGGACGCGCCCCTCGGTCACCTCCTCGAGGCCCGCGATCATCCGCAGCAGCGTCGACTTGCCGCAGCCGGACGGGCCGACGAGCACCATGAACTCGCCGTCGCGGATGTCGAGCGTGACGTCGTCGATCGCCTTGACGCCGTTCGGGTAGATCTTCGTCGTCGCCTCGAGCCGGATGCCGCCCATCAGTCTCCGATCACCGCAGCCGACGCCGCTCGCAGGTGAGCGCGGTCGGGCCGAACGCCGATCCCGTCGGCCGCGAGGAGAAGCGCGCCGACGACGGGCTCCACGTCCGGGTAGACGGCGACGCCGTCCGGCACGCGCTCGAGGATCGCCGCGCGCAGGAGCGGCGACGGATGGCGCATGACGCCGCCGGTGAGGACGAGGGGGAACGGCGAGCCCAGCTGCCCGGTGCGCGTGGCGCAGACGCGGGCGTAGTCCCCGAGCCGGCGGCCGGCGGTCTCGACGATGTCCCGCGCCACCATGTCGCCCGCCTCCGCCTCGTCGAGCACGGCGTCGGCGAAGCGGCCGGGCTCGGAGGGCGGGTGGCCGCCGATCCGCGTGAACTCGTACAGCAGCTCGCCGACGTCGGCGCAGCCCCAGCGCTCGAGCGCACGGCCGATCAGGGACGTCGAGGGGCCGAGATCGAGCATGTGCCGCCAGATGGCGGCGAGCGCCTCGGAGCCGAGCATGGAGGCGCCGGCCGAGTCGGGCCAGAAGCCGAAGTGGAACAGGTCGCCGGCTGCGTTGCGGCCGGCGACCGCGCAGTAGGTGCCGAGCACCGCGGCAACCCCGACCGAGTCGTCGGTGCCGCAGCGCAAGCGCGCCGACCGCGTCGTTCACGACGACCGGGTCGGCGGCCAGCCCGAGCCGCTCCCGCAGCTCGGTGCGCAGAAGCTCGAAGTCCTCGGGGTAGTCGGCGCCGGCCAGGCTGAACCCCGACGCGGCGAGGTCGGCCGCTGCGGCCGCCTGCGTCCACGAGCGCCGCGCGGCAGGCGGCGACGATTTCGCTGCAGCGCCGCGTCCGGCGTCGAGTTGTGGATGTCCGCGGTGCCGCCGTCGCCGGTCCCGAGCACGGTGCCCTCGGCGTCGGTCACGAGCGCGTGGGTCTTCGTGTTGCCGCCGTCGACGCCGAGGAGGAGCGTGCCCACCACCGGCCTCCTAGGCCGCCCGCAGCCGCTCGGGCAGGATAGTCGCGGTGCGCCGTCGCGAGCTCGTCGTAGAGCCGCTCCGCGAGCCCGAGCTGGCGGACGAGCGGGTTCGCGGAGAGCGCTCGAATGCCGTCTCGACGCGTGCCGTTCCAGGCCGTCTCGGCGGCGAGCGCCTGGTACTCGCCGAGCATCTCGACGAGCCCGCGCACGTGCCGTGGCAGCGGCCGGGCCGGGAGTACTTCGATGCCGCCTCCGTGGCAGCGGCCGAGCACCTCGACGACGAGGTCGTCGGGGAAGCCCGGCAGCGCGCCGCCCGCGTTCGGGACGTTGACGGGGTGCACCTCGTCCTTGTCGTTGAAGATCGCGTCCATCACGTCGATCGCGAGCTCGAGCTCGTGGATGCCGCCGCGCGAGCGGGCGGGGTCGAGCTGCGGATCGTCGCTCTGCGCCTGCTCCTCGTAGTGGCGCCAGTAGTCGGGCGCCCAGCCGAGGATGTCCTCCGCGCGCGTGGTCGGCTTCGCGCGCAGGTCGTCGAGCACCTCGTCGGTGAAGTAGTAGTACTCGAAGTAGTCGGCCGGCACGGCGCCCATCGCGACCGCGAGCTGGAGCTGACGCCGGGCGCGCGGCTCGAGCGTCGGGTCGTCGCGACGACGCTCCCACGCCTCGGCGAAGAGCGGCATCGGGTCCTGCCCGTCGTAGTCGTGCTCGACGCCCCAGCAGCCGTGGTTGAGGCCGACCATCGTGACGTGCAGCTTCGCCGGGTCGAGCCCGGCCGACTCGGCGATCGTGTCCCGGAAGTAGATCGGCCCCTCGCAGAGCGAGACGACCTTGACGGACGAGTTGTGCGTGATCGCCTCGGCGACGATGTTGACGGGGTTCGTGTAGTTGAAGATCCAGGCGCCGGGGCAGACCTCCTCCATCTCGGCGCACACGTCCCTGAGCACCGCGATCGCGCGCAGCGCCATGAAGAAGCCGCCGGCGCCCTGCGTCTCCTGGCCGATGACGCCGTGCTGGAGCGGAATCCGCTCGTCCTGCACCCGCGCCTCGAAGCCGCCCGGGCGGAAGGAGGAGAGGACCGCGTCGCACCCGTCGAGCGCCGCTCGCCGGTCGGTCGTCGCCGTGACCTCGATGTCGAGCCCGCGGGCGCGCGCCATCTTCTCGTGCCAGCACCCGGATCAGCTCGAGCCGGCCCGGGTCGAGGTCGACGAGCACCACCTCGGAGCCGTCGAAGTCGGCGCCGTTCGCCATGAACGACGCCATCGTCCCGGCCGCCCGTGTCGAGCCGCCGCCGAGGTACACGAGCTTGATCCGCGCCATCAGCCCTTCGCTACTCCTTGATCGCCCCGCCGAGCATTCCACGCACGAAATGCCGTTGCAGGAACAGGTACACGAGCAGGATCGGCAGCGCCACGAGCATCGCCGCCGCCGCCACCTTGGTGGGGTCGCCCGCCCGCGCCGCGCCCGCGAAGAAGCTGAGGCCGAGCGGAGCCGTCTGATGCGACTCGCTGCCCGAGACGAGCACGAGGGCGAGCAGGAACTCGTTCCAGGTGTAGACGAAGACGAGCACCGACATCGTCATCACCGCCGGCATCGCCTGCGGCAGGAGCACGCGCCAGAGCACGCCGAAGCTCGTGGCGCCGTCGATGCGCGCCGCCTCGATCAGCGAGCGCGGCACCGAGCGGAAGAACGCGCGCATCCAGAACGCGCCGAACGCGACCGACTGCCCGATCTGCGGCAGGATCAGCGCCCAGTAGGTGTTGAGCAGGTTCCAGTGCAGCAGCGGGACGTTCTGGAAGTCGTAGTAGAGCGGGATCACGGTCGCCTCGTACGGGAAGATGATCCCGAGCAGGACGATCGGGAACACGATCCGGTCGCCGACGAACCGCATCGTCCCGAACGCGTAGCCCATCATCGTCGACAGCACCGCCGAGACGACCGTGACCGTGGCGGCCACGATGAAGCTCGACTTGTAGCCGGTGGTGAAGCGGCCGTCCGTCCACGCGGCCTTGAAGCTGGAGAGGTCCGGATGCGTCGGGAACGCAAAGCCCGTGACGAGGTCGCTCTTCGTGTGCAGCGCGAGGAAGAGGATCGACAGCACCGGATAGATCGCGATGACCGCGAACGCGCCGAGGACGACGTACGTCACGACCTGCTCGGAGCGGGTCGCCCTCATCGCTCCTCGCTGCGGTCGCCGACGCGGATCATGATCGCGGCGAGCACGAAGATCGCGATCGCGAGCAGCGTCGCGATCGCGGCCGCGTACCCGACGCGGTTGAACAGGAAGGCGTTCTGGTACATGTACATCGACGGCACGATCGTCGTGTTTCCCGGGCCGCCGGCGGTCGTGTTGTAGATGACGTCGAAGCTGCGGAGCGCGTTGATCGTCGTCAGCACGAAGGCGACGAGGATCTCGTTGCGCAGCCCCGGGAGCGTCACCGCGAAGAACTCGCGGAAGGCGCCGGCGCCGTCGACCCGGGCCGCGTCGTACAGCTCGAGCGGGATCTTCTGCACGCCGGCGACGAAGAGCACCATGCAGAGCCCGAACGTGACCCACGTGCCGATCACGCCGATCGACGGCAACGCCCAGGAGAAGTCGCCGAGCCACGGACGGACGAGCGACTCCAGCCCGAGAAGGTCGAGGAAGCGGTTCAGCGGGCCGTTGGCGTCGTACACCCAGACGAACGCCTGGGCGATCACGACACCCGCGATCAGCTGCGGCAGGAAGAGGGTCGTGCGGAAGAAGCGGAAGCCGCGGATCTTCGTTCGCGTCAGGGCGGCCGTCAGCAGCAGGCCGATCATCACGGGGATCACCGCGTAGAACCCGATCAGCACCGCCGAGTGCACGAATGCGGTCAGAAGGACGTGGTCCCGGAAGGCCTCGCCGTAGTTCGCAAGCCCGACCCACGACTTGGGCGTCAGGCCGTCCCACGTGAAGAGGGACAGGTAGACCGTGTGCAGGAGCGGCGCGAGCGTGAAGAGCCCGTAGAAGACAAGCCCGGGCAGGACGTAGAGCCAGCCGATGTTGGCCGGGTCGCCCGGAGCACGCCCACGCCGTCGGCGCCGTCGCGTGGGCTCCAGACGTGGCGGGCCCGGATCGGGACGATCCGGGCGCGCCACGTCGCTGCGTCTACGACCCCCACTCGCTACGCGTCAGCGGAGCGTCTTGTCGAACTTCGCCCAGTCGTCCTGAACGGCCTTCGCCATCCCCTGCGGCGTCGTCCTCCCCGCGAGCAGGTTCTGATACTGGTTCTGGAGCGTCGTGTACATCGACGGGCGAGGGCCAGTCCGTGTAGAGCATGAGCCCGTCGTCGTTTGCGACCTTCCTGAACGCGTTGAAGACCTGCGTCAGGTAGGTATCGCCGGCCGGCGGCTTCGCGCTCTGGTCGGCCGGGAGCTGCTGCTGCTCGAACATGAGCTTCTTCGCCTTGGCCGACGTGATCACGTAGTTGAGCCACTCGGCGCCGAGGTCGGCGTGCTTCGTCTTCGACGAGATGTGCCACGGGCCCGAGAGCCCGCCGATCGACGCCCACTGGCCACTCGGGCCCGGCGGGATCGGCATCACGCCCAGGTTCTCGACGCCGAGCGCCTTGATGATGGTCGAGTCCCAGTCACCGCCGATCCACATCGCGCCCTTGCCCTTGGCGAACAACCCCGCTGCGGCGTCGTACCCGACGGCGTTGTAGTCGGGGTTGAAGTAGCCGTTCTTCGCCCACGCCTGCAGGCGCCCGAGCGCCTTGATCGTGCCCGGTGTGTCGTAGCGGGAGCCGGGCACGTGGTAGATCCAGTTGCGTACGGCCGACGGCTTCTCGTAGGCGCCCCAGATGCCGCCGAAGAGATGGATGAAGCCGTACCCCTCCTTGTTCCCCTCCATGATCACGGGGTCGTCCTTCGGCAGCTTCGCCCGCAGCGTGGCGAGCATCGCCTCGAACCCCGCATAGGTCTTCGGCCACGCGTTCGGGTTCAGCCCCGCCTGCTTGAGCTTCTTCTTGTTGTAGAAGACAGCGACGTTCTGGCCGGTCTGCGCCAGGCCCCAGATCGGGCCCTTCCCGAACGACTTCCCGTCGGGCGTCCACCGGAACATGCCCCACGTGGACGGCGCGTACAGCTTGTCCCAGCGGTACTTCTTGACGTACTTCGTCAGCGGGATGATCAGCTTCGCCTTCACGAGCTGCGCATCCGTCTGATAGCCCTGGTTGCCCTCGGTGACGTCGGGGCCGCTGCCGGACGCGAGTGCGCGCGGCACCGTGCCGACAAGGCTGTTGAAGTCCTTGAAGACGAGGTTGATCTTGACGCCGGGATGGCTCTTCTCGAAATCCCTGCTCAGCTGCTCGAGCACGGGCTGCAGGCCCGGGTCCTGGTTGTCGTACGACCACATCGTCAGCGTGGTCGTCTCCTTCTTCGCGCCGTACGACACGCCCGCGCCGATTGCGACGAGCAGCGACAGCGATGACGGCGATTACGACTGCCGAGCGCCTCTTCACGTTCCCTCCCTGGGTTGTCGGTCGCCTCCCGGCGGCGGGGATAGGAGACTATAGAGCGATGGGAGCCGCGGCCATCGGGATCGACGTCGGCGGCACGAAGATCGCAGCCGGCCTCGTCGACGTGACGACCGGGCGGATCGTCGAGCGGCGCCGGCTGCCGACGCGGCCGGAGCGCGGCGGCGCAGCGGTCCTGGCCGACTGCGCGGCGCTCGCCGCCGGGCTCGGCGGCAGCGGGCTGCCGGTCGGCATCGGCCTGTGCGAGCTCGTCGACCTCGCCGGCCGCCCCGCGAGCGCCGACACGATCGACTGGCGCGGCCTCGACGTGGCCGCCGCGATCGTGGCCCCGCGCGTCACGCTCGAGTCGGACGTGCGTGCGGCCGCCCGCGCCGAGGCGCTCTTCGGCGCGGGCACGGGCGTCTCGCCGTTCCTCTTCACGATCGTCGGCACCGGCGCGAGCGTCTGCCTCGTCGTCGACGGGCGCCCCTATGCGGGGGCCCGGGGCAGCGCGATCGTCCTGGGTGCGCCGCCGGTGGAAGCCGTCGCGAGCGGTCGTGCGCTCGCCTTCGCGGGCGGGCTCGAGCGCGCGGAGGACGTTCTCGCGGATCCGGCCCACGCCGCCCTCGTGGAGGAGGCTGCCGACGCGCTCGGCCGTACGCTGGCCGTGCTCGCCAACGCCCTCGACCCCACGCTGATCGTGCTGGGCGGAGGCCTCGGCTCCGAGCCGGCGTTCCAGGCGCGCGTCCGGACGGCATGCCGGTCGCTCCTGGCCTACCCGTCGACGCCCGAGCTGGAGGTCGTCGGCTCCCTGCTCGGCCCGGACGGCGGCGTCGTCGGCGCGGCCGTGTGCGCGGCCGAGGCGGGGCGATAGGCTTCGCAGCCGTGCTGGACGACACCGGCCTGTGGCGCGACCTCACCGAGCTGCCCTCGACGCTCGCCGCGACGCTCGACGCCCGTGACGGCGTCGCCGAGGTCGCATCACTCCTCGGCGCCCCCGGCGTGCGCAGGATCGTGGCGAGCGGGAACGGCGCCGCCTACTACGTCGCCGTCGCCCTCTGGCTTGCCTCGCTCGACGGTACTCGCGGGCCCGAGGTGCAGGCTGTGCCGAGCGGCCTGCTCGCTCGCGGCGGCTTCGCCTGGCGGCCGGGCGACGCGTTGCTCGCGATCTCGTCGTCGGGCGAGTTCCGCGACCTGATCGAGGCCGTCGACGGCGGCGCTCCCGCGCCCTTCGCAGCCGTCACGTCGACCCCCGGCTCCACGCTGGGCTCCCGTGCCGGCGCCCGGGCGCTCGTGACAGTGGCGAACCAGCGGGCTGTCACGCACACCCAGGCGTACTGCGGCAACGTCGTCGCCGCGCTCGCCGTCTGGGCCGAGCTCACCGCCGACACGGCGCTCGACGCCGCCCTGCGCGAGTTGCCCGGCGAGGTGGAGGCGTCGCTCGGGCAGGCCCGTGCATGGGTGGACGAGGTCGGCCCGGTGGAGGCGTCGACTGCGGTCGTGTTCGGGAGCGGGCCGGCGTGGGCCGCGGCCCTCGAGGCCGCGCTCCTGCTGAAGGAGATCTCCGCGATCCCGGCCGAAGGCGTCGAGACCCGGGAAGGCGCCACCTCGGCGATGATGGCGCTCCAGCCGGGAGCGCTGGCGCTCGGCCTCCCGGTCGCCGGCCCCCCGGATCCGTTGCTGGAGGAGGCGGAGGCGATCTGCGCGGGCCGTGGGGCGACCGTGCTGCGCGTGCCCGCGGGCGGCCCGGCCGACCGCCGGCTCGCCGCCGTCACGACGTTCCCGGCAGCGACGGCGCTCGCGGGGCAGATCGGCGTCGCGCGGGGGCTCGACGTCGACCAGCCCACCTGGACGGACGCCTACTACCGGGTCGCGAGACGCGTGTGAGCCTCGGGCTCGGCGTGATCGGCTGCGGCAGCGTCTTCGCCGGGCCCTACCGGGGCATGATCGAGCGTCTGCGTGCGGACGGACGGGTGCACGTGAGCGCCGTCTACGACGTCGACGAGCGCAAGCGCCGGGCCGCCGCCGCCCACTACGACGTCGAGCCGGAGCTCGCCGGGCCAGAGGTCGTGATCGGCAACGACGACGTCGACGTCGTGCTCGTCCTGACGAGCATGAACGAGCACGGGCCGCTCGCCAGGGCTGCGCTCGAGGCCGGCCGGCACGTGCTCGTCGAGAAGCCGATGGCGACCTCGCTCGAGCAGGCGGCCGCGATCCTGGAGCTGTCGCGGACGGCTCCCGGCCTGCTCGTGTGCGCACCTCACATCCTGCTCAGCCCCACCTTCCGCGCCGTCCACGCGGCGATTCGCCGCGGGGAGGTCGGCTCGCTCCTCAGTGGCCGCGCGCGCTACGGCTGGGCCGGCCCCTCCTGGAACGAGTGGTTCTACCGTCCGGGTGGCGGATCTCTCTTCGACCTCGGCGTCTACAACGTCACCAGCCTGTGCGCGCTGTTCGGGCCGGCGCGGCGGGTGACCGCCATGGTCGGGGTGGCGATCCCCGAGCGCGCCGTGAACGGCCGCGTGATCCGGGTCGAGGCGGACGACAACGCCCACGTTCTGCTCGACTTCGGCGAGGGGCGCTTCGCGTCGGTCGCGACCGGGTTCACGATGCAGCGCTACCGCTCGCCCGCGATCGAGGTGTACGGCAGTGAGGGCACGGTGCAGCTCCTCGGCGACGACTGGGCGCCGGAGGGGTGGGAGCTGTGGCGCAACGACGAGGGGTCGTGGCGCGTGTTCCCGGAGACCGACCCGCACTGGCAGTGGACCGAGGGGCTGCGCCAGCTCGTCGACTGCGCCGAGTCTGGCCGGCCGACGGTGACGCGCCCCGAGCATGCCTACCATGCGCTCGAGATCATGCTCGCCGCCCAGGCGGCCGGCAGCGACGGCGTCGCGCGCGAGATCGGGAGCGGCTTCCCCGACCCCGTGTACGACGCCGCGTGGGTCGACGCCGAAACCGACCGCTACGCCCACGACCGCAGGAGCCACGATGGGATATAAGCCCTCGCCACGACCGTCGTTCGACGCCCCGACCGTGATCCGAGCGGCCGACGCGGTGCGCCATACGTGGGGTGACGAGGAGGCCGGCTTCGTCGAGGACTGGATCTACGTCTCCTCGCAGCTGATCCACACGATCGTGTTCGGCATGCCGCCCGGCGGGGCGTTCCGCCATTCGGACAGCTTCCGCACGGTGTTCGCCGCCGACGAGCTGCTGTACGTGCTGCAGGGCACGCTCGTGCTCGCCGACCCCGAGAACGGGGAGGTCGTCCGCGCCGAGCCGGGGGAGAGCGTCTTCTTCCGCCGCGACACCTGGCACCACGGCTTCTCGTACGGCGACGACGACCTTCGCGTGCTCGAGTTCTTCTCACCGCCGCCTGCGACGGGAACCTCCGGCGCCTACGCGCGGACGCGCCCCTACCTCGAAAGCAGCGTCTACGCCGACGACAGCACGCTGGGCAGCCTTGTCGGGCCGGCCGAGCCCGGCTCGTTCCGGGTGCTGCGGCGCTCCGACGCCACCTGGCGGCTCGACCGCGGCGTGCTCGTCGGCCTGCTCGTCAGCACCGAGCACCTCACCGTGGGCACGGTCACCGTGCCGGCGGGGCAGAGCAGCGCCGAGGAGTCGCACAAGGGCGAGGAGCTCCTCTACGTCACGCGGGGTGCGCTCCGAGTGGAGGCGGGTGGGGTCGAGGCGACGCTGTCGCCCGGCGACGGCCTCTTCGTCCCGGCGGGAACGCCGCACAGCTACGCATCGGCAGGCGGAGAGGTCGCCGAGGCGATCTTCGGCGTAGCGCCTACGTACGCGGCTCCCGCGACATAAGACGCGGCCGGTCAGGAGCCGATACTCCTGACATGCGGCTGCAACCCGACGGATCGCTCGCACTCTCACCCTCCGACCTCTCGGCGTACCTCGCCTGCCCGCATCTGACGGCGCTCGACCTCCGCGCCGCGCGCGGTGAGATCGTCAAGCCCAAGCTCGACTCGCCGCACCGCGACCTCATCTTCCGCAAGGGGAACGAGCACGAGGCCGCCTACCTCGCCCGCCTCGAGGCGCAGGGACGCTCGATCGTGCGCATCCCTACCTACGACGACGAGGGCTTCGACGCCGCCGAGGCAAGACGGCTCACCGAGGAGGCGATCCGGGCGCGCGCGGCCGACGTCATCTACCAGCCCTCCCTCGCCGAGGGCCGCTGGCGTGGGTTTGCGGACTTCCTCGAGCTCCAGGCCGGCGGCGCGTACGAGCCCGTCGACACCAAGCTCGCGCGCACTGCCAAGCCCGCGCACGTGCTGCAGCTCATGTTCTACGCCGAGCAGGTCTCACGCATCCAGGAAAGCGCCGTCGAGCGGGTCCATGTCGAGAACGGCCGCGGCGAGCGCGAGACCTTCCGCGTCGCCGAGTTCGAGGCCTACTACCGTCGCGTTCGCGGGCGGTTCCTCGCCGCGCTCGACGCAGGCGAGGCCACGTACGGGTGGCCGTGCGATCACTGCGGCATCTGCGACTTCCGTCACGTTTGCCGGCAGCAGCGCGTCGACGACGACCACCTCACGCTCGTCGCCGGTGTGCGCCGCTCCCAGGCCGAGACGCTGCTCGCGCACGGAATCTCGACGCTCGAGGCGCTCGGAGAGCTCGGGCCGGGCGCTGCCGTCGACGGCATCCGGCCCGAGGCGCTCGAGGCGATCCGCCACCAGGCCGAGCTCCAGTTGCGCGGCCGCCGCGAGAAGCGGTACGTCTGGGAGCTCCTCCCCGATCAGGAGGAGCGCGGCTTCCGCCTCCTGCCCGAGCCGGATCCGGGCGACGTCTGGTTCGACATGGAGGGTCACCCCTTTTACGAGACCGCGCGCGGGCTCGAGTACCTGTTCGGCTACTGCTACCGGGACGACACGGGGCAGGTGCGGTACGACGCGATCTGGGGCCGAGACCGGGAGGCCGAGCGGGTCGCGTTCGAGCGCTTCGTCGACTGGGTCGTCGAGCGCCGTCGGCGGCACCCCGGCATGCACGTCTACCACTACGCCGCCTACGAGCGCTCCGCGCTGACCCGCCTGATGGGTGAGCACGGCACCCGCGAGCACGAGGTGGACGATTTCCTGCGCCAGGAGGTGCTCGTCGACCTCTACCGCGTCGTCAAGCAGGCGCTGCGCGCGTCGGTCGAGAGCTACTCGATCAAGGAGATCGAGAAGCTCTACGGGTTCGTCCGCACCGCCGACGTGTCCGGCGGCGACGATTCGGTCGTGCGCTTCGAGGAGTGGGTCGAGAGCGGCGACGACACGCTGCTCGAGGACGTCGAGCGCTACAACGAGGAGGACTGCCGTTCCACGTACGAGCTGCACCGGTGGCTGCTCGGGGAACGGCCGGACGGGGTGCCGTGGCGCCCGGTGCCCGACCGACGCGACCCCACCGATGCGGCAGAGGAACGCGACGCCGAGCGCGCAGCGCTCAGGGCGGAGTTGCTGGCCGGGGCCGACGAAGGACAGCCGCGGCGGCTGCTCGCACACCTCGTCGACTACCACCAGCGCGAGCAGCGCCCCCAGTGGTGGGCGTGGTTCCGCTGGCCGCAGCTCGACGACGACGAGCTCGTGCGCGACCGTACCGCGATCGGCGGGCTCGACTGGGACGGCCGGCCGCCGGAGGTCGAGGAACGAAGCCACGCCTATCGGATGACCTTTCCTCCCCAGGAGCACAAGATCGATGCGGAGGGGTTCGATCCCGACGACCGCAAGCGCTTCCGCACCCGCGTCGACGACGACAACGGCATCGTCACGCTGCTGCGCGGGAAGGCGAGGGTGGACGAGCCGCTCCCGCGCGGCCTGACACCGGGTCAGCCCGTCGAGGACTGGGTCAAGCGCGACGCCCTGCTGCGGTTCGTCCGCGCGTACGCCGGCGGGAACGACGCGGCGTATCCGGCTCTCACCGCGCTGCTCGAGCAACGGCCGCCGGACGTCCGGCTCGACGTCGACCCGGTCGAGGCGGCCCGCTCGCTCGGCCAGAGCTACCTGTTCGTGCAGGGGCCGCCTGGCTCGGGGAAGACGTGGCAGGGCGCCCGCATGGCGATCGCACTGATGCGCTCCGGTAGGCGCATCGGGATCACCTCCCTCAGCCACAAGGCGATCCACAACCTGCTCCGCGCGATCCAGCACGAGGCCGACCGGCAGTCCTTCACCTTCGCGGGGGTCAAGCGGGCGCGCGACGAGGACGACCCGGACACCGGGTTCACGAGCCGCTGCATCGTCTCGTCGGCCGATGTCGATGCCTGCGCCGACCCGCGCTTCGATCTCGTCGCGGGCACCGGCTGGGCGCTGACCCGGGAGGCGGTCGACCTCCATGTGGCCGAGCGGCCGATCGACGTGCTCTTCGTGGACGAGGCAGGGCAGCTCTCGCTGGCCGACGTGCTCGCCGCAGGGACGTCGGCGCGCTCGCTCGTGCTGCTCGGCGACCCCAACCAGCTGCCGCAGGTGTCTCAGGGCTCCCATCCCGAGGGGTCCGGGCGCTCGGTGCTCGAGCACCTGCTCGCCGAGCACACGACCGTCCCCGCCGACCGCGGCCTCTTCCTCGCCGAGACCTGGCGGTTGCGGCCCGAGCTCTGCGCGTTCACATCCGACGCGTACTACGCCGGCCGGCTCGGCTACGTCGAGGAGGCGGCGCGGCGGACGCTCGCGCTCGGAAACGGGCCGGCCTGGCTGCCTGTCACGCACGAGCACCACAGCCAGTCGTCAGTGGAGGAGGCCGACGCGGTGGCCGGCGCGATCGGCCTCCTCCTCGGCTCATCCTTCAGCGACGAGAACGGATCGACACGGGGCCTTCGCGAGGAGGACATCCTCGTGGTAGCTCCCTACAACGCCCAGGTGCGCACCCTGCGCTCGCGCGTGCCGGCGGGCGTTGCCGTGGGCACGGTCGACAAGTTCCAGGGACAGCAGGCCCCCGTCGTGTTCGTCTCGATGGCGAGCTCTTCCGCGGAGGAGGCACCGCGCGGGATCGGCTTCGCGTTCGACGCCAACCGCTTCAACGTCGCCACCTCGCGCGCCCAGTGTCGCGCCGTGCTCGTCTGTGCGCCCCGCTTGCTCGATGCCGACTGCAAGACGGTCGAGCAGATGCGGCTCGTGAGCGCCGTGTGCCGGTTCGTCGAGCTCGCCGTGCAGTAGCCGTGTCACGGGCGGCCATCTTGCGGCTGTCGTCATCGCGGACGGGCAGATGATGGCGCGCACGCGACCTCGCCTGCCGATGAGATACTGAGCCTGTCGAGGACACCGTTGCGGCCCGTGTGTCGCCCTCGTTGAGCCCCCCTGCGTCGAGGAAAGGCTGTCGTGACGGAACGAAGCGCGTTCGTCATAGTCGCGAACCGCCTTCCGGTGGACGAGGAGACGACCCCGGCCGGCAGGGTCTGGCGGCGGAGCCCTGGAGGGCTGGTGACGGCCCTCTACCCGGTCGTCGCAGCCCGCGGTGGCACCTGGGTCGGCTGGGCCGGGGGCGTGGGCGCCGCCCCGAAGCCGTTCGTGCTCGACGGGATCAGTCTCCACCCTGTCCCGCTCAGCGCCGAGGATGTCGCGCTCTACTACGAGGGGCAGTCGAACTCGACAATCTGGCCTCTCTACCACGACGCCGTCGAGCCGCCGGTCTTCCATCGCCACTGGCGTAATGCCTACCGGGAGGTGAACCAGCGGTTCGCGGACGCTGCCGCGGAGGTGGCGTCCGACGGCGCCACGGTCTGGGTGCACGACTACCAGTTGCAGCTCGTGCCCGCGATGTTGCGTGAGCTTCGACCCGATCTGCGGATCGGCTTCTTCCTGCACATCCCCTTTCCGCCGATCGAGCTGTTCATGCAGATGCCGTTGCGGGCGCAGATCCTGCGCGGCCTGCTGGGAGCGGATCTGGTCGGGTTCCAGGAGAAGCTGGCAGCGCAGAACTTCGTCCGGCTGGCCCGGCATCTGCTCGGTTTCCGGTACTCGGGCAGCGGCATCGACGTCGACGGGCGAACGACGAGAGCGGCCGCCTTCCCGATCTCGATCGACGCGCGGGAGATGGCGGAGCTGGCAGCCAGCCCGGAGGTGCAGGCGCGCGCGAAGCAGGTGCGGGCGGAGCTGGGGAACCCGAAGACGGTGATCCTGGGGGTCGATCGGCTCGACTATACGAAGGGGATCGAGCTTCGGCTCGAGGCGTTCCGCGAGCTGCTCGAGGAAGGCGCGCTGAACGTGCCCGACGTCGTTCTCGTCCAGGTCGCGACTCCGAGCCGAGAGCGCGTCGAGCATTACGAGGCGCTACGGATGAGGGTCGAGCGCGAGGTGGGGAGGATCAACGGTGACTTTGGGCGGGTCGGAGTGCCCGCCGTGCACTACCTGCGGCAGTCGTACGACCGGAGCGAGCTCGCGGCGCTCTACTGCGCCGCCGACGTGATGGCGGTGACGCCGTTGCGCGACGGAATGAACCTGGTTGCGAAGGAGTACGTCGCGGCGCGGACCGATCTGGGTGGGGCGCTGGTGCTGAGCGAGTTCGCCGGTGCCGCCAGCGAGTTGCGGCACGCGTTCCTCTGCAACCCCCACGACCCCGACGCGGTGAAAGATGCCCTCGTGCGGGCGATCGACGTCGACCGTGCGGACGGGCGGCGGCGCATGCGACTCATGCAGCGCCACCTACGGTCCCACGACGTGAGCCGGTGGGCGCAGTCGTTCCTCACCGCCCTGGACGACCGGGAGGTACCGGTGGAGGATCGGATCAAGCGGGCGTCGTGAGCGGCCGCCCGCGACCTCGTTCCTGAGTGACGTCTGCCGTTACGGCACCCAGCGCTCGGCGAGCGGTGTCACCTGCAGCTCGTGCGTCGTGCCGCGCACGCTCTGGTCGGCGAGGAAGCGGACCGCGGCCGCCAGGTCGCGCGGGTCGGCAAGCGCGTCGACCGGCTGACCCGGTGACGCGCCGGCGAGTGGCTCGATGCCCGCGTCGACGATCAGCAGTGCCACGTGGATGCCGTGCTCGCGCAGCTCGAGCGCGGACGCCTGCGTGATCGCGCGCACGCCGAACGCGCCCGCCGCCCACAGGCCGCGTCCGGCGGCGGCACGCCGAGACGAGCCGCCCGTCACCTGGATCACCGTTGCGGTCGTTCCCTGCTCGAGCAGGAACGCTCCGGTCGCGGAGAGGAACGAGAAGGCGGCGCGTGCCGGCGCTGCCGCCCACGCGTCGAACGCGTCGGGGCCGGCCTGCGCGATCGGGCCGCCGCCGAACGGCCCGCTGCGGTCGCCACCGTAGGCCGAGGCAGCGTTGACGACGAGGTCGACGTGGCCGTGGGCGTCGGTCGCCTGCGCCAGCACGCCTCGCACGCTCTTCGCGTCGGTCACGTCCGCGCGGAGCGCGAGCCCACCCGCCGTGGAAACGCCTTCGAGCGTTGCGTCCGAGACGGCCGCGCCGACCACCGCCCACTCGTCGTCGAGGAGCAGGTCGATCACGGCCTTGCCCAGGTTGCGTGCGCCGAAGACGACGGCGCTACGGCGCCGATCGTCGCCCGGCCCGGCTCCGGCGTGCCCGGTCAGGAGGCCTGCGACTTCACGTAGTCGATGAAGCCGCGCACGTCGGCCGCGGGCTCCGCGTATGCCACGCCGAGGCTCTTCTCCATCGCGCTCACGTACCGCTCGGCCCAGTCGGGAAGCTCGTAGTCGATTGCGCGCAGGAACTCGAGCGTCGCGGCCAGGCGGATGTCTGCGATCGAGGGGGAGTCGCCGCCGATGAACGTCCTGTCGCGCAGGAAGAACGTGCGGTACACCTCGAGCGGCCCTGCGATCGCGTCGGCCGCCTCCTTCTGCGCCCGCGCCTTCATCGAGTCGTCGGCGGCCGACGAGCCGACCTCGCCCGGATACTGTGGGAAGCCGAGCGCCGGGTAGGTGGCGCGCGCGACGAGCGGGTAGAGGGTGCCGATCAGGTAGAACATCGCGCTGTCGACCATCGCCCGCTCGCCGGGATCGGTCGGGTAGAAGCGGTCGAGCCCGTGCTTGTTGCAGAGGTACTGCATGATGGCGCAGCTCTCCCAGAGCGTGCCCTGCGGCAATCCGGCTTCCTCGAGCAGCGGCGTCAGGTCGGCGGGGTCCTTGGCGAGGAACTCGGGGGTGCTCTTCTTCCCCCAGACGTCCAGTTCCTCGACGTCGAGCCCGGCAGCTCGCACGAAGATCCGAACGGTCAGGTTGTTGACGCTCGGCTTCAGGATGCTCAGCGTGGTCGTCGTCACAGGAGTCCTCCCGGTCTCACGATGGTGTCAAGCGGTAGGGGTGCTTGGGCGCGCGGTCGTCGGAGAGCGTTCCGCGCGACCTGGCGACGAGCCGCTCGATGGCGTCCGCGAGATGGACCTCGGCGATGTTGTAGTCGCCGCGCTCGGTGCGGATCCCGTGCGCCTCGAGCAGCACGTCGGCGTGCGTGAACCCGAAGGGCGGCTCGAAACGGTAGGACGCGAGCTCGATCAGCAGCCCGAGCGGATCGTCGAAGTAGATCGAGTCCATGAAGCCGCGGTCCTTGACGCCGCTGTGGTCGATCCCGCGCTCATCCAGCCGCTCCACCGCCTGCCGGAAGACGGCCTGGGAGAGCGAGAACGCGATGTGATGCACCTGGCCCGGCTCACGCGGCGTCGAGTGCGGCACGGGCCGCCGCTCCTCGTTCGTGAACACGGTGATCAGGCGCCCGTCGCCCGGGTCGAAGTAGAGGTGGCTCTCCGACGGCCGGTCGAGGTTGGGCTGCTCGAACACGAACGGCATGCCGAGCATGCCCTCCCAGAAGTCGATCGACGTCTGCCGGTCGGCTCCGACGATCGTGATGTGGTGGACGCCCTGGCTCTGAAGCTTCCGCATCGTTCCTCTACCCCTGGCGCTCGACGAGCTTCGACTTGTACTCGCTCCGCTGCAGCGTCCCCCAGGCGACGAGATCGACGCGTGCCTGGAGGGACAGCACGCTGCGCAGTCTCTCACGGATCGCCTCGGCCAGGCCAGCGTCGGCCGCCGTCTCCCGTGCGAGCTCGACGCTGACGGGGAGCGGCGGCTCCTGCTTCACGCCGGGCGCCTGCGGCCTGACGAGGATGTGGCCGCTGACCCGGGGAGCGAAGGCGCTCACCACGTCGCGGACGGCCGAGGGGAAGACGTTGACGCCCCGGACGATCAGCATGTCGTCCGTCCGCCCGAGGCAGCGCAGCCGGGGGCTCGTGCGGCCGCACGCGCACGGGCTCGTCCGGATCTCGACGTGGTCGCGGGCGCGGAAGCGCAGCAGCGGCGCGCCGCGATGGCGGAGATGCGTGAGCACGAGCTCTCCGGATGCGCCGTCCTCCGGCTCGACGGCGGCGCCCGTGTCGGGGTCGACCAGCTCGACATGCACGAAGCCGCGTGCGCCCAGGTGCATTCCGTCCTGCTCCTCGCACTCTCCCCAGAGCGAGGGGCCGATGTCGCCGATGCCCATCGCCTCGGTCACTTTGGCGCCCCAGCCGTCCTCGAGCATGGCGCGGAACGCCGGCTCGCCGCCGCCGGGCTCGCCCGCCACGAGCACGCGCTCGACGCTCGACCCGTGCAGGTCGACGTTTCGCTCCTGCGCCCACTCGACCACGTAGGCGGCGTAGGAGGGGGTCAGGACGACCGCCTCGGGCGTGAGCAGCTCGATCGCCTGCAGCAGCCGCTCGCTGTTCCCCGTGCCGACGGGAATATGGCATACGCCGATGCGGTCGAAGGCGGCGAGAGCGGCGCCCGCCACGAACGGCCCGGCGTTGTAGGTCGAGACGAGGCGCTGGCCGGCACGCACTCCGGAAGCCGCATAGCTGCGTGCCGAGCCGGTCACCCAGTTGTCGAGGTCGCCGGCCGTCAGCGGGATGTAGGTCGGCAGGCCGGTGGTGCCGCTCGTCGAGTGGATCCGGACGATCTCGGAGCGGGTCGCGCAGAGGTGCGTCCCGACGGGATTGTCGGACGTGCAGGTCTCGCGCAGCTCGTGCTTGCCGGTCAGCGGCAACCGCGCGATGTCGGCCAGCCCGCCCGCCTCGGAAGCAGACGCGATGCCGGCTTCGGCCAGCTTCGCGCGATAGAAGGCGGAGCGCTCGAAGAGGTACGCGAGCTGGGAGCGGTAGGCCGCGTCGTCGTCGGCGAGCTGGTCCCCCCAGGGGCGGGTCTCGACCTCCGGCGCGAGCATCAGCACGGCCGGTCGGACGGCGGGGGCGTGTACGTGATCGCCTCTTCTGCCTTCGCCGCCAGCAGGAACCCGAGCGGCTGCTCCCGCTCCTCCGCCAGGTGGGCGAGCAGGCCTGCCGTGCGCGCCAGGATCGGCACGGCCTTCACGGTCGTGGACGGGAAGCCGAGGTCGAGCAGCACCGCCGCGATCGGCAGCGCGACGTTCATCGTCAGCGGCTTTCCCCACGCCTCGGCCACGGCCTCGCGGAGGCACCGGGCGAGCAGCACGTGCGGTCCGCTCACGGCGCGCTCGTCGGCGAGCTCGAGGATCCGCTCGGCACGGGGGTCGAGCGGCCGGTGCACCGGATGGCCGAACCCGGGCACCTTGCCGCCGGAGGCCCGGACTGTCCGCGCCGCGGCGCCGGCGATCCCGGCGGGGTCGTGGCCCGCCGCCACCTCTCGCTGGGCGTCCTCGAGCAACCGTGCGCAGAGCTCGGAGGTTCCGAGGATGACGGGGCCGCAGCCGAGGATCCCCGCCGCGACCGCGCCGTGCAGCGAGCCGGGATCGGCGGCAAGCGTCATGCGGGCGGTGACGTTGGTGGGCATCATCCCGTGCTCGGCGATCGCGACGAGGAGCAGATCGAGGAAGTAGCGCTGGTCGTCGGTCGGCTCGCGACCCGTGAGCAGCAGGTGGAAGTACTCGGTGAAGCTCACCCGCCCCATCAGGTCGCCGCAGAGGTCGTATCCACGCACTTCGACCCGGTCCGGATAGGCCTGGCCGATGTGGCTGACGGCCGCCCCGGGCCTACCGATCTGCATGTTCACGGCCTCCGGGCAGCACCCCGGCGACGGTACGCACGCGGTGCCCGATCGTCAAGCGGGCCGTGCCGGTCTCTCCGTCCGACGCTCGCGACATCCTCGGTACATGGCCTCTCGAGACACGGTCATTCCGATCGGGCGCGGCGCCCCGGGTGACGGCCGGTCGCTCGACGGCCTGCCCGGCTCGGTTCGCCGCCGCGGCGAGGTGCCGGCGCCTTCCGCCTACGTGGTGGTCGACTGCGAGACGACAGGCACCGATCCCGCCGTCGACGAGATCGTCTCCCTTGCGATCGTGCGGCTCGACGCAGACGGTGTCGAGACCGCCCGCTACGTCAGCCTGGTGCGGCCCTCGTGCCCGATCCCGCCCGGGGCGACGGCCGTGCACGGGATCGGCGACGAGGACGTCGCGCGGGCACCGTGCTTCGCGGAGATCGCACGCGAGGTGCTCGCGTTTCTCGACGGCGCCGTGTTCGTGGCGCACAACGCCGCATTCGACCTCGGCATGCTGCAGCACGCCTTCACACGGGCCGGGGCCGACTACCGTCCGGCGGGGGTGGCGTGCACGCTCGACGCGTTCCGGCTGCTCGAGCCGCGGGAGTTGAGCCATCGCCTCGAGTCGATCTGCGGGCGGCGGAGCATCACGCTGGGGAGCGCGCACGAGGCGCTCGGCGACGTCGTCGCCACGGCAGCTCTCCTGCGGGTGCTGCTCGACGAGGGCTTCGCGCCCGAGACGGTGCAGCTCGACCACCTCGCCTACATGCGGCTCCGCTCCCGTGGCGACACGCGCCCGGCCTCCGAGCCGCAGATCCGCAGGGTGTTCGGCCTCGCCCGCTCCGCCGGCCTGCTCTGCCCGGACGGGAGCGTCGACCGCGACCGGGTCGTCGCGCTCGTCGAGCGGGTCGCGGGCACGACCGACGTCGATTCCCTTACGCGCGAGCAGGTGCAGGACGTCTACGACGAGCTCGAGCTCCTGATCGAGCAGCAGGCGGGGACCGTCCGGGCCGCGACTGCCTAGCGCAGGAGCGAGACCGGCTTGTGACACAGTGTCACAAGTGTCGACTGTCCGCAGGCCGGCGGCACTCGTCGCGGACAGCAGGTCCCAGCGCGCACACTGAAGGGCATGACGGCGCTCCGGCGGCTTGGCGTGCTCGACCAGTCCCCCATCTCCGAGGGGTCGACGGGCGTGGACGCGCTAGCGAACACCGTCGACCTGGCGCGTCTCGTCGACCGCCTCGGCTACCGGCGCTACTGGGTGGCCGAGCACCACGGCATGCCGATGCTCGCGAGCCCGAGCCCCGAGGTGCTGATCTCCTCGATCGCGGCGCAGACCTCGCGGATCCGCGTCGGCAGCGGCGGCGTGATGCTTCCGCACTACAGCCCGCTCAAGGTCGCCGAGACGTTCAGCATGCTGAGCGGCCTCTACCCCGGGCGCATCGACCTCGGGCTCGGCCGCGCGCCGGGCAGCGACCAGCAGACGGCGCTCGCCCTGCAGCGCGACCGCCGCCAGCACGCCCCACACGACTTTCCCGAGCAGCTCGCCGAGCTGCTTGCCTACCTGGAGGACAGCTTCCCGCCCGGGCATCCACTCGCCCGGCTCGCCGCCCTGTTGCCGGGCAGGCCGGAGACGCCCGAGGCGTGGCTGCTCGGCTCCTCGGCGCAGAGCGCGATCTGGGCCGCCGAGCTCGGGCTGCCGTACGCGT
This sequence comes from uncultured Gaiellaceae bacterium, assembly GCA_963731095.1. Taxonomy (GTDB): domain Bacteria; phylum Actinomycetota; class Thermoleophilia; order Gaiellales; family Gaiellaceae; genus Gaiella. The sequence goes on from CAVSUK010000025.1 coordinate 48,505, forward strand.
TCGCCGACTTCATCAGCCCCGGCGGAGCCGAGCTTGCGCAGGGCTACCGCGAGTCGTTCGTTCCCTCGCGCCGGGCCGCTTCGCCGTACGTGGCGGTGGCGCTGGCGGTGATCTGTGCGGAAAGCGACGCGGAGGCCGACCGGCTCGCGTCCAGCACGCGCATGGCCTTTTCGATGCTCCGGCGGGGGCGGCCGATCGAGGTGCCGCCCGTCGAGCGGGCGCTCGCCTACCTCGCGGACGAGGGCGCGGGCGACACCGCCGTCGCCGGGCGTCGGCTCATCACGGGCGCCCCGGCAACCGTGGTCGCCGGCATCGAGCAGGTCGCCGCCGACTACGGTGCCGACGAGGTCGTCGTCGTCACCATCACCCACGACCACGGCGCCCGGCGCCGCTCCTACGAGCTGCTCGCCGAGGCCGTCCGGCTCCCGGAGCGCCAGGCGGCGGCGTGAGCTCGCTCGTGCCGCGGTCGCTCGTCTGGGCGACGGACATCGACACGCTCCCCCTCGACCGGGTCGTCGAGCTGCAGGTCGCGAGCCGCGACGAGGTGCACGAAGAGCACAGCCACAGGGCGTTCACGCGCGCCCGCCAGGCGGGCCTGCGCACGCTCTTCCGAGCCGGGCACGGCGCCTGGTACGTCGCCGTCGACCCGGAGAGCGGCGAGGTGGCGGGAAGCCTGGGCATCGTCGTGACGGGAGGGAGGGGGCGGTATCAGGTCGTCGACACCGCGCTCGCCTACCGGCGGCGCGGGATCTGCTCACGGCTCGTCGTCGCCGCCGCCCAGCACGCGATCGACGCGTACGGCGCGGAGCGGTTCGTGATCGTCGCCGACCCCGACTATCACGCGCTCGGCCTGTACGAGTCGCTCGGCTTCGAGCGGCGGGAGAACGTCTTCGGCGTCTGCCGCTGGCCGTCTACCTAGCGCTGCTCTCGCGCATCTCCGCCGCGAGCTGCACGAACTGCTGCAGGGCCACGGGGTTTGCGAGCGAGTCCTTGCTCGCCGCCTGCTCGGGGCTCTCCCCCGAGAGGATCCGCTTCACCGGCACCTCGAGCACCTTGCCGGACAGCGTGCGCGGCACCTCGGCCACCGCGTGGATCTCGTCCGGGACATGGCGCGGCGAGCAGTACTCGCGGATTCGCGAGCGGATGCGGGCGGCGAGCTCGTCGGTCAGCTCCGCACCTTCGCGCAGCACGACGAACAGCGGCATGAACCCTTCGGTGCCGGGACGGGGGATGTCGACGACGAGCGCGTCCACCACCTCGTCCACCGCCAGCACGGCCCGGTAGATCTCGCTCGTGCCCATGCGGATGCCGCCGCGGTTGATCGTCGAGTCGGAGCGGCCGGTGATGACGGCGCTGCCGCGCTCGGTGATCTCGATCCAGTCGCCGTGGCGCCAGATGCCGGGCCAGCGCTCGAAGTAGCTCTCCCGGTAGCGTCGGCCGTCGGGGTCGTTCCAGAGGAAGAGCGGCATCGACGGCATCGGCTCGGTGATCACGAGCTCGCCAACCTGGTTCACGACCGGCCGCCCGTCCTCGTCCCACGCCTCGATCTTGGCGCCGAGCGACCGTGCCTGGAGCTCGCCCCGGTAGACCGGCAACACCGGCACGCCGCCCACGAAGGCCGTGCAGATGTCCGTCCCGCCGGAGGTCGAGAACAGCCACGTGTCGGCGCCAAGCTGCTCGTACACCCAGTCGAATCCCTCGGGCGCGAGCGGCGAGCCCGTCGAGCCGACGCTTGCGATCCTCGAGAGGTCGCGTCCCTCGGACGGCTGCACGCCTGCCTTCATGCTGCCGGAGATGTAGGCGGCGCCGACGCCGAAGCACGTCACACCGGCCTGCTCGGCGAGGTCCCAGAGCACGCCGTGATCGGGATAGCCCGGATTGCCGTCGTAGAGCACGATCGACGCCTTTGTGAGCAGGCCGCTGAGTAGGAAGTTCCACATCATCCAGCCCGTTGTCGTGAACCAGAAGAGCCGGTCGCCCTCCTGCAGGTCGGCGTGGAGGTGGAGCACCTTCGAGAGCTCGAGCAGGACGCCGCCGTGGCCGTGCACGAGCGGCTTCGGCAGGCCCGTCGTGCCCGAGCTGTAGAGCACCCAGAGCGGGTGGTCGAACGGCACCTGCGCGAACGTAGGCGGTGCGTCGGAGCCGCTTGCCAGGAAGTCCTGCCACGTGACCGTGTCGCGGAGGGCGGAGAGGTCGGGCTCCGGGTCGAGGTACGGCAAGACGATCGTCCGGCGCACGCTCGGCATCTCGGCCTGGAGGTGCTCGAGGACGTCGCGGCGGTCGAAGTCCTTGCCGCCGTAGCGGTAGCCGTCCACCGCGAACAGCACGGCCGGCTCGATCTGCGCGAAGCGGTCGACGACGCTGCGAACGCCGAAGTCGGGCGAGCAGCTCGACCAGATCGCCCCCAGGCTCGCGCACGCGAGGAACGCGGCGATCGTCTCGGGAACGTTCGGCATGTAGGCGACGACCCGGTCGCCCTCCTTCACGCCCAGGTGTCGCAGCGCGTCGGCGATCCGGGCCGTGTCGGCGCGCAGTTCCGCCCACGTCACCTCCCCGAGGGGCCGCAGCTCCGACGCGTGGCGGATGGCGACCGCGTCGTCGTCGTGGCCGCGGAAGAGGTTCTCCGCGTAGTTGAGGCGTGCGCCCGGGAACCACTCCGCGCCGGGCATCGCACGCGAGCCGAGCACCCGCTCGTACGGCTGCGAGGCATGCACGTCGCAGAACTCCCAGATCGAGGCCCAGAACCCCTCCAGGTCGTCGACCGACCACTGCCAGAGCTCGTGGTAGCCGGGCAGCTCGAGGCCGCGCGTCTGCTCCAGCCAGCGGCGGTAGCGCGTGATCGTGGCGCGCTCGACCCGCTCGGGTGAGGGCTCCCACAGCGGCGTCGGGACGGTGCTCACCCGGCCATCATCGCCGAACCGCTGAGCGTACGATGCAGTCCATGACCGAGGCCGTGGAACGCGCGGGTGGCCCAGCCGGAGCGGCCGGGGGCCGCGCTGCAGCCCGCGACCTCTGGCGCGAGCGCCTCGTCGCCGCGTCCGAGCGCGGCACGCTCTTCTCCACCATTTCCGGCGTCGAGAACGAGCCGCTGTACGGGCCGGCCGACGTCGATCTCGATCATGACCGCGACCTCGGCTACCCGGGCTCCTTCCCCTTCACACGCGGCGTGTACGCGTCCATGTACCGCGGCCGGTTGTGGACGATGCGCCAGTTTGCCGGCTTCGGCACCGCCGAGGAGACGAACGCGCGCTTCCGCTACCTGCTCGACCACGGCCAGACGGGGCTCTCGACGGCGTTCGACATGCCGACGCTGATGGGCCTCGACTCCGACCATTCCCGCTCGCTCGGCGAGGTGGGGCGGGAGGGAGTCGCCGTCGACTCGCTCGAGGACATGCGGGCGCTGTTCGCGGACATCCCGCTGGGCGAGGTGTCGACCTCGATGACGATCAACGCACCCGCGGCAATGCTGCTGGCGTTCTATCTCTGCGTGGGCGAGGAGCAGGGCGTGCCGCGCGACCGGCTCCGGGGGACGATCCAGACGGACATCCTGAAGGAGTACATCGCGCAGAAGGAGTACATCTTCCCGCCCGAGCCGTCGATGCGCCTCGTGACGGACATGGTCGAGTTCTGTGCCCGCGAGATGCCGCTGTGGCATCCGATCTCGATCTCCGGCTACCACATCCGCGAGGCCGGCTCGACGGCGGCGCAGGAGCTCGCCTTCACGCTGCAGGACGGCTTCACCTACGTGGAGTGGGCGCTCGAGCGCGGTCTCGACGTGGACGACTTCGCGCCGCGGCTCTCCTTCTTCTTCAACGCGCACATCGACTTCTTCGAGGAGATCGCGAAGGTGCGCGCTGCCCGCCGCATCTGGGCGACGGTGCTGCGCGACCGCTACGGCGCCCGGGACGAGCGTTCGCTGCTGATGCGCTTCCACTCCCAGACGGCCGGCGTCTCGCTCACCTGGCAGCAACCGCTCGTCAACATCGCGCGCACCGCGATCGAGGCGCTCGCCGCCGTGCTCGGCGGCACGCAGTCGCTGCACACGAACTCCTACGACGAGGCGCTCGCGCTCCCCACCGAGGATGCGGTGCGGATCGCCCTGCGCACCCAGCAGGTGATCGCCTCCGAGACCGGCGCCGCCAGCGTGATCGACCCGCTCGGCGGCGCCTGGTACGTCGAGCACCTCACCAACGAGCTCGAGCGGCAGGCCTACGAGTACTTCGAGCGCATCGAGCAGCTCGGCGGCATGGTGGCGGCGATCCGGCAGAACTTCCCGCAGCGCGAGATCGCCGAGGCCTCTTACCGCTACCAGTCCGAGGTCGAGAGCGGGCAGCGCCTCGTCGTCGGCGTCAATGCGCACACGGTGGAGCAGGACGAGCCGATTCCGCTCCACCGCGTCGATCCCGAGCTCGAACGGCAGCAGGTCGAGCGCGTCCGGGCGGTTCGCGCTCGGAGGGACAGCGCGGCGGTGGAAGGCGCGCTGACAGCGCTCCGTGCCGCGGCGGCCGGCGAGACGAACGTGATGCACTCGATCGTCGACGCCACCCGCGCCGACGTCACGATCGGCGAGATGTGCGATGCGCTGCGCGAGACGTGGGGCACCTGGCGGGAGACGCCCGTCTTCTGATGGCCTGGGATCCCCTCAGCGGCGAGCAGCGCGAGGTGCGGGAGCTGGTGCGCACGCTGGCGCGGGAGCGGCTGGCGCCGCGGGCGGCGGAGATCGACGAGTCGCACGAATTTCCCTGGGACGTGGTGGAGCTGTATCGGGAGCACGGGATCTTCGGCCTGTTCTTCGAGGAGACCGACGGGGGTCTCGGCACGGGGACGTTGCTGTCGCTGGTGGCGATCGAGGAGGTCTCGAAGGTGTGCGCCACCTCGGGGTTGATCTTGGCGGTGCAGGAGCTGGGCTCGCTGGGGCTGAAGCTGGGAGGCTCGCCGGAGCAGCGGGCTGTGTGGCTGCCGCGGCTGGCGACGGGCGAGGTGCTGGCGGCTTACGCGCTGACGGAGGCGGAGTCGGGGTCGGACTCGGCTGCGATGCGGACGACGGCGCGGCGAGACGGCGACGTCTACGTGCTGGACGGGTCGAAGCGGTTCATCACGAACGCCGGCGTGGCGGGGCTGTACACGGTGTTCGCGAAGACCGATCCGGAGCTGGGGCACGCCGGCATCTCCGCGTTCCTCGTCGAGGCCGACACGCCCGGCTTCGAGGTGACGAGGTTGGAGCCGAAGCTGGGGATCGCAGGCTCGACCACCGGAGAGCTCGCCTTCGACGGGGCGCGCGTGCCGGCCGGCAACCTGCTCGGCGAGGAGGGCACGGGCTTCCGCCTCGCGATGCGGATCCTCGACCGCTCCCGCCCCGGCGTGGCGGCACAGGCGCTGGGCATCGCGCAGGGCGCGACCGACTACGCGCTCGAGTACGCCCGCACGCGGGAGACGATGGGGCAGCCGATCGCCAGGCACCAGCTGATCGCCGCCAAGCTGGCCGACATGGAGACGAAGACCGAGGCGGCACGCGGCCTGCTCTACCGCTTCGGCCGCATGGTCGACGAGGGCGCCGACGACCGCGAGCTGACGAAGGCCTCGGCAATGGCCAAGCTGATGTGCGGCGACGTCGCCATGGAGGTGACGACCGAGGCGGTGCAGATCCTGGGCGGCTACGGCTACATCCGCGAGTACCCGGTCGAGCGCATGATGCGCGACGCCAAGATCACCCAGATCTACGAAGGCACCCAGGAAGTGCAGCGCCTCGTCATCGCCCGCGAGATGCTGAAGGAACAGCGGGCCTTCCTGCTCGACGGCGTCGCGTAGGCGCCCCGTCGCCCTACCGCTCGCGCGGCATCCAGCCCCACTTGCGCCACGCGATCACAAGGCCGATCAGGCCCCACACGACGACGACGAGGATCGCCGTGGGGTCGTGGAAGAACGACTGGTCGCGCAGGTAGACGTTCTGGAAGATCTCGATCAGGTAGGTCAGCGGCAGGACGTCGGCGAGCGCCTGCAGCACATCCGGGTAGTCGCGCGTCGGCCCGAACGACCCGGACAGGAAAGCCATCGGCAGCACGATCAGGTTCACGACCGCCGACGACCCCTCCGAGGAGCGGATCAGCGATGCCGCGCCGAAGCCGAGCCCCGCGAAGGCGGCTGCGCCGAGCAGCAGCGCCAGCAGGAAGCCCGGCCAGTTCTTCGGCCCGTGTGCCCCGTACAGGGTCAAGCCGAGGACGAGCGTCAGCGCCATCTGCAGCAGGAACACGATCAGCGTCGACACGAGCACCGCCGCCAGGTACGTGACGGCGGGGAGCGGCGTTGCGCGCACCCGCTTGAGGACGCCGCTCTCACGGCGGATCACGAGGGTGATGGCGAGCCCCGCGAAGGCGGTGTTGGCACAGCCGTAGCCGACGAGGCCGACGAGCAGCGCGTCGACCGCCGGGAAGCCGTCGATCTTCCCGCTGTACACGGCCCCGAGCAGCAGGAAGAGCATGGGCGGGAAGACGAAGACGAAGATCGCCGACTCGCGGTTGCGCCAGAACAGCAGCTGCTGTGTCCGCAGCTCGTGCCGGAAGAGCCTCACGGGCGTCCCGTGCTCATGAAGCGGGCTCGTCGCCGTCGACGAGGTCGAGATACACGTCCTCGAGCGATGGGCGCACGACCTCGAGCGCCTCCAGCTCACGACCTTCGGCGGTGGCCCTGCCGGTCAGCTCTGCGAGCAGCCGCGTCGGCTCGTCGGTCTCGATCACGACGTCCCGGTCTCCCTCGCGGTATCGAATCTGCACCTTCGGGGCCACGCCGATCAGGTCGGCCGGCGTTCCCTGCTGCACGATCTTCCCGTTCCGGATCACCGCGACCCGGTCGGCGAGCTGCTGCGCCTCGTCGAGGTAGTGCGTCGTCAGCAGGATCGTCTTCCCGAGCTCGCGCAGCGACCGTACGAGCTCCCATGCCGTGCGGCGAGCCGATGGGTCGAAGCCTGTCGTCGGCTCGTCCATGAACACGAGCTCCGGGTCGCCGACGAGCGCGATACCGAGGTCGAGCCGTCGTTTCTGGCCGCCGGACAGCGTCTTCACGCGTGCGCCCGACTTCTCCGCCAGGCCGACGAGCTCGATCACGTGGTCGATGTCCCTCGGGTGCTCGTAATAGCCGGCGAACATGCGGTGCACCTCACGCACCGTCAGGGCGGCAGGCAGCTCCGACGACTGCAGCACCACGCCGATCCGCTGGCGCAGCGCCGCCGGCGCGTTCCACGGGTCGATGCCGAGCACCTCCACCGTGCCGCCGTCACGCGAGCGGTACCCCTCCAGGATCTCGACGGTGGTCGTCTTGCCGGCGCCGTTCGGCCCGAGCAGGCCGAACACCTCGCCGCGCTCGACCGTGAACGAGATGCTGCGAACCGCCTCTACGGCGCCGTAGCTCTTGCGCAGCTCGGAGACGGCCAGCGCGGTCAGGGTGTCAGCTCGATCTCGGTCATTCCGGCGACGGGGAACCCGGGGTCGTTCCCTGTCAGGGCGACCGCAATGTCGGAGCAGTCGGGCTGGTGCCCTACGGTTGCGACCGGCCCGGACTCGCCCGCCAGCGCCGCCGCCAGCGCCGCCGCGGTTGCGCCCGGCGCCAGCCGCTCCTCGATCCGGAGAGGCGCGCCGGTTGCGTCCGCGATCGCCTCCGCCGTCTGTCGCGCCCGGACGAGCGGGCTCGAGAGAACGAGCACGGGTGCGTCTTCACGGGCGGCCAGGAGCTCGCCCAGCAGGCGTGCCTGAGCATGTCCTTCGGGGGCGAGCTCGCGTGTCGCGTCGGGCTCGCCCGGCGCTGCCTTCGCGTGCCTGCAGAGGTAGAGGCGCATCGGCATGAGGATAGGCGCAACGCCCGCAAGGCCCGGAGGTGAGGGGCACTGGCATAGTTCCGGGATGCACGAGCGAGGCGCGCGGTGAACGACCGCCTGATCGGCCGCGCCGGCTTTCTCGGCCTGCTGGGCGCCGGCGTGGCGGGCCTCTTCTTCGCACGGGACTTCACGGACGCGGCCGGCCGAGTCGTGCCGAAGCAGGTGTCGTCGGCCATACCGGCCTCCGGCTGGCGCATCTACACGATCGCGAGCGTCATGCCCGACATCGCTCCCGCCGACTACCGGCTCACGGTGGCGGGCCTGGCCGGCAAGCCCACGAGCTTCACCCTCGACGACCTGAAGGCGATGCCGCGCGCCGACCAGGTGTCCGACTTCCACTGCGTCACCGGCTGGTCGGTCGACGACGTCCACTGGGCCGGTGTCCGGCTGAAGGACGTGCTCGAGCGCGTCGGCCCCGCGAAGGGCGTGGCCAGCCTGCGCTTCGTCTCCGCCGAGCACCCCTACGAGGACAGCCTCACCCTCGAGCAGGCGCTGCTGCCCGACGTGATGCTCGCCTACGAGATGGACCATGGGCCCATCTCCCGGCCGCACGGCGCCCCCGTGCGGCTCGTGATACCCCGCATGTACGGCTACAAGGGCGTCAAGTGGGTAACGCGCATCGAGCTGCGCGGCGACCTACTGCCCGGCTACTGGGAGCGCCACGGCTACGACGCGGACGCCTGGGTCGGCGACTCGAACGGCCTCTGAGTGTCGGCGTCGCCGACGGCCGCGCCTGCCCGGATACGGCGCTTCACCCTGACGGAGAGGCTGCTCCACTGGACGCACGCCACCGGCTTCCTCGTCATGCTCGCGACCGGGCTGATCCTCTACCTGCCCTCGCTCTCCACCTGGATCAGCCGCCGCAACCTGGTCAAGAACGTGCACATCTGGACGGCGGTCGCCTGGGCCGTCGCCATCGCGCTGATCTTCGTGCTCGGCAACCGCCGCGCCCTCATCGACGACTGGCGGCAGGCGGAGGCGTTCGACCATGACGACCGCCGCTGGCTCACCTTCCGGCGGGCGCCGCAGGGCAAGTTCAACGCCGGCCAGAAGGTGAACGTGATCGTCACCGTTGCCTTCGCGCTGCTGTTCGCGCTCTCCGGCTTCTTCCTCTGGCTCGGCGAGCGCGACCACACGTTCCTCTTCGACGGCACGGGCACGCTGCACGAGCTGCTCACCTTCGTGTCGCTGGCCGTGCTCGTCGGGCATCTCTACCTGGCCGTGATCCACCCGAGCACCCGTCACGCGTTGCGCGGGATCACGACCGGCGAGGTGGACGAGGCGTGGGCCGAGCGGCACCACGCGAAGTGGGTGGAGTCCGAGCGCGCTGCGCCAGACTAGGATCGACGCATGCCGGTCACCCTGCGCTACGTCGTCTGCGACGTCTTCACCGACACCCCCTTGACCGGCAACCAGCTCGCCGTCTTCACCGACGCCCGCGCGCTCGACGAAGCGGCGATGCAGGCGCTCGCGCTCGAGGTCGGCTTCTCCGAGTGCGTCTTCGTCCTTCCGGCCGAGGGTGACGGGAACGTGAGGATCCGGATCTTCACGCCCGTGACGGAGCTGCCGTTTGCCGGGCATCCGGTGCTCGGAACCGCCTTCGTGCTCGGCGCGCCGCTGCAGCTGCCCGCCATTCGCCTCGAGACCGGCGCCGGCGTCGTCGCGGTGGAGCTCGACCGCGACGAGTCGGGCAGGATCGTGTTCGGCCGCATGGAGCAGCCCGTGCCGCGCGTGGAGCCCTTCGCCGACGTGGAGCTGCTCTTCCGGGCGCTCGGTGTCGAGTCGGCGGTGCTGCCGGTCGAGCGCTACGACAACGGCGCCACCCACATCCTCGTCGCGCTCGGCTCGGAGGAGGAGGTCGCGGCACTCCAGCCCGACGTCGCCGCCCTCGCGCCCTTCGCGGTCACCGGCGTCGACTGCTTCGCCGGCTCGGGCACGCGACTGGAAGAGCCGCATGTTCTGGCCGCTCGGCGAGGACGCCGCCACCGGCTCGGCCGCCGGCCCGATCGCCTGCCATCTCGCCCGCCACGGGGTGATCGCCTGGGGCGACGACATCGTGATCCAGCAGGGAGCCGAGATCGGCCGGCCCTCGACGCTGTACGCCAGGGCGGACGGCGGCGAGGGCCTGATCGACCGCGTCATGGTCGGTGGCCAGGCCGTCACCGTCGCCCGCGGCGAGTTCCGGCTGCCGTCGTAGGGCGCGGCGGGCCTCGCTCCTAGGGGCGGTCCGTCATCCTCCGAGCTGCTTGAGGTTGTCGAACGCCGAGCTGAGCTCGTCGTCGGGCTCGAGCTGCCCGTCGGGCGACACCTTGTCGACGACGACCGGCAGCACCTGTGCGACTGCCTCCGCCGCCTCGTCGTCGGAGATGCCGAGCTCCTGCGCGATGCGGGCGATCTCGTCGTCGCCGACCGCCTGACGGACGTCGGCGCCGCTCACCGGCTTGTTCTCGCCGGTGCCGACCCACGAGTCCGTCTCCGCCGTGAGGCCGTTGGCCTGCAGGCCGGAGAGGATCTTCTGCAGGCCGCCGCCCGCGAGCAGGCTGCCGATCATCGGGAGCAGGGCCGTGAGCATGCCGCCCAGGCCGGAGCTTCCGGACTGGACGCCGGTCGAGCCTGTGCCGCTGCCGCCGAGGATGCCGCCCAGGATGTCACCGAGACCGCCCCCGCCCGAGGAGCTGCCGGCGAGGCCGCCCAGGATGTCACCGAGCCCGCCGCCGCCCGACGAGCCGCCGGTCACGCCCTTGACAAGATCGTCCAACCCGCTCATGACCGCCTCCTCGATAGCTGTCGGGGTGGCCATTCTACTCCCGCGTCTCAGGCCTCCCAGGCGACCGCCACGACGTCGATCAGCTCGGGTGCCAGTGACCGCCAGAAGCGCCCACCGTCCTCGGAGAGGTACAGGCGCGAGGCAGTCGCGAAGACGATGTGGTCGGGATGCTCCGGTGAGATCGCGACCGCGCAGCCCCGCGGCAGGCCGCCGCCCGCCTCACGCCAGGTGATGCCTGCGTCGTCCGAGACGACGAGCGGCGGCCGCCGCTCGACGACGGCGACGATGCGCGACCCGTGACGGTCGGCGTCGACGAGGAGCGGCAGCGACACCCGGGGCGTGTCGCGCGGGAGCGTGCCCTCGCCGAGGAGCTCGGCCTCCTCGGTCTCGAGGTCGACTCCGACGAGGCCGAGCGCGGTCTCGACCAGCGCGCGCATCAGGCGGTGAGCAGCGCGGCGACGAAGCGGCTCGCGGCGTGGCCTGCCTCGGCCGGCGTGGCGCCGCGGCTGCGGGCGTCGAGGTAGGCGGCGGAGAACGTGTCTCCTGCGCCGGTCGGGTCGACCGGCCCGTCGACGGGTGTCGCTGCGATGCGCTCGACCAGGCCGGGGGCCACGATCACGGATCCCCGCGACCCCAGGGTGAGCAGCACCTCGGGCACCTCGAGCGTCCGGATCGCCGCGGGGTCGTGTCCGCCGACGAGGATCGCCGCCTCCTCTTCGTTCAGCTTCAGCACGGTGACGGCGTCGAGCATGGTGCCCCTGTCGCCGTCTGCGACGAGCCGTCCGAGCGCAGGCGTTCGAACGACCCCGTGGGCGTCGACGAGCAGGCGCCGGCCGGCGGACGCGAGCGCGTCGAGCGTCTCGGGCGGGAAGTCCGACCGCGTGAGTGCGCCGACATACACCCAGTCCGCGTCGCCGGCGGCCCCGAGCGCGCGTTCCGGCGTCCACGGGTCGCCGACCGATTCCTGCCACATCACGCGCCGGTCGCCCTCGTAGTGGAACGAGTAGGCAGTCGTCCGCCCGGCCTCGAGCACCGTCGTCGGGAGCCCGAACGACTCGAGCGGCGGCACGAGCAGGGCGGCGTCGGCCGGGGCGCAGGCGACGGTGACCACGACATCGGCCCGCCCGAGCCGCGCGAAGGCACGGGCCGCGTAGAACGCGCCGCCGCCGGGACGCGGCGCGGCGCCGGCGACGACGTCGCTGCACAGGTTCCCGAGGACGGCGATTCGCTCTATGGCCTGACTGTAACCGGGGCGCTGCGGCGAGAGAGCAGTGCCACGGGCAGCGCGATCCCGAAGGCGACCAGGAAGCTCGGCACCGTCACCGGGATGCTCCAGTCCGGTGGGCCGAGCCGCTGCACCTGCTCCACCCACCATCCGGGCCCTGTCGGGTACAGCCACTGGTAGAGCGCGAACCCGAGTGCCCACGCTCCGATCAGGCCGGGACGCCAGGCGGGGCCGCGGAAGAGGTCGTCTCGGGTGTAGTCGCGTCCCGCCACGAGCCAGTCGGCGAGCAGCACGGCGAACAGGGGGACGAAGAACGAGCCGAGCAGCAGCAGGAACGACTGGTAGGAGACGAGGTCGATCGCCAGCGCCCCGGCCGTGCCGAGACCGGTCGTTGCGACCACGAGCAGCCGTTGCGGTACCTGCGGCATCAGGTTCTGCAGTGAGACGGCGCCGGAGTAGGCGTTCGCGAACGCCTCGTCCGTCTCGGCCACCGTGAGCGCCAGCAGCGCCACCACCGCGACGAGGCCGCCGGCGACGACTGCGGCGGGCAGCGCGGCTGCGTCCGAGAGGCCGCGCGAGAGCACGAGCACCGCTCCGAGGGCGAGCATCCACGCGTCGGTGACGCCGTAGCCGACCCCGACGCCGCGGAAGGCGGCCCGGGGCGAGCGGCTGTAGCGCGTGTAGTCGGCGACGAGCGGGATCCACGACACCGTTACGCCGACGACGATGTCCGCGCCCTGCCAGACGGAGAGACCGCCCTCGCCGTCCTGCCGCCAGAGGGCTCCCAGGTCGGCGCCGTCGAGCGCCCACCAGGTCAGGTACGCGACCGCGAGCGGCACCGACCAGACGCTGATGCGGCGTACGAAGTCGCGGACGACGCCGATCGGGCCGAGCAGCCCGAGCACGAGGGCGAGCGCGCCGAACAGGAGCGTCCACGCCCATTTCGCCTCGAACCCGAACAGGTCTTCGGAGAGGGCGCCGGCGGCGGCGGCGATCACGATCAGCTCGAAGACCGTCCAGCCGAGGCACTGCACGACGTTGATCCCGGTGGGGAGGAAGGAGCCGCGCCGGCCGAGAGGCGCCCGCAGCAGCACCATCCCGGGCACGCGCGCCTGCGCGCCGATCGCAGCCGCAGTCGCGAGCATCAGGTTGCCGACGACGCAACCGAGCGCGATCGCCACGACCGCCTCCGGCAGCGACAGGGCGGGCACGAGGATCGCGCCGGAGACGATCACGAGCAGCGAGACGCCCAGGTTCCCCCACAGGAGCCCGGTGTCGAGCGCCCCGAGCACGCGCTGCGCGTCGGGAACAGGCTCGATCGAGGTGGTGTCGTGCGCGGCCGTCACGCGCACAGGGTACGGCGTCGGGTCAGGCGGCGAGCAGGCGGCGCAGCACGTAGCGGAGGATGCCGCCGTGCCGCACGTACTCGCGCTCGCGCGGCGTGTCGAGCCGCACGATCACGCGGAACTCCTTGCCGTCGGCGTGCACCGTGACCTCGCGCGCCTCGCCGTTCTCGACGCCGCTGACGGAGAACTCCTCGTGCCCGGTCAGGCCGAGCGACTCGCGGCTCTCGCCGGGGAGGTACTGCAGCGGCAGGATCCCCATCATCAGGAGGTTCGAGCGGTGGATGCGCTCGTAGCTCTCGGCGATCACGGCCCTGACGCCCAGCAGGTTCGGGCCCTTCGCGGCCCAGTCGCGCGAGGAGCCGGAGCCGTACTCCTTGCCGGCGAGCACGATCGTCGGCGTGCCGTCGGCGAGGTAGCGCTCGGCCGCCTCGAAGATCGTCATCTCCTCGCCCGACGGGATGTGCAGCGTCCACGTTCCCTCCGAGCCCGGCACGAGCTGGTTGCGCAGCCGCACGTTCGCGAAGGTGCCGCGCACCATCACCTCGTGGTTGCCGCGCCGTGACCCGTACGAGTTGAAGTCCCTGCGCTCGACGCCGTGCTCGACGAGGTAGCTGCCGGCAGGCGAGTCGGGCTTGATCGAGCCGGCGGGGGAGATGTGGTCGGTCGTGACCGAGTCCCCGATCGAGACGAGGCAGCGGGCGCCGCCGATGTCGTCGATCGTGCCGGGCTCGGGGCTCATCCCGTCGAAGTACGGGGGCAGGCGCACGTAGGTGGAGGCGTCGTCCCAGGCGTAGAGACTGCCGGACGGGGTCTCGAGCTCGCGCCAGGCGGGTTCTCCCTCGTACACGTTCGCGTAGGTGGAGACGAACATGTCGCGGCCGATCGCGCTCTCCATCGTCGCCTGCACCTCCGCGGGCGAGGGCCATACGTCGGAGAGGAAGACGGGCTCGCCGTCGGGGTCGTGCCCGAGCGGCTCGGTGAGCAGGTCGACGTCCATGCGGCCGGCGAGCGCGTAGGCGACGACGAGCGGGGGCGAGGCGAGGTAGTTCGCTTTCACCTCCGGGTGCACGCGCGCCTCGAAGTTGCGGTTGCCGGAGAGCACGGCGCAGGCGACGAGGTCGCCCTCGGTGATGGCCCGGGACACGGCTTCGGGCAGCGGGCCCGAGTTGCCGATGCACGTCGTGCAGCCGTAGCCGACCGTGTGGAAGCCGAGCCCCTCGAGGTACGGCGTCAGCCCTGCCTTTTCGTAGTACTCGGTCACGACCTTCGACCCGGGCGCGAGGCTCGTCTTCACCCACGGCCTGCGGTGCAGGCCGCGCTCGATCGCCTTCCTCGCGAGCAGGCCGGCGGCGATCATCACGGCCGGGTTGGACGTGTTCGTGCAGGACGTGATGGCTGCGATCACGACGGCGCCGTGCGAGAGATGGACGACCTCGCCGTCGATCTCGCAGGCGATCGCCTGCGGCACGTCGGCGAGTGCGGTCGCGCGCACGGACTGGCCGCCGCTCGGAGCGACCGCTCCCGGCTCGGCCGTCGAGGGCGGGTCGCTCGCCGGGAAGCTCTCCGCGAGCGCCTCGTCGACCGGGGTGCCGTAGTCGATGCCGAACGACGGCAGCGCCTCGCGGAAGGAGCGCTTGGCGTCGCCGAGCGCGATCCTGTCCTGCGGGCGCCGCGGCCCGGCGAGCGACGGCTCCACGGTCGAGAGGTCGAGCTCGACGACCTGCGAGTACGTGGGCTGCTCGTCCGGGTCGTGCCAGAGGCCGTTCTCCTTGCAGTAGGCCTCGACCAGCGCCACTCGACCCTCGTCTCGGCCCGTCAGCCGCAGGTAGCGCAGCGTCTCGTCGTCGACCGGGAAGAAGCCGCACGTGGCGCCGTACTCGGGGGACATGTTCGCGATCGTCGCCCGGTCGGCCACCGGCAGCCCGGCCAGGCCGTGCCCGAAGTACTCGACGAACTTCCCGACGACCCCTACCCGGCGCAGGATCTGCGTCACGGTCAGCACCAGGTCGGTCGCGGTGGCGCCCTCTGGCAGCTCGCCGTGGAGGCGGAAGCCGACGACCTGCGGCACGAGCATCGAGATCGACTCGCCCAGCATCGCCGCCTCGGCCTCGATGCCGCCGACGCCCCAGCCGAGCACGCCGAGCCCGTTCACCATCGTCGTGTGCGAGTCGGTGCCGACGAGCGTGTCGGGGAACGCCCGGCCGTCGCGCTCCTCGATCACGCGCGCCAGGAACTCGAGGTTGACCTGGTGGCAGATGCCGGTGTTCGGCGGCACCGCCTTGAAGTTCGCGAAGGCCGACTGGCCCCAGCGCAGGAACGCGTAGCGCTCGCGGTTGCGCTCGAACTCGAGCTCGGAGTTGTGCTGGATGGCGAGGCGGGTGGCGAAGTCGTCCACCTGCACCGAGTGGTCGATCACGAGCTCGACCGGGATCAGCGGGTTGATGCGCTCCGGATCGCCGCCGAGGCCGGCGACGGCGGCGCGCATGGCGGCCAGGTCGACGACGGCGGGGACGCCGGTGAAGTCCTGCAGCAGCACCCGCGCCGGGTTGTAGGAGATCTCCCGCGACGGCTCCGCCGTGGCGTCCCAGCCGGCGACCGCCTCGACGTCGGCCGCGGTGACGGTGACGCCGTCCTCGCGGCGCAGCACGTTCTCGAGCAGGATCCGCAGCGTGTACGGCAGGCGCGCGACGTCGTAGCGGGCCTGCAGCGCGTCGAGCCGGAAGATCTCGTGGGCGGCGTCGCCGACGGTGAGCGTCGAGCGGGCGCCGAAGGAGTCGGGGTGCGCCATCTCCTCGATTCAAGCAGAAGCCCGGCGGCACGGCCCCGCACCCGCAGAATGGCCGTCATGCGCCTGCGTCGCGTTCAGCCCGAGAGGGTCAGCCGTGCACGGCGACCACGCCGCACCAGTCGCGCAGGCGGCGGCGGTCGAGCCCCGTCGCGTCGGCGACCGCGTCGAAGCGGGCGCGGCGGCGTGGTCTGCCGCCCGCGTGGATCCAGCAGGCGGCGTCGTAGGCCGGGTCGCCGACGCAGGGCGACGCGCCGACCGCGCACAGGCCGCGACGGTCGCACCGGACAAGTGCGTGCTCGTCGAAGCTCCCGTGCAACAACACCGGCCTCGGCCCATCGGCCGACAGGCGTTCGAGCGCGGTCCAGGCCCATGCAAGCCTCTGCGGCGTGACGCTCCCCTCGGCCTGATTCAGCCGGGCGCGTACTGCCCCGGCGAGAGAGGGGAGGCCGTCGGGCGGCGCCACGTGCAGGCCGGCCAGCACCTCCGCGACCTCAGCAGCGCCCACGTCGAGTGCGGGCTCGCCGGGACGGATCCGCTCCAGCAGGAACGCTGTCCCGTCCTCTTCCGCCTCGAGCAACGCGGGGGCGAAACGGCCGCTCCACGCGCGCAGCGCGGCGAGCTCCTCCCGGCCACGGGCAGACGACGGCGCCAGCCGCAGCACCGCCTCGGTCCCGTCCGGCCGAAGGCAGGCGACGAGCCCCTCGCCCAGCGCCTCCCCGAGCTTCAGCTCAGCCCAGCGCTTCGAGCTCATCGGCGGGAACGACGGCCTGGATGTCCGCGAACAGCTCCCGCTCCTCCACCCGGACGTGGTCGTGGAGCAGCTCGGCGAGCTCCCGCAGCGTCTCGGGGCGGACGTCGCCGGCCGCCGCTTCCGCCTGCAACGCACGCACGAGACCGTGCAGCTGCATGTGCTCCAGCAGGATCCGCTCGAGCAGCGAGGTCGAGCCCGCGAAGCGGACGTACAGCGGGAACAGTTCCTCCTCCTCGCGGCGGAAGTGGTCGACCGTTTCCGAGAAGAAGGCGTCGACGTAGGCCCGGGCCGCTGCGAGGCGTGCAGCTTCGTCCCCCTCGGCGGCCTTTCGCAGCCGGTGGGCGTGCGCGAGCTCGTGGTGGTGGTCGTGCGAGAACGGCACGAGCGCGGGATGACGGTTCACTCTTTCCGCTCTCTCCCGCAGCCGGTCGATTCCACGCTCCGTCAGCGTCTGCCTGGCCGGGTCGAAGTGCCGTGCCACCGCCTGGCCGTACGGCCGCGAGACGCGTGCCGCGTACGCCCCGAACCCCTCGTCGCGCAGCGGCCGCAGGTCCTCGTTGTACGGATCGAGCAGATGCTGCCGGCCCACGTGCCTGGCCGAGTTGAAGAACGCGATCCCGACGCCCGTCGACACCTCGAGCAGGCTGCGCCGCTCCCGTACCGCAGTGGCGCGGAGCCCGTCGTAGAGCGAGGCGAGCTCGGCCGGTGAGGGCAGGCCGGCCGCGTCCTCCCGCAGGCCGGCGAGCGACTGCCGCAGCGCCTGGAGCTCGAGCGGCGGGATGTCGATCAACCGAGCCGCGGTGCCGGAGCTCCCCTCGAGCGCTCCGAGCAGGTCGTCGACCGAGCGCATGTGTGCCTCGGCTGCCAGCACGCCTGCCGTCTTCAGCTCGCCCACCAGTGCGTCGAGGTAGACGCGGGTGCCGTGCGTGACGTCGGCTGCGGCCGCGAGCAGCCACAGAGGAGAGAAGCCGAACGCTGCGATCGAGCCGAGCTCGACGGCGTTCCCCGCGGTCTTTCGTATGGTCAGCTTCTTCGGGTCCGGCTCGTACTCGTCCACCGTGCTCCGGGGTGCCTCGACGCCGCCGACGACCTCGATCGAGATGCGGAGCAGGTTCTTGGCCGTGGCCTCGTACAGGCGCGAGCGGCGCACCAGGCGGGGCAGCACGAGCTCGGCGGTCTCGTGGATCGTCCCGCCCGCCAGGGCCACGATCGTACGCAGCGCCCGCTCCGGCAGCGAGAGGAGAAAGGTGAGGCGCGCCGCCATCGCTAGCATCATCACCGATGGCGACCGAATCGCTCCGTGCACAGCTGCAGGCAGCGTTCCCCGACGCGGAGGTGTCGGTCGAGGACCGCACCGGTGGCGGCGACCACTTCCATGTGACGGTGGTGTCCAGCGTCTTCGACGGGCTTGCGCTGATCGAGCAGCACAGGCTCGTCAACGCTGCCCTGGCCGTACCGCTCGCCGACGGAACCATCCACGAGCTCCGCATCACGACGAAGGGAACCGCATGACCACGCTCGCCGAGCAGATCCAGCAGGTGATCGAGACCGAGCCGGTCGCGGTCTTCATGAAGGGCACACCGGACGCGCCGGCGTGCGGCAACTCACTCCGCGCGCTGCAGGCGCTGTGGCAGTCGGGAGCGCCGATCGCCGCCGTCGACATCCTGCCCGACCCGCGGATCCGCCAGGAGCTGACGGCGCTCTCCGAGTGGCCCACCATTCCGCAGGTCTTCGTGAAGGGCGAGCTGATCGGCGGCGCCGACATCACCGAGGAGCTCAACGAAAGCGGTGAG
This sequence comes from uncultured Gaiellaceae bacterium, assembly GCA_963731095.1. Classification (GTDB taxonomy): domain Bacteria; phylum Actinomycetota; class Thermoleophilia; order Gaiellales; family Gaiellaceae; genus Gaiella. Next base: position 67,042 of record CAVSUK010000025.1, read on the forward strand.
CTGCGCCGGAAGCTGGACGACGCGCTCGGGACCGAGCGCGAGCAGGTGGTGCGCACGATCGCCCTGGCGCTCCCCGCCTCGTAGACCCCTCCGGCCGCGAACTCCGCACGCCGACGGGCCGGACGTCTACCATCGGTTGTGTACCCCCCGCAGGTTGACAGTGGGAACAGCGGCATGCCGTCGGCTGAGAACATTGCGGTCCTGGTGGTCGAGGACGATTCCATCGTCCGTTCCTGGGTGCGCCTGTGCCTGCGCGACAGCGAGCTGCGCGTCGCCGGAGAGGCCGGCAGCGCGCAGGAGGCAGAGGAGCTCGTAGACCGCCGTCACTGCGACGTCATGCTCGTCGACCAGCACCTGCCCGACCGGCTCGGCACCGAGCTCGTGCGCCGGCTGCGCCGGAAAGGGGTCGAGCTCCCGGCCGTCCTGATGACCGCGAGCGCCGAGCAGGGGCTGAACGAGGCCGCGCGGGAGGCGGGAGCCCAGGCGAGTGTCGTGAAGTCTTCCGACCCGGAGCGGCTGATGAACGTGATTCGCGTCGTGCTCGCCGGCGAGAGCGTGTTCGATGCCGCCCATCCACGCCGGCCCAAGGGGCAGGCCACCCTGGCGCCCCGCGAGCAGGAGACGCTCGCGCTGATCGCAGCGGGCAGGACGAACCGTGAGGCTGCCGAGCAGCTCGGTATCTCCGGCGAGACGGTCAAGACGCTGCTCGAGCGTGCTTACGTCAAGCTCGGGGTTCACCGCCGGGCCGAGGCCGTGCTGGAGGCGCGCCGCCGGGGCCTGGTGTGACGGGCGCCGACCATGTCCGCGCCCTGCTGGTCGAGTTCTCCGGCGAAATCCGGCAGCGGCTCGACGCGCTCGCCGCCGCCGTCGACGCGGGTGATGCCGACGACGTCCTGCGCCGTGCCCACACACTGAAGGGATCCGCCCGTACGCTCGCGCTCTCAGACCTGGCGGCGGCGATGGAGAGGCTGGAGGATGCCTACCGCTCGACGCCGGTCCGGCTGGACGCCGCTCGCGACGCCCTGGCGGCAGCGCGACTCGCCGCCGAGGACGGCGTGTCGCAGCAGGACGCGGTCGCACGGCTGAGCCATGCCCTCCGTACCCCTCTCAACGTGGTCCTCGGCTTCGCCCATCTGTTGCGGGACTCCGGCCTCGGGCCCGAGGCGCAAGGGCATGCGGACGCGATCGTCCAGGCCGCCGGGCAGATGGCCGCCCTCATGGACGAGGCCACCGGAACAGCCGCCGTGGTGCGGGACACGGCTCCCGTACCTTCCGCCGCGCAGGACGCGGCGCCGGTGACCGTGCTCTACGTCGAGGACGATCCGGCCAGCGCTCGACTTGTCGAGGAGTTGCTCGGGCGGGTGCCCGCCGTCCGGTTCCTCGCCGCGGGCACCGGTGCCGAAGGGGTCGCGCTGGCGCAGCGCGAGCACCCCGACCTCGTGCTGCTCGACCCCGGCCTGCCGGACATTCCGGGTGAGGAGGTGCTCCGCTTCCTGCACGAGGGCTCCGCCGGCGGCGTTCCCGTCATCGTCCTCGTCACGGGCGAGTCCGGCCCAGAGCGGCTCCGGGAGCTGCGCGAGGCCGGAGCGGCCGAGTGCGTGATCAAGCCGGTCGACGTCGGCCGGCTGCGGGCACTCGTCGAGTCCGTGCGTCCAGGAGCCGGGTAACCTCGGAAACGACGGCGACGGCGAGGCGCGTTCTCCCGTTCGCCTGAGGCCTACCGACTGTCGGCGTCCGTCCGCGGTGACCAGTGGCGCACGGCGCTCTCGACGTGCGAGCGCATCAGCAGCGCCGCCTTCTTCCCGTTTCGCGCTTCGAGCGCCGCGACGATGGCACGGTGCTCGTCGACGTCGTCGTGCTGCCAGGTCGGCATCCGCCGGCGGGCGGCGAGCAGGAGACGGCCGACGTCGCGCGATCCACAGGGACTCGAGCACGCGCACGAAAGCATCGTTTCCCGTCGCAGCCGCGACGGCGAGGTGGAACGCCCGACTCTGGTCGTGCGCGTCGTCCGACGAGCGGGCGGACGCCTCGAGCTCGATCGTTTTCCGCATCGCCGCGAGGTCGGCGTCCGTCCGCCGTGCTGCCGCAAGGCGGGCGATCTCGGGCTCGAGCGTCAGTCGCACCTCCAGGCGGCGGCGCACGTTCTCCAGCCCCATGTCGGCGACGAAGAAGCCCCGGTTGACCTCGAACACGACGAGCCCGTCTCCGGCCAGGCGGCGCAGCGCCTCGCGTACCGACCCGCGGGAGATGCCGAGCTGGTCGGCCAGCTCGCCCTGCCCGAGGCGTGAGCCGGGGGCGAGGGCGCCGGAGACGATCATCGAGCGAATCTCGTCGTGAGCGAGCCCGACGACGGAGCGGACCCGCAGCGGACGGGCCTGCGGGGTGGGGTCGTCGAGGGGTGCCGGAACGGTTGACATTCGATGTTCGAACCTTATAACGTCTCCGCCCAGGCGAGCGCAAGGGGACGACGCTCGGACGACGACCACCACGGAGGCGGATCCAGATGAGTCAGACCGACGCCGGTGCAGCGGGCTCGACGGGCCAGCTGGGCGGCCAGAACCTCACCACCATCCACGCGGTCGCCCAGGCGCTCGCGATCGGCCCCATGTTCTCCGTGGCGCTGATCCTCGGCGGCGTCTCGCGGCCCGACATCGGCGCCGGCTGGAACGCCGCGCTCGCGGTGTTGCTCGCGGGCCTCGGCGTGCTCGCGATCGCCTACACGATCTCGCTCTACGCCCGCAAGTACGCGGGCGCCGGCGCGGTCTACGAGTACCTCACCCACGGGGCGCATCCCTGGGTGGGCGTGCTGGTGGCCGGGTTCTTCTTCGTCGGCGCGCTCTTCCTGGGCGGCGGCGGCATCTACCTCGGCCTCGGCATCCTGATCGACGGCTTCTGGACCGAGCACATCTCCGACAGCGGCCCGGCCTGGTGGGTCTGGGGGCTGATCGCAATCGGCATCGTGCTCGTCCTCAACTACTTCGGCGTGCGGATCGCGATTCGGGCCATGCTCGCGTTCGCCATCGCCTCGTTCGTCCCGATGCTGATCCTCGCCCTCGTGATCATCGTCAAGGGCGGCGAGGACGGGAACACGCTCTCCATGTTCAATCCGGGCGAGACGTCGCTGTTCGGCATCACGGGCGGCGGCGTGCTCGGCGGCATCCTGCTCGGCATCCTGCTCTTCGTCGGCTTCGAGGCGGCCGCCTCGATCGGCGAGGAGTCGGAAGATCCGCATCGCTCGATCCCGCGCGCCCTGATCGGCACCGTGGCAGTCGCCGCGACGTTCTTCGTGATCATGGCCTACGCGTTCTCGATCGGATACGGCAAGGCGGCGGTCAGCGAGGGTGCCTGGGCCTTCTCGCCCGGCCCGGTCAGCGAGATGGCGACGAAGTACGTCGGCGAGTGGTTCGCGACGCTGCTCGAGCTCGTCGTCATCCTCGACGCGATGGCGCTCGCGCTCGCGATCTGCGTGATGATCGGCCGCGGCTTCTTCGCCCTCGGACGTGACGGCCTGCTGCCGAGCGTGTTCGCGAAGACCTCCCGCTACGACACCCCGTGGTTCGCCAACCTGATGGTCGTCGTCGGCGGCGTCGGTCTCATGATCCTCGTCGCCATCACCGACTACGGCACGACGTTCGGCTTCACCGGCGAGGACGGCAAGTTCGTGCCGTTCTTCCCGAACGACCAGTTCGCGACCTTCATCCTCTCCGCCACGATCGGCTCGTTCGCGATCGAGCTCGTCTACCTGATCCTCGCGGTGGCGGCCTTCGGGCTCGTGCGCAGGAGCGGCAACCAGTGGTGGCAGTACCTGATCGTCGCCGTTGCGGTCGCCACTCCGGTCCTCGGCTTCTACGGCGCCCTCAACCCCGACCCGCACGACGGCAGCAACTTCAACTGGGTGGCGCTCTACTGGACGCTCGGACTGATCGTCCTCGCCCTCCTGTGGTTCGCGATCGTGCTCGTCACACGGCGCGACAAGGTCGACAACGCCGCCGCGCACGCCGCCGAGCACCACGGGGTGGCCCCGCTCGACGAGACCCTCGCGTACGAGGGCACCGGCGACACGATGGTGCCGTAGAGAGACGGCGCGGAGCAGAAGGAGCTCGAGATGACGAACGCGTGGCACGAGGTCGACGTCGCACAGGATGTCCCGGTAGGGACGCTGCAGAAGGTCGAGGTCGAGGGGAAGGCGGTCTGCATCGGGCGGGCTGCGGGTGGCTGGGTCGCCTTCCAGGACGAGTGCACGCACGAGGAGTGCTCGCTCGCGGACGGCGAGCTCGACGGCTCGGTGATCGTCTGCCCGTGCCACAGCTCCGAGTTCGACCTCGGCACCGGTGACGTCCTCAACCCGCCGGCCCTCGACCCGCTGCCGATCTACGAGGCGCGGGCCGAGGGCGGCGCGCTCCAGGTGCGCCTGGCGCCGCCGCCCGCTG
>CAVSUK010000026.1:0-214873 GCA_963731095.1 uncultured Gaiellaceae bacterium
TCGAGTCCGGGAGAGGGCTTCGCGGAACCCTTGCCGGGTACCTGGGGTTGAGCCGTAACGCGGTCTACGGACTCGTGCGGCGCCGCGCGATCCCGTTCCGAGCTCGCGCCTCACGCCGTGCAACATCCCGATCGGCTCGGCGCCGCCAGGGCAAACGGGACGCCTTCGCCCGACACGGCCCAGTGCGCTTCAGCCGCCGATTTCGGCGAGGACGTTCGCGAGCTCGCCCGGCTCGTAGGGCCGAAACCATTCGCGGGCGAAGAGCTCGCCGGGAATCATCAGTGCATCGCCCGGCTCGGTGGTGACCACCCTGCTGTTCCGCTTGGCCCGACGCACGACGCCGGTGACACCGATCGGGATCCACGGCGGGACTTCGATGTCCTGGTAGCCGCCCAGCTGCTCGATCCGCAGGCTGCACCCGACGGCGATGTAGACGAACGCCGGGGCGAACCGGCCTCGACGAGCAGCTCGCCTTCGGCCACGCCGACCCGCCGGACGTCCTCGAATGCGTTGCCGCGGTCGATCCCCGCCGACCCGCATGCCGTGGGTCTCGAGCGCGTTCAAGATCTCGCCGGCCTCGTCGCCCCCGGCCTCTATGGGGATGCCCTCGAGATATCGCGCTCGCTCGGCCGGAAATGTGTTCTCCAGATCGGCCACGACGTAGATCCGCCCGCGGAGCAGCGGATCGATGCGAGCAGCGGCTTCGGCGACGAGCTCTGCGAACGCCGGCTCGTCGGTCGGACGTTCGAGCTCGACTCGCATCGAGCCCGGATCGCAGGCCGGCTGGGCCAGGTCGGGCGACGGAGGCCGAACCACGAACGCCCCGAGCACGTCGGCGCCGATGTCGGCGACGACCCGAGCCGTGGCCTCGCACGCAACCGTGGCCGCGACGGCGGAGGCGAACCTGCCGCGGTGAAACGACATGCGCAGATCGCCGTTGCGCGTCACCACGGCCTTTCGCACGTTCGCTTCTCCGGCGCTCATGGGGCTGTCGAAGCGGAGAAGAAAGAGCTGGTCGCCGGCCGAGGTGCGGAGCGAGAAGACCGCCTGGCCCGTCTCGACGTCGATGAAGACCTCGTACCCGGCGGCCGTTCGCAGCACCGAGCCACGCTGGCGCAGCGCGTCCGCCACGCGAACCAGCCGCACTGCGTCGACGGCGTCGGTCGTGAGCGCCCGGTGCGCGGGACGGGGCGAGTCCACCCAGGCGAACGCGTCGGCGGCGGGATCTGCGTACCAGCGTCCGTTCGCGCCGAGCGCGTCCGGCAGGCCGTCGTCCGGGTTCAGGCGGGCTCCGGCGCGCCGGTGCTCCTCGAACTCGACGAGCACCGCTTGCTGCAACACGCTTCGGAAGCGCGGGAAGTCGGCATGGAGCGTCGCAGGCACCATCGACTTGCTGTGAGCGAGCGCGAGCGAGGCGAGCTCCCGAAGGACGACCTCGTCCGGGATGCGAAAAGGGTCGACAGCACCGACCGAGCGGATCCGCGAGACGACCGAGCCGCCGCTCTCCCAGAGCCGGGCCAGCACGTCGTCCATTGCACGCGAGAACGGCATCTGCGCCGCATAGATCGCGTGGGCGCGACGGCCGTCGCGCGTCGGATCGTTCATCCCCACGTCGTGGATGTAGGCGATCAAGACCGCGAGAGCCGTGACGAACTCCCGGCGGTCGGCAGGCCGCGCGGGGAGGAGACGGCCGTCGACGACGTCGGCGAGTTCGAGCGTGCCGGCGGCGACGTCACGGGCGTGAACGACCCCGTGATCGCTGAAGAACGCCGGATGCGTGTCGGGCGCTGTCAGGATCGTGCGGTCGCGGGAAAACGCCTCCACGGTCGATTTCTCCTCGACGGTGTGCCAGAACCTCTCCTCGAGGATCGTCCTGACGTCCTCGGGGAGATATCGATCCATCGAGTGGGCCGCGAGACTATGCATCGAGCGAGTCTACGACGGGACCTTCGCGCCGAAAAACGCCGCGATCGCCCCGTGTCACACAAGGCCCTTGGCGCCTGAACCTCGGTCGGTTACGTTCTCGGCCATGACTGACGTCGCGCAAGCGTCGATGGGATCGCTCGGGGTCGTCGAGCGGGTTGCCGCCTTGCACCGTGTCGAGCTGTTCGCCGGCATTCCTGGCCGCGTGCTCGCCGCGGTCGCGGAAGGCGCTGTCGAGAAGCGCCTATCGATCGGAGAGGTGCTCATGGAGGAAGGCGCCGTTGAGGCGCACCTCTATGCGGTCGTCGAAGGCCGCCTCAAGGTGCATCGCGGAGATCGGGCGCTTGTCGAGCTCGGTCCGGGCGCGACGGTCGGCGAGCTGGCCGTGCTGGTGCCCGCTCCGCGCGCCGCGTCGGTCACCGCGCTGGAGGCGACGCTCGTCCTGCGGGTCGACCAGGCCGTGCTCGACGAGCTTCTCGTCGACTGGCCCGAGCTCGCCCACGGCGTGATCGCGGAGCTCGTATCGCGTCTGCGCGCGACGACGGAATTCGCCGACCAGGCGTCGTGAGCAACACGCCCGAGCACGGCGTGATCGCCCTGCTGACGGCGCAGGCGCTCGCCTTCGGCGTGATGCTCGCGCTCGTCGTCGTCCCGGCGAACGCGATCTTCCTGGACGCATACGGAGCGAAGTGGCTCCCCGCTACGTACGTCGCCATCGCTGTCTTCGGCTCCGCCGCGTCCGCGTTCATCGCCCGGGCGGCGCGTCGGACGAGACTTGTTCGCGTCGCCGCGGTGAGCCTCTTCAGCATCGCCGTCCTCTACGCCGCGTCGTGGCTGATCCTCGTGGCCGGCGGAGCCTGGGTGTCGGCAGGCCTCCTGGTGCTGTTCCCGATCGCGCTCCAGATGGGATTCGTGTTCATCGGTGGCCAGGCGGGCCGGCTCCTCGACGTGCGGCAGATGAAGGAGCGATTTCCGCGGGTCGTGGGCGGGTTCTCGGTCGGGTTTCTCCTCGGCGGCCTCCTCGCTATCCCGCTCCTCGCCCTGCTGGGATCGACCGAGGACTTGCTGCTCGGTACGACGGTTGCACAACTCGCGTTTCTCGGCCTCCTGCTCGAGACGGAGCGGAGGTTTCCGGAAGTCCGCTCGGGTCCGATCGAGACCTCGCAGGAAACGGCGCGGCCTTCGGCACGAACGCTGTTCGCGTCGGGCCTCGTTCTGCTCCTCCTCGTCTACCAGGTGCTGTCCGCGATGGGGTCGTGGCTGGTTGACTACCTCCTCTTCAACCGTGCGAATGCGCACTACAGCGGGGACGACCTGACCCGGTTCCTGTCCTGGTACACGGCGGTGCTCAACCTCGCGGACATCCTCTTTCTCGCCCTGCTCGCCGGTCCGCTCCTGCGTCGCTTCGGCCTGCGACTCGGACTCGTCCTGAACCCCGCCGTCGTTGCCGCGTTGCTCGCGGTGATGGCGGTGGTGGTCGCCGGGCCAGGTGCCGCCGCCTACGGCCTCTTCGTGCTCGCGGCCGTGACCCGCCTCACCGACATCGTCCTGACCGACGGCACGACCCGCACGTCCGTCAACGCCTCGTTTCAGGTGGTTCCGATCCAGGACCGTCTCGCCGTGCAGGCAGTCGTCGAAGGCATCGGCGTTCCCGTCGCCATCGGCGCCACGGGCGCGGTGTTGCTGCTCATGAACTTGCTCGGTCTCGGGATCGGGGCCGTGATCGTCTTCGGTGCCGTCCTGAGCGTGATCTGGACGGTGAGCGGCGCGGCGATGTACCGGTCCTACACACGCGCGCTCGCCGACGAGATGAGACGCCGGTCGCTCGGCGCGAGCGCATATGACGTCGCCGAGGACGACGCCGCGCTGCAAGCGCTGCTCAGGTCCGACGATGCGCGTGACGTGCGCCTCGGCCTCGATCTGCTGCCCGGAATCCCGTCGCTGGCTTCCGCCGGAGCGCTCCGGCAGGCGTCGGAGCACGCAGATCCCGAGGTGCGCTTGCGGGCACTCGTCCAACTCGCGGCCGGCGGGGACGCTCGCGCCGCCGCGGAGGCGGCAGCGCTCGCGACCGACCTCGCCCGCTCCGCCGACCCTGCCGAGCGTCGCGCCGCGCCGTCCGCCCTCGGCCCGCGCCGAATCGTCACCTCCGGCCAAAGCATGCTCATCGGCCTCCTCGACGACCCGGATCCGACGGTCAGGGCGGCGGCGCTCGACTCCGTGATGTCTGCGGACAGCGGAGAGCTGGAAATCGTCCGTCGGGTCGTCGCGGCGCTGGAGGAACCGCGCACCGCGGGCAGCGCGACCGGTGCGATCCGGCGGCTCGGCGGCTCGGCCGTCCCTCTCCTTGCAGCCGCGCTCGCCAGCGACGGAGCGTCGAGGCGCCTGCCTCTGGTACGCGCAGCTGCCAATGCGGCGACGGAGCACGGCTTGGCGGTCATCGAGCCCGCGCTCCGCGACCGCGACCGCGTGGTCGTGCTCGCGGCGCTCGACGCGCTGGATGCGGCAGACAGCGCCGGCGTCGTACCGTCGGACCTCCTCGACGAGCTGTTTCATGACGCCGCCGCGCACGCAGCGCGGGCTCTCGCCGCCCGTACGTCGCTCGCCGCCTCCGACGGCTCGCTGCGAAGAGCGCTGGAGGACGAGACGGACCTCGCACGGCGACTCGTCATCGCGGTGCTCGTGCTTCGCCACGGCGCTCGAATCCGGAACGCCGTTCGAGTCGTGGACCGCGTAGAGGGCCAGCGTCGCGCGCTCGGAGTCGAGGCGCTCGACGTGCTCATCTCCCGGGAGGAGGCTGCGATCGCGCTTCCGCTCGTTCGCCGCGACCTCACACCGGACGAGCAGGCGGCCGCGCTACGCCATGCCGAGCAGTCCGCGCGCAGTCACGAAGACTGGATCGCAGATATGGAGGAAGACCCGGAGGGCGTGTGGCGCTCCCCCTGGCTCGCGCTCTGTGCACGCCACGCGGCCGGACACTAATCGCGGGCGTACATCTGGGCGCGACTTAGCGCCTCAGCGAGTTCCTCTGGACGGACCGGCTTGGCGAGGTAGTCGTCCATCCCGGCTGCGAAGCAGGCCTCGCGGTCCTCGATCATGGCGTTCGCCGTCATGGCGATGATCCGCGGACGGGAGTCGGCCGGCCAGCGCGCGCAGATCCGGCGCGACGCGTCGAGACCGTCCATCTCCGGCATCTGCACGTCCATCAGGACAACGTCGTAGGGCTCCCGTTCGAGCGCCTCGAGCGCTTCGAGGCCGTTCGACGCGACGTCGGCGCGGTAGCCGAGCTTGTCGAGGATCCTGAGTGCGACCTTCTGGTTCACCGGATTGTCCTCCGCCAGCAGAATCCGCAGCGACGAGGTCTCGGGCACCTCGTCGCCGACCGCGGTGTCGGGGGCCGCAGACTCGAGCTCCGGGTCGGTGAAGACGCTCACCAACGCGTTGTAGAGCTGCGACGCTCTGACCGGCTTGGTCAGCTGAACACTGAACTCGTCGGCCGAGCGTGCCTGAGGCAGGCCGGCCAGCGACGTGAGGAGCACGAGCGGCAGTTCCTGCCCGTTCGGTTGGCGGCGGATCCGGCGGGCGAGCTCGCACCCGTCCATCTCGGGCATCAGCATGTCGAGAGCCGCCACGTCGAACCGCTCGCCGTCCGCGATGAGCGCGAGCGCCTCCGAGGGGAGCGCGACGGCGACAGGCTCCATCCCCCACGACCGGGTCTGCCGGCTCACGATCTCCCGGTTGGTGGCGTTGTCGTCGACCACGAGGATCCGCTTGGCAGCCAGCTTGGGAAGACCGCCGTCGAGGTCGATCTTCGCGGGCACCTTGGCCTCCGGCGCAGTCAGAGCGATGTGGAAGGTCGACCCTTTGCCCTCTTCGCTCTCCGCCCACATCGTGCCGTCCATGAGCTCGACAATGCGCTTGGAGATGGCGAGGCCGAGCCCGGTGCCGCCGTAGCGGCGCGAGGTCGAGGCGTCGACCTGGCTGAATGATTCGAACAGCCGGTTCATCCGATCCTCCGGGATGCCGATGCCCGTGTCGCGCACGGCGAAGTGCACACGGTGCATTCCGGGTTCGGCGGGCGCGGCGTCGACATGGGCGATCACCTCGCCCTTCTCCGTGAACTTCACCGCATTCGAGAGCAGGTTGAGGAGCACCTGTCGGAGCCGAACGCCGTCACCCAGAATTCCCGCAGGCACGCTCTCGTCGACGAGACACCCGAGCTCGACGACTTTCTCCGTGGCGCGCGGAGCGACGATGTCGAGCGCTCCCTCGACGCACTCGCGAAGATCGAACGGCTCTCGCTCGAGCTCGAGCCTGCCGGCCTCGATCTTCGAGAAGTCGAGGATGTCGTCGATCACACGGAGGAGCGCGTCTCCGCTCGAGCGGACGACCTCGGCGAGCTCCTGCTGCTCCGGCGTCAGCTCGGTTCCGAGCAGCAGGCCGGTCATCCCGATCACGGCGTTCATCGGCGTCCGGATCTCGTGACTCATCGTGGCGAGGAATGCGCTCTTCGCCCGGGTCGCCGCCTCTGCCTCCTCGCGCGCCCGCTCGAGCTCGGCGAGGTAACGCGCCTTGTCGATCGCGGTCGCGGCGAAAGCGGCAAAGGCCTCTGCGGTCCTGGCGTGCTCCGCCGTGTAGAAATCGGCCTCGAAGCTGTCGAGCGTCAGCATCCCGATCAGGCGGTCTTCGACCATCAGGGGGACGGCCATCCACGCCTTGATCGTCCCCGGCCCGTACGGATCGACGAAGTTCGGGAACCTCGTCGAGGCGTCCGCCACGATCAGCGTCTCGCGCCGCTCGACGAGCTCGCGGGCAGGGTCATCCCCTCCACCGACCTCGTAGCGGGCCCCGACCAGCTCGTCGAGATTCGGGTAGCCGTAGCCGCCGAGGACCAATAGCCCGTTGCCGTCGAACTGCTGGACGCTGGCGCTCTCGTACGGAACGACCTTGCGCAGCTCGGCCAGGATCAGATCGAAGATGTCGGGCATGCCCAACGTGCTGCCGAGCGAGTGGGCTGCGGCGCGGAGTGTGTCGGCCTGTTCCCGAGCGGCGCGCTCGGTGTCGAGCAAGCGGGCGTTCTCGATCGCGATCGCCGCGTGGGCGGCGAATGCCGTCGCGACGTCTGCAAGCTCTTCGTCGTAGACGTCGGGCATGAAGTTGTCGACGCTGAGGACGCCGACAACGCGGTCGCCGACGATCATCGGCGCACAGATCCAACCGCGGATGCGCGCACTGCCGCCGAAGTCACTCGCGAAATGCGGGTTATCGGAGACATCGGCGAAAACCTGTGTCCGCTTCGACCGCACAACGTGGCTGTTGAGATTGGTCGCGTCGTGAAGGTCGAAGCCCTGTCCGAGGACAGCCTCCATGTCGTCGAAGCCGCGTCCGCCCAGAATCACGAGGCGGTTGCCTTCGATCACTTGCACGGAACAGCTGTCGTAGGGCACGACTCGCTGCAGCTCGTCGAGGATCACCTCGATCGTGTCCTCGAGGCTCAACGTCTTCCCCACCACCTGTGTCACCGTCAAGAGCGTCTCCGCGTGCTCCCGGGCCCGCTGGAGCTCTGTGACGAAACGCGCCTTGTCGATCGCTGTCGCAGCGAACGCGGCAAACGCCTCTGCCACCCTCGCGTGTTCAGCGGTGTAGAAGTCGGGCTCGAAGCTGTCGATCGTCAGCATCCCGATCAGGCGGTCGCCGACGAGCAGGGGCACGCCCATCCACCCCTTGATCTGCCCATCGCCGAAGGCATCCACGAATTGCGGGGCCTTGGAGACGTCGGGGACGATGGCGGCCTCGTGCTGCTCCATCACCACGTCCGAGAGGGCGTGGGGCCCCCGCGCCGCAAAGCGTTGTCCGATCAGCTCGTCGAGGTCCGGAAAGCCCTGGCCGCTCACGATCACGAGCTCGTCGCCGTCGAGCTCCTGGATCGTCGCACTCGTATAGGGCACCACCTTGCGCAGCTCGGACAGAATCAGATCGAAGACCTGGGACGTACCCAGCATGCTCCCTAGCGAGAGGGCTGCGGCACGAAGCGTCTCGGCCTGTTCCCGAGCGGCGCGCTCCGTCTCGAGCAAGCGCGCCCTTTCGATCGCCATCGCCGCCTGGGCCGCGAATCCGGTCGCGACGTCTGCGAGCTCCTCGTCGTAGAAGCCGGCCTCGAACTTGTCGACGCAGAGGACCCCGACGACGCGGTCGCCGACGATCATCGGCGCGCAGATCCAGCCGCGAATGCGTCCGCCGCCGGCCAGCTGACTCGCAAAGGCCGGGTGTTGCGACACGTCGGCGAAGACGTGTGTCCGCTTCGAGCAGACGACCTGGCTACCGGGGTCGCTCTCGTCGTCCAGGTCGTAGCCCTGCCCGAGCACGGCTTTCAGGTCCTCGAACCCGCGTCCGCCGACGATCACCCGCCGGTTTCCCTGAACCACCTGCACGGAACAGGTGTCGTAGGGGACGACGCGTTGCAGCTCGTCGAGGATCGCCTCGATCGTCTGCTCCAGGCTCAACGTCTTCCCCAGCACCTGCGTCACGGTCAGGAGCGTCTCGGCATGCTCGCGTGCGCGCTGGGCCTCGCTGATGTCGTGGTAGATGCCGAGGAAGCCGGCATGCTCGCCGTCGACCATGAGGGGGGCGAGCATCAGCTCGACGTCCACCGCGGTGCCGTCCTTCCGCGTACGTCGGGTGATCCGCTGCGCCCGACCGGTGGCCATGGCCTGGCGCGTGACCTCGCGCCCCTCGTCACGACCCACATCGCCGAGCACGAGGTCGTCGATCGGCCGGCCGAGCGCCTCCTCGGCGGAGTAGCCGAACAGCTCGGCCGCCGCCGGATTCCAGTCGGTGACCCGCTCGTCGGAGTCCATGACGACCACGGCCACCGGGGTGTTCTCGACAAGGGACTCGAGCTCGGCCAGCCGCCGACGCGCCTCGACGAGCTCCGGGGAGGGTGCTGCGTCGGCCGTCATCGGCGCGTCATGCGCGTTGCCGACGGCATCAGGCTCGACCGTCGCCGAGTGCGACGAGCTCCGTTCGCACGCGACCCCACTCATGGTCGATTGCGTCCACGCGAGAAAGCACCGCATCGAGATCGCCCAGTCCGGCTGCCGCCTCCGCCTCCTGGCAGAGCGATGCGAGCTGTCCGGCGCCGAACGTCCGGCTGTTGCCCTTCAGCGTGTGCGCCGCCCGCATTGCACGCGCTGCGTCACCGGACGTTGCGGCCTCGCGCAGCGACTCGAGCTGGGCCGGGGCGTCCTGGAGGAACTCGTCGACGAGCTCCGCGAGGAACTCCGGATCGTCGCCCACGCTTTCGCGCAACTCGCCGAGTACGGCGAGGTCCAGCGCGCTTCGGAGCTCCGTCATGTCCGCACCGCCGGAGCGAGCCTAACGCCTCCCGTTTGCCTTTCCAAGCGATGCGCAAAAGGTTGACCCCGTCGCTGCGCCCCGTCACGATCGACGGAAGGTGGCGCCTACGGTCCTCATCGCCGACGACGACGGTGTCAGCCGGAAGCTGCTTCGACGCCTCCTCGAGCAGGACGGGTATGCGGTGCGCGCCGCGGCAAACGGAGTGGAGGCGCTCGAGCTGTTCGCCGAGGAGGCCGTCGACATCGTGCTCCTCGACATCGTCATGCCCGGGCTCGACGGGATCTCGGTCCTCGAGCGCCTCAAGGCCACACCCGGTGCGAATCACGTGCCGGTGATCATGATCTCCGCCGTCGACGAGACGGAGAGCGTCGTTCGGTGCATCGAGATCGGCGCCGACGACTACCTTCCCAAGCCGTTCAACCCCGTCATCCTCCGCGCGAGGATGAACGCCGGTCTCGCCAAGAAGCGCGTCCGCGATCTCGAGCGGGCACGGGTTCACGACGTCTTCTGCCGGTTCCTCCCCGAGCACGTCGTCGACGACGTGCTGGAGCGTACGGACGACGACCTCCGCCTCGGCGGGGTCCGCACGGTGGGGACCGTGATGTTCACCGACCTCCGGGGCTTCACCGCATTCTCAGAGAACCGGCCGCCCGAGCTCGTGATCGATGCGCTCAACCGCTACTTCGACCAGACGAGCGACGCGATCCTCGAGCACGGTGGAACGCTCGTCGCATACCGGGGCGACGGCTTTCTCGCGGCGTTCGGTGCGCCGATCGAGGTCGAGGACCATGCCGATCGCGCTCTCGCCACTGCTCGCGACATGGTCGAGGTGCGTCTCCCGCGCTTCAACGAGTGGCTGCGCTCGAACGGGCTCGGCGAGGACGTATCCATGGGCGTGGGCTTGAACAGCGGACCGTTCATGTCCGGGAACGTCGGCTCGCTCCGGCGACTCGAGTACACCGTGCACGGAGACACCGTCAACACCGCCTCGCGCATCGAGGGCCTGACGAAGACGCTCGGCGGCCCGATCCTTCTGTCGGAAGCGACCCGTGCGGCACTCCTCCGTCCACCAGCCGACCTCCGTCCCGTCGGGGAGGTCGAAGTGCGCGGACGGCAGTCGGCTGTCGCGCTGTGGGTAGTCGACACCGCGACGACGACGGGCCAATCTTCGAGCACGCCGCAGCCGGTGGACACGAAGCGGTGGGGACAGGTCTTGGGGACAGGTTGAAGAAATCTCAGGGCGGCTCGGGGCGTCTCGAGGCTCTCCGCGATAAGGCGAAAACGAGGCAGCTGCAGGAAATATGAGGCCGGAAAGCGTGCTTCCTTCAACCCGCCGCCATTGCGCAAATCCTCCATGGTAAGGAGGGGGTCCTCGGTTCGAGTCCGGGAGAGGGCTTCAGTGCACCCTCGTCTCTATGCGGGGTTGCGCCCAGCGACCTCAGCTCGCTGCGAGCGCCTCGTCCATCCCGTCTCTTGAGGCTCTCGCGGTCGGCTGTGTGGTCAGCGTCATATGGCATATCGGGCGGCGGCGAGCCTCCCCCGAGTGCGTCGCCGCCGGTCGGCCTACTGGTAGCGGAGTGCCTCGGCAGGGCGAATTCGCGATGCCCGGAGCGCCGGCAGCAGGGTCGCCGCCAACGCGACGACGTAGACGATGAGGAAGATGACGGCCAGGTTCAGCCACGGAACGTGGAGCGTCAGATTCTCCCAGCTCGGCTGCTGGCGCTGGTCGTCGATGATGTTCCACGCGAGCAAGAGCCCGAGTGCCGTACCGACGACGATCGCGGTGAGGGCGACGAAGGACGACTCGAGCAGGAATGCCGCCTGCACCATCTCGCGGCGGAAGCCGATCGCGCGCATGACGCCGATCTGCTGCCGGCGCTCGACGACGGCGCGCGCGCTGATGACACCGAGAGCGGCGACACCCACGATGAGCCCCAGCCCCATGAAGCCCTGGATCAGCCGGTTGAAGGTCAGGCTGGCGGCGACCGAGTCGTCGACGACCTCCTGGATCGACTGCGCCTCAAGACCGTTCTCGAGGAACGCTGACTCGAGCTTCGCGGCCGTCTCCTTCGCGTCGACACCGGGCGCGAGCCCGAAGTAGTGGATCGTCGGGCGCATGCGCCCCGGGAACGCCGACGCGAGCGTCTCTTCCGACGTCGAGATCCCGACCATCTCGAACGGCGCCGTGTCCCTGAGGATCCCGATCACGGTGAGGCGCTTCGTCCTTCCTGTCTGCTTGTCGAGCACCTCGATCGGGAATCGGGTCGAAGCGCCCGTCTTCGAAGTAGAACCCCGTCAGCGCGAAGTCGAAACCGACGCCGAAGCTGAAGTTGTCGCGCCGCGGCACGATGAAGCTGTCCACGACGGCAAGTCCCGGCCGGTCGCGAACCGCCTCCCAGACCTCTCGCGCGGAGCCGTAGCCGCGCGCGACTGCGCCGAGCCCGAAGGTCGTGTGGTCGAGGAACGAGGGGTCGAGGCCACGGACGAGGTAGCTCTCGGCGTCACGACCCGTGCCGAGCTGCTTCGCCTCGACGGCGAGAACGGACTGGCTGCCCACGTACGGGATGTCCCCGGGCCGGATCCCGGGCGCGGTCTTCAGCGCCGCCGCCATGTCGTCCACCGGCGCCGCACCGACCGTGCCCGCGCGCACCTGGAAGCCGCCACCGACGTCGTCGACGTCGATCGACTTGACGAACGAACCGTTGGAGACGGATCCGGTGACGAGCGTGAAGACCACGAGCGTGAACATCGCGAGCGTGGTGCCGGTCCGGAAGCGCGCGCGCAGCGGATATGCCATGGACATGCGCAGCACGGGCGCGAGCCACCGAATGCGGCCGAAGACCCGCATGAACGCGCCGAGCAGGAGATCGGCGTTGAAGACGATCACCCACACGGTGCCGACCACGATCATCAGGCCGGAGACGATCCACGTCGAGAAGTTCATCGCGAGCGTGCCGAAGACGGCATCCAGGAACCGCCACGGCAGCAGCAGGAAGACGACGACGGCGACGCCGCACGACGTGAATGCGATCCGCTCCGGGACGCCCGCGAGGCGGAGCAGCGGAACGAGGCTCATCAGGGCGAGAGAGACACCGAGCAGCAACGGCGTCGCGCTGTCGCCCGCGCAGGCCGAGAAACGCCAGCACAAGGCCGATCACGAGGCCGACCAGTGCGAGCACGAGCCTCCGGCGCCGCCTCGTGACGGGAGGCTCGGGCAGGTTGCGAATCGCAGTCGAGATGGTCATCACGCTGACGCGCCACGCGGAGAAGGCAACGACGACGAGCGTGAGCAGAATCCCGATCGCAAACGCGATCACCAGGCTACGCGCCGACACCGCGTACTCGATCTGGAGCCCTTCGTCCGCGTCGGCAGCGCCGAATGCCTTCGCCATCACGATCACCATCCCGAATGCGACGAGCGCGCCGAGAAGCGCTCCGACCGCCGCTGCCGCGAGGTCGTAGGCCGCTCCCTCGAACGTGAACATCTCGACGAGGTGGCCGCGACGCGTGCCGATCGCCCGGGCAATGCCGAGCTCGCCGCGGCGCTCGGCGGCGAGCATCACGAAGATCAGGAAGATCAGCAGGATCCCGGCCGCGATCGAGAACGTCCCGAACGTCGTGAAGAACGCCATGAACGCGGTCCCTGCTGCGTCGGCGTCCTCGAGCGCGTCCTGCTTGAGGGTCTGCACCTCGAGCCCGAGCTCGTCGGCAACCGGGCCGAGTCGCGTCGCGACGTCGTCCGAGAGCGCGGCACCGGCGGTCGGCGCCACCGCGGTTCGAGATGAGCACGGCACGGATCTGGCGCGGGTGGGCGAAGAGCCGCTGCGCTGCCTCGAGGGGCATGAGCATCGCGGCGTCCGCGGTGCCGGCGCCGTCGAAGCGCACGACGTCGCGCACGCGGGCCGCCTGGCGTCGTCCCACCCGCGAAGACGAGCACACGATCGCCCGCCGCGACGCGAAGCTCCTCCGCGGCCTTCCGGTTCAGGTACGCCTCGCCGGGGCGCAGGTCGGCGAGCGCGAGCTTCGCGCCTCCCGTGCCGACGATCGGGGAGAAGCCCGCTCATTCGTGCCGGATCGGCCGCGAAGAGCGTGACGCTCGGCTCGCTCTGCCGCTGCACCGGGGCCTGAACGGCGACCTGCTCCACGATCGCGCCGGTGACGCCGTCCACGAGCCCGGATCCGGACAGCGCCGACTCGACCCGGTCGACCGTGCCCTCCGCGAGCCAGCCGGTGCCGGTGGCAGCGCCGAGGGCACCGGGGATGTCGTCGACTGCTCCCCGGGCCGCGATCGTCTCGTCCGTTGCACCGAGAGCATCGACCGCGGTCCCGCGGATCGTGTTGTTCATCGTGTCGCCCGTCGTGAGCGCCGCTGCGATGATCGTCGTGCCGAGCATGAGCCCGACGACGATGAGGGCGCTCCGCCCACGCCGGCGGCCGACGTTGCGGACGGCGAGCTTGAGGAGGATGCGATTGCGGACGGCCAGGACAGCGACGACGCCGAGAGCAACGGCGACCGCGACCGCCAGGATCACGAGCAGCGTGTCGACCGGGATCCCGAAGACCTCCCGCATCGTCCCTCCTAGACGATCGCCTCCTGCGGTGTCTCGGCGATGACCACGTCGTACGCCTCACGTCCCGGCGCCTGGCGGAAGACGACGAGATCGGCGAACTTCTCGATCTGGGCCTGGTAGAAGCCACTCAAGCCGCGATGCCCTTGCGGCCTCGTTGCTCGTCCAGAACGAGAGAACGAGCATCTTCCCCTCTTCGGAGAGGAGCACGTAGCACCCCTCGTACCCCTCCTCCTCGTGGAGAGCCGGGATCACCGCCTCCCTGAACACGGCAATCGCGTCGGCGGGGTTCGTGCGGACGACGTCGATCTCCGCTTCCGTTGCACGGACGACCATGGCTACCTCGCTCCCAGGAGTTCTTCACCGCGGATCATCCCGTCGACCATGCGCACGATCCGATCGGTCATGCGGCCGACGGCGATGTCGTGCGTGACGATCAGGAACGTCAGGCCGCGCTCGAGATTGAGCCGACGCATCAGCTCGACGATCTCCCCCGCGTTCTCGGAGTCGAGGTCGCCCGTCGGCTCGTCGGCCCACACGATGGCAGGATCGTTGACGAGCGAACGCGCGATCGTGACCCGCTGGCGCTCGCCACCCGAAAGCGCGTCCGGAACGTGACCCGCACGCTCGCGAAGCCCGACGAGCGCCAGCGCGTCGAGAGCCCGCCCCCGTGCATCGTCACCGCCGACCCGCGCCAGCAGGAGCGGCAACTCGACGTTCTCGACCGCCGTCAGGACGGGCATCAGGTTGTAGAACTGGAAGACGAAGCCCATCCGCCGCGCCCGGTAGTCGGTCCGCTCACGATCGGACATCTCGGAGAGCGGCGTGCCCTCGATCACGACCTCGCCGCCATCCAACGAATCGAGCCCGGAGAGGCAGTTGAGCAGCGTCGTCTTCCCGCAACCGCTCGGGCCCATGATCGCGACCATCTCACCCTGCTCGAGGACGAGATCGACACCGCGGAGCGCCTCGACCCGAACGGTGCCCGTGTCGTAGGTCTTGTGAATCGACCGGGCTTCGACGATCGCCGCCCGTACTAACGGAGCAGCCTCGTCGGCTGCCCTGACGGGGGCGCTCGAAACAGCAGACATCGCGACTCCCCAAGTCGTGTAACGCCATGGTTGCGCGATCGAGCCCGTCGAACATCGGTACGGCCCCGGAACCTGCTTCGGAAAAGTACCGCCAGCGGTAGTTCTCAGCACCGTGCGTCCAGTAGCCTCCGCCGTCGACCACTCGTTTGGGCACAAGCACGTTTCGAGTGCCCGAATCCACCGGAATCCCCCGGAAACAGCTTGGAAACAGACTCTCCGTCAGACAGCCCGGATGCTTGTGGAACAGCTTGGAAACGACGAAAAGGAACCCTATTCAGGCTCCTTTCGTGTCGTGCATGGTAAGGAGGGGTCATCGGTTCGAGTCCGGGAGAGGGCTTTGAAGCAGGGCGTTTGGGAGCGCTGGTCGTTGGGTGGGGTGCGCTGAGGGAGCGTGCGGGAAGAACCCAGGAAGAACTGAGCGAGAGCCGGTGGCAGCAGTTAGCAGCTGCCTGGAAGGATGTCTCCGCCGGGACCACGCACGCTGTAGGTCTCTGTTCCGACCGTGCTCTGCGCGCAGTAGGTCTCTGGTGTGCTCGCTCCGACAACGAGGTTGGTGATCCCGTAGTCGATCGCTTGCACTGCTGCCGTGGAGATCCCCGCGTAACTGCCGTGATCGGCGTAGTACGCCTCGATTGCCGGGATAGCGCTCCTGACGTTTGCCTGCGCGGCGTTTGCCTCATGGCTGGTCGACGATTCCGCTGATCCCAAGCCAATCTGATCCAGCTGCCGCTGGTACGCCGTCGCGTCATCCCCACAGAAGGTCGCACCAAAGCCGTTCTTGTAGCACGTGTTCTTGTTGAGACCGATGCCCGAAAGCCACGGGTCCATCCGTCCCGTGCTCCAGAGTCCCACCAGCGCGAGAACTGCGAGCAGCAACCCGACCACGATGCGCTTCTTTGTCTGCTCGCTTGACGCCTGCCGCGCTTCCTCAGCCTCGCGAAGGCGCTGCAGCTCCATCACCATCTGCTCATTGGTCTGGCTCGCCACAGGCGCACTCGCCGTGGGTTGCACCACAGATGGGGGGCGCAACGTGCTCATCGCTATCGCTTCACCGGAACACGGCCGCGCTGGGCGAGATACACCGGGAACGCGACGATCCACAACAGCAGCGAACCGACAACCCACTTCCATGTTGCGTTAGCGAACCCGTGCCCGCTCCAGTCGCGATGGCTCGCGTCGACCCCGACCCAGATCGTGGTCCCCACGATGACGAGCAGGAGCACTGCCTCCATCCGATTGTTATCGGCAGTTGCGACAGCAGTCTGAAGTCGAGCCGGCCAGAAGGCTTCGCTGGATCGGGCGCTTCCTCATGCCCGGCCGCCTCGACGGAGAGCACACATTCGAGCTCGAGCCGCTCGCGGAAGACCGCACCCGATTCATCCAGTCAGAACGTTTCAACGGCGTCCTCGTGGGGCTCCTCAGCCGAACGCTCGACAAGCAAGGCGAGAGCGGTCCGCGAGCCGCGGCGCTACGAAAATACGGGTGCCAGCCGCACCAGGGCGAGCGTGACGGCGGGGGCGGTTAGGCCCAGCCCAGCTGCTTCAGACTGATCCCATCGTTCCAGATCTTCGTCATGTGACGGATCCGATCGCCGTCGAAATCCATCACGTAGACATAGTCGGCCTCCACCTTCTTCCCCGTCGGTGGCACCGGCCCACCTTCTCCGGTGTGCGTTCCCCGGAATACGCCGTAGGCGGCCACGTTCTGCCGCTCATCGTCGACCGCGAACGAGCGAATCTCGTAGCTGGCGTCCGGCACCGGCGTGAAGAGCCCCTTCATCCAATCGGTGTAGCCCTCCACCGTGTCGACGCCTTCCAGTACTCCAACCTGCGACGAGAACGTCGCGCCTTCGTGGCAGAAGGACTGGCACCCGTCCCACCCCTCGCCTGTTTCGCAGGCAACGAAGAACTGCTCCGCCGTCTCTCTGATCGAACTCATTTCTGCCCTCTCTCTATGTGAGAGCAGACAGTGCGCAGAATCACGAATCCGAGTCAACCGGGCGGTGCCGTCCTCTGGACCCCGCGGCACGGCAATTGACGAGGACACGAGCCGCAGGTGCCAGTGAGGCCGTCACGCAGCGCGAACTGCGTGACGGCCTCGACGGAGATCCGACTATCGGGCTGTTGCGATGTCGGCCTGGCTCTCGTTCCAGCGCGCCGTCAGCGCGTAGAGCACGACCACGTTCAACGCAAGGGCGGTCAGTGCCCAGAGCGGGTAGTTGCTGTTGCCGAGGAAGCCGAGCTGGGCGAAGAAGTTCAGCGACACGACTACGATCGTGAACCAGCGTGCCCAGCCCTGCCCGGCGATCAGTCCGAGGCCTGCGAGCACGAGCAACACGCCCCAGATCAGCATGATCCAGCCCCAGGTGGTCAGGTCGACGACGAGGAAGCCGGACGAAGTGACGACGTAGTACTTGTCGTCGAACAGGGCGATCAGGCCCTGGAAGAAGTCGATGCCGCCGAGGATCAGCATCACGATGCCCGCGAAGCCGATCCACCCTGCCATGCTCTTGGAGTTCATCCCTACCTCCTGATGAGGACGCCACACACTTGTGACGTCGTTTCGGGATTCCTCGCGGCCGTCCCATTTCCTAGACGCTGCCGGCCTGCCGCCCCAGCGGCGAGGTACCCCGCATGGGTCAGCACGGGACCCTAGGTCGGCCGCACGCCGGCGAGCGCCCAGTCCGGCTCGACGAAGTCGAAGCTCGTTCCCTGCGACCACGCGTCGAGCGCCGGATGCGGCTCGCCGACGAAGCGGACGACGTCGAGCAGGGAGGCGAGCGGACGGCCGTGCTCGGCGGTGATCCCGGCAGGGATGTCGAGCGCGCTCACCGGCTCGGTCAGGTACGGCGCGGCCACACGCGGGCCGAACAGGACGACGTTGCGCGTGCCCGGCAGGGCCGCGCTCGGCACGATCACGCCCGGAGCCCGGCCGCGCAACCGGGCTGCGAGCCGGCGACACGCACTGCGGTCGTCGGCGACCAGGTCATCGGCCGCGATGCCGAACCGGTCGGCTGTTCCGAAATCGATCTCGGGCAGGTCGGCGAGCGGGACGTCGAGCGCCCACGTACGGGTCTGCACCGCACGCACCTGCTCCGGCGTGCGGAGCTCGGCGTTCCGCATCAGCTCGGCGAGCGGCCCGAGCGGGTGCAGCGAGAGATACTGGGTCGGATCGTCCTCGTCACCGCTGTTGAAGCGCGCGGGCTGACGGGCGGGCACCGTTCGCAGCGGCGTCGCGTAGGCGGCGAAGCGGTAACAGATCACGTTACGCCGTCAGCCCGCGAGCTGGCTGCGCATCGCGGCCGCGATCGTCGCCAGCGCCGGCTCCCCGGCGGGGTCACCGAGCAGGTCGCGCGGCGGGCGCCCGCCGAGATCGGTGCGTGGCCAGTCGAACCAGTCGACCGTGCCGGCCGGGGACAGCACGAAACGGAGCTGACTCACCACGCGCGCGATCACCCGCACCCTGCGTGCGTCTTCGCCCTCCGGGCGGGCGGCCTCGCTCGCCGAGAGCCAGCGCTGCAGCTGGCGGGCACTGACGCCGATCAGCCCGGCAAGGGTGGACTGGGAGACCTCGGTGCGCTCGGCGAGCCACTGCACGATCTCCTTGGGGTCGCGCTCGTCGCCCACCGGCTCGCGCTCGGCGATCGCCGCGAGCGATTGGCGGATGCTCTCGAGAGCGATGCGCAGCCGGTCGCGGGCGGCCGGCGAGTCGGGATCCTCGAGCGCCCGCTGCGCGCTCACGGCGGAGCGGAGAACGATCACCGCGTGGTGGGGGTCGACCGCCTCCCAGCGCCCGAGGTTGGTCTCGTCGACGCCGGCGGCGAGCTCCCGCACGGCGCTCGCGATCCCGGGTGGGATCGTCGGCTCACCCGCGAGCCGGTCGTTCAGGCGCTGGATCTCGAGGGCCGCTGCTGCCGGCCGGGAGAGATCAGCGATGCTGTCGAGAACAGCGCTCATCCGTGACTCCATTCATGTCGTACATATGTCGTAACTATACGTCAGCAAGACGACTCGGGCAAGAGCCCGGCTACCGCGGCCGTAGGCGACGCCGGGGCGGCGGCGCGGTACCGTCGCACGCGAGCGTGCGCGGCTGCCCGGGTTGGAAGCATCGTCGGCGAGCGGGCGTCGCGTGAGCCACTACAGGCTCGAGGAGGTCGCGGACGGCGTGCTGGCGGCGATCGCGACGCCGGACGGCGGCGGCAGGGGCAACGCGGCGATCGTGCGGCTCGACGGAGGCACGCTCGTCTTCGACACGGGGATGACCCCCCAGGCGGGTGAGGAGCTGCGCCTGGCTGCCGAGCGGGTCGGGCCGGTGCGGTTGGTCGTGAACAGCCACTGGCATGGCGACCACATCAGGGGCAACCAGGCGTTCGCCGGCGCCGAGATCGTGGCGACCGGGCGCACGAAGGAGCTGATCGAGACACGTGCCGCCGAGCAGCTCGCCGAGCAGAAGGCGCTCGACTGGGACAGCGTCCTCGCGTCGGTGCCCGGAGCCCCCGCAGGCGGGGACGGGCTCGACAAGTCGTTCGCGGCTCGCCTGGGCGGCCTCCGCCAGATGGCTGCCACCATCGCGGAAGTCGAGCTGCGGCCGCCGACCCGGACGTTCGATGACCGCCTCGAGCTCTGCGCGGGCTGCGAGCTCGTCACGCTCGGGGGCGGCCATACCGAGAGCGACGCCTTCCTCGTGGTGGCCGACCGGCGCGTGGCGGTCGTGGGCGACCTGCTCTGCGTCGAGATGCACCCCTGGATAGGCGCCGGCGATCCGGAGCGCTGGATCGAGATCCTCGACGAGCTCGAGCGGCTCGACGTCGACCGGTTCGTTCCCGGGCACGGGCGGGTTGCCACCGTCCGGGACGTGCAGGCGCTGCGGGAGCATCTGAGGGCATTTCTCGCCGAACCGAAGAGCATCGAGTCGCGCTATCCGGATTGGGACTTCTGGGGCGATACGGCCGACCGGAACCGCGCGTTCCTCCGCGACCGGGCCAGGTAGCGCCGGTCGGCGCCGGCGCGCGAGCCGCGTCCGTCGATGCCGCTCGTCCACCAGAGCGACTGCGACGCGCCCGCCGCGAGGTCGAGCAGAGCCGACCGCTGATCGGCATCACCCCACGGGTGTCGATCCGTTACGTTCAGCCGGTGACGCTCGAGCCGCTGCCGCCGTTCTCGAATCACCTTCCGATCCGGGTGCGCTTCGGGGACGGTGTCGCCGCCGAGCTTCCCGCCGTCGTCGAGCGACTCGGAGCGCGACGGCCGCTCGTGCTGATCGATCCCGCACTCGTGGGCTCGCCGCAGGTCGCCGCCGTGCTGCCGGCCGCCGCCACCGTCCGGGCGGTCGAGCCCGGCGAGCCGACCATCGAGAGCGTCGACGCCGCAGGGCACCTGGTCGACGACCACGACGCGCTCGTGGCGATCGGCGGCGGCTCGACACTCGACACGGCAAAGGGCGCGCGGCTCGTCGCGACCGCCGGTGCGTCGATCCGCCGCTTCGCGTGGCCCGGCGAGGCGGCTCCGGTGCCTCCCCCGAAGGTCCCGCTCGTGACCGTCCCCACGACCGCCGGCACCGGCTCGGAGGTCACCGGTGGCATCGTCATGATCGACGGCACCGCCGGGGTGAAGGTCGGCGCCGCGAGCACGCACAACCGGGCCCAGGACTGTCTCGTCGATCCCGTCCTCACGCACACGCTGCCGCCGCAGGCGACCCTTTACGGCGGGCTCGATGTCCTCGCCCAGGCGGTCGGCGCCATCGTGGCGCGCACGAACACCCCCGTCGGCGACGGAATCGCTCTCGAGGCGCTCGCGCTCGTGCGGGACGCGCTCCCGGCGGTGGCGGCCGACGGCGCCGACGCCGGCGCCCGCAACCGCATCGCCTGCGCCAGCCTGCTCGCCGGCTTCGCGATGAACCTCTCGGAAGCCGGCACCGACCACTCGCTCGGACATGCGCTCGGAGCGCGGCGCAGGATCGCACACGGGCTCAGCGTCGGCATCATGCTCGCGGAGAGCATGGAGCACGACCGTCTCTACGTCCCGGAGCGGATGGAGCGGATCGCCGATGCTCTCGGCGCGCCGGCAGACGGAACCGGCGACGGCTCCCGTGCCGTGTCGGCTGTGCGGTCGCTGCTCGCCCGCGTCGGCTGCCCCGTCCTCCGCGACCTCGGTGTCGGACCGGCGGACGTCGCCGGGCTCGCGGACACCGCGCTCGCGGCGTGGATTCCGGTCGAGCCCGGGCCGTGGGCGAGAGAGGACGTCGAAGAGGCCTACAGGCGTGCGCTGTCGCTCGAGACGCGCAGCGCCGCGATCCCGGAGGTGACCCGTGCCTGAGCCGCTACCCCTGGACGCCGACGCCGAGGCACTCGCGTCGGCGGGTATCGAGTTGATCCGCGTCTCCTTCGCCGACCTCCACGGGATCTGCCGAGGCAAGGACGTCGCCGTCGCCGCTTTCGACGGTGTGCGCTTGCACGGGATCGCCCAGACCGAGGCGATCATGACGGTCGACCTGCGCCACAACGTCGTCGCCGGCTTCGAGCACGGCTTCCGCGACTTCTGGGCCGTTCCGGACATGTCGACGCTCGTTCGCCTGCCGGACGACCCGGCCGTCGCCTGGTGCCTCTCCGACGGCAGGCTGCATGACGGCTCGCCGTTCCCCCTCGACCCGCGCAACGCGGTGCGGCGCACGATCGACGCGCTCGCCGAGCATGGACTGACGCCGGTCGTGGCCGCCGAGCTCGAGTTCTACCTGGTCGAGCCGGAGAGCTGGCGTCCGTACTCGGAGCGGGACTCCGCCGTCTACACGACCGGACCGCGCAGCGATCCGCAAGGGGTGGTGCGGGCCATCTTCGAAGTGGTCCGCGGCCTAGGCCTGGAGCCAACGATCGCGACGCAGGAATACGGCCGCGGCCAGTACGAGATCAACCTCCTGCACGTCGAGGCCCTCGAGGCGGCCGACCGGGCCTTCCGCTTCAAGACGGTCGTGAAGGACGTCGCCGCGGCGCACGGGCTGCTCGCCACGTTCATGGGGCAACTGCGCGACGACGAGGGCTGCGGGCTGCACGTCCATCTCTCCTGCACCGGTGCCGACGGCGGCAACGCATTCACCGGCGAGGACGGCCTGAGCGAGGCCGGACTGCAGTTCGCGGCGGGCGTCCTTGCGCACCTTCCCGCCCTGACGGCCGTGCTCAACCCGACCGTCAACGCCTACCGACGCTTCATCCCGGACAGCCTGGCGCCGACACACGCGAACTGGGGCTACGACAACAAGCTCGCCGCCATCCGCGTCCCGGCGGAATCCGGGCCCGCTGCCAGGATGGAGATCCGCTCGGGCGACGGGACCGCCAACGTTCACCTCGCGGTCGCCGCGCTGCTCGCCGCCGGAACCGACGGCATCGCCCGCGGCTTGCGGCCTCCCGAGCCCGTGTACGGCAACCCCTACGAGCTCGGCGCGGAGGCGCTCGGACGACGTCTGCCGGACTCCCTCGGGGCAGCGCTCGACGAGCTCGCTGCCGACGAGGTCATCTGGGAAGCGCTCGGCGAGGACATCTGCTCGACCTTCACGCTGGTCAAGCGCTACGAGCTCGAGCGCTGGCGCGCAGAGCTCGCCCGGGTCACCGAATGGGAGCGCCGTGAGTACGGCATCCATCTCTGAGCCCCTGCCCGCTGCGAGGCGAGACCGACTGAGCCGTGGCACTCGAAGCGCAACTGAGCGAGACGGCACCGGTCGAGACCGGTGCCGTCTCAGTCGGGGCGACGACCTACGTGGCTCGGAACGCGATGCCCCTGTAGCGCCGCGGCGGCGTCCACGAATGTCGCTGAGCGTCCGTGCTAGACGGTACAGACCTGCTCCTCGTAGGCCGTGTTGCGGGAGGTGTGTTCGAGGACATCAGGATGAGTCCGGTTGAACACGGCGAGATCCTCGGGGGTTCCGTGGAGATAGATGCCGCGGATGTCATAGTCGTACTCGGCGATGACGTCGCTCCAGCGGGTGCGGAACCACTCGGTGTCGGCCTTGACGTCTGCGGCGATCTCGGCGGGAGCTGTGCGATCCAGCCCGTCGAGAGCCTCCGAGAAGCGGTCGCCGGTGACGAGCGTCCGCATCACGTCCGGGTCGAACTTCGAGGAGGCGACCTTCTCGAGCTCGCCGTTGAACGTGCCCAGTGCCGTGCAGAAGGGCTTCGACGATGCGTCTGCTTCGAAGACGACGTTTGCCGCGGGTGGCGATGGCTCCGTCCCGCAGGTTCTGGCCTCGTACGCATGCTGGGCCTCCTGGGCCTTCTGTATGGCAGGGGGCGGCTCTTCGAAGAGCGCCTGCTCGGTCGGAGTGCCCTCACGCGCCATCCGCTCCCCATCGAAGTCGTACTTCTCCATCAGCGGCGTCATGAGGGTTCGGATGCCGCTCACCTTCACCGCGACCGCATCGCGGATCTCCGGCGGCGCCTCGTGGAGCAACGTCTCTTGCGCAAGATGAGGTACTCGTTCCAGTACTTCCGAAGAGCGGCGGGGTTGGGCTGGTCATCGCCCTCACCGCCGTCGAGCGCGTGGACCTGTCCAGGCCCGGTATGTGTCGAGTAGCGCAGCGACGAGGGCGCCGGCGGCGCCCTCGTGCGAGTCATGCTGGTGTCGAGGTCATCCGCCGAACTGGCAGGTCCAGAGGACTGGGTCGATGCGACGCAGCGACCCGTAGTCCTGACGGGCGAGGCCGTAGACCGTGCCGACGATGTCGCCTCGGTTGTTGATGTCGTTCAGGGCCGTGACCACGACCGGATTGCTCTTCTGGGACACCGAAGGGATTCGGATCGGCTTCAAGGCCGTCCAGCCCGTCCGCCAGATCCGCGGCTCGGCCAGACCGAAGCCCTTGTTCGTGACGGTGCCGGACATGCCAGCGGCCTGGCCATGGTCGTTGACGTCCACGAGCTCGGCGATGAAATGGACGGGCGCAGGGCGGCCCAGCAGGCGCGGCTTTGCCGTGCGTGACTGCCAGACGACTGCATTGTCTCGCTCGGGGTCGGTATTGGGAACTCCAGGCATCCCGTCGGTGCCGGCGTTCCCGAGGTAGCCGACGGTCAGCCCAGATCGATTCGTCGCTTCGGCGATACCGTCGGCGCGGCCCGGGGCGGTCTTCAGGGGGATGACCTTGCCCGAGGCGTCCCAGAGCACAGGGTTCTCCTCCCCATCGGCGTTGGGCAGCTTTCGCGACCAGCCGGACGCGAGGCCGTCGTCGTTGATGCCGAACGCGTCCGTCCAGGTGTGTCCCGGCAACCCCGGCAGGAAGGCCGCCTTGCCGTCGGGCGTCCAGCGGATCGCGCGACGATTGCCGTGAACGATCACCGTCCACGCCATCTCCCCTCTGCTGTTGATCGCGTTCCTGCCTCCCGAGCCCGGGTTGTCGGTGTACACGAGTTGCCCGTTCGGCCCCCTGAGCACGGTCATGCGGCCGTTCGCCCACCGGAACGGAACCGCTCGCTCCTTCTTGTCGTAGAGCAAGCCGAATACGACGCGGGAGTTGTTCACGCCGTACGCCTCCGAGGCGACGTACCCCGGCAGCACCCCGATGTCGATCGCATCGGCGACCTTGCCGCCCTTCCACAGAATGGCGTGAACCGGACCGTTCCCGTTCTCGGAGTCCGCGAACCCGACCACGTCGCCACGGTCGTTGACCCCTTTCGCCTGGACCTCCAGCGAGCTCGTTCGAGGCGACTCGAGAATCGTCGCGCTCGGCGAGCAGGCCGTCTCTGCCGCGCGGCCTGTCGTCGATGTGAGCGCGAGCAGGCTCGCAGCGAGTGCGACGCCCGCAGCGCATGTGGCCCTGGTCGTCATCTCATCCCCCTAACGCACCTGCGTGAACCGATGCG
This sequence comes from uncultured Gaiellaceae bacterium, assembly GCA_963731095.1. GTDB lineage: Bacteria > Actinomycetota > Thermoleophilia > Gaiellales > Gaiellaceae > Gaiella. The sequence continues at coordinate 24,774 of CAVSUK010000026.1, forward strand.
CAAGGATGGTCGCGCGTGCCTGGCAGGACCCGGCTTCCCGCTTGCGGGTGAAGGTCATGGTCGTTCCTGACCTCTTCCAGGCGTATGTGCCAGTTCCGCCGCACCCGGCGGGCTCGCGCAGCGTGATCGTCGTCGCGGTCGCCGCATACGTGCCGCGAGCGAGGGCTTTGCCGTTCAGGGCGACTCTGTAGGTGCCGCCGTTCGCGAGCGTCAGGACCCACTTCCCTTCGAGCTGGGACGGGCTGTTGATCGTCGTCGTGTACGTGCCGACAACTCCGCCGGCCGCGAGCGCCACCGACGACACTCCGAGCGCCAGGACGACCATCGCGGCGACGGCGAATCGCTCTGCCCACTTCAATCTCATCGCGCACCTCCGATCGGGATCACTTCCCCCAAGGTGCCGGTACTGAGCGCGCGAAACGATCCCCCGACGCGACCGACGTTGGTTGCGCAAAGGGAACGGTTTCTGACCGTTCGGCAAGGGTCGGCCCTGCCGCCGAACGACCGATTCAGCCGGTGGGCCACTCCGTGCATGTCGCGCGGTAGGGCGTCCCCGCCGGCAGGTACAGCGTCCATTCCTCGCGGGTCAGGTTCCGGCCGACGACGGCACAGGCACGCCGGCGCCAGACGGCCGGGTCGACGTCCCACAGCATTCCGAGCGTGTCGACTCCCGCGGTGGCCAGCAGCGTGCCGTCCGGGCTGAACGCGTTCCGCAGACCCAGGAAGGGAAGGTCGATGTCCGGGCTGAGCGAGCCGGGTATCGGGCTCCCGACCAGCTCGTCCCCGTAGCCGAGACCCGTGGCCGGATCCCACAGCCTGGTCCCACCGAACAGGCTCGTGGTCGCCAGGAACGAGCCAGCCGGGTCGAATGCCGACCCGGTCACCGGACCGGTGTGTCCGGCGAGAGGCGGGAACGCCGGCCGCTGATCGGCCACGCGCCACACCCGCACCGGTCCGATCGCGCCGCCGGCGGCGACGAGCCGGCCGCTCGGATCGAACGCGACGCTGTTGAACGCCATCGTCCGCCACCCTCATCGGGCTACCGTGACGGGCCTGGGTGGCCACATCCCACAGGTCGAGCCGCCCACCGCTACCGGTCGCCAGCAGCGTCCCGTCGGGGTTGAAGGCCATGGAGAGCACCGATCCACCGCCGGGCACGATCGCCCGCCCCACACGACTCCGGGCGTCCACGTCCCAGAGCTGCACCTCACCCTGCCGCTGCTGTGCGTAGAACGCGTCGCCCGCGCCGTTCGGGTCGACGGCCACCGCGAGCAGCCGACCGTCGGGGCTGAACTCGATCTGCCAGACGGCCGAGCCCTCCCAGACGAGCGGCGAGCCGACGGCCGCCCCACTGCTCGGATCGAAGAATCGGACCTTCCCGTCGATCGTTGCGACGGCGACGAGCTTCCCGCGGGGTGGAAGGCGACCGCGCTGACGATCGAGTCGCCGTCGATCCGGAGAGCCTGTCGTCGCGTCGCCGTGTCGTACACGACCGTTCCGCCGTCGAACCGTCCCACGAGGAGCCGCTTGCCGTCCGGGCTGAAGGCCACGTCGGTGGTCAGATCGGTCGGCCCGCCCAGTGGCTCTCCGATCACCTGATCTCCGCCCATGTTCCAGACGACCGCCGAGCTCAGATGCGACGCTCACCAGTGTCCGGCCGTCCGGGCTGAACGCGACGTCGTTGACCGGACTCGTGTCGGCCGTGAGCGGGGAGCCGTACGGCACGCCGGTCTTCACGTCCCACACGAAGACCGACCCGTCGAACGACGCCGCGGCCACCAGCCGTCCGTCCGGGCTGAGATCCAGCGAGTCGGCAGGCACGCTGCCGACCGAGAGCGGCGGACGGATCGGTCGTCCCGTTCCGACGTCGACCATGGACACCGCGCCGGAGTCGTCGCTCGCGATCACCGTCCGGCCGCCCTCGGCGAAGATCGCCGCCCCCACGTCCGTCGCTCCCGATCACGAGTGGCTTTCCGACGCGGCGCCCCGTGGCGACCTCCCAGATCCCCACGGTCCCGGGAGCGCCCGGAACGGCGATCCGCTTCGAATCCGGGCTGAACGAGATCGACTGCGCGCCGCCCGTCCCCGGCGGGTTGGTGATGATCGGCCGGCCGATCACCCGACCGCTCGCGGTTGCCCACAGCGTGACGTGGTTCGTCTCCAGCGGGCCTGCGGCGATGACGCTGCCGTCGGGGCTGTATCGAACGACGGAGAGCGCGGGCACGTCCGCGTGCCGCCGCCGGGTCCGTCAGCTCCCGAAGCTCCTTCCTGGTCGACACGTCCCACAGCTCGACGCGGCCCTTGCCGCCCGCGATCGCCAGCGTCCGCCCGTCCGGGCTGAAGTCGACACCCGCTCCAGCCGCCCTGCGACGATCGCAGGGGCGGGCCGACGGGCTTCCAGGTCGTCGTGTCCCAGAGCGTGGTCCCCTCGATCGTCGCCGTGGCCAGGAGCGTGCCGCCGGGACTGAACGCGGTCGCGACGACGGGCGAGTCGAACCCCTGGAGCCACGCGCGGATCCGCGAGCCGTGCTCGAGCGCCCCAGAAGCGCGCCGCGGGAGTCGACCGAGTCGTCGAGCCGGCCCGCCTCGAGTGCGAGCAGGAGCGCCAGGTCGGGGTGCTTCGCCGCAACCTCGCGCGACTGGGCGGCGAGGCGTCCGGCCTGCGCCGACGGTCGCCGTGCGCCGGGCGCTTCCGCGTTGGACGAGCGCGAAGGATCCCGCGATCACCGCCACCACCAGCGCGGCCGCGACGCCGGCGAGCAGGCCGCGGAGACGACGGGCGCGGCGTCGCGCGCTCCTCGAGCTCGCGCGTCTGCGCGTCCCGGCTCGCCTCGAGGAACTCGCGTTCGACGCGCGAGAGCTGATCGCTCGTCGCCCGCCAGCTCGACCGCGGCCGCCAGGCGCGGGCCTCGGTAGAGATCGGCGTCGTCGCGTCCGTTCTCCTCCCACGAGCGAGCCGCGGCCGCCAGCTGCCGGAGCGTGCGGAGCTCTTCCCGATCCTCCGCCAAGCCACCCGCGCAGCCGCGGCCACTCACGGATCAGCGCCTCGTGCGCGATCTCGGCCGAGTCGTCGCCCACGACCAGGAGCCGGGCGGCCGCCAGCTGCTCGAGCACCTCGGTCGCCTCCCCGCTGCCTTCGCCCTCCGGGATCAGCTCCGCCAGCGGGACCCGCCGCCGGGTGTCCTCCGTCGTCTCGCCCAGCTCGGTGAGCCGGAGGAACATCCGCCGCATGAGCACCTGCTCCGGCTCGACTGCAGCCCACGAAGACCTCGTCGGCCGTGTGGGCGATCGCCCCCCGCACACCGCCGGCCGCGCGGTAGCCGGCCAGGGTGAGGACCCGACCGTCCCGGCGCGCCCACGACTCGTAGAGGGCGTGGGAGAGCAGCGGGAGGGCGCCGGGCTCGCCTTCGACATCGGCCAGCATCGTGTCGACCAGGCCGGCCTGGAGTCGAAGTCCCGCCGCGCGGGCGGGGCTCTCGATCGCGCGCCGAAGCTCGTCGATCCGCATCGGCCCGAGCAGGTGCTGGTGCTCGGCCACCGCGGCGGCGAGGCGAGGATGGTCGGCGCATCGTCCGTAGAAGTCCGCCCGGAGGGCGACCACGATCGACGCGGAGCTCGTCTCCGGCAGGTCCATCAGGGCGTCGATGAAGCGTGCCCGGCTCGCCTCGTCGGGACAGAGCGTGAACACCTCTTCCAGCTGGTCGACGATCAGGAGCGAGGGCGGGCCGACGGAGAGCGAACGCTCCAGCTCCGCGGCCGGATCCGAGCCGGGCGTCATCACCACGACTGGCCCGTCGCGCGCTCGACGGTACGCCGGAACGAGCCCGGCACGGACGAGGGACGACTTCCCGCTCCCCGACGCCCCGACCACGGCCATGAAGCCGCCGTCGAGGATCCGGTCGAGGATGGAGGCCACGACCTCCTCCCGTCCGAAGAAGAGGTCGCCGTCCTCCGATCGGAAGGCCATCAGCCCGCGGTAGGGGCACGTGTCGGCGCGTGGCGGGATCGACAGACCGGGCGCGACGAGCGCCCACGCCGGCGTGGCTCGTCGACGATGCGTCGCGTCACCTCGGCGAGGCCGATCTCCGGCGGAAGCCGACCGTCGATCGTCTCGGCAGTCGCGTCGTCGATCACGACCTGTCCCCGATCGGCCATCTTCAGGAGCCGGGCCGACCGCGGATGCCGACTCTCCCCGGTAGCGCCCGGCCCGCGGCTCCGCCTCTCCCGTGACTGCCGCCACCCGCGCGTCGAATCGCGCCGCGAGCTCGCGGGCGGCGTCGAAGCCGTCCTGGGCCGACGCGAACGCCACCATCAGCGGCCCGTCGTCGACGGGTGACGACGCAGTGGCCGCGATGCGCACCGGCGACCTCGTTCACCGAGTCCTCCGCGCTCTGCGCCGCCGTGGCGCTCACGTCGGCCAGCACGAGCGTGACCGTTCCCCTCGGGAGGGCGGCGCCCCACCATCGCTGCAGCCTGGCGACGAAGGCGGCCGCCGATGCGTCGCGACGCCCCGGATCGGTGGCCAGGTTCGGGCGCAGGATCCGCTCCAGCGCCGGGATCCGCTCGCGCTCGATCGCGCCCCAGCTCGGCGCGCCCCCGGAGGGAGGCTCGCCGGTGAGCAGCGCCACGGCGGTGGCGGCGAGCGAGTACACGTCCGACGCCGCGGTCGGTCTCGCCCCCGCCGCGACCTCGGGTGCCACGTAGCCGGCCGTGCCCGCCCGGCGCAGGTCGTCGGTGGGCGTGGAGGACAGTCCGAAGTCGACGAGGACGATCCGGCCGGAGGAGGTGAGGATCAGGTTGGCCGGCTTGACGTCTCCGTGCACGACGGGCGGGTCGTGAGTGTGAAGGTGCTCGAGCGCCTCGGCGGCCTGCTCGAGATAGCCGATCGCGAGCGCCGGGTCGAGCCCGCGGCGGCCCTCGAGCGTCGAGCAACGCCTCGAGGTCCGTGCCCTCGATCCAGTCCATCGCGATGACGTACCGGTCGTCCACGAAGAAGTCCTCGCGGACGAGCGGGAGCCCCGGATGGGGCGAGAGCGAGAGCAGGAGCCGCGCCTCGGAGAGCAGATGGGTGCGGGAAGCCTCGTCGGCCACGGGCCTGACCTTCAGCGCCACCTGGCGACCGTGGAGGTGATCGAGCGCCCGGATCACCTCGCCCTCTCCGCCCCTCCCCACCACGTCGAGCGGCTCGTACCGTTCGCGGAGGAGCTCGGCTCTCATCGCGGATCAGCCGTTCGCGCGCAGGTCGCCCAGCTTGACCGCCCCGCGGGCGACCGCCGCGTTTGCGAGCTGGACGCGTCTTCGTTCGCCGTGCGCGCCCACGTCGAACTTGACGTACAGGCGCGACAGGTGCTGCTTCACCGCGGCCTCGGAGACGACGAGCTCCGCGGCGATCGCCCGGATCGACGCCGGCTCGGTGAACGCATCGCCCGTCAGCAGCGGGCGGCACAGGGCGAGGAGCACGTCGCGCTCGCGCGGCGTGAGTGGCGGCGGCTGTGCGATCGCGGCCGTCTCCTTCCCCCGGGCCGGGCCGCGGAACAGCAGGCGGAGTCGTCCCGAGGACGATCTCGTCGCCCGAGTGCAGGGCTCGCTCGCCGATGATCCTTCCTCCGTTCACGAAGGTGCCGTTGCGAGAGCCGAGGTCGCGGACGCACCAGGCGTCGCCGAATCGCTCGAACGCGGCATGCACGCGGGAGACCCCGTCGGCGTCCACGACCAGATCGTTCGACTCGAGGGTTCCGACGGTCATTCGCTCGGAGTCCAGCGCTCGAAGCTCCCGCCCGCTTCGGCCCCACACCTCGACGTAGCTGCTCACCGTGAATGCCCAGACCAGGAGGCAACGGGGGAGCCGGCGACAACGCCGGCGTCATCGCGGCTGCCCAGACCGAACCACACGCGAACAGTCGTGAGCGCCGCCTCTGCATCCCGTGCCGGCCCGTCGGCGACATGCACTGGTACAAGCCGCGCCTTCAGGCGGTTGGCCAACCAGCGCACGGTGTTGGCGACAGCCTCCGCGGCGTCCGACTGGTCCCCACAAGAGACGATCGTGCGAGGCATCGTGTGTCCTTCGAGTCGGCGACCGCCCCTAACCCGACGGTGTCGAAGATCATAGACTCGTCGCTGGTTGCGAGCTCCTCGTCCGTCGGCCGGGCGGCGATCGAAGACCCCAAGAAACCGCTCGACCAGCTCGACGTTTCGCTCCGTCGGATCGGCGCGTCCGCTCATCGCAGGCGAAGGGCGCTCGGCTCCAGACGGCCCGAATCCGAACGGTGCGCCCACAGTCGGCCGCTGCCGACCGACCGACAGCTGCTCGTCTCAGCCGACGGGAGAATAAGCTGGCCCGTACAGGCGGTTCGCACACGCGCCGCATCGAGGTCGAAGGGAGCAGACAGTGACCGACAGCCCCACACCCCCCGCCGCTCCGGTCGCCGGGGCAACCGCCCGGACGTCACGGGGCAGGATCCTGCTCGCCCGGACGCTGACCGTCATCGGCATCCTTCTCCTCCTCGTCTCGGTGCTCTCGAACTTCGTGAAGCGCGAGGCCCTCGACGAATCGCAGTTCCGCGACACGTCGCGCGCGCTGATCGCGGACGACACGATCCGCAACCAGGTCTCGGCGACGCTCGTCGACCAGCTCTACTCGAACGTCGACATCGCGGACGCGCTCGCCGGCAAGCTCCCCGACAACCTGCAGGGGCTCGCCGGCCCGATCTCCGGCATCGCCCGCGAAGCGGCCGACCGGACGGCGCAGCGCCTGCTCGAGCGCCCGCGCGTGCAGGACACCTTCGTCACCGCGAGCTCCCTCGCCCAGCAGCAGTTCATCGCGGTGCTGGACGGCGACACGAGGATGCTCGAGACGACCGGCGGCAAGGTCGTGCTCGACGTCCGCCCGCTCGTGCTCCAGCTCGGCGACCGCTTCTCGTTCATCCCCGACCTCGAGAGCAGGATCCCCGAGTCGGCCGCGAAGGTGACCATCCTCGAATCCGACCAGCTCTCCGCGGCGCAGGACGTCACCAAGGCGCTCCGTTTCGTCGCGAACTGGATCTGGGTGCTCGTGCTGGCCGCATGGGGCGGGGCGATCTGGCTGGCGGGCGGGCGCCGTCGCATCGAGACGCGGGCGATCGCGATCGGGGTGATCGCCGCCGGCTTCCTCGTGCTCGTCGTCCGGACGCTGGCGGGCCGCTACCTCGTCGACGAGCTCGTCGTCTCCGACTCGGTACGCCCGGCAGCCGCGAACGCCTACGACATCCTCACCAGGCTCCTCTCCGGCGCCGGCTGGACGGGCGTGATCCTCGGCGTCGTCGCTCTCGTCGGCGTCTGGGTCACCGGCGCTGGCGCACGCGCGACGGCCGCCCGACGCGGTCTGGCGCCCTACCTGCGGCGCCCCGAGGTCGCCTTCGGGACCCTCGTCGTCGTCTACCTGTTGGTCCTCTGGTGGCAGCCGACCCCGCAGTTCGGGTTCCCGATCAACATCCTCATCTTCTTCGTCCTGGCGGTCATCGGCCTCGAGGCGATCCGCCGCCAGGCCGGCCGCGAGTTCCCGGACGCCGAGGCAGGGAGCCCGGTTGCCGCGATCCGCGCAGCCGTATCGTCCACCCGTAAGCCGAGCGAGGCGCCGGGGACGACAGCGGAGCTCGAGCGCCTGGCACGACTCCACGCGGACGGCGAACTGGACGACGCCGAGTACGCCGCCGCCAAGGCACGCCTGCTCGGCAGCTCGTAGCCCCGCATGACGCGGATCTCGTACGTCGGCCACGCGACCGTCCTGGTCGCGATGGACGGCGTCCGCCTGCTCACCGACCCGATGCTGCGCAACCGGGTCACCCACCTGCGCCGGCGGGTCAAGGTCGACCCCGATGCGCTCCGCGGCGTGGATGCCGTCCTCGTGTCGCACGCCCACTACGACCACCTCGACCTCCCTTCGCTGGAGCGGCTCGGGCGGTCGATGCCCGTGATCGTCCCGCGCGGCCTCGGCGGGCTCCTCCGCCGCCGTCGCTTCGAGCACGTCGTCGAGGTGGAGGTCGGCGAGGAGGTGAAGGTCGGCGCGGTGACCGTCCGGGCCACCTACGCCGACCATGCCGGCGACCGCGGCCCGTTCGGGGCGCGCGGGCAGGCCCTCGGCTATCTCCTTCGCGGGTCGCACTGCATCTACTTCGCCGGCGACACCGACCTCTTCCCCGAGATGGCCACGCTGGCGGACGACCTCGACGTCGCGCTGATCCCGATCTGGGGCTGGGGACCGACGCTCGGCCGCGGCAAGCACCTCGACCCCGAGGGCGCCGCGCAGGCGGTGGCGCTGCTCCGCCCTCGGATCGCCGTGCCGATCCACTGGGGCACCTACCACCCGCTCCACATGGGCCTGCGCGAGGTGCCCTCCTTCCTCCGCGAACCACCCGCCCGCTTCGTCGAGGCGACCGCCGCCGCGGCACCGGAGGTCGAGGTGCGCGTGCTCGAGCCCGGCGCGAGCCTCGACCTGGAGCAGCCGGCCTAGGGGCCTATCGCCGCGAAGCCGGCCGCTGCGGCCGGCGGCGCGTGCCGCGGTGACCCCCTACCCTGGAAGCTTGACGCGGAGCCGGGAGCGCCGCTGGAGCCGCATGCAGCCGCGCCCCTCTGATTCACCTCGCGCCTCTAAACCGCCCCGCCGGCGATCAGCCTGGCCAGCACCGACCTGAGCGTGTTGCTGGAGACCGCGAAGCCGACGCCGTCGTTGCCGCTCGAGCCCGCGTTGATCTGCGCGTTGACGCCGATCACCCTGCCGGTCATGTCGAGCAGCGGGCCGCCGGAGCTGCCGGGGTTGATCGCCGCGTCGGTCTGGATCGCGTTCCTGATCGTGGAGTTGTCCGGAGCCGAGATCGAACGACCCACCGCGCTGACGATGCCGGCGGTGATGGTCTCCGCGTAGCCGAACGGGCTGCCGATCGCGACAACGGGGTCGCCGGGCTTGACGGTGCTCGAGTTGGCGAGCGTGAGCGGCTTCAGCCTGGACGAGGCCGCTTGACGCGGATCACCGCGAGATCGCTCGAGAGCGCCGTGCCGACGACGGTCGCGTTCGCCTTCGTGCCGTCCTTGAACGTGACGACGATCGACGTGGCGTCCTCGACGACGTGGGCGGCGGTGACGATGTCGCCCTGCTTGTCGATCACGAAGCCCGACCCCTCGCCCTCCTCCTCGTGCGTCCGGCCGAACGGGTCGCTCGTCAGCACCGTGACGGAGATGTCGACGACGCTCTGGGCGTCCTGGGCGTAGATCTGGGCGGCCGTCAGCGTGGTGCGGGACGCCACCACGGTGGTCGCGGCCGTGGTCGTCTGCACGACGGTCGTCGTGGCCCGGTCACGTGCAAGTGGCGTCAGCCCGACCGTCGCGCCGGCGCCGAGGGCGGCCGCCGCAGCCAGGACGACGGCGCGCCTGGCACGTGCTCCGTGTCTTCCCTGGATGCGCATCGCGGCCTCCTTCGTCTCGTCCGTCAACTCCATGAGACCGCGCGGACCTGAGCCGCAGGTGAGACGAAGCTACGAGTGAGCTAAGAATCCGCGACGGCAGGGCCGGCGCAATCGAAGAGGAGCTCGAGGTAGTGCCGGAGATGCGTCAGCTGCCGGCGCAGGCGCGACGGGTCGTCGAGCGTGCGGGCGAGCAGGAAGCCGCCCTCGAACACGGTGAAGACCTGATCTGCGAGCGAGGGAAGGTCCACCGGCGTGGAGGGCGGATGTGCGGCGGCGGCGGCCTCCAGCTTCTCCAGCAGGCGCGCACGCCAGGCGAGCACGCTGTCGGCGATGACGACGCTCGTCTCCTCGTCGAGCAGCTGCCGCTCGTAGATGAACGAGACGTACAGGCACCCGGGTTGCTCGGACGCAAGCTCGTCGGCGGCCTCCTCGAAGAGCCGGACCAAGGCCACGAGCTGCGCAGCCGGATCGCCGGTCTCCGCTTCCGCGCGCGCCATGAAGTCCTCCAGGTGCGCGACATCCGCCGCCGCGTAGCGCTCGACGAGCGCGTGCGCGAGGTCGGTCTTCGAGTGGAAGTGGTGGAAGAACGCGCCCTTCGTGGAGCCGGCCTCGGCCAGCACGGCGTCCACGGTCGTACCCGCGAAGCCGCGCTCGAGCACCAGGCGCTGGGCGCCGTCGAGGATGCGCTCGCGCGTCGCGGTTCCGTCTCGGGCCATTCGTCGAGGGTAGCGACATGCAGAACGTGTACGCCGTCGCTCGGCGCTGAGCGGGCAAGGCGTGGGGAGCCGGCCGCGCGCCGGCTCCCCGCACGGCCCTCATCCGCCTCGCCCGGCGGGTTGAAGGGCTTGCGCCTACCCGGCGCTGAGGGCCTCGTTGATCGCCGCGATCGTCTTCGGGCCGGCGATCCCGTCCGCGGTGAGGCTCTTGCTCTGCTGGAACGCGACCACGGCCTGCTCCGTCGCGTCGCCGTACTTGCCGTCCACCTCGCCCGGGTCGTACCCGAGCGTCTGCAGCGCCTCCTGGAGCGCGGTGACGCTGTCGCCGCTGTCGCCGGGACGGAGCACGGCGTCGGCCGGGACGGCGTCCGCGCTCGGCTCCGGCGTCGTCGTGGTGCCGGTGCCCGTCTCGGTCGGGGTCGTGGGCGTCGTGTCGGGCGTGGTGTCGTCCGGCACCTGCGTGGTCGTCACGGCCAGGGTCGCCTCCCCGCCGTCGGAGTCGCCGATGGCCCGCACGCCGACGATCACCGCTCCGGCGAGCACGACGGCGGCGATGACCGCGAGCACTACGGCGATCTGCCGCCCCCCAGTCCGGGCGGCACGGGCTCGCGAGGCTCCACGAAGGTCTCGTCCTGCCAGGCCGGCACATCAGGCCCCGCCGGCTCGTCCGCGACCGCCGCGAACCAGTCGTCCTCGGGATCGAGCGGCTCTCGCGCGTCGCCGTTTTCGTAGCTCGTGAAGTCGGACATGGCCGAAGAATGACTGCTCGGACGCCGCCGTGCGGCTCCATGTGACTCCATGCGCCCCATCCGCTCGATCGCCGGCCGGCCGGGCACGAAACGAAAGCCTTTCACGACCCCGTTCAGCGCGCACGACAGCGTGTATCGTCGCGCCCACCATGGGCTCCCGACGCCTCGTCGTGATCGTCTCGGTCTGCGCGGCGCTCATCGCGGCGATCCTCGGGGCGTGGGCGGTTGGCGCAGGACCGTTTGCGGAGGACGAGCGGCAAACGGTGAAGGTGATGACCTTCAACGTCTTCTACGGCGGAGACGACTACGACCTGGAGAAGCACGACTGGTGCGCCACGACCAACGGCTGCCCGGCGACGCTCGACAAGGTCGTCGAGGCGATCCGCGCGACGGGCGCCGACGTCGTCGGGCTCGAGGAGGGCGAGGACAACACGCGGGAGATCGCGAGGCGCCTCGGCTGGCACGCGAGCCCACGCACGCAGATCGTCTCGCGGTACCCGCTCATCGACCCGCCCGGCTCCGAGGGGGCGTACGTCCTCGTCGAGCTCGACCCCGGCAAGGTCGTTGCCGTCTCGAGCATCCACCTTCCCTCCGACCCGTACGGGCCGTACGCCATCCGGGACGGCGCAACGGAGGCCGAGGTGATGGCGCTCGAGCGCTCGACACGCGTCCCCGCCCTCACCGAGCGGCTGCGACGGCTCGAGCGCATCGTCGCCGACGGGATGCCGGTGTTCCTGGTCGGCGACTTCAACTCGCCGTCGCATCTCGACTGGACCGAAGCCTCGGACACGGCACGCAAGGAGATCCGCTACCCGGTCGCCTGGCCCGTCGGGACGCTCGCCGAGACGGCGGGCTTCCGCGACTCCTATCGCGAGGCCCACCCCGACCCCGTCGCAAAGCCGGGGTTCACGTGGACGCCCGGCGGGCCGGAGTCGGTGAAGAACGACGTCCACGACCGCATCGACTGGGTGCTCGCAACCGGTCCCGCCGAGACGACCGCGAGCGAGATCCTCGGCGAAGGCGACTTCGTGGACACCGATGTCGCTGCGGACCCGTTCCCATCCGACCACCGCGGCGTCACCTCGACCTTCTCCGTCGAGCCCGCCGCCACGCCGGTGCTCGTGGCCGTGGCTGACCGCAATCTCCAGGTCGGCGACACCGTGCGCGTCGCGTTCAGCGCGCCCGGAGACGAGGGCGAGCGGCTCGTGGTCGTTCCCGCCGGCGCCTCGGGCGAGCCGACGGGGGAGCAGACGACCGGCGGCGCCCGGCACGGCACGGCGACGCTTCCCACCGCCGGGCTCGAGCCCGGCCCGAAGGCGGTGCTGCTGCTCGGGCCGGACGGCGCCGAGCTGTCGCGCAGCCCGTTCTGGCTCTACGCGCCCGGCACGCCCGTTGCGGTCGCGGCGACCCGGGCGACGTACCGCCGGGGCGAGCCGATCACGTTCACGTGGAGGAACGCGCCCGGAAACCGCTGGGACTGGGTCGGCCTCTACGAGGCCACGGACGCCGAGGTGCCGACCGACGGGAGCATTCCCGACGACTCGGGTGACTACCGGTTCTACGAGTACACACGCACCGAGGTGGAAGGCGAAGGGCGGCTCACCGAGACGTCGCAGGCGGGTTCCGGGAAGTGGCCGCTGAAGCCGGGGCGCTACGAGTTGCGGCTGATGGTCGACGACGGCTACGAGACGATCGCCCGCTCGGAGGCGTTCACGGTCACGGGTTGACCGAGGGCGGTTGCGCCGGCCGCGGGCGCGCGAGACGATGGCCACGTGACGGACGAGCTCGTCAGGGTCGAGCGCCGCGGGGACGTCTGCCGGCTCGTACTGTGCCGGCCGGCGAAGCTCAACGCGCTCTCGACTGCGGTCGAGCGTGCTCTCGGCGAGGCGCTCGAGACCGACGAGCTCCGCTCGAGCCGCGCCGTCGTCATCTCGGGCGAGGGCCGCGCGTTCTCGGGCGGCGCCGACATGGCCGAGCTACACGACGCCGGCCCGGCGTCGATTCACGCCTACTACCGCGACACCGGCGACGTCTACGAGCGGTTCGCCGCGCTGCCCCAGCCGACCGTCGCGGCGATTCACGGATGGTGCGTCGGGGGCGGGCTCGAGCTCGCGCTCGCAGCCGACTTCCGCGTCGCGGACGACGCGGCCGTGTTCCGTCTGCCGGAGGTCTCGATCGGGATCGTCCCGAGCTCGGGCGGGACGCACCGCCTCGTCCGCCTGCTCGGCACGGGGCGTGCGAAGGAGCTCGTCCTTCTCCGCGATCGTGTCGACGCACATGATGCCCTGCGACTCGGGCTCGTGACCGAGGTCGTCGCCGAGGGCGCTGCGTTCGAGCGGGCCGGCGAGCTGGCAGCCGACCTCGCTGCGCTCCCGCCGCTGGCGGCCTCGTTCGCGAAGCAGGCGATCGATGCGATGGCCGAATCGTCCCGTGAGGCCGGAGTGCTGATCGAGCGCCTCGCGTACGCCGCCCTCGCCCAGACGCCCGAGGCGCAGGGCGCGGTCGAGGAGTTCGTCTCGCGTCAGGGCTCGAGCGGCGGCGGCGGCTCGGCCTGACCCCAGGCATCCGCGCCGCCGTCGACGACGACCGTCGTGCCGGTCACGTAGGCGCCTCCCGGCGAGCACAGGAAGGCGATCACCGACGCGACCTCCTCGACCGTGCCCAGCCGTCCGAGCGGCACGCTCCGCGCCCACTGCTCCACCGCCCCGGCACCGTACTGGCCGAGCGCCTCGGTGGCGATCGTTCCCGGCGAGACGCAGACCGAGCGGATCCCGTAGCGGCTCCACTCGAGCGCGAGCCCGGAGGCGAGGTTCTCCAGCGCCGCCCGTGCCGCCGCTCCGTGCGCGAACCCCGGGATCCCGCGGCGAGGGCTGAAGCCCACGAACACCACCGCTCCGTGACGGCGCGGAATCATCGAGCGCTCTGCTACGAGCCGCGTGACGGCCCAGGCGGCGTCCACCGCGAGCCGGTGCACGGCGCGCCAGCCGCCCGGCGAGATCTCCTCGGCGGGTGCCGTGAACTGCCCGCCTGCGTTGTTGACGAGGAGGTCGATCACACCGAACCGCTCCAGCGCAGCCTCTACGAGCGCATCGACCTGGTCCGTCTCGCGAACATCGGCCGGGACGGCAAGGCACCGGCCGCCGCCGTCCTCGATCGCGGCGCGGACGCGCTCGAGCGGCTCGGCTCGCCTACCGCAGACGACCACCGCCGCCCCGGTGCGCGCCAGCTCGAGGGCGGTCGCTGCGCCGATGCCGGTGCCGCCTCCCGTGACGAGAGCGACCCGGCCGGCGTTCGCATGAGGCGCGAGCACCGGGCTCCACTCTGGCCGGCGGCCGGTCGGCTACATCCGCTCGATCATCGCCCGGCCGAAGGCCGAGCAGGAGACTTCCGTGGCGTCCTCCATCAGGCGCGCGAAGTCGTAGGTCACGCGTCCGTCGCCGATCGCGGCCTCCATCGAGGCGACGATCAGGTCGGCGGCCTCGCGCCAGCCCATGTGCCGCAGCATCATCTCGGCGGAGAGAATCAGCGAGCCCGGGTTGACCTTGTCCTGGCCCGCGTACTTCGGCGCCGTGCCGTGCGTGGCCTCGAACATCGCCACGTCGTCGGAGAGGTTCGCGCCGGGGGCGATGCCGATCCCGCCGACCTGTGCGGCGAGCGCGTCGGAGATGTAGTCGCCGTTCAGGTTGAGCGTCGCGATCACACCGTATTCCGCCGGGCGAAGCAGGATCTGCTGCAGGAACGCGTCCGCGATCACGTCCTTGACGACGATCTGCGTCCCCGTGCCCGGGTTCGCGAACGTGAGCCACGGGCCACCGTCGAGCGGTTGCGCGCCGAACTCGCGCGCGGCGAGCGCGTAGCCCCAGTCGCGGAACGCACCCTCGGTGTACTTCATGATGTTGCCCTTGTGCACGAGCGTCACCGACGGCCGGTCGTTGTCGATGGCGTACTGCAGGGCCTTGCGCACGAGCCGCTCCGTCCCCTCGCGCGACACCGGCTTGACACCGATGCCCGAGGTCTCGGGAAAGCGGATCTTGGTCACGCCCATCTCCTCCCGCAGGAACGCGACCAGCTTCCGCGCCCCCTCCGACTCCGCCTCCCACTCGATGCCCGCGTAGATGTCCTCGGTGTTCTCTCGGAAGATCACCATGTCCACCTTCGAGGGGTCCTTGAGCGGGCTCGGCACGCCGCGGAACCAGCGCACGGGGCGCAGGCAGACGAACAGGTCGAGCTCCTGCCGCAGGGCGACGTTGAGGGAGCGGATGCCGCCGCCGACCGGTGTCGTCATCGGGCCCTTGATCGACACCGAGTACTCGCGCACCACCGCGAGCGTCTCGGCCGGGAGCCAGACGTCGGGACCGTAGAGCCGCGTCGCCTTCTCGCCGGCATAGACCTCCATCCAGCTGATCGCACGCTCCCCCCCGTAGGCCTTCGCGACGGCGGCGTCGACGACGTCCTTCATCACAGGGGTGATGTCGACGCCGATGCCGTCGCCCTCGATGAAGGGAACGATCGGGTTGTCGGGGGTGGGATTGCCCGGGACGATCTTCGCCCCGCCCTCCGGCACGACGATGTGGCTCTCGGCGCTCATGGTGCTCCTCTGGGATCTCGGTAGGTGTGGGCCGAAGGCTACCGCCGGGACGCCCGCGGGCCGGTCGGTCTACGCTCGGGGCGTGGAGATCGCGCAGCGCATCGCGGACATCCTGCTCGAGGGCTTCGAGCGGCACTACACGCTGTTCCGAGCGACCAGCTCGCTGGCGAAGCAGCGTTTCGAGGACGCCGACTGGGCCGGCGCGCAGCAGGCGGTCAAGGAGCGCGTCCGCTTCTACGACGAGCGCGTCCGCGAATGCGTCGAGCGGCTGCACGAGGAGCTCGGCGCCGACGGCCTCGTCGACGACGTGTGGCAGCAGGCGAAGCTCCGCTACATCGGGCTGCTCGTCGACTACAAGCGCCCGGAGCTCGCCGAGACGTTCTTCAACTCGGTGATCACGCGGATCCTCGACCGGACGTACGTCCGCAACGAGTTCATCTTCGTCCGCGCGGCGATCTCGACCGAGTACATCGAGTCGACACCGCCCATCTACCGGAGCTACTACCCGGAGGAGGGCGGCCTCGGCACGACGCTCGCCGAGGCGTTCAGGGAGGTCGGCTGGGCGCGCCCGTTCTCCGACCTGGAGGGCGACGTCGCGCTCGTGCTCGACGCGTTGCGCCGGCATCTCGGCGGGACGTGGCCCGCGCACGAGCCGAACTTCCAGCTCCAGGTGCTGAGCTCGCCCTTCTACCGCAACAAGGCGGCATTCCTGATCGGACGCATCCTCAACGGGCACCACGAGCAGCCGCTGGTCGTCCCGGTGCTCCACGAGCCGGCGGGCCGTCTCGCGCTCGACACGGTCATTCTCGACCCCGAGGACGTCAGCATCCTCTTCTCGCTCTCTCGCGCGTACTTCATGACCGATATGGACGTGCCGTCGGGGACGATCGAGTTCCTGCAGGCGCTCATGCCGACGAAGCCGCGCTCGGAGCTGTACACGGCGGTCGGGCTCGGCAAGCAGGGCAAGACGCTCTTCTACCGCGACCTCCTGCAGCACCTCCACCACTCGCGCGACCTGTTCGTCGAGGCGCCGGGGACACGCGGCCAGGTGATGCACGTGTTCTGCCTGCCCTCGTATCCCGTACGTGCTCAAGGTGATCAAGGACGTCTTCGGACCGACAAAGAACACGGACCGCGCGACCGTGCGGCGGAAGTTCGACATGGTGAAGGAGGTCGACCGCGTCGGGCGGATGGCCGACACGCTGGAGTTCACCGAGCTCGCCCTCCCCCGCGACCGGTTCTCCCCGGAGCTGCTCGCACAGCTCGACGAGCTGGCGCCGTCGGTGATCGAGACCGAGGGAGACGACCTGATCGTCCGCCACTGCTACGTCGAGCGGCGGATGACACCGCTCAACCTGTACCTCGAGACGGCGACCCGCGCGGAGACCGAGCGCGTGGTGCGCGAGTACGGCGACGCGATCCGCGAGCTCGCGATCGCGAACGTGTTTCCCGGCGACATGCTGTGGCGGAACTTCGGCGTGACGCGCTACGGTCGCGTGGTCTTCTACGACTACGACGAGATCGAGTACCTCACCGACTGCACGTTCCGGGCCATCCCGCCTCCGCCCAATCCCGAGGCGGAGCTGTCGGGAG
This sequence comes from uncultured Gaiellaceae bacterium, assembly GCA_963731095.1. GTDB lineage: Bacteria > Actinomycetota > Thermoleophilia > Gaiellales > Gaiellaceae > Gaiella. Next base: position 41,857 of record CAVSUK010000026.1, read on the forward strand.
AGCCCTGGTACCCGGTCGGCCCTCGCGACGTCTTCCCCGAGGAGTTCGAGACCTTCCTGCTCGCGAGCCCGCGGGTGCGCGAGGCGTTCCTGCGCCACCACGCCGACCTGCTGCGCCCCGAGTTCTGGCAGCACTGCCAGGAGCAGGTGGCGCGCGGCGAGATCGTGGACTTCTTCCCCTACCCCGAGTCGATGCGGTTCCGCGCGGCACCGGCCTGAGTCGAGATCAGAGCGTGGCGACGAACCGTGCGATGCGCTCGACCGCGCGCTCGAGGCTGTCGAGCGAGGCGGCATAGGAGATGCGCACGTGCCCCGCGGCATGGCTCCCGAACGCGCTCCCGGAGAGCAGCGCCACACCGGCTTCGCCGAGCAGCCGGTCGGCGAACGCGTCGGCCGAGAGCGGCAGTGCACCGACGTTGGGGAAGGCGTAGAACGCGCCGTGCGGCTCGATGCAGGAGATGCCCGGGACGTCGTTCAGCGCGGGCACGAGGAAGTCCCGGCGCGCACGGAACTCCGCGCACCATCGCGTCGACTGCGTCCTGCGGCCCGGCGAGCGCCGACACGCCCGCGAGCTGCACGAACGGCGGCACGCACGACGTCGAGTTGACGATCAGCCGCGAGAGCGGGTCGACGAGCGGCTCGGGCACAGCCGCGTAGCCGAGGCGCCAGCCGGTCATCGCGTAGGTCTTCGAGAAGCCGTCCAGCAGGATCGTCCGCTCCGCGCATCCCGGGCAGCGGTCGCGATCGACGGTGCCGGCGCGTCGTAGGTGATGCGCGAGTAGATCTCGTCGGAGAGCACCCACGCCGGCGTGCGCGCGATTGCACGCGCCGCCGCCTCGAGGTCGGCCGCGGGGACGATGCCTCCGGTCGGGTTCTGGGGCGAGTTGAGGATCACGAGCCGGGTGCGCTCGGTCAGGAGGATCGTCGAGCTCCCCCGGGTCGACGCTGAAGCCGCGCTCCTCGTGCAGGGGCAGCGGTACGGGCGTCGCGCCGGCGAAGCGGATGGCGGACTCGTAGATCGGGAAGCCGGGATCGGGGTAGATCACCTCGTCGCCGGGGCCGCACGTGGCGAGCACGGTGAAGAAGAGGAACGGCTTGGCGCCGTTCGCGACGAGCACCGACTCGGGCGCGACCGGCATGCCGCGCGTCTCCGTGAGGTGCGCAGCGGCCGCCTCGCGCAGCTCGGGCAGGCCGGCGGTCTGGCAGTAGTGGGTGTGCCCGGCCCGGATGGCTGCGATCCCCGCCTCGGCCACGTGCGCCGGGGTCTCGAAATCGGGCTCACCGATCTCGAGGTGGATCACGTCGTGCCCGTGGCGCTCGAGCTCGCGGGCCCGGGCGAGCACGGCGAAGGCGCCTTCCGTGCCGAGACGCATGACGGCGTCGGTCAGGGCGGGGCGGCTCAAGGCGCCACCCGGGTGGATATCGAGCGCAGGCCCGAGCGGAGAGGGAAGTGCGCGGGACGCGACCCTGCCAGAACGGGGGGGAACGGCAGGATCACCTTGGCCTGTCGGGGGTTGAGTCTCGAGGCCGCAGCATGCGCCCCGCGCCCTACCGTGTTCAATTCGCACCCCCGTGTTCCTCTCGCGCCTGTGCAGGGAATTTTCCGACCTCGTCGTCGAGCAGGCCGCCGTCGATCGCCGCCACGAGGCCCGCCACCACACCGCTGCGGGTCGCGAAGGTCTCCGTCTCCACGTACTCGTCGGGCCCGTGGTCGAGCCCGCCGACGGGCCCGAGGCCGTCGAGGGTGGGAATCCCCCGGTGCGCCGTCCACGACCCGTCCGAGACCCCGCCGGTCAGTGCCTCGCCGAAGCGGTGGCCGAGCTCTCCGCCGAGCAGGATGGCGGCCTCCGCGAGCGCCGCCACCCGAGGCGTGCGCTCGAGGGCCGGCGGCCCCCCTAGCTCCTCCAGCTCGAACGTGATCCCGTCGTGCGCCCCCCACGCGCGCACCTGCTCCATCCCCCACGCCAGGTCGGACTCGCTGATGGCGCGCATGTCGCCGGTCAACTCGGCCCGGCTCGGCACGGTGTTCAGCCCCTGGCCGCCCTCGAGCCCGGTCAGCTGGAGGGTCAGGCCGACCCGAGCGTGGTGGAGCTCGAGCAGCCGCACCGCCTCGCGGCTGATCGCGTGCACGGCGTTGCGGCCGGTGTCCGGCTCGACGCCGGCGTGCGCCGGATGGCCGCTCGCGTGCAAGCGGAACCACGAGGCGCCCTTGCGGGCCGAGACGACCTCGCCGTCCGGCCGCCCGCACTCCAGGCAGAGCACCGCGTCGAAGCCGTCGAGCCGGTCGAGCGTCTCGGGCGCGCGCGGGCGCGACTCCTCGTCGGGGCAGGAGACGAGCTCGAGCCGCGCGAACGGCCGTGGGCCCCGCGCGAGCAGCCGCGCCACGTGCGCGGCGACCGCGAGCCCGCCCTTCATGTCGGCGACGCCGGGTCCGAGGCAGCGGGCGCCGTCGTGCGTGAACGGGCGCGCCGCGGCGGTGCCGTGCGGGAACACCGTGTCGTGGTGTCCGATCAGCACCACCCTGGCGCGCCCGTCGCCCTCGAGCACGGCGTGGAGATAGAGGCCGCGGTCGCCGGCCGGCACGAGCTCCGCGTGCAGCCCGTATCCCTCGAGCGTGTGCGCGATCGACGCCGCGAGCCGGTCGACCGCGCTGACGTCGCCACCCGGAGTGTCCGTGTTCACCCAGGCGGCGAGGTCGCCGAGCAGGAGGTCGAGCTCCGCGGCGACCCCGTCGCGCACCCGGTGCGCCTCCGTCAGAGCGAGCGCCGGCAGCGCCTCCGTCCTCACGCCGGGCCGAGCCTGGCCGCCATCGCCTGCGCGAGCGCCTGGAGGCCGTTGAGCGGGCGGATCATCACGCGCATGTCACGGATCAGGCCCTCCCCGTCGAGCCGGAAGACGTCGACGCCCTCGAGTCGAAGCACGCGGTCCGGGCCCTGCACGGTCGTCTGGAACTGCATCACCACGCCGCCGTCGCCGCTCGTATAGACGGCGGTGTAGGTGAGCTCGCCGAACACCTCGATCACGTGCCCGAGCAGCGCCGCCACGAGCTCGCGTCCCTCGTAGGGGCGGTGCACGGCCGGCGAGAAGAAGGCGACGTCGTCGGCGAGCAGCGCCGTGACGGCCTCCGGGTCGCGCCGCGCGACCGCCGCCTCCCACTGCTCGACGAACCGCCGTTCGAGCTCGCTCACCGAAGCGCTCCCGCGAGCAGGGTGTCCGCGATCCGCTCGCCGACGACGACGGCCGGGACGTTCGTGTTGGCCCGCGGCACGACGGGCATCAGCGAGCAGTCGGCGACGACGACGCGCTCGAGGCCGTGCACGCGCCCCTGGCCGTCGCAGACCGCGAGCGGGTCGGAGGCGAGGCCCATCGCGCACGTCCCGGCAGGGTGGTAGTAGTGGCCGTGGATCCGCGGGATCGTGGTGTCGAGGTCGGCACCCGGGCCGGGCACGAGCTCCGACCCGATCAGCTCCCGCAGCGGCTCCGTGGCCGCGAGCTCACGCGCCCGCGCGATGCCCTCCGCGAGCACGGCCAGGTCGTGGCCCTCTGCGTCGGTGAGGTAGCCGTGATCGAGCAGCGGAGCGGCGTCGGGGTCGGCGGCCGCGAGACGGAGCCGGCCGCGGGAATGGGCCTCCATGGCCCCGACGGCGATCAGCACCCGCCCGGCGAGGAGGCTGTGCTCGTGCGCGGCGACCGGGATCACGTGCAGGTCGTAGGGGCCTTCCGCCCGGCTCGAGCGCAGCTTCCCGAGCGACTGCTCCTCCGGCGTGAAGCGTTCCGCCATCGCGGCCCCGAGCGCCGCGCGCAACCGCTCCGACCCCGCGAACTCGAGCTCGACGACGGGGTGGTCGTGCAGGTTCCGGCCGACACCGGGGAGCGGGTGGACGGGCTCGATGCCGACGGCACGCAGCTCGGCCGGGTCGCCGGTACCGGAGCGAAGCAGGATCGAGGGCGAGCCGTACGAGCCCGCGGCCAGCACGGCCGTGCCGGCGCGGACGCGGAGCTCCTCCCCGCCTCGCCACGCGATCACCTCCACCCCGTCGTCGCGATGGACGATGCGGTCGCAGAGGGCCTCGTCGACGATCCGCAGGCCCGGGCGGCCGCGCACCGGGTCGAGGTAGACGAAGGCGGCGTTGACGCGAACGCCGTGCTCCACGTTGACCGGCTCCGATCCGAACCCGATGCCGCCGTCGAGGTCGTCGAGGTCGTCGCGGCGCGGAACCTCGAGCGCTGACGCCGCATCCAGGCAGGCCTGATGAAAGGGGCCGACCTCGTCGGGGTCGTAGTGCCGTACGCGCAGCCGCGCGAGCGCGCGCGCGAACAGTGGGCGCAGCGCGTCGGCGGCCCAGCTCGCGTCACCCGCGATCCGGGCCCAGGCGTCGTAGTCGGCAGGGCAGCCGACCGCCACGATGCAGCCGTTGTGGGACGAGCAGCCGCCGATCACCCGGGCCCGCGAGAACCCGATCGGCTCACGGCCGGGCAGCTCGCCGCTCGCGTAGCCCCAGTCGTGCGAGGTGACGAGGGCGCCGCCGTCCAGCAGGTCGGCCGGCCAGCGCGGGTCACCCTGCGCGCCGTAGTCAGGCCCGGCCTCGAGCAGCACGACGTCGGCATCGCTCTCGCCGGCGAGGCGGCCCGCGACGACGCAACCCGCACTGCTCCCGCCCACCACGACGACGTCGCAATCGAGCGCTGCGGCCATGCAGGGAGTATCGCTCGCAGGGCGCTACGCCGCGCAGACGACCCGCACGGCCCAGGAGACGCTCTTCCTGTCTCCGTTCGTCGCCGAGGCAGCGCCGGCTGCGGCCCCTGGCCCTCGAGCACGAATCCCGCGGCGGAGCCGGCAGTGACCGTGACGCTCCCACCCGTGGCGTGCTCACCCTCGTTGCAGAGCGCGACGAGCGACTGCGTGCCGCCGGGCTGGATCGTGCCGCCGATGGAGACGGCGAGCGCAACGCACGCGATCACGAGAGCGGGCGACGGGTGAGGCCATTGCATGCCGATGGTCTCCGGCAGAGCGGCCGTGAAACCTCCCGCCGGCAGGGACGGCGGCGACTATCCTCCCGGAGCCGTGCCTGCCCGCCGCTCCGTCGCCCCGTCCCCGCGCACCCGCGTGCGCCGCGTGCACCGGAACGCCCACTACGACCGTGCGCACGATCGACGCGATCCTCGACGCGGCGCTCGTCTGCCATCTCGGCTTCGTGCACGACGGGCAGCCCTACGTGATCCCCACACTGCATGCGCGCATCGGCGACCGCCTCTACGTGCACGGCTCGTCCGCGAGCCGGACACTGCGCACGCTCGCGAGCGGCGCCCCGATGTGCGCCACCGTCACCCTGCTCGACGGGCTCGTGCTCGCACGTTCCGTGTTCGAGCACTCGGTCAACTACCGGTCGGTCGTCGTGCTCGGCGCCGCCACCGTCGTCGACGACCCGTCGGAGAAGCTCACGGCGCTGCAGGCGTTCACCGAGCAGCTCCTGCCCGGGCGCAACGCCGACGCGCGACAGCCCACGCGAACGGAGCTGAAGGCGACGGCGGTGCTGTGGCTGCCGCTCGACGAGGCATCGGCGAAGGTGCGGACCGGGCCGCCCGACGACGGTGACTCGGAGGACGCGCTGCTCGACGTGTGGGCCGGCGAGATCCCGCTCGTGACGAAGGGCGGCGGCACCGGTGCCGGACCCGGCGCTGCGTCCCGGCATCCCCGTTCCGGGCTACGCGCGCCGCTACCGGCGCCCCGGCCTGACGAGCTGACGCCCCGGCTCCGGGGCCGGGCTGCGCAATCCGGCCGGTGGTAGAATCCGGTCACGGGGGTGTTCGCTGCGCCGTGGCAACCGAGGCTCGTCTGGGTGGAACGGAAACGCCGGGTTTCCCGCCCGGGGAGCTTCTTCATCTCGATCCACGACCGACCGCCGTCTGTCTCGAGCCGTGTGCCCTGCTCCGCGAGGCGATCGCCCTGCTGCTGCACCGTATCGGCGTGCGCCTGGTCGCCGCGACGGCTTCGCCCGCGCAGGCGCTCGAGCTTCTGCAGGCCCACCATCCCGACCTGTTCCTGCTCGAGCTCGAGACGCCGGGGCACAACGAGCTCGACGCGGCCGAGTGCCTCCGGCGGGCATGCTCGGCGGACCCGGCGCTCACCGCCGTGGTGCTGTCGTCACGGGACGGTGACTGGGCCGGGGAGGCGCGCCGCCTGGGAGCCGCCGCCTACGTGCACAAGTCGGCCCGGCCCGCAGTCGTCGGAGAGACGATCGCCGCGGCACTCGAGCGGTCACGTTGCGGCGAGCCGCTCTGGTCGACCCTGACTCCGCGCGAGCACGAGATCCTCGGCCTCGTGTCGGACGGCCGCACGAACGCCGAGGTCGGCAGAGCCCTGTGGGTGTCGCCGGACACCGTCAAGTTCCACCTCGCGAACGTCTACCGCAAGCTCGGCGTCTGCAACCGGTCGGAGGCGGCGCGCTGGGCGCGCATGCACGCGCCGACGCTACGGGGCGAGCCCGAGGGACGGCACGGCTTCGGCCCGAAGCGAGTCCACGAGCGACGCCGCGTCGATCGTCCCGGAGGCCACGCCACCGCCGCCTAGCGGCTGCGCCGTCTGCACGATCGCCCGCTCGACGTCTGCACCGGTCGCGCTCGGCACCGCCGACAACGCGAGCGCGACGGCGCCCGAGGCTACCGCGCTGGCGGAGGACGTGCCGCAGAACATCGTGTAGTCGCCGCCGTTGGCGGTCGACGGGGTGCAGCCGGGTGCGGCCACGTCGACCCACGACCCGCGCTGCGACCACGGGTACAGCGTGCCGTCCTCCTGCGAGGCGGCGACGCCGATCACCCCGGGGTAGGCGGCGGGATAGGTGGGGCTCGAGCCGCCTCCGTTGCCGGCAGCAGCGACGACGACGACGCCGCGGTCGCGCGCATGGCGCACCGCGTCCTCGACGTCCTGCTGCGGGCTGTCCAGAACGACGCTCAGGTTGATCACACGGGCACCGTGGTCGGCTGCCCAGACGATCCCGGCAGCAATGTGGGCCGAGTCGCCGAGCCCGTTCGCGCCGATCACCTTCACCGGCATCACCGAGCAGCCTCCGCAGGCGCCCGTCACGCCGATCCGGTTGTCCGACCGCGCGGCGATCACGCCTGCGACGGCGGTGCCGTGGCCGTTGTCGTCGGCGGTCCCCGCGCCGGTCGACAGCGTGTCGTACCCGGGCACGAGCGCGCCGGCGAGGTCCGCGTGCGTCGGGTCGACGCCGGTGTCGATCACCGCGACGACCATGGCAGGGTCGCCCACTGCCGTGGGCCACACGTCGGGCAGCTTGAGCGCCCGGAGCGACCAGGCCTGCGACCAGAGCGGATCGGAGGGCGTCCGCTGCGACCGGGCCAGGGCCCGGACCGGGCCCGAAAGGAACGCGTCGTCGTGGTGCGCGATGCGCGCATCGGCGGACGCGTCCGGCTCGGTCGCCGAGACGCCCGGAAGGACGGCTGCCAGGGCACCGGCGACCGCGAACGCGACGGCGAGGAGTGTGGCGGGGCGCGAGAGCTTCACAAGGGACGTTGTCGGCAGACATCTGCCGTCCCTTGAGCCGCAACCTGCCGGTGCGGCTGTGCTAGCGCGCGAGCCAGCCGCGGCGCCAGAAGTATGCCGAGCACGACGGAGAGGGTCGCGAGCTCGAGCGCGATCCCGAAGGCCAGGAAGGCCGTCCAGCCGTCGATGTGACGAACGAGGAAGGGGAAGTTCTGGCCGAAGAAGCCGGTCAGGAAGGTCAGCGGCATGAACACCGTCGCGATGATCGCGAGTTGCTTCATGACGCCGTTGAGGCGGTTCGAGACGGTCGAGAGGTAGACGTCCATCGCACCGGTGAGCAGGTCGCGGTAGGTGTCGATCAGGTCGCTGATCCTGATCAGGTGGTCGTAGACGTCACGGAAGTACCGCGCGTCGTCGGCCGTCATGCCGGGCACCTCGGCGGCGCCGACGGCGATCGATGCGAACAGGTCACGCTGCGGGGATACGACCTTGCGCACCCCAACGAGAAGGCGCTTCATCGCGAAGATCTCGTGCAGCTGGGCGTCGGATGCACGCAGGAAGATCGTGTCCTCGAGCTCGTCGATGCGGTCGTCGAGCTCGGACAGGGTCGGGAAGAAGCTGTCCACGAGCCCGTCCACGACGGCGTAGAGAAGTCGCACGGGCTCGTCGATCGGCGCGCCGCGCCTGGCGTGGCGCTCTCGGAGCGCAGCGATCGACGGCGCCTCGTCCCGGTGGATCGTCACCAGGTAGCGCGCAGAGTAGAAGCAGTGCACCTCCACGAGACGGTCCTCGTCAGGGGAGGCGCCGTACACGACGAGGAACATGTGATCGTCGTAGTCCTCGAGCTTGGGACGCTGGTCGAACTTCCACGAGTCCTCGAGCGCGAGCGGGTGGAAGTCGAACACCTCGCGCAGCACGTCGAGGTCGGCGACCTCCGGCCGTGCAGGTCGAGCCAGAGGAACGTGCCGGACCGCAGGACCTCCTCGATGTGCGCCCGCTCGAGCGACAGGTGCGCGGAGCCGTTGCAATGCACGATGGAGCCGTGGTCGGTCGGCGGCCGGCAGCCGGCTGTGCTCCCACCACGCGATCGTACTGCGCGCCTCGGAGAGGTGTCCGGGTACGCTCGGCTCCGTGGACTTCGACACCGTCGTGATGAAGTTCGGCGGCTCCTCGGTCGCCGACCCCGAGAAGGTCAAGCACGTCGCGCGGCGCCTCGTGGCCGCGAAGGAGCGGGGCCTGCGCGTGGTGGGCACCGTGTCGGCGATGGGCAAGACGACCGACGGGCTGATCGACCTCGCCCACCAGGTGTCGCCCCGGCCCGACGCCCGCGAGCTCGACATGCTGCTCTCCACGGGCGAGCGCATCGCGTGCGCGCTCGTGGCGATGGCGATCCACGACCTCGGCCAGGAGGCGGTCTCGCTGACCGGCTCGCAGGCGGGGATCCTCACCGACGCGGCGCACACGAAGGCGAAGATCCGCGAGATCCGCGCCGACCGCGTGCGCGACGCGCTCGACCAGGGCAGGATCGTGCTGGTCGCCGGCTTCCAGGGCTTCTCGCGCGACACGATGGACGTGACGACGCTCGGCCGCGGCGGCACGGACGCGACGGCGGTCGCGCTCGCAGCCGCCCTCGGCGCCGCCTGCGAGATCTACTCGGACGTGCCCGGCGTCTTCACCGCCGATCCGCGCATCGTGCCGAACGCGCGCAAGCTCCCGGTCGTGTCCTACGAGGAGATGCTGGAGATGTCGGCATCCGGGGCGAAGGTGCTGATGCTCCGGTCGGTCGAGCTCGCGCGCAACCACGGCGTCCGCGTTCACGCCCGCTCGACGTTCTCGGACGAGGAGGGCACCTGGGTCCAGGAAGGAGACACGATGGAACAGCCGATCGTCTCGGCGGTGACACACAGCGAGCACGACGTCGTGTTCACGCTGACCGGGCATTCCCGACCGCCCGGGCGTGGCGGCGATGATCTTCGACGTCGTCGCCGCGGCGCACGTCAACGTCGACACGATCATCCAGAACGTCGTGCACGGCATGGCGGAGATGTCGTTCTCCGTGCCCGCGGAGGACGTGGCGGCGACGCGCGGCGCGCTCGAGCGCGCGCAGGCGGAGCTCGGCGCCTTCACGGTCGAGGAGAACCACGACCTCGGCAAGGTGTCGCTGATCGGAGCCGGCATGCGCTCCCACCCGGGCGTCGCCGCCAAGATGTTCCGCACGCTCGCCGACAACGAGATCAACCTGCAGATGATCTCGACCTCGCCGATCAAGATCTCGTGCATGATCGCCCGCTCCGAGATCCCGAACGCGGTGCGCGCGCTGCACGACGCGTTCGAGCTGGAGACCGAGCCCGATCGCCGAATGACGCTCAGGCCGCCTCTAGCGGGAGGCGACAGGCAGCGCGCGCGCCGCCGAATCACGCCGCGATGTCGGAGCGCGATCGACGCAGGCGCTGATCAACGCCGCCGTCGGCCTTGCGGTCGTGGTCGCCGTGCGCTGGGCGCTCGGCTTCGCCTTCGCGCGCTACGAGCGCCGCCTCGCGCGCAAGCGACCCCGCCGACGCGGCACGCCGTCGCACGACGTACACCTTCCTCCAGCGCGTGATCGTCGCGGTCGTCGCCACGATCGCGATCTGGAACGTGCTCTCGCTCTACGACGCGACGGCGCGAGATCGCCAAGGCGCTGCTCGCCTCGAGCGCCGTGCTCGCCGTCTTCGCCGGCCTCGCCTTCAACACGCCGCTCTCGAACCTGGGCTCGGGAATGCTCGTCGCCTTCACGCAGCCGCTGCGGCTCGGCGACCGCGTCACCGTCGGCGAGCAGACGGGCTTCGTCGAGGAGATGAGCCTCATCTACACGACCCTCGTCACGGACGACGCACGCCGGGTCTTCATCCCGAACAGCCAGCTGACGAGCTCGACGATCGTCAACCGCACGATTCGTGACCCGCGACGCGCTGTCGGAGCCAGGTTCCCGATCACGCTCTCCGCTCCCGTCCACGAGGCGCGCAAAGCCTTGCACGACGCCGTCTCGCGCATACCGGGAACGTCGGGCGACGACGCTCGCGTGCTCGTCGGGGAGATCGGCGAGCAGACCGTCTGGCTCGAGGCCACGACGTACGCTCCTCTCGACGCGGATGTCGCCCACATCTCCGGCGAGCTGCGCGAAGCCGGCCTCGACGTGCTTCGCGAGCACGGCTTCCTCTCCCGCTGACCGGGCGGAGAACGGCGACGGGCCGCGGTCGCCCGCGGCCCGTCCGAACACCGTTGCCGTCCCGGATCAGCTGGCCGGCGGCAGCAGCACCTTGTTGATCACGTGGATGATCCCGTTCGAGGCCTTGATGTCGGTCGTCGTCACCTGCGTCGAGCCGTTGAGGTAGACCTTGCCGTTCTTGACGGCGATCTTGACCGACGCTCCGTTGACCGTCTTCGCCGACTTGCCGCTCAGCGTGACGACGGTGCTTGGCGGGAACCTTGCCCGCGACGACGTGGTAGGTGAGGACGCTCTGGAGCAGCTTCTTGTCCTTGGCGAGCTTGTTCAGCGTGGCCTTGGGCACCTTCGCGAAGGCAGCGTCGGTGGGGGCGAAGACCGTGAACGGGCCCTTGCCCTGGAGCGTCTTCACGAGGCCCGCCGAGGTGAGAAGCGAGGCGAGGGTCTTGAACTGGCCGGCAGCCGACGGCCGTCGCGACGATGTCCTTGTTCGCCTGCCGGCCTGGCGGTGGCAGGTGCGACGACGACGGCGGCGGCGACGGCGGCAACGGCGAGAAGCGACAGGATCTTGCGCATCTTGGAGCCCTCCTTCGGACTGGACAACTTTGTCGAAGTAATGTCCAGTATACCAGGTCTGTCCAGGTCTTGTCCAGATCTTTGTCCGCAGCGTACTCGGCAGCGGCGGCCGACGCACATGAGAGCGAGCAGGGAGCCGCCGGGTCGCCGGACAGAAGCGAGCCAGCGCGGAACGACCGGGGAGACACCCGCTTCCGTTTCAGCCGTCGACTGGCGGCGGGTGTCTCCCCGAACTGCAGGGGAGACACCCGCGTCAAGAGCGGTTCAGCTCAAACGCAGTCGCGGAGGGCCTGCGCCTCGGGCAGTCCCTCCAGCTTCTTCAGCGTGTTGTTCTCGATCTGGCGGATGCGCTCGCGCGTGACGCCGAACGCGCGGCCGACCTCCTCGAGCGTGCACGGCTGCGTGCCGGCGAGGCCGAAGCGGAGCTCGATCACCTTGCGCTCCCGCTCGGGCAGCGACGAGAGCGCGAGCTCGATGTCCTCGCGCCGCAGCGACAGCGAGGCCGTGTCGAACGGGGACTCGGCCTGCTCGTCCGGCACGAAGTCGCCGAGCGACGACTCCTCCTCCTCGCCGATCGGCTTCTCGAGCGAGACCGGCAGCTGCGCCATCCGCAGGATCTCGCGCACCTCGTCGGTCGTCATGTCGAGCTCCTCGGCGATCTCCTCGGGACGGGGCTCCCGGCCCAGCCGCTGGACGAGCTGCCGCTCGATGTGCACGACCTTGTTCAGCTTCTCGACCATGTGCACCGGGATGCGGATCGTGCGCGCCTTGTCGGCGATCGCCCGGGTGACCGCCTGCCGGATCCACCAGGTCGCGTACGTGGAGAACTTGTACCCCTTGCGATAGTCGAACTTCTCGACCGCGCGGATCAGGCCGAGCGACCCCTCCTGGATCAGGTCCAGGAACGAGAGCCCGCGGCCCAGGTAGCCCTTGGCGATCGACACGACGAGGCGCAGGTTCGCCTCGATCATGTGCTGCTTCGCCGTCATGTCGCCCCGCTCGATGCGCTTCGCGAGCGAGACCTCCTGGTCGGCGGTGAGCAGCGGCACCTTGCCGATCTCCCGCAGGTAGAGCCGGAGCGAGTCGAGCGACGGCTCCACCGTCAGGTCGAGCTTGGGAGCCGACTTCTCGTCCTCGGCGAGCGCCGGCTGCTCGTGGGGAGGCGACTTGTGCTGCTCCCCCTCCATCAGCTCGATCGAATGGTCGATCAGGTAGGTGTAGAAGTCCTCGATCTGTTCCTTCGTCAGCTCGACGTCCTCGAGCGCGTTGACGATCTCGTCGTAGGTGAGAAACCCCTTTTCCTGCCCCTGCTCGACGAGCTTGTGGAGTTCCTCGACGTCCGGAAGAGCGATCTCGACGGAGAGCATGAACCTCGGCTTTCTGCTCGTGGGTTGACGAAACGGCCCTGCGCGAACATGCGGATCGCCGGACTCCCCTCCGGCCCCGCCCCTTACAGGCGGCGAATCCTATACACGCACACGTCGTTTGGGAACACGACTTTCAGAGACGCGCAATAACCTCCCCGACCGCCTCGCCGCGGCTGTTGTCGACGGTGACGATGCCGAGCTCGCCGGGCTCCACACCGAGGGAGCGGAGGAACGCGGCGAGGGCCGGACGGATGGCCCGGAACGCGCCGTCCTCCACCTTGAGCGCGATCCCGAGCCCGTCGGGGGAGCAGGCGCAGAAGAGGCCCTCCGCGCCGCCCTTCGCGACCCAGCCGTCGAGCGCCCCGATCAGCAGCGCGTCGGCGGCGAGCGGGCCGCGCAGCATCTCGGGGTGGGCGCGCATGGCACCGACGACACGCTGTCCCCCGTCGAGCTCGGGCAGCCGGCCGAAGAGCCGCGCGCAGCGGTCGAGCGGCAGCGCGAAGGTGACGACGCCGCAGCCGTCCGTCGCCGTCGGCAGCGAGGCCGCATCGACCTCCGCGGCCGCCGCCACCTCGGCCAGCATCGCCTGCTGCAGCGGATGCTCCGGCAGCCGGTAGCCGGCGCTCTCCCAGCCGCGCGCACGGCAGAGCGCGAGGAAGCCGGCGTGCTTCCCGGAGCAGTTGTGGCCGATCGGGGTCGGCTCCGGCCCGGTCTCGAGCTCGTCCTCGCCGGCGGGCGCAGCGGCGAGCAGGCTGCGCACGGCCGCGATCTGCTCGGGGCGCCCGAGATGGGAGGCACAGGCGATCGCGATCTCGCGGTCGTCGAGATCGGGCCGGGCGCGCACGAGCGGCAGCGCCTGGATCGGCTTTGCCGAGGAGCGCAGGAAGGTCGAGCAGCCGGGCGATTCCCGGCCGAGGCCACCACGGAGCCGTCCCTCACCGCCACCGCGTGCACCCGGTGAACCGCCTCGACGACGTCGCCGCGCGTGACGACTACGCTGATCGGGTCGGCCACGACCGGAGCGTAGCCTCTGACATGCCGGAACTTCCCGAAGTCGAAGCGTGGGTGCGGGAGCTCGATCCGCTCGTGGCCCGCGCACCCGTCGAGCAGGCGGGGCCGGCGCACATCGCGACGCTGAAGACGTTCGACCCGCCGCTGGCCGCTCTCGCAGGGCGCCGTTTCGCAGGCGCCGGCCGCCGCGGCAAGAATCTCCTCTTCCCCACCGACGACGGGGAGCTCGTCCTGCGCGTCCACCTGATGAGCGCCGGCCGGCTGCGCTACCACGCGCCGGGGGCGAAGACGCCGAAGTCGCCCATGTTCCGGCTCCGCTTCACGGACGGCGCCGAGCTCGTGCTCACCGAGGCAGGGAAGAAGAAGCGGGCAGGCGTGTGGCTGCTCACCCCGGCAGCGCTCGAGGTCGAGCTCGCACACCTCGGCCCCGACGCGCTCGGGATCGACGCTGCGAGGCGCTCGGGACGATCCTCGCGCGCGAGCGGCGGCAGCTGCACCCGCTCCTCCGCGACCAGCGCGCCGTCGCCGGCATCGGCCGCGCGCACGCCAACGAGATCCTCTGGGCGGCGCGGCTGTCGCCGTTCAAGCTCTCCACCGACCTCTCCGCGGACGAGGTCGAGCGCCTCGCGGCCGCGATCGACGAGGACCTGTCGCGCGCGCTCGCGCTCCGCGAGCAGGGCAAGGGCGATGCGGCCGTCTACCGGGTGCACGGCCGCTTCGGCGAGCCGTGCCCCCGCTGCGGCGACACGCTGCGGCGCGTCGACTTCGAGGAGCACACGATCACCTACTGCCCCACCTGCCAGACCGGCGGCAAGGAGCTGAAGGACCGCCGGCTCTCCCGTCTGCTCCGCTGACCCGTACCCGCGGGTAGCCGCCGGCAGGCAGGGTCCCGGCACCTGACGGCCGGAGGCATCACGGCGGTGCTAGCGTGACCTCGTGACCGATCTTCGGCACAGCGTCGAGGACATGCAGGCGTCCTCCCCGCCGGTCGAGCTCGCGCTCTCCCGCGCGGGGGTGACCGGCGTCCAGAAGGCGATCAGGATCCGCCGGGGCGACGCCGAGACCCTGATGAGCGCGACGATCGAGTGCACCGTCGACCTCGACCGGGAGCAGAAGGGCGTGCACATGTCGCGCTTCCCCGAGCTCTTCGACGAGGCGATCGGCGAGGTGGTGCTGGGCGAAGGGCTGCAGGTGGAGACGCTCGCCGAGCACATCGCCCGCCACATCGTCGAGCGGCAGCGGGCGCTCCGCGCCGAGGTACGCATCGCAGCGCGCTGGCCGATCCGCCGCACCACGCCCGTCACGGGCCTACCGACCCAGGAGATGGTCTCGCTGCTCGGTGTCGCCGCCGCGACGGCCGACGCCGCCCGGCGCGTGGTCGGCGTCGAGGCGACCGGCATCAACGCGTGCCCGTGCGCCCAGGGGCTCGTCCGCGGCCGCGCCGCGGAGCGCCTCGCGGAGGAGGGCTACGGGAGCGACGAGGTCGAGCGGATCCTCGACCTGGTGCCGATCGCGACCCACAACCAGCGGGGCCGCGGCACGCTCTACGTCGGCTCGAACCACGACCTCGACGCCGAGGAGCTCGTCGGGATCGTCGAGCGCTCGATGAGCGCCCCGGTGTTCGAGCTGCTGAAGCGGCCGGACGAGCTGTACGTCGTCGAGCACGCGCACCTGCAGCCGCGGTTCGTCGAGGACTCCGTCCGCGTCGCCCTCAAGGGCCTGCTCGACGCCCACCCCGAGCTCGACGACGACGACTTCGTGCTCTCACGCCAGGTCAACCTGGAGACGATCCACGACCACGACGTGCTGGCCGAGCGGTGGGGCACGGTCGGCGAGCTGCGCGGCGAGCTCGCGGGGCCCGGAGCGCCGGAGCGTCAGACGACGCTCGCCGAGTGGCTCACGCAGACGTAGAGCCTCTGGACTCGCTCCGGCGCGAGAACCGCGCCTCGGTGCCGTTCAGCAGCCGGCGGATGTTCTGCCTGTGCAGGAAGACCACGGCCACCGAGGCGGCCGTCGCGAAGTGCCACCGTCGGCCACGGCTCCCCGAACGCGACGCAGGCGACCGGCAGCACCAGCGACGTGACGAGCGACGCGACCGACGCGTAACGGAAGAGGGCGAAGACGACGACCCAGGCCACGAGGCAGAGCAGCGCCGGGAGCGGCGCGAGAGCGAAGCTGACGCCTCCCCCGGTCGCGACCATCTTGCCCCCCTTCGTGAACCCGAGCCAGACAGGGCGCGCATGCCCCACCATGGCCGCCACGCCCGCGAGCACGCCGACCCACTCGCCGCCGACCTCGAGCCCCACCAGGGCGGGGACGAACCCCTTCGCCACGTCGAGCAGCGCGACGGGGAGTCCCAGCGACTTGCCGTAGACCCGCCAGACGTTCGAGGCGCCGATGTTGCCGCTGCCCTGCGCCCTGATGTCCTCCCTCCGGAACAGGCGGACGAGGACGACCCCGAACGGGATCGACCCGATCAGATACCCCCCGACGATCACGAGCGCGTCGGTGATCACCGCTCGGGGCTACGCCTTCGGAATGCCGTACGCGTCGACCCAGCCGTTGACGACGTCCCAGTCGAGGTTCTGGAAGAACGCCTCGATGTAGGAGCCGCGGTCGGTCTGGTAGTCGAGGAAGTAGGCGTGCTCGTACACGTCGAGCGCGACGAGGGGCGTCGCCCCCCAGACCGGGAACGTGTTCTGCGCGTCGCCGATGTAGTTGAAGAGCCGCCGCTCGTCCCAGTCGTAGGCCGTCCACGCCCAGCCGCGCCCCGCCATCCCGGTCGCCTTCAGGTCGGCGCGCCACGCGGCGACGGACCCGAAGTCGCGGGCGATCAGGTCGCCGACGGCGCCCGTCGGGTCGCCGCCCTCGCCGCCCAGGTGCGCGAAGTAGACCTCGTGGTTCTTGATGCCGCCGATCGCGAAGGTGAGATCGACCTTCAGCGCCCGCAGGTCGGAGTAGACCTGGTTCGCAGCCGACAGGTCGACCCCGGCCAGCTTGCCGAGGATCTCGTTCCGCTTGCTGACGTACCCCTGGTAGAGCTTGTAGTGGGCCTCCACCGAGGCGCGCGAGATGCCGTCGAGCTGCAGCAGCGCCGGCTTCAGCTCGCGGGGCTTGATCTCCTCGAAGTTCGACATGGCGGGTGGATCCTCCGGCTCGACGGGACGGGCCGTGAGCATATCCTTGAGGAGAATGGACGAACCGGACAAGGAGAGAGCCTGATGGCCTACCAGCTGCCCGACCTGCCGTACGCGTTCGACGCGCTCGAGCCGCACATCGACGCGCAGACGATGGAGATCCACCACGACAAGCACCACGCCGCCTACGTCACCAACCTGAACGCGGCCCTCGAGGGCACCGAGTGGATGGACCGCCCGATCGAGACGGTGATCGCGAACCTCGACATCATCCCCGAGGACAAGCGCGCGGCCGTCCGCAACAACGGCGGCGGCCACGCGAACCACTCCCTCTTCTGGGAGATGCTCGGCCCGAACGGCGGCGGCCAGCCCGGCGGCGCGCTCGGCGAGGCCGTACAGGCGACGTTCGGCGCCTTCGACGTGCTGAAGCAGCAGATGGTCGACGCGGGCATCAAGCGCTTCGGCTCCGGCTGGTCGTGGCTCGTGTGGGACGGCACCGGCCTCGCGGTGATGTCCACCCCCAACCAGGACTCCCCGGTGATGGAGGGGAAGACGCCGCTCTTCGGCATCGACGTCTGGGAGCACGCCTACTACCTCAAGTACCAGAACCGCCGGCCCGAGTACCTCGAGGCGATCTGGAACGTCGTCGACTGGGACGCGGTCGCGGCCCGGTTCGACGCGGCGAAGGCAGCCTGACCCGCGTGGGACGGGCCGGCCCGCCGGCCGGCCCGTCCCACGCCTGCAATCCGGCAGCCCCGCGCCAGTCGTAGGAAGGCCACATGGACGTCGCAGTGTGCACCGCCTTGCCCTCGGGGCTGCGAACGGCAAGCATCCCGTGCGTGAGCGAGTCGTCCCCCAGCGACGGCGAGCTGATCGCGCGCGTCGCCGCCCGTGACCGCTCGGCCTTCGAGGAGCTCCACCGGCGCTACGCGCGGGCCGTCTTCGGCTACGCGCTCCGGCGCATCCCGGACCGCGGCCGGGCCGAGGACGCGACGCAGGAGTCGTTCGCGGCCGTCTGGCGCTCGGCCTCGACCTACGACCCCGCCCGCGGGCCGGGGGCGCCGTGGCTCTACACGGTGGCTCGCAACGCGATCGTCGACACGCTCCGCCGCTCGCCGGCAGCCACCGTGTCGGACCCGCCCGAGATCGCCTCGACGGACGCGGAGCCGCCCGAGCAGGCCGAGGCGTCCTGGCTCGCGTGGCGCGTGCACCGCGCGCTCGCCGTTCTCTCCGAGCTCGAGCGGCCGGTGATCGAGCTCGCCTACTGGAGCGGCCTCTCGCAGAGCGAGATCGCCGAGTTCCTGCACCTCCCGCTCGGAACGGTGAAGACCCGCACCCGCAGCGGCCTCGCCCGCCTCGCCGACGAGCTCGAAGGAGAGCTGCGATGACGCACCGGCCTCCGTCCTTCGACGACCTGTTCGACGACGACGATCTCGCCCCGGAGGAGCGCGAGCGGCTCCAGGCCGTGCACGAGCTGCTCACGCAGGCGGGGCCCCCGCCGGAGCTGCCGCCCGCACTCGAGTCCCCGCCGACGGTCGACACAGGCACGCGTGATCCCCCTGCCGCGCCGCTACCGGTTCACCGCGGTCGCGGCCGCGGTGGCAGCGGCAGTCGCCCTCTTCGGCTTCGGCTACCTGATCGGGGGCAGCGGCAGCGGCACTCCCACGGTGCTACGCACGGTCGAGATGACCGGCGAGGGCGGCGCCGTCGCGTCGCTTGCCGTGCTCGCGAAGGACGAGGCCGGCAACTGGCCGATGGAGCTGACCGTGTCCGGGCTCGAGCCCCTTCCCAGGGGCCAGTCGTACGAGCTGTGGCTGACCCGCAACGGCGAGCTCGCCGAGTCGTGCGGCTCCTTCGCCGTGGCCGGCCCGGAGACCGTCGTGACGCTCAACGCCCCCTACCGGCTGAGCGACTTCACCGGCTGGGTGGTGACGACGGCCGCCGACACCGGCGCCTTCGTCCTGACCACGGAGCAGACCTAAGCCTCTCGCCCTCCGGGCAGCCAGCTATCGTCGGAGCCACCGTGTCCGAGCACGCCGAAGCCGGTGTCGTCAGCACCCAGTACGAGGACTTCGCCCGGCACGTCTTCACGTCCGGCGTCCCGAAGGGCGACCGCACCGGCACGGGCACGGTCAGCGTGTTCGGCTACCAGATGCGCTTCGACCTCTCCGAGGGCTTCCCCCTCGTCACCACGAAGAAGGTGCACTTCCCGTCGGTCGCGTACGAGCTGCTCTGGTTCCTCCGCGGTGACGCGAACGTCCACTGGCTGCAGCAGCACGGTGTCACCATCTGGGACGAGTGGGCCGGCGAGGACGGCGACCTCGGGCCCGTGTACGGCGTCCAGTGGCGCAGCTGGCCGACGCCGGACGGCGGCCACGTCGACCAGATCGCCGAGGTCGTCCGGCAGCTGCGGGAGGAGCCGGACTCGCGCCGCATCGTCGTGAGCGCGTGGAACGTCGCCGACCTGCCGCGGATGGCGCTCATGCCGTGCCACGCGTTCTTCCAGTTCTACGTCGCGGAGGGCCGTCTCAGCTGCCAGGTGTACCAGCGCAGCGCCGACGTGTTCCTCGGCGTGCCCTTCAACATCGCGAGCTACGCGCTCCTCACCCACATGCTCGCGCAGCAGTGCGACCTCCGGGTCGGCGAGCTGATCTGGACGGGCGGCGACTGCCACGTCTACGACAACCACCGCGAGCAGGTGGAGACGCAGCTCGGCCGCGAGCCCTACCCGTACCCGTCTCTCGTCCTGCACCGCCGCCCCGCCTCGATCTTCGACTATGCCTTCGAGGACTTCGAGGTCGTCGGGTACCGGCATCACCCGGCCATCCGGGCCCCGGTCGCGGTGTGAGGGTGTCACTCGTCGCAGCGGTCGCCCGCGGCGGCGTGATCGGCCGCGACGGCACGGTCCCGTGGCGGGTTCCCGAGGACATGCGGCGCTTCCGGGAGCTGACGCTGGGCCACCCCGTCGTGATGGGGCGGCTGACGTGGGACTCCCTGCCCGCCCGCTTCCGGCCCCTGCCCGGCCGGCGCAACGTCGTCGTCACCCGAGACCCCGCCTGGCGGGCCGACGGCGCCGAGCGAGCGGCTTCGCTCGAGGACGCGCTCCGGCTGCTCGACGGGCTGCCGCACGTCTTCGTCATCGGCGGCGCTCAGCTCTACGCGGCGGCGCTCCCGCTGGCCGACGAGCTGCTGCTGACAGAGATCGACGTGGAGGTCGAGGGTGACGCCTTCTTTCCCGTGCTCGACCGCACGCTCTTCGAGGAGGTGAGCCGCGAGCACCACGTGTCGGAGAGCGGGGCCGCGTTCGCATTCGTGCGCTATCTGCGGCGGCACGATCGGTGACCCGGCTGCTCGCCGGCACGAGCGGCTGGTCGTACCCCTCCTGGCAGCCGGGCTTCTACCCGGCGGGCCTCGACCGGTCGGCGTTCCTCTCCTTCTACGCCGGCCGGCTCGACGCGGTCGAGCTGAACGCGACGAAGTACAGGCTGCCCTCGCAGGCGCAGTTCGAGAGCTGGGCGGCACAGGTGCCGGACGGGTTCCGCTTCGCCGTCAAGGCGCCCGACGGAGTCGAGCGCAGGCTCGACGTCTTCCAGGAACGGGTGCTGGCCCTCGGCGACCGTCTCGGCTGCGTGCGCGTCGTCGTCGAGCGCCCACGCGATGACGGCCTGCTCGAGCTCCTGCTCGGCTCCTCCGACCCGGCGATCCGCTACGCGCTCGACCTGCGCCATCCGTCGTGGGACGGTGTCGAGGAGCGCCTCGCGAGGGCAGGTGCGGTTCGGGTCGATGCGACGGACGCCGACGCCGGCTGGGCCTACCTGCGCTTCCGCGAGCTCGCCTACGACGATCGCTCCCTGGAGGCGATCGCCGCGCGGATTCGGGCCATCGAAGACGGCTGCACCGAGGTGTACGGCTTCTTCCGCCACGGCGACATCCCGGACGCGCCCGCCTCGGCGCTGCGGCTCCGCGCCCTGCTCGAGCCCTGAACGAGCGAGGGCGGCGCCCCCGTTGCCGGAGCGCCCTCACGGTCGTCGGGTGCGGAGGGGGCCGGCGCTTCTTGCCGCCCTTGTCGTGGCTGCGGCCGCGGCCTGAGCGCCGGGCGGAGGCCAGGAGCGCGTCAGCGCCCGGCGAGCTCGAGCACGGCCTCGCGGAAGACGGCGGTGTGGCGGTCGACGTCGGCTTCGGTCGTGGCCGGCGACATCAGAGCCATGTTGTGGAACGGCGTCAGCAGGATGCCGCGGTTGAGGGCGTGCAGGTGCATGTAGCGCTCGAGCGCGAAGTCGCCGGCGGCATGCGCCTCGCTCCCGTTGGCGGGCCGGTCCGGGCCGAAGAGGTACTCGGCGCGGCAGCCGAGCCGGGTCACGTGCCAGGGCAGGCCCGCCTCGGCGATCGCGTCCTCCACTCCGGCCGTCCACCGCTCGGCGAGCGGGATCATGCGGGCGAACGCCTCCTCGGTGAGCACCTCGCCGAGCGTCGCCCGCATGGCGGCGAGCGAGAGGGCGTTCCCGGCGAGCGTCCCGCCGACGCCGCCCACGTCGACGTCCTCGAGCTCGATCGACGTGACCACCCGCTCCGCCAGGTCGGCCGAGAACCCGTACGCGGCCGCCGGCACGCCGCCGGCGATCGGCTTCCCGATCGTGAGGATGTCGGGCTCGAGCCCGTGCACGGCCGTGTACCCGCCCGGCCCGCAGCAGATCGTGTGCGTCTCGTCGATCGCGAGCAGCGTGCCGGCCTCGCGGGTCAGCGTCCGCAGCGCGTCGTGGAAGCCGGGCGCGGCGTGGACGATGCCGACGTTCGTGAGCGCGGGCTCGGTCAGCACGAGCGCGACGTCGCCGTGCGAGAGCTCGCGCTCGAGCGCGGCGACGTCGTTGAACTCCACGACCCGCGTGGTCTCGGCCGGGTCCACCGGCGGGCCCAGGTTGCCGCGACGCGCGCGCACCTCGCCGTCCACGAGGGTGGCGAAGGTCTCGTCGACGGTGCCGTGGTAGCACCAGTTGAAGACGAGGATCCTGGGCCGTCCGGTGACGTGACGGGCGAGGCGGATGGAGAAGCGATTCGCGTCCGTGGCGGTGAGCGCGAACTGCCACGACGGCAGCCCGAAGCGGCGCGAGAGCTCCTCCGCCACCCAGAGGGCGTCGTCGGTGGGGAGCATCGTCGTGATGCCCCGGGCGGCCTGGGCCTCGATCGCCCGCAGCGTGGCGGGCGGGGCGTGGCCGCTCATGGCGCCCGTGTCGCCGAGGCAGAAGTCGACGATCTCGTGACCGTCGACGTCGACGAAGCGGCTGCCCGACGCCTCGCGCACGAAGAGCGGGAACCCTCCCGGCCACTTCGCCATCCAGTGCATGGGCACGCCGGCGAGCAGGTGGCGCCGGGCGCGGGCGGCGAGCTCGGCCGAACGGGGATGCTCGGCGGTGAACCGCGCCTCCTCGCGCGCGGTCAGCGCCGGCAGCCGCTCGTGCACCATCGGCGCCTCCGCGCTCACGTCGACCACGCCGTGCTGGACACGTCCACGACCGTCGCGCCGCCGTCGACCGGCAACTCGGCGCCGCTCACGTAGCTGGCGTCGTCCGAGAGCAGGAAGGAGACGACCGCGGCGACCTCCTCCGCGTCCGCCGGCCGGCGCAGCGGCACGTGCTCGTGCGCGAGGGCGTAGGCGCCCTCGCGGTCGACACCCCGCAGGCGCGCAAGTTCGTCCATGTCCGCGTCGCCCATGGGTGTCCTCACCCACCCCGGGCAGACGGCGTTGGCGCGCACGCCCGCCGGCCCGTAGTCGTTCGCGATCGTCTTGCACAGCATCACGAGGCCCGCCTTCGAGCTGCAGTACGACGCCCAGCCGGGCCCGGCCCGCATCGCGTTCACCGAGGCGACGCCCACGACCGACCCGCGCCGCTCGACGAGCCCCGGCAGCGCCGCGCGGGCGACGAGGAACGCGCCGGTCAGGTTCGTGCGCAATCGTGCGCTCCCAGCCTTCCGGCGTCTCGTCGCCGGCCGGGCGCGAGTCACCGATGCCCGCGTTGAGGACGACCCCGTCGATGCCGCCGAACCGGTCGTGTGCGGCCGCCGCGAGGCTCGTCGGCGTGCCCGGGGTCGCCCACGTCTGCCGGGCACCGCGACCGCCGCCTCGCCGAGCTCGGCCACGAGATCGTCGAGCACGCTCGCGCCGGCGGCCCGAGAGCACGAGGCCGAAGCCGTCCTCGGCGAGCCGGCGGGCGACGCGCAGCGCCGATGCCCGTCCCGGCCCCCGTGACGATGGCCGCGCGCACCGTTCGGCGCTCAGCCGGCGCGGCGGATCGACACGATCCGCGCCTGCCACGAGCCGCGGGGCGCAGGCACCTCGACCGTGTCTCCGACGGCTGCGCCCATGAGCGCGCCGCCGAGCGGGGAGCTCGGCGAGACTCCGCCGACGCTCGAGATCTCGACCTCCATGCGCTCGCCGTGCTCGTCCTCGATCTCCACGATCGAGCTGACGCCGACGTGCTCGTCGTGATCGTGCTCGACCGTGACGGCGTGCTGGAGCCGGTGGCGCAGCTTCCGGATCCGCGCCTCGAGCAGGCCCTGCTCGTTCTTGGCAGCGTGGTACTCGAAGTTCTCGGAGAGGTCGCCGAAGGAACGGGCGGTCGCGATCGCCTCGACGGCGGCGGCGCGGCGCGGCCCTTCCAGCTCCGCGAGCTCCGCCTCGAGCGCCTCGCGCTGGGCGGCGGTGAGATGATCGACGTGCTCGGTCACGCGCTGAAGGCTAGCGCGTGCCGCTT
The DNA here is from genome assembly GCA_963731095.1 of uncultured Gaiellaceae bacterium. Taxonomy (GTDB): domain Bacteria; phylum Actinomycetota; class Thermoleophilia; order Gaiellales; family Gaiellaceae; genus Gaiella. The sequence continues at coordinate 65,405 of CAVSUK010000026.1, forward strand.
CCGCCGACCACGGGCACGCCGCCGTTATTGCCGCGTACGGGACACCCGTGCCGAGAATGCACGATCCGGTTTGACAGGAGGGTCGCCGAGCGCTTAGACACCTAGCTACATCGCGGCCGAGCCAACAAGGAGGAACGACCGGTGGCAACCGATCTCGAACGGTTCGTAGACAACGAGACTCGCGAGGCGCTGATCGCCGACGTTCGGCGTCGCATCGACGCCGAGGGGATCACCTACATCTACTACCAGTTCCCCTCCGTCACCGGCCGCATCATGGGCAAGGGCGTCCCGGCCACGCACTGGGAGAACGATCGCGCGCAAGGGCTTCCAGCTCGTCTACGGCGCCACGGCCAACCTCTTCACCGACCGGCACGGCGAGTACATCGGCTACGGCCCCGAGGCCGCGCGAGCTCGTCGGGCTGCCCGAGCCGGAGACCTTCCAGCCGCTGCCCGTGGGACTCGAAGGTCGCGCGCGTCTGGTGCACCCTCTTCCGCAACCGCGAGGAGCGCAAGAACCCGGGCGCCTACCTGAGCTCCGACTGCCGCGGCAACCTGCACCGCATCCAGCGCGAGTTCGAGGAGGCGACCGGCCTGCATCTCCGCGCCGGCACCGAGCCGGAGATGATGTGGCTCAAGCTCGGACCCCGACGGCGAGCCGTCGGTCGAGGGCCTCTCGAAGCCGTACTGCTACCACATCGACCAGTTCTCGCGAGTTCCAGCCGATCATCCACAAGGTGATCGAGTACGGCCAGGCGATGGGCCTCGACATGATCCAGGGCGACCACGAGGACGCGCCCGGCCAGCTCGAGCTCAACTTCAACTTCGACCGCGCCGAGCGCACCGCCGACAACCTCTCCACCTACCGGCAGATCTGCCGCCAGGTCGGACGCGAGATGGGCGCCTTCCCGTGCTTCATGCCGAAGCCGTTCATGGGCGTCTCGGCCAACGGCTGCCACCACAACATCTCCCTCTGGAAGGGCGACGAGAACGCCTTCATGCCGGACACCGACGACACGCAGAAGCCGAGCCAGATCGGCCTCTGGGCGATCGGCGGCATCCTCGAGCACCTCGGCGCGCTCACGGCCGTGACCGCCTCGACGGTCAACTCCTACCGGCGCCTGTGGGACACGGGCTTCTGGGCGCCGGTCTTCGCCGACTGGGGCTTCCAGAACCGCACGACGGCGCTGCGGGTCTCGGCGCCCGGACGCTTCGAGTACCGCTCGGTCGACTCGGCGGTGAACCCGTACCTCTCGATGGCGACGCTGATCGCGGCCATGTGGGACGGGATCGACCGCAAGCTCGACCCGGGCGAGCCCGAGGAGCGCAACATCTACGAGGCGATGTCGGCGGGAAAGGAAGTGAAGAAGATCCCGATGACGTTCGGCGACGCGCTCGACGCGCTCGACGCCGACGAGGTGGTCAAGCGCGCCCTCCCCGGCGAGATGTACAAGGTGTTCATGCACTACAAGCGTGACGAGTGGGAGCGCTACTGCGCCACGGTGACGGACTGGGACGTGAAGGAGTATCTGGACGTCCTTCCCGTAGGGCGCCCGGGAGAAAGGAAACGCGAACGCCGCCATGTGTGGAATTGCGGGAATCATCTACAAGGACGGAGCACATCCGATCGGCACGGAGATGACGCGGATGCTCCAGTCCATGAAGCACCGCGGGCCCGACTCGACCGGCTACGCCCTCTACGGGCAGCCGTCCAACCTCGTGGTCATGCGCTACAAGCTCGCCGACGCCAACACGCCGCGCGACTTCGAGTACGAGGACCGGCTGCGGACGCCACCGCGCCGAGGTGGAGCGACGGCTGCACACCCTGCACGCCCGCATCCGCGAGATCGACGAGGAGACCGAGTACGCCTTCCGGGTCACGCTCGAGTACGACGGCAACCTGAAGACGCTGGCCGACTACGTCGAGGACGTGCCCGACTGCGAGGTGCTCTCGCTCGGGCACTCGCTCGAGATCGTCAAGGATCTCGGCGACGCCGAGACGGTCTCCGGGGAGTACCACCTCGACGACTTCACGGGCACGCACGCGATCGGCCACGTCCGCATGGCCACCGAGTCGGACGTGGACATCTCCGGGGCACACCCCTACTGGGCTTACCCGTTCTCCGACGTGGCGGTGGTGCACAACGGCCAGCTGACGAACTACTTCCAGTGGAAGCGCCGCCTCGAGCGCTCCGGCCACCGCTTCCAGTCGGAGTGCGACTCCGAGATCATCGCGGTCTACCTGGCGGAGAAGATGAACGAGGGCGCATCGCTCGAGGACGCGATGCGGGAGAGCCTCGACGAGCTCGACGGCGTCTTCACCTACATCTGCGTGACCAAGGACGCGCTCGGCGTGGCGAAGGACGAGATGGCCGCGAAGCCGCTCGTGCTCTACGAGGCCGACGACCTCGTCGCGCTCGCGTCCGAGGAGATCGCGATCCGGGCGATCCTCGACCACGAGATCGACACCTACGACCCGTACGAGGGGGAGGTGCTGGTATGGCAGCGGTAGCGGGCGAGCACTCGATCAGCTACGACGCGCGCGGCCTCGCCGAGCCCGACGCCGCGATTCCGAAGGTGTCGGAGATCGACGGCACGACCGCCGTCTTCGACGCCCACGACCTCACCACACGCCAGATCAACCTGGAGCTGCGGTGGCTCATCAACGAGCAAGGGGTCACCGACGTCACCGTGAAGAACCCCGGGGCCAAGCACTCGCTCGGCGTCGGCATCCTCACGCGCTGCCGGATCACCTTCGACGGCAGCCTCGGCTACTTCGGTTGCGGCATCATCGACGGCCCCGAGATCCACATCAAGGGCCGCGTCGGCTGGTCGGCATGCGAGAACATGATGTCCGGCGTCGTCGTCATCGACCACAACGCGGGCTCCCTCACGGGCGCCGCGCTCCGCGGCGGCGACCTCGTCGTCAAGGGGCGCGTGGGCGCCCGCACCGGGATCGACCAGAAGGGCGGCACGATCATCGTCTGCGGCAGCGCCGGCTCGATGAACGGCTTCATGATGCAGCGCGGCCGCCAGATCATCCTCGGCGACGTCGGCCACGGGCTCGGCGACTCCATGTACGACGGCACCATCTACGTCGGCGGCAAGGTGCGATCGCTCGGCATCGACTGCGTTCCCGGCGAGTGGACGGACGCCGACACCGAGTTCGTGGAGCGGAAGTTCCGCATCTACGACCTGGGCGCCCCGCCCGAGCTGCAGAAGTTCGTGTGCGGGAAGAAGCTCTACAACTACGACAACCTCGAGCCGTCCGAGCGCAAGCTCGTCCTCTAGGAGCGACATGGCCGACGAGACAGCACCCACGAACAAGACCGTGCTCGGCCACAGCCGGATCTTCACGCCGGAGGTCATCAACGACATCCACATGAAGGCCGAGCTGGGCCGCTACCGCATGCGCGGCTTCTCCATGTTCAAGCCGATCCCGCACTGGGACGAGCTGATGTTCATGCCCGGCACCCTCACCCGCTTCGTGATCGAGGGCTACCGGGAGAAGTGCGAGACCAAGACCGTGCTCGGCGCGCGCTTCGCGAAGAAGCCGATCGAGCTCGACATCCCCGTCTACATCACCGGCATGAGCTTCGGCGCGCTGTCGCTCGAGGCGAAGATGGCGCTCGCCAAGGGCGCCTCCATGGCGGGCACCGCAACGTGCTCGGGCGAGGGCGGGATGATCCCGCCGGAGCGCGACTACTCGACGAAGTGGTACTACCAGTGCATTCAGAGCCGGTACGGGTTCAACCCACACCACCTGATGCTCGCCGACGCCGTCGAGTTCTTCATCGGCCAGGGCTGCAAGGTCGGCCTCGGAGGCCACCTGATGGGGCAGAAGGTGACCGAGCAGGTCGCCGAGATGCGGTCGCTCCCGGCCGGCATCGACCAGCGCTCGCCGGCCCGGCACCCCGACTGGCTCGGACCGGACGACCTCTCGCTCAAGATCCAGGAGATCCGCGAGGCGACCGACTACCAGATCCCGATCCAGCTGAAGCTGGGCGCCTCCCGCGTGTACGACGACGTGCGCATGGCGGCGAAGTGCGGCCCCGACGTCATCTACCTCGACGGCGCCGAGGGCGGCACCGGCGCCGGCCCGCACATCGCCACCGAGGAGACCGGCATCCCGCTGATGGCGGCGATCCCCGAGGCACGGCGGGCGCTCGAAGACGTCGGCCTCGCCGACGAGATCGACCTCGTCGTTGCGGGCGGCATCCGCAACGGCGGCGACGTCGCCAAGGCGATCGCGCTCGGCGCCAAGGCAGTCGCCATCGGCCACTCGGCGCTGATGGCCCTCAACTGCAACAAGGAGATCGAGGGCGTCACCGACTACGAGGGCACGGTGGGCGTCCCCGCCGGCAGCTGCTACCACTGCCACACCGGCCGCTGCCCCGTCGGCGTCGCCACCCAGGACCCCGAGCTGCGCAAGCGGCTCATCGTCGAGGAAGCGGCAGAGCGCGTCTACAACTTCCTGCACACCCTCACGCTCGAGGTGCAGATGCTGGCACGCGCCTGCGGCAAGACGAACATCCACTCGCTCGAGCCCGAGGACCTCTGCGCCCTCACGGTCGAGGCGGCGGCGATGGCGAAAGTGCCCCTCGCCGGCACGAGCTGGATCCCCGGCGTCAGCGAGGAGCGCACCCTCGCCAAGATCGAGCGGATGCTCGAGAAGCACCTCGAGTACCCCGTCGACTACCTGCCGAGCCACGCGGAGGTGACGAGCGGTGAGTGAGACCACCCACCACCTGGCCTACGAGGAGCCGGAGAAGATCAAGTCGATCGACGCCGAGTTCCTCTCCGGACACCGCTTCCCCTACCAGGAGGACATGTCCCTCGTCGAGGACGTCGACCTGGAGGCGGCCACCCCGGGCCAGGACATCAACTGGCTCGAGGACATCGAGCTGCTGGAGGAAGACGGCACGCCCGCGGTGTTCGACCGCTACTCGAACTCGTTCATCAAGATCTACTTCCCCATCCCCGAGGGACGGGAGAACGAGCTCGCCCGCAAGGTGCTGATCACCCACCTCCAGTCCGGCAACTCGTACGGCATCCAGCTGAAGGAGATCCACTGCAAGTTCCCGCAGCCCGAGCTCGGCCCCTGGGTGCAGGGCTCGAGGACCGTCGGCACCGACTGGAAGCCCTCCGTCCTCGAGGGCTGGGAGCAACCGCTGCACTGAACTCTCCGCCAGCGCGTGGCATCCGCAGGAGCGGATGCCACGCCCTCGGGGGTTCCGCCCCGACGGGCGGGAAGATCCCTGAAGCGGCCTCGTTCGTGGCCGGGAAGACCCGCCGGAAAGGCGTTGGAGCTCCGAACATGACTCTCCCCTCGTTCGCCCGCTTCGTCATCGTCGGTGCCGGCGTGCACGGGCTGTCGACCGCCGCCCACCTCGCCGAGGAGGGCGCCGACGTCGTCGTGCTGGAGAAGAACCGGGTCGGCGCCGGCGCTTCCGGCATCTCCGGCGGGATCGTGCGGAACTTCTACCTCTCGGCCGCGATGAACGAGATCGTGCGCCAGTCCGTCGAGCTGTTCGAGCTCGACCCGCAGCTCTTCGGCTTCCGCCAGGTCGGTTACGTCGCGGCCGTGCCCGAGGCGCAGGCCGCCGAGCTGGAACGGATCGCCGGCCAGCACGGCGAGATCGGCTACGCCTCCACGCTCGTGCGCGGCGCCGGCGCCGCCGAGCGCCACATGCGCGGCCTCTTCCCCGACTGGCAGGCACAGGGGGTGACGGCCGTCCTGCACGAGCAGCGCAGCGGCTGGGCTGACGCCGGGACGACCGTGGCGGCCCTCGGAGGGCTCGCCCGCGCAGCCGGAGCGCAGATCGTCGAAGGCGTCGAGGTGCTCGGCTTCGACACCGCGGCGGACGTCGTCCGCGGCGTCGAGACGAGCCGGGGACCGATCGGCTGCGACGCCGTCGTCCTCGCCCCCGGCCCGTGGGCACGGGACCTCTGGCGCGCCCTCGGCCTCCCCCGAGAGCTCGACGTCGCCGGCGACCCGCGCCCCGCCTTCCACTACTGGCAGGTGCGCGAGGGCGACTACGCGCATGCGAGGGGCGCTCTCGACCCGCTCGCCCCGGTCGTGCACCTCGACGCCGACATCCCCCTGACGGCGGACGACGGCCGCGAACTCCTCCCCGTGCCGTGGGGCATCTACTTCCGCCCCGGGCTCGGGCAGGGGGTCGCCTGCGGCGGCCTCCCGCTCTGGCTCGACCCGGACTGCGAGCTCGACCCGTACGGCCCGTCCCACCCCGAGCTCGGCAGCACCGACCGGTCATTCGACGAGGCGATGGAAGCGGCGCTCGCCTGGTCGCTCGGGCGCTTCGCCGCCCCGGGAACGTGGACGGCCTCGTCGTACGCCGCGCAGACGGGCTTCACGCCCGACTCCTACCCGGTCGTCGGCTGGGTGCGCGGGAACGCCTACGCGGTGCTCGACTCCAACCACGGCTTCAAGATGCTGGCGCTCGGCAAGCTCGCCGCCTCCGAGCTCCTCGGCGCCGAGGAACCGGCGCTCGCCGCGTTCCGCCTCGGGCGCTTCGCCGCCGCCGAGCTGCACCCCGCCTCGGCGAGCCCCTACCCCTGGAACTAGCTTCCAGGGATATTGCGTTGGCGGCAACAGCCTGCCGACACGCGCAACATGCTCCTTGTCGCACGGACGCGGGAGGGCATACGATGCCCGCGAAGAGCCGAGTCGATCACGCGCTGGAGGTGGGCATGTCCGAGAAGATGTGGGGTTCCGAGCCGTTCTGGGGACTCGGCTACGACTGGGATCCCGACTGGATCCTGACCGACCGCCAGAAGGAGCTCCGCGCGACGCTGATCGAGCTCTGCGAGAAGGAGATGCGCGCGAACGCGAAGCGCTCCGACGACGACCTGCTGTTCCCGCGCCGCAACCTCGAGCTGCTCGGCGAGCACGGCTTCCTCGCCCTCTGCGTGCCGGAGGAGTACGGCGGGCTCGGCGAGAACCACGTCGGCTACGCGATGGCCGCCGAGACGATCGCGCGCTACGGCTGCGCCTCCACCGCGATGTGCTGGGTGATGCACATGGGCGCCGTCGCCGCCCTGATGCTGCGCCCCACGCCGGAGCTGATCGACAAGTACATCCGTCCGCTCAACTCCGGTCTGATCGGCACGCTCTCGTACTCGGACCCGGAGACCGGCTCGCACTTCTGGTACCCCGTCTCGTCCCGGGCCGAGCGCCAGAACGGCGGCTACAAGATCAACAAGAAGGCCTCCTGGACGACGTCGGGCGGGTTCGCCGACTTCTACGTGCTGCAGACGACGAGCCCCGACTTCAAGGGGTACGACGACCTCTCCGTCTTCGTCGTCGACAAGGAGCACTGCGAGGCGCAGCCGTCCATGTGGGACGCGCTCGGGCTGCGCGGCAACCAGTCGGGCGCCATCTCCTTCACCGACGTGGAGATTCCCGGCACCCAGCTCGTCGGCCCCGAGGGCGACGGCGCCACGTCGAACGACGAAGCCGTCGACCCGTGGTTCCTGGTCGGCTCGTCCTCGTGCTGGAACGGCCTTGCGCTCGGCACGATCGACATCGCGAAGCGGCACACGACGCGGAAGCGCCACGTCGACGTCGGCATGCGCGTGGCCGACTACCCGACGATCCAGGATTACGTCGGCCAGGCCGTGATGGAGACGAACGCCTCCCGCATGTTCACCTACTCCGTCGCCCAGGCGTTCGACCAGGCGACCGCGGACAACACGAAGGCGCTCGCGCCCGGCGAGCTCGCGCGCGGGAACTTCCTGCACTGGGCGTGGCAGATCAAGTTCGTGGCGGCCCAGAACACCGCCACGGTGGTCGACAAGATGCTGCACGCGTGCGGCGGCTCCGGCTACAAGCGCGACATGGAGCTCGAGCGCTACCTGCGCGACGCGAAGGCCGGCTGGGTGATGGGCCCCACGAACGAGGTGCTGCGCCAGTTCGTCGGCAAGGCGGTCCTGCTCGGGTTCGAGTCGCTCGACTACTGGAACCAGTCGTACAACCGCCGTGCCGTCGAGAACGAGGTGAAGAAGCTCGACGCGGCCGGCAAGCGCGAGCTAGCAGAGAAGCTGCTCGCCGAGGCGGCCGAGGCCGAGGCGAAGGAGCCGGCAAAGGCCTGATGGTCCGTCTGCGTACGCCCTGATGGCGGTCACCGCGCGGCCGCGCCTGCTCGTCCCGGGGCTCCGGCCCCGCGATCCCGGACGCGAGAGCTACCGGGTGCGCGCCGGCGCCGCCACCGCGATCGCGCTTCGGCCGGACGACCGGCTGACGGTACGCGACCTCGACGGCGGCCAGCGGGCCGAGCTCACGGCGATCGCTCCGGACGGGCGCGACGGCCTCTCGGCGATCGGCGTCCAGGGCTCGGCAGGGCCGGCCACGGTGCTGCGGCAGCTCGTCACGTCCGCCGAGGAGGGGGCGGCCGAGATCGTCGGCGACCTCGCGCGCCGCGGCGCGGATCCCACGACGGCCCTCGCCGTCGACCTGTTCGGCGCCTCGTCTCCTCCCGGCAGCGAGGAGACCTTCCGGGCGGAGCGCGCCGTCACCGTGATCGTCGCGGCGCCCGGGGGCTCGGCGCCCGTGGTCGAAGGAGGCATGCCCGCCTCTGACCTCCAACTCGAGGTGCGGCGCGCCACGCCTGCCGCCGGTCTCGAGCCCCTCCTGCCCGAGCCGCTCGCGGAGCCCCGGCTCGACTTCCAGGTCGACCGGGCGTCCGCTCTCGCCTACGAGGTGCGCGCAGGCGAGTACGTCCAGGTGATCGACGTGCGCGGCCGTCAGTGCTCCGACTTCCTCGCCTTCAGCGCGCCCAAGCTGCAGGAGGGCAAGGAGCGCGGCCTCGACTCCACCGCCACGCGCTCGCTGATGGGGAACGCCTACCCCACGCCCGGCCTGTACTCGAAGTTCTTCGACCACGACCTGGAGCCGCTCGTCGAGGTCGTGCGGGACACCGTCGGCCGCCATGACACCTTCGGCCTCGCGTGCACCGCGAAGTACTACGAGGACATGGGCTACTTCGGGCACGTCAACTGCTCCGACAACTTCAACGCGGAGCTGACGCCGTACACGATCGAGCCGCGCAAGGGCTGGCCCGCGATCAACTTCTTCTTCAACACCGCGTTCGACGCGCACAACCAGTACCTCGTCGACGAGCCGTGGTCGCGCCCCGGCGACTACGTCCTGCTGCGGGCGGCGACTGACCTCGTGTGCCTCTCGAGCGCCTGTCCCGACGACATCGACCCCGCCAACGCGTGGGAGCCGACGGAGGTGCACGTGCGCATCTACCCCGCCAAGGAGCGCTTCTCGGCCGCGATCGCCCACCGCGTGACCCCGGACGCCGAGCCGAAGCTGACGAAGGACACCGGCTTCCGTCCGCGTACCGGCGCGCTGACCGGACGCTTCACCGAGTACAACGGCTACTGGCTGCCCACCGCCTACGACAACCTGGGCGCCGTGGCGGAGTACTGGGCCTGCCGAGAGCGGGCGGCCATCATGGACCTCTCTCCCCTGCGGAAGTTCGACGTGCTCGGGCCCGACGCGGAGGCGCTGCTGCAGGCGACGATGACCCGCGACATCCGCCGGCTCGCGGACGGCCAGGTGGTCTACACCGCCATGTGCAACGAGACCGGCGGCATGCTCGACGACGGCACCGTCTTCCGTCTCGCGCAGGACAACTTCCGCTTCGTCGGCGGCGGCGACTACGGCGGCGTCTGGCTGCGCGAGCAGGCCGCCCGGCTCGGCCTGCGGGTGTGGGTGAAGGAGTCGACGGACGACCTGCACAACGTGTCTGTGCAGGGCCCGGCCTCACGGGAGATCCTCTCCGGCATCGTCTGGACGGCGCCGGCGCAGACACCGTTCGCGGAGCTGAAGTGGTTCCGCTTCTCCGTCGCGCGCCTGCACGGGCCGCAGGGCGCGCCGCTGATCGCGTCGCGCACCGGCTACTCCGGCGAGCTCGGCTACGAGCTCTTCTGCCACCCGAAGGATGCGCCCGGCCTCTGGGACGCCGTGCTCGCAGCCGGCGAGCCCCACGGCCTGCAGCCGCTCGGCCTCGACGCGCTCGACATGCTCCGCATCGAGGCGGGCCTGATCTTCGCCGGCTACGAGTTCGACGACCAGGTCGACCCGTTCGAGGCGGGCATCAGCTTCACCGTGACGCAGGACAAGGACGACGACTTCGTCGGCAAGGAGGCGCTCGCCGAGAGGCGCGCGCACCCGCAGCGCGTGCTCGTCGGGCTCGAGCTGGAGGGCAACGAGACCGCCGGCCACGGCGACTGCGTCCACGTGGGCCGCTCGCAGGTCGGCGTCGTCACGAGCGGCACGCGCTCACCGGTGCTGAAGAAGAACGTGGCGCTCTGCCGCATGGCGGTGCAGTACGCGGAGCTCGGCACGGAGGTCGAGGTCGGGAAGCTGGACGGGCACCAGAAGCGGATCCCCGCGACGGTGGTGCGGTTCCCGTTCTACGACCCGGACAAGACGCGACCCCGCATGTAGACAGCGCCGGGGTGTCTCCCCTGTCTTTTCGGGAGACACCCCGGCTCCGCTCCGTTTCCCCACCACGCGCCGCCACCCGCGCCGCGTGCGACACTGGCCGCATGACGTGGGCCCTGATCGCGATCGCCGTGGTCGTCGTGCTGCTGCTGCTGCTCGCCGTCTACCTCTTCAACCGGCTCGTCCGGCTGCGCAACGAGGTCGACACCGGCTGGTCGAACATCGACGTCCAGCTGAAGCGCCGCAACGACCTGATCCCGAACCTCGTCGAGACGGTGAAGGGATACGCGGCCCACGAGCGCGGCGTGTTCGAGGAGGTCACGAACGCCCGCGCGGCCATGGCGCGGGCGACGACCCCGGCCGAGGCAGGGGCGGCGGACTCGCTGCTCGGCCAGGCGCTCGGGCCACCTCTTCGCGGTCGCCGAGGCGTACCCCGACCTGAAGGCGTCGGAGAACTTCCTGCAGCTGCAGGCCGAGCTGACGGACACCGAGGACAAGATCGCCGCGGCACGGCGCTACTACAACGCGACCGTGCTCGCCTACAACACGGCGACGCAGACGTTCCCCGCTCTCCTGTTCGCCGGGCCGGCGGGCTTCCGGGCCCGCGAGTTCTTCGCCGCTGACCAGGACGAGCGAGGCCCGGTCACGGTCGCCTTCCCGTAACCGCACCCCGGCGTGACCCTCCAGCAGCAGATCCGCGCGAACCGGCTCCGGACCGCGCTCGTCGTCGCTCGCCTTCGCAGCTCTCGTCGATCGTCTTCTCGGCGGCCTCGTACGGGTTCCTGGGACGCCCGGGGGCGATCGGGTTGCTCGCGTTCGGGCTCGCCTACGGCCTCTTCGCCTGGTGGAACGCGGGGCGGATGATCGGGAGCCTCACGCACGCCGTGCCGCTGCAGAAGAGCGACGACCCGGAGCTGTACCGGCTGATCGAGAACGTCTCCATCGCGGCGGGGCTCCCGGCCACGCCGCCGCTCTACCTGGTCGACGATCCCGCGCCGAACGCGTTCGCGGCCGGCTCGCGCCCCTCGACGACGTACGTCGGCGTCACGAGCGGCCTCCGCCGCCTGATGTCGGCCCGCGAGCTCGAGGCGGTTCTCGCACACGAGATCTCCCACATCCGCAACCGGGACGTGCGGCTGATGACGCTCGCCGCCGTGCTCGTCGGCGTGATCGCGATGCTCAGCGACATGGCGTTCCGGATGGCCTTCTTCGGCGGCCGGCAACAACAACCGCAACCCGGTGCAGATCATCGCGGCGCTCGTCGCGATCGTGCTCGCCCCGCTCGCTGCCGTCCTGCTGCAGATGGCACTCAGCCGGCGACGCGAGTTCCTCGCCGACGCGAGCGCCGCGGCGATCCTCAACGACCCGGAGGCGATGGCACTGGCGCTCCGGAGGCTGCAGCTCGACCAGAGCGAGATCGCCTACGCCGATCGCGCCACCGCGCATCTCTTCATCGAGAGCCCGACACGCGCGGTGCGCGGTGCGGGCGGCTTTCTCGCCGGGCTGTTCCATGACGCACCCGCCGCTCGAGGATCGTATCCGCGCGCTCGAGGAGGCCGGAGGTTTCCGCCTCGAGACCGTCCCCGACTCGGCCTGACAAGCCGTGTCAGGCTCGTTCGCGAAACCGGCCGGCGAGCACCTCAATCAGCGCCAGCGCCGCGCGGGGGTGCGTCTCGAGAGCCGCATACAGGTCGTCGCGGTAGACGGCAAGGCAGCGAGTACGGCACCCTCGGCGACGACGTCCGCGATCCTGCCGCCCCCGGTCAGCACCTCGATCTCGCCGACGATCTCCCCCGCCCCGAGCTACGAGGCTCCGGCCGGGCCGGGTGACACGTACCGTCCCTTCGGTCACGAGCAGCAGCTCGTCGCCGTGACTCGCCGGTTCGCATGATCGTGTGCGCCGTCGGCGAACGAGCGCTCACGTCCCGGCGGCGAGGAGCGGCTCGCAGCAGGTCGGACGGCAACGCGGCCAGCACCCGCGTATCGCGGATCAGGCGCTCGTAGCGTCCCCCGTGGAAGAGCAATGGCTCTCCTTCGCCGTAGCGCACGTACTCGACGTGCCCGAGGAAGAGCGTGTGGTCGCCGCCCCAGTAGGAGCGCACGACGCGCGCGACGAGATGCGCGAGGGCGCCCTCGACGAGCGGGGTGTTCCGCACGTCTCGAAAGGCGGCGGCGGCGCGGTCTCCTTCGATCGGCGGCGAACAGGATCGAGAGCTCCGTCTGGCTGTCCGCGAGCACGCTGATCCCGAAGCGCACGCCCTCCCCAAGGAGCGCGTTCATCCTTGCACGCAGATCGACCGAGACCAGCACGAGCGGCGGCCGCAGCGACACCGACATGAAGGCGTTCGCCGTCATGCCGTGCACCCCGTCGCCGGACTGCGTCGTGATCACGGTGACGCCGGTCGCGAACATCCCGAGCGTGCGCCGGAACTCGATCGCCGGGTCGAGCTCGAGCCCCTCGCCCGTCTCGAGCGCCGCAGACTCGGCCGGATGCTCGAGGTCGACGTCTCCCGTTCCGGCCGACGAACCGGTGGCGAAGCTGCGGGGGAGCGAGACGTCGAACTCTTCGGGCGGGACGTCGGCGCTCATCACACCCGATTGTGACGCCTGGCCAGGCCCCGCGTCCACGGGGCCCGGCCAGGCAGGAGCGAACTAGGCGGTTGCCTCGGGCGTCTGCGGCACGTCCTCGCGCCAGTGGATCTTCTCCTTGTCCTGCACGATGCGGCGGAAGAAGAAGAGGAGCAGCCCGATCACGAGCACGCCCACGCCGATGACCTTCTCCTTGGTGCCGCCGTAGCCGCCGGCCGCGTTCTGGAACCAGCCGAAGCCGACGATCGTCAGGATCAGGCACCAGACGGCGAGAATGCCGGCGATCGGCGTCCAGATCGGCCCGAGCTTGATCGGCCGCGGCCAGTTGGGGCGATCGCGACGGAGGAGCACGAAGCCCGAGAGGGCAAACATGTGCGCAAGCACGTAGCCGAGGTTCGACGCGGCCAGCACGCCGAAGATGTTGCCGACGAGCAGCACGAACAGGATGTTGACGACCATGTCCACGGTCATCGCGTTGCCCGGCACCCTGTACTTGTTCAGGACACCGAGCTGGCGCACCGTCATGCCGTCGCGCGAGATGCCGAACAGCGCACGGCCGCCGTCCGCGGTGGCGGTGTTCATCGTGATCACGAAGCTCGCCACGATGCACAGGACAAGGAAGTCCTTCAGCGCTTCCGAGTTACTGCCGAGGATCGACATCATGCCGCCGACGTAGTCGTAGCTGCTGACGGCCTCCGCTCCGGCACCGCCGACGAACGCGACCGGCAGGACGATGTAGACGACGAGCGAGAAGAGGGCCGCCGAGCGCAGCGCCAGCTTCGTGTCGCGCACGGTGTCCTTGTACTCGGGCGCGAAGGTCGCGCAGACGTCGACACCCCAGGCCGACCAGCACATCAGCCAGAGCCAGACGAGCGCGAGCTGCAGGCCACCCCACGGGAGCCCGGGGTCGTTGAGCTTGTTCGTGAGGTTGTCGCTGTCGAAGCTGCCGTTCAGGAACGGCATGATCATCATCACGAACAGCGGGACCATCAGGAGCACGCCCGCGGCATAGCCGAACGTGACCCCGACTCGCGCGCCGAAGACGTTGAAGAGCCAGACGGCGAGGATGAGGCCGATCGCGATGGCGGCGGGAAGGCCGAACTCCGTCAGGCCGAAGACAGAGAAATACCCGTCACCGGCGAGGTAGCTGCCCCCGGGCTCGCCCGAGAACCAGGCACCCTGGATGATCGAGCCGACGAAGAGCCCGTTCACGGAGAGGACGACCGACCAGCCGATCCAGTACCCGAACGTGGCGACAGGCCCGATCAGGGTGGTGTACTTCCGCCACGCCTCGTGGGCGTAGAGCGCGAGGCCGCCCGACTTCTCGGGGAACATGGTGGCGAGCTCGGAGTAGATGGTGTTGATGAAGACGGCGACGATCGCCGAGATGCCCCAGAGGATCGCCGCGCCCCAGCCGCCCAGGTCGCCGACCGAGTAGCCGAGGGAGCCGAGCAGGAAGCCCGGATTCGCCAGCGCGATCACGAAGCCGTCGTACCAGCGAAGCGTCTTGAGGAGCTGCTGTTCCTGGACTACTGCTGTCGCCACCTTGAACCTCCGTCTGGGTGCCTGGGCCGCGACGTCGACTGTCGCGCCGCGCGAACGTAACACCCCTCACGGACGATTCCTAGAGGCGCGGGAAGAAAATCGCACCGGAGCAAGCGCTCGAGACGGAGAACGCTACGATCGCCCGGTGAAGGCCCCTCCGATCACGATCACCTGCGACTGCGGCACAGTGACGGACGTGGCGTACGGCGAGCGCTGGCAGTGCACGGAGTGCGGAAAGACCTGGGACACCGGTCAGATCCCGCAGGGCGAGTACGACGCCCTGCTGCGCGGCCTGAAGCAGTACCGGCTGCTGGTACTCCTGCCTCCGATCCTGCTCGCCGCCGTGCTCGTTCCGCTCGCCGTGCTCGTCGGACTGCAATTCGCGTTTCTGCTGTTCGTCTTCGTGATGGGGTACGCGCTGCTCGTCGTTCCGCAGCTGAGACGTCGCGCGGCGGCGCGGATGCGCAAGAGCACCATGCGCTGGAAGCTCCGCCCGGAGTAGCGCCCTGACTACGACCCGACGCGCGCGCACTCCGTCGGCCGCCGCATCGGTCTCCGGTACGCGACCGGTCATGCTCGCGACGTTCGACGTCCCGTTCGAGCCGGAGGCGGTCGAGGTCGCCGTCGATTCCGCCGTCGAGTCCGGCCAGCCGCTCGTCGTCGTGAACGTCGCCCAGACGCCGATCCTGCCAGTTTCGATGAGCCTCGGGTACGAATATCTCGAGACCGACGAGCTCACCTTCGCGCTCCGGGCGCCCGCCGATCTCGCAGCCTCGCTCGGCGTCGGCGTCGAGCTCCTGCGCGTGTCGAGCCCACGCCCGGTGGAGGCACTGCTGCAGCTCGTGGTGGAGCGCTCGCCCGGCTTGCTCGTCTTCGGCCCCGAGCGGGGCGCTGTCCGCAGGCGCAAGTACGCGAAGGCGGCCAGGCGAATTCGCGAGCAGGTCACCTGCCTGCTCTGGCTTCGCGACTAGGAGTTCCGGGAGACGTCACTTGCGCTATCGGCGAGGACACGATTGACTCGCGGCGACGGGTTGGCGAGGATCGAGCCGAGCACGGAGTCCAAGGAGGCAACGATGAAGACGATCGTGGTGGCGTACGACGACACGGAGCCGGCCAAGCGGGCACTTGCACGCGCCGCCGACCTCACGAAGACGTTCGGGGCGAAGCTGATCGTGACGAGCGTGGCACCCGTGGGCGCCCACGGCCCGCGGGGTGGCGGCCCCGTGGACCCGGCCGACCCGCCCGAGCACCACCGGCAGGAGCTCGAGGACGCGCGCGCGTTCCTGTCGGAGAGCGGAGTCGCTGCCGAGTTGCAGGCAGGAGTCGGAGACGCAGCCGATGTCATCGTCGCGCTCGCCGAGGAGCGCGACGCCGACCTGATCGTCGTCGGCACCCGCGAGCCCGGCATGATCGACCGGCTCTTCAAGGGAAGCGTCAGCGCCGCCGTCTCGCGGCACGCGCGCTGCGACGTCCTGATCGTCCACTGACCGGCGCCGAGGATCGGGGCACCCGGGTGCGGCCGGGAGCCCCGGGCGCAGGTTTCACTCGCCGCCCGGACTGGAGTAGCGTACGCGCGTGTCCGTGAGCACCCACGACGCCGTCCCCGGGGCCCGCAGCGGTGAGCCGCTGATCCATGCGGACGGCGTCTGGAAGGTCTTCGGCCCACGCGCCGACCGCATCGTCGGCACACCCGACGCGCAGCTGCCGCGCTCGGAGCTCCGTGCCAAGACCGGCTGCATCGCCGCCGTCAAGGACGTGTCCATCGACGTCTGGCCGGGCGAGGTGTTCGTGGTCATGGGGCTTTCGGGCTCCGGCAAGTCGACGCTCGTGCGCACGCTGATCAGGCTGATCGAGCCGAGCGCCGGCACGATCCGGATTGCAGGGCAGGACGTGACGGGCGCGAGCGCCTCCGAGCTGCGGCAGCTGCGACGGCACTCGGTCTCGATGATCTTCCAGCACTTCGGGCTGCTCGCCCACCGCCGCGTCGTCGAGAACGTCGCCTTCGGGCTCGAGATCCAGGGCGTGGCGAAGGCCGAGCGGCTCGCACGCGCCCGCGAGATGCTCCGGCTCGTCGGCCTCGAGGAGGTCGAGAACTCGTTCCCCGACCAGCTCTCGGGCGGCATGCAGCAGCGCGTCGGCGTCGCCCGCGCGTTCGCCGCCGACCCGAAGGTGATGCTCTACGACGAGCCGTTCAGCGCGCTCGACCCACTCATCCGCCGCGACATGCAGGACGAGGTGATGCGCCTGCAGCACGAGACCGGCAAGACGATGGTCTTCATCACGCACGACCTGCCGGAGGCGCTGCGCCTCGGCGACCGGATCGCGATCATGCGCGACGGCGAGATCGTGCAGCTCGGCACCGGCGAGGAGCTCGTCGGCTCGCCCGCCGACGACTACGTCGAGAACTTCGTCCGCGACGTTCCGCGCAGCCACGTGCTGACGCTCCGCTGGATCATGCGCGACCCCGGACCGGACGAGCCGCTCGACGGGCCCGCGCGTCGAGGTCTCGACGACCGTCCGCGACGCCGTGCCGGTGCTCGCCGGCAGCGAGAAGCCGATCCTGCGCCGTCCGCGACGGCGAGGTCGTCGGCGTCGTCGACCGCCTCGCGGTGCTGAAGGCGATCGCAGGCGAAGGCGGCTGAGCACCCTGCCGGCCGCCGAGCTCGCCACAGATCTCGCAACCGATCTCGTCACCGTCGCCCCGGGCGTCTCGCATCGTCCCTGGTACCGCGGCCGGATCGTCCAGGTCGCCGTCGTCGTCGCCGCGATGGTGGTCGTCTACCGTGATCGCGGGCGGCGACTACCCGTGGCCGAACTCGCTCGTCTGGAACGGCGCTCGTCGGCGAAGCTCGACTCCTTCCAGTCGTGGCTCCTCGACCAGCGCTCGGCCACGCCGAAGAGCCCGTTCTTCAAGGTGTTCGACGGCTTCGCCACGTTCGTCGACGACCTCGTCGACTGGTTCACGACGGCGATCCTCTGGCTCACCTGGCTCGGCGCGGCGGCGGTCGGCACGCATCACGCGTGCTCAGGTTCGGCGGCGCCCGTGCCGCGGTGATCACGGCGTCTGCCTTCGCCTCCTTCGCCTGCTCGGCCTCTGGGAGGCCAGCATGGAGACGCTGGCGCTGATGCTCGCGGCCGTGGGGCTCTCGCTCGTCGTCGGCATCCCGCTCGGGATCGTGGCCGGCCGCTCCGACCGGTTCCATGCGGCGATCTCGCCTGTGCTCGACGCCATGCAGATCGTCCCGGCGTTCGCCTACCTGATGCCCGTCGTGATCCTGTTCTCGGTCGGCCCGGCCGCCGCCGTCGTCGACGACCATGATCTACGCGGTGCCGCCGGCGGTTCGAATCACGGCGCTCGGGATCCGCGGGGTCGCCACGAACACGGTCGAGGCTGCGACCTCGATGGGTTCGACGCGGAGGCAGATGCTCGGCAAGGTGCAGCTGCCGCTCGCCCGGCGGATGCTCCTGCTCGGGGTGAACCAGACGATCCTGTTCGGGCTCTCGATGGTCGTGATCGCGGGCCTGATCGGCGGCGGGCGGCCTCGGCGCCGTCGTCACGAGCGGGCTCTACACGAACCCCGCGCTGGCCGTCCTGGGCGGCGTAGCGATCGTGGTCATGGCCATGGCGCTCGACCGCGCAACCGAGGCGATCGCCGATCGCACGGATCCGACCAAGCGGCATCTGGACGACGCGAAGCGCTCGACGGTGCGTGTCTTCACCCTCGGGTGCGTCGCGGCCGGCGCGGCGATCGTCCTCGGCGCGAAGCTGCTCGGCGTCTCGTCGGTCTATCCCGACGAGACCCCGGGCGGCACGGACGGCGACCCTGCAGCCGTGGCTGCTGACGCAGATCCAGAGCGTGCTCGACTACGTGCAGAACCCGACCACGTGGGTGTTCCACATCACCTCGTGGATCGGCAACCACATCCTCACGGACGTGCTCCTGCCGTTGCAGAACTTCCTGATCGGCACGCCCTGGTTCGTCACGCTCGGCGGCCTGACGCTGATCGCGTTCCTGATCAGCGGCCTGCGGCCGGCCGTCGACCACCTTCGCGATGCTCGGCTGGCGATCGGCGTCATGGGCGTCTGGGCGCTCTCGATGGACACGCTCTCCCAGGTGCTCGTGGCGACCGTGCTCGCCGTCGTCTTCGGCGTCCTGTTCGGCGTCTGGGCCGCCGAGAGCAAGCGCGGTCTCGAAGGTCCTGCGCCCGATCAACGACGTGCTGCAGACGCTGCCGCAGCTCGTCTACATCATCCCCTTCATCTATCTGATGCCGGTTTCGATCGTCCCAGGAATCATCGCCGGTGTTCTCTACGCGTTCCCGGTCGTCGTGCGGCTCGTCGAGCGCGGCGTGCGCGACGTCGCGCCCGAAACCGTCGAGGCCGCCGGGGCGTTCGGCGCCACCCGCAGGCAGATCCTCGCGAAGGTCAAGGTGCCGCTCGCCGGTGACGCGATCATGCTCGGCGTCAACCAGGGCATCGTGATGGTGCTCGCGGTGGTCGTGATCGGCGGCCTCGTCGGCTCGGGCGGGCTCGGCTACGAGGTGGCGCAGGGCCTCGTCCGCGGGCAGTTCGGCCAGGGCGTGATCGCCTCGCTCGCGATCCTGGCGCTCGGCATCGCGCTCGACCGCGTCACCCAGGGAACCGGCGCGGTCCGACAAGGACAGGATAGGTGAATCCGCACAATGCACTCAGTCACGAACACAAGGAGGGTCAGATGACGGATCGTCTCGGATCGAGGCGCGCTCGCTTCGCCGGGCTCGGCGCCGTCGCGCTCGTCGCCGCGCTCGCCGTGGTCGCAAGCGCGATCGGCGGCAGGAGCCCGCTCCACGGCGTGCGGCACGGTCACGCTGAACGAGAACGCGTGGGCCGGCTCGACGTCGAACGACGTACGTCGTCAAGTACGTGCTCGAGAAGAAACTCGGCTGCACGGTGAAGGTCACGAACATCACCGAGGGCCAGCCGAACTTCCAGGCGATGGCCGACGGCAAGATCGACGCGGTGCTCGAGGACTGGCAGAACGTCGCCTCAGTACACGCAGTACGTGACGAAGCAGAAGACCGTCGTGCAACCTGGGCGGCAACGGGATCACCGGCGTACATCGGCTGGTACATCCCGCGCTACCTGCTCAAGCAGTACCCGCAGTTCAAGACGTGGAAGGGCCTGAAGGGCAAGGAGAGCGTCTTCAAGTCGCCCGAGTCGGGGTCGCAGGGCATGTTCCTCGGCGGCGACCCGTCGTACGTCCAGAAGGACAAGGAGCTGATCGAGGGTCTCGGTCTCAACCTCAAGCACGTCGTCGCGGGCGCGGAGCCGGCGCAGGTGGCGCGCTGGACGCAGCTCGTCAAGCAGAAGAAGCCGGTGCTGTTCTACTGGTACGACCCGCAGTACCTGAACGTCCAGTACGACCTCGTCGGGTGAAGCTGCCCCCGCGCTTCAAGGGCTGCCAGGACGACGAGAAGAAGGGCGGCGACCCGAAGAAGTACGCGTGCGAGTACCCCTCGTACCCGCCTCGACAAGCTCTTCAGCAGGAAGTTCGCGACGAGCGGCTCGCCCGCCGTACACGGTGATCAGGAAGTTCAACTGGACGACGACGACCAGAACACGTCGCGAACCTGATCGCCGGCAAGAACATGACGCCGGACAAGGCGGCCGAGAAGTGGGTCAAGGCCAACCCAGGCAAGGTCAAGGCCTGGCTCGCGAAGTAGCGGCCTGACCGCGCAGGAGCAGCGATGGGGCGCGGTCCCGGCAGGGGGCCGCGCCCCTCGCGTTTGCCCAGTCCGGGCCATGCTTGATATACACGACGTATATCAACTCGCCCTGCACCGGTGGACGCCCTGCAGCCGGAAGCCGGCGGGCCTGCGTCGCTCAGCGACCGGGCCGCCGTCCGCATCCGCGAGCTGATCGTCACGCTCGAGCTGCCGCCCGGGTCGCCGATCAGCGAGCGCGAGCTGATGGAGCGCCTCGGGCTCGGGCGCACGCCGGTGCGCGAGGCGCTGCGCACGCTCGCGCAGGAGAAGCTCGTCGAGGTCTATCCGCGACGCGGCATCGTCGTCGCGCCGGTCGACGTCGGCGACCTCGCGTCGCTCTCCGAGGCGCGCCTCGCGCTCGAGAGCTACGCCGCGCGTTGCGCCGCCGAGCGCGCCACCCCGGAGGACCGTGCGATCGCGCGGGCGCTGCTCGACGAGTTGCCAGACGTCGCGCGCGCGGACGACCAGAGGGCGCTGATCGAGCTCGACCAGCGCATCCACCGGCACGTCTACCGCTGTGCGCACAACCCGTTCGTCGAGTCGACCCTGAACGAGTACTACATCCTCACCCTGCGCATCTGGTTCCTCGCGCTCGATCGCGTCGCCCGGCTCGACGACGCCGTCCCCGAGCACCGCGAGCTGCTCGAGGCGATCTGCGACGCCGACCCCGCCCGCGCCGAGACGGTGATGCGCCGCCACATCCAGGGCTTCGAGCGGGCGATCCGCGCGGTGCTCTGACACCATCCGCTCCGATCACGACCACCCACGAGGAGACACGAACGCCATGAGCGACTTCCCGAGCACCGCGAGAGCCGTCGTGATCGGCTGCGGCATCGTCGGCAACAGCCTCGCCTACCACCTCACCCACCTCGGCTGGACCGACGTCGTGCTGATCGACAAGGGCCCGCTGCCGAACCCCGGCGGCTCCACCGGCCACGCGTCGAACTTCATCTTCCTCGTCGACCACTCCAAGGAGATGACGCAGCTGACGCTGGAGCGCAGCGCCAGTACGTGGAGATGGGCGTCAACACCGAGTGCGGCGGCATCGAGGTCGCGCGCACCGAGGAGCGGATGGAGGAGCTGCGGCGGCGCATGGCGTCGGCGAAGTCGTGGGGCGTCGACTCGGCACGGCTCGTCACCCCCGCCGAGATCAAGGAGCTCGTCCCGTACATCGACGAGTCGATCCTGCTCGGCGGCTTCTACTGCCCCACCGTCGCCGTCGTCGACTCGCTGCGGGCCGGGACGATCATGCGCGAGCGCGGCATCGCGACGGGGGCGCCTGCAGGTGTTCGCGGGCACCGACGTGCTCGGCATGGACGTCGAGGGCGGCCGCATCCGGCGCCTGCACACCTCGCGCGGGACGATCGAGGCCGAGACCGTGGTGATCGCCTGCGGCGTCTGGAGCCCGCTGCTCGCGCGGATGGCCGGCGCCTTCATCCCGCTCACGCCGGCCGTCCACCAGATGATCGACGTCGGGCCGGTGCCGCGCTTCGAGAAGTCGACGTCGGCGATCGAGTTCCCGATCGTGCGCGACATGGACGTGTTCATGTACGAGCGCCAGGACGGCGTCGGCCTCGAGATCGGCTCGTACGCGCACCGCTCGATCCTCCACGACCCCGAGGAGATCCCCTCGATCGAGGAGGCGGCGCTCTCGCCGACCGAGTTCCCGTTCACGCAGGCCGACTTCGAGCCGCAGATGGAGCACGCGCTCGAGCTGATGCCGGAGATCGTCGGCGACGAGTCGGTCGGCGTGAAGTACGCGATCAACGGCCTCATCTCGCTCACGCCGGACGGGATGCCGATCCTCGGCGAGACGCCCGAGGTGAAGGGCCTCTGGTCGGCCGCCGCCGTGTGGGTCAAGGAGGGCCCCGGCGTCGGCAAGTCGGTGGCCGAGTGGATGGTGCACGGCGAGTCGCACATCGACCTGCACTCGTCCGACATCAGCCGCTTCCACGACGCACCAGAAGACGCGTGCGCACGTGAAGGCGCGCACGTTCGAGGCCTTCCCGAAGACGTACGGGATCGTCCACCCGGCCGAGCAGTGGTCGAGCGAGCGCGGCGTCCGGCTCTCGCCGATGCACGAGCGCGAGCAGGCGCTCGGCGCGGTCTTCTACGAGGCGGCCGGCTGGGAGCGGCCGCAGTGGTACGAGGCGAACGCGCCGCTCGTCGAGCGCTACGGCGTCGAGGCGCGCGAGGCGGAGTGGGACGCGCGCTGGTGGTCGCCGATCATCAACGCCGAGCACCTCGCGATGCGCGAGCACGCCGGGCTCTTCGACCTCTCCGCGTTCGCGATCTTCGACGTGCAGGGCCCGGGCGCGCTCGACGCGCTGCAGCACGCCGTGCTGCGCGCAGATGGACGTTCCCGTCGGCCGCGTCGTCTACACGCCGGTGCTCGGCCCGGGCGGCGGCTTCAAGTCCGACCTCACGATCATGCGGCTCGGCGAGCAGGAGTTCCGCGTCGTCACCGGCGGCGCGCACGGCATGGCCGACCGCAAGCGGTTCCGCGACCACCTCCCCGCCGACGGCTCGGCGCAGCTCGTCGACGTGACCACCGCGTGGACGACGATCGGCCTCTGGGGGCCGCGCGCGCGCGACATCCTGGCGAGCGTGACCTCCGACGACGTCTCGCACGAGGGCTTCCCGTTCGGCACCTGCCGGACGATCGAGATCGGCTCGCAGCTCGTGCTCGCCTCGCGCATCTCGTACGTCGGCGACCTCGGCTGGGAGCTGTACGTGCCGATCGAGCAGGGCGCGCGGCTGTGGGACGTCCTCTGGGAGGCGGGCGAGCCGCACGGCCTCACCGCGTGCGGGATCGGCGTCTACGGCACGACCGGGCGGCTGGAGAAGTGCTACCGCGCCTACGGCGCCGAGCTCGAGACCGAGTACACGGTCGTCGAGGCCGGCATGGCAGCGGCCGAAGGTGAAGGAGCAGGACTTCGTCGGCAAGGAGGCGCACCTGCGCCACCGCGAGGAGGAGCCGGCCGCGATCCTCTGCACGCTGACGGTCGACGACCACACGTCGGCGAGCGGCGTCAAGCGCTACCTGCTCGGCCGCGAGCCGATCACGCTGCGCGACGGCACGCCGCTCGATCGACGCGAAGGGCCGCCGCTCGTACGTCACGAGCGCGGGCGCCGGCCCGTCGGTCGGGAAGTACATCCTGCTCGCGTACCTGCCGCCCGAGCACGCCGTCGAGGGTCGCCGGAGCTCGCCGTCGAGTACATGACCGAGCGCTTCCCGGTCACGGTCGCCGTCGCCGGCTCGACGCCGCTCTTCGATCCCGAGAATGCGAGGATCCGGTCGTGAAGATCCTCGTCTGCGTCAAGCGCGTGCCGATGACCGGCGGCCGCATCGTCGCTCACCGAGGACGCGCAGGCGATCGAGACGAGGCACCTCGGCTTCACGATCAGCCCGCACGAGGAGTGCGGCGTCGAGGAGGCGGTGCGGCTCGTCGAGGCAGCACGGCGGCGAGTCGGTCGTGCTCACGCTCGGGCCGGCCGAGGCCGAGGAGCAGCTCCGCGACGCGATGGCGATCGGCATCGACCGCGCGCATCCACCTCGTCACCGACGGCGAGGAGTGGGACCCCCAGGCGACCGCCGGCGGCGATCGTCGAGGCGATCCGCGCCGACGAGGCGGCGAGCGGGCCGTTCGACCTGATCTTCTTCGGCAACGAGTCGGCCGACTCGGGCGGCTACCAGGTCGGCATCCGCGTCGCGCACGCGCTCGGCCGCCCGTGCGCGACGGGGCTCAAGGGCGTCACCGTCGACGGCGAGCGACGGTGCGCTGCGAGCAGGAGGTCGGCGGCGGGCGCGACGTGTACGTGCTGCCGCTGCCGGCGGTCGTGACCGTGCAGGAGGGCCTCAACCTGCCGCGCTACCCGTCCGTGCCCGGCCGGCTGCGGCGCCAGGAAGAAGCCGCTCGACGCGTCGCACGCCGCAGCGGCCGCGCCGCCGCGGCTCGAGCGGTCGCGGCTCGTCGTCCCGGAGGGAGAGGCGAAGCAGGCCGAGATCCTCGGCCAGGGCCCCGAGGCGGCGCCCGCGGTCGTCGAGCTGCTCCGGCAGATCGGGGTCGCGTGATGACCACGCCTCGTCCTGACTCGAGCACGCCGACGGCGACGCGCGAGCGACGTCTCGCTGCAGGCGCTCGCGCTCGCGCGCAGCCTCGGCGGCGCACGTCCGACGCCCTCGCTGATCGGCGCCCGGCGCCGGCGAGGCCGGCGCCGGGCGGTGCCCGCGGCGACGTCGCGCACGTCGCCGAGCACGAGGCGCTCGCCACGTTCGCGCCGGACGCCTGGGCGGCGATCGTCGTCGCGCTCGCCGAGCGCGCTCGGCGCCGACGGCCGTCGTCGCGCCGGGCACCGAGCGCGGCAACGAGGTGCTGGCGCACGTCGCCGGCGCATGGGCGAGCCGCTCGCGGCGAACTGCGTCGCCGTCACGCCCGGCGACCCGCTGCACGCGTCACGCGCGTGCGCTGGGGCGGCAGCCTGCTCGAGGAGGCGCGCGCTGCACGCGCGCCGCGCGCTCCTCACGGTCGCCGCCGCACGCCGTCGCGGCCGCGCCGAGCCGGGCGGCGCCGGAGCTCGGTCGAGACGTTCACGCCCGAGCTGGCGGACGCCGACCTCGTCGTGCGCGTGCGCGAGCGCGTCGCCGCCGCCGCGCGGCGGCGTCTCGCTCGCCGACGCGAAGGTCGTCGTCACCGGCGGCCGCGGCGTCGGCTCGGCCGAGGGCTTCGCGTCGATCGAGGAGCTCGCCGGGCTGCTCGGCGGCGCCGTCGGCTGCTCGCGCGCCGTGACGATGCGCCGGGCTGGCGCCCGCACACGGACCAGGTCGGCCAGACGGGCACGAAGATCGCGCCCGACATCTACATCGCCTGCGGCGTGTCAGCGGCGCGACGCAGCACATGGCCGGCTGCAAGGGCGCGAAGCAGATCCTCGCCGTCAACACCGACGCGGAGGCGCCGATCTGTCGCGAGCGCCGACTACGCCGTGATCGGCGACCTGCACGAGGTCGTGCCCGCGATCTCGGCCGAGCTCCGGAAGGGGTCGCAGGGGCGAGGCCGTGCCTCGCGCTCGTCCGCCGCGCCCATGGGCACCGCCTGTCCGCGCTCGCCCTCGTGGCGGCCCTGGTCGTCTCCGGCGGGCTGTTCGCCCGCCGCGCGCTGCTGCTCGTGCGGCTCGTGCGCATGGGCAAGCCGTCGCGACCGCTCCGGCGACGTGCCGCGAGCGCGTCGCGCAACGAGGCGGTCGTCGTGCTCGGCCAGCGGAAGCTCCTCCAGCGGCTCGGCCCCGGGCTCGATGCACGCGTTCATCTTCTGGGGCTTCCTCGTCCTCTTCCCGACGATCCTGATGGCGCTGATCGGCGCCGTCGACCGGCGACTGGACGCTGCCGTGGCTCGGCGGCGCAGGGCTGGTTCGCGTTCCTCGTCGACCTCTTCGCGTGCTCGTCCTCGTCGGCGTCGCGACGGCGCTCTGGATCCGCAAGGTGCAGCGGCCGGAGCGCTTCGAGGGCAGCCACCTCGGCGAGGCCGACCTGATCCTCGCGCTGATCGCCGGCGATCGTGATGACGCTGCTCCTCTGGCACGCGTCGCGGATCGCGCTCGGGCTGAACGAGTGGCCGGCGGGCTGGTCGCCGGTCTCGAACGCGCTCTCGAACCTCTTCGGCGACGGCGCCACGACCGAGGTGCTCGAGCGCGTCTTCGTGTGGGCGCACGTCCTGCTCGTGCTCGGCTTCCTCGCCTACCTGCCGCACTCGAAGCACCTGCACATCGCGACCGCCGGCGATCAACGTCTGGTTCGGCCGCACCCGCGCGCGCGGGCGGCTCGAGCCGCTGCGCTTCGACGGTCGAGGACGAGGCGGCGATGCGCTTCGGCTCCGGCGACGGTCGCCGACCTGACCTGGAAGCAGATGCTCGACACGATGTCCTGCACGGAGTGCGGCCGCTGCCAGGACGTCTGCCCGGCGTACGCGACCGGCAAGGAGCTCTCGCCGAAGCTGCTGATCATGGGCCTGCGCGACCAGCTGTTCGCGGAGGGCCCGAAGCTGCTCGCGGCGACGGCGAGGCGTTCGAGCCGATCGCCGCTCGTGCCGAACGCGGTCACGCGACGACGTCGTCTGGGACTGCGTCACCTGCGGCGCCTGCGTGCGCGAGTGCCCGGTGGCGATCGAGCACGTCGACCACATCGTCGACCTGCGCCGCCACCTCGTGATGGTCGAGTCGCGCTTCCCGGCCGAGGCCGGCACGATGCTGCGCGACGTCGAGCGCTCCTCGAACCCGTGGGGCAAGCCGCAGACCGAGCGGGCCGACTGGGCGGAGGGCCTCGACGTGCGGGTGCTGCAGCCGGGCGAGCCGCCGCCCGAGGTCCTCTACTGGGTCGGCTGCGCCGCCTCGTTCGACGAGCGCGCCCGCGCGACGGCCGCGCTCGACGGCGAAGCTGCTGCAGGCGGCCGGGCGTCGACTTCGCCATCCTCGGCCCGCGCGAGTGCTGCACCGGCGACCCGGCCCGGCGCATGGGCAACGAGTACACCTTCCAGTCGTACGCCGAGCAGAACGTCGCGACGCTGAACGAGGCCGGCGTGACGAAGATCGTCGCGAGCTGCCCGCACTGCTTCAACACGCTCGCGAACGAGTACCCCGACTTCGGCGGCCGCTACGAGGTCGTCCACCACACCGAGCTGCTCGCCGCAGCTGCTCGACGAGGGACGGCTGCAGCCGGCGGCGGGAACGGAGGAGATCACCTACCACGACTCCTGCTACCTGGCCCGCCACAACGACGTGCTGGCGGCGCCGCGCGAGCTCGTCTCGCCGGATCGGCAAGCCGCTCGAGATGGCGCGGAGCGGCAAGCGCACGTTCTGCTGCGGCGCCGGCGGCGCCCACATGTGGATGGAGGAGCGCGGCAGCCAGATCAACGAGGAGCGCGCGCGCGAGGCGGTCGAGACCGGCGCCGGCGACGCTCGCGGTCGCCTGCCCGTTCTGCACGGTGATGCTCGACGACGGCGTGCGTCAGGTGGGCGGCGAGATCCGCGTCGCCGACGTCGCGACGCTGCTCGCGGAGGCGCTCGAGAGCCCGCCTCCCGTCACCGGCTGACTCGGCGCCGCAGGGCAGCCCGTGCCGCGTGGTACCCGCACATGCCGTGCACGCCTCCGCCGGGCGGTGTCGACGACGAGCAGAGATAGACGCCGTCGATCGGCGTGCGGTACGGGGTCGGACGGGCCACCGGACGCGCGAAGAGCTGCCGCAGGTCGGCGCTGCCGCCGTTGATGTCACCGCCGACGTAGTTCGGGTTGCGCGCCTCCATCGCAGCGGGGCCGAGCACGCTACGCTCGAGGACGAGATCGCGGAACCCGGGTGCGAACCGCTCGAGCTGGGCCTCGATCGCCGTGACCGCCACGTCGGTCAGGGTGCGACCCGTTCGGAACGTGCGTGTAGGCCCAGAGCGTGTGCTTTCCCTCGGGAGCGCGCGTGGAGTCGAAGAGGCTCTGCTGCGCGACGAGCACGTAGGGGCGGGCAGGGAGCCGCCCGCCGGCGACGTCGGCCTCCGCGGCTGCGATCTCGGCGAGCGTGCCGCCGAGGTGGACTGTCGCGGCTCGCGCGCAGTCGGACGCGCGCCAGGGCACGGGCCCGGCGAGCGCGTAGTCGACCTTCACGACTCCCGGGCCGTAGCGGTACCGCTCGAGCGCGTGCCGGTAGCGCGGCGGCAGGTCGTCGCCGGCGAGCGCGAGCAACTGCCTCGGCGTGACATCGAGCAGGACGAGCCTCGCAGCGCGCACCTCGTCGAGCGACCCGACCGTACGGCCCGTCTCGATCTCCCCGCCGAGCGACCGGAGATACGACGCGAGCGCGTCGGCGAGCACCTGTGAGCCGCCGCGCGGCAAGGGCCAGCCGACCGAATGACCGAGCATCGCCAGGATGAGCCCGAACGAGGCCGTCGCCGTCGCCTCGAGGGGAAGCATCGCGTGCGCGGCGTTCCCCGCGAACAGGGCGCGGGCGCGCTCGCCGGCGAACCGTGAGCGTGCGAGCCCCGAGGCGGAGCGGAGCGCCAGGCGGCCGAAGCGCGCCATCGTCAGCGGGTGCCGCGGCGGGCGCACCCCGGCGAGCGTGCCTGCAACGAGCTCGTCGGAGGCTCCGACGAGCGGCCCGAGCAGCCGTCGCCACGCCTCGGCGTCCTCGCCCAGGCCCGCCGCGGTCTCGTCGAGCGAGCGCTCCAGCACCACCGCGCCGTCGTCGAGCGGGTGAGCGAGCGGTGCCGGCGGCTGGATCCACTCGACGCCGTGCTCCCCGAGCGGCACGGAGCGCATGAACGGCGACGCGATCCCGAGCGGGTGGATCGCAGAGCACGTGTCGTGACGGAACCCCGGGAGCGTCAGCTCCTCCGTGCGGAGGCCGCCCCCGATCGTGTCGCGGCCCTCGAGCACGAGCACCGACCGTCCGGCGCGCGCGAGTACGATCGCCGCCGCGAGACCGTTGGGCCCCGAACCGACGACGATCGCATCGTGCACGTCGCCGACGTTACCCGGTGGTCTTCTTACCCGGCCTGAGCATGTGGAGCGTCGAGCGGATGGCGACGGAATTCCGCACATTGCCCGCGTGCGACCACTGGCGCTTCTTGTCGACGCAGGTGACCGTCGTCGTCACCTCGGGCGCCTCGACCCCGAGGTGCGTGGCCAGGTTGGCGAGGGTTTGCTCCCAGAACCTGTTCTCCATCCGATGGCCGCCCATCGCGAGCCCCATCTCGCTGAGCGGGTCCTGCGCACGCATCAGGACCTGGGTCTGGGCAACCAGTCCGCCGCTCTCCTCGTGCGAGCTGAACGTGATCCAACCGGCGAACATGTGGCCCTCCGGTGTCATCAGCGTGAACGACTCGTCGTCCGAGTACAGCACCATGACGCCGGTCTTGAACTTCATGCCGCCGGGCCCGGCCGCCTTGATCAGCGCAACCTCGCCGGGTTCGAGCCCGGTCAGCGGCGGGTAGAAGTCGTTGCCCTTCGGCCAGAAGGTCGGGAAGTTCTCGCGCCACTCGGCGAGCACGGCCTGCGGCGTCGTCTGGAGGCCATGGAGCCCAACCTTGTAGGTCTTCTGCCACATCTTCCCGAACCCCTGCACGGGGCTCAGCAGCCGCTTCCCCTCGACGAGGTTCGGCGCCCCGGCCGGGACGTCGGTCACGGTCAGCGTCGACGTCGGCTTCGCCCAGTTGCCCGTGTCGCGTGGTGTCTCGCCCATGATTCCCCTCCTCCCTCAGGCCACGGCAGCGAGTGCGTCGGCCTCGGTCGGGTAGATGCCGATCGCCTCGTCGAGGCGTGTCAGCTCGAAGATCTGCCGGTAGTGCTCGGTGAGCCCGAAGGCGAGCAGCTTCTGCTTGGCGCGCTTGGCGCGCACGAGCACGGTCACGAGGAGCCCGATCCCGCCCGAGTTCATGTACTCGAGGCCCGTGAAGTTCAGGATCACGGCGCGAACGCCGTCTGCCGCCCCCTCCGTGTAGGCCTCCATCAATGCGTCCTCCGAGAAGGCCGTGATGTCGCCCTGGATGTCGAGAACGCTCGCCGTGTCGTCGATCCGGCGTACGCCCATCGACAGAGTCGCTTCCGTCATGCGGATCCCTCCTCTGCGTCGACGATGGTCATGAAGTCGGCCAGCCGGGTGATTTCGAAGATCTCCCGGTAGTGCGGGGTCAGGCCGCAGACGCTCAAGGTCTGGCCGTTCGCGCGGGCGCGCGCCAGCAGGCCGACGATCAGCGCGATCCCGGTGGAGTTCATGTACGTGACGCCGGCGAAGTCGAGCATCACGCCGGTCGCCTCCCCTGCTTCCGAGTACGCGGCGCTCAGCGCCTGCTCGGCCCTTGCGTCGACGTCGCCGACGAGCTCGATCACGGGCCCGCCGTTCTCGCTACGAACCTTCGTCGCGAATGCTGTCGTCGTCATCTCCGGCACCTCCTTCCAGCTGCAGGACGAGCTCGACCGTGTGCCGGTCGTCCGTGTCGAGGACGCGGAGCTCGTCGACCATGTTCTGGATCAGGAAGAGCCCCCAGCCGCGGGGCTTCTGCATCCCCGCGAGCTTCGCCTCGATATCGGGCTCCTCGACGTCCGTTGCGCTCGGGCCCTCGCCCACGTCCCGGATCCGTACGACGAGCTCGCCACCGGTCGTGACGACCTCGACCTCGACCGGGATGTCGCTCCGGCCCTGGTTGCCGTGCTCGATCGCGTTCATCGTCGCCTCCGAGACCGCCGTGCCGAGACGCTCGACACGCCGAGCCTCGAGCCCGAGCGGCTCGATCGCCTCGAGGACGCGTCGCATCGCGTCCCGTTCGTTTCCGGGCTCGCTCGGCAACGTGAACCGGAGATCGATGCCGGAGACGCGGCCGTTCGGCGACCCGGCGGCCGTCGTGCGGCGAAGCGTCACGAGCGTGATGTCGTCCTCCTGCTCCCAGTCGGCACCGGTAAAGCGCTGGAGCTGGGTGAGGAGCCCGTCGATCAGGTCGCCCGACGCCGGATCGGCGACGTGCTCGACGAGGCGAGGCGTCCCG
This sequence comes from uncultured Gaiellaceae bacterium, assembly GCA_963731095.1. GTDB lineage: Bacteria > Actinomycetota > Thermoleophilia > Gaiellales > Gaiellaceae > Gaiella. Next base: position 96,273 of record CAVSUK010000026.1, read on the forward strand.
AACATCTCGCGCTCCGGCCCGTGGGCCTCGGTGACGCCGTCGCTGTAGAGCAGCAACGCATCACCGGGGGTCATGACGGCCTCGTGCTCCTCGTAGGTCATGCCGGGGAGCAGCCCGAGAGGCATCCCCTTCGCACGCAGCTCCATCGACCCGTCGGCAGTGCGCGCGTACGGCAGGTTGTGCCCGGCGTTCGCGTACCGGATGTGGCCCGTGGCCGGGTCGACGACGGCGTACAGGCACGTGACGAACATCTTGTCGGGGATGTCGGGGCAGAGCAGCTCGTTCACCCGCTCGAGCACCTCGCCCGGCGACACGATCCGCTGACCGGACGCGCGCAGAAGGCTTCTCGCCGCCGCCATCACCATCGCCGCCGGCACGCCCTTGTCGGTGACGTCGCCGATCACGACGGCAACCTTGCCGTCGGACAGCTCGAACAGGTCGTAGAAGTCGCCGCCGACCTCACGGGCGGGCTGGTAGTAGGCCGCCACCTCCCAGCCGGGCAGGTCGGGCAGCTCGCGCGGCAGGAAGTTCTGCTGGATCAGCGTCGCGACCTTCAGCTCCTGCTCGATCCGCTCACGGGAGGCCGCCTCCGCGGCCTGCTTGCGCACGAGCTCGGCCACCTGGAGCGCCGGCGCCGCCTGCGCGGCGAGACTGTCGAGCAGCTTCTTGTCGTCGGTCGAGTACTGCTGGTCGGAGAGCCGCGGCCCGAGGTTGAGCGTGCCGATCAGCTCGCCGCCGCTGACGAGCGGCACGAGCAGGGCGACTCCCGCTTCCCGCAGGGCCGCCACCGCGGGTGAGTCGAGCTCGAGCTTGTCGACCTCGACCGCGCCCCCGGCGGATTGGAGGTAGGCGACGAGCGGGTCGTTCGGCGCGATATCGATCGCCGGACCGCCCTCGCCCGGGCTCTCGACCCGCTCGACGGGCAGGGCCTCGGCGACGACGGACACCTCCGTTGTACCGCCCCTGCGGAGCGCCCGCCTCATCGTCTGCGCGATCGTCGACATCTCACTCCCTTTCTACGGTGTCACCGTCACGGGATCGTTACGGGAAAGGATGGCCGGCCGGGCGAGGAAGAGACGTTCGGGCGCCGGCAGCCCCTTGAGAACGACGACGCCCCGCTCGATCAGGGAGATGCTCGACCCGTCGAGCAGCCGGCTGACGACCTCCGAGACGAGAGTCTCACCCGCCCCGGCGCGAGCAGCGACGCGCGCACCGACATGGACATGGATCCCGCCGAGTCGATCGCCGCGCCGCTCGCACTCGCCGGTGTGGACGCCTGCGCGAAGCGACAGGCCGAGCTCCTCGGACGCCTTATGGATCGCGGCGGCGCACCTGATCGCCTGGGTCGGCCCGGCGAAGGATGCGAAGAAGCCGTCCCCTGCCGTGTCGATCTCGCGGCCCCCGTAGCGCTCCAGCTCGCGACGCACTACGGCACGGTGGTCGTCCAGCAGCTCCGTCCAGCGTCGATCCCCCAGTTCTGCCGCGAGCTCGGTCGAGCCCACGATGTCCGTGAAGAGCAGCGTCGCGAGCATCCTGTCCGGCTCGGCGACGCCTCGGTCGCCGGTGACCAGGTGCCGCAGCTCGGCCACCACCGCGTCGGCGTCACCGGCCCACGGCCAGTGGTCGGCGCCGCCCAACTCGACGTAACGCGCGCCTCGAAGGCGGCCGGCCAGGTCGCGGGAGTGCCCGGCCTCGACGAACGCGTCATCCACACGGTGGAGCACCACTGCGGGGACGTCGATGTCCGGGAGCAGATCGCGCACGTCCAGCTGAGCGTTCATCCTGAGCAACGACACAGCCATGCTGGGGCTGGCCGCCATCCGGACGAGCCGCGCGCACCAGCGCCGGTACGCCTCGTCGCCCGCGAGGCTCGGTGCGAGGACGTCCGTGCCCGTGTCGGAGCCCCAACCGTCCTCGGACGCGGAGAGGTAGAGCTGGATCGCAGCCCGCGACCAGCCGTACGGGTGGCCGGCGTCCTGCGTGAACTTCGCCGGTGCGGCGTACAGCGCAAGGCCGGCGACGCGCTCGGGGTGTCGCGAGGCGAACAGCAGCGACAGCGTCCCCCCGTCGAACGTGCCGAACAACGTCGCGCGCTCCGACCCCACCGCGTCCAGGACGGCGAGGATGTCCTCGGTCCGCTCCTGCGGCGTCGGGATCCCCACCACGGGGTCAGAGAGACCGGTGCCGCGCTTGTCGAGCATGATCAGGCGGGCGAACGAGGCGAGCCGCTCGAGAAAACGGGCAAAGGGCGGATACTCCCAGCTCCACTCGGCGTGCGAGAGGAAGCCGGGCACGTAGAGAAGATCCGGCCCGTCCCCGAGCGCCTGATACGCGACGTTCACGTCGCCTGCGCGCGCGTATTGCGTCTCCGGCGTCACCGTCCAGCCTCCGCGCTTCTCGAGAGCGACACGTGCGCCGGCTGCATCGTCTCGCTCACGACGGCGCGCAGCTCTGCCTGCAGGGTCTCCAGGTCGACCTGGTCGCGCAGGCGTGCCCCGAACGCCTCCAGCGTCCGCTGCGCGTCGTAGCGGCGCCGGTAGAAGCGCCTGTCCACGACCCGCTGCACGCGTGAGCGCACCGGCAGGAAGAGCGCTGCCACGGCGAGCGTCGACAGGGCGATCGCGAGGTTCGACCCGCCCGCGAACGACGAGAACGCTGCCTGTGTCGCGATGACCAGCCCGGCGTACGCCGCGCCGAGAATCATGCTCAGCGACCCGTAGACGAGCGTCTTCGAGATCACGACGTCGACGTCGAAGAGCCGGTGACGCAGGATCGCCACGGCGCAGGCTGCCGGGACGACGCCGGCGGCGATTGCCCAGCACACCGAGCCGAACAGGGTCGAGTCGAAGACGCCGCCGAGGAAAACGCTCACGACCATCACCACGCCCGCGAGCGCGATGAGCTTGAGCCCGCGGCGCTCGTCCGGACCGCCGCGGCGGAAGCGGGCGACGAGCGACGCCGCCGCGGCGAGGAACCCCAGGAGGCCGAGGAACAAGGCGATGGGCTCGGCGACGTGGCCGACACCGGGAATGCCGATCGGGTTCTGGACGACGGGCGCGTTCGGCCTCATGCTCGCCTGCACCTCGTCCTCGAGCGCCGCGACGATCACCACTACGAGCCCTGCAGTCGCGAACGTGAGCATCACGGGACGCCAAGCCTGCGACGGAACGTGCCCGGTCGGGACGAGAAACAGGCTGCAGAACATCGAGACGAAGCCGGCGATCCAGAACCACTGGCCGCACCAGGAGGCGAGCGTGAGCCCCGCACCCGGGCCCACCGACTCGGCGGCCGAGCTGGCGATCATCCCGGTCAGCCAGAACAGCCCCGCAGCGGCGAACAGCCAGCCGACCGCGTTTGCCGGGCGTAGCGCCACGAGCAACGCGCCGACGAGCGCCCAGAGCCCGACCAGAAGTGTGAACGGAGCCAGCTTCGCGGCGAACGTCGCTCCGACCGCGACGGTCAGTCCCACGGTGATGACGATGAGCGAGCCGGCGAGCACCGACAGGGGGCGGGGGCTCACCGTGTGATCTCTTGCCGGAGCCAGAGCGAGACGTGGGTCGGCCGCATCGTCTCCTCGACGACCGCGCCCAGATCGTCGCCGAGCGTCTGCAGCTCGACCTGGTCGCGTAGGCGCGCCCCGAAGCTCTCGAGCGTCCGCTGCGCGTCGTAGCGACGCCGGTAGAACCGCCGGTCGACGAACCCCTGCACCCGCGAGCGCACCGGCAGGAACAGCGCCGCCGACGACCAGCGTCGACACCGCGATCGCCAGGTTCGAGCCCCCGCGAACGACGAGAAGACCGCCTGCCCGGCCAGCACGAGGCCGGCGTACGCGGCCCCGAGGATCACGCGTCAAGGCGCCGTAGACGAGCGCTCTCGAGATCACCCGGTCGAGGTCGTAGAGCCGGTAGCGACGGACGGCCACGCCGATCGAGACCGGCACGGCGCAGAGAGAGAGCGACCAGGCCACCCACATGAGCGAGTCGGTGTCGTCGTACGACGTTGACGAACGCGAGCAACCACAGGATCACCGTCGTCCCGACCGCCGACGCCACCCACTTGAGCTGCTGGCGCTCGATCCCCACGTGCACGCCGGAAACGGACGACGACCGACGCCAGCGAGACGACGAGCACGGTGAAGAGGCAGCCGCACGACGACCGGTTGGAGGACGTCCGAGGCCACGAAGCCGAAGCCCGGGATTCCGAACGGATTGTCGAGCTCCGGATGATCCTCGAACGGCCCGGGCGCGAAGCTCGCGCCAGGCCGGCGACAAGGGCTGCCGCGGCGAGCACGTAGACCACGCGCCAGCGCGGCGACGGGAACGCCCCGGTCGGGAAGGCGCGGAGAAGCAGGATCATGAGGGCGACGAGGTGCCCAGTCCGACGTTCGACGCGAGCCACGCGAGTGCCCGTTCGCGGGAACCGAGCCGGGACGTCGCGATTCCGAGTTCTACGAGTGCGGAGGTTGCGCCGAAGAGCGCCAGCCCGAGGCCGATCGCGAGAAGCAGCCAGCCGATCGAGTTGCGCGGCGCGCCGGCGGCGACGACCGCTCCGACGACGGCGAACGAGAGGGCGACGGCCACCATCGGCGACTCCCGGACGTCGATGTCGTAGGCCGTCACCGCAGCGACCACGACGACCGTGAGCAGGAGGGAGACGGCCACCCCGAGCAGCCCCCAGGCGAGCAGCTCGGCGCGCGCGGTCGCTCACCGCGGCACCTCCCTCAACCACAGCGACGTGTGCGCCGGCTGCATCGTCTCCTCGACGACCCCGCGGAGGTCACTCGCAGAGCGCTCGAGCTCGACCTGCTCGCGCAGCCGCGCCCCGAACGCCTCGAGCGTCCGCTGCGCGTCGTAGCGACGCCGGTAGAACCGCCGGTCGACGAACCGCTGGACGCGAGAGCGCAGCGGCAGGAACAGCGCCGCCACCACCAGCGTCGACACCGCGATCGCCAGGTTCGAGCCACCCGCGAACGACGAGAACAGCGCCTGCCCGCCGAGCACGAGTCCGACGTACGCCGCCCCGAGCACCACCGTCAGCAGCGCCGTACACGAGCGTGCGCGAGATGATGCGGTCGATCTCGTACAGGCGGTAGCGGAGCACCGCGATCCCGACCGACACCGGGAGCGCGATCAGCGACCAGCCGAGAAGGACGACCCGACCGTCCGACGCCGCGAGTGTGAACGCGACGGCGAACGGGGCAGCGACACCACAGGGACGGCGCTGCGCCGCGAGCCACTTGAACTGCTCCCGCTCTAGCCCGCGAGAGCCGACGGAAGCGCGTCACGGCGACGCGAACGCGGCCCGACGATCGAGACAGGAGCGAGCTGATCCCCGACGTCGGATCGCGGGGACGCCGTGCGCAGACTACGTGCGAGCGGGTTGTCGATCGGGCTCTCAAGGGGCGGCGAAGGGCCGGACGGTCGCGGGCGCCGATCGCGAGACGAGCCAGACGACCGTGAACGCCGAGAGCACGCAGCGCACCCAGCGCCAGCGTCGGGAGGTGATGACGCCCGACCGGGAAGGTTACGAGCACGACGAACACGCCGGCCATGAGCGCCGTCCACAGCCCGGCCCCGAGCGCCTCCGCCGCGGCTCCCCCCGGCAGCCGAGCCCGGGTTCGCAAGCAGCGCCAGCTCCGCGTAGCCGCCGAGCAGCCGCCGAGCAGCAGCCGGTCGCCGGCCAGCAGCAGCGCCCACCCGACGAGATTCGTCGGCCGTCTTCCGCGCGACCACGACGCCGACGGCCGCGAACGCGACTCATGCGCCAGGTCGGCGAGCGTGCTCGCGGACGAGTCGACGGGTGCATACGAGGCGTCCGTGAGCAGGACGAACAGCGAGCGCACAGGACGCGCCCCGACCGTGAGCACGGCGCCAGCACAGCAGCGGGGCGACCACCGCGAGGCGCCGGACGCCGCATCGTCACGATCGCTCCCTCAGCCACAGCGAGACGTGCTCGGGCGCCATGGTCTCGCGACCGACGCCGACGAGGTCGGTTGCGCAGCGCCTCCAGGTCGACCTGCTCGCGCAGCCGCGCTCCGAAGCTCTCGAGCGTCCGCTGCGCGTCGTAGCGGCGGCGGTAGAAGCGCCGGTCGACGAAGCGCTGGACGCGCGCGCGCACCGGCAGGAACAGCGCAGCCACGACGAGCGTCGAGACCGCGATCGCGAGGTTCGAGCCGCCCGCGAACGACGAGAACAGCGCCTGGAACCCGAGCACGATCGCGACGTACGCGCCCGCGAGCAGCGGCAGAGAGCGCCGTAGACGAGCGTGCGCGGACGATACGGTCGATCTCGTACAGCCGGTAGCGAAGCACCGCGATGCCCACGGAGACCGGGAGCGCGATCAGCTGCAACGCGAAGACGATGCCGGCGACCTGCGACCAGTTGAAGGCGCGGCGAACGGCAGCGTCACGACCAGCAAGCCGGCGCTCGCCGCGAGCCACTTGAACTGCTGGCGCTCGTCGCCCCGAGAGCGGCGGAAGCGGCGCACGACGATCGCCGGCCGCGACCACCGATACGAGGCACGCGACGATGATCGGGATCGAGATCGGCGTACGTACTCTGCTGCCGGACACGCCGAGCGGGTTGTCGACGGCTTCGAGCGGAGCGGTCGAGGTGCGGCGCGGTCGCGATGATCGAGCCAGATCGCCGCGAAGTCGAGCAGCACGAGCACGGCGAACGCCGCGTCGCCGCGGGACGACAGCGTTCCGAACGGGAAGACGACGAGCAGCAGGAACACGCCGGCCATCAGGGCGGTCCACGGCCGGCCGCGATTGCGGCCGCCGCCGCGCCCGCGGGAAGGCCCGCCTCGGGCTTCGCGAGCAACGCCAGCTCGGCGTACCGTCCGAGCAGTCCTTCCAGAAGCGATCCCGAGCCCGCGAGCATCAGCGCCCAGCCGACGAGGTTGGCGGGTCGCTTCCACGTCACGACCACGCCGACCCCCACGAAGGGGACGATGATCACCACGTCGCCGAGCGCGGCCCGAGTACTCGTGAAGTCCGGGTCGAAGCTCCGACGACGAGGAGAACGACGAAGCCGGCACAGAGGACGACCGAGATCGCACCGCGACCCGGGCGAGCGTGCGGGGTGTCAGGCAGCGGCACGGCTCATCGCGCGCTCCGCAGCCACAGCGACACGTGGGACGGTGGCATGGTCTCGTGCACACGCGAGCGCGAGGTCTGCGCTGAGAGTCTCCAGTTCGACTTGCTCGCGCAACCGCACCGCGAACCCCTCGAGCGTCCGTTGCGCGTCGTAGCGGCGCCGGTAGAAGCGCCGGTCGACGAAGCGCTGCACACGCGCGCGCACCGGCAGGAAGAGCGCGGCGACGACGAGGGTCGATACTGCGATCGTGAGGTTCGACCCACCCGCGAACGACGAGAACAGCGCCTGTCCGGCGAGCACGAGGCCAACGTAGGCGGCGGCCAGCACGACGGTCAGCGAACCGTAGACGAGCGTCTTCGAGATGATCGCGGTCGACGTCGTAGAGGCGGTACTTGAGCATGGCGACCGCGGCAGAGGCGGGCAGCAGGCCGCCCCGATGGCGAAGCCGAGATCGCCGACCCCGATCCCGAGGAGCCCCTGGATGACGACGCCGAGCACGAGCACGCCGACGGCGAACAGCATCGACTTCAGCTGCTGCCGCTCGTCGCCGCGCGACCGCCGGAACCGGACGATCGTCGAGGCCAGAGAGGCGAGGAGCAGGACGACGAACGAGACGCCGGCGCCCCCCCCAACGTCGTAGATCGGCTTCAGCGCGCCGACGCCGAGAGGGTTGTCCGGCCACGGCGGGTTGGCCGAGTCGTTCATCGACCCGGGAAGGAACCAGCCGGTGACCGTCATCTCGACGAGCACGGTGACGAGCGCCCACAGCACGGGGCGCCACCTCCGGCCGGGACCCTACCGTCGGGGAAGAGCAGTGGGAGGAATGCGATCAACCCGATCGCGGGGAACCAGGCCCACATGTACACCCAGGCGGCCGGGTACGTACCGGGGACAGGTTCTGCGCGCACGTTGAAGGAGTAGTTCGCGAACTCGCCACACGAGAGCGACACGGAGACGAGGAAGCCGACCGCGAGGAAGATCCAGCCGATCGCGTTGCGCGGCTGGCGCGAGGCAACCCGACCCGACGGTGGCGAACCCGAGGAACGCGGCGAGCAGGCCGAGCTTGGTCGTCAGCGACGCCGTGTCCAGAGCCTGATCCCCCGCGATGTGCTGAAACGTCGCCCCGACCGCGAAGAGCGCGGCGGTGACACACCACGGCCCCCACGCGAGCCAGGTCGTCGACGGGCGCCTCACGACCGAGCCTCCCGCAGCCAGAGTGAGGCATGAGCGGGCTGCATCGTTTCGGTGACGACACCGCTGAGCTGCTGCCGCTCGATCCCGTGGGAGCGTCGGAGGCGCACGATGAGCGCAGTCGCGCTGAGCGCGATTCCTGCGACGACCAGGATCCAGCCGACCGTGTCGACGGCGCGCAGGAGCTCCCGCGTCCCCGGCACGCCGATCGGGTTGACGATCGCCTCGAACGGCGCGGCTCCGGCGCCCGGCATGAACAACCCCTTGGCCATGAGCATCCCCATGCCGATGAGGAGCAGCGCCAGCACCACCCGCCATCTCGGCGATGGGAGCCGCCCGTCGGGGAAGAGAAGGAGCGAGAGCCCAGCCAGGCGGCGACCGGTTCGCTGACCATGCCGTTGACGCAGGAAGAGACCGGCCCCGACGAGCCCCCTGCCAGACTTTCGAAGCCGATCACCATGGCGACGGGCAACGTCGCGACGAGGAACGCCGCGCTCAAAGCGAGCCACTTGAACTGCTCGCGCTCGGCGCCAACGGCGCGCCGGAAGCGCCGCACGAGGTCGACCGCACCCGCCGCGAGGGCGAGGAGCGAGCCCGCGAGCAGCACGTAGGCGACCGCCTCGAGCGGCAGCCCGACCTCGAGCCCGAGCGGGTTGACCACCGACGTGAACGGCGCCTCCAGCTCTCCGGGCGCGACCACGGCCGAGACGGCCGTGACGGCGAAACCGACCAGCGTCCCGGCGACGACCGGACGCCAGCGGCGGGAAGGCAGCACGCCCGACGGGAACGTCACGACGAGGAGGAAGACACCGGCCATCATCGCCGTCCAGCACGCCGTCGAGACCGCTGCGGCCTCGAGGCCGAGCGGCAGGTCCCATGCCGGTCGCACGAAGAGGGCGAGGTTGGCGTATGTCCGCAGCATCGTCTCGCTCCAGAACCCGAACCCGGTCAACAACAGAGCGCGGGCAACGCGGTTCCCCGGCCGGCGGAGCTCGACCAACGTGCCGGTCGCGAGGTAGGCGATCACCGGCACCACGCCCGACAGCCCTTCGAGGAAGACCTCGCGGGCGCGAGCCCCCGGCACGAGCGCGACCACGAGGAGGAGCGATCCCAGCATGGCCGGCAGCACCAGCGCCAGGACGAGCAGCGCACGCGACCCTCGAGAGCGCCGGCTCATCGTCCCTCCCGGAGCCACACCCCGGCGTGAGCGGGCTGCATCGCCTCTCGTGCGTGAAGAAGGGTCTGCCGCAACGGCCTGCTCGACTCGTCGGTCACGAACGCCCACACCCTCTCGATCGGCTGCTCGATCGCGACAGTCTCTTCGATCTCGGTCACGATGTCTCCCCCGGGGGACGGATGCGTACTCCCTCAGTCTCCGGCGCGTGCGTTCCGGGATCGTTACGAGCCGGAAAGGCACGCCCTCGCGTGCGGCTACTCGTGCTGGAGCGCCTTCAGCACGTCGAGCCGCGCCGCGCGCCTCGCAGGGAGGACCGCAGCGAGCACGCCCGCCACCGCCGCCACCACGACGTAGACGGCGAGCGGGACGACCGGCAGGTGGAACCCCGCCCCGAAGCGCGCGAGGCCGCGGATCACGACCCAGGCGACGACGATCCCGAGGGGAAGCCCCACCGCTGCGCCGATCAGCGACGTCGTCACCGCCTCGTGCCGCACCATCCGCCGGGTCTGGCGACGGGTCATCCCGACCGCCCGCAACGCGCCGATCTCGCGCGTGCGCTCCAGCACCGCCAGCGCGAGAGCGTTGACCATGCCCGAGCAGGCCGGTGATCACCGCGAGCGCGAGCAGCAGCGTCAGCAGCGCCACGATGCCGTCGAAGTCGCTCTGGCGCTTGGCCACCATCTCGGGGGTGGTGCGGATGACGGCGTCGGGGAAGGCGGCGAGCCGCTTCGTGAGGGCGCCGACGTCCGCGCCGGGCGCGAGGTCGACGAAGGTGAGCAGGTCCGCCGGCTGCGGGAAGGTGGCGTCGAAGGCGGCCTGCGAGATCACGACGTGCCCGAGCAGCGAGTCGAAACGGGCCGGGGCGATCACGCCACGGATCACGTATTGCGACCGCTGTCCGCCCGCGGTGAGCGAGCGCGATGTGGTCTCCGACCGCGAGATGCTGCTGCTCTGCGAGGTCCAACCGAAGAAGCGCACCCGTTCTCCCGAGCTCCGCGAGCGAGCGCGTGGAACCCGCCTTCCACGTGAACCGGTAGAGACCGTCGATCGTGCGGGGGTCGATCCCGCTCACGTCGATCTCTTTCTTCCCGACCTTGCCGCGGTCGTAGCGGACAGACGTCAGCTCCTGTACACCGGGCGCCGCCGCGAGCGCCCGTGCTGCTCCGGGAGGAATCGTGTCCCAACCGGACTTCGACTCGAGCACGTGCGTCGACCCGATCTGCGAGGCGGTCGCCTGCGTCGCCGTCTCCTTCAGGCTGCGGCCGAGCACGGCCACCGCCGTCACGAGCGCGATGCCGATCATCAGCGCAGCGGCGGTGGCCGCGGTACGACCGGGGTTGCGAATCGCGTTGTCGCGCGCGAGCCGCCCGGCGACGCCGCCGAAGCGCGCGGCGGGCCAGCCGACGACCGCGGCGACGACCGGGACGGCGACCGGGACGAGCATGGCAGCGCCGACGAACAGCAGCAGCATCCCGCCGAGCGAGGCGCCGAGCGTTCCCGCGACGCCGAGGTCCCCGTCCGTCAGCATCCCGAGCGCGAGCAGCGCGACCCCGACGGCCAGGAGCACGATGCCGATCCCCGTCGCGAGTCGGGCCATCCTGCCGCGCGGCCGCACGGCTCCTTCGCGCACGGCCTCGACGGGCGAGATCCGGGTTGCCCTGGCGGCGGGAAGGAGCCCCGCGAGCACCGTCACCATAACGCCGACGACGAAGGCGGCCAGAACCGCGCCCCTCGTCACGACCAGGTCGGTTTGCGGAAACTCCATGTCGAACGACGCGAGGAGTGAGCGAAGCCCGACGGCCAGGCCGATCCCCGCCACGACGCCGACGGCCGACCCAATCGCGCCGATCACGAGCGACTCCAGCACCACCGCGCGCCTCACCTGGCGGCGCGTCGCCCCGATCAGCCGCAGCGTGCCGAGCTCGCGCGTCCGCTGCGCCACGGTGATCGAGAGCGTGTTCACGATCACGAACGCGCCGACGAAGAGCACCACGCCGCCGAAGCCCCGCAGGACCCAGGTGATGATGCTCACGAACAGCGCGATGCCGGCCTTGTCGGCCTCGGCCCGCACGTCCGCCGTCTGCACCTGCACGGTGTCGGATGCGAACGGCTGCAGCCGCTTGGCGAGCGCGGCCGCGCTGACGCCGTCGTCGGCTGCCACGGAGACGACGTCGAGCCGGCCCTCCTTGTGGAGGAGCCGTTGCGCAACCGGGAGGTCGAAGACCGCCATCGTCGCGCCGCCGAGCGAGCTGACCTTCCCGAAGCGTGCAAGCCCGACGACCGCGAAGGGGGCAGCAGGGCCGAGCACCGCGACCCGGACGGTGTCGCCGACACCGATCCCGTGCGACTCCGCGGTCGAGGCGTCCAGGACGACCTCCCGGTCGCGCGCAGCCCAGCGGCCCGCCTTCAGCCGCAGCGGGTTGAAGCGCTCGTCCTGCGGCCGGAACCCGATCACGAACGACGGGTCGCCGGAGACCTTGTCACCCTGCGCGTCGACCACGTTCGCCGTGGGAGAGTTGCCCGACAGGTCGAAGATGGCGCCCGCGGCGAGCGCGACGCCGGGTACCGCCTCGATCCCGTCCAGCATTCGCGCCGGCAGGGTCGGCGCGCTCGACTCCGACCAGTCGACCACCGGCTTTCCCGACACGATGACGTCCGTCCGCTCATACGCGCTGGCGAAGACGACGTCGAACGAGCGCTGCATCGTGGCGCCGAGCACGGAACTTCCCGTCACCATCGCGACGCCGAGCACGATCGCGAGCGCGGTGAGCAGCGTCCGGAGCTTCCGCGCACGCAGACCGCGGAGCGTGAGACGCGTCACGGCCGCGCCGCTCCTTCGAGCGCCTTGGCCACATCGTCCTGCGACGCCTGATCGATCTCGCCGGCGATCCTCCCGTCCGCGAGGAACACGATGCGGTCGGCGATCGCGGCCGCCCGCTGGTCGTGCGTGACCATGATCGTCGTCTGCCCGTACCCGTCCACCGCGCTCCGGATCAGGCCGAGGACGTCCGCCCCGCTCTGGGAGTCGAGGTTGCCCGTGGGCTCGTCGGCGAAGAGCACGGAGGGTCGGTGCACGAGCGCCCGGGCGACGGCGACACGCTGCTGCTGGCCGCCGGAGAGCTCGGCCGGGCGGTGGCGGCGGCGATCGTCGAGGCCGACGGTGCTGAGCAGCTCGTCGACCCAGGCCCGGTCGGGAGCCTCTCCCGCAAGGTCGAGCGGAAGCGTGACGTTCTCCTCCGCTGAGAGCGTCGGCAGGAGGTTGAACGACTGGAAGACGAAGCCCACGTGCTCGCGGCGCAGCTTCGTCAGCCGCGTGTCCTTGAGCGTCGCCGGGTCGACCCCGGCGATCGAGACCGAGCCGCCGGTCGGGCGGTCGAGTCCGGCGAGCAGGTGCATCAAGGTCGACTTACCGGAGCCCGACGGCCCCATGATCGCGACCAACTCGCCGCGCGCGACGTCGAGGCTCACCGAGCGCAGCGCGTCGACAGCGGTCTCCCCGGCCCCGAACCGGCGTACCAGGTCGCGACAGCCGATCACCGCGCCGCCCGAAACCGTGCCGTTTCCACTGCTCACACCACGCTCCTGCCCACTCGTCATCGCCCAGCCCCTTTCTCGGCGTCCGTCCTGGTTGGAACGGTCGCCGTCAGCGTGGCACGCACGCCGTTCCGGGATCGTTACGGGGGTCGCAACGAGGCCGAGTCCGTAGCGGTACAGTCGCGCCATGCCGCAGGAGCCCACGCTTCGCGTCGCGTTGCTCGGCCCGCCGCTGATCGAGGTCGACGGGCGGCCGCTCGACGTCGACACGCGCAAGGCGACGGCACTGCTGGCCTACCTCGCGTTCACGGGCCGGCCGGCCCGCCGCGACACGCTCGCCGCGCTGCTCTGGCCGGAGACCGACCCCGATCGCGCACGCGCCACCCTGCGCCGGACGCTCTCCACGCTGAAGTCGGCGCTCGGCGGACGCTGGCTCGACACCGGCCGCGACAGCGTCGCGCTGACGGGCGACGGGATCTGGTTCGACGTCGACGAGCTCGGCGCCTCGTTGCGTCGACCCGCGAGCACGGGCATCCGGCCAACGCGACCTGCCCGCGCTGCCTCGAGCCGCTCCAGCAGGCGGTCGCTCTCGACCGCGGGCCCTTCCTGGCCGGCTTCGGCCTCCGCGACAGCGCAGCCTACGACGACTGGCAGCAACTCGCCGGCGACGAGCTGCAGCGCGAGGTCGCCGCGGTGCTCGACCGGCTCGCCGATGCGCTCGCGGTCGCCGGCGACCCGACGCAGGCCATCGCCTGCGCACGGCGCAGGCTCGCCCTCGACCCGCTGCACGAGCCGGCGCACCGGCAGCTGATCCGGTTCCTGGCGGAGGTCGGCGACCGGCAGGCCGCAATGGAGCAGTACCGCGACTGCGTTCGCGTGCTCGATCGCGAGCTCGGGGTACGTCCGCTCGACGAGACGACCGCGCTCTACCACGCGATCGTGGAGGGCTCGCTGGCGACGCCTCGCCTCCAGCCGTCGAGACGGCAAAGAGGCCCGCTGCAGGCGGCCCGCTACGACCTCGTGGGCCGTGACGCGGAGGTTCGCGAGCTGCTCGAGACCTACGACGGCGCTCGGCGCCGACGGATGCGTGGTCGCCCTCGTCGGCGAGGCCGGGATCGGCAAGACACGCCTGGGCGAGGAGTTGCTCGCCCACGTCAAGGCGAACGGGCGGCACGGCGCTCGCCGTCCGCTGCTACGAGGAAGAGCGGGGCCTCGCCTACGGGGTCGTGCTCGCGATCGTTCGTGCCGCCTCTCGCTCGAGCCGGCACTCGACGAGAGCGCCTGGTGGGTGGCGGAGGTCGCGAGACTGGCCCCCGAGCTCGGTGCGCAGCCGTCGCAGCCGCTCGACAGCGAGGCGGCTCAGGTGCGCTTCTACGAGGCGGTCGCGGAGTTGCTGGTGCACAGCGCCGGCCCTGGGCCGGCGGTGCTGTTCGTGGACGATGCCCACTGGGCGGACGAGTCGTCCCTCGGCCTGCTCGCCTACCTCGCCCATCGACTCCACGGGCGCCCGCTGCTGCTCGCGGCGAGCTGGCGGCCCGAGGAGGTCACCCGGGCCAACCCGGTACGACGGCTCGTCGCCGACGCGACGCGCACGGGGGTCGCGAAGGTGATCGAGCTCGGCCGGCTCTCGAGCGCCGACGTCGAGCAGCTCGTCGAGGCGACGGGGCGGCGCGGTGATCTCGGATCGCGCCTGTACCTCGAGAGCGGCGGCCTTCCCTTCTTCGTCGTCGAGTACCTCGACGCCCTCGCCCGGGGAGACGACGAGCCCGACTGGGCAGTTCCGGTCGGAGTGCGCGACCTCCTCGAGCGCCGCCTGGCCGGGCTCGGCGAGCTGTCGCTGCAGGTGCTCGCAGCAGCAGCGGTGCTCGGGCGCGCGTTCGACCCGGACACCGTGCGGGCTGCAAGCGGCCGGAGCGACGAGGAGGTCGTGCTCGCCCTCGAGGAGCTCGTCGCCTGCGGGCTGCTCGTGGAGAGCGCCGAGGGCACCCTCGACTTCCGGCACGAGCAGGCCCGCGACCTCGTCGGCTCTCGCATGACGCTGGCACGGCGCCGCCTCCTGCACCGGCGGGTGGCAGCCGAGCTCGACGGCCCCGGCAAACGGGACAGCCGGGCCGCCGTGGCGGCGTATCACCTCGCCGCCGCCGGCGACGACGACGCGGCGGCGGCGCGGTACCGCGCCGCCGGCGACCACGCACGCCGGCTGTTTGCGAACTCCGAGGCGCTCGCACACTACCGGGCGGCCCTCGCGCTCGGACCGGCCGACGCCGCGGGGCTGCACGCGGCGATCGGCGATCTCGAGACCCTCGCGGGCGACTACGGGGCCGCATTCGCGAGCTACGAGACAGCCGCTGCGCTCGCAAACGACGAACGGCTACCCGAGATCGAGCACCGGATCGGCCTGCTCCACCTGCGCCGCGGGGAATGGGAGCTCGCCGAGGCCTCGCTCGCCACGGCATGCGACGGGCTCGAGCCCGCGAGACGCTCGCTGGCAACCGCAGACCGGGCCCTGGTCGCCCATCGCATGGGAGACGAGGCAACGGCGCTCGAGCTCGCCGGAGCCGCGCTCCGCCTGGCAGAGGAGGTCGATCACCGCGGGGCGCTCGCTCAGGCACACAACATCCTGGGCATGCTCGCCGGAAGCCGCGGCGATCACGAGGAGGCGGTCACGCACCTCGAGCTGGGCGCCGCGATCGCGCGGGCCGCGGCCGACGCGAGCGCGGAGGCGGCAGCACTCAACAACCTCGCGCTCGCCGTACGGGAGGCGGGCGATGCCGAACGGGCGATCGAGCTGACGACCGCGGCGCTCGAGCTCTGCGTGACGCAGGGCGATCGGCACCGGGAAGCTGCGCTCCGGAACAACCTCGCCGACCTGCTTCGCGCAACGGGGCGCACGGAGGAGGCGATGGACGAGCTGAAGCACGCCGTGGCGCTCTTCGCCGAGATCGGCGAGGAGGGACGCCTCGAGCCGGAGATCTGGAAGCTCACCGGGTGGTGAGCGCCGCGGCGGAGCGTGTGAGCTAACCGCCCCGCGTCAGGACGGTGGACAGCGCAGCTACGGCGGCCACGACGTGCTCGGCCACCACCCGCTCGGCACCCTGCGCGGGGAAGCGGTAGGCGGGCCCGTGCACGTGGATCGCCGCTATGGCCTTCCCGCGCGCGTCGCGCACAGGGGCGGCGACGGAGACGATGCCCTCGGCGAACTCCTCGTAGCCCCAGGCGTGACCTTCGCGCCGCACCTGGCCGAGCCGGCGCCGCACCGCCGCCGGCTCGATCACGGTACGAGACGTCAGCCGCTCGAGGTCGCGCCCGAGGTAGGCGTCGATCGCGTCGGCCGGCCACTCGGCGAGCAGCACGAGCCCGGAGGGGACCGCGTGCATGGGCACACGGGTGCCCGTCCAGTCGCGCACCTGCACGGGGTTGTCCGATTCGACCTGGTCGACGTAGTGCACGTCGTACCCGTCGGGCAACGCCAGGCCCGCGTCCTCCCCGATCGCGGCGACCAGCTCCACGATTTGCGGACGGGCGAGCGTCGCGAGGCTCCGCTCCGGGGACACCGTGCCGGCGAGCGCCTCGACGCCGGGGCCGACGCGCCAGCGCGGCCCCTCCACGCGCTCGACCGCCTGCAGCGACTCGAGCGTGGCGAGCAGGCGTGCCACCGTGCTCTTCGGCAGCCCCAGCCGATCGGCGAGGACGGTGACGCCCGCGGGCCGGCCGGCCACCGCGTCGAGGATCGCGAACGCGCGCTCCACCGATTGCACCGTCGGCCCCTGCACCGTTGCCAGTCGCTCCCCTCTCCGTTATCGTTTCCCATGATACAGCACCGTTCCACGATACGGAACGAGGAGACCTGATGAGCGACGAACAGCTCGACCTCGCTGCGCTGACCGACGACGAGCTCGTCGCACAGATGCACGACGACCTCTACGACGGGCTCGCGGACGAGATCACCGAGGGGACGAACATCCTGCTCGAGCGCGGCTGGGCGCCCGACAGGGTGCTGAGCGACGCGCTCGTCGAGGGCATGCGCATCGTCGGCGTCGACTTCCGCGACGGCATCCTCTTCGTTCCCGAGGTGCTGCTGGCCGCCAACGCGATGAAGGCCGGAATGGCGATCCTGCGGCCGCTGCTCGCGGAAACGGGAGCCGAGCGGGTGGGAACCGTCGTGATCGGAACCGTCAAGGGCGACATCCACGACATCGGCAAGAACCTCGTCGCGATGATGCTGGAGGGCGCCGGGTTCGAGGTCATCGACCTCGGCATCAACAACGCCGTCGAGAGCTATCTCGAGGCGCTGGAGGAGCACCAGCCGGACATCCTCGGCATGTCCGCCCTCCTGACCACGACGATGCCGTACATGAAGGTCGTGATCGACACGATGGTCGAGAAGGGCATCCGCGACGACTACATCGTGCTCGTCGGCGGCGCGCCGCTGAACGAGGAGTTCGGCAAGGCCGTTGGCGCCGACGCCTACTGCCGCGACGCCGCCGTCGCTTCCGAGACGGCGCAGGCGCTCGTGCTGGCGCGCCGTTCGGCTGCAGCAGCGTCGTGAGCAGGCGCCGGACGGCATGAGCCGGGACGCCGGGCCGATCGCGGACCTGCTCGAGCACGAAGGCGACTTCGACGGCGCGGAGGCCGGCCGGCTGCTCGTCCTCGCCTGCGGCGCGATCGCGCGCGAGGTGCTCGCGATCGTCGGCACTGAACGGCTGGGAGCACGTCACCGTCCGCTGCCTGCCCGGCAAGCTCCACCAGACGCCGCAGCTGATCGCGACGCCGTGGACGCGAAGCTCGACGAGCTGAAGAGCGGCTACGAGCGCGTCTTCGTCGCCTACGCCGACTGCGGCACCGGCGGCGCGCTCGACAAGGTCCTCGAGCGAGCACGACGTGGAACGCCTCCCGGGCGCCCACTGCTACGGGTTCTTCGCCGGGAACGAGGCCTTCGAGGTGCATGCACGACGAGGAGCCGGGCACCTACTACCTGACGGACTTCCTCGCCCGGCATTTCGACGCGCTCGTGATCCGCGGCATGAAGCTCGACCGCTACCCCGAGCTGATGCCGGACATCTTCGGCAACTACACCCGGCTCGTCTACCTCTCGCAGACGGACGACCCCGACCTGCTCGATCGAGCCCGCGTGGCCGCCGTGACGCTCGGGCTCGCCTTCGAGCACCGTCCGCACCGGCTACGGCGAGCTGCAGCCGGCGCTCGAGCGCTTCGTCGCCGAGCTCGACCTCATTCCCTCCCCCGCGCCCCGCAGGAGACGACCGCACATGACAGAGACCGTCCTCTCGTCCGCCTCGCAGGAGGTCGTGATCGGCTTCGACCGCCCGTTCGTGATCATCGGTGAGCGCATCAATCCGACCGGGCGCAAGCAGCTCGCCGCCGAGATGGCGGCCGGCAACTTCGACACCGTCGTCGCCGACGCGATCGCGCAGGTCGAGGCCGGAGCGCAGATGCTCGACGTCAACGCGGGCATCCCGCTCGCAGACGAGCCCGCCATCCTCGCCCACACGATCGAGCTCGTGCAGTCGGTCACGGACGTGCCGCTCTGCATCGACTCCTCGATCGTCGAGGCGCTCGAGCGCGGGCTCTCCGTCTACCGGGGCAAGGCGCTCGTCAACTCCGTCACGGGCGAGGACGAGCAGATGGAGCGCGTGCTCCCGCTCGTCGCACGCCACGGCGCCGCCGTCGTCGCCATCTCGAACGACGAGACCGGTATCTCAGAGGACCCGGACGTCCGCTTCGAGGTGGCGCGCAAGATCGTCTCGCGCGCCGCCGACCACGGCATCCCCGCGAGGACGTCGTCGTCGACCCGCTGGTGATGCCGATCGGCGCCATGGGCACGGCCGGCCGCCAGGTCTTCCGGCTCGTGCGACGGCTGCGCGAGGAGCTCGGCGTCAACACCACCTGCGGCGCGTCGAACATCAGCTTCGGGCTGCCCAACCGGCCCGGGCTCAACGCGGCCTTCCTGCCGATGGCGATCGCGTCGGGCATGACCTCGGCGATCACGAGCCCGCTGCACGAGGAGATGCGCAAGGCGGTCTGGGCCGCAGACGTGCTGATGGGGAACGACGAGCACTGCGCCGCGTGGATCGCGCGGAACGGCGACGCGCCCGAGGGCCCGCAGGGCGGCCGTCGCGGCGGTCGCGAGGGCCGGCGGAGGGCCGCGACGGCGTGACCGCCGGCGGCACAGAGGACGACGCTTCGGGCGCCGGCCGGGCCGCTGCCGCTCCGGCCGTCCTCGCAGACCATCTCGTCGTGTTCACCCCGTCCGGGCGGCGCGGCCGCTTCGCCGACGGCACGACCGTGCTGGAGGCGGCGCGCCAGCTGGGCGTCGACGTGGACTCCGTCTGCGGCGGGCGCGGCATCTGCGGGCGCTGCCAGGTCGAGGTGAGCGAGGGCGAGCACGCGAAGCACGGCATCGTCTCGAGGGTGGCGCACCTGTCGCCGGTGACCGACGTCGAGCGCGCCTACGCGGCGCAGCGCCCCCTCGCCGCGCGGGCGCCGCCTGAGCTGCACCGCCAGGCTCTGCGGCGACCTCGTCGTCGACGTGCCCCCCGAGAGCCAGGTCTACCGCCAGGTCGTGCGCAAGGAGGCCGACGCCCACCCGATCGAGGTCGACCCGGTCGTCCGGTTGCACACCGTCGAGGTCGAGCAGCCCGACCTGGCCGTCGCGTCGAGCGACCTCACCCGACTGCGCGAGGCGCTCGAGCGGGAGTGGGCGCTCACCGGCCTCGCGTTCGACGCCCACGTCGTCACGGCACTCCAGCGGACGCTGCGAACAGCAAGTGACACAGTGTCACAAGGCCCCCGCGCCTGGAGCGTCACGGTCGCGGTCCACGACGGGTCGGCCGTGACGGCGATCTGGCCCGGGTTCCACGACCAGGCCTACGGCATCGCCTTCGACGTCGGCTCCACGACGGTGGCCGGGCACCTGTGCGACCTGCACTCCGGCGAGGTGCTCGCCTCGGCCGGCGCGATGAACCCGCAGATCCGCTTCGGCGAGGACCTGATGAGCCGTGTCTCGTACGTGATGATGAACCCTGGCGCGGAGAAGGAGCTGACGAAGGCGGTGCGCGGCTGCCTGGTGAAGCTGACGGCGGAGCTCGCCCGGAGCGCCGGCGTCGACCGCGAGCACGTGCTCGAGGTGACGCTGGTCGGCAACCCGATCATGCACCACCTGCTGCTCGGCCTCGACCCGACCGAGCTCGGTGGGGCACCCTTCGCGCTCGCGGTCGACGAGGCGCTGCGCCTGCGCGCCGCCGACCTCGGACTGCCCGTCAACGCCGGCGCCCGCGCGTACGTGCTTCCGTGCATCGCCGGCCACGTCGGCGCCGACACGGCCGGCGTGATCCTCTCCGAAGCCCCCCACCTCGCCGACGAGGTGAACCTGATCGTCGACGTCGGCACGAACGCGGAGATCGTGCTCGGCAACCGCGACCGCCTGCTCGCCGCCTCGAGCCCCACGGGGCCCGCCTTCGAGGGAGCGCAGATCAGCTGCGGGCAGCGCGCCGCCCCCGGTGCGATCGAGCGCGTGCGCATCGACCCGGAGACGCTCGAGCCGCGGGTGAAGGTGATCGGGTGCGACGCCTGGTCGGACGAGCCCGGCTTCGCCGGCACGCAGGTGACGGGCGTCTGCGGCTCCGGGATCATCGAGGCCGTGGCCGAGCTCCACCTCTCCGGCGTGCTCACGACCGACGGCACGATCGACGGCGCCCTCGCCGCACGCACCCCGCGCGTGCTCGCCGACGGCCGCGTGTTCTCGTACCTGCTCCACGACGGGGAGCCGCGGCTCACGATCACCCAGAACGACATTCGCCAGATCCAGCTCGCCAAGGCGGCGCTCTACGCCGGCTGCCGCCTGCTGATGGACCAGTACGGCCTCGAGCGCGTCGACCGGATCCGCCTCGCGGGCGCCTTCGGCGCCCAGATCGACCCCGTGCACGCGCTCGTGCTGGGCCTCGTGCCCGACTGCGACCCAGCCCGCGTCACCTCGGCCGGCAACGCGGCAGGCACCGGCGCGCGCATCGCGCTGCTCGACCGCAAGGCACGCGCGGAGATCGAGAGCGTCGTGCGCCGTGTCGAGAAGATCGAGACCGCCGTCGAGCCACGCTTCCAGGAGCACTTCGTCCACGCGATGGCGATCCCGCACGAGACCGATCCCTCGACCCCGGCTCGCCGCCGCGGTGCAGCTGCCGCCGCGCCGGGTCGCGGCGACGCCCGAGCGCGGCGGACCGGCCACGCCGCCGGCGCGCCGGCGCCACTCACGAGAGGAGACCGACATGACCGAGTCGACGACCGGCAGGCGCGGCGGCGGCCGCGCCGGACGGCAGGCCGCGCGGCTGCACGCCGCCGTGGCGCGCGTGCCGTTCCTGACCCGCGCCCTGGCCCCGTTCGAGGTGCTCTCCGACGAGGGGCTCGAGCTGCTCGAGCAGAACGCGGACACGATCCTCGAGCAGGTCGGGATCGAGTTCCACGACGCCCCCGAGGCGGTGCGGCTGTTCGCGGGAGGCCGGCGCCCTGACGTGGACGGCGAGACGGGTGCGCTTCCCGCGCGGCATGTGCCGCAGCCTCGTCCAGGCGACGGCGCCCGAGACGTTCACGCAGGTCGCCCGCAACCCCGCCAACAACGTCGTCTTCGGCGGCCGCAACACGATCTTCGCCCCCGCGTACGGCTCGCCGTTCGTCACCGACCTCGACAACGGCCGCCGCTACGGGACGATCGAGGACTTCCGCAACTTCGTCAAGCTCGCCTACGCGAGCCCGCACGTCCACCACTCGGGCGGCACCGTCTGCGAGCCCGTCGACCTGCCCGTCAACAAGCGCCACCTGGACATGGTGTACGCGCACCTGCGCTTCACCGACAAGCCTTTCATGGGCTCGGTCACCCACCCGGAGCGCGCACGCGACACGGTCGAGATGGCACGGATCGTCTTCGGCGCCGACTTCCTCGAGTCGAACACCGTCGTCTTCAGCCTGATCAACGCCAACTCGCCGCTCGTGTGGGACACGACGATGCTCGGCGCGGCGACCGCCTATGCGGAGGCGAACCAGGCCGTGATGATGACCCCGTTCATCCTCGCGGGCGCCATGAGCCCGGCCACGGTCGCGGCCACCTGCGCGCAGACGCTGGCGGAGTCGCTCGCCGGAATGGCGTACGTGCAGCTCGTGCGCCCCGGCGCGCCCGTGGTGCTCGGCTCGTTCGCCTCGTCGATCTCGATGCAGTCGGGGGCACCGACCTTCGGCACGCCCGAGCCGGCGCTCGTGCTCTACGTGATGGCGTCGCTGGCGCGGCGCCTGCGAGTGCCGTTCAGGAGCGGCGGCGCGCTGACCGCATCGAAGGTCGCGGACGCGCAGGCCGCCTACGAGTCCGCCAACACGATGCAGCCGACGCTGCTCGGCGGCGTCAACTTCGTGCTGCACGCGGCCGGCTGGCTCGAGGGCGGGCTCGCGATGGGGTACGAGAAGTTCGTCCTCGACGCCGACCAGCTCGGCATGTGGCACGCGTTCGCGAGTGGCGTCGACCTCTCGGAGAACGGGCAGGCGCTCGACGCCTTCCTCACGAACGAGCCGGGCCAGCACTTCCTCGGCCACCCGCACACGCTCGCGAACTTCGAGACCGCGTTCTACCGCTCCGGGATCGCGGACAACTCGAGCTTCGAGCAGTGGGACGCCGAGGGCGCCCGCGACGCTGCGCAGCGGGCGAACGCCGTCTGGAAGAAGATGCTCGCCGAGTACGAGCCGCCGCCGATCGACGACGCCGTCGACGCGGAGCTGTGCGAGTGGATCGAGCGCAAGAAGGCATCCTTCCCGGACTCGAACGTCTGATGGCCGGGGCAACCATCGCCGAGCTGATCGAGCGCTCGCGCTACGAGGTGATCCCGCTCAAGGACGTGGAGGAGAAGGTGCTCGAGCACGTCCCGAAGGACGTGACGCTCACGGTCACCGTCTCTCCCGCCAAGGGGCTCGAGCCCTCGCTCGAGCTCGCCGAGCGATTCGCCCGCGAGGGCTACACGGTCGTACCACACCTGTCGGCACGGCTCGTTCGGGATCGCGGCCACCTTCGGGAGCTCGTCGACCGCATGGCCGAAATGGGGACACGCGACGTCTTCGTGGTCGCCGGCGACGCCGAGGAGCCGGCGGGCGACTACGAGGGGGCCGCGTCGCTGATCCGCGACATGCACGAGCTCGGCCACCCGTTCGAGCGGATCGGCATCACCGGCTATCCGGAGACCCACCCGTTGATCGACGACGCGACCGCCGCCGCGGCAATGGCCGAGAAGGCCCCGTATGCGAGCTACATCGCCACCCAGATCTGCTTCGACTCGAGCGTGACGGCCCGCTGGATCGACGCGGTGTGGGCGAGCGGCATCAGGCTGCCCGTCTACGTCGGCATCCCCGGCGCCGTGCAGCGCGCGAAGCTGCTGCGCGTGTCGACGCGCATCGGGATCGGGGAGTCGATCCGGTTCCTGCGCAAGCACGGCAACTTCGTCACGCGCTTCCTGCAGCCGGGCGGCTTCAGCCCCGACCGGCTGATCAAGGGCCTCGGGCCGGCGCTCGCGGACCCCGAGCAGAAGATCGCCGGGTTCCACGTCTTCACGTTCAACGACCTCGCCGAGACCGAGGCCTGGCGGCGCAAGAAGCTCGCCGGTCGCTGAGGCCCGCGTAGGATCGCACGATGAGCGAGCAGCCCTGGGACTTCGTCATCGTCGGCGGCGGCTCCGCCGGCTGCGCGCTCGCGAACCGGCTCAGCGCCGACCCCTCCACGCGCGTGCTGGTGCTCGAGGCGGGCCGGCCGGACTCGCTGTGGGACATCTTCATCCACATGCCCGCCGGGCTCGCGTTCCCGATCGGCAACCGCTTCTACGACTGGAAGTACGAGTCGGAGCCGGAGCCGCACATGAACGGCCGGCGCATCTACCACGCGCGCGGCAAGGTGCTCGGCGGCTCGAGCTCGATCAACGGGATGATCTTCCAGCGCGGCAACCCGATGGACTTCGAGCGCTGGGCGACCGTCCCCGGCCTCGAGCGCTGGGACTACGCGCACTGCCTGCCGTACTTCAAGCGCATGGAGACGTGCCTCGCGGGCGCCGACGAGTGGCGCGGCGGCGCAGGCCCGCTCGTGCTGGAGCGCGGACCGGCCGCCAATCCCACTGTTCGGAGCGTTCCTGGAGGCGGTGCAGCAGGCCGGCTACCCGCTCACCGACGACGTCAACGGCTACCGGCAGGAGGGGTTCGCGCACTTCGACCGCAACATCCACCGGGGCCGGCGGCTGAGCGCCGCCCGCGCCTACCTCCATCCCGTCATGAAGCGGCCGAACCTCGAGGTTCGCTGCCGCACGCTCGTCTCGCGCGTGCTGTTCGAGGGGACGCGCGCGACCGGGGTCGAGATCGCCGGGAAGCGTGGAGCCGAGGTGATACGCGCGAACGAGGTGATCCTCTGCGGCGGCGCGATCAACTCGCCGCAGCTCCTGCAGCTCTCGGGTATCGGCAACGCCGCGGAGCTCGCGGCGCTCGGCATCGACGTCGTGCACGACCTGCCCGGCGTCGGCGAGAACCTGCAGGATCACCTCGAGGTGTACGTGCAGTACGCCTGCACGAAGCCGGTCTCGATGCAGCCGGCGCTGAAGCTCCGCAACCGGCCGTGGATCGGCTTCCAGTGGCTGTTCCTCCGGCGGGGCCCCGGCGCCTCGAACCACTTCGAGGCGGGCGGCTTCGTCCGCTCGAACGACGACGTCGCCTACCCGAACCTGATGTTCCATTTCCTGCCGCTCGCGATCCGCTACGACGGCTCACAGCCGGAGGGCGGCCACGGCTACCAGGTGCACGTCGGCCCCATGTACTCCGATGCCCGCGGGACGGTGAAGATCACCTCACGCGACCCTCGCGTCCATCCGGCGCTGCGCTTCAACTACCTGTCGACCGAGCAGGACCGGCGCGAATGGGTCGAGGCGGTCCGCTGCGCGCGCTCCATCCTCACGCAGCCGGCCTTCGCGCAGTACAACGGCGGCGAGACCTCGCCGGGGCCGTCGGTGGAGACCGACGAGGAGATCCTGCGCTGGGTCGCCCACGACGGCGAGACGGCGCTGCATCCCTCCTGCACGTGCCGGCTCGGCAGACGACGAGCTGGCCGTCGTCGACCCCGGCTCGATGCGGGTGCACGGCGTCGACGGCCTGCGCGTCGTCGACGCCTCGGTGTTCCCCTACGTGACGAACGGGAACATCTACGCGCCGGTGATGATGGTGGCGGAGAAGGCCGCGGACCTGATCCTCGGCAACACGCCGTTGCCGCCATCGGCCGCCCCGTTCTACCGGCACGCAACCGGCGCCTAGTAACAGAACGTGGCGCAGGCGACGGTGTATTCCGCCGAGCCCGCGTCCACCAGAGCTCGTAACACTGTGTCACAAGCGGGTTCGGGGACAGCGAGCGACGCCGTAGCCAGGGTCAGGCAAGGGCGAGAAACGGGTTCTCGACGCGGACGCCGCCGACCGTGGTGCCGTGGGACAAGTCCTCGCTGAGAACGATCTCGCAGCCGCCGGCCTGCGCCGCAGTGAGGATGAGCCCGTCCCAGTACGAGGTGTGCTCGCGGGTACTGAGATCGATCGCGTCGAGCACGATCTCGTCGTCGATCGGAAGGATCGGGAAGCGACGGAGATCGTCCACGATCACCCGTGCGTCCGCCGGCGGCATGCCGAGCCCCGTCGGTCGCACGAGGGCGACATAAAGCTCCGAGAGCACCTGGGCGCTGAGAACCAGCTCGGAAGCGTTGGAGAGTAGCGTCTCGCGAGCAATGCGCCGCTTGTCGGGATCGGCCGCGTCGTTCGCGTAGACGAGGACGTTCGTATCGACGAAGCGCCTCACCCGATTGCGGGGCGATCGGTGCGCTCGTGGAGCTCGGCGCGCGTCCACGCACGACCGCCGGGCCCGCTCGACGCCCCGACGCGATCTGCAATCGCGAACATCCGCTGGAGCGCCTCGCGAGCATCGGGACGCGCCACGTAGGAGCGGAGATAGTCGCGCACCAGCGCGTTGACGGAGGTCCCGTGCTCAAGCGCACGGATCCGCGCCGCCCGCAGGGTCTCGTCGTCGATCGTCAACGTCAGATTGGCCACGGGATCAGTGTAGCACGGGATCCGTGCTACCTGAGCCGAGAGGCCGACGGCTTCAGGACGCGGCGACGGCCAGCACGGCCTTGACGATGCCGTCGTAGCCGGTGCAGCGGCAGAGGTTGCCGGAGAGGCCGATGCGCACCTCGTCCTCGGTGGGGCTCGGGTTCTCGGCCAGGAGCGCCGTCGCCGAGATCAGCATGCCCGGCGTGCAGAAGCCGCACTGGACGCCGCCCAGCTCGAGGAAGGCGGCCTGCAGCGGAGCGAGCGTGTCGTCCGCGGCGAGCCCCTCGACGGTCGTCACCTCGCTCCCCTCCGCCTGCAGCGCGAGGTACGAGCAGGAGTTCACCGGCTTGCCGTCGAGCAGCATCATGCAGGCGCCGCACTCGGAGTCGTCGCAGCCTTCCTTCGAGCCCGTCAGGCCGATCGCGTCGCGCACGGCGGCGAGCAGGCTCGTGCCCGGCTCGAGCTCGACCGGGTAGGCGACCCCGTTCACCGTCAGAGTCGTCGCGACCTTCACGCTGCCTCCCCTCGGGCCCGCTGCAGGGCTCGCTCGATCGTGCGTCGGGTGATCACGGCCGCCATGGCACGGCGGTAGTCGGCCGAGCCGCGCACGTCGGAGATCGGCGTGGCCGCCGCAGCGACCGCCGCGGCTGCCGCCGCGACCGCCGCCGCGCCGCCGTCGGAGCCGACCAGCGCCGCCTCGGCCTCGGGCACGCGGCGGATCGTGGGAGAGAGGGCGGTCATCGCGATGCGCGCGTCCGCGACGCTGCCGCCGTCGACGCGTCACGACCGCGGTGGCGCCGACGACTGCGATCTCCATCTGCCGCCGGTACTCGAGCCGCAGGTACGCGCTTCCGGTGCCCTCGGCGGGCGCGGGAACGTCGATCGCGACGAGCAGCTCGTCGCCGTGCGCCGTCGTCTTGCCGGGGCCTGCCCAGAGGTCGTCGAGCGCGACCCAGCGGGTCCCGGCGGGCCCGCGCAGGGTCACCGAGGCGCCGAGGCAGAGGAGCGGCCCGCCGGTCTCCATGGCCGGCGACGCGTTCATCAGGTTGCCGCCGATCGTGCCCTGCGCGCGGGTCGCGTGCGAGCCGACGATCGCGCACGCGTCGGCGAGGGCCGTGTAGCGGGCGCGCACCTCCGCGTCGGCCGCGACCTCGGCATGGCTCGCGAGCGCGCCGAGCCGGAGCCCGTCCGGCGCCGGCGGTGACGCCCTGCAGCTCGGCGATGCGGTGGATCGCGACGACGCTGTCCGGGAGCGGCGCCTTGCCCGGAGCGGTCCGCGACGACGAGGTCGGTGCCGCCGGCGACCGGGCGCGCGCCCGCCGCGAGCGCCTGCACGGCGTCCTCGACGGTGGTCGCGTTGACGAACGTGGTGACGGTCATCCCTGCTCCTTCGCGGCCCAGACCCGCTCGGGCGTCATCGGCAGCGCCCGCACGCGCGCGCCGATCACCTTCGCGATCGCGTTCGCGACGGCCCCTGCGGTCGGGACGCACGGCGGCTCGCCGACGCCCTTCGACCCCTTCGGCCCTGCGTTCGGCGTCTCCGTCTCGATCCAGGCGACGTCGATCCGGGGCGCGTCGGACGCGGTCACGAGCTTGTAGTCGGTCAGGTGCGCGTTCAGGTGCCGGCCCTCGTCGTCGAGCTGCGTCCCCTCGGAGAGCGCCTGCCCGATCCCCATCACGACGCCGCCGTACACCTGCCCGTCGGCGCCGATCCGGTTCAGGATCCTGCCGCAGTCGTGGGCCGCCGCGACCTGCAGCACCCGCACGACGCCGGTGTCGCGGTCGACCTTCACCCGCACGGCGTGCGCGATCAGCTGCGGCGCGTGGAACGACTCGAGGCCGAGCCTCCCGACGCAGCCCTCGGCCGGCGCCGGCGGCGCCTCGGGCAGCTCGCCCGCGCCCTTGCCGTGGAACGTGCCGCCGCCCGCGAGATCGACGATCGTGACCGACTTGTCCGGCGAGCCCTTCACGCGGACCGTCCCCTCGACGAGCTCGAGGTCGTCGCGTGACGCCTCCAGCTGGTCGGCGGCCGCGTCGAGCAGCTGGTCGCGCACCTCGCCCGCGGCCGCGATCACGGCGCGCGCGCTGTTGAACGTCGTCTGCGAGCCGCACGAGCCCATGTCCCACGGCGCCGCGTCGGTGTCCTGGTAGAGGATCGAGAAGTCCTCGGGCTTCATCCCGAGCTCCTCGGCGACGTAGGTCGGCATCGCCATCACGGCGCCGGTGCCGTTCTCCTGCGCGCCCGTGACGATCGTGCCGGTGCCGTCGGGGTTCAGCTTCACGTACGCGCCCGCATTGGCGGCGAAGCACGGCCACCAGCCGCAGGCGACGCCGATCGCCTCGTCGTCCGGCAGCTCCTGCCCGTAGCCGATCAGCTCGACCGCGCGCTCGAGCGTCTCCTTCATCGCGATCCGCTCCAGCACCTGGCCGGTCGCGGTGACCGAGCCCTCCTCGATCAGCGTGCGGCGCCGCAGCTCGACCGGGTCGATCCCGAGCGCCGCCGCGAGCTCGTCCATGTGCTGCTCGAGCGCCCAGCACACCTGCGGTGCCGTCGGGGCGCGGATCGAGGACGACGGCTGGTTGTTGGAGTAGACGAGCGACGACTCGACGAAGACGGTCTCGATGCACGTAGGGGCCGAGCGCGTGCATCGCCGCCATCTGCGCGAAGAAGCCGCCCTCGCCGCAGTAGGCGCCCTTGTCGAGCACGAGCCGCGCGCGTGCGCGCGACGAGCGTGCCGTCGGCGCGCGCGCCGGTCTCGAGCTCGATCACCATCCCCTCGCGCCGGTGGCCGACGGCGACGAACTCCTCGCGCCGCGAGAAGACGAGCTTGACGGGGCGGCGCGCCGCGCGCGCGAGCGCGGCGACGTGACCCTCGAAGTGGAAGTCGCACTTCGCGCCGAAGCCGCCGCCGAGCAGCGGCACGACGACGCGCACGTGCGACTCCGGGATCTGCAGCGTGTGCGCGACGCCCGCCCGGGCGGCGTACGGAACCTGCGTCGACGTCCAGACGGTGACCCGGTCGCCCTGCCACTGCGGCCACGACCGCGCGCGGCTCGATCGGCACGCCCTGCACGGGATCGGTCACGTAGCGGCCCTTGACGACCACGTCGGCGCTCGCCATCGCCGCGTCGACGTCGCCCTTGACGATCGTCGAGTAGCCGAGCGTGTTGCGGTTGCGCCCGAGCGCCTCGTCGCCCTCGTAGCTCTCCCAGTCGGGGTGGACGAGCGTCGCGTCGTCGGCGAGCGCCGCCTCGAAGTCGGTCACGACCGGCAGCGGCTCGTACTCGACCTCGATCAGCGCGGCGGCCTGCTCGGCGATCTCCGCCGTCGTCGCCGCGACGCCGGCCACGATGTCGCCCTCGAAGCGCACGGTGTCGCGGGCGAACAGGCGGCGGTCCTGCACCATGCCGCCGTAGAGCACGTCGGGCACGTCCTCGTGGGTGACGACGGCGAGCACGCCGGGCAGCGCCCGCGCCTTCGTCGTGTCGATGCGGAGGATCCGCGCGTGCGTGTGATCGGCGTAGCGGAACTTCGCCACGAGCTGTCCGGCGAGCACGAGATCGGCCGTGTAGCGGCCCGTGCCCGTCACCTTCTCCTTGCCGTCCGGGCGGACGAACGTCCGGGGCTTCTCGACCGTTGCCACTGTCGCAGTCTCCTTCGTGGGCGTGTGCGGCCTATCCAATCAGAGGGCGCGGAGTCCGGTCAGGAGCCTGCACACGAGCCTGCGAGCAGGCGGCCGACCCGGTCGAGCACGTCGGGCGTGGCGAGACCGCGGGCGGCCGAGCGTGGTGCGCCGGTGCACGACGTCGTCGGCGCTCGTCGCCCACTCCTCGCGGGCCGCGAACACGACCTGGGCGGCGATGTCGGGGGCGCCCGGATGGATCGGCTCGAGCAGCTCGGGCCGTTCGGCCGCGAGCCCGACGACGCCGTCGGCGCGCGTGCCGTAGAAGTGCGCCAGGTGCGCGGCGGTCGTCGGGCTCGAGCGCCCACCCCGTCCGCAGGCGGGCAGCGACGTTGCCGGCGTCGGTCGCCCCGGGCAGGGGCACGGGACGCGCGGTCGACCTTCGCCAGGCCGAGCTCGGAGGCGAGCCGGCCGAGCGCGTCGAGCGCGATGCGGCGGTACGTCGTCAGCTTCCCGCCGGCGACCGTGAGCATCCCTCCCTTGCCGAGCAGGAACGCGGTCTCGCGCCGCGCGTCGACCGTCGAGCCGTCGCTGCGGGGAAGCACCCGCAGGCCCGGCGTAGGTGGACAGCACCCGTTCCCGCGCGAGCAGCGCGTGATCGACCGCGACGCCGGCCTCGGCGAGCACCTGGTCGACGTCCTCGTCGGTGGCGGCGACGTCGGCCGGGTCGCCGTCGTACGGCGTGTCCGTGGTGCCGAGCAGGAGCATGCCCTCCCAGGGATACGCGAAGGTGACGCGCACCTGGTCGTGCGGGATCGTGAGCGCCGCCGACCACGGCCGGTCGAGCGGCAGGGTCACGTGCACGCCCTTCGAGAGCTGGCCGTACGGCGCCACGCCGGGCTGCTCCAGCCGCCGCAGCCGGTCGAGCCACGGCCCCGTCGCGTTCACGACGGCGCGCGCCTCGACCGAGACCGTGTCGCCGGAGAGCCGGTCGCGCACCTCGGCGCCGCGCACCCGGCCCCCGACGAGGCGGAGGTCGACGACCTCGGCGTAGTTCAGCACCGTCGCCCCCGCCTGCGCGGCGGCCGTCACGTTCGCGAGGCAGAGGCGCCCGTCGTGGGTCGTGGCGTCCTGGTAGACACCGCAGCCGCGCAGCTCGTCGATGCCGCAGGTCGGGCACCGAGCGCAGCGCGCGCTCGGGCTTCACGAGCCCGCCGAGCTTCTCGCCGGCGAGCGTCGAGTACGTCCACAGCCCGGCCTGGATCGTGGCCGGCCGGTACGGGCCGCCCCGGTAGACGGGAAAGAGGAACGGGCATGCGCCGGACGAGATGCGGCGCCACCACCCGCAGCAGCGCGCGCCGCTCGGTGTGCGCCTCGCGCACGAGCTTGACGTCGCCGAGCCGCAGGTAGCGCAGCCCGCCGTGGATGAGCTTCGACGACGCGTTCGAGGTCGCGCCGCCGAAGTCGGACCGGTCGACGAGCGCCACACGGAGGCCGGCGCGCGACGCCTCGTTGGCGATGCCCGCTCCGATGATGCCGCTCCCGACCACGAGGAGGTCGAACGGCGCGCGCGCGAGCTCGGCCCGGGCGCCGTGACGCCAGTCGCCGGCTACGGCCATACCGGGTTCGTCCACGCTCTGCCGCCGCGCGCGTCCGCGACCTCGACGCGCGCGTACGGCGCCGTCTCGGGCAGGGTCAGGCGGGCCGCCGTGATCGAGCCCGTCGCGTCGTCGCCTCCAGGATCTCGCCGCCGTAGCGGTAGCCGAGCCGGCCGGCGTGCACGGCCGCGCCGCTCGAGACCCCGAACACGACGGTGACGCTGCGGCACGGGTCGCACCGCACCTCGACCGCACCGTCCCCGACGACGACGTCGGCGATGCGCGGCCCCGTCGTGCCGTAGAAGCACCCCGTGCGCAGGGCCTCGAGCACCGCCTCCTGCGTGCGCTCGGCGCGCACCCACGTCCAGGCGAGGTCGGAGTCGAAGCCGGGATGATGGCTGTCGTCGGTCGCGAGGGCGAAGCACGGGCGGCCCGCGTCGAGCAGCTCGTCCCAGTGCACGGTCGACGAGGCCGCGCCCGATCTCGAGCTCGCAGCCGGCGTTGTAGACCTCGATGCCCGACGACGGTGTCCGGCAGCTCGAGCGAGCCGGGGGTGACGCCCGTCCAGTACGGGTGCGCGAGGTAGGCGACGCCGCCGTGGCCGACGATCCAGTCTGCGGTCCCGGCCAGGTCGAGCCGCTCCCCTCGAGCTCGGCGAGCGCGTCGTCGATGCCGAACGCGAGCACATGGCCGTCGCGGTCGCCGGGCAGCACGCAGTTGAGCTCGGCGCTCGGCGACCACGAGCATCCGCTCGGTCGACGGAGGGTCGCTGCGGTGCCAGTGGTCGGTGACGGCGAGCACGTCGTAGCCCGGCCCGCTCGTAGTGCTTGACGAGCATGCGCGGCGGCGAGCTCGCCGTCGGAATTCGTCGTGTGCGCGTGCAGAGCGCAGCGAAGCCACGGCCCCTCCGCCCGCCAGGGAATGTGCATAGCGTGGAGCAGCGTATTGCACCGTCCGGCCCGCGCTCGTAGCATGCCCTCGACATCGCGACCGGAGGAGGGTGACCGTGGAGGACTACCAGGAGCAGGAGTACGAGTTCCTGCGCAGGCTCGAAGAGGAGCGCGTCGGACGGCGCACGCTGCTGAAGCGGGGGGCTGCAGCCGGTGCCGGCCTGACCGTCCTCTCGTTGTCGCCGGCCGCGCTGGCGGCGCGGAAGAAGGCGCTCGCCGACCCGCCGATGATCGGACGGCTGGCGAAGCTGTCGGACATCGTGAAGGAGGCGAAGAAGGAAGGGAAGCTCAACGTGATCGCCCTGCCGCCCGACTGGGCGAACTACGGCGAGATCATCTCGACCTTCTCGAAGAAGTACGGGATCAGCGATCACGAGCGACAACCCCGACGGGAGCTCGGCGCAGGAGAACCAGGCGATCCGGTCGCTGAAGGGCGACTCGCGCGCCCCCGACGTCGTCGACGTGAGCCCCGGCCTTCGCGATCGCGGGGGCCAACGAGGGCCTGTACGCGAAGTACTACACGACGAACTTCCGCAAGGTGCCGCGCGCGATGAAGGACGGCCGCGGCTTCTGGGTCGGCGACTACTGGGGCGTCGTCTCGTTCGGCGTCAACGGGGCCGTGATCAGCAATCCCCCGAAGAGCTGGAAGGACCTGCTCAAGCCCGAGTACAAGAACAAGGTCGCGCTGAACGGCAGCCCGCTCTCGTCCGGGATCGGCCGTGGCGGGCGTCTTCTCGGCGTCGATCGCGAACGGCGGCTCGCCTCCAGCGACATCGGGCCGGGGATCGACTTCTTCGCGCAGCTGAAGAGCGTCGGCAACTTCCTACCGGTGCAGGCGACCCCGCAGACGATCGCGTCGGGTCAGACGCCGATCACGATCGACTGGGACTACCTGAACCTCGCCTACGGGAAGAACTTCCCGGCCGCGAAGATCACGACGGTGATCCCGTCGGACGCCGTGTACGGCGCGCTACTACTGCCAGGGCGATCAACGCGACCGCCCCGCATCCGTGGGCAGCGCGGCTGTGGCAGGAGTTCCTCTACTCCGACCAGGGCCAGCTGCTCTGGCTGAAGGGGTACACGCACCCGGCGCTCTTCACCGACATGGTCGCGCGCAAGGTCGTGCCGAACGCGCTGATCAAGGCGCTGCCGAACGCGGCCGCGTACTCGAAGGTGAAGTTCGCCAGCGTCGTCGCAGAACACGAAGGCCGGGCCACGATCACCACCGAGTGGCCCAAGAAGGTCGGCTCGTAGCCCTCTGAGCACGACGGCACCACAGGACGACCTCTCCCGGCCCGCCGCGGCGGGCCGGGAGAGGCGATTCTCGCTCGCCTGGCTCGGCGTGGTGCCGTTCCTCGCCTACGCGACGGCGTTCCTGCTCGCTGCCCGCCGGCGAACGTGATGGTCGGCGCCTTCCAGTCGCCGGACGGCGGCTAGACGCTCGACAACGTGCGGACGCTCTTCGACGAGCCGTACCGCACGGCGTTCAAGAACAGCATCGAGGTGAGCCTCGTCACGGCGCTGCTCGGCGGCGCTCTTCGGCCTGCTGATCGCGTACTCGGCGATCCGCGAGGGGACGCCGCGCTTCATCCGCACCGGGCTGACGACGTTCTCGGGGGTCGCCGCGAACTTCGCCGGCATCCCGCTCGCCGCCGCCTTCGTCGTCGACGCTCGGCGTGCTCGGCGTCGCTCACGCAGTTCATGACGGACCAGCTCGGGTTCAACCCGTACGACCACGGCTTCTCGCTCTTCACGAAGACGGGCATCGAGATCGTCTACCTCTACTTCCAGATCCCGCTGATGATCCTCGTGATCGCGCCGGCGATCGACGGGCTCCGGCGCGAGTGGCGCGAGGCCGCCTCGAGCCTCGGCGCGAGCTCGTTCCAGTTCTGGCGCCACGTCGGGCGCGCCGATCCTGCTGCCGTCGCTCCTGAGCGCCGTCGTGCTCCTCTTCGGGAACTCGTTCGCCGCCTACGCCACCGCCTACGGGCTGACGGGCGGCAGCGTCGGGCTCGTCCCGATCACGATCGGCTTCTTCCTCTCGGGCGACGTGCTCGACAACCCGCACCTCGGCCAGGCGCTCGCGTTCGGGATGTTCGTCGTGCTCGGCCTGATGATGCTCGCGTACATCCCGTTGCAGCGCGTCTCGTCGAGGTGGATGCGATGACGCCGCGCCGCCCCATCGCCCCCACGGCCGTGCTCTGGCTCTTCCTCGGGCTCGCGTACTTCACCATCCCCCTGCTCGCGACGCTGGTCCTCAGCTTCAGGAGCGACCAGACGGCGAAGTGCTGCACGCTCGCGAACTACGACTACATCCTCAGCGACCCGGCGTTCTGGCGCACGATCAAGGTCAGCTTCATCGTCGCGCTCGAGACGATCGTGC
Source organism: uncultured Gaiellaceae bacterium (assembly GCA_963731095.1). Lineage (GTDB taxonomy): Bacteria > Actinomycetota > Thermoleophilia > Gaiellales > Gaiellaceae > Gaiella. The sequence continues at coordinate 130,936 of CAVSUK010000026.1, forward strand.
TCACGCTCGTCCTGCTCGTGCCGACCGTCTACTGGGTGCACCTGAAGGTGCCGCGCCTGCGGGGGCTGATCGGCTTCCTGGCCCTCGTGCCGTTCGTCGTCGCGCCGATCATCCTCGTCGTCGGGCTCCTCGACGTCTACAAGGGGACGCCGCAGTGGTTCTACGGCGAGCCGTACGGGTTCCTCGTCGCGGCGTACGTGATCCTCGCTTTCCCGTACATGTACTTCTCGCTCGACACGGGGTTCCGCTCGATCGACGTCCACACCCTGACGGAGGCCTCGCAGAGCCTGGGGGCGAGCTGGCCGACGACGCTCCTGCGGGTGATCCTCCCGAACATCCGGGCGGCGGCGCTGGCCGGGTCGTTCCTGACGTTCGCGATCGTGATGGGCGAGTACACGATCGCGAGCCTTTCCTCGTTCAACGTCTTCTCGGTCTACGTCCAGTACATCAACCAGAACAAGGCGTACCCGGCGGCGGCGGTCACGCTGCTCGCGTTCGGGATCACCTGGGCCTCGATACTGGCCCTGGCGGCCGTCGGCAGAGGCGGACGGACGGCGCCTGTCGCAGAGGGGGCGCGGTAGGCATGGCCGATGTCGAGCTGAAGCAGCTGCACAGGCGGTTCGGTGAGGTCGTCGCTCTCGCAGGGATCGATCTCGACATCCGCACCGGCGAGTTCGTCTCCTTCCTCGGGCCGTCCGGTTGCGGCAAGACGACCGCTCTCCGTCTCGTCGCGGGCTTCGACCGGCCGACCTCGGGCCGGATCCTGATCGACGACAAGGACATCACGGGCGTACCGCCCAACAAGCGCGACATCGGCATGGTCTTCCAGGCCTACAGCCTCTTCCCGAACATGACGGCTGTCCGGAACGTCGAGTTCGGGTTGCGCGTCCGCAAGCAGGGTCACGGCGACCGGAGGAAGCGGGCACTCGAGCTGCTCGAGCTCGTCGGCCTCGGAGATGCCGCCGACCGTTACCCGCACCAGCTGTCGGGCGGCATGCAGCAGCGCGTCGCGCTCGCCCGCGCCCTCGCGATCGAGCCGCGGCTGCTCCTCCTCGACGAGCCGCTCTCGGCGCTCGACGCCAAGGTGCGCGTGCAGCTGCGCGAGGAGATCCGCCGCATCCAGACGCGCCTCGGCATCACCACCATCTACGTCACGCACGACCAGGAGGAGGCGCTCTCCATCTCCGACCGCGTGGCGGTGCTGTCGAAGGGGCGCATCGAGCAGATCGGTACCGCCGGCCGAGATCTACGGGGCCCCGGCGACGCCGTTCGTGGCCGAGTTCGTCGGCACGATGAACCGGATCGAGTCGACCGTCAGCGACCCGGAGGCGGGCGCGGTCGACTACGACGGCGTTCATCTGCAGGTCGACGCGGCACGCGGCCGCACCCGGGGCGAGCGCGTGCTGCTGCTCGTGCGTCCGGAGACCGTCGCGGTGGAGGCCAGCGGCGCCGCCGACGGCGGCCTCGAGGGCGAGGTCGTCTCGCACACCTTCCTCGGCTCGGTGACGCGCATGCGGGTGCTGGCAGGCCCGACCGAGTGGACCGCGGACGTCTCCGCCGAGCGGGCCGCCGCGCTCCCGATCGGCTCGCGCGTGCAGGTGCGGTTCCCCGGGAGCAGCGCGAAGCTGCTCAGCCTGGCAGGCCCAGCGTCTCCCGCAGCAGCGCCGGACGATCAGTGAAGATCCCGCTCACCCCGAGCGCCGCGAGCCGGCGCATGCGGGGCGCGTCGTTGACCGTGTAGACGGTGGTCTCGAGGCCGAGCGCCCGGGCGCGCGCGATCCCGCGCGCGGTCACCCGCGGGTTGTGGAACCCCACCGCCCAGGCGTAGGCGGAGGCGGCGCGAATCGACACGCCGTAGCCGACGTGCTGCAGGACGCGCAGCGACGGCCGCAGCTGCAGCGCCTCGAGCAGGCAGCGGCGCTCGAAGGAGAGCACGACGTCGTCGGGGCCGAGCAGCGCGAGCGTGCGCGCCGACGACGTCGTGGCGGCGGTAGAGATGGGCGCTCTTCAGCTCCACCATCAGCGGGATGCGCCCGCGCGGTCAGCGCGACGACCTCCTCGAGGGTCGGGATCCCCACCTCGCGGAGCTCGGCGAGCGGACGGCGCCGCAGCGGGCCCCGGAGCGGCGTGAGCCGGTCGAGGTCGAGGTCGTGGAAGACGACGAGGGCACCGTCCGAGGAGACCTGCACGTCGAGCTCGACGTAGTCGGCGCCGACGGCGATCGCACGCTCGAAGGCGGGCAGCGTGTTCTCCGTCTCGTCCGCGGAGGCGCCGCGGTGCGCGATCACCCAGGTCACGGGCCGACCGTGGCGCGCTGCAGCGCCCGACCGCCAGTCGTCGCGCAGCCGCGCCCGCTCGGAGGCGCTCATGCCGGGCTCGTAGCGCGCACCACGCCGCACGAGGGCGCCGACCGACTCGGCGTCCGGCCACGATGCCCGACGGCGAGGCCCGCGAGCGCCGCAGCGCCGAGCGCGGTCGTCTCCGCGTCCTCCGCCACCTCGACCGGGACGCCGAGCAGGTCGGCCTGGAGCTGCATCAGGAAGCGGTTGGCGGTCGCGCCGCCGTCCGCGCGCAGCACGCCGGCGTCCAGGGGAAGGACGTCGACGATGTCGACGACCTGGTGGGCGATCGCCTCGAGGGCGGCGCGCACGAGGTGCGCACGCGTCGTACCGCGCGTGAGCCCGCAGATCAGCCCGCGCGCCTCCGGGTCCCAGTGCGGCGCGCCGAGCCCGGTCAGCGCGGGCACGAAGAAGACACCACCTGTCGAGCCGGCCTCCTCCGCGAGCCGCTCGCTCTCGGAGGCGCTCGCGATCAGCCCGAGGCCGTCGCGCAGCCACTGCAACGCCGCGCCGCCGACGAGCACCGAGCCCTCGAGCGCGAACTGCGGGGCGGCGCCGGGCGCGACGGCCGCCGCAGTCTGCAGCAGCCCTTCCGCCTCGGCGCCGACCTCGCCGCCGGCGTTCACGAGCACGAAGGTGCCGGTGCCGTACGTCGCCTTCGCCTCACCGGGCGCGAAGCAGCCCTGCCCGAAGAGCGCCGCCTGCTGGTCGCCGGCGATGCCCGCGAGCGGGACACGGGCGCCGAGCAGCGACGCCTCGCCGACGACGGCCGACGAGGGCACGACGGCGGGAAGCACGGCACGGTCGACGGAGAAGAGCGTCGAGCAGCTCGTCGTCCCACTCGCCGCTCGCCAGGTCGAGCAGCATCGTGCGCGACGCGTTCGTCACGTCGGTGACGTGGCACGCGCCGCCGGTCAGCTTCCAGGCGAGCCACGAGTCGATCGTGCCGAAGGCGAGCTCGCTCCTGCGGCTGCGCGCTGCGCGCGAGGATCCACTCGAGCTTCGTCGCCGAGAAGTAGGGATCGGGCAGGAGCCCGGTGCGCTCGCGCAGGAGGGCCGCCGGAAGCTCCGCGCAGCGTGCCGCCGTCCGCCGGTCCTGCCAGACGATCGCAGGGTGCACCGGGCGGCCGCTGCTCCGCTCCCAGACGACCGTCGTCTCGCGCTGGTTCGTCACCCCTACGGCCGCGAGCTCCGCCGCCGACGACGCCGGCGTCGGCGAGCGCTTCCTCCGCGGTGGCGAGGACGCTCGCCCAGATCTCCTCGGGGTCGTGCTCCACCCAGCCCGGCTCGGGGAAGTGCTGCGCGATCTCGCGGTAGCCGCGGCCGACCGGGCGAAGCTCGTCGTCGACGACGAGGCACGTCGTGCCCGTGGTGCCCTGGTCGACGGCGAGGATCACGGCACGTCCCTCAGCCGAGAAGGCGCTGGATCAGGGCGAGGTCGATCGCGTCGACGAGCTCGTCGGCCCGGGAGAGGCGGTCGTCGGGCAGGGTGCCGCGTACGGCGAGGCACCGCAGGCCCGCGCCCTTCGCGGAGGAGACGCCCGCTTCGGTGTCCTCGAACGCCACCACCTCCCCGGCCTCGAGGCCGTCGCCCAGCAGCGCGGTCGCGCGGAGGTAGCCCTCGGGTGCGGCTTGCCGTGCGTGACGTCGTCCGCCGTCACGACCGCCGTGAAGAGCGGACGCGATCCCCGCGCCCTCGAGCACCGGCGCGATCTCGGCGCGAAAGGCGCCGGAGCAGACTGCGAGCGGCACCCGCCCGGCGGCGTAGCGGATCACGTCGCGCGTGGCCGGCGAGATCGTCGAGCCGTCGGCGGCCGCCTCGACGTAGCGGCGGATCCGCTCGCCCACGAGCTCCTCGAGCTCGTCGCCGTCGACGCCGAGCCAGGTCGAGATGATCGCCTCCTCGGTGTTGCCGGCGAGCTGCGCGTAGTACTCGTCGGACGAGAGCGGGCGCCCCTGCTCGGCGAAGATCGCCTGGTAGGTGGCGCACAGGATCGGCTCGTCGTGCGAGAGCGTGCCGTTGAAGTCGAAGATCAGCGCGCGGGCGGCAGTCATCCGGATGGAAGCCTAGAGGCTCTAGGCTTGCCGGCGATGTCGCCCCTGGCGCTCTCGTTCGCTCTCGCGGCGGCGTTCCTGCACGCGTTCTGGAACCTGCTGATCGCCCGCGCGCGCGACCCGGAGAGCGCCACCGTGGTGGCGCTGATCGCGGCCGTCGTCGTGTTCGCCCCCGTGACCGCGGCCACCTGGCGGCTCGACGACCGCGCCTGGCCGTTCATCGCGGTCACGTCGGTGCTGCAGCTCGTCTACTTCGCGCTGCTGGCGACGGCGTACCGCAAGGCGGAGCTCTCGTTCGTGTACCCGGTCTCGCGCGGGCTCGCGCCGGTGCTGGTGCTGCTCGTCGGCGTGACCGTGCTCGGGGAGGCGACGACCGCCGGGCAGATCGCCGGCGTCGTCCTCGTCGCCGTCGGCGTCTTGCTCGTCCGGGGCCTGCGACGCCCCGCGAGCCCCGATGCGCTGCTGTTCGCGCTCGCGATCGGCGTCTGCATCGCGTCGTACACGCTGCTCGACAAGCGCGGCATCCGCTACGCGGCGCCGATCACGTACCTGGAGCTGAGCATGATCCCGGCCACGCTCGGCTACGCCGCCGCGGTGCTCGCTGTCCGGGGGCGAGCGCGCGTGCGGGCGGAGGTCGGAGCGCCGGCGATTCTCGCCGGGCTCGCGTCGTTCGGCGCCTATGCGCTGGTGCTGGCTGCGCTCGCTCGGGCGCCGGCAGCGCCGGTGGCGGCGGTGCGCGAGACGAGCGTGGTGATCGCGACCGCGCTGGCTGCACGTGTGCTGCACGAGCGGGTGGGGCCCGCGCGCCTGGCGGGCTCCGTGCTCGTCGCCGGCGGCATCGCCCTGCTCGCGCTGTCGTAGGGGCGGGCGCGGCCCTACGCGCCGCGCGGGGCGCTGTCGTCCAGCGCGATGCGGACGAGGTCGCGGATCGAGAGGATCCCGACCGGGCGCCCGCCGTCGACGACCGGCAGGTGCCGGAAGCCGCCGTGGATCATCAGCACCGCCGCGTGCTCGGTCGTGTCGCCCGGCTCGATCGTCTCCGGCCCGTGCGTCATCCAGCTCGAGACGACGGCGCTCTCGACCCCGCCCGCGGCGACGGCGTTCAGCACGTCGCGCTCGGTCAGGATCCCCACCAGCCGCTCACCGTCCAGCACGAGCGCGGCGCCGACCCGCCGCTCCGCCATCCGCGCCGCGGCCGCGACGAGCGACTCGTCGCGCCCGACCGTGACGAGGTCGCGGGACATGTGGGCCTCGACTGCCGCCATCGCGGCGATCCTACTCCTCGCCGGACGGCGGGGCGAGAGCGCCGCCGAGCGCACGGGAGACGGCGCCCGCGTGCTCGCGCAGAGCCTCGAGCGCGCGCCCGATCGCCTCCTCCGTGAAGCGCGACGCCGGGCCCTGCACCCCGACCACGGCGACGAGCTCGCCGCGCGCGCCGAGCACGGGGACGGCCACCGCGTTGAGATCGTCCTCTCTCTCCCCCAGCGCCTGCGCGAAGCCGCGCCGGCGGACACCGTCGATCTCCTTCGCGAGCACGCCCCGGTCGGTGATCGTGGCCGCGGTGAAGCGCCGCAGCTCGCCGGGCGGGAGCGCCACCTCGCCGAACGCGAGCACGACCTTGCCGGCGGCGGTCGCGTGCGCGACGCTGGGGCGGCCGAGCCGGGCGACGCTCTGCACGGACGCGGCGCTCTGGACGAAGTCGACCGTGACCGCATCGGGGTCGCCGGGCACGGAGAGCGTCGCCGTCTCCCCCGTCGCGTCGGCGAGCGCGCGCAGGTGCGGGCGGGCGAGCTCGCGCACGTCGAGCCCCGCGAGCGCCGCGTTCCCGAGCGCGACGAGGCGCGGGCCGAGGCGATAGCGCCCGCTCGCCTCGACATGGGCGACGAGCCCGGCAGCAGCCAGCGTCGCAAGCTGCCGCGAGGCGGTGCTCGCGTTCAGGCCCGTGCGCCGCGCCACCTCGTTCGTGCCGAGCTCCCCCGCCGCGGCGAGCACGTCGAGCACGGCGACCGCCCGCTCGACGGCGGCGACGTGACGCGTGGCTGGAGATCCGGTGCGGGCCATGGTACGGTTCCTCCACCCGATTTTGACACACGATTGCCCAGGAGGCAATTTATGACGCTCCCCGCTTCCTCCCGTTACGTCGTCGTCGGCGCCGGCATCCACGGGCTGTCGACCGCCTACCACCTCGCGAAGGAGCTGAAGGCCCGCGGCACCGGCTCGGGCGCGGACGTGCTCGTGCTGGAGAAGGCCACGCCGGGAGCGGGCGCCACGGGCATCGCCTGCGGCGTCGTCCGCAACAACTACTTCCAGCCCGCCATGAGCGAGCTGATGCAGGCCTGCGTGGAGGTGTGGGAGTCCGACCCCGCCGCCTACCACTACAACGCGGTCGGCTACATCGCGCTCGGCCCGCAGGTGCAGGAGAGCGACCTCGTGGCCGTGTTCGAGCGCCAGGAGCGCATCGGGTACCGCTCCGAGCTTGATCGTCGGCGAGGCCGAGGTGGACGCGCACATGAAGCGCCTGTTCCCCGACTGGCGCGCCCGGGGAGTCACCGTCTGCCTGCACGAGCACCAGGGCGGCTTCGCCTTCAACGTCGAGTCCGTGATGGGCCTCCGCGACAAGTGCGTCGCCGAGGGCGTCGAGATCCACTCCTACACCGAGGTGACGGGCTTCGAGCTCGGCGCGGACGACGCCGTCACGGCGGTCGAGACGAGCAAGGGGCGCGTCGCGGTCGGCGAGCAGGTCGTGATCGCCCCCGGCCCGTGGGCGCAGCGGTTCTGGCGCATGCTCGGCCTGCCGGACACGATCGACGTCCGCACCGCCGGCCGGCGACGTGCAGCACGGCGTGCGGATGTGGACGTACTGGAACCTGCAGGAGGGCGAGATCACCGTCGACCCGCTGATGTTCGCGACGGCCGACGGCGGCGCGCCGCCCGTCATCCACCTCGACACCGATGCGCCGCTCCACACGGACGACGGCGAGCTCGTCACCGACGAGCTGTGGGGCATCTACTTCAAGCGCGACCGCCACGGCGTCCAGGGCGGCGCCTCGCCGCTGACGGTCGACGGCGACGTCGAGCTCGACCCGTACCCCTCCACCACCGACGTCGACCCGACGTTCCCGGACATGTGGTGCGCCGCGCTCTCACACGCGATGAGCCGCTTCGAGGGCTGCCGCCCTCTCTACAAGCAGGCGCGCTCCGGCGGCGTCGGCTCCTTCACGGCGGACAACTTCCCCGTCTTCGACTACCTCAAGCCGAACGTCTACGCGATCCTCGACTCGAACCACGGCTACAAGATGATCGGCGTCGGCCGGGAGGTGGCGAAGGTGCTGCAGGGCGAGCACTCGAGCCTGCTCTACCCGTTCCGCTTCGAGCGCTTCGCGACCGGCGACCTGCACCCGGTGTCGAACTCGCCGTATCCCTGGAGCTAGCCGGGCCTCTCCGCGACGCCCCGTCAGCCGGTCGATGCGGCGGCGGGGTCGTCGTGGAGCACCCAGAACACGAGCGCCTCGCGGTCGCCGAGGTTGCGCCAGCCGGCCACCCCGCTGCGGTCGGCGATCAGCGCCTCGCCCTGCCGTAGCACCGGGCTCCCGGCTGCGAGCTGCACCTGGACGAGCCCCGCCGCGACGGTGACGAGCTCCACGCCCTTGTGGGCGAAGTCGGGCGTCGCCGTTCCGCCGGGCGAGAGGCGGACGAGGTATGCACGCAGGCCGGCACGTGGGTCGTCGAGCAGCGGCACCGGCCGGTCGCTCTCCGCGTGGCGCGGGTCGTCACGACGCGCGAGCCGGTAGCCGGGCGCGACGTCCCCCCGCAGGAGCTCGTCGAGCGTGATGTTCAGCTTCCCCGCCAGATCGAGCAGCGTCTCGAGCGAGAGCCCGCGCCTCCCGCGCTCGGCCTGCGAGATGGCGCTGGGCGAGACGCCTGCGAGCCGGGCGAGGTCGGCCTGGCTGAGATGCCGGGCCACGCGAAGCCCGCGGAGGGCCGCGCCGAGCCGCGCGGCCGCGGGCGCCGCCTCGAGCACCGGGATCCCGTTCTCGAGCTGGTAGCGGAAGACGCTGCCCTCGACGCCCGGCGGCCGCCCCTCGGCTTTCGCGATCCGCAGCCGGCCGTCTCCCACGTCGAGCACGCACTGCGTGATCCCCTCGATCTGGCGGCGCAGCACCGGCGTGTGGCGGGCTGCGGTGAGCGACCAGTAGGCGATCGCGCCGAGGCCGAGCAGGAGCGGACAGCAGCGGGCGAAGAACTGGCCGGTCGTCTCGCGGCCCCACCGGGTGCTCATCACCTCGAGCGAGTCGAAGAGGAGGAGCTGGCGCGGCGAGCCGGCGCACCGCTTCGCGATCGCGTCGAGCAGGGGGCGCGGCTGGGCCAGCGGGCTGTCCGGGCGCGCGTCGACGATCTCGAGCCCGGCGAAGGCCTGCGCTACCTCGCCCGGGTCCCGTGCGAGGGTCACGAAGGCGGCTGCCTCGTACCGCGACGGCCTGAGCCGCAACCGCGGCGAAGAACGGCTCCACGTCCGCCGCCACCTCGGCGTCGAAGACGACGTTGTCGCCCCAGTAGAGGCCGTTCAGCGCCCGGTCGAGCTCCTCCACGCCCGTCGTCGCGGTCGAGGCCCCGTTTCGGCGCAGTCGGGCTGACTATGAAGCATTGCTTCTCATTCTAGCGCCAGACGGTCGATTTGCTTTATACATCCCCGGAGTCAACGACGACGACCGGAAAGGAGGCACGATGACGAAGCTGATCAAGACGATCGCGGCCGCGTTCGCGGCCCCGAGCGAGACGACGGACGTTCGCTTCTCGCGCGGCATGGGCCCGCGGCCTGCCCCGAAGACGCGTCGCTGGTAGACGGTCAGGCCGCGGCGGCGCCGCGGTGCGGGACGACCTCGACCTCGATCCCGTCCTTCCGCAGCATCCGGCGCAACTCCGACCCGACGTCACCCTCGACGAGCCGTCGCAGCCCCTTCGACACGGGGGTCTCGTCGATGACGACGACGCGAGGGCGCCGCGCCCGCGCCACGGCCGCGAGCTTCTTGCTCGCGCGCCGCGTCGCCGCCACCTGGCCGTCGGCCGTGGACGCCGGCGGTCTCGAGGGCGCGGATCGCCCCGTCGACCCAGCCACGCCGCTCGGCCAGCTCGTCCTTCGTCGGCAGCAGCCCTGGATGCGGGAGGCCGAACGAGGAGCCGTAGATCTTCGCGATCGTGACGACCGCGACCCGCTTCGATCCGGCGAGCGCAGCCGCTCGCGCGACCGCCCCCTGCGAGTAGTCCTGGCGCCCGTCCGAGGCGAGCATGACCTCGCACGGGCTCGTGGGCTGGGCGTCGAAACGGCGGCGGTGGAAAGGCATGAGGATGGTGGGTGACAGGCTTCAGCCTGTCACCCACACAGTCCCGGGGCTCTAGACCGTCTCGACCCCGGAAGCCTCCTGCCGGGCGTCGTTCTTGTCCTCCAGCCATCTCCAGCCGTAGAGCGGAAAGTAGAGGAGGAGCAGGAGCAAGCCGATCCAGTACAGCCAGCGGTACCCGGTGCCGACGGCGTAGTCGGCCGCGTAGTAGCCGCCGATGGCCCAGAGCAGCAGCCCGACGATGCCCACGATAAGCCCCAGCGGGCCGAACGATCGTGGCATCTTCAGCTCCCGCGGTGTGTCCTCGCGCATCGAGCGGAAGATCCCGTAGCCGATCAGCGAAACGGCGAGCGCGAACAGGTAGCCCATGTTCGAGAAGACGTAGATCTGCAGCGGCGAGCCGACGGTGAGCACGGCGATCGAGCAGACCAGGCTGACGAGCATCGAGAACGACGGGGCCCTGTGCTTGTTCGCCCAGCCGAACGCCTTCGGGAGGATGCCGTCGTGGGCGTTCTGGTACATGCCGCGCGAGGCGCCCATGATCGCGTTCAGCACCGAGAGGCTGAGCGCGATGATCAGCGAGAGGCCGATCAGCCACGTCCAGAACTGGTTGACACCGAAGATCTTGTCGACGTACCCCTGGAAGAGGATGTTGGCGTCGCCGATCCAGCCCTCGTTCTCCTTCATCAGCTGGTCGAGCCCCGCCGTGCCGAGCACGGAGAAGACCATGATCGGGAGCGTCAGGTAGATGAAGAACCCGAACAGGCCCTCCGCCGTGATCGCGATCTTCGCGTCGCGGACGGGCTCGCGGCACTCGCCGATGTAGCAGGCCGCGGCCTCCATCGCGAGCACGGTCCACGTGTAGATGAACGACCAGCCGAGGATCAGCTGCCAGCTGCCCGTCGTGCCGATCGGCGAGGAGGAGAGCGACAGGCGTCAGGTTGTCGAATCCGTCCAGCGAGCCCGGCTTGAAGAACGGGAGCACGCAGAGGAGGACGAGCGGGACGATCGTGCAGACACCCGAGCACCGTGGCGAACGTCGCCCCGAGCCGGATGCCGAGCCAGCACGGGACGAACATGACGAGCAGCAGGATCACGCCGACGACGAACACGTCGACCGGGACGACCGCTGCCGAACTTGCGTGCTGATCGGCCCGAAGTCGCCGCCGAAGTCGATGTTGAAGAGGTCGACGATGTAGAGCGAGGCGAGGAACGCGTTGATCGGGGCGACCGTGAACCAGCCGAGCCAGTACGCCCACGAGGAGAGTCCGCCGACGTGCCGCGAGAAGCCGTTGCCGAGCGGCTTGAACGTCTCGAACGCGTAGGACGGCAGGCCGCCCGCGCGTTCGGGCCAGGTGGCAGCCATCTCCGCGAGGCAGAAGCAGAGGAACACGCCGATGGCGGTGATGACCGCGAACAGCACGATCGCGAAGCCGCCGAGCGCAACGAGCGCATAGCCGATCAGCCCGATGATGAGGACCGTCCCGGCAAGGCCGATCACGAACGCCCCCCACCAGTTCGTCTCGCGGGCGAGACTCCCCGAGGCCTCCGGAACGTCGATCAGCCTGCTGTCGAAATCAACCACGTCGCCTCCTCCGCCGCCTGTGAGTCCAGGATCGCGAGGATCGAAACGCACGTGCCACACCGAGTCAAGGAACGGGCGCTCCATGTGGCCGCACCCGACACACGGCGGCGGATCGATATGTGCGTCTTGTGGCTAGAACAACCCGACGGTGTTGCCCGCCGCGTCGACGTCGATCGCCTGCGCCGCAGGCGTCTTGCCCAGGCCCGGCATCGTCATCATGTCGCCGCAGAGGGCGACGATCCAGCCGGCGCCCGTATAGGGCCGCAGGTCGCGCACGGGCACGGTGAAGCCGGTCGGCGCGTTCCGCAGCGTCGGGTCGTGCGTGAGCGAGAGGTGCGTCTTCGCCATGCAGATGGGGAGCCGGCCGAGGCCCGCCGCCTCGAACTGCTTCGCCTTCTCCTTCGCGGCCGGCAGCAGCTCGACGTCGTCGGCCCCGTAGACGCGGGTCGCGATGAGCCGGATCTTCTCCTCGATGGGTGCGTCGTCGGGGTAGGTGAAGTCGAACGAGTTCGGCTCGTCCGCGGCCGCGAGCACGGCCTCCGCGAGCGACACGGCGCCCTTGCCCCCGTCCTCGAAGGCGGTGTTGATCTCCGCGGCGTACGCGCCGTGCTCGACGGCGAGCCGCCGAACGAGCTCGAGCTCCTCCTGCGTGTCGCTCGGGAACTTGTTCACTCCGACGACGGCCTGCAGGCCGAAGCCGTTGATGATGCCGATGTGGCGGGCGAGGTTCGCGGCCCCCGTCTCGATCTCGGCCAGGCCGCCGTCGATCGAGCCCCCGTGATGCTTGAGCGCACGCACGCTGGCCACGAGCACGACGGCGCTCGGGCGCAGGCCGCCGATCCGGCACGTGATGTCGAAGAACTTCTCCATCCCCATGTCGGAGGCGAAGCCCGACTCCGTGATGACGACCTCGCCCAGCTTGAGAGCGACGCGGTCGGCGACGAGCGAGTTGTTCCCGTGCGCGATGTTGGCGAAGGGGCCGCAGTGCACGAAGGCAGGCTGCCCCTCGAGCGTCTGCACGAGGTTCGGCTTGATCGCGTCCTTGAGCAGGACCGCCATCGAGCCGGCCGCCTGGAGCTGCTCGGCGGTGACGGGCTCGCCGCCGTACGTCTGCCCGACGGTGATGCGGCCGAGCCGCTCCCGCAGGTCGGCGAGGTCGCGCGCCACGGCGACGAGGGCCATGATCTCGCTCGCCGCCGTGATGTCGAAGCCGGTCTGCCGCGGGTAGCCGTTCGCGCGGCCGCCCAGGCTCGTGACGACGTCGCGCAGCGAGCGGTCGTTCATGTCCATGCAGCGGCGCCACGAGATGGTGAGGGGATCGATGCCGAGCTCGTTCCCGTGCAGGAGGTGCGCGTCGATCATGCGCGCTGAGCAGGTTGTTCGCCGCCGTGATCGCGTGCAGGTCGCCGGTGAAGTGGAGGTTCAGGTCCTCCATCGGCACGACCTGGGCGTAGCCGCCGCCGGCGGCGCCGCCCTTGACGCCGAAGACGGGGCCGAGCGAGGCCTCGCGCAGCGCCAGCACCGGCTTGCGGCCGAGCAGGCCGAGGCCCTGGGTGAGCGACACGGACGTGGTCGTCTTGCCCTCGCCCGCCGGGGTGGGCGTGATCGCGGTGACGTTGATCAGCTTCGCGTCGGGCCGGTCGGCCAGGCGGTCGAGGATGGAGAGGTCGACCTTGGCCTTGGTGCGGCCGTACTGCTCGAGCTCGTGGGGCTCGATGCCCGCCTCGGCGGCGACGTCGGTGATCGGGCGCAGCTTCGCCGCCTGCGCGATCTCGAGGCTCGAGAGCATCTGATTCAACCCTTTCGGAGTGTCGTCAATGGCTCACCGCGGCCGCGGCGAGCTCGGAGACCATCGTGTCAGTGTAGAAGCGCTCGAGCTTGAACGGCTCGATCAACGGCGGCGTCTTGCCGGTGGCGATCAGCTCGGCCAGCGTGACGCCGGTGATGGGCGCGGCCTTGAAGCCGTAGGTGCCCCAGCCGCAGTCGACGAGGAAGCCGTCGATCTCGGTCAGCCCCATGATCGGGCTGTAGTCGGGGCTCATGTCGCAGAGGCCGGTCCAGTGGCGGAGGATCTTCGTCGCGTGGAGCTGCGGGAAGAGCTCGAGCACGTGGCGCGTGGCGTACTCGATGAACGGGAAGGTGCCCTTGTTCGAGTAGGTCGGGTACGGCTCCACCTCGGCGCCGATCAGGAACTCGCCGCGGTCGGTCTGCGAGACGTAGATGTGCATCTGCGCCGAGACGATGATCTTGTCCAGGAACGGCTTCACCGGCTCGGTCACGAACGCCTGCAGGATGCTCGTCACGATCGGGAGCGGCAGGTCGGCCATCTTGGCGACGGGGCTCGACCAGCCGGCGGTGGCGGAGAGCACGACGCCGCAGGAGATGTCGCCCTGGGTCGTGCTGGACGCCGTGCACCTGCCGTCGCGGATGTCGAACCCGGTCACCTCGACGCCCTGGTGGATCTCGATGCCGGCGCTTGCACGACCTGCTTCGCGTAGCCCCAGACGACGGCGTCGTGGCGGATGATGCCGCCGGGCGGGTGGTAGAGGGCGCCCAGGATCGGCCACGTCACGTCCTCGCCGACGATGTTGATCTGCGGGCAGAGCTGCTTCACCTCGTCGCGCGTCGATCACGCGGCTGTCGATCCCGAGCAGCTTGTTCACCTCGGCGCGCTCGTTCTGCACGACGAGCGAGCGGTCGGAGTGCGCGAGCGTGAAGTGCCCGTGCTGCGAGAACATGAGGTTGAAGTCGAGCTCGGCGGAGAGGCGCTCGTAGAGCTTGACGCTCTCCTTGTAGAACGCGGCCCCCTCGGGCGTGCGGTAGTTCGCGCGGATGATCGTCGTGTTGCGCCCGGCGGCGCCCGCGCCGATGTAGCTCTTCTCCAGGATCGCCACGTCGGTGATGCCGTGGTGCTTGGCGAGGTAGTAGGCGGTGGCGAGGCCGTGCGAGCCGCCGCCGACGATGACGACGTCGTAGTGGCGCTTCAGCTCGCCGGCCGCTGCAGCACCTTCTTGCTGAGGAAGATGTCCTTCACGACGCCGGCTCCGAGCGCGTCGACGCCGACGAGGCCGCCGCCGAGCGCCTCCGCCCGGTCGACCGCGACGTCCGCCAGGTAGCTGCACCGTACTCCTGCGGGACGACGATCCAGTAGCCGCCGCCGCGCTCGAGGACGTGCGCGGTGACGTGCGCCACCTCGCCGCCGGACGGGAAGCGGTGGAGGTGCGTGAGCCGGCGCAGCACCGTGTCGGCCTCGGGGCCGGTGATCGCGATGACGCGAGCGCGCCGGTGACGTCGAGCACGAGCCGGTCGGCGGCCTGCTCGCGCACCCGGGCCGCCAGCGCCGGTGCGCAGAGAACGAGCGCGCGCCGCGGCGAGATCGGGTACCAGACGACGCCCTCGCCCTCGACGGGGTCGCCGGCAGGGCCGCAGCTCGAGCTTCGCGAGATAGGAGATGTCCGCCACCCCGACGTTCGCGAGCCGCTCGGCCTCGCCGGGCACGGAGACGGGCACGAGCCAGCCGTCACGCTCCTCGAAGACGGCGTCGGCGTCGCGGAAGCGCCGCTCCAGCGACGACTTCGCGACCGGGTGGAAGCCGCCGCTGTCGGCGGCGGCGTCCACGCGCGATGAAGTCCAGGACGCTCATGCCTTCAGCCTCGCTCCCTCCGGGTCGAAGAAGGCGCCGAGATGCACGGTCATCGGCACCGGCTGACCGTCGACCTGCACGTCGAAGCGCCCGCCGTCGACCGCGAGCTCGACGGGGACGACCGCGAGCCCGATCACCTTGTCGAGCTCGACGCTGCGGCGGACGCTCGTGACGCGCCCGGCCGACCTGCCGTCGACGACCACCTGGCCGCCCTCGACCGGCATCTTCCCGCTCGGGCTCTCGAAGCCGACGAGCATCCACCTGAGGCCGCGCTCGGCGACCTGCTCGGCCGCCCACTTGCCGACGAAGTCGGGCTTGTCGGACTTGACGATCCACGGCATCGCCGCCTCGAGCAGGTTCGACTCGGAGTCGGTGTCCTGGCTCGACGATCACGTGCCCCTTCTCGAGGCGGAGGATGCGCTGCGGCTCGAGGCCGAACGGCGCCGCGCCGAGGTCGGCCCCGTGCTCGAGCAGCGCGTCCCAGACGTGCTCGCGCGTGCGGGCTCGGCAAGTGCAGCTCGTAGCCGAGCTCGCCGACGAAGCCGATGCGCAGGCCGAGCGTCGGCACTCCTGCGACCTGCAGGTGCCTCGCGTCGAGATACGCGAAGGCGTCGTTCGACATGTCCGCGTCGGTGACGCGCTCCATCAGCGTGCGGGCGTTCGGCCCGGCGACGTTGATCGCGGCCACCCCGCCGGTCAGCTGGACGAACTGGACGTCCATGAACCAGACGGCGTTCCACCAGGTGAACCACTGGTAGACGCTGTCGGCCCCGGTCGACGTCGTCGTCACGTAGAAGGTGTCGTCGTCGAGCCGCGCGACCGTGCCGTCGTCCATGATCCGGCCCGAGTCCGTCGTCAGCACGCCGTAGCGGATGCGGCCGACCTTCAGGTCGGAGAAGCGGTTCGGGTAGACGCGGTCGAGGAACGCGCCCGCGTCCGGCCCCTTGACGAGGATCTTGCCGAGCGTCGAGACGTCGATCAGGCCGACGCCGCGGTGCACGCCCTGCGCCTCCTCGCCGGCGTCCGGCCCGTACGAGTGGGGGCGGCGCCAGGCGCCGGTCCACATCATGCGGGCGCCGAGCTCCTTGTGGCGGTGGTGCAGCGACGTGCGCTTGGCAGGCTCCTGCGGATAGCCGGCGACGAGGCCCATCGCGACCGGCGTGTACGGCGGCCGCGCCGTCGTCGTGCCGATCGTGTTCTCGTCCAGCCCGGTCGACTTCGCGTAGACGCGGATCGAGTTGACGTGGCAGAGCCGGCCCTGGCACGGCCCCATCGTCACCGTCGTGTAGCGCTTCGAGAGCTCGATCGAGTCGAAGCCCTCGGCGATCGCGTACTTGAGGTCCTTCGCCGTCTGGTCCTCGCAGAAGCAGACGAAGCACTTGTCGCCGGCGTGGCCGAGCATCGGGCTCGGCACCGCGGGCGAGCCGACGTCGCCGGTGACCGCCCCGACGGCCTCGACGCCGGTCGGGCAGGTCGCGCGGGACGAAGACACCCTTGCCGGCGTCGAACTCGACCCGGGCGCCGGCCTGCGCGAGCAGCTTGTAGTTGGGCTGCGGGCTGCCGGACATGACGACGAGGTCGCACTTCACCCAGTGCCCGTCGAGCGCCACCTGGGCGACATGGCCCTTGCGTCCCTGCGCCTCGATCGAGCTCGGCGTGCGCTCGCGGAAGTCGACCACCCGGGCGACCTCGACCCCGGCCGCCTCGAGGTCGGCCGCGGCCTGCAGCCCGCGATCGTCCACCGTCAGCACGACGGCCCGCTCGGCCGGCTTGATCGACCAGTAGTTGACGAGGCGGCGGACGCCGTCCGGCAGCATCACGCCGACGAGGTCGTTGCCGGGGAAGACGAGCGGCTGCTCGACGACCCCGCTCGCGACGACGACGCGGTGGGCGCGGATCTTGAGCAGCAGGTTGCCGTGGGCGACGGGGACGAGGCCCTGCTCGAAGAGCCCGATCGCGATCGCCGGAGCGAGCAGCTCGACGCCGGCGTCGAGCGCGCGCTGCCGCAGCGTCGCGCGCGGCGGCGATGCCGTCCCGGTCGGCGAGCAGCGAGCCGCCGACGTCGGGGCCCTCGTCGACGACGACGACCGACTCGCCGCGGCCGGCTGCCTCGATGGCGGCCTCGAGACCGGCCTGGCCGCCGCCGAGGACGACGACGTCGACGTGCCGGTTCTCGACCTCGACGCGCTCGGTGCGCTTGCCGTTCGGGTCGAGCGGGCCGAGGCCCGCGGCGCCGCGGAGGAACTTCTCGTACAGGGGCCACAGCTTGCGCGGGCGGATGAAGGTCTTGTAGTAGAAGCCGGGCGGCGTGAACGGGCCGCCGAGCTTGTCGGTGACCTGCATCAGGTCGCGGTCGAGCGAGCCGACGAAGTTCTGGCCCTTCACGACCGCGCCCTCGCTGACGGGCGTCGTGCAGACACGGACGTTGGGGATGCCGTCCACGGTCATCTGGCAGTTGGCGCAGTGGCCCGAGCAGCAGACGAGGCCGCGCGGCCGGTGGTACTTGAAGCTGCGCGAGAAGACGCGCCTGCCGGATGCGTACAGCGCCGACCCGATCGTGTCGCCCGCGAACCCCTGCGACGGGCTTGCCGTCGTAGCGTGAACGTGACCGGCTGCGAGCGGTCGATCCGCTCGTGGGGCTGGGCCGCGAGCCGCGTCACGCGGCGGGCTCCGGGTGCCAGGTCCTCGAGACCTCGTTCGTGTAGGTGTGGCGCTCGGCCAGGAACCAGTCCTCGCAGGCGCGGCAGTACCACCACTCCCGCTGCACGCCCCAGGCGCCCTCGCGGAAGTAGATGTACTCGTTCAGCTCGCGTACGCTCGGGCTCTCGCTGGGGCGCTTCGTCGCCTCACCCGCGCAGCGGAGCTCCGGCACCTCGCGAGGACCGCAGTTGGGACAGGTGACGAGCATCGACATCGAACGCCAAGTATTGCGTAGAGCGGAATTGCGTGCTATCTGTGGCGATACAGTATCGCGATGTCGCGTACCGGTCAACCATCCTCCCGTGACGTCGAGGCCACCCTGCGGGCGGTCGCGATCCTCGACGCCCTGGCCGAGGGAGGCGAGCTCGGGACGACCGACCTGGCCCGCCGCACGTCGATCAGCGCCAGCACGGTCTCGCGCCAGCTCGGCACGCTGACGCGCTCCGGGCTCGTCGAGCACGTGCCGGCGACGGGCCGCTATCGCCTCGGCGTCCGGGTGCTGCGGCTGGCGAACGCCGTGCTCGGCCGGCTCGACCTGCGCGACATCGCGCGGCCGCATCTCGAGCATCTCGTGCACGCGGTCGGCGAGACGGGAACGCTCTCCATCCCCGGCGACACGGACGCGATCACGGTCGACTTCGTGCCGACCGACCGCTACCTGCAGGGCGTCACCCGGCTCGGCCGGCCCAGCGTCGGTCACGCCTCGTCCGCCGGCAAGGTCATGCTCGCCTTCGGCGACGTGCCCGCTCCCCCGCGGCCGGCTCGCCGCGTTCACGCCCAACACGATCACCGATCCGGCCGCGCTGGCCGGGGAGATCGCGCGCGTGCGCGCGCAGGGCTACGCCGAGGCGGTCGAGGAGCGCGAGCCCGGCCTGAGCGCGATCGCCGCCCCGATCTGGGACGCGAGCGGCACGCTCGCCGCGATCGTGGCGCTGCAGGGACCGACCAGCCGCTTCGACGCGGACGGCCATGCGCGCGGCGCTGCCGCTCCTCCTCGAGGGCGCCGAGCGCATCTCGCACGCCCTCGGCTGGGACGGCGTCCCCGCGGACGCGTCGGCTGACACCTCCTGGTCAGGCGGTGATCGGCACGTGCCCGGGCTGGGCGGCGACCCGGGCGAGCCAGGCGCGCACCGCCGGATAGGGCTCGAGGTCGATGCCTGCCTCGTCCGCCACGTGCGTGTAGGCGTAGAGCGAGATGTCGGCGATCGAGTAGCGGTCGCCGACGAGGAACGCGTGCGTGTCGAGACGGCGCTCCATGGCGCCGATCGCCCGGCGGCCTCCGGCCTGCCAGGCCGTCCAGGCGCTCAGGGTCGACGGGCTCCCGCCGGACCGACAGCCAGAACCGCGCGACGGCGACGTTGGGCTCGTGGTCGTACTGCTCGAAGAACTGCCACTGCAGCACCTCCGCGCGCTCGAAGCGGTCCTCCGGCAGGTACGGGGTGCGCAAGCAGGAGGCGCACCTTGAAGCAGTTGCCCGAGACCCGGCTGTCGAACAGCCTCACAGCCCGGCGCGGGAGCCGATCCTCTCGGCGACGCGGTCCGCGATCTCGTCGAGCAGCGGCAGCTGCATGCCGGCCAGCGGCACGCGCGCCATCAGCGCCGCCTCGATCGTGAGCGCGACGAGGTCCTCCGGCTCGAGGTTGTGGACGTGCGACTTCCCGCAGGCGCGGGCGAGCGTCTGGGTCTCGAGCGTCAGCACCCGCAGGATAGTTCGCGACCTTGCGGCCGCCGAGCACCGGGTCGAAGCGCGCGGCCAGCTCGTCGTCCTGCGTGGAGATGCCGACCGGGTCGCGGCCGGCCTGCCAGTCGTCGTAGAAGCCGGCGGAGCTGCCGATCTTCCGGTAGGCCTCCTCGTACTCGGGGCTGTTGTCGCCCATCGCGACGAGCGCCGCCGTGCCGATCGAGACCGCGTCCGCGCCGAGCGCAAGCGCCTTCGCCACGTCGGCCCCGGTGCGGATCCCGCCGGAGACGATCGAGCTGCACCTCGCCGGTGCAGGCCGAGCTCCTGGAGCGCCTGCACGGCGAGGCGGGATCGCGCAGAGCGTCGGGATGCCGACGTGCTCGATGAAGACGTCCTGCGTCGCCGCGGTGCCGCCCTGCATGCCGTCGACGACGATCACGTCGGCGCCGGCCTTCACGGCGAGCTGGACGTCGTAGTAGGTGCGGGTGGCGCCGACCTTGACGAAGATCGGCTTCTCCCAGTCGGTGATCTCCCGCAGCTCGCCGATCTTGATCTCGAGGTCGTCCGGGCCCGTCCAGTCCGGATGCCGGCAGGCGCTGCGCTGGTCGATCCCCTTCGGCAGGTCGCGCATCGCCGCGACGCGGTCGGAGATCTTGTGGCCGAGCAGCATGCCGCCGCCGCCCGGCTTCGCGCCCTGGCCGACGACGACCTCGATCGCGTCCGCCTTGCGCAGGTCGTCGGGGTTCATGCCGTAGCGGGACGGCAGCAGCTGGTAGACGAGCAGCTCCGAGTGGCCGCGCTCCTCGGGCGTCATGCCGCCGTCGCCCGTGGTCGTGGAGGTGCCGACCTCGGTGGCGCCGCGCCCGAGCGCCTCCTTCGCGGGCGCCGAGAGCGCGCCGAAGCTCATGCCGGCGATCGTGACGGGGATCTTCAGCTCGAGCGGCTTCGAGGCGAAGCGCGTGCCGAGCGTGACGTTCGTGTCGCAGCGCTCGCGGTAGCCCTCGAGCGGGTAGCGGGAGACGCTCGCGCCGAGGAAGAGCAGGTCGTCGAAATGCGGCAGCGCGGCGCTTGGCGCCGAAGCCGCGGATGTCGTAGATGCCCTCGCGCGCCGCGCGCTGGATCTCGGCGATCACGTTGCGGTCGAACAGGTACGACTCGCGCAGCCCCGGCCGCCAGCCGGGGCCGGCAGGTGACGGGATCGAGCATGTCGGTCATCAGTAGGCCCCCGCGTTGTCGACCTTGAACGTGTAGAGCTGCCGGGCGGAGCCGTAGCGGCGGAAGTCGCCCGCGTCGACGTCGTCGATCCCGGCACGGGCGAGCAGCTCGCGCACCTGGGCGACGTGCTCCTCCCGCATCTCCTTCTCGACGCAGTCGGCGCCGAGCCCTGCCACCTCGCCGCGGACGTAGAGCCGCGCCTCGTAGATCGAGTCGCCGAGCGCCTCGCCCGGCGTCGCCGCACACGACGAGGCAGCCGGTCTGCGCCATGAAGGCGCTCAGGTGCCCGACGGAGCCGCGCACGACGATGTCGACGCCCTTCATGGAGATGCCGCAGCGGGCGGCGGCGTCCCCGTGCACGACGAGCAGGCCGCCGTGCGCCGTGGCGCCCGCCGACTGGCTCGCGCTGCCCTCGACGACGACGGGGCCCGACATCATGTTCTCGGCCACGCCGGTGCCGGCGTTGCCGCGCACGCGCACGCGTCGCGTGCTTGTTCATGCCCGCGCAGTAGTACCCGACGTGCCCGTCGATCTCGACCTCGAGTCGGCGTCGAGGCCGCAGGCGATCGCGTGCGCGCCGTTCGGGTTGAGCGACGCGCCAGCGCGCGGGCCGGCCGCCGTCGCGGGCGACGTCGTGCAGGCGCTGGTTCAGCTCGCGCAGCGGCGTCGCGGCGAGGTCGACGACCTCGACGTGGCGAGCGCCGTGTCCGACCGACCATCAGACGGCCGCCTTCTCCCAGACGTAGACGACGCCGGGCTCGGGCTCCCACATGCGGGCGTCGTCGGCGCCCGGGCAGGACGGCGATCGCGCGCCACTCGGAGGCCATCGCGACCCAGTCGTCGGTCTCGGCGAGCACGGCCGGCTTGCAGGCGATCGGGTCGCGCAGCACGGCGAAGCCGTCGGCCGTCCCGACGGCGAAGGTGTAGAAGCCGTCGAGGTCGTCGAGGCAGCCCTCGAGCGCCTGCTCGAGCGACGCGCCCTCGCGCAGGCGCCACGCGAGATAGCCGGCGGCGACCTCCGTGTCGTTCTCGGTCTGGAACTCGATGCCCTCGCGACGCAGCGCGCTCGCGCAGGCGGTTGTGGTTCGAGAGCGAGCCGTTGTGGACGAGGCAGAGGTCGAGGCCCGTCGAGAACGGGTGCGAGCCCTCGGTGGTGACGCGGCTCTCGGTCGCCATGCGCGTGTGGCCGAGCGCGTGCGTGCCCGTGGAAGTCTGCGAGCCGGAACTGCTCGGCGAACGACCTCGGGCCGCCCGACCTCCTTGTAGATCTCGATCACGCTGCCCGGCGCTCATCACCCGGAGCTCCGGGTGGTGGCGCCGCACCCAGGCCTCGCGCCTCGGCCGCGTCCGCCTCGACGACGACGACCGCGTGGCTGCGCGCGGACGCTCGGCTCGGGCTCGACGCCGCCGAACGCGTCACCGAGCCCGTCGCACGACGCGCGCCCCAGTCCTGGTGCGGATCGGCGAGTAGAGCGTCAGCTTGCTCGAGCCGGACGGGGCGGGGTCGCGGTAGACGGCGACGCCGGCGCTGTCCGGGCCGCGGTTCGTCATCTGCGCGAGCATCGCGGCCAGGTGGACGCCGAGCTCGTCCTCGATCTCCGGCGACTTGGCGAAGAGTCCGACGATCCCGCACATCGCATCCTCCTATGGCAATAAGCTCTACGTGCGACTATCCGGCGTGACGTCACACTATGCGCTGAAACAGGCGATTTGCTTCGACGTCTTCGCTAGCTCATATGGAGCAATCGCTCCATATGACCTAGAACCGAGTCAGGTACTCGCGGAGCTCCCACGCGCGTCACCTGCTCGTGGTAGCGGAACCACTCGTCGCGCTTGACGCGGAGGTAGTAGTCGACGTACTCCTCGTTCTCGCGCGTGCGCCCGAGCGCGGCACGCAGCACGTCGTCGCGCTCGAGCTCGCCGGTCGCGTCGAGCAGGTTGGCGGGCAGCGACCGCAGCCCGCGCTCGGTGAGCTCCTCGTAGGAGATAGCTGTAGAGGTTCTCGCGAGTTCGGCTCGCCGGCGTCGAGGCCCCTCGCGATCCCGTCGAGCCCGGCGGCGAGCACCGCCGCCGCGGCCAGGTACGGGTTGCACGAGCCGTCGATCGTCCGGTCCTCGATCCGCCCCGGGCCCGGGATGCGCAGCATCTGGGTGCGGTTGTTGTAGCCGTAGGAGATCCAGACGGGCGACCAGGTGGCGCCGCTCGAGGTCGTGCCGAGCTTCAGGCGCTTGTACGAGTTGACGGTCGGCGCCGTGAGCGCGCTGTACGCGCGCGCGTGCGTCTTGAGGCCGCCGATGAAGTTGTAGGCGAGCTCGGAGAGGCCGAGGCCGCGCGGGTCGGCCTCGTCGAGGAAGAGGTTGACGTCGTCCTCCCAGAGCGACATGTGGAAGTGGCAGCCGTTGCCGGTCAGGTGCGTGAACGGCTTCGGCATGAACGTCGCGAGCGCCCCATGCTGCTCGGCGAGCGTGTGCACCATGTAGCGGAAGAAGATGGCGCGGTCGCAGGTGATGAGCGCGTCGTCGTACGTCGAAGTTCTGCTCGAACTGGCCGTTCGCGTCCTCGTGGTCGTTCGCGTAGTTCCCCCAGCCGAGCTCGTTGCAGTACCTCGACACCGTGGTCAGGAAGTCGTACTGGCGCGTCAGCCCGGCCATGTCGTAGCAGGGCTTCTCCAGCGTGTCGAGCTGGTCGGCGATCTCGATCGAGCCGTCGTCGTTGAGCTGGACGAGGAAGTACTCGAGCTCGAGCCCGATCTTGAACTCGTAGCCCTGCTCGCGCCGCCCGGGCGAGCACGTTGCGCAGGATCGTGCGCGGGCAGTACGGCCACGGCTCGCCCTCGACCGTGACGTCGCACGCGAAGCGGGCGAGGTTCGGCTGCCACGGCACGGGCGTGAAGCTGTCCGAGGTCGGGGATGGCGGCGATGTCCGGGTCGCTCGGGACCTGGCCGATCTCGCCGGCCGCGAAGCCGGCGAAGCCGGCGCCGTCCTCGACGAGCGCGTCGAGGCTGCGCGGCGGGGACGAGCTTCGCGCTCGGCCGCCCGTACAGGTCGACGAACTGCGCGAAGAAGAACTCGATTCCCGCTGTCCGCGATCGTCGAGCGGATCTGCTCGAGCCGGGCCGCGTCGCTCGCCATCTGTCCTCCTCCTGGTCGTTCGGTCAGGCGTTCCTATCACTCCCGCGGCCGAGGAGCACGATGGCGCGAATCTCCACCCTCTACGAGCCTGGTGTGTCGGGAACGCGTCCCGAGCGCGCGCCGCAGCCGCACCATCTTCACGGCGATCTCGACCATCGAGCCAGTCGTCGCGGCGCAGGTCGAGGCCGGAGAGCTCACCGATCCGCCGCAGCCGCTGGCGCAGCGTGTTCGGGTGGACGTAGAGCGCCTCGGAGGTGGCGCTGATGTTGCCGCGCCGGCGCAGGAACTCCTCCAGCGTCGCGAGCAGCGACGCGCCGCGCTGCGTGGTCGTAGTCGGCGAGGCGCGAGACGGCCTCGACGGTCGCGTCGCGGATGCCGCCTTCGAGGGCGATCCGCAGGAGGTACTTGTACGCGCCGAGGTCGTCGAAGCCGAGCACCGACGCGCTCGCGCTTGAGCACCGCCGTGCCGAGCAGCGGCCTGCCGCGCCTCCTCGAACCCGTCGCGGAAGGTCGCGACGCCGACGCAGGCGCTCGAGAGGCCGATCGCGACGGCTCGCGCGAGCGCGGCGTGCACGCGGCGCACGCTCTCGACGACCCGCTCCGGCGCCGCCGGCGGCACGCGCAGCAGCGCGCGAAGCGTGTCGCCGCGCCGGTCGAACAGCGAGCCCGGCAGGAGCGCGGCGAGAGCCGCGCTCGAGCCCGTCGTCGGCCGGCTCCGCGGCGAGCACGAGGTACGGCGGCTCGAGGTCGCAGCCGAGCCGCGCCGCGCGGCCCTCGACGTCGCCGCCGGCGCGCCCGGCCGCGAGATCCTCGAAGAAGTCCTTGATCAGGTTCTTCTCCGTCAGCCGCTCGATCAGCTGGATCTTCTTGATCCCGACGGCGGTCTGGCTCGCGACCGCACGCGCGAGATCGACCGACGCGCTGCCCTCGCCGACGAGGAGCCCGAGCAGCTCGTCGCCCGCGACCAGCGGCACCGCGACGCGGGAGGCGCGACCGCCGCGGGCGAGCTCCGGCCCGAGCTCCGACGAGCCCGAGCGGTCGCGCGCGCCTGCGCGCCCGCCGGCGTCGAGCCGCGGCAGGGCGAGCTCCTCGCTGCCCGGCTCGAGCAGGTAGACGTGGCAGGCCCGGGCGCCGAGCAGGTCGCGCGCACGCGCCGTCACCTCCGGCAGCGAGCTCCTCGAGGGTGCGCGCCCACGCGATCGCCTCGGCCAGGCCCGGCGATGCGTCTCGAGCTCGCGCACGCGCGTGCGCATCTCCTCGTAGAGGCGTGCGTTCTCGATCGCCCCGGCGACGAGCGACGCGCTCGTGACCAGGAAGTCGACCTCGGCCTGCGTGAACTCGCGCGGCGCCTCCGTGTGGGCGCTGATGACGCCGATCACGTCGCCGTCGCGCGCCGCGATCGGGACGCAGAGCGAGCGACTGGAAGCGCTCCTCCTCGAGCTCCGGCACGTACTTGGTACGCGGGTCGTCGAGCAGGTTCTCCCGGATGAAGGCCGGCTCGCGCCGCTCGGCCGCCCACCAGGCGAGCCCCTCGCCCCGCTCGAGCGCGATCTCGCCGACGAGGTGCTCGTACGGCTCGCCGGCTGCCGCGCAGCACGAGGCGCTCGCCGTCGTCGTCGACCAGGTAGACGAAGCACGCGTGCACGGCGCTGGCCTCCGAGAGCAGCCGCACGACCGCCCGCAGCACCTCGTCGAGCTCGAGCGTCGAGGCGACGGTCGAGACGATCCGGGCAAGGACGCTGTCGCTGTCCGCCTCGGCGCGTTTCACAGCGGCATCGTACGCGGCTGCCGGCCGGGGCGCCTTCCCGCCGGGCCGGCCAGCGCGAGCGCCGCTCCGGCGAGCAACGAGGGTCGCGAGCCCGAGCCACGCGACTCCCGGCCAGCCGTGGCTCTCCCAGGCGAGGCCCGGGACGTAGGCGCCGAGCGCCCCGGCGCCGTAGTAGGTGCTGAAGTAGAGCGCGCTCGCGGCGCCCCGGTCGGCGCGCGCGACGTCGCTCACGCCGAGCTGCGTCGCCGTGTAGCCCGTGAACATCGCCGTGGCGACGCACGCGAGCCCGATCACGATCAGCGGCAGCCACGAGAAGAAGGTGAGGCCGACGCCCGCTGCGGCGAGAGCGACCATCGCCGCGGCAAGGCGCCGCCAGCCGAGCCGCTCGGCCACCCGGCCCGCGAGCGGCCCGATCGCGCCGGCGATCCACAGCAGGAAGACGAGGCTGGAGGTGGACGTCCCGTAGTCGTAGGGCGGCGCCTCGAGCCGGTAGGTGACGTAGGTGAACGTGCCGACGAAGGTGAAGAAGAGCGCGCCGCCGGCGACCGCGACGCCGAACAGGCGGCGGTTCGCGAGGCTGCGCAGCAGGCTCCCGGAGCGCGCCGGGCGGCCGGCCTCGAGCAGGGAGCCGCGCATGCCGACGGCGGCCGCGAGCGGCAGCGCCGCGAGCAGGCCGATCGCCACGCGCCAGCCGACGAGGCCCGAGAGGAGCGCCACGCCGACCCGTCCCACGAGCCCGCCGGCGACGAGCGCCGTGACGTACCACCCCATCGCGCGGGCGCCCACGCGGGGGACGAGCGCCTCGGCGACGTACGGCGCCGCCACCGCGAGCAGGCCCGGCATGCACAGCCCCTGCAGCGCCCGGCAGGCGAGCAGCGCCCGAACGTCGGGGCGAGCGCGACACCGAGGGTGGGCAGCACGAGCAGCCAGCTCGCGAGGCGGATCGCCCGCGCCCGGCCGACGCGATCCGAGACGGGGCCCCACACCCAGGCGCCGAGGGCGACGGCGAGCACGACGACCGAGATCGAGAGGCCCGCGCGCGAAGGGCTGACGTCGAAGGTGCGCGAGAGCTCCGGCAGGATCGCCTGGGTCGAGTACATCGTCGCGAACATGCCGGCCGCGCCGAGCAGGAACGCCGCGATGCCGGCACGCTGCTCGGACGTGACACCGGTCGACACGCTCGCAGTATCCTCCTGCACACCGCGCCGGCGGCGCGCCACCCGCCGATCGAGGAGGCACCCACGAGCACCCAGGTGACGCCGAGCGCCTACGGTCACGTCGAGCAGCTGCTCGCGGACGGTCGCTGCGTCGTGCTCGACGGCGGCATCGCGACGGAGCTGCAGCGCGCCGGGGCGCCGGCGGGCGCCGGCCCCGATCCCGAGCTGTGGGGCACCTGGGCGCTCTACCGCGCGCCGGAGGCGGTGCTCGACGTGCACCGCGCCTACGTCGACGCCGGCTGCGACGTGATCTCGACGAACACCTGGTCGATCCTGGCCGCGTCGGAGAGCGCCGCGCGCGCCCGCCCCGGCGAGCCCGGGCCGGCGCACTGGATGGACGTCGCCCGGCTCGGCATCCGGCTCGCGCGCACGGCGACCGAGGAGGCCGGGCGTGCCGGCACGTGCGCGGTGGCCTTCAGCGTCTCCGACGAGGCGGAGGCGCTCGAGCGAACCGGCAACATCCGGCTGCTGCGAAGGATCTTCGAGGACGAGCCGCCGGACCTCGTGCTGGTCGAGACGCTCTCGCTGATCCGCAGGGACGAGACGTACGAGCTCGTGGAGCGGCTGCTCGAGCTGGAGCTGCCCGTCTGGCTCTCGTTCCGCCGCTGCCGCCACGGGGTCTGCGGCGTCTACGGGCAGCACTGGGGCCCGCCGGAAGGCGACCTGTTCGGCCGGGCCGCGCGGCGCTTCGAGGAGATGGGCGTCGGCGCCCTGCTGATCAACTGCCTGCCGGTCGACCACGTGCCCGGCATGATCGGCTGGCTCCGCGACTTCACCGACATGCCGCTCGGCGTCTATC
Source organism: uncultured Gaiellaceae bacterium (assembly GCA_963731095.1). GTDB lineage: Bacteria > Actinomycetota > Thermoleophilia > Gaiellales > Gaiellaceae > Gaiella. The sequence goes on from CAVSUK010000026.1 coordinate 158,409, forward strand.
CCAACCTGGGGCATCTCACACGCGGGCTGTGGCGCTTCGACGAGCGGATCGGGCCCGAGGAGTACGCGGCGCTCGCGCTCGGCTGGCGCGAGGAGGGCGCGCAGATCGTCGGCGGCTGCTGCGGCGTCACGCCGGATCACATCGCCGCTGCGGCCCGAGCGCTCGAGGGCACGAAGCCGGGCCGGCGGCGTGTCGAGCCGCTGCCGGAGCCGTCCGCGCGGACCAGCGCACGCGCCGGTGCCGGGCTGGAGGGACGACCGGGACCGCAGCCTCTTCCCGCTGCCGTTCCCGGAGCTGACGGTCGAGCCGGGCGTGTTCGTGCCCACCCAGGGGAGCTACCTGCTCTGGAAGCACCTGCACCGCAGCGAGGTGGGCGCGGGCGAGCGCTGCCTCGACGTCGGCTGCGGCTGCGGGATCCTGGCCGTGCAGCTGGCGCTGAACGGCGCCGAGTCGGTGCTGGCGATCGACATCGACCGCCAGTCGGTCGCCAACACGCTCGCGAACGCCTTCCGCAACGGCGTCGCGGAGCGGGTGACGGGCGACACGGTCGACCTCTACCAGTGGGTGCCCGAGGAGCGGTACGACGTGATCGCCGCCAGCCTCTACCAGATGCCGGTCGACCCGTACGAGGAGCCGACGGGGCACCGTCCGCTCGACTACTGGGGCAGGAACCTGCTCGACCGCTTCGTCGAGCTGCTGCCACGGCTCCTGTCGGACGGCGGCCGCGCCTACGTGATGCAGCTCTCGATCGTCGGACAGCACCGCACGGCCGAGCTGCTCGCCGAGCACGGGCTCGAAGCGCGGGTCGCCGACTACAGCTTCTTCCCGTTCGGGCCGCTGTTCGAGCAGAACATGGAGCAGATCGCGCGGGTGGAGGAGCTCTCGGACGCCTACCACCTGGCGGTCGGCGGCGAGAACGTGATGGTCGCCTACCTGCTCGAGGTCACGCGAAGGCCCTGAGGCGGCGGAGGGTCGGGGTAGCCTTGCCCGCCCTGGCGCACGCGATCGGATCCGGTGTGGCGGCTACGGCGGCGCCGGCGCTGGGCACGGCCTCTAATGGCTGGCGACGGCGCCGAGGTGCCGCTCGAAGGCGCCGCTCTCGACGATGTCGCCGATCTGCGCGATCGCGTGGTGGAGCTCGTCGTCGGAGGTGAAGTAGTGCGGGCCGAGCCGGATGCCCGCGTCCGGGCGGAAGTCGCAGAGGATCTGCCGCTCCGTCAGCTCCCGGTGCACGGCGGGAAACTCGGGCACGTGCACGGTCACGGTGCCGCCCCGCCGCGACGGGTCGCGCGGGCTGCAGCACCTCGAAGCCGGCGGCGTCGGCGAGGTCGATCAGGAGCTGCGTCTGCCGCAGCGAGTTGGCGCGGATGCGGTCGACGCCCACCTCCTCGATCAGGTCGTAGCCGGGGGTGGCGGCGTAGAGCGCCGGCACGTTCGGGGTGCCGGTGAGGAACCTCGCCGCTCCGTGCGCGTAGGCCATCTCCTCCTCGAAGCCGAACGGGCGCTCGTGCGCCTGCCAGCCGGTGTAGGTCGGCTCGAGCCGGTCGGCCAGGTCGGGCCGGACGTAGAGCCAGCCGTTGCCGGGGCCGCCGCACAGCCACTTGACGGAGCCGCCGACGGCGAAGTCGACGTCCAGGGCGGTGACGTCGAAGGGGACGATGCCGGCCGACTGGTAGCAGTCGAGGATCACGTGCGCGCCGACCTCGTGGGCGCGGCGGATGATCGGCTCGACCTCCTGAATCTCCCCCGTCTTGAAGAGGACGTGGCTGATCGGGACGAGGAGCGTGCGCTCGTCGATCGCGTCGACGATCGCGCCCTCGTCCTCGCAGACGACGACCTCGAGCTCGGGCTGCGCCTGGTACAGGTAGCGCACCGACGGGAAGTTGGCCCGCTCGTACACGACCCGGTTGCGCCCGCCGACGGGGAAGAAGCAGGAGAGCACGATCGCCTCCGCGACGGCGACGTTCTGGTGCATCACGGTCGAGCCGGCGGGAGCTCCGACGATGCGGCCGATCTGGTCACCGACGGTCATCGGCATCGTCCACCAGCCCTCACCCCACGAGCGGATGCCGCGCTCGCGCCACATACGTGCGTACTCGGCCATGCGATCGTCGACCTTCGCAGGCATGGCGGCGAGCGAATGGTTGATCAGGTACGTCGTGTGCTCCAGGATCGGGAACTCGGAGCGGTAGTCGAGGAGGTCGCGCATGCCGGGAACCTTAGGGAATCCGCCGGGAGGTCTCGCGCGGTGAGGGCAATGGTGCTCACCGCGCCGGGCAGCCCGCTCGAGCTGCGCGAGATCGCCGACCCGGTCGCGGGGCAGGAGCAGGCGCTGCTGCGGGTGCTCGCGTGCGGCCTCTGCCGCACGGACCTGCACGTGGTCGACGGCGAGCTGACGCGGCCGAAGCTGCCGCTCGTGCCCGGCCACCAGATCATCGGCGAGGTGGTCGAGAGCGCCGGGCGCTTTCCCGCGGGCGCCCGCGTCGGGGTGCCGTGGCTCGGCTGGACGTGCGGCGAGTGCGCCTACTGCCTGCGCGAGCAGGAGAACCTCTGCGACGCCGCCCGCTTCACCGGTTACGACCTCGACGGCGGCTTCGCGGAGCTCTGCGTCGCGGACGAGCGCTTCTGCTTCCCGGTGCCGGACGGCTACCCCGACCTGCAGGCGGCACCGCTCCTCTGCGCCGGCCTGATCGGGTACAGGTCGCTGTGCATGGCGGGGGACGCAGCCCGGCTCGGGCTCTACGGCTTCGGCGCGGCCGCGCACATCGTCTGCCAGGTCGCCTCCCACCGCGGCCAGGAGACCTATGCCCTGACGAGGCCCGGAGACGAGGCGGCGCAGGCGTTCGCGCGCTCGCTCGGGGTCACGTGGGCCGGCGACACGGAGGCCGGCCCACCCGAGGAGCTCGACGCGGCGATCATCTTCGCGCCTGCCGGCGAGCTCGTCCCCACCGCGCTCCGCCACGTGCGCAAGGGAGGCACCGTCGTGTGCGCCGGGATCCACATGAGCGATATCCCCTCGTTCCCCTACGAGCTCCTCTGGGGAGAGCGCACCGTGCGCTCGGTCGCCAACCTGACGCGACGGGACGGCGAGGAGTTCCTCGCGCTCGCGCCGGCCGTTCCGGTCCGCACCGAGGTCGAAGCGCTGCCGCTCGAGCGGGCGAACGAGGCGTCTCGTGCGGCTCCGCTCCGGCGCCGTCCGCGGCGCGCTCGTGCTCGTGCCGTGAGATGACGGTCGTGACCTCGGACCCCATCTTCGCGCGTACGGCGTCTCCGTCCTCGCAGCGCGACGAGCGACCGTCAGCTGAGCCGCTTCAGCAGGCCGAGCGCCTGCTGGTTCCAGGGCACGCGGTGGGTCGTGCCGGCGCCCCGCATCTCGGCGCGGTGCTCGAGGTACCAGTCGTAGGTGGCGCACAGGGTCTCGGCATTGGAGAGCCGCGGCTCCCAGCCGAGCAGCGTCCGGGCCTTCTCGATCGAGACGAACGAGTCCCTGTAGGCGGTGCGGTAGTGCCACTCGGCGAGAGGCGAGAGGTGTGCGAGCTCGAGCGCCCGCAGCGCCAGCTCCGCCGGCCCGACCGGGACGGGTCGCAGGGCGGAGCCGGAGCCGGCGTGGTCGATCAGCGCCTGCAGGTCGTCCCGCACCGTGCCGAAGCGGCCCGCGCCCACGTTGAGCGCCTCGCCCGCGACCGGGGCGTCGAAGGCAGCGAACGATCGCGTCGACGAGATCCTCGACCGCGAGCAGCTGGTAGAGGTTCGACGCCGTCGCCGAGCACCGGGATGCGCCTGCCCTCGCGGATCCAGTCGAACAGGATCTCGAACACGCCGAGCCGCTCCGGCCCGACGAACGTCTTCGGCCGCACGATCGTCACGTCGAGCCCGCGGCGGCCGAACTCACCGGCAGAGGAGCTCGGCGTCGATCTTCGACTCGCCGTACCAGCCGACGCCGACGAGCGGGTCGTCCTCGTGGATCGGATGCCGTTCCGGCACGCCGTAGACGGCGGTCGACGAGATCAGGACGACGCGCCGCACGCCCTCCTCGAGCGCCGCCGCGAGCACCGTCGCGGTGCCCTCGACGTTGACGGAGCGGATCGCGTGCCGCGACGACTGGATCGGCAGCGCGGCGGCGGCGTGGACGACGACGTCCGCCCCGCCCACGAGCGCCCGCGCGTCGCGCTCGCTGCGGACGTCGCCGCGACGCTCCTCGACCCTCCCCTCGAGCTCGTGCGTCGTCGAGCGGCGACCAGGTCGAGCGTGCGCACGGAGACCCCGTCGGCGAGCAGCCGACGGGCGAGATGAAGGCCGAGGAAGCCCGCCCCGCCGGAGATCGAGACCAGCACTACCTGGGCAGGCTAACGGCGCGCGTCGTCCGCCCCGCCGGTTCCACCGCCGGCGGCTGCGCAGTTGACGAGCACCGCGGCGACGAGCAGCACGGCCATCGCGACCGCGCTCTCTCCCGAGCAGGCTGCGCCGCAGGCCGGCGGGGGCATCGCCGCGCTCGAGCCGCGGCCGCACGAAGAAGTGGTGCACCGCGCCCCAGGCCAGGGCGACGCAGACGATCGCGAGCTTCACGAGCAGCGTCCGGCCGTAGGTCGTCGTCCCACAGGTCGGCCACGGCGGGCAGACGCACGATCGTCGAGGTAGGTGCCGGCGAGCACGAGCACCGCGACGAGCACGGTCGCGAGCCGCGAGAAGCCGAGAAACGCGGCACGGCGCAGCTCGCGGCGCCAGCGGCCACACGCAGAACGCGAGCGGCCACGAGGCCTCCGACCCAGAGCGTCGCCGCCGACGAGATGCAGCCAGTCGGCGAGCTCGGTCAGGAACGACGAGTTCGGCTCGACGCCCTGGTGCCCCGACAGGGACAGCCCGGAGGCGAAGCCGAGCCCGATCAGGAAGGCGGGCCACAGCAGCGCGCGGCACGTCGAGGATCCAGGCGAGCAGCACGAGAGCGGTGACGAGCGGCGAAGCCGAGCGTCATCGCGACGAACGCGAGGCCGAACCGCGTCTTCGTCGCGAACGGCGAGAGGTCGCCGTAGAGCAGGTCGACGAACGGCAGCTGCAGCGCGTCCGCGGCCCGCAGCACGAACGCGACGATACCGACGTTCGATCGCCGCGATGCCGCCCGACGGCGGTGAGGCCGTAGAGGCGCGTTCGAGAGCCGCTCCGGCAACGGCTCGCGGAGCACGAGCAGCCGGAAGCCGAGCGATGCCGAGCAGGAGCGACGAGCGCGACGAAGTACCCCCAGCGGGCCGCGTCGTCCGTCCAGCGTCGGCCCGGTCGCGCCGTACGCCTCGGTCGGCGGCGGCGGCGTCGACGCCGCACACCGAACGTGAAGACGCCCGAGCCGGTGTGCCCGTCCGACGACGTCTCGCGCCAGCGGACCGTGTACGCCTCGCCGCGCCGCAGCCCGTGCACCGGCGCGGTGACGACGCGGTCGCGGTCGCTCGACACGGCCGGCGCCGGAGACGAGCCGCCCGTCGGCGCGAAGACCTCGATCGCCTGGTCGGTGATCGTCGACCGACTGGTCGAACCGGAGCGAGATCGCGCGAGGAGGTGTCTCGACCCGGGACTGGGTCGCCGGCGACGCCTCCTTCATCGTCGCGTGCGCGAACGCGGCCGCGGGAAGGGCGAGCGCGAGCACTGCCACGAGCGCTGCGGCCAGGCGCCTCACTTCGCCGGGCCCCCCGCGAGCGTCGGAGAGGTGCCCGAAGATCGGCGCCACGTCGCGGTCGCAGAAGAGCAGGACGGCGAGCGACGACCCAGGTCATGCGCGAAGCCCGCCCGCCAGACCGGCTGCCGCGGCCGCAGCGCCTGACCCGAGCGGGAAGAGCGCGGCGACGACGAGCGTCCAGCCGATCGCGTGGTGCAGGAACGCGGCGCGCGAGAACAGCCACGGGTTCTGCTCGTGGAGCAGGAACGCGAGCCCGGAGACGACCATCGCGGCGACCGTGAGCGAGCGACCAGCACCGGCTCGTGCAGCTTGCCGCGCACGAGCGCGAGCTGGACGCCGCCGGCGATCATCGCCGCCTCCGCCCACGACGCGTGCGCGAGCATGTGGAGCGTCGAGCTCGTGAAGAAGATGGCGACCGAGCCACAGGAGCACGCCCAGCGTGAAGGCGAGCGACGGCCAGAGGTAGGCACGCCAGCGCCGCTTGCCGAACACCTCCGGTCCGACGATCACCTCCGCCAGCAGGATCAGGCCGAGCAGGAGGAAGCCCGTGCGCGAACGCCCAGTGGACGATCTCAGCCCTCGGCGTCACTCGTCGCCTCCGCAGGTCCTCGACGAGACCGGGCGCGATCACGAAGCGCAAAGAACAGGCCGACGAGCGATCACGAGCAGCGGCGGCTGGACGAGGAAGTCGTAGAAGCCCTTGCCGTCCGCGGTCGAGGAACGCGATGCCGGTACGGCTGCGCGATCGCCCACACGACGCCCGCCGAGCGATCGTCAGCGGCCCGATCGACTCGATCGCGAGCATGCGCAGCGGCGGGCGCGACGTTCGCTGCCGCTCCGCTCCCCGCTCGAGCGGGCCGACGTATTCCGTGCTCATTCCGCCTCCTCCGGTCCACCGTCCGTCGGGCCTCGAAGTCTGCCCGGAGTTGGCACCGCTCCGCAACCGGCGGTCGACGGAGCGCAGCGCTGCGGCGCATCACAAGCCCGTACGCCTCGAGCAGCCGCAACCACGCCTCGCTGCGCGTGGGAAACGACGGCACCGCGTGCCAGAGGTCGTCGAGCGGCACCTCGCCCACCACCGCGATCGTGGCTGCGTGGAGCGCCTCCGCGACCTCCGGCCCCGTGATCGTCGCGCCCGACCACGACCCGCCGTGCGCTCGTCGACGACGAGCCGCGACGTGCCGGCGGCGCCCCGGCCGACGAACGAGCCGCCGGCGTTGCCTCCCGTATCGACGTCGACATGGCGCACCTCCAGGCCCTCGCGCTGCGCAGCCGCCGAGGGTGAAGCCGACGGCGCCGACCTGGGGGTCGGTGAAGATGACGCGCGGCGACCGCGCCCCGTCGACGCGAAGGCGCGCCTCCCGCCCACGGATCGTGTCGGCGACGAGCCGCCCCTGGTACTTGCCCATGTGCGTCAGCAGCACCCGGCCGTTGACGTCGCCGACGGCGAACAGCCAGTCGTGGCCGGGAACGCGCAGCGTCTCGTCGACGCGCAGGTAGCCGCCCGGCTGGAGGCCGATCGTCTCCAGGCCGACGTCGTCGGTCCTGGGGCGGCGGCCGAACGCCGCCAGCACCTCGTCCGCCTCGATCGTCGAGCCGTCGTCGAGCGCGACTCCGAACGACACCGTTGCGGCGAACGGCCGTCGCGGAAGCGCGCAGCCGCACGTCGACGCCGGCCGCCGCGAGCGATTCGCACACCTGCTCCCCGGCGAACGGCTCCTCCCGCTCGAGCAGGCGGTCGCCGCGGTGGACGAGCGTGACCCGCGACCCGAGCGATGCCCATGCCTGGGCCATCTCGACACCGACGACGCCGCCTCCCAGCACGACGAGGCGCGCGGGCACGTGCTGCGCGGTCGTCGCCTCGACGTTCGTCCACGGGCCGGGACTCGCGGAGACCGGGGATATCCGGCACGAGAGCGCTCGATCCGGTCGCGACGACCACCGCGCGCCGGGCGACGAGCCTCTCGTCGCCGACCCGAACGGCGTGCTCGCCGTCGAGCCGGCCGTGGCCGCGCACGACGGTGACGTTGCGCTCCTCGAGCCACGGGAGCTGGCCGCTGTCGTCGAGCCCGGCGATCACCTCGTCCCGGCGGGCCAGCACGGCGGCGGCGTCGATCGGGCCGATCGAGAGGCCGGGCACCCGGCGCACCTCGTCCGCGAGCTCGACGGGGCGCAGCAACGCCTTCGACGGCATGCAGGCGTAGAACGAGCACTCGCCGCCGACGAGCCTGTCCTCGACGATGGCGACCGAGAGGCCGCCCTCGCCGATCCTCCCCGCGGCCACCTCACCGGCCGCTCCCGCCCCGATCACGACCACGTCGAACTCGCGCATACGGCGTCGCTCCCTTCCGTCGATCGGCCGGCTCCGCGTGGTACCGGTGGTACCCCGGCAGGGGGAGCGTTACACGCCGGCGCGCCGGAATGCCTCGATCGCGCGCTCCAGGTGCTCGCGCTCGAGCGCAGCGGACATCTGCACCCGCACCCGCGCCGTCCCCTCCGGGACGACGGGGTACCCGAATCCGGTGACGAACACGCCCTCGTCGAGCAGGCGCTCGGAGAGCGCGATCGCCGCGGCCGTCTCGCCGACGATGATCGGGATGATCGCGGCCTCGCCGGGGAGCGGCGAGAAGCCCGCCTCGACGAGCAGCTCGCGGAAGACGCGGGTGTTCTCGCGCAGGCGCGCGAGCAGCTCCGGCTGTTCGCGCATGAGCTCCACCGCACGCAGGGCGCTGCAGGCGACGGTCGGCGGCAGGGCGTTCGAGAAGAGCTGGGGGCGCGACCGCTGTGACAGCAGGTCGCAGACCTCTGCGCTCGAGGCCACGTATCCGCCGGCCGCGCCTCCGAGCGCCTTGCCGAGCGTGCCCGTGACGACGTCGATCTCGCCCACGAGGCCGAAGTGCTCGGGCGTGCCGCGGCCGGTCTTCCCCATCACGCCGACGCCGTGGGAATCGTCGACGACGACGACGGCGTCGTGGGCGCGGGCGAGCTCGACGATGTCGGGCAGCCGGGCCAGGTCGCCCTCCATCGAGAAGACCCCGTCCGTGATCACGAGCTTGCGCGCCCCCGTCGGGCAAACGGCGAGAGCCTCCCGCAGGGCGGTCATGTCGGAGTGCGGGTAGACGACCTTGTCGGCGGGCTTCGAGAGGCGGATCGCGTCGACGATGCTCGCATGGTTGAGCTCGTCGGAGAGGATGACCGTGCGCGCGTCGGTGAGCGTCGGGATGACCGCCTCGTTCGCGTTCCAGCACGAGACGTAGGTCATGGCCGCCTCGGTGCCCGAGAGGCCGGCCAGTGCACGCTCGAGCTCGAGGTGGGGCGCGAACGTGCCGCAGATGAAGCGCACGGAGGCCGTGCCGGCGCCGTAGCGCTCGAGGCCCTCGATGCCGGCGCGCACGACCTCGGGGTGGCCGGCGAGGCCGAGGTAGTTGTTCGAGGAGAGGATGATCACCTCGCCGCGCCCCTCCATCCGCACCACCGGCCCCTGCGGCGACTGCAGCGTATTGAAGCGCTTGTACGTGCGCGCGTCGCGAAGGGCGTCGAGTTCGCCGCCGATCTCGTCACGGAGGCGCTCGTTCACGAGCCGCCCCCGGGCCGCAGCACGATCTTGCATGCGTCACCCGACTCGAGCGCCTCGAACGCCTCCTCGAATCGCTCCAGCGGCAGCTCACCGGTGATCAGCGGCCGCAGGTCGATCACGCCGTGCTCGAGCAGCCATCTGGTCGTGTACCACGTCGCCCAGATCTCACGGCCGTTGACGGCCTGCACGGTCAGGTTCTTGAAGATGAGCGACTCGGCGATGTCGATCTCCGCAGGACGCGCCGGGATGCCGAAGAGCACGACGTGCCCGCCGTGGCGGACCACCTCGAAGGCGTCGTGCACGGCGCCGAGCGCGCCCGACATCTCGAACACGACGTCGAGCCCCTCCCCTTCGTTCTGCTCGGCGAACCAGGCGGGGACGTCCGCCACCTCGTCGACGTTCGCGATCGCCGTGACGCCGACGCGCTCGGCCAGGGAGATGCGGAACGGGACGTGGTCGGAGGCGAGCACGCGTCCGGCTCCGAACGCCTTCGCGATCGCGATCGTGAACAGCCCCACGGGGCCGCAGCCGAGCACCCCGACGGTGCGTCCGGCGAGCTCCTGGGTGCTCGTCGCGAAGACGGCGTTCCCGAACGGCTCCTGCAGGCAGGCGAGCTCCGGAGGCAGCCTTGCCCGATCGTTCTGCCAGATCACCGACTCGGGGACGACGACGTAGTCGGCGAAACCGCCGTCGCGGTCGACGCCGAGGATCCGCGTGCGCTCGCACATGTGCGCGCGCCCCGTGCGGCAGTGGAAGCAGGTGCCGCAGGTGACGTGGCTCTCGGCCGAGACATAGTCGCCCTCGGCGACATGCCGCACGTTCGCCCCGAGCGCGACGACGGTGCCGCAGAGCTCGTGCCCCAGCGTCAGCGGCGGCTCGATCCGGCGTGCCGCCCACTCGTCGTAGCGGAAGATGTGGAGGTCGGTGCCGCAGACGCTCGCCGCCTCGACGCGGACGAGCACCTCACCGGGCCCGGGCAACGGGACGGGCACCTCGTCCAGGGTGAGGCCCCGCTCGCGCGACAGCTTGCGGATCGCACGCATCGTCTCCACGGCCCGCATGCTCCCTGATCGGGCGGACACGTGCATCGGTGCCCGGACCGGAGGGCACGTGCGGCTTTCCACCCATGCGCCTTCAACGACGCGTTCTATGACCCCCTGACGCCTCGGCCCGCGAATGGCGAGCGAGGCACGCCCCACCGGACTAGATGCCGCGGATGGTGCCGTTGGCCGCGATCCTGGCGCCGCCGGCACCGAAGTCGGCGCGCGAGAGCTGTCGCACTGCGCCGTGCGCAGCCTCCGCCGGGTCGAGCGCCGGCGTCCCCGCGCCGACGAGCCGGGTGGGCACGAGCAGACCGGTCTCGTAGGTACCGTCACCCCGGAGCGTGACGCGGAGGATCCCGCTCGTCGAGAGGGCCCCGCCCAGCGAGAACACCTTGTAGCCGGCAAAGTTGCCGAGCGAGTAGGCGATCAGGCGGTCCCGGTACCACTCCATCCCGCGCAGCACGTGCGGGCCGTGGCCGACGACAAGGTCGGCGCCGGCGTCGACGACGGCGTGCGAGAAGGCGACGACGTTGCCGCGGTTCTCGCCGAGGTACATCTCGGTGCCGCGGCGGGTGTGGGTATGCGCGGTCCCTTCCGCGCCTGCGTGCATCGTCACGATCACCACGTCGGCCGCCGCGGCCGCCTTGCGAACGAGGCGCCGAGCCGCGGGAATGTCCGTGAGCTGCTGCGCCCAGGGGTACGGGGCAAAGCCGACGACGGCGACCGTCACGTCACCGACCTGCTGCAGCGCCATCTCGCCGGGGCGGCCCGTGGTCGCGAGGTCCTGCGCGCGCAGCGCCGCGAGCGTCTGCGCCTGACCCGAGCGGCCGAAGTCGAAGGCGTGGTTGTTGGCGAGGTTCATCACGGTGAACCCGGCCGCTTTCAGCCAGCGGGCGTAGGACGGCGGCGTCTGGAAGGCGAAGCAGTTCGTGCTGCCGCTGCCGCACTTGGAGCTGCCGCCCGTCGAGAGCGTCCCTTCGAGGTTCCCGAGCACGACGTCGCCGGCGAGATCGGCCGCGACCCCGTCGAAGAAGGTGCGCCCGCCGTCCTGGGGCAGGTTCGGCGTCGATCCCATCACGATGTCACCGACGGCCGCGATCGTGATGACGGAGCTCGCGGCAGCGCTCCGCTTCGGCTTCTGCACCGTCTGCGTGGTGCGGGCCTTCGCCTTCACGGCGGGCTTCGCGGCCGCCGTGCGCGCCTGGGCGTCGATCGGCGTCGGCGCCCCGTCGACGACGAGCGAGAACAGGAAGGCCGCGGCTACGACGACCGCACCTGCGCGGACGACCAGCGCGATGGGCCTCATCTGGGGCTCGCTGTGGGTCGGGAGTGCGGCTGGGGAGGTTCTGCGCCGAGGCATGTGGCCGGCGCGGCCTGCGGGAAGGCTGGTGGCCTTGGTGCAGGCCGCGCCGGACGCAGGGCGACGCGCGCAGAGCCCCATCCAGACGTGCTTCCGGCCCGCATCGAGCCCCTAGTTGCGATTGCCGAGGAAGACGAGCGCGTAGTAGGCGAGTTGCGTGAGCGCAGCGAGCGCAGCGGCCACGTACGTCATGGCGGCGGCGCTGAGCACCTTGCTCGCGCCTCCCGCCTCGCCGGCGCTGACGAGACCGAGATCGGCCAACTGCTGCTTCGCGCGCTTGGAGGCATCGAACTCGACCGGCAGCGTCACGAGCTGGAACACCACCACGACGGCGAACAGGATGATCGCGAACTGCACGAGCCCGACGGCGCCCGCAAACGCGCCGATCAGGAGGATGAACAGCCAGGCGTTCGACGCGAACGCGACGGCCGGCCACATGGCGGAGCGCAGCTTGAAGGGCCCGTACGCCTTCTCGTGCTGGATGGCGTGGCCGACCTCGTGCGCCGCGATCGCGACGGACGCGACCGACGTGCCTTCGAAGACCCCCTGCGAGAGGTTCACCGTCCGCTTGCGCGGGTCGTAGTGGTCGGACAGAGGGCCGCCGGGCGCGGGCTGCACGGGTATCGCGGCAAGGCCGTTGTGGGCGAGGATCTGCCGGGCCACCTGCTCGCCCGACATCCCGTTCGCCACCTGCACCTGCATCTGCTCGGCCACCGTCTTCTTCAGCCGGTGCTGCACGACGAAGCCGATGATCATCGGCGGGATCAGGAACAGGAGGTAGAGCCCGAGATTGCCCATCGCTCCAGGGGATGGTACCAACCGGCGCAGCCGCCACATCGGCCCGCGCCGGTTGCGCAGCCTCGCGACGGAGCGCTATAAATCGGAAAGCGTTGACCATCGCGAGCGGTCGAGGGAACTGGCCCGACGACGCCGCAGCAACCGGGCCGCGAGGTCGTCGAGGTGCTCCATCCAGCGCAGGCCGGACCGTCCCGGGTCGGTGAGCGGAAGATGGGAAGACGTCAGCACCCGCCGCCGGCGGGAGCACTGGAGGCCCGGGAAGGTATAGGTGCAGCACGAGGGCTTCCGTCGTTCCCGGGACACACACATATCGCCGGCAGGCGGAGAGGAGCGCTCGATGAGCGATCAGAGACCGGAGACCATCGCCCTTCACGGAGGGCAGGTGCCCGACCCGACCACGGGTGCGCGCGCGGTGCCGATCTACCAGACGACGTCGTTCGTGTTCGACGACACCCAGCACGCGGCGGACCTGTTCGCCCTCAAGGTGCCGGGCAACATCTACACGCGAATCATGAACCCGACGCAGGACGTGTTCGAGCAGCGGGTCGCCGCGCTCGAGGGCGGCATCGCCGCGGTCGCGACGGCCTCGGGGCAGTCGGCCGTGGCCTACTCCGTGCTGAACATCACACGGGCGGGAGACAACATCGTCTCGGTCTCGACGCTGTACGGCGGTACCTACAACCTGTTCGCGCACACGCTGCCGCAGTACGGCATCGAGGTGCGGTGGGTCGACCCGGACGAACCGGAGTCACTGGCCGCACTCGTCGACGAGAAGACGCGACTCGTGTTCGTCGAGACGATCGGCAACCCGAAGCTGAACGTGGTGGACATCCGGGCCTGGGCAGACGCCGCGCATGCTCAGGGCCTCCCACTCGTCGTCGACAACACCGTGCCGACGCCGCTGCTCTGCCGGGTCTTCGACCACGGCGCCGATGTGGCGGTGCACTCGGCCACGAAGTACATCGGCGGCCACGGAACGTCGATCGGCGGCATTGTCGTCGACTCGGGCAACTTCGACTGGACGGCCCAGTCCGAGCGGTATCCCGGGCTGACGAAGCCCGACCCTTCCTACCACGGCGTCGTGTGGTCCGATGCGCTCGGGCCGGCCGCCTACATCGGGCGGGTGCGGACCGTGTTGCTGCGGAACACCGGTGCCGCCATCTCGCCGTTCAACGCCTTCCTCTTCCTGCAGGGGCTCGAGACGCTGCCGCTCAGGATCGAGCGGCACGCGGCGAACGCCCTGGCGGTCGCCCGGCACCTCGACGGGCACGAGGCGGTCACCTGGGTCAACTACCCCGGCCTCGACGCGAGCCCCTACAAGGCGGTGGCCGATCGCATCCTCAGCGGCGGCTACGGGGGCCTCGTCACGTTCGGGATCGCCGGCGGGCGGGAGGCGGGACAGAAGTTCATCGAGAGCCTGGAGCTGTTCAGCCACCTCGCGAACATCGGCGACGCGAAGTCGCTCGCCATCCACAACGCCACGACGACGCACTCGCAGCTGAACGACGAGGAGCTGGAGGCATCGGGCGTCACGCAGGACACGGTTCGCCTGTCGGTCGGGATCGAGCACATCGACGACATCGTCGGAGACCTCGACCAGGCGCTCGTGAAGGCCGCCGTGCCCGCGGCGGTCTGACGGGAGCGAATGGCGGGCTCCCTCGGCAGGGTGGAGACGCAGCGGGTCGTCCTCTTCACGGAGGACGACCCGCTCGTGCTCGTCTCGGGCGAGACCCTCGGCCCGGTCGAGGTCGCCTACGAGACGTACGGGACGCTCGCGCCCGACGCGTCGAACGCCGTCTTCGTCTGCCACGCGCTGACGGGCGACGCGCACGCAGCCGGGCATCACGGCGACGAGGCGCGCCCCGGCTGGTGGGACACGCTGATCGGGCCGGGCAAGCCGCTCGACACCGAGCGGCTGTTCGTGATCTCCCCGAACCTGCTCGGCGGCTGCCGCGGCACGACGGGGCCGTCGTCGATCGACCCCTCCACCGGCCGAGCCTACGGCCTCCGCTTCCCCCACTTCACCGTCGCCGACCTCGTCACGGTGCACCGGCGCCTGCTCGAGCACCTCGGGGTGCAGCGGCTGCACGGCGCCATCGGCGGCTCGCTCGGCGGGATGCAGGTGCTGCAGTGGGCGATCGACCACCCGGGCGAGATCGACCACGGCATCCTCGTGTGCGCCTCCGCACGCCTGAGCGCGCAGAACATCGCCTTCTCGGCGGTGGCACGGGCCTCCATCATCGGCGACGAGCATTTCGCCGGCGGCGACTACTACGACACCGGCGCCTCACCGCGCGTCGGCCTCGCGGTGGCCCGGATGATGGCGCACATCACGTACGTGTCCGAGGACAGCCTCCGGCACAAGTTCGGGCGGGAGCGGATCGCGGACGCCCCCACCTTCGACGTCGACTTCCAGGTGGAGAGCTACCTCGAGCACCAGGGCGCAAGCTTCCTGGAGCGCTTCGACGCCAACTCGTACCTGTACCTGACGCGCGTGATGGACTACTTCGAGCCGTTCGCCGACGAGGGCGCGGCGGTCGAGCGCCTGCGGGGAGGCGGGACGGCGTTCCTCGTGATCTCGTTCGACACGGACTGGCGCTTCCCGACACCGCATTCCCGCGAGATCGAGAGGGTGCTGCGCCGCGCCGGCTGCGACGTCGTGTGCGAGGAGGTCGTGTCCCCGTGGGGCCACGACTCCTTCCTGCTCGAGGTGCCCGCGCTACCACGAGCTCGTGGCCGGGTTCCTGGCGACGCCGCGGCCGAGCCTGCGGGCGCCGAGCGCGGTGTAGAGCCTCCCGTCGTCGGCAGCGAGCCCGCCCACCGACGGAGCCCGGCTGCGGCGAGTGCTCGACCTACCGGACAGCCGCGACGGGCCGGGAGCATCCTGTCTACGCTTGGCCGATGGAGTTCCGGCGCGTCGACAACCTGCCGCCGTACGTGTTCGCGGTCATCCGCGACCTCACGCTCGAGCTGCGGCGGGCCGGCGACGACGTCGTCGACCTCGGCTTCGGCAACCCCGACCTGCCCTCGCCCGAGCTCGCCGTCGAGAAGCTGGCCGAGGCAGCGCGCAACCCGCGCAACCACCGCTACTCGGCCTCGAAGGGGATCCCGAACCTGAGGCTCGCCTGCGCCAGCCTCTACCGGCGAAAGTGGGGCGTCGAGCTCGACCCCGACACCCAGGTGCTGAACACGATCGGCGCCAAGGAGGGGCTGTCGCACCTGATGTGGGTGCTGCTCGAGCCCGGTGACTCGGCGCTCGTTCCCTCCCCCAGCTACCCGATCCACATTCATGCCCCGATCCTCGCGGGGGCCTCGGTGACGCGGGTGCCGATGGGCGCCGAGGAGGACCTGTTCGCGAACCTGCAGGAGGCGTGGGAGCGCGCGCAGCCGAAGCCCCGCGTCGTGATCCTCTCGTTCCCGCACAACCCGACCACGGCGACCGTAGACCTCGCGTTCATGCAGCGGGTCGTGGACTTCGCCCGCGAGCACGACCTCCTCGTCGTGCACGACTTCGCCTACGCCGACCTGGCGTTCGACGGCTACGAGCCGCCGTCGATCCTGCAGGTGCCGGGCGCCGACGAGGTCGCCGTGGAGCTGTACACCCTGACGAAGTCGTTCTCCATGGCCGGCTGGCGCGTCGGCTTCCTGGTCGGCAACGCCGAGGTGGTCGGTGCCCTCGCACGGCTGAAGTCGTGGCTCGACTACGGCACTTTCCAGCCGATCCAGATCGCCGCGATCGTGACGATGAACGAGCTCCCCGACTACCCGCGCGAGGTGTCGGCCGTCTACGAGTCGCGCCGGGACGCACTGTGCGACGGCCTCGACCGTGCCGGCTGGTCGTTCCCGCGGCCGAAGGGCACGATGTTCGTGTGGGCTCCGATCCCTGAGCCCTATCGCGAGCTGGGCTCGCTCGCCTTCGCCGAGCGCCTCGCGCGCGAGGCGAGCGTGGCCGTCTCGCCCGGCGTCGGCTTCGGCTCGGACGGGGACGGGTTCGTCCGCTTCGCGCTCGTCGAGAACGAGCACCGGATCGGCCAGGCGGTGCGCGGGATCCGGCGGTTTCTCGGCGCCGAGGGCTGACCGCGGTGGGGACGATCCTCGTCGACCCCTACCCGCGCACCCTCGATCAGATCTTCTCGCGTGCAAGCCGCGCGAGGCTCGGGGCCCTCGGAGCCGTCGTCTGGCACGACGGCCCGCCTGCCGGCGACGCCCTGGTCGACGAGGTGCTCGCGGACGCGGTCGCGATCGTCGGCCAGACGGCGCTGCCGCACGAGCGGCTCGAGCGGGCGCCGCACCTCCGCGCCGTGGTGAACGTCGAGGGGAACTTCCTGCCGAACGTCGACTACGCGACGTGCTTCGAGCGCGGCATCGAGGTGCTGTGCGCGGCGCCCTTGTTCGGCCAGCCGGTCGCCGAGCTCGCGCTCGGCCTCGCGCTCGCCTGCGCCCGAGACATCCCCCGCGCCGACCGGGAGCTGCGCGAGGGGTCGGAGTCCCTCTACGACGACGGCCGGAACGAGGAGGCCTTCCTGCTCGCCGGCAAGACCATCGGGCTCGTCGGCTGCGGCAACCTCGGACGGGCGTTGCTCCCGCTGCTCCGGCCGTTCGGCGGGCAGCTGCTGGTGCACGACCCGTGGCTCGACGCCGACGAGCTGCGGGGCCTCGCAGTCGAGCCGGCCGGGCTCGTGGAGCTGTTCGCCCGCAGCCGGGTCGTGTTCGTCGTCTCGACCGT
Organism: uncultured Gaiellaceae bacterium; assembly: GCA_963731095.1. Taxonomy (GTDB): domain Bacteria; phylum Actinomycetota; class Thermoleophilia; order Gaiellales; family Gaiellaceae; genus Gaiella. The sequence continues at coordinate 175,578 of CAVSUK010000026.1, forward strand.
CACGACCGAGAACGTGGGTGGGATCGGCCGGGACTGCTTCGACGCGATGGCGCCCGGAGGGGTGGTCGTGCTCGCTTCGCGTGCCGCGATCGTCGACTGGGAGGTGATGCTCGACGCCGCCGCCTCCGGCCGTGTGCGAGTCGCGACGGACGTGTTCCCGGAGGAGCCGGTCCCTCCCGCCGAGCGTGCACGAAGCACGTCGGGCACGGTGCTCTCGGCGCACCGCGGCGGCAACGTGCCGGAGATCTGGCCGGCGATGGGCGAGATGGTGGCCGACGACCTGGAGGCGATCCTGGCCGGCAGGCCACAGCGGCGCCTGCAGGCGGCCGACCCGGCGAGGGTGGGGATGCTCCGCTCGCGCCCGATCGGCTGAGGAGGCAGGGCAGGCCTCCGCCCCACCCCCTCGCCGAGCGCGCGCTACCTCTTCTTCGCTGCCGGCTTCTTCGCCGCCGGCTTCCTGGCCGCCGGCTTCCTCGCGGCAGGCTTCTTCGCCGCCGGCTTCTTCGCCGCCGGCTTCGCCTCTTCCTTGACGACGATCGTCGTATCGACGAGCGTCGCGTCCGCTGCCAGCTTGCGTACCGACGCGACTCCGTTCAGCGCCGCCCGCTTCGTCTCGTAGGCCTCGCTCACCGCGACCACCTGGCCGTTGGTCGAGAGCAGCGAGAAGCGGAACTTCCCGGTCGGCCCCTTCTTCACCACGAACTTGCCCGGCACGTGCACGCCTCCTGCGTTCGAGTTGTCGCGCTGTCGAGGGCGGATCCTCGCAGACGGGCAGGAGGTGCCGCCGGGATCAACCGCGCAGGTAGGCGTCGTCGCCGCGCACCCAGTCGTCGCGCACCGGGGAGAAGACGTCGAGCACGAGCGAGTCCGCGAGCGCCTCGACCTCGTGCGGCACCCCGCCCGGGACGATCATGCTTTCCCCGGCCGAGACCACGTGCTCCTCGTCGCCGAGGACGAAGCGAAGACTGCCCTCGAGCACGTTGGCTACCTGCTCGTGCGGGTGTGCGTGCCGGGGCACGACCGCGCCCGCCCGCAGGCGGATCCGCGCGATCGTCATCGACTCGGTGTGCACGAGCTGTCGCTCGATCGAGGGATTCAGCTCCTCGACGGGCTGGTCGCGCCAGCGGTGAACGGCCACGGGCCGATCCTAGCGTCCGGGAGCCGAAAATGCCCCTCTTTGCGGCCTTTTCGCAACCGCACCCCTCCACGGTTGCCGCAAAGGGCGCTAGGATCGGCCACTCGGGGGGAGGGTCAAGCACGTGGCGCACGGCGCCGATAGCGGTCGTACCCGCTCTCCGTTGCAGTACCACCCCCCTGATGCACGAGCGTTCCAACACCTCCCGCCGTAGCTTCGCGGCCTTCGTCTTCTCCGTCCTCGCGCTGCTCGCAGCCGTGGCGGCGGTCACGGTTCCCCGGGCGACGGCGGTCACGAACTGCACGCCGACGTCGTCGTGGGGCACGAATCGCGCCGACCTCGCCTCGCAGGTGGTGTCGTTGATCAACCAGTACCGGGCGAGCATCGGCCGCTCTCAGCTTTCCGTCTCGTCGACGTTGACGGCTTCGTCGACGTGGAAGTCGTTGCACATGGCCGGCAACGGCTACTTCGCGCACGACGACCCGGCGCCGCCGGTTGCCCGTGGCGCCTACCAGCGGGCGAAAGACTGCGGCTTCACGCGGCACGACCTGGGGCGAGAACATCGCCTACGGGTACCCCACGGCGCAGTCGGTCGTGAACGGCTGGCTGGGCTCCTCCGGGCACAAGGCGAACATCGAGAACCCGAACTTCACCTCGACCGGCGTCGGCGTAGCGGCAGCCTCGAACGGCCAGCTCTACTGGACGCAGAACTTCGGCAACGACGTCTCGGGGAGCACGCCGGCACCGACACCCGCACCGGCGCCGACACCAGCTCCTGCGCCGACACCCGCTCCGGCACCGATACCCACCCCGGCACCGACACCAGCGCCGACACCCGCGCCGACACCGACCCCGACCCCGACACCTGACGCCCGCACCGGGCGCGACCGCTCCAGCCCCGACGGCCCCGGCCCCGGGGCGACGGCCCCGTCGGATCCGGGTGCGACGTCGCAGGCGGGCGGTACGACGACGTCCACCGCCACGCTCGACGTGGGCGCGAAGCCCGCAGACGTGTCGCGGCAGGCGAAGCGGTCGCGCCTCGTCGCGCGGGTCGCGTTCGTCCACCTGAGCAACGGCCGTCCCATGGTGCAGGGCTCCGTCCGCTGCCGCGCCGAGGTGGACGGCAAGCGGCTGCGCGTGGTCACGAACGCGTTCGCCGCCAAGACGGCCAAGTGCGCGTGGAAGATCCCCGGCTGGGCCAGGGGCAAGCAGCTCACAGGGGTCGTCGCGGTCCAGGTCGGCGACGCGGCCGCACGGCGACTCTTCGTTCGCACCATCCACTAGAGCGATACCACCGGACGCGCAGTCCCCTCGACTGATGCCACTCCTCTCTCGCCTCCTGATCCCCGTCGCCGCTCTCGCCGCGGCAGTCGCCTGCATGCTGGCTCCCGCGGCGACGCCGGCGCGGACGGCGACGCAGTGCACGCCCGCAGCCTCCTGGGGCAAGAACCGCCCCGACCTGGCGGCGCAGGTCGTCACGCTGGTCAACCGCTATCGCGCCGGCAAGGGGCTACGGCAACTCGGCACCTCGGCGTCGCTGACCTCGGCGTCGGCGTGGAAGTCGCTGCACATGGCAGGGCTCGGCTACTTCGCCCACGACGACCCTTCGCCGGTGTCCCGCAGCGCCTTCCAGCGCGCCAGGGACTGCGGCTTCAACGGCAACGCCTGGGGCGAGAACATCGCCTGGGGCTACGCGACCGCGCAGTCCGTCGTGCAGGGCTGGCTCGACTCACCGGGCCACAAGGCGAACATCGAAAACGCCGGCTTCACCTCGACCGGCGTCGGCGCCGCCAGCGCCGGCGGCCGCATCTACTGGACGCAGAGCTTCGGCGCCGGCAGCACCGACGTCACGGCCGCGAAGGTCACCGGGAAGGATCGGCGGCAGGCCGGTGCAGGTCGGACGCCGCGACGGCGAGCGCCTCGTCGCCTCGGTCACGTTCGTGCTCCTGGAAACCGGCAAGCCGCTCACGACCGGGGAGGTTCGCTGCCGCGCCGAGGTCGACGGCCGTCGTCTGCGCGTCCTCACGAGCGTGTTCCAGGGAGCAGCCGCCCGGTGCGCCTGGAAGGTTCCCGACTGGGCCAAGGGCAAGCAGCTCACCGGCGTCGTCGGCGTGAAGGTGGGCGACGCCGCGGCGACGCGCATGTTCATGCGCCTGCTCGGCTGAGGGCGACCACCATTCGGGGGACAACTCTTCGGGCCGCACGGCCGATCTGACCTCGTACATGGCGATCCGCAAGAACACGGCGCCGGGGCGGCTGTGGTCCCGGCGGGCGCAGCGCGACCGGGCCGAGAGCGCCCTGCGTGACCTCGAGCTGGCACACGAGGTGACGGTGACCGCACTCGCCGCCGCGCTCGAGCTTCGCGACGACGAGACGGGCGGGCACGCCCAGCGCGTCACCGCGCTCGCGCTCGAGCTCGCCCACGCGGTCGCACCCGAGCTCGCAGCAGACCCCGAGCTCCGCTACGGCTTCCTCTTGCACGACATCGGCAAGATCGGGATCCCGGACGCGATCCTGCTGAAGCCGATGCAGCTGACCCCCGCGGAGAAGCGGCAGATGGAGTTCCACACGACCCTGGGCGAGCAGCTGATCTCGGGCGTGCCCCACCTGCAGGGTGTGGCACGCGAGGTGATCGCCTTCCACCACGAGCGCTGGGACGGCACCGGCTACCCGTGGGGGCTGGCCGGCGAGGCGATCCCGCTGGCGGCCCGCATCTTCGCCGTCGCGGACGCGTTCGACGCGATCAGCAACGACCGTCCCTATCAGCGGGCGAGCAGCGTCGACGCGGCGCTCGAGAAGATCGCGGCGAACGCCGGAACGCAGTTCGACCCCGGTCTCATCGAGGCGTTCGTGCTGCTCGTCCAGCAGCAGTTCGCGCGCCTCCGCGTCGCGTAGGACGAAGCGCCCGCCTCCCGCAGCCGCTCCTCAGTCGACCGTGTCGTTCGCGGCGAGGAACGACGAGCCGGCAGCCTGCCCCGAGACGAAGCTCTTCTCGGCCAGCCAGCCGCCGTCCACGGTCAGCGCGATCCCGCTCACGTACGAGGCCATGTCGCTCGCCAGGTAGAGGGCCGCGTTGGCGACGTCTGCGGTCACCCCGTAGCGCGCGAGCGGCACGGCGACGGCGAGCTCCTGCTCGAACGACGGGTCGCCGAAGTACTGCTCGGTCAGCGGCGTGCGAATCACGCCGGGGCAGATGGCGTTGACGCGGATCCCGTCGGCGGCCAGGTCACGGGCGAGGCTCTTCGTCAGGCCGACGACGCCGTGCTTCGCCGCGGTGTAGGCGGGGCGATGGGACAGGCCGATCAGGCCGCCCACGGACGACATGTTCACGATCGAGCCGCCGCCGGTCTCGCGCATCCGCCGCGCGGCCGCCTGGCAGCAGTAGAAGACGCCGCTGAGGTTGATCGCGACGACGTTGTCCCACTCCTCCGTCGGCATCGTGTAGACGTCCCCGATCTCCCGGACGCCGGCGCAGTTGACGACGACGTCGATGCGCCCCGCCCGGGCGACGACCGACTCCACCGCCTGCTCGACCTCTGCGGGCACGCGCACGTCGCCGTGGACGAAGATCGGCCCGTTCGCGCCGGCCGCCGCCAGCGAAGCGGTCAGCTCCTCGCCCGACTCTCGCGAGCGGTCGAAGCCGGCGATGCGGGCGCCCTCCTGCGCGAACAGCGTGGCAACGGCGCGGCCGATGCCGCTGCCGGCGCCCGTGACGAATGCGACACGACCCTCCAGGAGCACGTCTTCCTCCTCGTCTCTCTGCCGCGAGCGGCGGTTAGTAGCATCGCGCAGTATGGGGCTTTCGCACAGGCGCAGACGCGGTGAGCATCGGTCCGTGGCAGATCGTGGGCGCACGTCATGCGGGGATCACGGTGTCCGACCTCGACCGGTCGCTCGAGTTCCACGAGCCGCCGCCGCACCTGGTGCGTACCTGACGTGACCAGCCTCTTGCACGCCCGGCCCGCCGGCCGGCGCCCGCTGGTGGAGCAGTACCGGCTGATGCAGCTGATCCGCGTCTTCGAGGAGCGGGCGGCCGAGCTATTCGAGCAGGGTGTCATCTTCGGCACCGCGCACAGCTGTGTCGGACAGGAAGCGATCGCGGTCGGCGCCGCCGGCGTCATGCGCGACGGGGACTTCCTCGTCGGGCACCACCGCTCGCACGGGCACCTGATCGCCGCCGGGGCGGACATCCGCCGGATGATGGCCGAGATGTTCGGCAAGCGCACCGGATACTGCAAGGGCCTCGGCGGATCGATGCACATCGCGGACCTCTCACTCGGGATCCTGGGCTGCAACGGCATCGTCGGGGCGGGCATCCCGCATGCCTGCGGAGCCGCTCTGACAGCCCAGCTGAGGCAGACCGGCGGGGCGTGCCTCGCGTTCTTCGGCGACGGCGCGGCCGGGCAGGGCGCCGCCCACGAGGGCATGAACCTCGCCGCCACGTGGAAGCTGCCGGTCGTCTTCATCTGCGAGAACAACCAGTTCGCGCTCTCGGCCGACTGGCGGACACAGCGGGCCGTCGAGGATCTCGCCGAGCGGGCGGCCGGATACGGCATGCACGGCGAGGTGGTCGACGGCAACGACGTGCTGGCCGTGGAGGACGCGGTGGCGAGGGCGCTCGAGGCGGCGCGCGCGGGCGACGGCCCGTCGTTCCTGGAGATGAAGACGTTCCGCCGCATGCAGCACTCGATGCGCGCGAATCTCCCCGACGTGCGCGACCCGGCGGTGCTGGAGAAATGGGAGCCGAGGGATCCGCTGCCGCGGCTCGAGACCGTCCTCCGCGAAGCCGGCGAGCTCGACGACGATGGCGTCGCGGCGATTCGTACGGCGGTCGCGAGCGAGGTCGAGGCGGCGATCGAGTCCGCGCTCGCCGACGAGGACGCGAGCCGCGATGACCTGCTGCCGTCGGTCCTCGCCGCGCACCTGCAGCATTCGGGGCCTCCGGCCGCAGGCGACCGCAGCCTCGGGTTCGTGGCCGCGATCCGGGAGGCGCTCGACCTGGAGCTCGCGGCCGACCCGGACGTGATCGTGATGGGCGAGGACATCGGCCGGGTCGGCGGGCTCTTCCGCGCCACGGAAGGGCTGTACGAGCGCTACGGCGCCGAGCGGATCCGTGACACGCCCCTGACCGAGAGCGGCTTCGTCGGCTGCGGCATCGGCGCGGCCCTGACCGGCCTGCGCCCCGTGGTCGAGCTCCAGTTCTCCGACTTCGCCGGCGTCGCCTTCGACCAGATCATGAACCAGGCCGCGAAGCTGCGCTTCATGATGGGCGGCACCGCGGCCATGCCGCTCGTGCTGCGCATGGTCTCCGGTGGGGGCGTGCGGCTCGGCGCCCAGCATTCCCAGAGCCTCGAGGCCCTCTTCGCACACATTCCCGGTCTGGTCGTGGTGATGCCGTCGAGCCCGGCAGACGCGAAGGGGCTTCTCTCCGCAGCGATCCGGGACGACAATCCGGTCGTCTTCCTCGAGCAGAAGCTGCTCTTCTTCGGCGACCCGGAGCCGGTGCCCGAGGAGCGCTACGCGATCGAGCTGGGAACGGCACGCGTCGTTCGGCCCGGCACCGACGTCACGGTCGTCGCGCTCGGCGCGATGGTTCCTCATGCCCTGCGCGTCGCCCGCGAGCTCGAGCGGGAAGGAGTGAGCATCGAGGTGGTCGACCCGCGGACGCTGGCACCGCTCGACACCGATGTCATCTTGGCCTCGGTGGCGAAGACGAGCCGCCTCGTCGTCGCGCACGAGGCGGTCCAGTTCGGCGGCTTCGGCGCCGAGATCGCAGCGCATGTCGCGCACCACTCCTTCTGGGAGCTCGACGCACCCGTCGTCCGCGTCGCCGCACCGTCGCATCCGATCCCGTACCAGAAGCAGCTCGAGCTGGAGACCCTGCCGGGGCCGGCACAGATCGCGCGACGCGGTGCGCTCGCTGATCTCCGGCTGAGCCGGGGTCTGCACCCTCTTGGGCACTTCTTAGGCGACTCTCACCCGGCGCTCATGATCGCCGGCCACGGTGGGAGTGCGCCCTCTTCCCGGGCGCACCCCGAACACGAAGGAGATGGTTCATGGAGAGCACCCCGCGAAGCACCCGTCCGGCGACGAAGCTCGTGGCGGTCGCGGCGATGGCCCTGGGCGTCGCCGCCGGCAGCTACGGCATCGCGTCCGCAGCGACCGGTTCCGGCTCGTCGTCGAGCTCCGGATCGACGACCCCGGCGACCACGCTGCCGTCGATCACGACGCAGCCACAGGCCGCACCCGACTCCAGCAAGCCATGGGGCGGCCAGCGCAGCGACGAGACGCTGCTCACCGGCGACACCGCGTCGAAGGTCGAGGCCGCGGCGGTCGCGAAGGTCGGCAGCGGCGCCACGGTCGTTCGAGTCGAGACCGACGCCGACGGCCATGCCGCCTACGAGGTGCACATGGTGAAGGCGGACGGCACTCCGACGACTGTCTACGTCGACAAGCAGTTCGACGTCGTCAGCGTCGAGACCCGCTGAACCACTCGGAGCACGAGAGCGAGCGGGGCCCGACCCTCCCCTGGCCCCGCTCGCGTCAGGCCCGGCGCCGCAGGCCGAGGCGGCGGCGCCGCGCCACGGCGGGAGCCGCGTCCGTATCGGCGCGGTCGAGCTCGACGACGAAGCCCGGCCCGCCGGCAAAGAGGCAGTGGTCGACGTCGACCGCCCGTCCGCCCGCGTAGACGAGCGGCGTCGTGATCGTGGACGGGGCCTCGTCGAGGATGGCGGCGATGGGCGTGTGCCCGTGGACGACTCTCGTGCCGCCGAGCGCGCCGAGCAGGCGCCCGAGCCGTTCTGGATCCGAGAACGCACCCCGGTCCGAGAGCACGTCGAGCACTCGTCCCAGCTCGTCCGGGGCCCCGCCGCGCAGGGCGGCTGCGGCCACCTCGTTGACCTCGTCGCGCGTCGAGCCGAGCCGGAGATAGGAGTCGGTGTCGGCATGGACGATCAGCCACTCGCCGTCGAGGGCGACGGCGGGGAGCTGCTCGATCCACGCGAGGTGCGCCGGTTCCAGCCGCTCGAGGTCGTGGGCGCTGCCGCCGTTGATCATCCAGAGAGCACGGAACGTCACCCCTGTCTCGTCGAGCTCGTGGTCGGCGTGGCGCGCCACGGCGAGCATGAGAGCGTCGTGGTTCCCGAGCAGGCAGCGGGCGTTCCCCGCGGCCTCCTGCTCGAGGCGCATGACGAGCTCGACGGCCCCCACGCCGTCGGGCCCCCGGTCGACGAGGTCCCCCACAAGCCACAGCCGTGCGTCCGCGCCCGACCAGCGCTCCTGCCGGTCGACGAGACCGGCATCCCGGAGCAGCCGGGCGAGCGCGTCGCGATGACCGTGGACGTCACCGACGACGAACGAGGGCACCGCCGGATCCTACGCCCGTGCCTCGGCGCGCTCCTTGACCCCGAGCAGCATCCGGCGCTCCATCACGAAGTGCGGCAACTCGATCAGCACCACGCCGTAGACGAGCTCGAGCCCGCGCTTCCCCGACCCGTGCACGACGAGCCGCGTGCGCCGTTCGTCGAGCGGCTCGACCACGATCGTGCCCCATCCCTGAAGGCCGAGCGCTCGGCCTGGTTCGAAGCGGCATCCCTCGGCGTCTCCCCCTGCGACCTCGTCCGGCGTAGCGCCCCAGGCCAGATGCCAGGGACGCACCCCGACGACGTAACCCGCCACCGCGAGCGCCCCGAGCGCGGGCGCCGGTCGCGGCAGCCGCCCTCTCGCGAGCGATCGCGCGACCGACGCAACGCTTCCGACCGCGGCCGCGACGAGAAGCGCCGGCCCTCCCACCATCACGCCGAACCCTCGCACGGCGTCGAGCAGGCCGGGATTCGCTGCACCGTCGTCCATCGCGTTGCCGTTCGTGCGCCTGCCCGTCTCCGGCTCCGTCGTCGCGCTCATCGACCGACCACCTCCCTCGTCCGTCTCGCCGTCCTCGAGAATACGGTGCCGGCGGGCCGGCGCACCGGGGAACACGCCGTTGCGCGGCCGATGGGCTGCCAATGAGGCGGAGGCCCCGCTCAGGCAGGGCCCCCGCCTTTCGGCCGCCTCAGCCGGCGGCCGGGATCGGATGGTTGGCCCGGAAGGTGTTCTCCGGGTCGACCTTGGCCTTCACCGCCTGCAGACGCCGGTAGGCGTCACGCCGGTAGAAACGGGAGACGTCGGTCTTCTCCTCGGTGAAGTTCAGGTACTGCCGGCCCGTGTCGTACGGCTCGAAGGCATCCGCGAGCTTCGCGAGCTGCGCGCGGTTCGCCTGGTATGTCTCGTCGTCGAACACCATGCCGATGCCGAACGTCAGGTACGGGGCGTCGAACGTCGCGAGCGCGCCGTGGTGGTCGGCCGAGCGGAGCATCGCTCCGCCGAGATGCCGGATCTCGGCCGAGACCAGCGGCGAGCCGGACTCGGGCCCTGCCGCGGCGACGAAGGCGTCGATGGCGGCGTCGGGGAGGAAGCCGAGCATCTGGCCCTCACCGGTGTAGGGAACCGGGGACGGCGGGTCCATGTGCAGCTCGGCGATGCCCACGGGCGGCACCATCGCGAACGTGTCCATGGCGGGCCCGAGCTCGCGCAGCGGGCGCAGCAGCTCCGAACCGCTCGCCTCGTCGCCCATGTAGACGGCCTCGACGACGACGAACTTCTGGCCGCGCAGCGGCTCCGGCAGCTCCGGCAGCGGCGGGAACTGCAGGATGCGGCCGACCGAGGTCACCTCGTCCGGGACGGTGGGCGTCCACGCGTTCCAGGCGTGCAGCACCTCCGCGGAGCGCTCCCAGGGGAAGAAGAGCACCCCGGCGTAGATCTCCGGGATGGAGTACAGCTGCACCTCGAGCGCGGTCACGATGCCGAAGTTGCCGCCCCCGCCGCGCAGCGCCCAGAAGAGCTCGGAGTCGTTCTCGTGGTCGACGCGGCGCAGGCGCCCGTCGGCGGTGACGACCTCGATCGCGGTGACGCTGTTCGTCGAGAGGCCGAGCTTGCGCGCGTACCAGCCGACGCCGCCTCCGAGCGAATAGCCGGCGACACTGACGTCCGGCGTCGAGCCGTGCAGGGCTGCAAGGCCGAGCTCCGAGGCGCGGGGAACGACATCGCCCCACTTGGCGCCGCTGCGCACGCGGGCGATGCGGCGCTTCGCGTCGATCTCGACGCCCTGCAGGGCGTCGGTCTTGACGAGGATGACGTTGTCCATGGCGCCGAGCGGCTCGGCGTTGTGGCCGGTCCGCTGTGGGGCGACCTGCATACCGTTGGCGCGGGCGAAGTCGACGATGGTGACGACGTCCTGCTCGTCGGCCGGGACGACCACGAGCTCGGGCTCCTGGGTGAAGGCGAGGTTGAAGGCCTGCGTGGCGGCGCCCCAGCCCCTCCCCTCGGGCTCGATCACGGCGCCCTTGAAGCGGCTGCGCAGGGCCTGCAGCGTGCTGCTGGTCTCGATCGCGGTCACGGGAAATGCTCCTTGGAAGAAGAACGGCGAAGTGGTACGCGCACGTTGGCACCCGCCTGGTCCCGCGACAGTCCGGTCGGCTGGTGGATCGAGGTGCGGAAAGCCGCACCCGGTAAGGTTGCTCGACGAGAGAGGAGAGGCGTGGAGACGGCAGAGTTCCTGAGCCGGGAACGCACGGTGATCGTCCGGGAGGCCGAGACGGCGCTCGCGCGGCTGCACGAGCGCCACTACGAGTCGGCCGGCGCCCCGGAGGTAGAGCGACGCCTCGAGTCTCTGTTCGACCACCTTGTCACCGCCGTCGACACGCGTGACCTGACGCCGGTGATCGGGTATGCGCAAGGGGTGGCCGACGAGCGGTTCGCGGCGGGCTACGACCTCTCCGAGGTGCAGGCGGCGTTCAACGCCCTGGAGGCGGCGACCTGGAGCCGCATCCTCGACAGCTTCGAGCCGGCACAGCTGGCCGAGGCACTCGGCCTCGTCAGCACGGTGTTCGGCGCCGCCAAGGACGCGCTGGGGCGCAGGTACGTCTCGCTCGCCACGAAGTCGCATGCACCGTCGCTCGATCTTCGGGCGCTCTTCGCCGGCACGGACGGCGTCTAGCCGAGATCAGCCGACAGCCGTACCGAAGAGCACGCCGATGCCGTAGGTGACGGCGAAGGCGGCGGCGCCGAAGGCCAGCTGCCGCAGGCCGGAGCGCAGCGCGCTCTTCCCCGTCAGCAGCGTGATGGCCGCTCCGATCCCGAACAGGCCGAGCGCTGAGAGGCCGAGCGCGACGACGACGGCGGTCGTGCCGGAGAACAGGGCGAACGGGAGCACCGGCACGATCGCCCCCACGACGAAGAGCAGAAAGGACGTCCCGGCGGCGACCCAGGGCGAGCCGCCCAGCTCGTCCGGGTCGATCCCGAGCTCCTCGCGGGCATGCGTGTCCAACGCGGTGGCCGGATCCGCCATCAGCACCCTGGCAACCCCTTCGGCCTGGGCGGGGTGCAGCCCCTTCTGCTCGTAGACGAGCTCGAGCTCGGCGCCCTCGGCGGCCGCGTCGGTCGCGATGTGCTCCCGCTCGACGGACAGCTCCCGCTCGCTCAGCTCCCGCGAGCTCTGCACCGAGATCCACTCCCCCATCGCCATCGAGCAGGCGCCCGCGATCAACCCCGCGACGCCGGTGACGAGGATGTCGGCGGAGGCGACCCCGGCGCCGGCGACGCCCATCACCAGGCTCGCGTTCGAGACGAGCCCGTCGTTGACCCCGAGCACCGCGGCCCGCAACGCGTTCCCTCCGGCCGCACGGCCTCGCTGCAGCTGCGCGAGCGCACGTCCGACGGGCTCGCCGCGGACGTCGCCGACGAGCGATGCGAGGGCGCGGGCGTGCTGCTCCTCGTCCTTCGCGAACTCGCCGGACTCGTCGAGATACGCCTCGGTCGCCAACGCCTCGCGGTCCCGCATGATCGGCACCACGACCGTGTCGCCGAAATCCCCGGCGAGCCGGCAGAGCAGGCGCGCGCTCTGGGACGGCGTGTCCGGGCCCGGATCCACCCCCGCGTCGCGCAGCTTCCGCTCCCAGTGCTCGGCGTGCCGTCGCTCGTCGGCGGCGAGTCGCTCGAACACCGCCCTGCGCGCGACGTCGGCCTCGGCCACGGCGAGCGCGCGATACACGGCCTCCGCGTCGAGCTCTTCGCGGCGGGTCGCCTGCCATCGCTCGACGGTCGCCGTGTCGGTCATCGCTCCGGCCTAGCGTAGCCCGACCCAGGTGGGCCCACCCGCTTGTAACCGATGTCACGTCACTCGTAGACTGGCGCGAGAGCCTGCAGACGGACGACCGATCGGGAGGTAAGCATGACTGCCGCACTGAACTCCGCCATCGTGGCCGACCTGGCGGCAGAGGTCTCGGGCCCGGTGCTCGGGCCACAGGACGCGGGCTACGACGCCGCCCGCAGCGTGCACAACGGCCTCGTCGACCGTCGGCCCGCGCTGATCGTCCGCTGCCGGAGGACAGGCGACATCGTCACAGCGCTCGCCCTCGCGCGCGAGACCGGCCTCGAGGTGTCAATCCGCGGGGGCGGGCACAACGTGGCGGGACGGGCCGTGACGGACGGCGGGGTGATGGTCGATCTGGCGGAGATGAAGAACGTCGAGATCGACCCCGGTGCACGGACGGCGCGGGCCCAGGGTGGCGTGACCTGGGGCGAGCTGAACGACGCGGCGGCCGAGCATGGGCTGGCGGTCACAGGAGGCGCGATCTCGACCACCGGCATCGCCGGCTACACGCTCGGCGGCGGTCTCGGCTGGCTGATGGCAAAGCACGGGCTCGCAGCCGACAACCTGCTCGGCGTCGAGCTCGTCACGGCGGGCGGTCAGGTGCTCGACGTCCACGCAGGCTCGTATCCCGACCTCTTCTGGGCCCTCCGTGGGGGCGGCGGCAACTTCGGAGTGGCGGCCTCGTTCACCTACCGGCTGCACCCGCTTACGACGGTCGTCGGAGGCCTGATCGCGCACCCGATCGATGCCGCCCCCGAGATGCTCCGCTTCTACCGCGACGCGGTGGCGGGCTGCTCAGACGACCTGACGGTGTTCGCCGGGCTGGTGCACGCACCGGACGGCTCCGGGACGAAGCTCTCCGCGCTCGTGGTCTTCCATACCGGAGAGGCCGTGCAGGCCGAGCGCGAGCTGGCGCAGTTCACGGGTTGGGGCTCGCCTCTGATGGTCGAGGTTGGCCCGATGCCGTACCCGGTGATGAACACGCTTCTCGATGCTGCCTACCCGGCCGGCTCGCTCAACTACTGGCTGTCGAGCTTTACGCGGGGTCTCCCCGACGCGCTGATCGACACCGCAGTCGAGCGCTTCGCGACCGTGCCGTCGCCGATGACGGCGATGCTGCTCGAGCACTTCCACGGCGCGGTGACGCGGATCGGCCCCACCGACACGGCGGTGCCGCACCGCAACGAGGGCTGGAACCTACTCCTTCCCTCGGTCTGGCTCGACCCGGCCGATACGGACGCGAACATCGCGTGGACACGCGAGACGTTCGCGGCGCTGCGGCCGCACTTCGGCAGCGGGCGCTGGCTCAACTACCTGGGAGACGACCAGGCGGACGATGCGATTCGCGCCGCGTACGGCCCGAACTACGAGCGGCTCGTCGAGGCCAAGCGCCGGTACGACCCGGACAACGTCTTCCACCTCAACCACAACATCGTTCCGTAGCCGCGACGTCTGCGGGTCTCCCGCACCCGGACGCCCGCGATCACCGATGTCAAAGCCCCGCCCGGGCTGCGACACTGGGTGCACGGTGGCTTTCTCCGCACGCCGCATCGAGTACTTCTACGTCAACGTTCGCGACGAGGTCGGCGCGGCATACCGCGTCCTCGCGGCCCTCTCGGAGCGTGGCGTCGAGTTGCTGGCGTTCACGGCGGTGCCGACGGGGGCCGACCGAGCCCAGTTCGCAATCTTCCCGGAAGACCCGACCCGCCTGATCACCGAGGCACGTCTCGCACAGATCGACCTCGAGGGCCCACATCACGCGCTGCTCATCCAGGGCGACGACGAGTTGGGCGGCTTGGCGCGTGTGCACGAGCATCTGTTCAAGGCAGGCGTCGACGTGTACGCGTCAACGGGCGTCAGCGACGGCCACGGCGCGTTCGGCTACGTGGTGTACGTCCGCGAGGACCAGCTCGAGCAGGCTGCCGAGGCGCTCGAGATCTGACGCCGGCCACGCGGGCCGCCGCCGACTCGGGTCAGCCGCCGCGACGGCGCAGGCGCGCCCGGCAACCGAACTGGACGACGGGTAGCACACGTAGGAGGCGCTCGAGCGCGTGGCCGGCGACGTGCTCGCAACGCCTCGTGAACTCGGAAGACAGGGGGCGTTACGTCGCCGGGCTCCCGACGTGAACGGCGTTGCCGGCCGGATCGCGGGTGGAGAGAACGTCGCCGTCGAGCGCGTACACGGTGCCGTCGGCATCGAGCCGGGCCTTGATCGAGGCGAGAGCGCCCCCGTCGGCGAGGTGCAGCTGGAAGTGACGCAGGCCCGCGGTGCCGGCCGGGGGCTGCACCGCACCCTGGCCGCTCCAGATGTTCAGCGCGAGCCGGTGCGGGAAGCGCCCGCCCGCGCTCAGGTCGGCCATGCCGATGCCGGGCATGAACATGTGATCCTCGAAGCCGACGACGTCGCGGTAGAAGCGCCGCGCCTGCTCGAGGTCTGCGACGTGCAGGTGCACGTGCCCGACGGTCGTGCCGTCGGGGAAGGGCCGGTCGAGGTCGTCGTCCGCCAGGTGCGAGAGCGCCTCTGCGACGTCGAGCGGCTCCGTGGGGCCACGGAGGCGCCCGTCGCTGTCGCGGATGGCGATCGTCGACGGCCCGATCTCGAATCCTGCGAAGCGTTCCGGCGTCTCCACCGTCAGCTCGATCCCGATGCCGTCCGGGTCGCTCAGGTACGTCGCCTTGGAGAAGATGTGATCGGTCGGAGCCTGCGGGACGCGGTTCCGCGCCAACCGCGCGAGCACCCGCGCGAACTCCTCCTCGTTCGGCAGATGCACGGCGACGTGGTAGAGGCCGGCGTGCCCTCGCAGCTGCGGCCTCTGCGCGCCGGAGTGCAGGACGATCAGCTCCCGCCCCGAGGCGCCGAGGCGGAGCTCGCCCTCCGCGCGCGCGAGGAGCGTGAGCCCGAGCAGGTCGCGCCACAGCGCGAGCGACCGCTCGCCGTCGACGACGTCGAGGTGAACGGCGCCGTAGGTGATCGTGTCCCTTCCGGACGGGAGCGCGGCAGGTGCGGCGGTATCGGTTGTGCCGGCGATCATCGGTCTCTCTCCCTCGGCGAGCGCGGCTCGCGCACTACGACCTCAAACGCTTGCGCGCTCAAGTATATTCCTGGGTCGTCCTCAGACAGCGCCCGGCTCGGTCAGCGCGCGCAGCACCTGCGTCGCCGCGTCGGCGACGTGCGGCTCGAGGCCGAGCTCTCGCACGAGCGCAGCCGCCGCCTCCATCTCCTCCACCCGCCGGCGCGCGTGCAGCCTGCTTCCCTCGACGAGCCGGCGGACCAGCGCGGCGTCGGCGGCGGTGAGCGTCGAGACGATCTCGTCGTGCAGCCAGGGTGCGCATCCTGCCGCGTCGGCAGCAGCAAGGCTCTCCAGCATGGCGGCCGCAAGGCCCTTCATGAAGACGCTGCGCAGCAGCTTCCTCGTCGCCGCCTCACCCGGATCCGGGCCGAGTGCCTCGACGGGCATGCCGAGGCCGCCGAAGACCTCCGCGAACCACCCGGCTCCGGAGCCCGAGACCAGGCACGGAGTACGTAGCCCGTTCCCGGGCACGGGCGCGAGCAGGGCCACGTCGGCGAACGCCGCGCCCGAGTGCTCGACCACGGCGGCGACCTCCCGCTTGACCCCGGCGCTCGTCGTGTTCAGGTCGGCGTAGAGGTGACGTGCGGTGAGAGTGCCGACAACAGAGCGGGCGGCCGGGAGGGCGGCCGACTGCGCGTTGACGCTGAGCACGACATCGGCGCCGGCCGCCGCCTCGGCGGCCGAGGCTGCGCGCTCCACGCCTTCGGCCGAGCGGCCCGGGTCGAGGTCCCACCCGAGCGCCCGCACGCCTTGGGCGGCGAGGTCCTGGGCGATCGCCCCGCCGGCTTCCCCCAGGCCGAGCACGGCGACGACGGGAGGAGCTCTCACGCGCCGGCCTCGGGAGCCAGCCGGCTCAGTACATTGCGCCTATGGCCGACGACGCCTACCAGCGCCTGCGGGCGGAGATCGTGTCCGGCCGCCTGCAGCCGAACGAGAGGCTGGTGGAGGCGGACATCGTCAGCAGCCTGGGCGTCCGCCGCACCGCCGTGCGCGCCGCGCTCGTGCGGCTCGAGCACGACGGTCTCGTCGAGCACGAGCGCAACCGGGGCGCAAAGGTGCGGCTGGTCGGCGAGAGCGAGGCGATCGAGATCCTCGAGACGCGCGCCGCGCTCGAGGGCGTAATCGCCCGCAGGGCGGCGGCGAACGTCACGAAGGACGACGTGGCGCAGTTGCGCGAGATTCTGGCGTCGATGCGCACACTCCTCGGCGGCGGCGACCTGCTGGCCGCGTCGGAGCGCAACGTCGACCTGCACGGAGCGATCATGCGGATCGCGTGTCACCGGACGGCCGAGCGTCTCGTCTCGACGCTCAACTCGCAGCTCGTGCGCTTCCAGTACCGGACGATCCTGCAGCCGGGTAGGTCCGAGCGAACGCTGCGTGAGCACGAGGCGATCGTCGAGGCGATCGCCCGGGGCGACGGGGACGCCGCCGAGACGGCGATGCGCGCACACCTCTCGCAGGTCGTCGAGGCCCTGCGCGCCGCGGCGGGCGCCGGTGCGTAGGTACTTGAAACGGGCCCGGGTCGGTGGGTAGTCTCGTGGCAAGATGCGCGACAATATTGTGGCGAATATGCCCACGGCCGTAAAGCCGCCGCCGGAGGAGCCGTCGGCGGGAAGCCGCGGGCTCGTACGCACCGCCTACGACCTCCACGTCCACATCGCGCCCGACGTGATGACCCGCCGGATCGACGACGTCTCGCTCGCGGAGCGGTTTCTCGACGTGGGCCTGGCCGGTTTCGGGCTGAAGTCGCACTACACCTCGACGGCCGAGCGCGCGCAGGTCGTGGAGCGCGCCGTCCCGGGGATCGACGTGATCGGGACGCTGACGTTGAACGCGTCCGTCGGCGGGTTGAACCCGCTCGCGGTGGAGATCGCCGCCAGGGAGGGTGCCCGGATCGTCTGGCTCCCGACCGTCGACGCGGTCGGCGAGGCGGGCGCGCGCGACCGCGTGTACCCGGAGGGCGTGCACCCGCCCCTGTGGGCGCGGATTCAGCGCGAGCTTCGAGACCAGGGCCTGGAGACGCCTCCGGTCGCGGTCGTCGACGCGGACGGCGAGCCGCTGCCGGCACTGCTCGCCGTGCTCTCGGTCGTCGCCCGGCACGGGCTCGTGCTCGCGACCGGGCACCTCACGCGCGACGAGATCTTCCCGGTCGTCGACGCGGCGCAGGCGGCAGGCGTGCGGCAGATCGTGATCACGCATCCCGAGTTCCCCACCGAGGACCTGAGCGTCGAGGACCAGGTCGCGCTCGCGGAGCGCGGCGCGATTCTGGAGCGGTGCTTCACGACGCCGCACACGGGCAAGTGCTCGTGGGAGCGCGTCGTCGAGGGCATCCGCGCCACCGGGGCCGAGCGCAACCTGCTCTCCACCGACCTCGGCCAGCCGAAGAGCCCGCCGGTCGAGGACGGTCTCGCGCTCTTCGCCGACCGGCTGCTCGCGCTCGGCCTCGCGGAGGACGAGATCCGGACGATGACGGTCGTCAACTCGCGGGCGCTCGCCGGGGTCGCGGTCTCATGAGTCGTCGGCTGCTGGTGATCGGGGCGCACTCCGCCGATTTCGTCTGGCGTGCCGGCGGTGCGATCGCGGTCGCGACCCGCGCAGGGGGGATCGCGCAGGTGCTGGCGCTCTCCTACGGCGAGCGGGGCGAGTCGGGCGAGCTGTGGAAGGTCGAGGGGCAGACGGTCGAGAAGGTGAAACGGGCTCGGCACGCCGAGGCCGAGCGCGCTGCCGCGGCACTCGGCGCCGAGCTCCGCGCGCTCGACTTCGGCGACTACCCGCTCGAGGTCGGGCCCGAACGGCTCGCCGTCGTGGTCGATGCGATCCGCGAGTTCGCGCCCGACGTGATCGTCACCCACACCGACACGGACCCCTTCAACCCCGACCATCCGGTCGCCCACCACGTGGTCGTGCGCGCACGCACACTCGCCGCCGGTGCCGGGGTCTCGAGCGCGTTCCCGACCGTCAAGCCCCCCGAGCTCTTCCTCTTCGAGCCGCACCAGCCCGAGCTCTGCAACTTCACCCCCACCACCTTCGTCGACATCACCGAGGTGATGGAGGCGAAGCGGGAGGCGATGGCGGCGTTCGCGTCGCAGGCCTACCTGCAGCAGTACTACGACGAGCGGGCCGGGCACCGCGGCAACCACGCGCGACGCGCCTCCGGCGCCGCCGGGGTCCGCTTCGCGGAGGCGTTCCAGCGCGTCCTGCCCCAGGTGGTCGCGACGTTGTGAGCACACTGGCCGAGCTTGCGCGGCTTGGCTCCGCGACCGTCTACGAGGCGTCGGGCCGCCACGGGCTGGTCGACGTACCGCTGCGGCAGGTCGTGCCCGGCTCGCGGGCGGCAGGCCCCGCGCGCACGGTGCGCTGCGGCCAGGGGGACAACCTGATGGTGCACGCCGTCATGGCCTCGATCGAGCCGGGCGACGTCGTGGTACTGACGATGCCGGAGCCGGAGGCGGTGGCGCTCGTCGGCGACCTGCTCGCCACGCAGGCGAAGGCGCACGGGGCTGCGGCGCTCCTCGTCGACGGGGCCGTTCGCGACCTGGAGGAGCTCGTCGAGCTGGGCCTGCCCATCTGGACGCGCCACGTGTGCATCCGCGGCGCGGCAAAGGACGTCGTCGGCGCGATCGACGAGACGGTGACGGTGGGCGGCCAGGCGATCGCGCCGGGTGACATCGTCGTCCTCGACGCCGACGGCGTCGCGGTCGTCGCGCGCGACCGCGTCGACGAGGTGCTCGCAGCCTCGCTGGAGCGGGAGCGGCGCGAGGCGGTGAAGCGCGAGAAGCTGCAGGCAGGTGCGCTGTCGTACGATCTCGACGGGTTGCGCGAGCGAGTGGAGGGAAGCGGATGAGCTACGGCGACCTGGCGCACATCGGCCACGTCGAGCTCTTCACGCCGGAGCCGGAGCGGAGTCGGCGGTTCTTCGTCGAGGCGCTCGGGATGGAGCAGGAGGCGGCTGAGGGACAGTCGGTCTTCCTCCGCGGCTACGGCGACTACCAGCGCTACTCGCTGAAGCTCACCGAGGCGCCCGAGCCCGGCCTCGGGCACATGGCGATCCGCGCCCGCAGCGCCGAGGCGCTGGAGCGGCGGGTGGCCGCGATCGAGGCGACCGGGCTCGGCCTGGGGTGGATCGACGGCGACGTCGGGCACGGCCCGGCCTATCGCTTCACCGACCCCGACGGCCACCCGATGGAGCTCTACTACGAGACGGAGCGCTACGTGGCGCCGCCGCACCTGCGCCCGGTGCTGAAGAACCAGCCTCAGCGCTACACGGGCCGGGGTGTCGGGGTGAGCCGTCTCGACCACGTGAACCTGCTCGCGCGCGACGTCGCGGCGTGCCGGACGATTCGGCGTCGACACGCTCGGCTACTACCAGACCGAGGGGATCGTCCTCGACGACGGCACCGAGTCGGGCGCGTGGCTGACGCTCACGATCGCCGCGCACGAGCTGATCTACGTCGCCGACGCCCGGGGCGCTCAGGGGCGATTGCACCACCTCGCCTTCTGGGTCGACACGCGCGAGGAGGTGCTGCGCGCCGCAGACGTCCTGATCGAGCACCGCGTGCCGATCGAGTTCGCTCCCTCGAAGCACGCGATCTGCCAGGGCTTCTTCCTCTACGTGTTCGAGCCGGGCGGCAACCGGATCGAGATCACGACGGGCGGCTACTTCGTCTACGACCCGGACTGGGAGCCCGTCGTCTGGTCGCAGGCAGAGCGCGCGCGCGGGCAGGCGTGGGAGGTGGCGACGGTGGAGAGCTTCCACTACTACGGCACGCCGCCCGTGGGCGACGAGGACCGCGCCTACGCCGCGCGCCGCCTCGAAGGCATGCCCACAGCGGGGTAGGCACAACCGTGAGACGGGTCGCGAACGCCGGCGGCTCCGTCCTCTCGCGGCTGCTCGTGCTTGCCGTGTGAGTGTCCCGAATGATGGGATGGCGTCTTGACAAATAGACGCGGCGCGACGTAGCGTTGGGCCGCGTGCCGAACCCGCTCGAGGAGAGCTGAGTCGCCCATGGCGCCCACCGCAGGGCCAGGCCCTACGTCGGCGACATCCGGAGGAGGCTCCCGCGCTCGCTCGCCACACCTCGTCAACGCCGTCGTCTTCGTGCTCTCATGGCTGCTGGCACTGGCCGCCTGGGAGGCGGTATCGCGCTCCGGTGTCATCTCGCAGAACGATCTCCCGGCGATGAGCGACCACGATGGACGAGCTCTGGTCGATGGCGGAGACGCGCGACTTCTGGGCTGCGTTCCTGAGCACGGTCCGCGGCTGGGCGCTCGGGCTCGGCATCGCGACGCTGCTCGCGGTCCCGCTCGGCATGGCGCTCGGCGTCAGCGACTTCGCCGCACGCGCGTTCCGCGTGCCGATCGAGTTCCTGCGACCGATCCCATCGGCGGTGCTGATCCCGCTGCTGTTCCTCACGCTCGGCTCGTCCCTCAAGAGCGAGGTCTTCCTCGCCGCCTTCGGCGCCTTCTGGCCGCTGCTCGTACAGACCATGTACGGGGTGCACGACGTCGACCCGGTCGCGACCGACACGGCGCGCTCGTTCGGGCTGAGCCCTGCCGAGCAGCTCTACCGCATCACGCTGCCGAGCGCCGTCCCGTACATCGCCACCGGCATGCGGATCGCGTCGACGGTCGCGCTCATCCTCGCGTTCACCGCCGAGCTGTTCATGGGGACGCCGGGCCTCGGGGCGCACCTCAACCTCGCGCAGTCGTACGGCCTCACGACGCAGGTCTACGCGCTCGCGCTGGCGACGGGCGTGCTCGGTCTCGCGACCTACGTCGCCTTCGCGGCGCTCGAGCGGCGGGTGCTCCGCTGGCATCCCTCCCAACGGGCCGAGGTCGTATGAGCCAGCGGACGTGGAATGCGCTCAAGGTCGGCGCGGAGATCGCCGTCCCGATCGCGATCCTCGTCGGCCTGGCAGGTGTGGGCGGCGAACGCGGACAACCAGTACTTCCCGCCGCCGACGAGCATCCTCGACGACTTCCTCGACCTGTGGGTCTTCGAGCAGTTCCGCTCGGACGTGGTGCCGAGCCTGATGCGGATCCTGCGTCGGCTTCGGGATCGGCGCCGTCGTCGGGGTCGTCCTCGGGATCCCGCTCGGGCTCTCGCTCTGGGCGCGCAGGTTCGCGATGCCCCACATCGAGTACTGGCGCGCGATGCCGCCGCCGGCGCTCCTGCCGATCTCGATCATCCTGCTGCACTCGATCGGCAACCTCCAGAAGATCAGCTTCATCGCGTTCTTCTGCCTCTTCCCCGTCCTGCTGAACACGATCGACGGCGTGCGCGGCCTCGACCCGACGCTCGCCGACACCGCCCGCTCGTACGGCGTCCCGCGACGGGACTTCATCCGGCGGATCGTGTTCCCGGCGGCGCTGCCGCAGATCTCGGCGGGCATGCGGCTGAGCCTCTCGCTCGCCGTGATCATCATGGTCGTGAGCGAGTACTTCTCGAGCACGAACGGCGTCGGGTACGTGCTGCTGATCTCGAAGAACACGCTCCAGATGGGGCCGATGTGGGCCGCGATCGTGCTGATCGGCCTGATCGGGTACCTCCTCAACCTCGCCTACGTCCTCGCCGAGCGACGGTTCCTCGCCTGGCATCGCGGCTGGCGCGCGGCGGCGTCCGCAATGACCGGCGCGGCGATGCTCGAGATCAACGGCGATCGGCAAGACGTACGGCACCGGCGCGACGCTGGTCGAGGCGATCCGGAGCGTCTCGTTCTCGATCGAGGCCGGCGAGTTCGTGTGCGTCGTCGGGCCGTCCGGCTGCGGCAAGACGACCCTGCTCAAGTGCATCTCCGGCCTGCTGCGCCCGTCGCAGGGCGAGGTGGTCCTCGACGGGCAGCGTGTCACGGATCCGCCCGAGGAGATGGCGCTCGTGTTCCAGGAGTACAACCGCTCGCTGATGCCGTGGGCGTCGGTGCGCAACAACGTGCTGCTGCCGCTCCGCCACAAGAAGCTCACGGGCGCGGAGCGGACGCGGCTCGTCGAGGAGTCCCTCGCCGAGGTCGGGCTGTCGCGCTTCATCGACCACTATCCGTGGCAGCTCTCGGGCGGCATGCAGCAGCGCGTCGCGATCGCGCGGGCGCTCGCGTACCAGCCGTCGATCCTGCTGATGGACGAGCCGTTCGCGTCGGTCGACGCGCAGACGCGGGGCGACCTCGAGGACCTCGTGCTCCAGGTGCGCGAGGACTACGGGATCACGATCCTCTTCGTCACCCACGACATCGACGAGTCCGTGTACCTCTCGGACCGGATCGTCGTGCTCACGCACGCGCCGACGCGAGGTGAAGGAGATCGTCTCGGTCGACCTGCCGCGCGCACGTGACCAGATCGAGACCAAGGAGCTGCCGGAGTTCGCGCACCTGCGCGCGCACGTCTACCGGCTGATCAAGCGAGAGCGACCGGATGATCCGGTCGTGGAGGCAGGGCCGACACGACGTCGGCAAGACGACCCACTAGGAGGGAGGATCGATGCAGAAGTCTCCATCCACGACGTCGGCGCAGAGGGGTCTCCGGCGACGTCGCGTGCTCATGCTGGCCTCGGTCGCCGTGGTGGCCGCGGCAGTGCTCGGCGGTGCGACCGCGGCAGGAGCGTTCGTCAAGCGGGCGACGCTCGACCCGGTCACGGTGACCATCATCCCGATCTCGAACACGCGACCGCTCGACATCGGCATCAAGAAGGGCTTCTTCGCCGAGCAGAACATCGAGATCAAGAAGGTCGTGCTGCAGAGCGGCAACGACATCGTGCTCGCGCTCGCGAACTCGAAGACGGACATCGGGTTCGCGGGCTACGTGCCGGCGTTCATCGCCCGGACGAACGGCATCCCGATCACGACGATCACGACGAGCGAGGTCGAGGGGACGTCGCTCGCCGACAACTGGCAGAACATCGTCGTGAAGGGCTCGAGCTCGATCAGGGCGCCCGCCGACCTGGCCGGCAAGACGATCGCCGTCAACGCCCTCAAGGGCGTCGGCGAGGTGATGATCCGGGCGGCGCTCGACAAGGTCGGCGTCGACTCCAACTCGGTCAAGCTGCTCCCGATGCCGTTCCCGGCGATGAGGACGGCGCTCGGAAACGGCCAGGTCGACGCGATCTGGACCCCGGAGCCGTTCCTCTCCCAGGCGATCAACATCGACGGTGCGCGCGACCTCATGGCGCCCGGCCCGGTGCTGGGGCGGTACTTCCCGATCGGCGGGTACTTCGCCCGCACCGACTGGATGGCGGCGAACGCCGACCTGGCGAAGCGGTTCCGCACCGCGATGAACAAGGCGCTCACGTACTCGCAGCAGAACTCGGCCGAGGTCCGCGCGCTGGCGCCTGCGCTGGCGGCCAGAGGTGCGCCTGCCGATCTGGACGACGATCGCTGACCGGTCCGTGGTGGCCACGCTCGCGCAGTACGCGAAGAAGTACGGGGCGATCTCGTCGTTGCCGAACCTCGCCGTGCTCCTGCCGAGCTACATCGACGGAGGCAAGACGCTCCAGGGAACGGTCACGAACGCGTTCATCACGCTGCGGCAGGACGGTCAGATCGTGTCCAAGCTCCCCGCCGGCACCTACAACATCGTGGTCACGGACGCCTCGGGCGCCGGCGACTTCGTGCTGGCCGGGCCCGGCGTCAGCAAGAAGTCCAAGGGAACCGCCCGCGTCACGTGGTCGGTGACCCTCAAGAAGGGCAAGTACACCTACAACTCGAGCGCGAAGCCCAACGCGAAGCGGAACATCACCGTTTCGTGACGGACGGCGTTGTTGCGGGCGGAGCCTCGGTGCTCCGCCCGCACCCCGCCGGGCGCGTCCCCGTGAACGACCAACGGCCCCGCCGACGCGGATCGCGACGGCGGGTACTTCGTCTACGATCCCGACCGTGAGCCCGTCGTCTGGAACCAGGCCGAACGCGCTCGGGGACAGGCCTGGGAGGTGAAGACGGTGGAGAGCTTCCGTATTACCACGGCACCCCGCCGGCGGGCGACGAGGATCGCGCGTACGCGGCCCGCCGCCACGAGGGCATGCCCGCGCCGGAGGCGACGTAGCGGTGAGCGGCAGGCTCGACGGCCGCCGCGCCGTGATCACCGGAGCGGTCGCGAACATCGGCGCGGCGACGGCGCGCCGCTTCGCCGCCGAGGGTGCCAGGCTCCTGCTCGTCGACCGCGACCCCGCGATCGAGGCGACCGCCGCCGCGATCCGGGAGACCGGCGCGGACGCGACCGCGGTCGTCGCAGACCTGTCCTCGGAGGCCGAGGTGAACACGCTCGCCGGAACCGCGCGCGAGCGACTCGGCGGGCTCGACGTGCTCGTCAACAACGCGGCCATCCAGCGCGTCGGGGCCGTGACGGAGTTTCCGCTCGACGACCTGGACGCGGTCTTCGCGGCCAACGTGCGCTCGTGCTTCCTGACAGTACGTGCACTGCTGCCGCTGCTGCGCGAGTCGCCGAACGCGGCGATCGTGAACACCTCCTCGCAGGTGGGGTTGCACGGCGCTCCCGGGGCGACCGTGTACTCGGCCTCGAAGGGCGCGGTGATCGCGTTCTCGAAGGCGCTCGCGCTCGAGCTCGCGGCCGAGGGCATCCGCGTCAACGTGATCTGCCCCGGCTGGGTGGACACGGCGTTCAACGCGCCTGCGATCGCGATGCTCGGCGGCACCGAGTCGCATGCGACACATCGTCCAGGCCTCCGTGCCGATGGGGCGGCAGGCCCGGCCCGACGAGATAGCCGCCGGCACGCTCTTTCTCGCCTCCGACGAGTCGTCGTACATGACCGGCCAGGTGCTTCCGGTCGACGGCGGAGTGACGTGAGCGGCGGCCCTGCGGGGCCGACGGTCCGGGACGAGACGTTCGCCGTGATGCGGCGGCTCGGGATGACGCGCGTGTTCGGCAACCCGGGCTCCACCGAGATCCCGTTCCTGACCGACTTCCCCGCCGACCTCGAGTTCGTGCTCGGGCTGCACGAGGGCTCGGTCGTCGGGATGGCGAGCGGCTACGCCCTTGCGACCGGGCGGCCGGCCTTCGTCAACCTGCACACCTCACCCGGGCTCGGCAACGCCGTGAACGCGATCGTGTGCGCACGCGACAACCGCATCCCGCTCGTCATCGTCGTCGGCCAGCAGGACCGGCGCCAGCTTGCGCTCGGGCCGTTCCTCACGGGCCGCAACCTCGAGCGCCTCGCCGGCGACTACCCGGTGTGGTCGACGCTCCCCGCCGATCCGGCCGAGGTGCCGGGCGCCGTCGCACGGGCCTGGCACGAAGCATCCCTGCGGCGCGGCCCCGCGATCGTGATCGTCCCCATGGGCGACTGGGAGCAGCCGCTCGGAGACGACTGGGCCGGTCTCGCCACCCCTGACCGCGTCCTGCACGCGCCGGCTCCCGACCCGGCCTCCGTCGAAGAGCTCGCCCGGCTGGTCGAGCACGCGAAGTCGCCCGTGCTCGCCGTCGGCGCCGGGACGGACACGCCGGAGGGGTGGGCGGCGACGGTGCGCCTGTCGGAGCGGCTCGAGTGCCCGGTGTGGCAGGACACGTTCTCGAGCCGTGCGGGCTTCCCCCAGGATCATCCGAACTTCGCCGGGCACCTGCCGTGGCGTCGGAGCGAGCTGCGCAGCCTGTTCTCGGGCCACGACCTCGTCGTCGCGGTGGGCACGCCCGCGTTCAGGCTCTACATGTACGACCCTGGCCTGCTCGTCGAGCCGGGCACGCAGGTCGCGGTCGTGGGCGACGACCCCGACGAGGTGCTCCGCAGCCGCTGCGACGTGGCGCTGCTCGCCCCGCCGGCGGCGGTGTGCGACGCGCTCGCCGAGCGCCTGCCGCAGAGGAGCGGCACGGTGGAGACGTTCCGGCGCCCGTCCGCCCCTCCCCCACCCGCCGACGGCGAGCCGCTGCGCGCAGCCCATGTCGTGGCAGCGCTCGCCGAGCGGCTGCCGGCCGACGTGATCCTCGCCGAGGAGGCGCCGTCGACCCGGGGCGAGATCCTCTCCCGGATCCCGACGCGCATGCCGATGGGCTTCGTCGCGGTCGCGAACGGTGCGCTCGGCTTCGGCCTCGCCGCGGCGGTGGGCCTGCGGATGGGCCAGTCCGAGCGCCCGGTGGTGGCGATCCTCGGCGACGGGTCGACGACGTTCGCCGTCCACGCGCTCTGGAGCGCCGCCCACTACGGGGTGGGGCTGGTCGCCGTCGTGATCGGGAACGGCACGTACGGCGCCATGGACGAGCTCGCCCGGGCCAAGGGCGCCCCGGGTGCCTGGCCGTCGTTCGAGTCGCTCGACCTCGCGACGGTGGCGACCGGGCTGGGCTGCGAGGCGCGGCGAATCGTTACCCACGACGAGCTACTCGAGGCGCTCGACGCGGTCTCGGCCGCCGGCGAGCGGACGAGCCCGCTGCTGCTCGACGTGCGCGTGGCACCGTAGGCTCCCGCAGATGAAGGACGTCATCACCTCCGACAGGGCACCCGCACCCGGCGGCCCGTACTCTCCCGCTCTCGCGGTCGACGGCTGGATCTTCCTGGCGGGGCAGGGCGGCACCGATCCGGCCACCGGCTCGATGGCCGACGGCATCGTGGCGCAGACCGAGCAGGTCTTCCGCAACGTCGCGGCTCTGCTCGAGGCGGCGGAGTGCGTCGCTCGACGACGTCGTGTCGTGCCTCGTGCACCTGACCGACCTGGCGCACTTTCCGGCCTTCAACGTCGCGTACGAGCGGCAGTTCCCGGGGATCAAGCCGGTGCGGACGACGGTGCGGGCAGACCTCCTGGCCGGGATGCTGGTCGAGGTCACGGTCGTCGCGAGACGCCCCCGGTAGCGGTCGCCGGGAAAATCCTCCCCGGTCCCGGGGTTCCCTTCCGGGGGCAGCGGGCTACGCTCCGGGAAAGGAAGGGCGACGCTCCAGCTCGTTCGCGTGGGGGGATGAGATGCCACTTGATCGCACACCCGACATGGTGGCCCGCGCCACCGAGATCCGCGATCCGAAGCTGCTCGTGCACCGTGTGCTGTACCGGCATGGCCGCATGAGGCAGCTCTTCCGTGACGGCGGCGACCCACTGCCGCTCGGGGAGCGGAAGCGGGCCCTCGAGGTTCTGGCGGGGTTCAACCGGGACGATCTGCACCGGCTCGAAGAGATCCTCGACGAAAGGTAGGCCCACCGGCTAGGCCCGCCGGAGAGGCCGAAAACTACCCGCCGCAGCGCACTGCTTCGTGGGACACTCGTCGCATGAGGGTGGTGCTCGGGCTCGACCTGCTGGTCCTCGCGCTCCTGTACGGCTACTGCCTGGCCGCGCAGCCGCGCTACGCGACGCCGGGCGCGAAGCGGGTCGCGGCGTGGACGTTCCGTCAGCCGTTCCTCCGCAGGTGCGCGGTCGCGTACGCGGTCTGGATCGTGTTCATGACCGGGCTCGTCCTCTTCCCCCACGGCGCCGGGCACTGACGCGCCTTGCCGGCCCCGGCGGCCTCGCCGCCGCTGTCGTCCCTCTCAGGCGGCGGGAGCCGCGTCGGCGAGCCGGCGCTCCAGCGCTCGGCGGGCCCGGTCGAACGGCAGCGACTGACCGCTGATCACGAACTGCGCGTTCGCGAGGAGCAGGTATCCGTTGAGCTCGAAGGCGAGCTGTGCGGGATCCTCGGAGGGGTCGATCGCGCCCTCCGCCTGAGCGTCTCGCGCGGCCGCCTCGAGCTGCGCGAGCCAGTCGTATGCAACCTGGACCGCGAGATCGCGCACCGGGCCGGGGTGCGTATCCATCTCGGCTGCGACGGACGCGAAGAAACAGCCGCCGGGGAACACGCCACCCTCGACGTGGAGCAGGAAGCCTTCGGTGAGCTGCTGCAGTCGCTCGAGCCCCGTCGCGGCGGACGATGCGGGCTCGAGCACTTGCTCCGCGAACACCTGCGCCGGCCGTCTCGATCGTGGCGAGCTGGAGCTCCTCCTTGGAGCCGAAGTGCGCGAAGAGGCCGCTCTTGCTCATCCCGACCGCGTCTGCCAGCCGGCCGATCGAGAGCCCGGCGATGCCCTCGACCGTGGCAAGGCGCGCCGCCTCGCGCAGGATCATGGCGCGGCTCCGCTCGCCGTCGCTCCGTCGCCGGCGCGCAGGACGGTGGGGCACGGGATTGGACTGTGTGTCGCTCATCGCTTGACAAGTTAGCACGATCGGTCGTATATTCTCTACTTCGCACGAACGATCGTACTACTTAGGAATGGAGAGCCAGATGACCACTGCAGCAACCCTCGACCTGGCAGCCGTCAAGGCCCGCCAGCAGGCGACCTGGGCGAGCGGCGACTACGCCCAGATCGCGACCCTGATCGTCCCCGTGGCCGAGCGCCTGATCGACGCGGCGGACCTCCTCGCAGGCTCGAGCGTGCTCGACGTGGCGTGCGGGAGCGGCAACGCGTCGCTCGCCGCCGCGCGCGCCGGCAGCGCCGTGACGGGGATCGACTACGTGCCGGCGCTCCTCGAGCGGGGCCGCGAGCGCGCGGCGGCGGAGAGGATCGGCATCGACCTGCACCACGGCGACGCCGAGGAGATCCCGTTCCCCGACGAGTCCTTCGACGCCGCCGTGTCGGTGTTCGGGACGATGTTCGCTCCCGACCACGGACGGACGGCGGCCGAGCTCGTCCGGGTGACGCGGCCCGGCGGCACGATCGCGCTCGCGAGCTGGACGCCGGACGGCTTCATCGGCGCCATGTTCGGGACCGTCGCCGCTCACGTCCCGCCGCCGCCCGGGCTCGCCTCACCGCTGCTGTGGGGTACGGAGGAGCACCTGGCCGGGCTCTTCGGCCAGGACGTGACCTGGTCGCACCGCCGCCGCACGTTCACGTTCCGCTTCGCCTCGGCGGACGCATTCGTCGAGTGCTTCGCCGCGTACTACGGGCCGACGCTGAAGGCGCTCGAAGCCGCCGGTGCGGGGCGGGACGCGCTGGCGCGCGATCTGGAGGAGCTCGCCCTCGGGTGGAGCCGCCTCGAGCAGCCCGGGCCGATCGCCGTTCCCAGCGCCTACCTCGAGTCCGTCGGGGTGAGGTCCTGATGCTGAACAACGCATTCATCAGGCACGCCGCGCTCGGCGACCAGCCCGAACGCCGCCCGAAGAGCGCCCGGCGAATCGCGATCGAGTCCCGCAGGCACGATCGTCGCGAGCAGCGGGGCGTCCGGCAGCGCGCATGAGACGCGCTCCGCGGCGGCCGGGCGTCGGGTCCCGGCCGCCCCGGGGCCCGCCTCGCCATCGGTCTAGCTCCGGGGCGGGAGCGGCACGAGGATGCTCGTCCGCCGCTTGTACTCGCGGTAGCCGGGGTCGTCGCCGTACCTGGCATCGGCGCTTCGCTCGAGCAGCGGGATCCCGCTCACGAAGAGCAGGAGCAGGGTGATGAACACGGGCCCGGTCACTACGGCGAACGCTGCTCCGTGCAGGAAGGGTACGGCGTAGACGAAGAGCCCCCACCAGACCAGCATCTCACCGAAGTAGTTGGGGTGGCGGGAGTACTTCCACAGGCCGCTCGTGATGAAGCGGTCGCGGTTCTCCCGCTTCCCCTTGAAGGTCGACTTCTGGGCGTCGGCCATGGCCTCGATCACGAGCCCGACCAGCCAGATCAGAGCCCCGGCGAGGGCCCACGGGCCGAAGCCGGGAGCACTGTCCCGGCCGAGGAGGTAGGAGACCGGCAGCATGATCACGGCGACCGAGATCGCCTGCAGCAGCCAGAAGCGGGCGAAGCGAAGCGGGTCCTCCCTTATCCCGTCGAAGCGGTGGTCGACCTTGATCCGAAGGATGCGGCCGAGCAGATAGCCGCCGAGCCGCACCGCCCAGACGAGCACCATCGCAGCGGCCGCGAGCTGTACCGCCTCGTGCGCGCCCAGCCAGGGAAGCACGATCGCGAGCAGCGCGAACGAGAGGCTGTAGGAGAGATCGGTGACGACGTCGGTCTTGCGGGCCGCCGCGACGGCGAAGAAGGCGGCGTTCACCACCAGGGAGACGACGAAGGAGAGGAGGATCGCGTTCATGAGGTGACAGAGGCGAAGACCTGGCAGGTGCGGCGGCGCTCGGACTCGCGGCCGAGCACGAAGGATAGGTGCGCGCCCACCGTAGAGGGCGAGCGGTCGGCGGTGCGACCGTCTCGTGCGGTATCCGGGGTTCGATGGCTGCCGGCGGGTGTTCGCTCTCCATGTGTGCGACCCGGCGAGACGGAGCAGCCGACCATCCCCCTCTGCCGTCGCCGCGGGTGTCGGGCCGCGGGTGTCAGGCCGCGGGGGTGAGCCCGTGGCGGCGCATCACCTCGCCGATCGCGGCGAGGTCGGGCGGGCCGTCCGCTCCGGTGGCGGTCGCCGCCAGATCGCGGAAGTAGGCGGGGCCGAGCAACCCGGGGGTGACAACTGCGAGTGCGGTCGCGTGCTCGGGGCCGTTGTTCTCGAAGCGGTGCACGGCGCCGCGTGGGATGCAGAGCGCCTCCCCCGGCCCGACCGCGGTCGTCACGCCGTCGACCGTCCAGGTCGTGGTCCCGCGCACGCCGTAGATCGTCTCCTCGTACCGGTCGTGGCTGTGCGCCGGAGGCATCGGCCCTTCGGGCGGCACGTCGAACTCGAAGAGCGCGGCCGTACCCGCCGTCGCCTCCGGCTCGACGAGGAAGCGGACCACGATTCGACCGACCCGGATCTCCTCGGCTGTGGTCGCTGCTGTCATGGCGTCCTCCTCCATACGTAGTAAAGTATCTTGACGATACATGACCGAGCCCAACCCGTCAAGATCCTTTACGAAATTGGCGGCCGATGCGCCCGTCGGTCCGCCGATGATCGGTGCGCTCTTGCGCCTGCCGTGGGAGTCGGTAACGCACCGCATGCTCCGCGCGCTGCACGAGCACGGCTTCGACGACATCGACGGCCCGCAGCTGAGCGTGCTGCTCTGGCCGGGTCCCGACGGGATGCGGCCCTCCGACCTCGCTGCCCGGATGCGGGTGACGAAGCAGGCGCTCAACTACCTCCTGGGCGACCTCGAGCGGCACGGGTACCTCGAACGCCGCCCCGATCCGGACGACCGCCGCGCGCGGCGGATCGCGATGACCGACCGCGGGAGGGCCTTGATCCCCGTGATCCGGGACGCCGTGGCCGAGGCCGAGCGCGAGTGGGCCGCCGCGCTCGGCGCCGACCGCTTCGCACAACTCCGCGAGCTCCTCGTCGAGCTCAACACGGTCGCCTGACATACTCGAAGCCGACGCGCGGACTCGAACCGCGGACCCCTTCATTACGAGTGATGCTGGATGGCGGTTGACGACGTGACAGGGCATCGCAAACGGCTTGAAATAGACGTATTCGCGGCGGAAGGTGTCAGTCCTCTTCCTCCACCGACAGTCCCGTAGACCCCTGGTAGACCTCTGAGGAGCGCCCTCCCCCGGGTGGTCTTCAAAGCTGGCTATG
Organism: uncultured Gaiellaceae bacterium; assembly: GCA_963731095.1. Taxonomy (GTDB): domain Bacteria; phylum Actinomycetota; class Thermoleophilia; order Gaiellales; family Gaiellaceae; genus Gaiella. The sequence continues at coordinate 207,336 of CAVSUK010000026.1, forward strand.
GCGCAGGGTGCACAGGCTCTTGTCGTCGAAATTGTGATCTACAAGGCGTCGCTTTTGTAGTACAGAGCCGTCGTGCTCGTAGCTCACCAGGCGTCGTTCCTGTAAGGTAGATCGGATGAGCCTCTCGGTTGCCTCCTCTCGCTATCGCCGTCGCGTTGTCGATGACGAGCTCGATGCCCTGTTGGGGTTCCTGGCCGCTATCTCGATCGAGGGCGCAAAAGCGGTCGGTAAGACCGCGACAGCGTCGCAGCGTGCGCGGACGGTCTACGAGCTCGACGAGCCGAACCAGCGGAGCCTCGCGGAGGCCGATCTCGACCGCCTGCTCGAGGGAAAGCGACCGGTGCTGATCGACGAGTGGCAGCGCGTGCCGGCGTCGTGGGACAGGGTGCGCCGCGCGGTCGACGATCCGGACACTCCACCGGCGTCCTACCTTCTGACCGGGTCGGCGGGGCTTCCGCCTGACGCGACCACTCATTCAGGGGCCGCTCGGATCGTCACGTTGCGGATGCGCCCGCTGACCCTCGCCGAGCGTGGCGTCGAGACGCCGACCGTGAGCCTCGCAGAACTGCTCACGGGCAGCCGGGAGCCGCTGACAGGCAAGACGCAGGTGCGGCTGAGCGACTACGCCGAGGAGATCCTCGCTTCCGGCTTCCCCGGCCTTCGCGCGCTCGACGGACGAGCCCTCCGCGCACAACTCGACGGATACATCGCTCGCATCACCGAACGCGACTTCCCCGACCAGGGCCACGCCGTCCGAAACCCCGCCGCCCTGCGGCGCTGGATGACGGCATACGCCGCTGCGTCCTCGACGACCGCCAGCTTCGAGAAGATCCGCGATGCTGCCACAGGAGGACACGGCGAGAAACCCTCGCGTCCGGCTGTCGGCCCTTACCGCGACATTCTCGAACGCCTCTGGATACTCGATCCCATTCCCGCCTGGGCACCGACGCGCAGCCACCTCCGTCGCCTCGCCTCGCCTCCAAAGCACCAGCTCGTCGACCCAGCGCTCGCCGCACGCCTCCTTGGTGTCGGGATCGGCGCGCTCCTCGACGGCGAGGAAACCACACCCGCCATCCCGCGCGACGGAACGTTCCTCGGCGCTCTCTTCGAGTCCCTCGTCACACTCGACGTGCGCGTCTACGCGCAGGCAGCCGAAGCACGTGTCGGGCATCTACGCAGCTTCGCTGGAGAGCACGAAATCGACCTGATCGTCGAACGCGACGACGCCCGCGTGGTCGCGATCGAAGTGAAACTCGCCGCGACCGTCGACGATGTGGCAGTACGCCACCTGCGATGGCTACAGGAGAGACTAGGTACCGATCTCCTGGACGCCATCGTGATCACGACCGGCAGCCATGCTTACCGTCGCCCCGACGGCATCGGCGTGGTACCCGCCGCACTGCTCGGCCCCTGACACGCACTGGCCCGCAGCAGCATCTCAAGAATCCGTCATGTCGTCAGAATAGACTACGGCGATGAGGTCTCAAGACCCGGCCACCGCCGTCATCGTAGATGTGTTCGAGCAGGCAAGCGGCGTCCCCGCTGCGCTCACCCGCTTCGATCTCCGGGTCATGGTCGAGCCGCTTCCTGCAGGCGACTACCAGATCGGCGGCGAGATCCTGATCGAGCGAAAGACCGTTCCCGACCTCCACGGCTCACTCGGCCGCAACCGACTCTGGGCACAACTCGGACGACTGCGCGACACCACCGCGCACCCATACCTGCTCATCGAAGGCACCGACCTCGACGCCGGCCCGAGACACCCCAACGCGATCCGCGGCGCCCTCCTCGCAATCGCAGACGCCGGCATCACCCTCCTCTGGAGCCGAGACCCCGACGACACCGCCCTCTGGATCAACCGCCTCGCCCTCAGACACGCACGTCGCCAGACCAAGGTCCAGCGACCAGGCCCAACATTCCGTCCCAACGAGGCGCCGTCGCTCTCCGACCCACGACTCGGCCTTCTCTCGGCCGTGCCCGGTATCTCGATCGGTACCGCACGAACGCTGCTCGACCGGTTCGGCAGCATCCAACACCTGATCGCCGCCGGACCCGAACAGTGGGCGGACGTCGACGGCATCGGCGCTGTCCGCGCCCACGCACTCGCCACCACCCTCCTCGCGGAAACGACCAGCAACCAGGATGCCGCCTCCCGCCGAGAGCAGCCTGCTGAAGCCGCTGTAGCCCACCGTGTCGAGGAGAAGCGCCCTTCCCAGCCTCGCGCCCGCAACGAAAGTGAAGGTCCGTCTTGCAGGGACTCTTGCGGACAAAGCCGACGCGCGGACTCGAACCGCGGACCCCTTCATTACGAGTGATGCTGAGCGGTCGCGGTCGACGTGACGTGGCATCGCAAACGGCTTGAAATAGACGTATCCGATGCGGGGCGTGCCGCTCGTTGCCCATCGCTGACGGGCCCGTAGACCCCTGGTAGACCCCTGAGGAGCGCCGTCGGGGTGGTCTTCCAACCGCAGCGTCCACAGGACGGCGTGACGCTGGTCAGGTTGGTGATGTGCCGGTGCTCTGACTGGAGAGGCAACGGGCGGGAGGGGGTCGGAAGGGGCGGCTCCCCTCTCTGTGTGTCAGCGCACCTTGTAGGTGAAGACGCGGTTGGCGGACCGGCCGCCGCTCACGATCTTGATCTTGATCTTCAGCTGCTTGCCTTTGGCCGTCTTGGGGACGAGGAAGGTGAGGCGTGCCTTGCCCGCCTTGAACGATTCGACGTGCCTGATCAGCTTGCCCGCCACGGACGGGTCGCACACCATCCGGCCCGTCCTCAGTGGCGCTCCGGTGTCGCTGCGTTTCACGGCCAGCGTGAACGTGAAGCGCTTGCCCGCCAACGGCCGTGCTGGCTGCACGAGCGGCGTCCCGAACACCGGCTTCGGCTTCACCACGACGGGCGGCGGCGGTACCGGCACGGTGGGGGTGTTGGCCTTCAGCACGAGCGTGTTGTCGGCTGGGGTGGGATCGGCCGCCGCGGAGCCGGCTGTCGCGGTCAGCACCAGCTCGACCGCCGCGGTCACCGTAGTGACCAGCGTCACGTTGCCGGAAGGCACACCCGAGGAGAGCCAGTCGAGGCTGCAGTGCAGCTTCCCCGCCCCCGGCGAGACACAGCCGGAGCCGCGATCGGTCTGCGCCAGCACAAGCGTCACCCCGGCAGGCAGCTCTACGTCCACGTACACGCCCGTCGCCGGCCCGGCAGTCTTGTCGCTGACACGCAACCGCCACGTGATCGTGCCACCAACCGGCGCAGATACCGGCTCGACCGACCCCGTCAAACCAAGATCAGCGGCACCGCTGCCGCCACCACCACCGCCGCCGCCGCCGCCGCCACCACCGACTCGTGTCACGTTCTCGCAGTCGGTCGCGATCTCGTCGACGGTGTCGGCGGTAACCGTGTCCGTCCCGGTTCCGCAAGAAACGTAGTCGGTCACCCCGTCTCCACTTACGACGATTGTGTCGTCTCCCGCCAGCCCCCAGAAGAAGTTGCTGAGTGGGTTGCCTGCGAGGACGTCGTTTCCGGCGCCGCCCGAAATATCCTCGACGTCGGCAGTGATGGTGTCTGCCTCGCCCGCTTCGCCGTCGTCGCCTTGCTGCCCGTCGGCGTCTGCCACAACCGGGTTTGAGCGCAGGCTGTAGTCGACGGCGTCGAAGCCGGTGCCGCCAACAAGGACATCCGCACCATGGCCGCCGTCAAGGGTGTCGTCCCCGGGCCCACCATCGAGGGAGTTGGACTGGTCGTTGCCGATCAACTGGTCGTCGCCCGGGCCGCCCACTAGCGTGTCGTAGCCGTCCAGGCCCGCCACGAGCACGTCGTTGCCATCGCCCCCGTCGAGTGATGCCCAGTCACGGCCGCCGTAGATGACGTCGTCGCCAGGTCCGCCGGAGAGGTACCCGATGGCCGGATAGGCGTACAGCCCCGTGCCCTCGCCGCCAGCGAGTGAGAGTCGATCGTCACCCGCCCCGCCGCTCAGTTCGATGACCGGGATCTCTGCTAGCGGCGAGCTCATCAGGATTCGGAGATCCGCATCGTCGTCGGGCTCGGCCGCATTGAGGTTGATCGACGGGACGCCGGTCGGGAAGACGCCGTTGGTGCCGACGACCACGTGGTCATCTCCATCCGAGCCGACCACGAGGACGTGCGAGAGGAAGGTCCCGCCCATATCGATCTCGAACTCGATCTCGTCAGACATTCCGGGCTCGTCGGTCGCACCTGGCGCGAAGGGGCCTCCCTGCAGGTCGACCACGAGGCGGAAGGCCGACTCGGCTGCCCCCGGAGAGGTCACATGGATCGTGTCGGTCGTCGTCACCGCCGCCCCGCACCACACATCGTCGACCAAGATCAAGCCACCGGGCACCACCCTGAGCACGCTCGGGGTCACGGTCTCCGGAGCCCCGTTCGGTGCCTCGACGCGCAACTCGAGTGTGGCGGGATCGTACGAGCAGGCGGACGAAGCAGGTGGAGGGGCGGTCGCGTCGCCCAGAATGCGGGCCAGGGCGAAGCCGGTCGGGGATCCCAAGTTCGGGCCCGCCGTGGTGCTGCCCGCGGCGATGAGCTTGCCGTCGGGCTGGAGAAGCAACGCGTTGGCCACGTCGACTCCTCCGAAGTCGGCCACGACCTGGCCGCCGCTGCCGAAGCTCGTGTCCAGCGCCCCGTCCGAGCCGTAGCGGGCGACATTGAAGTCGATGTTCGCACCCCACGCCGTCCCGGCGGTAACGATCTTGCCGTTGGGTTGGATCACGAGGCCGAGGACTTCAAAGTCGCTCGCGACAGCGCCGCCACTGCCGAAGCTGGTGTCCAGAGTCCCGTTCGAGTTGTGGCGAGCAACGCCGAAATTGACCCCGCCACCGGAACCCGGCCAGTAGCCTGTCGTGAGGAGCTTCCCGTCAGTCTGGATCGCGAGCGGGGTTTCGTAGCAGCCGCTGAACGGCGTCGTGACCTTGCCGCCGCTGCCGAAGCTCGCGTCGAGGGTTCCGTCCGGGTTGTAGCGAGCGAGCTTGCAGCGACCGCCGGCTACGAGCTTGCCGTCCGGCTGGCGCACGAGCGCGTACGCAAATTCAGACCCGCCCGCGAAATCGGTCGTGACTTTGCCACCAGCTCCGAAGGTCGGATCGAGGGTCCCGTCCGAGTAGTAGCGGACAAGCGCGAAGTCCTCGGCCATGCTCCCGTTCACGGACACACCCGTCCGTCCCGCCGCAACGAGCTTGCCGTCCGGCTGGAGCACAAGATCCCATGCCCAGTCATTGTTCCCAGCGAAGTCCGTCGTGACCTTGCCGCCACTGCCAAAGGCAGGATCGAGCGTCCCGTCCGGGTTGTAGCGGACTAGCGCAAAATCGGTTCCGCCCGCCCCACCAGCCCGTCCAGCCGCGACGAGCTTGCCGTCTGGCTGGCGCACAAGCGCGTAGACCTCCCCGCCCGCGAAGTCGGTCGAGACCTTGCCGCCACTGCCAAAGGACGTATCGAGCGTCCCATCCGCGTTGTAGCGGACAAGCGTAAAGCCAGGTAGTCCAGCCGCGACGAGCTTGCCGTCTGGCTGGCGCACAAGCGCGTAGACCTCCCCGCCCGCGAAGTCGGTCGAGACCTTGCCCCCGACTCCAAAGGTCGCGTCAAGGTCACCCGGCGTCGCAAGAGCAGGCGCAGCAGGGAGTAGGAACGCTGCGAGCGCCGCAGCTAGCACCCACCTGGTCACGCGTCTCATCGCGACCCCTCCTTCCACCCAAACTGTCCGCCGCAGCGACGACAGCCGCATCCGCGCCGCCGCTGATCCCGCCTACCCGCAACTACCTAGCCCGGATGGGGGACGGTCAGGTGCCGCGCCACATCCGCGCCGCCGCTGACCCCGGCTACCCGCAACTACCGAACTCGTGCTGTCAGCACTCGGGCAGAAACGGGGTCGCGTGCCGCGGCACAGCGTCCACAGGACGGCGTGTGCTCCTGATCGCAAAGTTTGGCTGATTCCTGAACGGTTGCGGGCGGCTCAGCGCCGCCCGCAACCGTTCGTCAATCGTGGTTGATGGTTCAGCCGTTGCGCTCCCATAGGACAGCGTGGGTTTCGCCAGACGCCGTGGTGCTCGTCCCGACGATCTGGCCGCGGTCGTTGATCGCGACCGCGCGGGTGTTCTTCCCGCCGGGCAGAGCGCCCAGGACCGTCATCTTCCCGCTCTCCCAGACGAACCCGTGTGAATCACCCAGGAAGCCGAACTCGTCGGATCGCGTGGGTTCGCTGGAGCTGGAGCCGATGATCTGGCCGCGGCCGTTGATGGCGCTTGTGTCGCTTTCCCCGTTCAGATGGCCGAGCGCGGCGAGGTCGATCGGAGACCGGTTCTGCCAGAGAGTCGCGTGCAGTGATGCGCCATCGAGGGTCCCGCTTGCCCCGATGATCTCCCCGCGCTCGTTGATCGAGTGAACGGTGCCTCCGCCTATCCCGGGTTGAAGCGCTCCCGGAGCCTTCTGCAGCGTGCCGAGATCGACCATCTTGCCGTTCTGCCAGCGAAATGGCCGTTCGTCGTAGCCGTTTCCGCCGCTGGCCCAGCTCGAGACGCCCACGATCTGCGCGCGTCCGTTGATGGCAACCGCCCAACTGCCGATCGCGTGGAACGGGAGCGTGCCGAGGTCGGACATCTTGCCTCTCTGCCACAGGAACGCATGCCGGGGAGTGACGCACCAAGAGGTTGTGTCCGGCCCTGAGCACACCTCCCCGCTGTCGAACTTGACCTTGATGCGTGTCTTGCTCCAGCCGATCACCTGGCCGCGCTCGTTGATCGCGACCGCCGCGCTGCTCTTGCCGCCGAGCGTGCCGAGGTCGGTCAGCTTCCCCTGCTGCCAGAGGAAGGCGTGCTCGTCGCACACGGCTTCGTACACCGAGCCGCAGTCCCTGTTGACGTTGTAGCTCACTCCGACGGCCTGTCCCCGCTCGTTGATGTCGTAGGCCACGCTCTCGCGCATGCCCGGGAGCGTCCCGAGGTCTGTGACGGCCCCGTTGCGCCACAGGACGGCGCGACTGTTGCCGGCCCTGGTAGTGCTGTAGCCGACGACCTGGCCGCTGTCGTTGAGATCACGGGCTATGGTCCACACCCCGCCGAGGGTGCCGAGCCTGGTCACGCGTCCCTTCTGCCAGACGAACGCCCGCGCCGAAGCACATCCGCCGTAGGGCGCGACATCACAGGGGTAGCTGTTCCCGATCACCTGGCCGCGCTCGTTGACAGCGACCGCCTGACTGAACACCATGCCCGGCACCCCGCCCAGATCGGTGATCACCCAGCGCCCCTGCACCGAACTCGCCGGCGTCGCCGCAGACGCACCCAGGACCAACACAACAGCCGTCACCACCAGCAGCATCGAGCGGCGCATCAGCAGCTCCCTTCACCCCAAGGCTGCCGCCCACCCCGCCGCCGGCGCATCCGCGCGACCGCTGAGCGCGACCGCTGACCCCGCCTACCCGCAACTACCGAACGCTGCCAGCCATCCGGGGGAACGAGGATTGAGTTACGTTCTCGCTGGGGAAGCGACCAGGCGAGCGATGTAGTCACGGAAAGAGGCA